>NZ_JBITHA010000001.1:146061-1399093 GCF_044457485.1 Nonomuraea sp. NPDC050540
CCGCGTGAGGCTGGGCTGCGTCCGGACTTGGGTTCCGCGTGGAGCCGGGTGCCCGCGTGAGGCTGGGCTGCGTCCGGACTTGGGTTCCGCGTGGAGCCGGGTGCCCGCGTGAGGCTGGGCTGCGTCCGGACTTGGGTTCCGCGTGGAGCTGAGGTCCTGTGGGCCCGGCCGCGCATGTGTGCCTGGAAATCCGTGTGGGCGGTGCTGGGTGGGCCCGGGTCTCCCGCTTTTCGGCGGGAGCCGGGTGGGCCGAAGGGTCTAGCGTGGCCGGCGTTTGGTGGGAGGCCGGAGGCCCCTCTCTGGTCGCCTGGCTGGTGGCTGGAGACTGGTGGTCGGGTCGCGGTCGCGGCTATTTGATCAGGCGGACCGTCAGGGGGTAGCGGAACTCGTTCTCCGACAGAGCGGCCACGCCTCCGGCGATCGACAGGATGACCGCGGCGATCCAGATGACCGGCAGCAAGATGACGCCCACGATGGTGAACGGGAGCAGGAACGTCGCACCGGTCACCGTGAGGTGGAAGTTGAGCGACTCCAAGGCGTGGCGGCGGATGTACGGCGAGGTTTTGCCGCCGGTCAGCAGGAGGATCAGCGGGCCGATGATGGGAAAGCCGATCAGCGCCACGAGGTGGGCCGCGGATGCGCCCAGGCGTTCGTTGCTCTCCGTGGGGCCGTGGTGCTTCGGCGGTGCCGGGGCCGCTGTCTGGTGCAGGTGGGCTGCGGGGCGCGAGCCGTACAGCTCCGTCATGATGGGCATGAGGTCGCCGTGCGTGCGCGCGGTCATGGCGCGTTCGAGGCGGTCGTCGAACTCGTGCTTGTCGAACCGGCCCTCGGCATAGGCGGCCTGGACGTGCTCCACGACGTGCTCGCGGTCCTGGTTGGTCACCCGCAGTTGGGCTTGGGGCACGGGTCCCGGGCCGCCCGGGGGTGTGGGTGCCTCTGTCATCGCGGCCATGCCTCTCCTTAGCTCAGGCGGTCTGGTCCTATGCTGCATCCTTTTCCGGTGATGTGGGATCGGGAGGAACCCCGAAGTCTCCCTTAGAACAGCCCCGACGCGGCGGACGCGAAACCGATATAAAAAGGAACCATGAGATGGCGAGACCGCTATGGGCTCCGGCGTCTGCGCGGGCCGAAGGTCGCAAAGTTCGACCGGGAGGCGACGGACGCCGACATCGAAGCGCTCATCGCCTTTGCCAAGTCGCGGCGCGGCGTCGAGTTCTACGTCGAACCGGAGACCTTTGCCACCGACACCACGGCCGTCGCCGTGGCCGACGACGGGGAGTGGACCCGGCGACGGGTGGGCTCGCCCGCCGTCATCCACAAGGTCGCCCGTGACCTGGCGCTGCCCGTGTACGACGTGCAGCTGACGGGGTATCCGCAGCGCATGCGCGCCTACAACGAGAAGCGGCGCAGGGAGGAGGGCGGGCTGTAGCCCGCCTGCCCTCGGGGTACGCGCCGCTCTGGCGCGTGCCCTTTTCGTGTGCTCGCAATCTTCCTGCCCGTCTCCGAGCAGCCCTGGAAGTGGCCGCCCCGGTGGTGGTGTGGTGCCCGTCGGGTGCCCGGGGGTGATGGGTCAGGCCGCCAAGGGGTCCTGGTGGGTCGTGTCGCAGCAGCGGCCGGGGCGGGGCGTCAGATGGTCGTGGCCTCAGCCGCCGGGTGGTGGGATCAGGTCCCAACGGCATCCGCGTGGTGGTGGGGCAGGCCGCTGCGGCATCCGCAGCGTGGTGGGTTGGGGCGTGGCGGGGTGGGCTCGGGTGGTGGGGCAGGCCGTTACGGCATCCGCCGGGTGGTGGGTTGGGGCGTGGCGGAGTGCGCTCGGGTGGTGAGCTGGGATGTGGCGGCGTTCGCGGGGCAGATCGTGACGGCACTGTGGGGTGGGTCGTGGTGGGGCCTGCGGGGTGGGGTCAGACGGTTATGGCGTCTGCGGGGTCGTCCAGGAGGGTGGTCAGGGGGAGGAGCCAGGCGGCTCTTGGGGTGCCCATGGCGGTGTCCAGTTCGGCGGGGGTGGGCAGGCGACCGCGCAGGAGTGAGGGCGGCATGAGGTGCTGCAGGGCGTGCATCAGCAGGTTGGCCATGGAGTAGGCGGGGTCTGTGGTCAGGGCGCGTTCGAGGGCGATGACGGCCAGAACACTGTCACCGGAGCGCCAGCTGGACATGGCCAGCAGGGAAGCGGCCGCGGGGACGAAGCGGGGCTCCAGCCTGCGGGTCAGGTCCTTCCAGAGTGGGGTGTGGGCGTCGTCCATGAGGGTCCAGGCCTCGTCCCGGATGCGGATGATCGTGAGGTCCAGGCCGAGTTTGGCGGCTTCCGTGTCGTCGAGGCGGCGGCCGGCGGCGTGGGAGGCGATGGCGGCGCGGACCCTCACCAGGCCCTCGGCCACGAACTTGCGGGCGAAGGCCTCGGTGTCTTCTGAATTCGCCAGGCGGGTGCGGAGGTCGGCGACGGCGGTGGCCGTGGCGGCGCGCATCGACATGCGGACCGGGCCGGTGCACGGGGCGATGGTGCGTTCCAGGGTCTGGCGGTCGGGGAGGGCCACCATGCCGTGGACCGTCGCCTCGGCGGCCACGGGGCTGGTCGTGGGGTCGTAGGGGGTGCCCGTGGGCGGGCAGCAGTGGGGGAGGTCGCAGGTGTAGGACCAGTAGCGGCCGTCCTCCGCTCGCAGGGCTTCGCCGATCTTCACACCCTCCGCCGCCGCCAGGCGTCTGGCCTCGTCGATCGCCGGGGTCACCAGCGGGCCGGCGCCGTAGCCGACGAGGATCAGTTCGGTGATCTTCTCCCGCTCCAGGACCGGGGTCAGGGGAGCGAGGGCGTCCTCGGGCAGGGGCAGGCTCCAGCGGGCCGCGATCTGGGCCTGGTCGGCGGCCATGCCGATCACGATCAGGCTTTCCGACGGGTGGAAGCCGACCAGGTACGGCACCGCGGCGAGGATGTCGGACGGGGAGAGCAGGGTGAGGCACGGGGTCATGGGGCATGAGGGTGCCGTGGACGGGGGTGCGGCCGGGGGGCCGAAAGGCGTTCTGGGGACGGAGCGGGGTTGGGGCGGGCCCGGCTGTGGATAACGCGGGCCATGCCAGAAGGACGGCTACGCGGGCTGTTCCGGCAGGACGGGCTACGCGGGCTGTTCCGGCAGGACGGCTACGCGGGCCGTACCCGGAAAAGGACGGCTACGCGGGCCGTACGCGGAAAAGGACGGCTAAGCGGGGGACAGGCGGTTGCGGACCAGGAGGGCGGCGCCCGCCACCGCGGCCGGCATGGCGATCACGGCGACGAAGGGGACCAGGAACAGCAGGAACACCGCCACCCCGAACCCCAGCGCGGCCGGCTTGTTTCCGCGGAGCAGGGCGAATCGCTGCTTGCGCGCCAACCCCCGCCTTTCCATCGAAAGGGTCGTGAGCTCCACTGTCAGGAAAAATCCGGAAACGGCGGCGCCTATCACCGGGATCACCGTCTGGCCCACCACCGGGATGAAACCGAGGAAGAACAGCGGAACGGTGATCAACAGTACCCACCCCAACGTCACCAGGCTGTCCCTGATCGACCGGGGCAGCGTCCGCCACCAGGGCAGTTCCTCATACCCTGGCACCACGTCCACCGTCGCCGACAGCTTCTCGTAGAACGGCTCCCCGATCACCAGTGTGATCGCGGTGAACGTCACCACCGCCAGCGCCAGCCCGCCCACGAACACGACGATCGCGATCATCACCCGGAACGCGTCCCGCCAGCCCCAGGTGTCGGCGAACGGCGTCATCCAGTTGGCCAGTTCGATGGCGTTGTTGCCCAGGTAGACCAGCGCCGCCACGTAGACCGCGAAGGCGATCAGCGCGGGGATCAGGCCGAAGAGCCACCAACGCCCGTTACGTGCCACCCAGCCCAGCCCTTGAACGAAAAAGCCGACACCGGCGAAGAAGTCGCGCACAGATCGCATGCCCGGCATGCTAGCGCGCGCCGAAAGGCGCCGCCGCGCCCGTCAGGGACGCGGCGACACCCGAACAGCCGACTAACCGACCGAGAGCAGGTCCACCACGAAGATGAGAGTCTCGCCCGGCTTGATGCGGGCGCCGGCGCCCCGGTTGCCGTAGCCGAGGTGCGGCGGGATGACCAGCTTGCGCCGGCCGCCGACCTTCATGCCCGCGACGCCCTGGTCCCAGCCGGCGATGACGCGCCCGCCGCCGAGCGGGAACGCGAACGCCTCGCCCCGGTTCCACGACGCGTCGAACTCCTCGCCGGTGGAGAAGGCGACGCCGACGTAGTGGACGTTGACCGTGTGTCCGGGCTTGGCCTCGGGGCCGTCGCCCGTGACCAGGTCGACGATCTCCAGGTCGGTGGGCGGGTTGCCCTCCGGGAAGTCGATCTCCGGCTTCTCGAGTGCCACGAAAGTACTCCTGATGAACGAAACGAATGGACCCGACGACTCTATGCTGTCGGGATGGCCCTTTCTCCCGATGGGATCCTGCTCACCGGGCGCGTCGCCGTGGTCACGGGAGGCGCCGAGGGGGTCGGGCGGGTGGTGGCGGAGGCGTTCGAGGCCTTCGGGGCGTCGGTGGCGGTCTGCGACCGGGTCAAGATCGCGGGCGGGCAGGGGCTGGCGATGACGCTCGACGTCCGCGACCCGGTGGCCGCCGATGTGTTCGCCCGCGCGGTGGAAGAGCGCTATGGGCGGGTGGACATCCTGGTCAACAGCGCGGGCGGTGCCTGCCACACGAGTTTCGCCGAAACCACGGCCATGGGCGAGCGTACCCTCATCGAGGAGAACTTCACCCAGCTCACGGCCATGATCCGGCGCCTGCTGCCGCTGATGCGGGCGGGCTCGTCGATCATCAACATCGGGGCGGCCCCGGGCTTCGCGATCCAGGCCGCGATGACCGCCGCGGTGGCCGGCCTCACCGCCTCGCTGGCGGCGGAGCTGGCGCCGATCCGGGTCAACGCGATCGCGCCGGGACGGCCGCCGGGCGATCTGTCCGGCGCCGCGGCGGTGGCGGTCTTCCTGGCCGGGGAGATGGCGAGGCTCGTCACGGGCACGACCATCCACGTCGGCCAGGAGTGATCACCAGCTCTGGTGGAGCGGCATGCCCTCGGTGTAGCCGGAGGACGACTGGATGCCGACCACGGCCCGCTCGTAGAACTCCTCGAGCGTCGTGGCGCCCGCGTAGGTGCACGAGGACCTGAGGCCGGCCACGATGGCGTCGATCTGGTCCTCGACGCTCGGGCGCACCGGGTCCAGGTACATGCGGGAGGTGGAGATGCCCTCCTCGAACAACGCCTTGCGGGCCCGGTCGAAAGGACTGTCCTCGGCGGTACGCAGGCGTACGGCCCGCGCCGAGGCCATGCCGAAGTTCTCCTTGTACTTGCGGCCGTCGGCCGCGGTGCGGGTGTCACCGGGCGACTCGTACGTGCCGGCGAACCAGGATCCGATCATCACGTTGGAAGCCCCGGCGGCCAGCGCGAGCGCGACGTCACGCGGGTGCCGTACGCCGCCGTCGGCCCACACGTGCCGCCCCAGGCGGCGGGCCTCGGCGGAGCACTCCAGGACGGCGGAGAACTGGGGCCGCCCGACGCCGGTCATCATCCGGGTGGTGCACATGGCGCCCGGGCCGACGCCGACCTTGAGGATGTCGGCTCCGGCGTCCACGAGGTCGCGTACACCCTCGGCTGTCACGACGTTTCCGGCCGCGACCGGCACGGACGGGTCCAGAGCCCGCACCGCGCGCAGCGCCGAGATCATCTTCTCCTGGTGGCCGTGCGCCGTGTCCACGACCAGGACGTCGATGCCCGCCTCCAGCAGTTCCTTCGCCTTGGCGGCCACGTCGCCGTTGACGCCGACGGCGGCGGCGATCCGCAGCTTGCCCGCGGCGTCGAGCGCGGGGTCGTAGAGGGTGGCGCGTAGCGCGCCGGTCCGGGTGAGGATGCCGATCAGGCGGCCCTCGCCGTCGACGATGGGGGCCAGGCGGTGGCGGCCGTCGTGCAGGCGGTCGAAGGCCACGCGCGGGTCCAGCCCGGCGGGCAGCGTCAGGAGCTCGGTGGACATCACCTGCGAGAGCTGGGTGTACATGTCCACGCCCTGGCAGTCGGCGTCGGTCACCACGCCGACCGGGCGGTTCTCCCAGTCGACCACGATGACCGCGCCGTGGGCGCGCTTGGGCAGCAGGTTGAGCGCCTCGCCGACGGTGTCGTGGGGCGTGAGGGTGAGCGGGGTGTCGTGGACCAGGTCGCGCTTCTTGACCCAGTCGACGACGTCGGTCACCACGTCGATCGGGATGTCCTGCGGGATGACGGTGATGCCGCCCCGCCGTGCCACCGTCTCGGCCATGCGACGGCCGGCCACGGCGGTCATGTTCGCCACGACGAGGGGGATGGTGGTGCCCGTGCCGTCGTTCGTCGAGAGGTCGACGCCGAGCCGGGATCCGACCGAGGAACGCGACGGGACCATGAACACGTCGCTGTAGGTCAGGTCGTAGGACGGCTCGAGTCCGTTGAGAAACTTCACGTTCGTCCATCCTATGCGGTAGCCGGTCAAGTCCCGCCATATGATCGGCCCTGGATACTTATGGGGGATGGAGGAGCAGTGGACGTCACAGAACGCGCCGAACTGCTGGTGGTCGGCTACGCCGTCCGCACGACGAACGCCGACGAGATGGATCCCTCGCGCGCGAAGCTGCCCGCGCAATGGCAGCGGGCGGGGGCGCCGGGTGCGTTCGCCCATGTTCCGGGGCGAACGGACGAGAACCTCTACGCGGTCCTCACGGACTACGAAAGCGACCATCACGGCGCCTACACGCAGATTCTCGGGGTCGGGGTACGGACCGTTCCAAGGCTGCCGGAAGGGATGGTCGCGGTACGCGTGCCGGCCGGCCAGGCGCTGACACTGGCGGCGCGCGGACCGATGCCGCAGGCGCTCATCGAGGCCTGGCAGCACGTCTGGAAGCACACCGAGTCCGGCGGCAGCCCGGCGCGCGCCTTCACCACGGACCTGGAGATCCACCACGCGGACGGCGCCGACCTCTACCTAGCGATCTGACGGCAGGCCGAGCGCGTCGCATCCGGCGCGCACGGCCGCGGCCCGCAGTTGGTCCGCGGGCGCGTCCACGAACTGCACGGCGCAGTCGGCCACCCCGCCCAGCGCGACCGTCGCACGCGTGGCCTGCTCCAGCGTCGGATTCTCCCCCACGAGGAGCACGGTCAGCCGCTCCCGTGAGGTGAACGCCCAGTCGATCAGCCCCTGGCCGCTCAGCGAGATCATCTCCCTGAGCATGAACATCACCATGTCCCGGTGCCGGTAGTGGAAGTCGAAGTACTCCCTGAGCAGCTCGGGGACGTGGACCTCCTCCAGTGCCTCCAGCCGTGACACGTACGCCTCGCCGTCCTGGAACATCGGCTCGATGATGCTGCGTACCAGCTCCTCGCGGGAGGAGAAGTGGTAGTAGAGCGCCGGTTTGGTGATGCCGAGCCGGTCGGCGATGTCCTGCAGGCTCGTCTGCTGCATGCCCTTGGCCAGGAACAACTCACGGGCGACGGCCTGGATGCGGCTCTTGGTGTCACCGGGTCTTGCCATGGGCCTCAGTATGACTTACCTTCCGTTAAGTCAGCTACTTACCTACCGTTAGGTAAAGGCATGCGCGTCCTCATCTCCGGCGCCAGCGTCGCCGGTCCCGTCCTCGCCTACTGGCTGGCCCGCCACGGGTTCGCGGTCACGGTCGTGGAACGCGCGCCCACGCTGCGCAAGAGCGGCGGCCACGCGGTGGACCTGTTCCGCCCCGCCATGGACATCGCCGAGCGCATGGGCGTCCTCGACCAGCTCGAACAGGCCAAGACCGGCACCAGCCACCTCACCTACCACCGCGCAGGCAAGCGCCCGGTCGGGCTGGAGCTCGGCCGCCTCGTCACGGCCGTCTCCGACCGGCACGTGGAGATCATGCGCGACGACCTCAGCGAGATCTTCTACGAGCGCTCCCGCGACGGCGCCGAGTACATCTTCGGCGACTCCATCACCTCCATCTCCGCCGACGGCGAGGTGACCTTCGAGAAGGGGCCGCCCCGGTGCTTCGGCCTCGTGGTGGGGGCCGACGGCCTGCACTCGAACGTGCGCCGCCTGACGTTCGGGGACGCCGAGGAGCACTGGATCGGCGCGTACCTGGCGGTCGCGTCCGTTCCCAACTACCTGGGGCTGGACGGGCGGATGGAGGTCGCCGCCGAGGTCGGCAGGATCGCCGGGATCTACGGCGCCGACCGCCTGCCCGACGCGCGGGCCCTGTTCCTGTTCCGTCCCGACGCCCCGCTCGGCTACCACCACCGCGACGTGCCCAGGCAGAAGCGACTGCTCCGCGAGGCCTTCTCCGGCATGGGCTGGGAGATTCCCCGCCTCCTGGACGAGGCCGACGCCGCGGGGACCTTCTACTTCGACTCGGTGACCCAGCTCCGCCTGGACACGTGGTCACGCGGCCGGGTCACGCTGGTCGGCGACGCGGGCTACTGCCCCGGTCCGGCGGTGGGCGGGAGCACGAGCCTGGCGGTCGTGGGCGCGTACGTGCTGGCCGGCGAACTGGCCGCGCACGGCGGGGACCACACGCGCGCTTTCCCGGCCTACGAACACGAAATTTCCGACTATGTACGGCGGAGCCGCACCTTCGCCGTGGCGGCCGCCCAACGCCTGGTCCCCACGACGCGCCTGGACGTCTGGGCCCTGGCCCAAGGGGCTCGCCTGATCAACCACCTCCCCAGCCCCTTGACCCGCCGCCTGGCCAAGCTGAGCGCCAACGGCCTCCGCCTCCACGACTCGATCACCCTGAAGCCCTACCACCCCCTCACAACCCACGCCTGACCCCCCGCGCGACCGGGGCACGGCCACGGCGCCGTGGCCGGGGAACCAGGGGACCCGCCTCGGATCGTGCGGGGAGGACCAAGGCGATGCCCCGGCCCCCAGGGTGGGGCGGTGCTACTGGCGGCGGGGGCGGAGGGTGATGGGGAAGGACGTGACGCCTCGGACGAAGGAGTTGCGCATCAGGCGGGGACCGTCGGCGTCCGCCCAGGCCGCCGACTCCACGCGGCCCACCCACTCCTCGAAGAAGATCTTGAGCTCCAGCCGTGCCAGCGCCGCCCCCAGGCAGAAGTGGGTGCCGAGGCCGAAGGCGATGTGGCCGCCGGGTTTGCGGGTGATGTCGAAGGTGTCGGGGTCGTCGAAGACCGCCGGGTCGCGGTTGGCGGAGCCGTACATGAGAAGGACCTGCTGGCCCTTTCTGATGGTCTGGCCGTGGAGGGTGGTGTCGCGGGTGGCGGTGCGGCACATGTTGAGGATGGGCGTGGTCCAGCGGATGAACTCCTCGACGGCGGTGTCGATCTGGGAGGGGTTCTCGCGCAGGTGGCGCCATTGGGCGGGGTGGCGGATGAGGGCGTCCAGGGCGGTGGCGATCACGGTGCGGGTGGTCTCGGCGCCGCCGTCGAGCAGAAGGAGGGCCTCGTTGGCCAGGTGTTCGTCGTCGTAGTCGGGGCGGGCCGACCATACCGACAGGAGGTCGTCGCGGGGGCAGGCGCGGCGCTCGGCGGCCAGGTCCAGGACGGCGAGGCCGAACTCGCCGGCGGCGACGGCGGCCTCGTGGGTGACGTAGCGCAGGCCGCCGCCGGCCGCGATCGTGGTCTCCGACCAGTGTTTGAGCTTGGGCCAGTCCGCGTCGGGGAAGCCGAGCAGCCAGCCGATCATGCGGGCGGGAAGCGGTGCGGCCAGGGCCGGTACGGCGTCCACGGTGCCTTCCGCCAGGGCCTGGTCGATCTGTTCGGTGACCACGGACCGGATCCGGTCGGCGTAGCGTTCGTGCACGTGGCGCGGCGTGAAGCGGCGGTAGACGAGGCGGCGGCGCTCGGCGTGCTCGGGGTCGTCCATGCCGATCATGGACGGATCGGAGGGCAGCTGGGGACGGTAGCCGCCGGTGCTGGTCCAGAGCTTGGCGTCGCGTTCGATGGCGCAGATGTCGGCGTGGCGGGAGATGCCCCACAGGTCGTTGGCGGCGTCGTAGTGGGCGGGGGAGTGCTCGCGCAGCCAGGCGTAGAGCGGCAGGGGGTCGTCGGCGTACAGGTCGCCGTCGAGCAGGTCGATGCTTGTGCGCAGGCGCGCCGGTGGTTCGTGCATGGGTCAGCTCCGGGGGTTCAGAGGTGCTGTCACGGAGCCGCCGCATCGCTCGCGCCTGCGACTGGGCGGTCAGGCCGGGGAAATCAGGTGGGCGTCACCCCTCTCCGCGCGGGGCCGGTGGGCTCCACAGCGGCTCGTCCACGGTGAAGCCGACCGGGTCGCCCCAGCGGTTGCGGTAGCTGACCTCGTGGACGGGACGGCGGGGCGCCACGCCCCAGCGGCCGGTCGGGTAGCCGAAGGTCACCGTGCAGGCCAGCCACCAGCCTTCGTCTTCGGGAACACCGAGCAGGCGCATCGTCTCCTTCGGGTGGAATATGCCGAGGATGGTGGTCAGCGCGGTGCCGACGCCGTGGGCGCGGGCGGCGAGCTGGGCGTTCCAGACGGCGGGGAAGATGGAGCCGCCGCTCGGGTCGTGCTGGACGAACGCGAACAGCAGCAGCGGGTAGCCGTCGAAGTGGTCGGCCAGGTACCGGGCGGAGGTGAAGACGCGGTCGGCCTGGTCGTCGGCCTGGTCGATCGCCTCCTTGTAGTGAGTCCCGAACAGGCGGCGCAGGCCGTCCTGGTAGAGCGGCGCGAGCTCGGCCCTCAGAGCGGGGTCGTCGGCTAGCAAAAAGCGCCAGTTCTGGGCGTTGCCGCCGGTGGGGGCGCGGATGGCGGCGTCCAGGATCGAGCGCTGCACCTCCGTCGGGATGGGGTCGGGCTTCACCCGGCGCATCGCGCGCGTCGTGTAGAGGGCCTCGAAGATCTCCATCAGGCCAGTATCCCCGCTTCGCGGAGTTTGTCGGCTTCCGCGGCGTCGAGTCCCCACGCCGACAGGTCGGCCAGCCGGGTGGCGGGGGACAGATCGGGCGCGGGGGCGCCGAGCAGGCGCGGCGCCGGCATCGGCTGCCGGTACTCGCCGACCTGGACGAAGCTCTCCCTGGCCGCGTTGTGCGGGTGTTCGACGGCCTCGCCCATGGTCAGCACGGGGGAGACGCAGGCGTCGGAGCCGTCGAAGACGGCCTCCCATTCGGCTCTGGTCCTCGACCTGAAGGCGTCCGCGAGCCGGGCCTTGAGCGCGGGCCACTGCTCCCTGTCGCCGCGGTCGGGCAGGTCGCTCAGCTCCATGAGGCGGACCATCTCGTCCCAGAACTGCGGCTCCAGCGAGCCGACCGCCACGAACCCCCCGTCGGCGGTCTCGTAGGTGTCGTACATGGGGGCGCCGGTGTCGAGCAGGTTGGTGCCGCGCGGGCCCCAGAAGCCGGACTGCACGCCGTGGTGGAACATCGCGAACAGGATCGAGGCGCCGTCCACCATCGCGGCGTCGATCACCCGGCCCTTCCCGGTGCGTTCGCGCTCGAAAAGGGCCAGCAGCACGCCGTACGCCAGCATCAGCCCGCCACCGGCGAAGTCGCCGAGTATGTTGATCGGCGGCGTCGGCTTGTCGCCCGCGCGGCCGAGCATCGACAGGATGCCGGAGATCGCGATGTAGTCGATGTCGTGCCCGGCGGTCGGGGCCAGCGGCCCGTCCTGGCCCCAGCCGGTCATGCGGCCGTAGACGAGCCTCGGGTTGATCTCGTGCAGGTCGGCGGGGCCGATGCCGAGGCGTTCCGCGACACCGGGGCGGAACACCTCGATGACCACGTCCGCGTTCCGCGCCAGTTCCTTGAACGCGCGCACGCCCTCGGGCGACTTCAGATCGAGGCCGACGGTCTGTTTGCCGCGGTCCATCACGTCCGTGCGCGGCTTGTCGGTGACCGCCTTGACGCGGTCGACGCGCAATACCTCGGCGCCGTGGTCGGCGAGCATCATCCCCGCGAACGGCCCTGGCGCGAGCCCCGCCAGCTCCAGCACCCGCACTCCGGCCAGCGGACCTTCACGCATGGACATCTCCTCAAGTCTGTTCCGGTACGGCGGGCGCGACCCGGCGCCGGGCGCCCACCCCAGTAGAACAACCTTCGGTAGCAGGCCGCAACCATGCCGGGCTCATGTGATCACACTCTTCCGCACTCCCACTTATGGGAAACTTGCCCACTGTTGTGGAGGTTGGACATGGTTTCGGAACAGCTCGTCGCTCGGCGGTACCAGTTACTGCGCGAGCTGGGGCGCGGCGGCATGGGCGTGGTCTGGGAAGGTCGCGACACGCTCCTCAACAGGCAGATCGCGATCAAGGAGGTGCTGCTGCCCGACGGGGTCCCACCCGCCGACCGTGAGCGGCAGCTTTTGCGTACCGCCCGCGAGGCGCGCACGGCCGCCCGGCTCAACCACCCGTCGGTCGTCGCGATCTACGACGTCGTCGAGGAGGACGGCCGCCCCTGGATCATCATGGAGATGCTCAGGGCACGCTCCATCGAGGAGATCGTGGCCACCACCGGCGCGCTGCCCATCCCGCAGGCCGCCGAGGTCGGCAGGCAGGTGCTCTCCGCGCTGCGCGCCGCGCACGAGCTGGGCATCCTGCACCGTGACGTCAAACCGAGCAACATCCTGCTCGACGACGACGGCAGGGCCGTGCTCACCGACTTCGGCATCGCCACCGCCGAAGGCGACTCGTCGCTGACCAGCACCGGCATGGTCACCGGCTCGCCCAGCTTCCTCGCGCCCGAGCGGGTACGCGCCGCCGAGGCCGGGCCCGCCTCCGACCTGTGGTCGCTGGGCGCCACCCTGTTCGCGGCGCTGACCGGGCGCTCGCCGTTCGAACGCGGCGAGCCCATGGCCACGCTCACCGCGCTGCTCAACGAGGAGCCCGACTACCGGCGCATCCCGCCCGCCATGCATCCCGTGCTGCGCGGGCTGCTGCGCAAGGAACCGCACGAGCGGCTGGCGCCGGAGGAGGCGGAGCGGCTGCTGGCCGGGCTGGCGGCCGGCCGTACCGTGGAGTCGGTGGAGAAGGTGGGCAGCCGCAAGCTGCTCGTCGCGGCCGTGGCGGCGGTCGTGCTGGTGATCGGCGGGGGCGTGAGCGCGTACACGATCCTGTCGGCCGACGCCGAACCCACCCCGCGCCTCGCGCAGCGCGCGGCCAGCAGCCCGCTGCCGAGCGTCTCCACGCCGACCCCGAGCCCCACACTGTCACCGACGCCGACCCCCACCCCGACCAGGACCAGGCCGCCGATGCGGGTCTGGACCTCGCCCGACGGCTGGTCGATCTCCCGCCCCACCGGCTGGCGGGGCGCGCGCGGCGACGGCTCGGCCACCTGGACCAGGCCCGACCGGCGCGGACACCTCGCCGTCGAGGCCGTCTTCTCCGAGACCGACCCGCACCAGCTCCTGCGCGACTCCGAGGAGATGTTCAAGGAGAGCGGCCAGGAGTTCACCACGGTCGGTCGCAAGGTCGTCAGGCACCGCGGGGCGACCGCGGTCGAGTGGGAGTTCACCTGGCGGGCCGCGGGCGCCCCCGGCGAGAGCGCCTGGGCGCAGGCCGGGCAGCGCTACCGCGAGGTCAGGCGCGCGGTGACGGTCGGCGAGACCGCCTACGTCCTGTCCTGGACCTTCACCGAGGCGCAGTGGCCGCGGCACCGGGAGCTCATGCGCAAGGTGATCAACAGCTTTACAGTGGGCGCATGACGCCCTGGAACCTGCTGGCGCTCCCGCCGCTGCCCGAGGAACTGCTGCGGGGCCTGCTCACCCCTCTCGGCGATCGGGTACGGCTGAGCGTCCCCGCCAGGCGGGACCGGGCCGCCATGCTCGACGCCCTGCCCGAGGCCGAGATCGTCCTCGGTGACTGGTCGGCCGAGCTCGCGCTCGACGCCGAGGCGGTCGCGGCCGCGTCCCGGCTCGCCTTCGTGCAGCAGCCGTCCGTCGGCGTGGACGGGCACGACCTGACGGCCCTGACCGCCGCAGGGGTGCCGCTGGCCAACACCGCCGGGGTCAGCGCCGTGGCGGTCGCGGAGTGGTGTGTGTCGGCGGCGCTGGCCGTACGCAGGAAACTGCGCGAAGCCGACGCCGCGGTACGCGCCGGCCGCTGGCCCCAGCAGGAGCTGCAGCCGAGCGAGCTGTCCGGGTCGAAGGTCGGGATCGTCGGCCACGGCCCGATCGGCGCGGAGTGCGGCCGGTTGTTCCGCGCGTTCGGCTGCCAGGTGTCCTACTGGACGCGCACCCCCCGCGAGGACCCCGCCTACACGCCGCTGGAGACGGTCGTGGCCGAGTCCGACGTGCTCGTGGTGGTCATCGCGCTGTCGGAGCAGACGCGCGGGCTCATCGACGCGCGGCGGATGAAGCAGGGCGCGCTGCTGGTCAACGCGGCCCGCGGCGAGGTCGTCGACCAGGCGGCGCTGGCCGAGGCGCTCGGCGGGCACCTGGGCGGCGCGGCGCTCGACGTCTTCGCCACCGAGCCGCTGCCCGCGGACGACCCGCTGCTCGGGCTCGACCGCGTCCTGCTGTCGCCGCACATCGCGGGCGTCACGGGACAGGCGACGGGACGCCTGCTCAAGGCCGTCATGGACAACCTTGAAGCGGCGGTCGACGGGCGGCCACTAGTCAACGTTGTCAACAGGGCCGATGCGATTGTCACCAGGAAGTTTGGTGATTCGCCCGCGGCGTAGCTCCTCGACCTGGCACTGTGAACAGTTTTCGTGTCTTTAACAGACCCCGGTCTGTTCTATGTGTTTGGAGGGAGATACGGTCTTACGGACGATCTCTACCAGCTCCAGGGGGTGTTCCGTGACGACAGACATGTCGACACACCAGAGGGCCGTAGAGCACATCCGGCAGTCGTACGCCGAGATTCCGGGGGACGCCGCGCCCCGCCTGGCCAAGGCCACGTCGAACCTGTTCAGGTTCCGCGACAACGGCAAGACGGCCAAACTCTCCGCACGTGACCTCGACGAGGTCATCAGCGTGGATCCGGTCACGATGACGGCGGAAGTCCAGGGGATGACGACCTACGAGAACCTCGTGGACGCCACCCTCCCGCACGGGCTCATGCCGTACGTCGTGCCGCAGCTCAAGACGATCACGCTCGGGGGAGCGGTGACGGGTCTGGGCATCGAGTCGACCAGCTTCAGGGACGGTCTGCCGCACGAGTCGGTCGAGGAGCTCGAGATCCTCACCGGCGACGGGCGCATCGTCATCGCCCGCGACGACAACGAGCACCGCGACCTCTTCCGCGCCTTCCCGAACTCCTACGGCACGCTCGGCTACGCGCTGCGCATCCGGATCAAGCTCAAGGCGGTCCAGCCGTACGTGCATCTCACGCACGTGAAGTTCACCGACGCGGACAAGTGCATGCTGGCCATGCAGGAGATCTGCGACACGATGGTGCACGACGGCGAGCAGGTCGACTTCATCGACGGGGTGTTCTTCAGCCCCGACGAGATGTACGTCACGCTCGGCCGCTTCGCCGAGCGCGCCCCGTACGTCTCGGACTACACCGGGATGCGCATCTACTACCAGTCCATCCGCAAGCGCAACCGCGACTGGCTGACCGTGCGCGACTATCTGTGGCGCTGGGACACCGACTGGTTCTGGTGCTCGCGCGCCTTCGGCGTGCAGCAGCCGGTCGTCCGCTCGCTCATGCCGCGCCGCTACATGCGCTCCGACGTCTACCGCAGGCTCGTCGCCCTCGATCGCAAGTACGGCTTCACCGCCCGCGTCGACCGGTGGCGCGACCAGCCGGTGCAGGAGTCGGTGATCCAGGACGTGGAGACGCCGGTCGAGCGGGGCGCGGACTTCCTCCGGTTCTTCCACGAGAAGGTCGGCATGACGCCGGTCTGGATGTGCCCGCTCAAGTCGTCGAGCGACTGGCCGCTCTATCCGCTGGAGCAGGGCAAGCTGTATGTCAACTTCGGGTTCTGGGGGCTGGTCCCGTTGCCTCGGGGGCAGTTCGACGGGTACTACAACCGGCTCATCGAGAACTCTGTGCACGAGCTGGACGGGCACAAGTCGCTATATTCGACCAGTTTCTATGCCCGTGAGCAGTTCTGGCAGCTGTACAACGGCGATGCTTACTGGCCGGTCAAGCGGGAATACGATCCGAACGGTCGCCTGCTTGACCTGTACGACAAGTGTGTGCGGGGAAGGTAAGTGATGGCGCTCGCAACCATCTTTGAAAAAATCGTCGGTTCCAAGTCGAACATCTCGTTCCTGGCCTATGACGGCAGCAAGGCCGGGCCGGACGGGTCGGACGTCACCATCGAGGTGAAGTCACCCATCGCGGTGGCGTACCTGGCTCAAGCTCCGGGGGAGCTGGGTCTGGCACGTGCCTATGTCTCGGGGCACATCGATGTGCACGGTGACATCTACACGTTGCTCGACCGTATGTGGAACATCACCACCAACGACCTGACTCTTGCCGAAAAAGTGGAGGCCGTCCGCTCTTTGGGCATGAAGCCGCTGATGATGCGTGTCCCGCCGCCTCCGCAGGAGATGCGGCAGAGCACGCTGGCCAAGCTCGGCTCCCGGCACGCCAAGCAGCGCGACGCCGAAGCCATCCACCACCATTACGACGTCTCCAACCGCTTCTACGAGTGGGTCCTGGGCCCGTCGATGGCCTACACCTGCGCCGTCTACCCCACCCAGGAATCCACGCTGGAAGAGGCCCAGTTCGCCAAGTTCGACCTGGTGGCCAAGAAGCTCGACCTGAAGCCGGGCATGCGGCTGCTCGACGTCGGCTGCGGCTGGGGCGGCATGGTCATGCACGCCGCCAAGAACTACGGCGTCAAGGCCTTGGGCGTCACCCTGTCGAAGCAGCAGGCCGAATGGGCCCAGGCCGCCATCAAGGAGGCGGGCCTTGAGGACCTGGCGGAAGTCCGCTTCATGGACTACCGCGACGTCCCCGAGGGCGACTTCGACGCCGTCAGCAGCATCGGCCTGACCGAGCACATCGGCGCGGCCAACGTACCGGCCTATTTCTCTTTCCTGTACGGCAAGCTCCGCCCCGGCGGCCGCATCCTGAACCACTGCATCACCCGGCCAACCGGCAAGGAGAAGACGTTCAACAAGGGCGGTTTCATCAACCGCTACGTCTTCCCCGACGGTGAGCTGGAGTCGGTGGGCTACCTGGTCAGGCAGATGGAGGACCTCGGCTTCGAGATCCGCCACGAGGAGAACCTGCGCGAGCACTACGCCAAGACGCTGCGTGCCTGGTGCGACAACCTCGACGCCAACTGGGAGGACGCGGTCCAGGAAGTCGGCATGGGCACGGCCCGGGTGTGGGCCCTGTACATGGCCGGCTGCATCGTGGGCTTCGAACGCAACAAGGTCCAGCTGCACCAGGTGCTGGGCGTGAAGCTCGACAAGGAGGGCCGCTCCGGCATCCCCCTCCGCCCCTCCGTCGACTGGCCGTAGACGTGCCCGCCTCCGCTGGAGCCCACCCTGGCTCCAGCGGAGCACCTCACGGCGCCACCAGGCTCGACCTCGGTGATCTCGTGCTTCTCGTCGAGCATGATCCCGCGTCGGCTTGCTCGCGAACCGTCCCGTCCGCCCCGGGAAAGTGCGGGACCGGGAAAGTGTCGGTGGCGGGTGGTTGGGTCGGGGGATGCGGTACGGCATTGACATCGCGATTCTCGGTGATCTCGCGGAGCCGGCGCGTCTGGTCGCCCTGGCTCAGGAGGCCGAGGACGCCGGGTGGGAGGCGGTGCTGGTCTGGGACCATCTGGCCTTCGCCTGGGGCACGCCGTCGGCCGACCCGTGGGTGGCGCTGGCCGCCGCGGCCCAGGCGACCTCGCGCGTCAGGCTCGGCACGGCGGTGACGGCCGTGGCCCGGCACCGTCCGGAGCGGCTGGCCCAGACCGTGGCGACGCTCGACCGGCTGAGCGGTGGCCGCGTGATCCTGGGGGCCGGGCTGGGCGGGGTGACGGCGGAGTTCACCGCCTTCGGTCAGGCGCGTCCCGGCGGGGCCGTGCTCGACGAGGCGCTCGGCGTGCTGGACGCGCTCTGGTCCGGCGACGAGGTGCGCCACCGCGGCGCGCACTACACCGTCGACGGCGTACGGCTTTCGCCCCTGCCCCTCCAGCGCCCGCGGGTACCGGTGTGGGTCGGCGGCACGGCTCCCGCCGCCCTCCGGCGGGCCGCCCGCTGGGACGGCTGGATCGTCGCGGCCGACGACCAGGAGGGCCGCATGTCGCTCACGCCCGACGCCCTCGCCGTCCAGGCCGGTGAGCTGCGCCGGGCGGGCGCGGGCGACCTCGACGTGGCGGTCATCGGCGTGAGCGAACCCGGCTCGTCGGTACGGGCTTACGCCGAGGCGGGCGCCACCTGGTGGCTCGAACACCTTCACGGCTACCGGGGATCGATGGAACAGCTGGTGGAGCGCGTCAGGGCGGGCCCGCCCGGGTGAACGCGAACCGCCGCGTCAGCCCGAGGCGAACAGGCGGTCCAGCTGGTAGTCGATGATCTCGACGGCGGCCTCGTGGCTGCGCTGCCGGCTGAGGACGCTGGAGGTCAGGCCGTTGACGAGGGCCAGGAGGCCGGCGACTTCGGTACGCGGGTCCCGATCGGGGGCGATGTCCCCGGCCTGCTGGGCGGCGGTCAGCCGTACGGTGAGGAAGTTCTCCAGCGCGTTGGGCAGGGTGAGCCCGACCGCGGCGAGTGCCGGGTCGGTGAGGGCGGCGGTGTAATAGGCGGTCCAGGCCATGGAGTCCCGTTCGCTCTGCTCGTCGAACGGCAGGATCACGCCGAGGACGGCGGCGAAGACGCCTCGGGGCGTCAGCTCGCCCGCGGCGGCGGTCCGTTGCCTGACCCGGCGCTCCATGCGGGCGCCCAGTTCGGTGAGGCCGGATTCGAGCAGGGCCTGCTTGTTCGTGAAGTAGTACTGGACGACGCGCAGGGAGACCTCGGCCTCGGCGGCGATCTCACGCATCGACACCGCCTGCAGGCCGCGGGTGCTGGCGATGCGCAGCAGCGCGTCGGTGAGCCGGCGCCGCCGCTCGTCATGATCCACCTGTCGGGGCATGCCCGTGTCCTGCCTTTAGCTGGGGGAAGGTGAGGATCCGCTCGATGACCAGGTCTGGCGCCTCGACGGACAACGAGTGTCCGGTGCCGGGCACGATCTCCACGCGCCAGGACGGCGCGGTGCCGGCCAGCCGCGCGGCCACCGCCTGCGGGTCGAGCAGCGCGCTGCGCGCGCCGAGCAGCATCTGGACGGGCACGGGCACCTCGCGTATCCGCTCGTCGGTGTAGGTGGGCGGCACGGGCAGGCGCCGGCGGAAGGACCACCCGGCCCGCATCAGCCTCACCAGCCCATCCTCGCGCAGAACCCCGTTGCTCACGACGCCGGCCATGCCGTGCCGCAACGGACGGGGGAGCATGGAGGCTAGAGCCCCGGCGAGGGCCCACCGGACGAACCGCCCGGGCAACGGCGCGAAGCCGCCCGGGTCCACCAGCGTCAGCGCCGCGACCCGGCCGCCCTCGCCGAGTTGCTGCTCCACCGCGGTCCAGCCGCCGTAGGAGAAGCCAGCCATGTGTGCGCGCTCGGCTCCGAGCCCGGCCAGGACGTCGGTGAGCCAGCCGCCGACCTCGGCGCCGTTCGTGAGCGGCCGGGTCTGAACCGAGCGGCCCGGCTCGCCGAGAGGGTCGACGGTGAAGACCGGGCGGGTGCGCGCCAGCGGCTCGATGTAGCGGTACCAGGCCAGCGCGTTCCCGCCGGCGCCGGCCACGAGGACCACGGGATCGCCCTCGGCGGGCCCGGCCCGGTGGATCCGTACCTTTCCCGCGCGGGTCTCGACGTCGAAGGCGTCCACCGGCACCGGCCACAGCTCGCCGAGCACGCGGTCGTAGACGGCGTGGAACTTGTCGCGGGCGGCGTCGTCGCTGAAGCCGGACGGCCGATCAGGTGTGCGCATGATGGACCCCATCTCCCGTATGGATACAGTTGTATCCTAACCGCTAAGGGATGGGGTCGACGCACTGCAGGAGGCCGTAGACGAAGCGGGCGCGGTAGGTGGCGCCGGACTGCGGAAAGGAGACGGCCCAGTGGTGGGGCGCGGCGCCCTCCTCCTGGACGGCGTCGGGGAAGCTCGCGCCGACGTCGGCCACGACGCACTCCCACGGCACAAGGCCGGCCAAGCTCAGCGTCCGGTCACCGGACGGCCGGACGAACCACTGGTTCCAGATCTCTCCGCCCGGCCCGACGAGCAGCTCGAACTCCAGCCCCGGCCAGTACGGCAGCGCCCACCGCACCACGTCGCAGGTCAGGCTGCCGATGGGCCGTTCGCCCTCGAACGCGGGCCGCCCCAGTGCCCTCCGGAACCGGCCCGCCCCCTTCGGCGCCCGGCCGGCGTAGGCGGTGCGGGTCCACAGGGTGTGGGCCTCGCGGAGTTCGGCGCGGGTGGCGCCCATGTCGGCGAGGGCGTCCTCGACCCGGGCGGGATTGAGGTCCCGCATGCGGTGCATGAGTGCCAGTTCGAACGCGCGGACTCCGAAGACCATGCCCCGTACCCTCCCATGCCCGGAAAGAATCTTGGCCGTGCGTGTAGAGCGGGCGTCACCGGCTCCGACCTGTCAGGGAGAACACGGACAGGAAGGGCAACAACGATGACGAACGACACGCTGGCCACCGAGATCGTCCGCCCCGGTGACGAGGGGTACGAGCTGCTCAGCCGTACCTTCTCCAAGGAGGGCGCGCCCGCGCGCGTCGTCCGCCCCCGCGACGCCGCGGCTGTGGCCGAGGCGGTCGGGCACGCCGTGCGCGACGGGCTGGTGCTGTCGGTGCGCAGCGGCGGGCACAGCGTGCCCGGCTACGGCACCAACGACGGCGGGGCGGTGATCGACCTGGCGCGGCTCAACGGCGTCGAGGTTCTGGATGATGACCTGGTGCGGATCGGCGCGGGGGCTCGGTGGGGCGAGGTCTCGCGGGTGCTGGCGCCGCATGGGCTGGTGATCTCCTCGGGTGACACCGACTCGGTCGGCGTGGGCGGGCTGATGGTCGGGGGCGGGATCGGGTGGCTGGTCCGCAAGTACGGGCTGGCGCTGGATCACCTGGTCGAGGCCGAGGTGGTGACCGCCGCCGGGGAGGTGCTGCGGGCGGCCGCCGACGAGAACGCCGATCTCTTCTGGGCCGTCAGGGGCGGTGGCGGGGAGTTCGGGGTGATCACCTCATTCCTGGTCAGGGCCCGCCGGGAGACGACCGTGACCTTCGCCCGCGTCGGGTACCCCGCCGCCGACGCCGCCGCGGTTCTCAAGGCCTGGCGGGACGTGGTGCGCGAGGCGGGCGAGGAGCTGACGTCGTCGGCGCACCTGTACCCGGCGTTCGGGGAGGAGGCGCCGCCGTCGATCCTGATCCTGGCGGCCTACGCGGGCGACGACCCCGCGGTCATCGAGCCGCTGACCCGCCTGGGCGAGCCGACGTTCCAGGAGATCTCGGCCATCCCCTACGCCGAGGTCCTGGAGAGCGCCGAACTGCCGCCCGGCTGGCGTCCCATGGTCCGCAACCGGTTCGCCCCGGTTCTGACGGATGAGCTGATCGACGCGTGGGTGTCGGCGGACATTCCGATGATGTTCCGCGAGATCCGGGCGATCGGGGGCGCGATGGGACGCGGCGACGACACCGCCTTCGCGCACCGTGACAGCGAGGCGATGCTGCTGGGGGTCCTGCTCGGCACTCCGGCCGACCACCCCGCGCGGCTGCCCGCCTACGACGCGCTGTGGGAGACGATGGAGCCGCACGTTTCGGGCGCGTACGCGAACTTCTTCAGTGACCCCCGCCCCACCGACGTCGCCGCCGTCTACCCGCCCGCCACGCGCGCCCGCCTCGCCGCCATCAAGCAGGCCTATGACCCCGCGCGGGTGTTCTCCCAGAACCTGGCCCGCTTCTGATCTCCCTCTCTCCGTTACGGCACGGCCGCCAAGACCCCGCCCGCCGACCGTGGCCGGGCCCCGTCCAGGGGAACGGCCGTCCAGCGTGCGGGGCCGGCCGCCGTGACGTCCGCCCCGTGGGCCGGACACCGCCCGCATCGGGCCCCGAGCCGACACGTAGAGGCGCAGCCGGAACGCACCCCCGGCAGGCCGGTGCCACTCCTTTTCGCCGGAGGCTGGGCGACAAGGCGTGGCAGGATTGCCTGACCTGGCGTTTCCTTGAATGGTGCCATTATGGTGCCATGAGCGCTTGAGTTGGTGCCATAGACATGTCATAGTGGTGTCATGGAACTCGCGCCATATGTCGATCACCTCCGCCGGGAGCTGGCGGTCGCCGCCGAGGCCGGCGGTGAGGAGACCCGGGCGCCGGCCGAGCGCCTCATCGCGTCGCTGGAGTCGGCGGCCCGGCTGACCCTGCTGGAGGCGCTGTCGGCCGCCGCCAACGAGATCACCAGGGAGCTCGCCCCCGGCTCGGTGGACGTACGGCTGCGCGGACGTGACCCGGACTTCGTCGTGACCCCGCCGCCCGTGGCGCCACGTGACACGGAGGCGGGTCCGGGCACCGCCCAGGCCCGCCCGGTACGCCCGCCGGAGACCGACGAAGGCGGCACCACCCGGGTGGCGTTGCGGGTTCCTGACCATCTCAAACCACGCATCGACGAGGCGGCCGCCCGAGAGGGGCTGTCGGTGAACTCCTGGCTCGTACGCGCGGTGTCGGCGGCTCTCGACCCCGACCACGGGGGCCGGGGAACGAAGGACGCGGGCTCCGGCGGCCAGCGCTACACCGGCTGGGTCCGCTGACCCCACATCCCGGCGCCGCCCATGGCGCCGTCGTCATATCGGCCCGCCGTACCGGCACCTGAGGGCGGCGCGCACCGGCATCGGCCGCCGCACGGGCACGTGAGGGCAGCGGCCACCACCATCGGCCCGCCGCACGGGAGCGGCGGTCGCCGGCATCGGTCCGCCGTACGGGCAGCAGAGGCGGCAGGTATCAAGAGGAGGCAGCGCCATGCCCAGGTTCGACACGAACGAACCGATCTCGGCCAGCATCGAGATCGGCACCGGCCATATCCGCATCGTCGCGAGCGAGCGCACCGACACGGTCGTCGACGTGCGCCCGGCCGATTCCGGCAACGAGTCCGATGTCAGCGCCGCCGAGCAGACCCGGGTCGAGTACTCCGGCGGCAGGCTGACCGTGAAGACGTCCAAGGACTCCGGCCGCCGCAGCTGGTGGTGGTTGTGGGGCGGTTCGGTCGAGGTGACGGTCGAGTTGCCCTCGGGGTCCGGCGTGGAGGTGCAGGCCGACGCGGAGGTGCGCTGCCGCGGGCGGCTGGGTGACTGCCGGTTCACCACGTCGATGGGCGACGTCGACGTCGACGAGGCCGGACGGGTCCAGATCCACACCGGTGACGGCGACGTCCTGGTGACGAGGGCCGGCGGGCCCGCCGAGATCACCACGGCCAACGGCGACATCCGGGTGCGGGAGATCGACGGCGCCGCTCTGGTGAAGACGTCCAACGGCAACATCACACTCGGCCAGGTATCCGGTGACGTACGGATGAACACCGCCTACGGCGACATCCAGGTCGAGCGTGCGCTGTCGGGTGTGATCGCCAAGACCGCGGCGGGCGACGTACGGCTGGGCCAGATCGTCCGCGGCTCGACGGTGATCGACACGGCCTACGGCGAGCTGGAGGTCGGCGTCCGCAAGGGCACGGCCGCCTGGCTGAACGTCTCCTCCCAGTACGGCGACGTGCGCGTCCAGCTGGACGCCCACGACGGCCCCGCCGAGGCGGAGGACATGGTCGAGGTCCACGCCACGACCGGCTACGGCGACATCCTCGTCCGCCGCGCCTGACCGGCAACCCGGCCATCCACACCCGCACCCCCACGAGGTGACCACCTGAGCCCTGCCTGACCGCCCGACCCCGACATCACCTGACACTCGCCGCACGCCCGCCCGGTGACCGCTCCCGGGACCGCAGGCCGCGCGCGACATTTCCCGCACCGCCGCCACGGCGCGCCAGAGCGCGCCCGAAACCGGCAGGGCAGGACCCCCGACACCCACACGTCCGAAAGAGACGAGGCATCATGCCCTCCCATGCCCAACCCGCCATCGCGGTGACCGGCCTGCGCAAGTCCTATGGCGACAAGCTGGTCCTGGACGGCATCGACCTGACCGTCCCGGCCGGCACCATCTTCTCCCTGCTCGGTCCGAACGGCGCGGGCAAGACCACCGCCGTGGAGATCCTGGCCACCCTGAAGAAGCCCGACGCCGGTGAAGCGCGGGTCAACGGTTTCGACCTGGCCAAGCAGTCCGACGAGATCCGCATGTCCATCGGCGTCACCGGCCAGTTCGCCGCCGTCGACGGCTATCTGACCGGCGAGGAGAACCTGCTCCTCATGGCCGACCTGAACCACCTGTCCAAGCAGGAGGGCCGCCGCAGGGCAGCCGAGCTGCTGGAGCGCTTCGACCTGGTCGAGGCGGGCAAGAAGGTGTCGACCACCTACTCGGGCGGCATGCGCCGCCGACTGGACCTGGCGATGACGCTGGTCGGGGACCCACGAGTCATCTTCCTGGACGAGCCCACCACGGGCCTGGACCCGCGCAGCCGCCACACCATGTGGCAGATCATCCGGCAGCTGGTCGCGAACGGCACCACGATCTTCCTGACCACGCAGTATCTGGAGGAGGCCGACGAGCTGGCGGACCGCATCGCCGTACTCGATCATGGGCGGATCGTGGCGGAAGGCACCGCGGAGGAGCTCAAGCGGCGCATTCCCGGCGGCCACGTGAGCCTGCGCTTCGCCGACCCGCGCGCGCTGCGGGCGGGCGAGCTCGCGCTCGGGGCGGCGGGCGAGGTGAGCGCGGACGAGGACGCGCTCACGCTGCAGGTCCCGAACGACGGCAGCTTCCGCGCGCTACGCGCCCTCATCGACCGGCTGGACGGCGCGGCGGTCGAGGTGGAGGAGCTGTCGGTGCACACCCCCGACCTCGACGACGTCTTCTTCGCGCTGACCGGCCACCCCCACGACTCCCAGAAGGAAGCCCTCCGATGAGCTCGACGACCCTCGCCATGCGCGACTCGATGACGATGCTGCGGCGCAACCTGCTGCACGCCAAGCGGTATCCGAACATGACGCTCTCGGTGGCGTTCATCCCGATCTTCATGCTGCTGCTGTTCGTCTACGTCTTCGGCGGGGCGATCGGCAAGGGCCTGGCGACCGGCGACTACGTCAACTTCGTCACCCCCGGCATCCTCATGATGGCCACCATGTCCGGCTCGGTGGTCGTGGCGGTCTCGGTCTCGGTGGACAAGACCGAGGGCATCATCAACCGGTTCCGCACGATGCCGATCTCGCGGGCCTCGGTCATGACCGGGCAGGTGGTCGGCAGCGTCATCCAGACGATGATCAGCGTGGTGCTGGTCACGCTGGTCGCGTTGCTGATCGGGTTCCGGCCGGCGGCCGGGCCGCTGGGCTGGCTCGGGGTGATCGGGCTCATGCTGCTGGTGGCGTTCGCGATCACGTGGATCTCGGCCGCGTTCGGGCTGATCGCCAAGGGCGCGGAGACGGCGAGCAACATCGGGCTGCCGTTCCAGTTCCTGCCCTTCCTGGGCAACGCGATCGTGACGCCGGAGTCGATGCCGGCGGGGCTGCGGTGGTTCGCCGAGTACCAGCCGTTCACGCCGATCATCGGCACGCTGCGCGCTCTGCTCATGGGCCGGCCCGTCGGCGGCCAGTGGCTGGTGGCGATCGCCTGGTGCCTGGCCGGGGCCTTGGCCGGATATTTCTGGGCACGTTCGGTTTTCAACCGCCGGGCGGACAGCTGACGCGCATACTCGGGCCATGGAGCCGAGGACCGAAGTACTCGACCTGCCCGACGGGTATCGCACCCAGCCGCAGACCATCACCCTGACCTGGGGCGAGGTGCGGGAGAAGCTCCGGGCCGCCCCCAGCTACTGGCTGGCGACGGCGCGTCCGGACGGCCGCCCGCACGTCGTCCCGGTCGACGGGCTGTGGGTGGCCGACGCCTTCTACTTCAGCGGCGGCGACCAGACCGTCCACATCCGCAATCTGCGCGCGAACGGCCACGCCTGCGTCCACCTGGAAAACGCGACCGCGGCCGTCATCGTGGAGGGCGCCGCCACCTGGACCACTCCCGGCCCGGACCTGGCCCGCCGCCTGGAGGCCGCCGACAAGGAGAAATACGGCTACGGCGCGTTCCTGCCCGAAGTCTGGACCCTGCGGCCGGAACGCGTCCTCGCCTGGAACAGCCTCCCCGAGGACGCCACCCGCTTCACCTGGACATGACAGTTGTCATCCCCAGCCGGTGACGCGCCGGACTAACCGCGCCCGCGCCCAACGATCATGCTGAATCTCATGAGACGACCATTGATCGCGACCGTCGCCGCCGTCGCCGCGGCCCTGTACCTCGGCGGCGCACCGGCCGCGGCCGCCACGGGCGAGCTCGACCGGCGCGAGCTGAGGCAGTCACTCGACGCCGTCCACGCCGCGGGCATGTACGGCATCTACGCTCAGGCGCGCGCCGGCCGCCAGGAATGGGCGGGCGCGTCGGGTGTGGCCGACGTGGAGACCCGTCGTCCGGTACGGCCCGGCCTGAGCCACCGGATCGGCAGCATCACCAAGACGTTCGTCGCCGTGGCCGTCCTCCAGCAGGTCGAACGCGGCCGGATCGACCTCGACGCCCCGGTGGCCCGCTACCTGCCCGGCCTCATCCCCGGCGAACGCGGCCACAAGGTCACCATCCGGATGCTGCTCAACCACACCAGCGGCATCTCCGACCACGTCGCCGGCGCGTTCCCGTCGCTCCTGGAGGGCTCGCCGAGGAGCCTGGACGACAACCGCTTCCGCACCTTCGCCTCCGAGGAACTGGTGAAGCTCGGCCTCGCCGCTCCCTCGTACGGCGAGCCGGGCGCCCAGCCGGGCTCCTACTCCAACACCAACTACGTGATCGCCGGGCTGGTGCTGCGGAAGGTCACGGGGACGAATCCCGAGGACTACATCACCCGGCACGTGATCAGGAAGGCGGGGCTGCGGGAGACGGCCTTCCCGCGCTCGCCGTACATCCGGGGGGCGCACTCCAAGGCCTACGAGAACATGTACGGCTGGATCGACCCGCCGCGCGACTACAGCGTCTACAACATGTCGTGGGCCGGAGTCGCGGGGAACCTGGTCTCGACCATGGACGACCTCAACTCCTTCTACCGGTCGCTGCTGCGTGGCGACCTGATCGGGCCGGCGTCGCTGGCCCAGATGAAGACGACGGTGAAGGTGGCGGTGGGCGGGTTCGCCATGGACTACGGGCTGGGGCTGTATCCGCTGGACCTGCCGTGCGGGCGGTTCTGGGGGCATGACGGCGGGGTGTTCGGGATGGGCACGCAGTCGCTGATCAGCGAGGACGGGCGGCGGCAGGTGTCGTTCGGGATGAACCTCATGAAGTATCAGCGCTTCGACGAGAACGGGCAGATGCTGCCCAACGACATCGACCCGGCCTTGGGTTCCTTCCTGCTGAAGGCCTCCTGTGGCACCGACGCGGTCCTCAAGTCCGCCCAGCCCTCCTTCCCCCTCCTGCCCACCTCCCGCTGACACCCCTTCTGAGCCGCCACCCCCCAGACACCTGGATCTGGGGGGAGAAGCCCGGAAGAGCCGGAAAGCCGGGGTAGCCCGGAGCTAGGGGTTTCGGGGGTCTGGGAGGGGCGGAGACGCCGGAAATTTCGGACCCGGAGAAAGCGGCAATCCCGGGAGACAGCCGGTCGGAGAGGCCGTCGGCCAGAAAGCGCGGCGGAGCCGGAAGACCCGGAGACCGGGAGCCCGGAAGGCCGGTGTGGCCCGGTGGGGCGGAGGCCGGGTGCCCGGGGGGAGGGGGTGGAGGCAAGGCGCGGGAGTCCGGGGGGCTGAGGAGGTCGGAAAGCTCGGCGGGGCGGGGGAATGCGGGAGATGGGGGTGGGTCAGGGGGTTCGGGGGTGGTGGAGTTCTTCGGTGGCGGCCTGGTAGGCGTCGGCGGCCTGGGTGAAGTAGCGGAACAGCACCGCCCGATCCCCCTCCGTCATCGCCTCGAACACCTCGCCGAGCCGCCGCCGGGTCCCGGCGAGCACCTGTTCCAGCCCCTCCGGCCGCGCCACCGACTCCACGATGACCTTGCGCCGGTCGGCAGGGTCTGTTACGCGGCGCACGAGCCCGCCCTTCTCCAGCCGGTCAATGAGGCGCGTGGTCGCGCCCGTGGTCAGGCCGGTGCCGACGGCCAGGTCGCCGGAGGTCAGCGGACCGGACAGGTCGAGCAGGTTCAGCGCGTAGTAGTCGGTGGCGTTGAGTCCCGCCGCCTCCGCCGTGGCCAGCGCGTTGATCACGCCGGCGCTCAGATAGCGCCGGAAGATCTTGCTAGGGTCCGTTGACATCTCTGCAACGTAGCAGACAAGGCGTTTCTGCAACTACTGCTCCAAGGAAGATATCCCGACCCCGCGAAATGAAGGAAATGTGGCTATTGTGCCTGGGTGAGCGCAATCTTCCGCCTGTGTGAGCAGTACATCCTGAGGGCGGCGGCCCTGGACCCCGTCGAATCCGTCTACCTGGGCATCGTCGGCGACTTCGGCGTGGCCACCGACTACAGCCCCGACGGCCACGAGGCCAGGCAGGAGCTGGTCCGCGACACCCTGGCCGAGCTGAGCCGCCTGGCCCCGTCCTCCGACGCCGACCGCAGGGCCGCGGCCCACCTGCGCGAACGGCTGGAGGCGCAGGCCGCCGTCTACGCGATCGGCGGGCCGTACCGGGAAGTCAGCTCGCCCTTCGGGCTCGTCTCCGGGCTTAGGGACAGCATCGACCTGCTGCCGCGCAACGACGACGAGCAGTGGCGCGCCATCGCCGCGCGCCTGGCCGCCGTCCCCGGCATGCTGAACGGCTGGCGCACCACCCTCGACGTCGGCCTGGAGCGCGGGCTGCGCGCGGCGCGGCGGCAGGCGCTCGGCGCCGCCGACCAGGCGGAGCGCTTCGCGGGCACCCACGACGACCTGATCGCGGGCTACGGCGACGGCCCGGTCGCGGGCGAGCTGGCCGAGGCCGCGCGCAGCGCCTACCGGGGCTACGCCGAGACCGCGCGCTACCTGCGCGAGGAGTACGCGCCGCGGGCCGACGAGCGCGACGCCGTCGGGCCCGAGCGCTACGCCGTGGCCGCCCGCATGCAGCTCGGCGACGAGATCGACCTGCGCGACGCCTACGCCTGGGGCTGGGCCGAGCTCGACCGCATCGAGGCGGAGATGGCCGCGGAGGCCCGCGCCATCCTGCCCGGCGCCACCGTGGACGAGGCCACCGCCCACCTGGACTCCACCGAGTACGTGGTCGGCCCCGACGCGTACCTGGCCTGGCTGAGGGACCAGCACGAGCGGGCGATCGCCGCGCTCAACGGCGCCCAGTTCGACATCCCCGAGCAGCTGCGCACGGTCGACGTGGTGCTCGCGCCGGGGTCCACGTCCGCCGCGCCGTACTACACGCAGCCCAGCGAGGACCTTTCGCGGCCGGGACGGACCTGGTGGCCGCTCGGCGGGCGGGAGAAGTTCGCCACGTGGAGCGATCTGACGACGGTCTTCCACGAGGGCGTACCCGGCCACCACCTGCAGCTGGGCGCGGTCGCCGTCGCCGGTGACAAGCTCTCCCGCTACGCCAAGATGTCCTGGGTGGGCGGCCACGGCGAGGGCTGGGCGCTGTACGCCGAGCGGCTGGCCGACGAGCTGGGCTGGCTGACCGCCCCCGGCGCCCGGCTGGGCATGCTGGCAGCCTCCGCGCTGCGTGCCGCCCGCGTGGTCATCGACATCGGCGTCCACCTGGAGCTGCCGCTGCCCGACGGCTCGCGCTGGACGTTCGAGAAGGCCTGCGAGGTGCTACGCGAGCGCGGCAGGGCCGAGGCGCACAAGGTCCACCCCGAGGTGCTGCGGTACTTCGGCTGGGCCGGCCAGGCCATCTGCTACAAGCTGGGCGAGCGCGCCTGGCTGGAGGCGCGGGCCGAGGCGCAGGCCAGGCCCGGCTTCGACCTCAAGGCCTGGCACACCGCCGCGCTGGACCTCGGCCCGATGGGTCTCGGCACCATGCGCGAGGAACTGGCGAGGATCTAGACACGAGTACGGCTCGCGCCTCAGGGGGGAGGGCGCGAGCCGTACGGGCCGGTGGGTCAGCGCAGTTCGCGCTTGAGGATCTTTCCGGAGGCGGTCATGGGCAGCTCGTCGCGGAACTCGACGCTGCGCGGGTACTTGTAGGCCGCCATGTTCTCCTTCGACCAGGAGATCAGCTCGTCCTCGGTGATCGCCGAGCCGGCCGAGCGGATGACGTACGCCTTGATCTCCTCGCCGTGCGACTCGTGCGGCACGCCGAGCACGGCCACCAGTGACACGTCCGGGTGGGACATGAGGACCTCTTCGACCTCGCGCGGGTAGACGTTGAAGCCACCCCGGATGATCATGTCCTTGGCCCGGTCGAAGATGGAGTAGTAGCCGTCGGCGTCGCGGGTGGCGATGTCGCCGGTGCGGAACCAGCCGTCGTTCATCACCTCTGCCGTGGCCTCGGGCCGGTTGTAGTAGCCCTTCATGATGTTGTGGCCGCGGATGGCGATCTCGCCGGGGCCCTCGCCGCCGACCGTGTTCCAGTCGGCGTCGATGAGCTTCATCTCCACGCCCCAGATGGGCGTGCCGATCGTGCCCGGCTTGGTGGGCCGGCCGAGCTGGTTGAAGCTGGCCACGGGGGAGGTCTCCGACAGGCCGTAACCCTCGAGGATGCCGATGCCGAACGTCTTCTCGAAGTCGTTGAGGACCTCGAGGGGCGAGGCGGCGCCGCCCGCGACGGCCACGTTCAGCGTGGTCGGCACGTCGGCGCCGTCGGCGTGGATCTTCGTGAGCATGGCCCAGTACATGGTCGGCACGCCGGCGAAGAACGTCACGCCTTCCTTGCGCATGATCGCCAGCGCGTCGCCCGGCTCGAAGCGGGGGAGCAGCACCATCGTGGCCCCGCGCAGGAAGCCGGTGTTCTGGATCACGGTCTGGCCGAAGGAGTGGAACAGCGGCAGCACGCCCAGGTAGACGTCGCCCCCGTCGCTCCTGGGGAACATCTTGTCGCAGACCATGGTGTTGACCAGCATGTTCTGGTGGCTCAGCTCGGCGCCCTTGGGCTGGCCGGTGGTGCCGGAGGTGTAGAGGATCACCGCGGTGTCGTCCGGCGCCGTCTGCACGGTGGCGAACTCGCTGGACATGCCGCCCAGCGCCGCCCAGATCGACTCGCCATGCTCCGACTCGGTCGCCAGCGCCGTGGCGGGCAGCACGAAGAAGTGCTCGCAGCCCTCGGTGGCCTCGAACCCGGCCTTGCCCCGCGCGCCCAGCGGCAGCTCGGGCGTTCCCTCGAAGCAGAACAGCGCCTTGGCGTCGCTGTCGGCGAGGTGGTAGGCGATCTCCCTGCCCTGAAGCAGCACGCTCAGCGGCACCACGGTGGCGCCGGCCTTGAGGATGCCGAAGTAGATGAAGGAGAAATAGGGCAGGTTCGGACAGGCCAGCGCGACCTTGTCCCCCTTGCCGATGCCCCGCGAAACCAGCAGATTGGCCACTTGGCTGGCCACGTTGTCGACCATCGAGTACGGCAGTCGCATATCACCGAAGACGATGGCCGTCTTGTCTGGCGCGTTCCTCGCGCTGTCCTCCAGGACGATCGACAAGTTGAGCATGGAAGAGCTTCCTCCCTCGGGCCGGCTTGCCGCCATCTAAGCAGGCGATGCATACCGACCGGTAGGTAACTGAGGTCACAACTGCGTATGGACGGGATCTGTCCCCTGGGGTAGGCAAGTACCAGGTTACTTACCGTTCGGAGGGGTCATGGAGTACGACTACGTGGTCGTCGGAGCGGGCTCGGCCGGGTGCGTCCTGGCCAACAGGCTGTCGGCCGATCCGGGCGTGACCGTGGCGCTGGTCGAGGCCGGCGGCCAGGACGACAAGCTCGAGATTCGGATGCCGGCCGGGTTCAAGGCGCTGTTCAAGACCGAGTACGACTGGAACTACACCACCACCAAACAGGCCGAGATGGCCGGGCGCGAGCTCTACTGGCCGCGCGGGCGGGTCATCGGCGGCTCCTCCTCGCTCAACGCCCAGATGTGGGTACGCGGCTGCGCGACCGACTACGACCAGTGGGGCGTCCCCGGCTGGGGCTTCAACGACGTCCTGCCGTACTTCAAGAAGGCCGAGCACCGCGTCGGCAGCAACAACGGCGGCGTGTACGGCACCGCGGGACCGCTCCACATCTCCGAGCTGCGCAGCCCCAACGTCACCACCGCCGCCTTCCTCAAGGCCTGCCAGGAGCTCGGCATGCGCCGGCTCGGCGAGCTGAACGAGCGCGTCAACGAGGGCTACAGCCCCACCCCGGTCACCCAGGACCGCGGCCGCCGCTGGAGCTCGGCCGACGCCTACCTGCGCCCGGCGCTCAAGCGGCCCAACCTCACCGTGCTCACCGGCGCGACCGTGGACCGCGTGGTGTTCGAGGGCAACCGGGCCGTCGGGGTCGAGCACGGCGGGGTGCGGGTGTCGGCCAGACGGGAGGTCGTGCTGTCGGCGGGGGCGATCGGCTCGCCGTACCTGCTGCTGCGCTCGGGCGTGGGCGCGGCCGAGGACCTGCGCGAGGCCGGGGTGGAGCTCGTCCACGACCTGCCCGAGGTCGGCAGGAACCTGCAGGACCACCTGTCCACCGGCGTCTACGTCGAGTCCAAACAGCCGGTCACGCTGGTCAAGGCCGAGTCGCTGGTGCAGCTGGTCCGCTACATCGTGCTGCGCTCCGGCATGCTCACCACGAACGTGGGGGAGGCGGTCGCCTTCATCAAGACCTCGCCGGAGGAGCCCGCGCCGGACATCGAGCTGATCTTCGCGCCCGGCCCGTTCATCGACCACGGCCTCACCCCGCCGACCGGGCACGGGCTGACCGTCGGCGTCGTGCTGCTGCAGCCGGAAAGCCGCGGGCGGGTCTCGCTGAGCGGGCGAGAGGTGGCCATCGACCCCGGGTACCTCACCCAGGAGGCCGACGTGAAGCGCCTGGTCGCCGGGCTGAAGGCGGCCAAGCAGGTCTTCACCACCACCGCGATGCGCCCCTACGCGGGCGGGCCCATGTCGCCCTACTGGGCGCCGGAGAGCGACGAAGAACTGGCCCAGTGGGTACGCGAGCGCGGCGAGACGCTCTACCACCCGGTCGGCACCTGCCGGATGGGCACCGACGCCGAATCCGTCGTCGACCCCGCGCTCAAGGTGCGCGGTCTCGAAGGGCTGCGCGTCGTGGACGTCTCGATCATGCCGACGCTCAACCGGGGCCACACCCACGCGCCCGCCGTCATGATCGGCGAGAAGGGCGCCGACCTGATCCTTCAGTCGCGCTCGGGACACACCGGGGCGTAGGAGCCGTCGGAGACGTGCCGGCTCCACTCCCGCGCGCTGACGGGAGTGGGGTCGAGCGCGCAGATGCGCGCGGCCACCGGCTCCGGAGCCAGCGTCCACCGGTGGAGCAGGCCGTCGTGGCCGCCGGACACCAGCCGCCCGCCGGGCAGGAAGCGCAGCGCGGCGCCCGCGGCCCGCCAGACCGCCTGGAGCCGGTGCTGCTCCCACAGGCGCAACGTCCCGTCGGTGCCGATCGTGGCCAGGCGTCCGCTCGCGGAGTCGAACGAGACGCTCCTGACGATCCCGGTGTGGCCGGTCAGCCGGGCCACGGGCGTGTCCTCGGCCAGCGACAGGTCCCACACCAGCGCGGCGCCGTCGTGCCCGGCGCTGGCCAGGTACCGGCCGCCCGGATGCCAGTCGAGGTCGTCGGAGTATCCGGTGTGGCCCTTCAGCACCCTGACCCGCTTCGGCGCGTCGGGGTGGCCGACGTCCCAGATCTGCACGTTGTTCTCCGCGTCGCCGACGGCCAGCAGGTCCTCCCTGAGGATCACGTCGGTCACGCCGTCGACGCCGGGCAGCTCGCCCAGCCGCTTCCCGGTCGCCGGGTCCCACAGGAGCACGTGCCCGTTCTCGCAGACGCTCGCGCCGATCCGGCCGTCCTGGCTCAGGGCGGCGCCGACCACGTCGGTGTCGTGCCCGGTGAACCGGCCGAGCAGGCGCGGGCCGCCCGGCCGGGAGACGTCCCAGACGCCGACCGTGTCGTCGTCGCTCGCCGAGGCCATCAGGCCGCCGGCCAGGACGAGGTTGTTGACCTGGCCGTCATGCTCCCCGGCCGTGCCCAGCGGGGCGCCGTCGAGAGTCCACAGGCCGACGCCGCCGTCCTTGCCGCCGGTCGCCATGACCCGCTCGTCCGAGGTCACCGCCATGACCTCGCCGGGGTGGACGCGCGGGGCAGGCAGCGGCATCGCCCAGCGGAACACCTCCCCGCCGGCCACCCCGGCCAGCAGGTCGCGGCCGCCGTAGGCCAGCGCCCGTACCTCGGCCGGGTGGGGGAGATCGGTGAGGAGCGCGCCGTCGGCGGTGCTCCACAGGCGCACCCCGGGCGCGCTCGTCCCCGCCGCGACCTGCCGGCCGTCGGGGCTGAAGGCCAGCGAGTAGATGAAGCCGCCGGTGGTCGGCAGTTCCCTGGCCCGGCCGGACTCGCGGTCGACCAGCCACAGCCGGTCTCCGTCCGCGGCGGCGAGGGTGGCGTGATCGGGGCTCAGGGCGAAGAGCGTGCCCCGCCTGTCGGTGCCGATCGGGCCGTCCGGTGTCAGGCCGACGAGCCGGTCCGTCCGCTTCGTGCGCTCCGGGGTGGCGGCCTTCCAGGTCAAGGTCTCCTCGCCGGTGCCCGCCACCACGGCTTCTCCGTCTTCGCCGCCGAAGCCCAGGAAGGTGACGGCGGAGGCCGCGTGGGTGGCGATCGGCTCGGGTCTGCCGACCCGCCAGACCCGCACGCCCTTCTCGCCGCCGACCGCCACGACCCGCCCGTCCCGGCGGAAGGCCGCCGTGGTGATCCGGCCGAGGTCCCAGGCCAGCCGTACCGCGGAGTCTGCGGTGCGGGGCAGCACGGGGTCTCCGGTACGGCCAGGCGTGGAGTCTCCGGTACGGCCCGGCGCGGGGTCTCCCGTACGGCGTAGCCACACCTCACCCGCCGAGTCGCCCGTCACCACGGCGGAGCCGTCCGCGCTGGCGGCCATGACCGTCACCCGCCCCGCGCCCGCGCTCGACCGGCTCCCGGCGGGGAAGCCGCTGGAGCCGATCAGCGCGCCCAGCGACTCGGGGGTCTCGGCCCGCCGCCACGCCGCCAGCGCCAGGCCCGCCGCCAGCGGCGCGTTTCCCGGGCGCACGGAACCGGCGACCGCGGCCACCTGCCGCGAGAGCGTCTCGTCGCGCTCGGCCCTGGCGTCGCCGACCTGCCAGACCACCACGCCGGCCGTCATGGCCGTGACGACCACCAGCGCGGTGCGCGCCGCGACCAGGCGGCGCAGTTTCCTCGCGGCACGCCGCTCCTCGTGTTCGCCCGCGCGCACGAACTCCGCCTCCAGCGGGCCGAGCTCGTCGGGATGCGCGGCCGCCCACTCGCGTGCCACCGCCAGCGAGGCGCCCCGGTAGGTGAACGAGGCGTCGTCGCCCGCCTGCCGCCACGCCTGGGCCGCCTCGCCCAGCCTGCGCCGGGTCTGCAGGCCCGCGCGGTCGGTCTCGATCCAGTCGCGCAACCTCGGCCAGGCGCCCAGCAGCGCCTCGTGGGCGATCGACACCTCGCTCTCGTCGGCCGTCAGCAGGCGGGCGCCGACCAGCGCGTCCAGGACCGGCCGCCAGGCGGGCGAGATCAGGCCGAGCGGGACCCGGCGGCGGGTCTGGCCGCCGTCGGGGTCGAGCTGCACCAGCCGCAGCAGCAGGCGTCTGGCCACCTCGCGCGCGGCGTCGTCGAAGCCGGTGTAGAGGTCCTCGGCGGTGGTGGCCACGGCGCCGTGGATGCCGCCGGTGCGGTGGTAGCCGGCCACGGTCAGCACGCCGCCCTCGCGCTGCTGCCACAGCGCGCGCAGGGCGTGGGCAAGCAGCGGCAGCGTGCCGGGCTCGCCGCCGTCGCGCAGAAGCAGGTCGGCCAGGCCGGGTTCGAGGCTCAGGCCCACGGCCTTGGCGGGTTCGGTGATGGCGGCGCGCAGCTGCCGCTCGGTCAGCGGCGCGAGCGCGAGCTGGCCGCCGCGCAACGCCGCCACCAGCTCGGGGTGGGCGAGCAGGTGGCCGTAGTAGTCGGCGCGCAGGCCCAGCACGACCAGCGCCCGGCCGGAGACGGCCAGCTCGTTGAGCGTGCGGACGAACAGGTCGCGTTCGGCGTCGTCGCGGCAGAGCGTGAACGCCTCCTCGAACTGGTCGGCCACCAGCACGAGCCGGCCGTCCGTGCCGAGGATCTCCGCCAGGCGGGCCATGGGCCGGGCGGTCGGGGTGAACAGAACGACCGGCCACTCGCTGGAACCCGCACGGGGCAGGGCGCCGCGGGCCAGCGCGGGCACCAGGCCGGCGCCGAGCAGCGAGGACTTGCCCGCTCCCGACGGCGCCACCACCACGAGCGGGCCGCCGCCGTCCATCCTGGCGGCCAGCCGCATGGTCAGCTCGGCGGTCGCCTCCTCACGGCCGAAGAACCAGTGGGCGCTGCCGGGGCCGAAGGCGTCGAGGCCCGGGTAGGGGCATTCGTCGCCGCCGCCGGTTCTGGGCGGGGCCAGCCGTTCCAGGGCGCCGTTGGCTTCGAGCGCGCGGTCGCAGGCGCGCGCCAGCTCGGGCGTGGGCCGCTTGCCGCCGTTCTCGATCTTGCTCAGGTAGCCCTTGCTGTAGTGCACCCGCTCGGCCAGCGTGGTCAGCGAGAGCCCGCGAAGCGTGCGCCACCTGCGTAGTTCCGCGCCGAACGCGGTCGTTTCCTGGCGTCGCCCATCCATCGGGAAACGGTCAACCCCTCCCCATCGCCGCACCGCCCCGCCAACAGTGGAGGCATCGCACAGCGTAGCCATTTCGCTACGCTCCGAGAGGAGGAATCTCATGATCAAGAACGCTCTGCTGGTCCTGACCGCGGCCCTCGCGGTGGGCGGGGCGCCGGCCCTGGCGTCGGACGACAAGCCCTTCCGCTGCAAGGCGCCCGCCATGGGCTGGAACAACGGCTGCCAGGTCCGCACGGTCCCCGCCGGGGCATGCGTGTGGGTCTACAACCGCACCTCGCAGAACACCGACATCACCTTCCGGATCCAGGGTTCGCAGGTGCGGCTCAAGGAGCGTCAGTCGGGCCGGCTCTGGAGGAACGCGAGCAACCACCCCGTGGACGCCACTCTGGGCGTGTACGCGCACGACTTCGACGACACCGTCTGGACCGAGGGCAAGACGTACCTCGACGGCTGCTGAAGCGTGTTCCGACCGGCGTCGCGGGGGCGGCGCCGGTCTTGACGTAAGTGATTGCTTGCGCAACTCTTGGGAGACATGACGGCGACATCCGACATCGACCTGTCGCAGATACCGTTCTGGGCCTTACCGCAAGCCGAGCGCATGGACGCCTTCCGTCAGCTGCGCGGGCTGGAGCGCCCGGTGTTCGTCCGCGAGAACCACGTGCCCTTCATCGGCGGCGGCCCCGGCTACTACGCCCTGGTACGCCACGCCGACGTCACCGAGGCCAGCCGCAACGCGGCCGTGTTCAGCAGCGAGCCCTGCTCCAACAGCATCCCGGACATGCCGCGCTGGCTGGCCGTGTACTTCGGCTCGATGATCAACATGGACGACCCCAAGCACGCCAGGTTACGCAGGATCGTCTCCCGCGCCTTCACCCCGCGCATCCTCTCCAAGATGGAGGAGGACCTGGCCAGGGCCGCCGCCGAGATCGTGGACGACGCCATCGCGCAGGGCCCGGGTGACTTCGTCGAGCAGATCGCCGCCAGGCTCCCCGTACGCGTCATCTGCGACATGATGGGCATCCCCGCGAAATTTCATGACATGGTGCTGCGGCGGACCAACATCATCCTCGGCAACACCGACGCCGAGTACACGGGCATCGAGCCCGACTTCAAGCGCATGAACGTCGCCCGCGGCCTCGGCAAGCTCCTGCACGCCGGCTACAGCCTGAACCGCCTCGCCGCCCGCCTCGGCGACCAGCGCCGCGAACACCCCACGGGCGATCTGGTGAGCCTCCTGGTCAACGGCGAAGAACGCCTCACCTCCCAGGAGCTCGGCTCCTTCTTCATCCTCCTGGTGGTGGCCGGCAGCGAGACCACCCGTAACGCCATCGCGTACGGGCTGAAGCTCTTCACCGACCATCCCGCACAGCGCGAACACCTCATGGCCGACTTCGACGGCCGCATCGCCAAGGCCTGCGACGAGATCGTCCGGTACTCGACGCCGGTCATCCAGTTCCGCCGCACGCTGACGCGGGATGTCGAGATGAACGGCATGCGGTACAACCAGGGCGACAAGGTGTTGCTGTTCTACAACTCCGCCAACCGGGACGAGGCGGTCTTCACCGACCCGGACACCTTCGACATCACCCGCGACCCCAACCCGCACGTCGGCTTCGGCGGCCCCGGCCCCCACTACTGCCTGGGCGCCCACCTGGCCAAGCGCGAGATGACCGTGATGTTCCGCGAACTCCTCACCCGCCTGCCCGCCATCGCGTCCGAGGGCGAACCCGACTTCCTCCTCTCCAACTTCATCAACGGCATCAAGCACCTCCGCTACACCACCTGACACAACCCCGCGATCGGCCACCCCCGCCCAGCCAACGTGCCGTCACTGCCCGCGCACCCGTGTCACACCGCCCGGGTGCCGAGCGGTGGCGCGCCAGGGCGATGCCGTCGCCGTGGCCGGCCCGCTCTGCGGTCGATCCCTCGGAAGCCCACGGCGGTCCGCCCGCCGCAGGGCCGCGCGCGACTGTGTCACGCCGCCCCGGGAGCCGCGCCGGGCGGTGCCGTGCCGTGCCGGCCGGTGGCGGGCACGTGCACTCCGTCGGCCCGCCCGCATGGCCGCCGGCTCGCCCACTTGCCCGTCGGCTCACCCGCTTGGCGGCCGGCTCGCCCGCGTGGCCGGTGGTTCGCGTGGAAGCCCGTGGAAGCCCGTGGAAGCCCGTGGTGGTCCGTCTGGCCGTGGGGTCCCGTCCTCGTCGTGGGGTGGTTGATGGACGGGGGGCGGAGAGGGCACTAGGTTTCCGCGCATGGAGATCAGGAATATCCACGCCAACGGTGTGGAGTTCGCTTACCTCGCATTGGGTGACGGGCCGCTGGCCCTGTGCATGCACGGCTTCCCCGACACCGCGCACACCTGGCGGCACCTGATGCCCGAGCTGGCCGAGCGCGGTTACCGCGCCGTCGCCCCCTTCATGCGCGGCTACGCCCCCACCGAGGTCACAGAAGGCTACGAGCTGGGCGCCCTGGTGGCCGACGCCAACGCCCTGCACGAGGAGCTGGGCGGCGACGAGAACGCGGTCATCATCGGCCACGACTGGGGCACCTACCCGGTTTACGGCACCACCGAGCGCTTCCGCAGGTCGGTGGCGCTCGCCGTACCTCCGACGAAGTGGCTGCTGGGCACGTTCTTCACCTACGAGCAGCTCAAGCGGTCCTTCTACATCTTCCTGTTCCAGACGGCGCTGGCCGAGACCGCGGCGTCGGCGCCCGGGTTCCTCGACGGGCTGTGGAGGGACTGGTCGCCCGGCCACGACGCCACCGAGGACCTCGCCTTCCTGAAGCAGAGCCTGGGCGAGCCGGCCAACCTGGCCGCCGCCATCGGCTACTACCGGGCCATGCTCGGCACCACCCCGCCTTCAGGCCGGTACGCCGCCGAGCAGGCCGCCGCGACAGAAGGCCCGGTACGCCCCGTGCTGTACCTTCACGGCGCCCAGGACGGCTGCCTCGGCGCCGACCTGGTGGCGGACGTGGCGAGCGTGCTGCCGGAGGGGTCGCGGGCGGAGATCGTCGAGGACGCCGGGCATTTCCTGCACCTGGAGAAGCCGCGCGAGGTCAACGCGCGGATCCTCGACTGGCTGGGGTGAACACCAGGCTCACGTTGTGGCCGCCGAAGCCGAAGGCGTTCACCATCGAGGGGCCCGGCAGCCAGTGGCGGGGTGTGCCGGTGACCACGTCCAGTTCGACGCGGGAGTCCAGGCGGTCCAGGTTGCGGGTGGCGGGGACGCGGCCGTCGCGCATGGCCAGCACCGCCGCCACGGTCGCGAACGCGCCTGAGGCCCCGCACAGGTGCCCCGTCGCCGACTTGATCGCGGTCACCGCCGGATGCCCGCCCACGGTCTGGGCGATCGCGGCGGCCTCGACCACGTCGCCGTCGGGGGTCGAGGTGGCGTGCGCCTGTACGTGCGTCACGTCCTGGCCCGACAGCCCCGCCTCGCGCAGCGCGATGCGCATCGCCCGTGCCTGGCCGTCGAGCTGGGAGGCGGTGATGTGCTCGGCGTTGGCGGTGATCCCGTGCCCGGCCAGGCGGGCCAGCGCCGCGCCGTCGCGCCACCCGGCCCGTTCCAGGACCACCACCGCGGCTCCCTCGGCCAGCACGAACCCGTCGCGGTCCGCGTCGAAGGGCCGCGAGGCCCGCTCGGGCCGGTCGTTGCGGGTCGAGACCGCCTTGGCCTGGGCGAAGGCGGCGAGCGTCAGCGGGTGCACGCACGCCTCCGTACCACCGGCGACGACGACGTCCGCGCGCCCCAGCCGGATCAGGTCGGCTCCGGCCGCGATCGCCTCCGCCCCGGCCGCGCAGGCGCTCACCGGGGCGTGGGCGCCGGCTCGCGCGCCGAGTTCGATGCTGACCCAGCCGGCCGGGCCGTTCGGCATGAGCATGGGCAGGGTGTGCGGCGACACGCGGCGCACGCCCTCCTTCTCCAGCACGTCGTCCTGGTCGAGGAGGGTCGTGACGCCGCCGGTGCCGGTGCCGATCACGACCGCGAGCCGTTCGGGATCGACTTCGGGACGCCCCGCGTCCGCCCAGGCCTGACGGGCGGCGAGCAGCGCGATCTGCTCGCAGCGGTCGAGGCGGCGGGCCTTCTGCCGCCCCAGGAGCGCGGCCGGATCCACGGTCAGCCGCCCCGCGATCCGCGCGGGCAACTGCTCCGCCCAGGACTCCCGCAGCGCCACCACCCCGGACCGGCCGGCCAGCAGTCCCGCCCACGTCGAGGGAACATCGCCGCCCAGCGGCGTGACGGCCCCGAGCCCCGTGATCACAACCTCGCTCATGTGTCCACGCTGCCAGCCGCGGGACCCGGCCCGGATGTCCCCCGCCCACCAAAACCGTGATCAGGATTTGTCCGGAGTCATCATGGCCAGGATGGGATGCCGCCCAAAAAGCGAAACATCCACCCTCTCCAGTACGGCCCAGCCGCGCGGCACCTCAGGCACCAGTGCCACCACCCGCCCTCCGTCGGCCAGCACCCGGCGCAGCTCCGCCCAGAGCCGGTGACCGGATCCGGCCAGCCGTACCTGCCGCTGCCAGGGCGGGTTGACCAGCACGCGGTCCACGCTCCCCGAGGGCAGCGGGACGCGGCCCGCGTCGGCGCGCGCCCACGCCAGGCGCGGGCCGTTGGCGGCGGCCGCGGCGATCGCCTCGCCGCAACGGTCGAACCCCAGCGTGCGGGCCTCCGGCGCGAGGGCGGCGGCCTCGATGAGCGTGGTGCCGGCGCCGCAGCACGGATCGATCACCAGCCCCTTCGGCTCGGCCAGGTACGCCATGGCGGCGGCCAGCGGCGGGTGCAGCGTTCCCGGCACCGAGCGCACCTTGTAGGCACGACGGTGCAGCGGACGCGCGCCCGCCCGCAGGGCGATCACGGCCCGCTCGCCCTCGACCGTCACCCGCCACGACGCGGCGCCTGCCGGAGGCACCCGGCCCTCGCGCCGCGCGTGGTAGGGACGGCCGAGTTCGGGCCCGACCGCGTCCTCGATGTCGTAGCGGTTGTAGGCGCGCCGCCCCAGGAACGAGGCTGACACCTCCACACCGGAGCCGGGCCCGAGAGGCCGCCCTGCGGCCACGGCGTGGACGTCGATGCGCGCGGCGGCCGAGGCCAGGCGGCGCAGCGCGTCACGGCGCGGCCCGACGCCGTCGACCACGGCTCCCACCAGCAGGACGTCGTCGGCCAGGCGGAGCTCCAACGCCCCCGGCCGCGTGATCTCGAACCAGACCTCCCGGTGCCGCACCTCGCGCACGATGCCCAGCCCGGCATGACGGATCTCCGTGGCCACCAGGTGTTCGATGCCGTGCACCGACCTGGCCACGGCAAGGGTATGCACGTGTCCTTCTCCCACGTCGCGACTCGGGAGGGCGTGGAGCCGTCCCGCATCGCCGGCGGTGGGTCACTGAGCCGCGTGCCCGCCGACGGGGTCGCTAGCGCAGGAAGAAGAACGTCATACGCCCGACGCTATCGGGCCCGCGGGCGCCCGGCCATCGATTTTCCAGGGCCTACGTACGGTGTACGTGCCAAGTATTGACGTAAGTGCCCGCTTTCTCGAATTATGGGCACATGAGCGCACTCGACTTCGATCTGTCGGATCAGCACTTCTGGGCCAGGCCCATGGCCGAGCGGGAAGCGGCCTTCGACACGCTGCGCGCACGGGACACCCCCGCCTTCTTCGAGGAGATGGAGGTGTCCTTCGCTCCCAAGGGCATCGGCTACCACGCGCTCGTCAGGCACGCCGACATCCTGGAGGCCAGCCGTAACCCGGAGGTGTTCAGCTCGGGCAGGGGCGGGGCCACGAACATCCCCGACATGCCCCCGGAGTTCGCCGAGTATTTCGGCTCGATGATCAACATGGACGACCCGCGCCACGCCCGCCTGCGCCGCATCGTCTCCCGGGCCTTCACGCCCAAGATGATCAAGCAGTTCGAGGCCGACGTGGAGACCGCCGCCGCCCAGATCGTCGACGACCTCCTCGTCACCGGCTCCGGCTGCGACTTCGTCACCGAGGTCGCCGCCCGCCTGCCCTTGAAGATCATCTGCGACATGATGGGCATCCCGGAGAAGGACTACCAGTTCATCTTCGAGCGCTCGAACCTGATCCTCGGCGGCTTCGACCCCGAGTACGCCGGCGACGACCTGACCAAGGTCGCCGAACGCCTGCTCAACGCCGGCATGGAACTCCAGCAGCTCGTCCAGGACCTCGCCGCCCACCGCACCGGCAACCCCACGGGCGACCTCATCTCCGCTCTGGTCAACGCCAACATCGACGGCGAGCATCTGACGCTGCAGGAGCTCGGGTCCTTTTTCATCCTCCTGGTCGTGGCCGGCAACGAGACCACCCGCAACGCCATCTCGTACGGCATGCGCCTGCTCTCCAACCACCCTGACCAGCGCGCCCTCCTCCTGGAGGACACCGAGGCCCGCCTGCCCGGCGCCGTCGAGGAGATCGTCCGGCTGGCCTCGCCGGTGAACTTCATGCGCCGCAAGGTCACCCGCGACCACGAGATGAACGGCAACCTGTACCGCGAGGGCGAGAAGGTCGTCCTGTTCTACTGGGCCGCCAACCGCGACGAGCGCGTCTTCACCGACCCGTACGCCTTCGACATCACCCGCGACCCCAACCCCCACGTCGGGTACGGCGGGCCCGGCCCCCACTTCTGCCTGGGCGCCCACCTGGCCCGCCGGGAGATCACCGTGATGCTGCGCGAACTGCTGCGCCGCGTCCCCCAGCTGGAGGCCGGTCACCCGGACCGGCTGCACTCCAGCTTCATCAACGGCATCAAGCACATGGAGTGCACGTTCTGAGGGTCAGGGGGCCGGGTTGGTCACCTTGATCTGCTTGACCACGGTGTTGATGTCGGGCAGGAGCCGCTTGGCGTCGCCGGGGACGGACATGTAGACGATGGCCGGAAGCTCGTTGGCCGTGTTGATGGCCGCGGTCACGATCGTGGCCTTGCCGGTGCCGGAGGTCAGCTCGTAGGCGATCAGGCGGCCGGTCGAGCCGTTGATCTTGAGCGGCTGCTGGGCGATCTTCCTGACCTTGTTGTCCTCGGGGAAGAAACGCTTGCGGGCGCTCAGCACGACCTGCTTGATCACCGGCTCCAGGTCGTCCTTGGAGGTGTAGGAGGCGGCCAGGCGCTGGGGGAGCGGGCCGGTCATCAGGTTGGCGTAGGTGTCGGTGCCGACCTGGACGTACTGGCGGGTGTCGTAGCCGTAGGTGGTCTTCACCAGGGGCCGCTGGTCGAGCAGCCAGGTGCCGCCCAGGCGGGGCACCGAGATGCCGGCCTGCTGGTCGGGGACCACGCCCATGACCGGGGCCGCCTTGCCGGGGAAGCGCTTCAGCGGGCCGATCGTGGTGGACGGCTTGGTGGGTGTGGGCTTGCCGCTGGCCTGGGGCTTGGCGGCGGGCGGGTCCGTGGGCTCGCTCTCGCTGGCCAGCGGTCCCGCGACGAACGCCCACACCAGCGCGGCCACCAGGGCCACCGCGACCGAGGCGGCCAGCGCGAACAGCCACACCGGCTTGCCCGGCTCGTCGAGCGACTCCTTGCCGTCGTCGCCCATCTCCTGGTAGTTGTCGCCGAAGACGGTGTTCCAGAGCTCCTGCTGACGCTCGGGCGGAGGGGTGCGCGAGCCGCTGATCTGGCCCGCGGTGACGAACGGGCGGTCGGGGTCGGACGGGTCGCGGCTCAGGTTGGAGCCCGGCCGGGCGTGCTGGCCCTGCTGGCCGTGCTCATCCGGCTCCTGCGGCGGGGCGGCGGGGGTGGGGTAGGCCTCGTTGTAGGTGATCGTCCGGTCCATGGGGTCGCCCTTGGGCGCCGCCTGCTGAACCGGCTGCCCCTCGGGCTGCCATCCCGGGGTCTCCGTGCGTCCGTCGGGCTGCCAGGCCGGAGCGTCGGGGCGGCCGTCCTGCTGCCAGGCGCGCGGGTCGGGCTGGGCGCCCGCCGGCGGCGGCGCGGCCGGGGGCCACGGGTCCTTCTGCGGCGGTCCGGCCGGGGGCCAGGGGGCGGGGCTGGACAGGTTGGACCAGGCTCCGTCGGCGGGCGGCGGCATCTCCGGCCACACCTGCTGCCCCGGGCTCTGCTGTGCCGAAGGGTTCTGCTGTGCCGAAGGGTTCTGCCCGGACGGGCTCTGCGTCAAAGGGTTCTGTGCCAAGGGGTTCTGCGGGGCGGAGTGCGCGCCGCCGGGCTGGGCGGTCTCCGGCCAGGGGGCCGGCGCGGGGGTGTCGGACCAGGCGGGCAGCGGATCCCGGACGGGAGGCTGCTCGCGCGTACCCTGCTGATCACGCATGTTCTGCTGGTCTCTCATTCCCTGTGCGTCCCGGCTCCGTCTGCCACCCGACAGGTCACCCAAGGGGTCGCGAGGATCGACCAAGGGGTCCCTGCCGCCGAGTGGGTCACGCTGCGGTGGTTCCGGCCAGGTGGGCTGCGGCGGCGGTCCCGCCTCCGGCCATGAGGTCGGCACCTCGTCGCGAGCCTCCGGCCAGGACGTGGGCACCTCGGGCCAGGATGGCGGCAAGTGTGGTGCTCCGGAATTCTCCGTTGCCATTGCTGCCGTACCTCCCGAGGTTATGTCCGGATTAGACGCATCCGGCATGATCTCATGTGGCCCGTGGTCTTCCGCAGGGAAACGTGCGAAGCCGTGCGGATCCGTCGGCGGATCCTGCATCGGCAGGTCGGCCGCTGATCGGTCAGGCTCAGCAGGGTTGGCCACGGCGACGAGAGTATTCTAATGGGACATATGAGGTCACAACGGATAGATCTCAACGAGGTCTCATAGGACCTGAAGGGCCCATTCTGCCGGGTGCCCCAGGCGTAGTCCCCTCATTCTTCCGAAGACGTGCGCTAGGCTTGACCTATGCGTTCCGCGACCCTGCTTCTTAGCGGGCCGCGACGGCCCTGAGATCTCGCCGTCGCGGCTACCCCTCGTTGTCATACGAGGGGTTTTCTTATGGGGTCAGAATCAAACCAGAAGGACACCGCCGTGAGTGAGTACGACCCGCAGGCGCTGCAGGCCAAGTGGCAGCAGCGATGGGAGGAGCAGGACCCGTTCCGGGCCAGCGAGGACGCCGCCGACCCCCGCGAGCGCCGCTACATGCTGGACATGTTCCCTTACCCCTCCGGTGACCTTCACATGGGCCACGGCGAGGTCTTCGCCATCGGCGACGTCGTCGCCCGCTACTGGTTCCAGCAGGGTTACAACGTCCTGCACCCCATCGGCTGGGACTCCTTCGGCCTGCCCGCCGAGAACGCCGCGATCAAGCGGAACGCCCACCCGGCCGAGTGGACCTACGCCAACATCGACGTCCAGGCCAACTCCTTCAAGCGCTACGCGATCTCCTTCGACTGGTCGCGCCGCCTGCACACCAGCGACCCCGAGTACTACCGCTGGAACCAGTGGCTGTTCAACCGCTTCTTCGAGCGCGGCCTGGCCTACCGCAAGGGCGGACTGGTCAACTGGTGCCCCAACGACCAGACCGTGCTGGCCAACGAGCAGGTCGTGGCCGGCAAGTGCGAGCGCTGCGGCGCCGAGGTCGTGCGCCGCGAGCTGACGCAGTGGTACTTCAAGATCACTGACTACGCGCAGCGCCTGCTGGACGACATGAGCCAGCTGGAGGGCGGCTGGCCGGAGCGCGTGCTGACGATGCAGCGCAACTGGATCGGCCGCTCCGAGGGCGCCGACGTGCTGTTCGAGATCGAGGGCCGCGAGGAGCCGGTCCACGTCTTCACCACGCGCCCCGACACCCTGTTCGGCGCCACCTTCTTCGTGGTCGCCGTGGACGCCGCGCTGGCCGACGAGATCGTCACCGACGAGCACCGCGCCGAGTTCGAGGCCTACCGGGCCGAGGTCGCCAAGCTCAGCGACATCGAGCGCATGTCCACCGACAAGGACAAGAGCGGCGTCTTCCTGGGCCGCCACGCGATCAACCCGGTCAACGGCGAGCGCATCCCGGTCTGGGCGGCCGACTACGTCCTGGCCGACTACGGCCACGGCGCGATCATGGCGGTGCCCGCGCACGACCAGCGCGACCTGGACTTCGCGCTGAAATTCGGCCTGCCGGTGCGGGTCGTCGTGCACACCGGGCTGGCCGACCCCGGCGAGACCGGCGAGGCCACCCCCGGCGAGGGCACGCTGGTCAACTCCGGCCCGCTCGACGGCCTGAGCAAGACCGAGGCCATCGCCACGATCATCCGGAGCCTGGAGACCGACGGCCGGGGCAAGGGCGCGATCAACTTCCGCCTGCGCGACTGGCTGCTGTCGCGTCAGCGCTTCTGGGGGACGCCGATCCCGATCATCCACTGCCCCGACTGCGGCGAGGTGCCGGTCCCCGACGACCAGCTGCCGGTCACGCTGCCCGACCTGCGCGGCGAGGCGCTGGCCCCCAAGGGCATCTCCCCGCTGGCCGGTGCCACCGAGTGGGTCAACGTCGCCTGTCCCAAGTGCGGCGGCGCCGCCAAGCGCGACACCGACACCATGGACACCTTCGTCGACTCCGCCTGGTACTTCCTGCGCTACACCGACCCCACCTACACCGACGGCCCGTTCGACGTGGAGAAGATCCGCGAGTGGGGCCCGATCGACATGTACGTCGGCGGCGTGGAGCACGCGGTCCTGCACCTGCTGTACTCGCGCTTCTTCGTCAAGGTGCTGCACGACATGGGCATGGTCGACTTCACCGAGCCGTTCATGCGCCAGCTGGGCCAGGGCCAGGTGATCAACGGCGGCAAGGCCATGTCGAAGTCCCTGGGCAACGGCGTCGACCTGGGTAAGCAGATCGACGACTTCGGCGTCGACGCGGTCCGGCTGACGATGCTGTTCGCCAGCCCGCCCGAGGACGACATCGACTGGGCCGACGTATCGCCGCAGGCCTCGCAGAAGTACCTGGCCCGCGCCTTCCGCGTGATGGACGAGGTCGCCAGTGAGGCCGGCGCCGACTTCTCGCAGGGCGACCCGGCGCTGCGCAAGGTCACCCACAAGACCATCGACGAGGTCACCAAGCTGATCGAGTCCTACCGGTTCAACGTGGCGATCGCCCGCCTGATGGAGCTGACCTCCGCCGCCCGCAAGGCCATCGACTCCGGCCCCGGCGCGGGCGACCCCGCGGTGCGCGAGGCGGCCGAGTCGCTGGCGGTCATGCTGTCGCTGGTCGCGCCCTACACCACCGAGGAGGGCTGGGAGCGGCTGGGCCGTACCGGCTCGGTGGCATTGGCAGGCTGGCCGGTGGCCGATCCCGCGCTGCTGGTCGAGGAGTCGGTGACCGCCGTGGTGCAGGTGGCGGGCAAGGTCCGCGACCGGCTGGAGGTGGCCCCCGACATCTCCGAGAGTGACCTGCGCGCGCTGGCGCTGGCCTCGGAGAAGGTGCGGGCGCACCTGTCGGGCGAGCCCCGCAAGGTGATCGTCCGCGCGCCGAAGCTGGTCAACATCGTCCCCTGACCCGGACGGACGTCACCGCAGGGCCGCCAGCCGGCCCCGCAGGAACGTGCGCTCCGCCGCGCTGCCGGTGAGCGCGATCGCCCGTTCGTAGGCCGGCGCCGCCTCGGCATTCCTGCCCAGGCGGCGCAGCAGGTCGGCGCGGACGGCGTGAAAGACGTGATAGCCGTCCAGCGGCAGCTCCTCGACCAGGGGCAGCGCCGCGGCGGCTCCCCGGACCTCGGCGAGCGCGACCGCCCGGTTCAGCGCCACGACGGGGGTCGGGGCCAGCGCGATCAGCTGGTCGTACAGGGCCAGGATCTGCGCCCAGTCCGTCGGCGGCGGGTCGCTGTGGACCGCGTTGATCGCCGCCTGGATCTGGTACGGGCCCGGGCGGTCGCGGCGCAGGCACCGCCGTACCAGCTCACGGCCTTCTGCCACGAGCGCGCGGTCCCACCGCGCGCGGTCCTGCGCGGCGAGCGGGACCAGCTCACCCGACTCCCCGGTACGGCCGGCCCGCCGCGCCTCGATCAGCAGCATGAGCGCCAGCAGCCCGATCACCTCGGGCTCGTCCGGCATCAGCGCGGCCAGCAGCCGCCCGAGCCGGATCGCCTCGGCGCAGAGGTCCTCCCTGGCCAGGTGGCCCTCGTTGAAGATGAGGTAGACGACGGCCAGCACCGAACGCAGCCGGTCGGGCAGGTCGGACTCCTTCGGCACCCGGTAGGGGATCTTCGCGTCGCGGATCTTGCCCTTCGCACGGACCAAACGCTGGGCCATCGTCGGCTCCGGCACCAGGAACGCCCGCGCGATCTCGGCGGTGGTGAGCCCGCCGAGCAGCCGCAGCGTGAGCGCGACCTGGACGTTCCTGGCCAGGGCGGGATGGCAGCAGGTGAAGATCAGGCGCAGCCGTTCGTCGCGCACGGGCCCCTCCTCGGCGGGCGGCTCCTCGCGGGCGCGCAGGAGCGCGGCCTGCGCGTGCCGGTCCTGGCGAGAGGACTCCCGGCGCAGCCGGTCGATGGCCCGGTTGCGGGCGGTGGTGATGATCCATCCGGACGGGCTGGGCGGCGGACCCTCCTCCGGCCAGCGGCGCAGCGCGGTCGCGAAGGCGTCCTGGACCGCCTCCTCGGCGAGGTCGATGTCGCCGAAGGAGCGGACCAGGACCGCGACCGCACGGCCGTACTCCTCGCGGAAGACGCGTTCGACCTGGTCAGTCACCGTGGATCGGGCGCACCTCGATCGGCAGGCCGACGGCCTTCGCCAGCTTGCCCGCCCACGCCAGGGCGTCGTCCAGGTCGGGGGCGCTGATCACGGTGAAGCCGCCGAGATGTTCCTTGCCCTCGGTGAACGGCCCGTCGGTCATGAGCACGTCGCCGTCCTTGGCGCGCACGACGGTCGCGGTCGAGGCCAGGTGCAGCCCGGCGGCGAACACCCATTGCCCGGCCGCCTTGACCTCGTCGTCCCAGGCGACGACGCGCGGCAGCACCTCGTCCAGCAGTCCCTCCGGCGGCTCGCCGTCGGGCTGGTAGATCGCCAGCAGGTAGTTCATCCTCTTGTCCTTCCCTCGGTCACCTTCTACACGAACGGCCCGGCCCCTTCTCGACAGGATTTGACCTCAAGCCGAATTGAGGTTGCACAGTGGATCCATGGTGAAGATCGGCGTCGGGCTTCCGACGATGCAGGAGATAGAAACGCTCGGCCCCGACGGCGTGGCCCGCGCGGCGCGGCTGGCCGAGGAGGCCGGCCTCGACTCCCTGGGCGCCGCCGACGTGCTCATCGGGGACGGGACGCTCGCGCTGGAGAGCGTGGTCACGCTGGCCACGGCCGCCGCCGTCACCGAGCGGATCACGCTGGACTTCGGGGTGCTGTCGGCGCCCACCCGGCCGGTGGCGATGATGGCGGCGCAGGTGCAGACCCTGCAGTACCTCTCGCGGGGCAGGGTCCGGCTGGGCGTGGGGATCGGGGGCTTTCCCGGCTCGCCGTTCTGGATCGCGATCGGCGCCACCGGCACGAACCGCGGCCGGGCCGCCGACGAGGCCCTGCGCGCGCTGCCCGGCCTGATCGCCGGCCGCCCCACCCCGGTGGGTGACGGCCCGGAGGTGACCCTGGCCCCCGGGACGGCGGTGCCGCCCCTGCTGGTCGGCTCCGGCACCGGCGAGGCCGGCCTGCGGCGGGTGGCACGCTACGCCGACGGCTGGCTGCCCTCCGGGCTGACACCCGCCCAGCTCCAGGCGGCCGTGGCCAGGCTGAAGGAGTTCGCCGACGAGTACGGCAGGCCCGCCCCCTTCGTCCACGTGGGTGTGCACGCCGTCCTGGGCGACGACCCCGAGGCGAAGCGGGCGATGGAGGCCCAGCTCGCCGGATTCTTCCAGCTCTCGCCCGAGGAGATCCGCGAGGCCACGGTGAGCGGACCCCCGCGGGAGGCGGCGGAACGGGTCGCGGCCTTCGCCGAGGCGGGCGCGGCCGAGGTCGGCTTCGGCATCGACGGCAGCGACTTCCTGCATCAGATCGAGCTTGCCGGGGAGGTCAACGCGTACGTGACCCGCGGTTAGGTGGCGGGTCGCCGCCAAGGCGGGCTTCCGCCGGGCCGCCGTCTCGGCCGGGCCGATCGGGGCGGCGTTGGATCGGTCGTATGCCCCTCGACACCTCTTCCCGACGACTCGCCGGCGGCGCTGCCGTACCGGCTGGTGCTGGACAGCGCCGGGGACGGCGGGACGTGGCGGACCTCGACCCGCGCGCGCACCGAGTGGGGGTTCTCCTCCGGCGCCAACGACCCGGACGGGCCGTTCAACGTGGACATCCCGCTGCTGCAACTCGACTACGACGTGCGTACGGACCTGGCGGGCGACGTGCGCGGGCCGGTGGCGCGCATCGGGCTGTCGGGCACGACGCAGGAGTGGCCGGCCAAGCTGACCGACGAGGCGGTCGCCGGCCGGCTCGGTCTGTCCCTGCGCACGCTGCAGCGGCGCATCAGGCAGCTCATGGACCTGGCGGGAGTGCGGACCCGCGTCCAGCTCGGCTGGCAGGCCGCGCAGCGGGGCTGGGCCCAGGGCTTCTAGCCTCCCCAGGCCTCGAACTCGTAGATCCGGGCCGCCGGGTCGCCGTTCTGGGCGGGTGTGGTGACGTTCAGGCGGACGTGGCGGGCGGTGAACGCCACCGGGTGGTCGGAGACGGCGGCGGTGTTGGCCGCGACCGTGACCGCGGTGGTCCAGGCGTCCGAGCCGGATGCGCGGACCTGGATGGTGTAGGCCCGGGTGTTCCAGGAGGCGGACTCGCCGCCCGCCTGCGCGTGCCTGACGGTGAACCTGGTCAGGGCCTTGGGCGCGCCGAGATCCACCTCCATCCACTTGGCCGCGGTCAGGGCGCACCACTTGTCGGTGTTGCCGCCGCCCACGCTGCCGTTGACCGCCTTGGCCGGGCCCTCGTTCGGGTTGCACTGACCCGAGGCGGTGGCCGGGCGGTTCAGCGCCAGGTTCGCCTCGCCGGTGCCGGACCAGGAGATCGTGGTGCTGGCGGGGGCCGAGCGGCCGTACTCGGCGCTGACCGCCTCCACGTCGAGCGTGGTGCTCGCCTCGGATCCGGCGCGGTCGAGCTGCGGCACGAAGAAGGCCTGGCCCGGGGTGGCGCCCAGGTAGGTGCGGGTGCCGTCGGCATCGCGGCGGTAGAGGTCGTAGTGGTGGGGGCTGCCCGAGCCGGTCCAGCTCAGGCGGAGCGACTTGCGGGCGGGGGAGACGTCGGTGGCGCCGAGCACGGTGAGCCCGGAGGGGGCGCCGGGCACGTCGACCGCGCCGTCGTAGACCGCGAGCCGGCCGACCCTGACGTCGTAGGCGCCCGCCGCACCTTCGGCGCGCAGGCCCACCTGGGCGAGAGTACGGCCCGCGTAGGCGGACAGGTCGAGCGTCTTGCGTTCCCAGCCGTTGCCGCCGGTCGAGCCGAGGTCCAGCGGCACGAAGGTGGAGGGGGCGTCGGTGAAGGCCACGGCCGCCTTGAGCCGGGTGGGCCCCGCGGCGGGCGTCTTCACCACGACCGACAGCTTGGTGTCGGCCGCCACCGGCAGGCGCGTCTGGTACAGGCGCAGGGTGTTGGCGGCGTCGAGGGTGCCGGTCAGGCGGAGCGAGGAGCCGCCCTCGTAGGCGTCGCCGTAGTCGATCGACGGGGTGAGCTTGGTGCCTGAGGAGGCGATGACCCAGCGGTAGGTGGGCGGCACGTCCTGGACGGACAGGTTGTTCCAGCCCCCGGTACGCACCCGGACCCCGCCGACGTTGTAGAAGTCGCCGTGACCGGTGTTGAATCCGGTGACGAACGGCTTGCCGGTGACCGGGCTCGACTCGGCCACGTAATGGGCCAGGCCCTTCCAGGCCGAGGTGGTGGCCGTGTTCGACGGGTCGGCGTTGGCGCCCACCCAGTAGCGGGAGTCACGGGTGCGGAAGTCGGCGGGGCCGCTCGCGGACTTCCACGTCCACTCGGGGCGGTAGATGCCCAGCGAGGTCACGTGCGGCCCGCCGCCGGGGAAGACCGCGTTCCAGTTGACGCCGGTGTTGTAGCCGTTCGCCTCGGTGTCGATGCCGCTGTACAGGTCGAACTCGCTGCGCCCCATCGTGCGGGCCAGGTCGCGGGAGGAGGTCAGGCCCGACCAGCCGAAGTCGATGAACATGTTGTTCGAGGCCTGGAAGAAGCTGTCGTTGGCGCTGGTCAGCGCGTCCTGCCAGGAGATGGCGCCGGACTCGGTCATGGCGTCGTACCACATGACCTGCATGCCCTTGGCGCGCAGATAGGAGATCACGTTGCGCATCTCGGTGGCCAGCGCGGCGTCGCCGCCGGCGGTCTCCTGGTTGATGAACCAGCCGTCGAAGCCGTAGTGCTGGGCCACCTGGGCGAGCTTGTCGGCGACGGGGTAGGTGGAGCCCTGCTTCTGGACGAAGTCCCGTACCCACTGGATCTGGCCGCCGTAGGCGGTGGGCGGGAAGAAGACGGTCCCGTAGACCCTGACGCCGTTGCGGTGGGCGGCGTCGATCACGGGGCCGTTGGGGGCGAGGATCAGGCCTTCACTGGCCGAGCCGCCCCAGAAGACCAGCGTGTCGATGTACTGCCAGTAGGTGAAGGCGTAGTAGTTGGGGTCGAGCCCGCCTTGGGAGGGGTTGCCGGAGGTGGGGGCGAAGGCGGCCAGCGCGGCGACGCGGCCCTCACCGGCGCGGGCGTTGGCGTTGGCCTTCAGCGCCGGGTCCGAGACGCGGGGCCGCAGCGGAACGCTCGACCGGTTGAACCGGGCGTCGGGATCGCTCGCCGGGTTCCAGGACAGGATGGTGCCGGGATGCCAGTACGAGGCGTACGGCTGGTCGCCGGGGGCGGCGGCCCGTGCGGGGAGGGCGACGAGGGCGGTCGCGACCAGGACCCCGCACAGCAGGGGTAACAGACGACGGGTCATGAAGCTCTCCTCGATGCTAAATCGCTTTAGCTGTCTGCGGTGGAGACGCTACTTCATCCTCTGTTCCTGGACTAGACCGCTTTAGCGAGCTGTTCGCTGGGAGCGAGCACGAGCCGTCGCCGCGGACCGAGCACTAGGGTTCAGATGTGACAAATGGCGCATACCTGAGATACCCGCATCTGCACGGTGACCTGGTCACCTTCGTCGCCGACGACGATGTCTGGCTCGCTCCGCTGAGCGGTGGCCGCGCGTGGCGGTTCACCGCCGACCGCATCCCGGTCAGTTCCCCGCGCTTCTCTCCCGACGGTACCCGCATCGCCTGGACCGGCGCACGCGAAGGCGCGCCGGAAGCCTTCGCCGCCGAGATCGACGATGCGGCGGTCGACAGACTGACGTTCTGGGGCAACAGCACGACCGGCGTACGCGGCTGGACCGCCGACGGGAACGTGCTGGCCGTGACCGCGGCGGGCGAAGCCGGGCGGAGCCGGACCTGGGCGTACTCCGTGCCGCTCGACGGCGGTCCCGCCACGCGGCTGCCGTACGGGTGGGTCAGCGAGGCGGCCGTCGACGGTGAGCGGGTCGCGGTGGTCTCCGCGGTGTGGCGCGAGCCGTCGCAGTGGAAGCGCTACCGCGGCGGGACCGCGGGCAAGATCTGGGTGGACGCCGACGGCGACGGCGAGTTCGAGCGGCTGTTCGCCGACCGGCTCTCGCCGTACTGGTCGGTCATGTGGGTGGGGGAACGCCTGGCGTTCCTCAACGACGAGGACGGGACCGGCAACCTCTACTCCGCCCTGGCCGACGGTTCCGACGTGCGCCGGCACACCACGCACGACGACTTCTACGCCCGGCACGCGGCCACCGACGGGCAGCGCGTGGTCTACAGCCATGCCGGGGACCTCTGGCTGCTGGAGGATCTGGCTGCGGAGCCGTACAAGCTGGACATCTCGCTTGGCGGGCCGCGCCCGGCGCGCGCCAAGCGCCCGGCGCCCAGCCGCGTCGGCGGCTTCTCGCCCGACGCGACCGGACGGGCCAGCGCGATCGAGATCCGCGGCACCGCGCACTGGGTGACCCACCGCGACGGACCCGCCGGCGCGCTACGCGCCGAAGCAGGCGTGCGGGTACGGCTCCCGCGCACCCTCGACGCCGACGGCCGAGCCATCTGGGTCTCCGACGCCACCGGCGAGGACGCGCTGGAGACCGGAGTGCCCGGCGGCGAGATCCGCACCCTGGCCGCGGGCGAGCTCGGACGGGTGCTCGAACTGGCCGCCGCGCCCGACGGCAAGCACGCCGCCGTCGCCACCCACGACGGCCGCCTGCTCGCCGTCGACCTCGACAACGGCACTCTGCGCGAACTCGACAGAACCGCCCACGGCGACATCGGCGACCTGGCCTTCTCGCCCGACTCCGCCTGGCTCGCCTGGGTTCACCCGCACCCGGAGCCGCTGTCGCAGATCAAGGTCGGGCGGGTCGACGGGACCGCCACGCTGGAGGTGACGCAGCCGCGCTTCTCCGACTACTCGCCGGTCTTCACCAAGGACGGCAAGCACCTGGCGTTCCTGTCCATGCGGACCTTCGATCCGGTCTACGACTCGCACGTCTTCGACTTGTCCTTTCCCAATGCGTGCCGGCCGTACATCGTGCCGCTGCAGGCCACCACGCCCAGCCCCTTCGACCCGAGCCTCCAGGGGCGCGGCTTCAACGGCGAGGACGACGACAAGGGCTCCAAGGACGCCAAGGACAAGAAGAACGGCGACACGCCGCCGCGCACCGAGGTCGACGCCGAAGGTCTCGCCGCCCGCGTCGTGCCCGTCCCGGTGCCCGCCGGCCGCTACGGCAACCTGCGCACCGCCAAGGACGCCCTGCTGTGGCTGCGCCACCCGCTGACCGGCCAGCTCGGCGACGGCAGCGACGTCACCCCCGAGGTCGTGCTGGAGCGCTACGACCTCAAGAAGCGCGCCAAGGTCGAGCTCGGCAAGGAGTACCGGGCGTTCGAGGTCAGCTCCGACGGCGGCCGCCTGGTCACCAACGGCAAGAACGGCCTGCAGACCCGCGCCGCCGGCGAAGGCGACGAGGTCGTCACCATCGACCTCGACCGCGTCGGCGTCACCATCGACCCCGTCGCGGAATGGCGCCAGAGCTACCACGAGGCCGGCCGCCTCATGCGCGACCACTTCTGGCGCGCGGACATGAACGGCGTCGACTGGCAGGGCATGCTCGACCGCTACGCCCCGCTCGTCGAGCGCATCGGCTCCTACTCCGAGCTGATCGACCTGCTCTGGGAGGTACAGGGCGAACTCGGCACCTCCCACGCCTACGCCCGCGCCAACGGCACCGGCGTCGACCCCCGCCGCCGCCAGGGCCTGCTCGGCGCCGACCTGGCCCGCGACGAAGACGGCGCCTGGCGCGTCACCCGCATCCTGCCCGGCGAGAGCTCCGACCACGACGCGCGCTCGCCGCTGCTCGCGCCCGGCGTCGCCGTCCGCGAGGGCGACGCGATCCTCGCCGTCGGCGGCCGCCCCGTCGACCCCGTGCGCGGCCCGCTCGCCTCCCTCGCCGGCACCGCCGGCCAGCCCACCGAGCTCACGGTACGGCCGGCCTCGGGCGGCGACCCGCGCCGCGTCGTCGTCACCCCGATCACCGACGAGACCCAGCTGCGCTACCACGAGTGGGTCGAGAGCCGGCGGGCCCGCGTCCACGAGCTGTCCGGCGGGCGGCTCGGCTACCTGCACGTTCCCGACATGGTCGCCGCCGGGTGGGCGCAGTTCCACCGCGACCTGCGTACCGAGATGGACCACGACGGCCTCGTCGTGGACGTGCGGGAGAACGGCGGCGGGCACACCTCCGAGCTGGTGCTGGAGAAGCTGTCCCGGCGGGTGTCCGGCTGGGCGCGCGCCCGCGGCTACGAACCCCGCCGCTACCCCGAGGACTCCCCCCGCGGCCCGATCGTCGCCGTCACCGACGAGTTCGCCGGCTCCGACGGCGACATCGTCAGCGCCGGCATCAAGATCCGCGGCATCGGCCCGCTGGTCGGGACGCGGACGTGGGGCGGCGTCATCGGGATCGACTCCCGGTACTCGCTGGTCGACGGCACCGTGGTCACCCAGCCCCGGTACTCGTTCTGGCTGGAGGGGGGACACGGCTGGGGGGTCGAGAACTACGGCGTCGACCCGGACATCGAGGTGGTCATGACGCCGCAGGACCGGGTGGCGGGGCGGGACCCGCAGCTGGAGAAGGCGGTGGAGCTGGCCTTGGCCGCGCTGGAGGAACACCCTCCGGCGACGCCGCCCGACCTGCCGCCCCTCGCCTGACCTTTCCTCAGCTTCTCCTCCTCTAGGAGCGGCTTTCAGGCTAGGAGCCGCATCTCACGCGAGAACCGGCATCTCAGGCCAGGACTGGCACGATGCGGTCCAGGATCTGGGCCACGGTGTCCTCGGTGGTGGCGAAGTTGAGCCGCACGTAGTCGTCACCACCGGGGCCGAAGGCGGCTCCGTCGTTCAGCAGCACCTTGGCCTCGCGCTCCAGGACGTCGGCCACGCCCGGACGGCCGACGTCCAGCCAGGCCAGGTACGTGGCCTCCGGTACCCGGTAGCTCACCGTGCCCGGGAGGCGGGCGGCGAGGGTGTGCCGGTTGCGGTCCAGGAGGGCGAGCGTGTCCGCCAGCCACGTGTCGCCGTGCCGCCAGGCCGCCACCGTGGCCTCGACGCCGAACAGGTGGGCGGAGCCGTACACGAAGGGAGGCTGCTCCTCGAGAGCCTTGCGGACCTCGGGCGCGCCGACGTGGGCGATCGAGCAGCGGATACCGCCCAGGTTGAACGCCTTGGTGGCCGAGGTCAGGGTGACGGTGCGTTCCGGGAGGATGGTGGCGAACGGGATGTGCCGGTGGGGGGCGTACACGAGGTCGGCGTGGATCTCGTCGGAGATCACCAGCAGGTCGTGGCGGACCGCGTGCTCGGCCAGGAGTTCCAGCTCGGCGCGGGTGAAGACACGTCCGGTGGGGTTGTGCGGGTTGACCAGCAGCAGCACCCGGCATCCGCGCAGATCCGGCACCTCGAACCGCCACGACTCGCCGTCGGGTTCGAGCTGGATCGGGCGCATCGGACGGTCCATTCCGGAAAGTGTGCCCAGGAACGGGTGGTAGGTAGGTGTATGAACCGCCACCCCGTCCCCGGGGCGCGTCCAGGCCTGCAGGAACACCTGGAGGGCCTGGTTGAGGTCGCTGTAGGTGCGGCAGTGACCGATGTCGGGAGCCCACCCGAACTTGGCGGCCATGCGCTCGGCGAACGCCTCGGACATGGGACCGGCCTGGTGGTTGTCCAGCCAGGTCGGATAGCCGAGATCACCCTCCGCCCGAGCCTTGAGCGCCTCGACGACGGCCGGAGCGGTGGGCAGATCCATGTCCGCCACCCAGGCCGGAATCACACCCGGCGCGACCTTGCTCCACTTCAACCCATCACGTTTCACCCGAGCATTGTATTTTTCCCGACATTTCCCGACAGAGCCAAAACCCGCCCGCCTCCCTACCCGCCCCTGACCCCGACCTGACCCTGACTCGACCCGGCACGACCGCACCACCTGACCCGGCACCCACCGCACCCACCCGACCCGGCATCCACCGCACCTACTCGGCATGACCGCACCCACCCGACCCGGTACCCACCGCACCTACCCGGCGCAGGTGCCCCGGCGCGACCCACGCACCGCACCCACCACTGGGCGCAGCCACGGAAGCCTCCGGGCAGGTGGCGCTACGTGTCCGGCGCAGACGACCGCATGCTCACCTGAACCCCACTGCCTACCCGGCGCGACCCGCGGAAGCCGCAGGCCAGAGAGCACTTATGCGGCGCAGACCACCATGGCCCCCAAACGGCAGGGCGGCGCGTGCCCTCAGGAGGAGCCCTCACTTCAGCGGTATCGGCGCGCGTCAAGGAGGAGCCGCACGCGTCAAGGGGAGCCGGAACCAGGAGGGGGGACGGGGAGCCGCGAGGGGAGACGGGAGCCGCGAGAGGGAACAGCGGAGGGAGGGCCGGGAGGGGAAGGGGGGATGGGGAGGGGGGATGGGGAGGGGGGATGGGGAGGGCCCGGCGTGGTGCCGGGCCCTGTGGGTCAGAGGCGGCGGAGGACGGCTACCACCTTGCCCAGGACGCTGGCCTCGTCGCCCGGGATGGGGTCGTAGTTGGAGTTGTGGGGGACCAGCCAGACGTGGCCGTCCTTGCGCTTGAAGGTCTTCACCGTGGCCTCGCCGTCGATCATGGCGGCCACGATGTCTCCGCTCTCCGCCACCGGCTGCTGGCGGACCACGACCCAGTCGCCGTCGGCGATCGCGGCCTCGATCATCGAGTCACCGGATACCTGGAGGAGGAAGAGCGTGCCCTCGCCGACGAGCTGCTTGGGGAGGGCGAAGACGTCTTCGACGCTCTCCTCGGCCAGGATCGGGCCACCGGCGGCGATGCGGCCGACCAGCGGGACGTACGCCGCGGTCGGGCGGCTCACCGCGGGCTCGTCGTCGTTGGCGTCGGGATCGACCCACAGGACCGGCTCGCCGGGCAGGCGGACCTCCAGCGCGCGCGGACGGTGGGGGTCGCGGCGCAGGTAGCCCTTGCGCTGCAAGGCCGTCAGCTGGTGCGACACGCTGGACGTGCTCGTCAGCTGGACGGCCTCGCCGATCTCCCGCATGGACGGGGGATAGCCGCGCTGCTGGACGGAATCGCGGATCACCTCGAGGATCTTGCGCTGCCGTGGGGTCAGGCCCAGGGAGTCACGCCGGCGCACCGCGAGGTCGCTGACCCCGTTTGCGTCATCCCGCTCGCTCATGCTCTCCTCCTCGCCCGGTGGGCGGCCTCTTCGGCGCGCCTGCCGGTCTGTGGTCTTCATGTCGCACACAGCGACGATATCGCCGTCGAAGATCATCCTCAAACAATTGTTCGAGTCTTCCTCGAAAATGTCGCCAGCGTGGTGTACAACATCGTACGGGAGTTCGATCGACACCGTGTTCGATTTGCCGATCTTTATTGGGCCTTTTGCTAAGGCCACAGGGGCGGGAGGCCAATCGTGCGAGCGACCACAACCACATCATCGACCAGCGACGACGTCCAGGGGCTCACGCTGATCGCCGACATCGTCCTGGCCGACGCCCGGCGCGCAGCAGAGAGCGCCGAGCGCCACCGTTCGAACAACCGGGGCGCCGGGCGTTCGAACAACGGCGGCCCGGGGGACCCCGCGGCGCGCACGGCCGGGCAGGGCTCGCGTCCCGTCCGCGTGCGCCGCGGCCGTCCGGGCGGCCCGACCCTCTGGCTGGTCCCACCGCCACGCACGGAGCCCACAGGCACGGACCCCGGCCCGCGACTTGAGAGCCCTGCGCGGGGTGACAGCCCTGCGCGGGGTGACAGCCCTGCGCGGGGTGACGGGCGCACGCGGTCCGAGGGGTCTGTGCCGCGTGGCCCGTCTGTGCCGGGTGACGGGTCTGCGGACGGTCGCGGGAGTTCGGGTGAACGGCCGCGCCGTCGCCAGGAGCGTGCCCGGGGCGGTTCGAGGAACGGCGGGCGGTCGCGAGGCCGCCAGGAGCGTGCGCGGAACAGGGTCGCCGGGGCCACGGGGGCTCCCGGGGACACCCGAACGCACGACACCCAGCCGATCCCGCGCAAAGGCAGACCCAAAGGACGTGGTGGTGCCGAAAGCGGGGTCGCCGGACGCGGGGGTGCCGCGCGTGGTCGTGGCAGTGGTGATGGGACCGGGCGTGGGGGTGGGTCGCGCGGGGGTGAGGTGCGGGTCAATCGGCCCAAGCCTCCCGTACGGCTGACGCGGCGCGGCAGGGCGGCCCTGGTGGTGGTCGTGGCCGCGCTCGCCCTGGCCGGCCTGTGGCTGGGCACCCGGGCGGTGAGCCTCGCCTCGGCGGGCCAGGCGCTGCCCGGCACCGCGGGCCTGCCGTGGGTCGTGGTCGAGGACGGCGACACCTTGTGGACCATCGCGGGAACCGTCTCCCCCGAGGGCGACGCCGACGCCGTGGCCCGGGACATCATGCGGCTGAACGGGCTGAAGAGCTCCCTGATCCGTCCCGGCGCCCGCCTGTACATCCCCTCGGGCCGCTGAGGACGCATCGCCGTACAACCTGAAGGCAGGAGCGCGCGCCCGGCAACGGGCGCGCGTTTTGCGCGCGCACCCGGCGGAGAGCATCAGCCTCACGGACGCACCGGTGCACCACCTCTCACACCGGCCTCGGAAACCTCCGTAACCCCGGCGCACAGGGGCTTCCCGCACTCCAAGCAAGATCATCAAGGCCCAAGCGGGCGAGCCCGCCAACACCCCACCGACCTGCGGAAACAGGTCCGGGAACACCTGCCTCGCCCAGCTTGTTGACGCCGACACGCCCGGCCGAAGCGCCCATCACCCCGCTGATCAGCGACTTCGGTGGGAAGGGCCGCGCCAACTTGCGTTCATGGTCGCGCGCTTCTAACTTAGGACCACAACATCTAGTAGTTACACCGATGTAGTTCACCACAACTTGTGTTTCCGTGACCGCTCCATGGCTCGCCGTGGGGTGTGCGCGAGCGTACGGGGACAACCGCTTTACGCGGCCGTTCGAGGAGGCGAAGCAGCGTGCACTGTCCGTTCTGCCGCCACCCCGACACGAGGGTCATCGACAGCCGCTCCACGGACGACGGCGCGGCCATCAGGCGACGCCGGACGTGTCCGGAGTGCGGGCGCAGGTTCACCACCCAGGAGACGGTCCTGCTGATGGTGAGCAAGCGTAGCGGGGTGACCGAGCCCTTCTCACGGGACAAGGTCGTCGCGGGCGTACGGCGGGCCTGTCAGGGCAGGCCGGTGACCGAGGACTCCCTGGCTCAGCTGGGGCAGAGGGTCGAGGAGGTCATCCGGGCCAGGGGCGCGGCGGAAATCCCCTCCAACGAGGTGGGGCTGGCGATCCTGGGCCCGCTGCGGGAGCTGGACGAGGTGGCGTACCTGCGGTTCGCATCGGTATATCGCGGTTTCGAGAGCCTGGCGGACTTCGAGGCCGAGATCGAACAGTTGAAGACGGAGAGGGAGTCGAGCCGCACCGGCACGACGAGCTCGGCCGTCAAGGGCCTGAAGGGGGAGTCATGACGGAGACGGCAAGCGGTTCAGTGGCGCGCGGGGGCAAGAAGCCCCGCAAGGGTCTGAGGATGAAGCGGATCTTCACCAAGCCGGGCGTGCATCCCTACGACGAGATCACCTGGGAGCGCCGTGACGTCGTCATGACCAACTGGCGCGACGGGTCGGTCAATTTTGAGCAGCGGGGTGTCGAGTTCCCCGAGTTCTGGTCGGTCAACGCGGCCAACATCGTGACCACCAAGTACTTCCGGGGCGCCGTGGGCACCCCGCAGCGTGAGTGGAGCCTGAAGCAGCTGGTCGACCGCGTGGTCGGCATGTACACCAAGACCGCGGTCGAGCACGGCTACTTCGCCACGGACGAGGACGCCGAGATCTTCGATCACGAGCTCAAGTACGCGCTCTCGCACCAGGTCTTCGCCTTCAACTCGCCGGTCTGGTTCAACGTGGGCACGCAGTCCCCGCAGCAGGTCAGCGCGTGTTTCATCCTTGCCGTGGACGACCAGATGGAGTCGATCCTGGAGTGGTACAAGGAAGAGGGCGTGATCTTCAAGGGCGGCTCCGGCTCTGGCATCAACCTGTCCCGCATCCGCTCCTCCAAGGAACTTCTCTCCAGCGGCGGTACGGCCAGCGGCCCTGTCAGCTTCATGCGCGGCGCCGACGCCTCGGCCGGGACCATCAAGTCGGGCGGTGCCACGCGGCGCGCGGCCAAGATGGTCGTGCTCGACGTCGACCACCCCGACATCGAGGAGTTCATCGACACCAAGGCCCGCGAAGAGGACAAGATCCGCGCCCTGCGCGACGCCGGTTACGACATGGACCTGGGCGGCAAGGACATCGTGTCCGTGCAGTACCAGAACGCCAACAACTCCGTGCGCGTCTCCGACGAGTTCATGCACGCGGTGGAGAAGGGCGAGAAGTTCGGCCTGCGCGCCCGCCTGACCGGCGAGGTCATCGAGGAGGTCGACGCCCAGGGCCTGTTCCGCAAGATGGCCAAGGCCGCGTGGGAGTGCGCCGACCCGGGCATCCAGTACGACGGCACGATCAACGACTGGCACACCAGCCCGGAGACCGGCCGCATCACCGCGTCCAACCCGTGCAGTGAGTACGTCCACCTGGACAACTCCTCCTGCAACCTGGCCAGCATCAACCTGCTGAAGTTCCTGAAGGACGACAACTCCTTCGACATCGCGAACTTCGTGAAGCTCACCGAGCTGATCATCACCGCGATGGACGTCTCGATCACCTTCGCGGACTTCCCGACGGAGAAGATCGGCGAGACCACCCGCGCCTACCGCCAGCTCGGCATCGGCTACGCCAACCTGGGCGCTCTGCTCATGGCCACCGGCCACGCCTACGACTCCGACGGCGGCCGCGCGGTGGCCGGCACCATCACGAGCCTGATGACCGGTGTCTCCTACCGCCGCAGCGCGGAGCTGGCCGCGGCCGTCGGCGCGTACGAGGGCTATGCCCGCAACGCCGAGCCGCACAAGCGCGTCATGCGCAAGCACGCCGCCGCCAACGACAACCTGCGCACGGTCGGCATCATGGACTCCAAGATCCACACTGAGGCGTCCAAGCAGTGGTCGGAGTGCCTCAAGCTCGGCGAGAAGAACGGCTACCGCAACGCCCAGGCGTCGCTGCTGGCCCCGACCGGCACCATCGGCCTGATGATGGACTGCGACACCACCGGGATCGAGCCGGACCTGGCGCTGGTCAAGTTCAAGAAGCTCGTCGGCGGCGGCTCGATGCAGATCGTCAACCAGACGATCCCGCGCGCGCTCAAGCAGCTGCGCTACCAGCAGGAGCAGATCGAGGCGATCGTCGAGTACATCGCCGAGCACGGCCACGTCGTCGACGCGCCCGGCCTCAAGCAGGAGCACTACGAGGTGTTCGACTGCGCGATGGGTGAGCGCGCGATCGCGCCGATGGGCCACGTGCGGATGATGGCCGCCACGCAGCCGTTCCTGTCGGGCGCCATCTCCAAGACGGTCAACCTGCCCGAGTCGGCCACGATCGACGACATCGAGCAGGTCTACCTGGAGGGCTGGAAGCTCGGCCTGAAGGCGCTGGCCGTCTACCGCGACAACTGCAAGGTCGGCCAGCCGCTGTCGGTCGGGGGCAAGAAGGAGGAGGCCAAGACCACCGAGGCCGCCGCCGGCGAGCCCGAGGTCAAGGTCATCGAGGTCAACCGGCCGACCCGCCGCCGCATGCCCAACCAGCGCCCCAGCACGACGACCCGCTTCACGGTCGGCGGCGCCAAGGGCTACATGACCGCCTCGTCCTACCCGGACGACGGTCTGGGCGAGGTCTTCCTCAAGATGTCCAAGCAGGGCTCGACGCTGGCGGGCGTCATGGACGCCTTCTCCGTGGCGATCTCGATCGGGCTGCAGTACGGCGTGCCGCTCGAGACGTACATGAGCAAGTTCGTCAACATGCGTTTCGAGCCCGCCGGAATGACGGACGACCCGGACATCCGGATGGCCACGTCGGTGATGGACTACATCTTCCGCCGCCTGGCCCTGGACCACCTGCCGTACGACGAGCGGGCCGCCCTGGGCATCTTCTCTGCCGCCGAGCGGGCCGCGCAGCAGCGTGGTGAGGACCCGGCGCCGCTGCACGAGTCTGTGGACCGGGAGATCCTGGCCCAGTCCGCGCCGATAGAGGCCGCCAAGCCGGAGCCGGCGGCCGAGCCCGCGCCGGGCCGTGAGCTGACGCTGGAGAGCCACCAGCGTTTCACGGCGGACGCGCCGCTCTGCATGACGTGCGGCACCAAGATGCGCCCCGCGGGCAGCTGCTACGTCTGCGAGGGCTGCGGCTCGACCAGCGGCTGCAGCTGACGGCGACCCGACCGGACGCCCGGCCCCGCACGGGGGCCGGGCGTCCGGCGTCTTCGAATGGTGCTGATTTCAGTCCGCCGCCGGGGCGATCTGCGGCTGCGCGGCTGTCCCGCCGGAGAGCTCGCGCCCGTGGTTGAGCGTGTAGTCGAGCTGCATGGCCAGGCGCGGGAGGTTCGCCGGAGGCAGATACGCTTCGGCCCCGGCGTCGAGCAGCCGCCGGACCGGACCGTGGTACTGGACGCCGAGCTCGTCGTCCTCGATCTCGGTGACGATGATGCGCGCCTTCGTGAACATTCCCCGCAGCGCCCCGATCAGCTGCGGGCTGCCCGGCGGCACGAGAAGCACGTCGGCCGTCAAGGGCGCCGCTTTCATGTCGAGGACGACGTAGTCCGCGCCGAGCTGGGTGGACAGCGCCACCCGGGCCGCGGTCGACAGCTCCATCGCGGTGGCCACGACGGTCACGCCGTCGTAGTCCACCGGCGCCTGCTCGGTGACCTCGTCGGGCGCGCCGCGCTCGACGACGGCGCCCTCGACCACGTCGACGGTGCCGGCGATCGTCGCGATCGGCGCGCCGTCGCGCGTGACGACCAGGTTCTCGCCGGGCGGGAGGTCGTCGAGGAGCGCCACGATGTCCTCGGGAAGACGACTCACGTCGATGTGCTGCGGGGAGCGTGCGGCGCGCTTGCGGCTCACCATGCCGGAGACACACCCACGGCGGCGGGGCTCGGCCAGATCATCACATGAACCACTCCAGATGCTTGTGATCTCGTTTGACGCCCGGATCTGATCAATGGTTCGAGGATCCGGAAGAGTTCAAGCGGGCTTGTGGCGCTGGTAGTGGCGGGCCACGCGGGCGCGGTTGCCGCAGCGGGCGGTCGAGCACCAGCGGCGGCGCGGGTGCGCGGGGACGAACAACATCACGCAGTCATGTCCCTCGCACTGCCGGATACGGCCGGCGTCCGGGCCGGCGAGCAGGTCGGCGGCGGCTTCGGCGAGCTGGGCCACCAGGCGTTCGCCGGGCGTGCCGGAGCGCCGGGGGAGCGCGGCGACGGCCCCGTCGCGCCAGGAGAGCTCGCGGTAGGCGGGCGCCATCCGCTGCGCCTGCGTGAGGGCGCGCAGGACCTCCTCGGGCGGGGCGGTGCCGGTGCGCAGGTGCGAGACGGCGACGGCCACCAGTTCGCGCAGCTCGCGTACCTGGGCGACGTCGCGCTCGGCGACCGGTTCGTCCCGCAGCCTGCCCCGCTGGAGGACCAGCCAATGGCGCAGGTCGGCGGGGGTGGCGAGGAGGTCACCGACGCTCGGTCTGGTGTTGACGAGGTCGAGGGCCAGATGTTCGCCGGTGAGCGGATCCGTCATGTCACTAATTCTATATCCCTGGGTTGACGCATTAGGTCGCGACACGCTACAACTAATGCATCTTCACTAACGAAAGGCATTAGTTCAGCATGTATGCCGACGTCGAAGGCGTGCGCGTCTTCTACCGCGAGTCCGTCCCCGCCACGCCCGACGCTCCTGTGCTCCTGCTGCTGCACGGCTTCCCGTCCGGCTCGCACCAGTTCCGGCAGCTGATCGCCGAACTCGGCGACCGATACCGGCTGATCGCCCCCGACTATCCGGGTTTCGGCCACACCCAGGCGCCCGAGGACTTCACCTACTCCTTCGACCGGCTCGCCGACATCACCGAGGGGTTCGTGCGCGAACTCGGCCTCACCCGCTTCACCATGTACGTCTTCGACTTCGGCGCCCCGATCGGCTTCCGTCTCGCGCTGCGGCACCCCGAGTGGATCGCCGGTCTCGTGATCCAGAACGGCAACGCCTATGAGGAGGGCCTGTCGGCCGGAGCTCGCGACTTCGTCGCCCTGCGGCCGGAGACGCCCGGCGCGGAGGAGACGATCCGCGGCCTGCTCACCCTGTCCGGCACCCGCGGCCAGTACGAGTCGGGCACCCGTCACCCCGAGCGCCTCTCGCCCGACGGCTGGACGCTCGACCAGCACTTCCTGGACCTGCCCGGCCGCAAGGAGGCCCAGGTCGCGCTGGCCTTCGACTACCGCTCCAACGTCGAGCAGTACGACAGGTGGCAGGCATGGCTGCGCGAGCACACCCCGCCCGCCCTGATCGTGTGGGGCCGCAACGACCCGTTCTTCCCCGAGCCCGGCGCCCGCGCCTACCTGCGCGATCTGCCCGGCGCCGAGCTCCACGTCTTCGACACCGGCCACTTCGCGCTGGAGGAGGACCTGGCGGAGATCGCCCCGCTCATCGCCCGGTTTCTGGACCGGGTGTGAGCAGCACGGCCCGCAGGATGTCCTCCCAGTCCTCCCTGCCGGGCGGCGTGTCGGTGAGCAGCGCCTGCATCAGCACGCCGTCGATCGTGCCGGCGAGGACGCGCAGCCGTACCGGATCGTCGGTGTGGCGGCGGCCGAAGCGCTCGACGGCGGCCAGCCAGCGCCGGGTGGGCTCGCGCAGCTCGGGTCGGCGGGCGGCCAGGAGGTAGAGCTCGTACTCGGCGAGCAGGTGGGCGGGGGCGGCCACGACCCGGCACATCAGCGCCGCCAGGGCCCGCAGGCCCTCCTCGGGGTCGTCCATGTCGGCCAGGCGGCGCATGCGCTCGGCGTCCTCGTCCATGCAGGAGGTCAGCGCGGCGGTGAGCAGGTCGTCGATGGCCTTGAAGTAGTAGGCGGCGGCGGTGGCGGGCTGGCCGGCCTCCTTGGCGACGGTGCGGTGGCTGACACCGGCCACGCCGTCGCGGGCGACCACCCGGATCGTCGCCTCGATCAGTTCCCGCTTGCGTTGCTCGCCCTTGATGCGGCGCCCGTCAGTGAGCGGCTCGTTCACCTTTCGCCTCCTTTCCTGCCGGGGCGCGGGCGGCCCGGACGGCCAGCGTCAGCGCGACCGCTCCCGCCGCGACGGCGACGCCGAACCCGCTCGTCGGGCCGTAGCGGTCGACCAGCGCGCCCGCGAACGCCGCGCCCAGCGCGATGCCCGCGCTCAGCCCGGTGATCGCCCAGGTCATCCCCTCGGTGAGCGACGAGGCGGGAACCGCGCGCTCCACGAGCCTCATCACCACGATCATCGTAGGGGCGAAGAACAGCCCGGCGGCGAACACCGCCGCGGCCAGCGCCGCCACGCCGCCCGCGAACAGCAGCGGCACCGTGGTCAGCGCGGTCCCGGTCACGCTGACGAGCAGCAGCCGGGGCAGCGGCACCGCGAGCCGCAGCGCCCCGAACACCAGCCCGGACAGCGCCGACCCGCCCGCGTAGGCGGCCAGGACGAACCCGGCGCTCGCCGGTGCGCCCGCCTGGGCGGCGAAGGCCACGCTGACCACGTCGACCGTGCCCGCGATCACGCCGCCCGCCGCCAGGAGCAGCGCCAGCAGCCGCACCGCCGGGATCCGGACGGCCGAGCGGCTCGGGCCGGCGGCGGCGTCGTACCTCTGAACGGGCGGCTCGGTGCGCCGCTGCGGCACCAGCAGCACGACCCCGGCCACCAGCAGCACCCCGGCCACCAGCGGGCCCGCCTCGGGGAACCACGCCGTGGACAGTGCCACCGACAGCGCAGGACCGATGACGAAGGTCAGCTCGTCCACCACCGACTCCAGCGAGAAGGCCGCGTGCAGATGGGGGGAGTCGCGGTGCGCGTGGGTCCAGCGGGCGCGGACCATCGCGGCCAGGTTGGGCAGCGTCCCGGCCAGCGCGGCGAAGACGAACAACGTCCAGGCGGGCGCGCCGGAGCGGGCGCACAGCAGGAGGGCGGCGAGCCCGGCGACGCTGAGCCCGGCGGCGGGCAGCAGCACCCGCCCCTGCCCCAGCCGGTCCACCAGCCGCGACACCTGCGGACCCGCGAGGGCGGTGGACAGCGTGAAGGTCGCGGCCACGGCTCCGGCGAGCGCGTAGCCGCCCCGCATCTGGGACAACATCGTCAGCACTCCGATCCCGGTCATCGAGATGGGCATGCGCCCCACGAATCCGGCGAGGGAGAAGGCCACGGCGCCTGGCGTCCTGAACAACGCCGCATAGGGGTTGGCCATGGGAGAAGCCTCCGCAAACAAATTGAACGAGTGTTAGATTTTTTCACTGTACGGCATGCCGCAAACCAACGCGCCGCGCCCCCAAACGGGACGCGGCGCGTTAAGGCGTGAAAAATCAGGACTCGCGGTAGTAGGGGTCGGCCACCACACCCTCGCCCAGCTCATCGGAGAACGTGTACACCTCACGCCCGGACACGAAGACCCTCAGCGCCCTGCTCATGACGTCCAGCGGATCCCCCGACCAGATCACCACGTCGCCGTCGAGCCCCGGCGCCAGCGCCCCGACCCGGTCGTCCAGCCCCATGATCTTGGCCGGGTTCACCGTGATGGATCGCAGAGCCGTCTCCCGGTCGAGCCCCTCCTTCACGGCCAGCGTCGCCTGGTGCACCAGGAAGTGGATCGGCACCACCGGATGGTCGGTCGTGATGGCCAGCTCGACGCCCGCCCTGGCCAGAATGCCGGGGTTGCGCAACGACCGCTGGCGCAGCTCCACCTTCGTCCGGCTGGTGAACAGCGGCCCGATGATCACCGGAATCCGCCGCTCGGCGAGCACGTCGGCCAGCAGATGCCCCTCCGTGGCGTGGTTGACGATCACCCGGTAGCCGAATTCGTCGGCCAGGCGCAGCGCGGTGGCGATGTCGTCGGCGCGGTGGGTGTGCTGGCACCAGGGCAGCTCCCCGTCCAGCACCCTGACCAGCACCTCCATCGTGCCGTCCCGGTCGAACGGCTTGCCCTCGTCGGCCGCCGCCGCCCGCTTGGCCCGGTAGTCCTGGGCCTTCATGAACGCGTCGCGGATCACCGCGGCCACGCCCTGGCGGGTCGAGGGCAGCTTCTTCTGGTCGCCGTACACCCGCTTGGGGTTCTCGCCGAGCGCGCTCTTCACGCTTACCGGCTCGCGCAGGAGCATCTCCTCCACGCTCCTGCCCCAGCACTTGAGCGCCACGGTCTGCCCGCCGATGGGGTTGGCGGAGCCCGGCTTGATCACCGCGGTGGTGACGCCGCCGGACAGCGCGTCGCCGAAGCCGAGGTCGGCCGGGTTGATCGCGTCGAGCGCGCGCAGGCGGGCGCCGTTCGGGTCGGTCATCTCGTTGGTGTCCTGGCCGGCCCAGCCGTCGGCCTCCTCGTGGACGCCCATGTGCCCGTGAGCCTCGACGAAGCCGGGCAGCACCCAGGCGCCGCCCGCGTCCACGATCTCGACGCCGTCGGGCACGCTCACGTCCGCGCCGACGGCGGTGATCTTCCCGTCCTGGATGAGAATGGTGCCGTTCTCGACGGGCGCGCCCGTCACGGGCACGACATAACCCCCGGTAATCGCAACGTTCATGAAGGGCAACCTAGTGGGTACGTCGCTGGATATGGTCATCAACCTGTACGAACGCTGGCTCCTGGAGATGTGGAACGGCGACTTCGCACTCGCCCGGGAACTCGTCACCGACGACTTCACCGGCCACTGGCCCGGCATGGACGTACGGGGCCCCGACGAGCTGATCGAGGTGCTGAAGCAGGGCCACGAACCCTTCACCGGCGTGAAGGTCACGCTCGACGTGGGCCCGATCGTCACCGGCGACCTCGTGGCCGCCCGCTGGACGTTCAGCGGCGACCATCAGGGCAGGCCGATCGCCTTCAGCGGCCACGACATCCTGCGGGCCGAAGGCGGCCGCTTCGCCGAGTACTGGGTCATGTCCGACGTGAAGGGACTGGAAGCTCAGCTCGGGTGAGCGCCCGGCGGCCGTTGCAGGCCACCACGGCGACCACGACCAGGATCAGCGCGAGATCGATCGCGGCCGACCAGCGCATGCCCGCGGCGTAGCCGCCCGGTCCCGCGGCCGCCGCGAAGAACACCGCCCCGATCACCGCGACCCCGCCGGACCCGGCGAACTGCTGGGCCGTCGTCAGGAAGCCCGAGGCGATGCCCGCCTGCCCCGGCTCCACCTCGACCAGCGCGGTGCCGATCAGCTGCGGCAGCACCAGCCCGTTGCCGGTGCCGACCACCATGAGCGCCGCGATGGTCCACGGCACCCCTTCCACGAAGAGCATCCCGGTCAGCCCGGCCGCGGTGACACAGCCGCCGATCATGACGACCCGCGGGCCGTACCGGCGGACCAGGCGGCTGCCGAGCAGCGAGGTGATCGAGAACATCAGCCCCATCGGCGCGAACGCCAGCCCCGCCTGGAACGCGTCCAGCCCGAACCCGCCCTGCAGCAGCAGCGTCAGCGTGAACATGAACGACACGAAATAGGCGGTGAAAGCGGTGACCGCGCCGACCCCGGCGACGTAGGAGCGCACCTTCAGCAACGCCAGGTCCAGCACGGGCTGACCGCCGCGCGCGGCCAGCACCCGCTGCCACCACCCGGTCAGCGCCAGCACCGGTACGGCGGAAGCCATGCACACCAACGCCCACACCGGCCAGCCCAGGCTGTGCCCGAGCCCGAGCGGCACCAGCAGCAACGCCAGCCCGAGCGCCAGCCCGGCGGCGCCACGCAGGTCCAGCCGCGCGTACGTCCCCGGGCCGGCCTTCGGCAGCAGGCGGGCCGCCAGGACGATCGTGACCACGCCGATCGGCAGGTTGAGCAGGAAGACGATCCGCCATCCCAGGCCCAGGACGTCGACGGTGAGCAGCAGCCCGCCGAGCACCTGCCCGGCGATCGCGCCGACGCCGCCCGCGACGCCGTACCAGCCGACGGCCATGGGGCGCTCGCGCGGCTCGAAGATCACCGGGATCATCGCCAGCACCTGCGGCACCATGATCGCGCCGGCCAGCCCTTGCAGGAGCCGGGCGGCGATGAGCTGGGCCGGGTCGAGTGCCAGCCCGCACAGGACCGAGGCGAGGGTGAACGCGGTCATCCCGGCGACGAACATCCCGCGGTAGCCGTAGCGGTCGCCCAGCCGCCCGCCGGTGATCATCCCGGCGGCGAACGTGAACGCGTAGCCGCCCACGATCAGCTCAAGCTGCGCCTGGCTCGCGCCCAGTTCCCGCTCGAAGGCCGGCGCGGCCACGTTGACCACGAAGAAGTCGAACTGCGCCATGAACCAGGCCACGAGCAGCACGGCGAGCATCCGTCCACGTCTCACGCCCCCACGCTAGAACCTCAACCTCAGCTGAGATCAAGGCGGACCGCCCGTTCCTCCTGGTGGAGGCGTTCGAGGTGGTAGGCGTCGCCGGTCTCCTCGATGAGGGCGGCGGCCTCGGTCAGGTGGGCGTGGGCCCTGGACGGGTCGCCGAGCCGCCGGTAGGCCGTGGCCAGGGCCATCAGGCAGGCGATCGTGCACTTCTTGCTGTTGAGCGCCACGGCCAGCGCGTGGGTGCGCGTCAGCCGTTCCAGCGCCTCCTCGAAGTCGTACAGGTCCAGGTAGAGCTCGGCCAGCTCGCGGCCCGTGGACAGGACCTGGAAGTCGTCGCCCGCCTCGACGGCCAGGTCGAACGCCCGCGTCAGCAGGTCCCGCGCCTCGGCCGATCGGCCCAGGCCGCGGTAGGCGGAGCCGGCGATGAACAGCGCGAAGCGCTCCCCGACGGCGAACCCCTCCCTGCGGGCGAGGGCCAGCTGGGCCAGGGCCGAGTCGAGTGCCTGCGCGAACAGGCCGCCGGTGTGCTGGGTCGAGGCCATGTTGCCCAGGGCCCGCTGCTCGCAGAACGGGTCCGCCAGCCGCCGGGCCAGGTCGAGCTGTTGCTCGTAGTGCCAGATGGCCTCGGGAGTGCGGTGGTAGCAGTTGGCCGTGTGGCCCAGGTGGTTGTGGCACTCCAGGATCAGCCGGTCCTGGCCCAGCCGCCGGGACACGACCAGGGCCCGTTCGTTGAGCCGCCGCATGTCGGCCATGGCGCACGCGTCGATCTGGTGCCACAGGAGCGCGAACGTCACGGCGACGCCCAGCGCGGCGATCTCGTCGTCGGGCTCGCCCATCGCCTGCCACGCCGCCGCGACCAGGTTGGGATCCTCGGCGACGAGCCACGCGCACGCCTCGTCCCGGTCGGCGAAGGGCTGGGGTTCGGCGGTGACCGGCGGGCCGGCGGGCTGCACCCGGTGCGGGTCGCGCAGGATGGTGGCCGCGCGGGCCGTGGCGGCGTAGAAGCCCAGGGCTCTGAGCAGCGGTTCGCGGCGCCGTCGCGGGGCGATCTCGCGGGCGAACAGCCGTACGAGGTCGTGCAGGTGGTAGCGGCCGGACCGCACGCGGTCGATCAGATGCGCCGCGGCCAGCCGGTTCAGCGCCCGCTCGGCGACCGCGACGCCCGTTCCCATGAGCGCCGCCACCACCTGCGGCGACAACTCGGCCACGTCGAGCAGTCCCAGGGCGGCGAGGGCCTCGGCGGCCTGCCGGTCGCGCTCGTGCTCGCTGCCGGCCAGCGCGCTCCAGCTGCCCATCAGGCTGGAGCGCACCGCGATGTCGCCCGCCTGCAGCTCCTCCAGCCGGGAGTGCTCGTCCTCCAGCAGGGCCACGTGCCGGGCCAGGCCCGCGTGCGGGTCGTCCAGCAGCCGCGCCGCCGCGACCCTGATCGCCAGCGGCAGGCCGCCGCACAGCTCGACCAGCCGCCGGCCCGCCAGCGGCTCGGCCCGCACCCGCTCGCCGCCCACCAGCTCGGCCAGCATGGCCGCGCCCTCCGGCTCCGGCAGCGTCGCCAGGCCGACCTGCGCGCAGTCGTCGACGCAGGAGAAGGACTCTCTGCTGGTCAGGAGTACGGCGTTGCCCGCCGGCACCGACAGCAGCGGCCGTACCTGGGCCGGGTCCTTGGCGTCGTCGAGCACGACGAGCACGCGCCGGCCGTCCAGGCGGCTGTGCCACAGGGCGATGGCCTCGTCCAGATCGACCGGTACGTCCTCGGCCGCCACGCCCAGCGCCCGTAAGAACCGGCCCAGCGCCTCCAGCGGGCTCACCGCCTGAACCCCGGGCGTGGCGCCGCGCAGGTTCGTGAACAGCCGGCCGTCGGGGAACCGGGCGTGCAGCAGGTGGGCCACGTGGACGGCCAACGCGGACTTGCCCGCCCCCGCCACGCCGGTGACGGCCACCACGGACGCCTGCGCCGTGCCGGCGGGCGGCGCCAGCAGCGAGCACAGCGCCGCCGTCTCGGCCTCGCGGCCCACGAAGCCACGCAGGTCGCGTGGCAGTTGCTGCGGCGCGCGGCGGTCACGGACCTGCCCCAGCCCCTCCAGGGCCGCGCGCAACCCCTGCCCGGGACGCACGCCCAGCTCCTCGGCCAGGTTGTGGCGCGCCCGCTCGAACGATCTGGCCGCCTCCGCCCGGCGGCCGCTGCCGGCCTGGGCGCGGATCAGCAGCTCCCACAGCCGCTCGCGCAGCGGATGGGCGTGCGCCACCTGCTCCAGGCCGTCCAGCGCGTCGGCGTCGCGGCCCGCGTCGAGCAGCAGCGCGGCCCTTTCCTCGACGACGGTCAGCCGGAGCTCCTCCAGCCGCTGCCCCTCGATCTCCGCGAACGGGCCCGGCAGGCCGAACAGCGCAGGACCCCGCCACAGCCCGAGCGCCTCGTCCAGATGGGCCAGCGCCCGGTCAGCCGGTAAGGCGCGGGCCCGCTCGACGCGGTCGGCGAAGACCAGGGAGTCGACGCACGAGGGGGCCAGAGCCAGCAGGTAGCCGCCGCGCACGCCTCTCAGCAGTCCGGCCGGGGCGCGCGGGGACCGCCCTGGCTCCAGCGCCCGCCGCAGCCCGGCGATGTAGGTGTGGACGTTCTGTACGGCACTGCGCGGGGCGCTCTCGCCCCACACCCCGTCGACCAGCGCCTCCACCGTGACCGGCGCGCCCGCCCGCGCGGCCAGCATCGCCAGCACGGCCTGCCTGCGCGGCGCCCCGAGCTCGACGGCGCGCGAGCCGTCCCGCGCGCCCACCGATCCGAGCAGCCGGATGAAGATGCCTTCCGCCACCCCTCCAGCATCCCCGATGTCAGTCCGCCAGTCGCGCGGGAAACCCGCCGGTGGCGATCGGGCCCCAGGAGTCGATGGTGATCCGGATCAGCGACTTGTCCTGGTGGCGCATGGCCTCGCGGTACTCCCGCCAGTCCGGGTGCTCGCCGGCGATGCACCGGAAGTACTCCACCAGCGCGTCCTCGGCGTCCGGCATGTCCAGCACCTCGGCGCGGCCGTCGACCTGCACGTACGGGCCGTTCCAGTCGTCGGACAGCACGCAGATCGACACCTGTTCCTCGCGCCGGGCGTTGTGCGCCTTGGCGCGGTCCGGGTAGGTGGACACGACGATCCGCCCGGACTCGTCCACGCCGCAGGCGACCGGCGAGAGCTGGGGGCGGCCGGAGGCGCGGGCCGTGGACAGCAGCCCGTGGTGGCGCGGGCGCAGAAACTCCAGCAGCTCGGGCAGGTCGACGCGGGTCGTGGTGGCGATCGTGCGGGGCATGGGGCGACCCTAGCGCGTCTGCCGTTTGGTGGGCGGGATCGCGTGACGGACCGGCCGTGAGCATGGTCGGGCCCGGGGTGGGTGACGGCGCGCCGGGCAGCCGGGTCGTGGCGGGGGAGGGGGCCGCGCCGGCGGTTGTGGGTGATCGCGGTGATCTGTACGGTCGCCGCCGTGGGCATCCCCACCATGCTGAGGAGGAAGTGATGGCAACCGTCGCCCGAGAGGGAGCCGATCTGGCCTACGCGGTGAGCGGCAGGGAGGGCGGGCCGCTCGCGGTCCACGTCCACGGCGCCATGTCCAGCAGGGCCGCTGAGCGGCGGCACGGGCTGTTCGTGTGGGAGCCGGTGGAGGAGGTGGCCAGGCTGGTCCGCTATGACGTCCGCGGCCACGGCGAGTCGAGCGGCCGGGCCGTACCCGAGGACTATGTCTTCACGAACCTGGCCGACGACCTGCTCGCGGTGATCGACCGCGTGGACGCCGGGCCGGTGACCGGGATGGGCGCCTCCATGGGCACGGCCACCGTGCTGCACGCCGCGCTGAAGCGGCCGGAGGCCTTCGAACGGTTCGTGCTGATCATCCCGCCGACCGCGTGGGAGACCAGGAAGGCGGTGGCCGCCCACTACCGGGAGGCGGCCGAGGCGCTGGAGACCCGGGGAACGAAGGGCTTCGCCGACCTGATGGCCGGAGAGGAACCGCCCGCGATCTTCGCGCAGGGGCCCGCGTTCCCGCTGCCGGACGTCTCCTGGGATCTGCTGCCCTCGGTCATGCGCGGTCTGGCCGCCTCCGACCTGCCCGCGCCGGCGGAGCTGTCCGCGCTGACGCACCCGGCGCTGATTCTGGCCTGGGACACCGACGACGGCCATCCTTTGTCCACGGCCGAGGCGCTCGCCGGCCTGCTCCCGGCCGCCACTCTGCACGTCTCGGACACCGTGGCCGGCATCCGCACCTGGCCGGCGCGCGTCGCGGCCTTCCTCACGGCGCGTAGCTGAGGATGTGCTCGCGCAGGAGGCCCGGGGCCCGGGGGTCGCCCGCGCGGAAGGCGTCCACGAGCGGTTGGTGGTCGGCGGCGTTCTCGTGGAGTTCGGCGCGGAACACCCGGATCGACAGGTGTGTCCACACCTCCAGGCCCAGGCCGTCCCACACCGACAGCAGCAGCGCGTTGCCCGAGGCGGCGACGATCTCCCGGTGGAAGGCGATCCCGGCCGACACCTGGCCGGACAGCGAGCCGGTCGCCGCGGCCGCTTCGAGCCGGGCCGTGTGGGCCTCCAGCGCCTCCACCGCCGGGGCGCCCAGGCGGGCCGCGGTCTCCTCGAGCCCGGCCCGCACCTGGTAGACCTCGCGCAGGTCGGCCCGGGTGACGGGGCGTACGCGCGCGCCTTTGTTGGGCGAGGACTCGATCAGGCGCAGCGACTCCAGCTCGCGCAGCGCCTCGCGGACCGGGGCCTGGCTGACGCCCAGGTCGGCGGCCACGCGGCGCTCCACGATGCGCTCGCCGGGGGCCCAGCGGCCGGTGATCAGGCCGTCCAGCAGTTGCCGGCGGATGTCGTCGCGGAGCGGGGATCGCACTACGGGTTTCACACACAAGATTAAATCGCGAATCCAGTCACCCGAACACCCAATGATCGATCATTGGGTGTTTAATGGTAGGTATGGAGAAAGATCTGGATCCTCAGGAGACCGCCGAGTGGCTGGAGTCGCTCGACGCGGTCAGGCGGGCGGCCGGTCCCGAACGGGCCGACTACCTGCTGCGGAGGCTGGCCACGTCCTCCCGATACGTGAACACCGTGCCCACGGCCGAGGAACCGCCCTACCCGGGTGACCTGGAGCTGGAGGAGCGCATCGCGGCCTACGACCGCTGGAACGCCGCGGCCATGGTCAGCAGGGGCAGCAAACTGGGCCTGGGCGGGCACATGGCCACGTACGCCTCCGCGGCCTGGCTGTACGAGATCGGGTTCAACCATTTCTTCCACGGCACCGACGACCAGGTGTACTTCCAGGGACACGCCTCCCCGGGCATCTACGCCCGCGCCTTCCTCGAAGGCCGCCTGAGCGAGCAGCAGCTGGACGCCTTCCGGCGCGAGACCCGCGGCGGGCTGCCCTCCTACCCGCACCCGCGCGCCCTGCCGGACTTCTGGCAGTTCCCGACCGTCTCCATGGGCCTGGGCCCGCTCAACGCGGTCTACCAGGCCAGGTTCAACCGCTATCTCCACAACCGCGGCATCAAGGACACGAGCAACAGCCACGTCTGGGCCTTTCTCGGCGACGGCGAGATGGACGAGCCCGAGTCCACGGCGGCGCTCACCCTGGCCGCCCGCGAAGGGCTCGACAACCTCACCTTCGTGATCAACTGCAACCTCCAGCGCCTCGACGGCCCGGTACGCGGCAACACCCGCATCGTCCAGGAGCTGGAGAGCGTCTTCCGCGGCGCCGGCTGGCACGTGGTCAAGGCGCTGTGGGGCCAGGAGTGGGACGGCCTGCTCCACGACGACGAGCTGGTCGCCCGGCTGGGGGAGATCCCCGACGGCCAGTTCCAGACGTTCGCCGCCTCCGACGGCGCCTACATCCGCGAGCACCTGTTCCACGGGCTGCGCACGAGCGCGAGCGACGAGGAACTGCGGCGCGTCGTCGGCGGTTCCCGGGCCGGGCACGAGCCGCGCAAGGTGTACGCCGCCTACCGGCGGGCCACGTCCGTCAAGGGCGCGCCGACCGTCGTCCTGGTGCAGACGGTCAAGGGCTGGACGCTCGGCGCCGGGGTCGAGGCCCGCAACGCCAACCACCAGATGAAGAAGCTCACCCTGCCGGAGTTCCGGGAGATGGGCGAGCGGCTGGGCCTGCCGGTCCCGCCGCTGGAGGGCGAGTTCCCGCCGTTCCTCCACCCGGGCCCCGACTCGCCCGAGGTCAGGTACGCGCTGGAGCGCCGCGCGGCCCTCGGCGGCCCCATCCCCAAGCGCGCATACGTCCAGAAGAGTCTGGAACTGCCGGGCGACAAGCCGTTCCAGTCCCTGGCCAAGGGGTCCACGCAGCCGGTGGCCACCACGATGGCCTTCGTCCGCCTCGTCAAGGACCTGATGAGGGAACCGGAGACCGGCCGCCGCTGGGTGCCCATCGTGCCCGACGAGGCCAGGACGTTCGGCATGGAGTCGCTCTTCCCCACCGCGAAGATCTACTCGCCGCTCGGTCAGCGCTACGACTCCGTCGACCGGGAGCTCCTGCTGGCCTACAAGGAGTCGGAACAGGGCCAGATCCTCATCGAGGGCATCACCGAGGCCGGCTCGATGGCCTCCCTGACCGCCGCCGCCACCAGCTACGCCACCCACGGCGAGCCGATGATCCCGTTCTACATCTTCTACTCGATGTTCGGCTGGCAGCGGACCGGCGACCAGATGTGGGCGCTGGCCGACCAGCTCGGCCGTGGCTTCCTGGTCGGGGCCACGGCGGGCCGTACCACCATGACCGGGGAGGGACTCCAGCACGCCGACGGGCACTCGCACCTGCTGGCCTCGGCCAACCCGGCCGCGCTGTCCTACGACCCGGCCTTCGCCTACGAGGTGGGCGTGATCGTGCGCGACGGCCTGCGCCGCATGTACGGCCCCGCCCCCGAGAACGTCTTCTACTACCTCACCGTCTACAACGAGCCGCTGCCGCAGCCCGCCATGCCGGAGGGCGTCGAGGAAGGCATCGTCAAGGGCATCTACCGGTACTCCGACGGCGGCGGGCAGGCGCACATCCTGGCCAGCGGCACCGCCGTGCACTGGGCGCTGGCCGCGCAGAAGATGCTCGACGAGGAGTACGGCGTGGGCGCCGACGTCTGGTCGGTCACCTCCTGGAGTGAGCTGCGCAGGGAGGCGATGGCCACGGACGGCGTGCCGTACCTGAAGCGGGCCCTCGCCGGGACGGACGGGCCGGTGATCGCGGTGAGCGACTGGATGCGGGCGGTGCCCGACCAGATCGCGCCGTGGATCGAGCGCCCCTGGACCTCGCTGGGCACCGACGGCTTCGGCCTGTCCGACACCCGCGAGGCGGTGCGCGAGCATTTCGGCGTGGACCCGCGCTCCATCGCCGACGCCGTGCTCAAAGCGATCGAGTAAAGATTCAAGCGGCTGTCAAGCGGACGTTGACAGGACGGGGGCACAGTGAGGCATGGCTGTCGACCTCCGTCCCCCCGCCCTGGCGCCGCGGCCGAGCCTGCGGCTGCTGCTCGGTCTGGGGGTGTCCAGCGCGCTGGCCGCGCTCGTGCTCACCGTCCTGCTGCTCAGCGGCGGCCCCGTCGGGTGGGGCCTGTCGATGCTGCTCGCGCTGGCGCCGCTGCCGATCCTGCTGTCGGCGGTCCTCGGCCTGGACCGGCTGGAGCCGGAACCCCGGCTGTACCTGGGCTTCGCCTTCGCGTGGGGCGCGGGGGTGGCGATCGTGCTCGGGATCGCGCTCACGATGGCGGGCCAGGCGGTCGTCGCCGGGCTCGGCTACAGCGCGGGCGTCACCGACGACGTGGGAACGGTCGTGCTCGCGCCGGTGATCGAGGAGGCGCTGAAGGGCGCGGCGCTGCTGGCGCTGCTGCGCAGGCGGCGGGAGATCGACGGGCTGACCGACGGCATCATCTACGCGGGCATGGCCGGGCTCGGTTTCGCCGCCGTGGAGAACGTCGGCTACTACCTGGGCTCGTTCGGGCAGGGCGGGGTCGACGGGGCCGTGGCGACGTTCGTGCTGCGCGGGGTGATCTCACCGCTGGGGCATCCGGTCTACACCTCGCTGATCGGCATCGGGGTGGCGTACGCGGCGGTGCGGCGGCGCTACTGGGCGATCCCGCTGGGGTATCTGGGCGCGGTCTCGCTGCACATGCTCTGGAACGGCAGCGCCACCACCGGCTCCCTGCCCTTCTTCGGCCTCGCCTATCTGGTGATCATGGCGGTGCTCGTCATGCTGATCCTGGTCACGGTACGCGAGCGGCGGGCACTGGTGGCCAGGATGGGTGACGTGCTGCCCCGCTACCAGGGCACCGGCCTGCTCAGCCCGCAGGACCTCGGCATGCTGACCACGCTGAAGGCGCGCAAGCACGCGCGGGCGTGGGCGCAGAAGGCGGGGCTGGGCCGGGCGATGTCCGACTACCAGCAAGCGGCCACCGAACTGACCATGCTGCACGTGCGCGCCGAACGCGAGCGCATGGACCTGGACTCCTTCGCCGCCGAGCGCGACGCCCTCCTGGACGTGATGGCGCGGGCCCGCCGATGGTAGACCCCGTTGCCCGCTTCGCGAGCGGATGGTCAAGAATGGGCCAATGACCTGGATGGAGATCGAATCAGCCGAAGAACTCCGTGAACTGCTGGGCGAGGTGATGCCGAGAGCGGCGACCAAGGACCGCCCCCGACTGCACGCGCTCGACCGGGCATGGCTGGCGGCCTCGCCGTTCTGCCTGATCGCGACCTCGAGCGACGACGGCACCTGCGACGTGTCCCCGAAGGGGGACCCGGCGGGCTTCACCCATGTGATCGACGATTCCACGATCGCCATTCCCGACCGGCCCGGCAACCGCCGCGCCGACGGCTTCCTCAACATTCTGCGCAACCCGCAGGTCGGGCTGCTCTACATGATTCCCGGCAGAAACGAGACCCTGCGCATCAACGGCAGGGCGCGCCTGATCCGCGAGGCGCCGTTCTTCGACGAGATGATCGTCAAGGGCCACCGTCCCCACCTGGCGCTCGTGGTCGAGATCGAGCAGATCTTCCACCACTGCGCCAAGGCGTTCATGCGCTCGTCCCTGTGGAAGCCGGAGTCGTGGAGCCCCGACGAGCTGCCCTCGCACGCGCGGATCGTCAAGGACGTCCAGACGGTGACCGAGAGCGTCGAGCAGCTGGAGGCGTACTACAGCAAGGGCTACGCCGACAAGCTCTACAAGGTGTGATCACGCGGCGGGCGTCGGCCCGCCGGGGAAAAGGATCACATTACGGCCGCTGTAGGCACGAAGGTCGACGACCTTGGGGTCGGCGACCACGGGCCCGCGGCGGCCGCCCGAACGGATGTCGCGGACCTTGTGCCTGGCGATACGCGGCGGCACCACCATTAGCCTCTTCATCCTCAAGCCCCCCGGCGTGATGTTTCTGTTACCTATGTTATCTACAGAACCACCCGTAAGTTGGTCGTAAGGACCACAATCAGTAAGGAAGTCGTCGCCCTGACGGGGTGCGCAGGTCCAGCTCAGGGCGTTTCTTGGTCGATGGCTTGATCTTCCTGACGCGTCGCATGGTCTGCCCCCTCTCGCTTCCACGGTCACCCGGCCCGGTTGCCGCCGGGTTGGCAGGCAGTTGCAACCTAACCGCCACCTGCTGCCGCTCACAACGCATTTCTCCTGGACCTTCCGTTACGCAACCGGGTGGTGACCGGGGAACGGCCTTGGAACTGGGCGGGCATCTTCATCTGCATGAACACCAGAACGATCATCACGGCCGCCCTCGCCGCCGGCGCGCTCGGCGCCCTCGCCCTCTTCCCCGGTACGGCTTCCGCCGCCAAGGACAAGTGCGCCTTCGACCCGAACCGGGTCGAGTACTCCGACAATTCCAAGGTCGCCAAGCGGCAGCACCGTACCTACTGCAAGCACGACCTCATCGGCCGCGACGGGGCCCTGACCGCCAAGGGCCGCGCCTGGAACGACCTCAGGACCGGCGCCACCCCGCCGGCCAGGACCGAGGAGCAGGCCGGCACGCAGCTCTACCGCTACCACAAGCTCGGCCTCTGGAACCCCGACAAGGTCGACTACGCCGGCGGCGCGGCCCGCGCGCTCCAGCAGTTCAAGAACTGGCACTCCAGGGAGTACCTCGACGTCAACGGTGGCTGGAACAAGCGCGGGAAGGCCCGCTTCCGCTGATCACGCGCAGCGCCTTCTCCGGCGCCGGCACGCGCCGGTGGATCTCCTCTGCCGGCGCGGGCCGGGTCGCCCCGGCACCGCGCTCACCCGGCCGGCGCGACGACGTCATCGCGCGCCGTGCCCACTCCGTCCGGCGCCGGCGGGGCGGCGGCGGGGAGCCGGGGTAGCGCCGAAAAGCAGGTGTTTTCCGGACATGTGATCCCTACCGTGGAAAGCGGAGGGAGGATCATGACACGGCTGGCCTTTGGCGTGGTGACCCACCCGGGCCTGCTGGTCCGGGTGCTCGACCCCGCGCGTCCACGACAGGGCGCGGCGGTCGTCGTGGGGCCCGAGGGACGAGACCCGGCTCCCGCACTGACGGAACTGCGGCGGCTCGTGGCCGCCGGCGGCGAGGACGCCGCCGGGGCAGGGGTGGACCTGGGCGACGGGTTCCGCTCCGCGCGGCTGGCCGGGGCCGCAGGTGACCGCCGGGACGCCGTCCTCGCCGCCCTGCGTGCGCTCGGGCCCGAGCGGGCGCACCTGCTCGGGGAGCGCGCGGGGGTGCTGGTGGCGCTGTTCGGTCCCGCCGCCACCAAGCCGGTCGGCGCCGCGGCCGCCGCGGCCGTCGCCGAGGGCCGCTGGGACGCGCTCACCCTGGCCTCGGCGGCCAGCGACATCCTGGGCCCGGAGCAACTGGAAGCCCTTCTGGGCGCGTGCTCCGGATCCGACGGGATCGCCGGGCGGGGACGGGCGTCGCGGCTGGCCGTACATCTGGGACAGATCTTCGCGGACGTGCCACGGCCCCGCAGGACGGCGCCGCTCATGGACCTGTGGGAGCGGGTCGCCGCGCACCACGCGGCCGGCGCGCGGCGGGCGGCCAGGCTGGCGGTGCACGGGAAGATCGGCCGGGAGAACGAGCTGCGCGAGCTCTACCGGCGCGGCGCCGACGAGCTGATCGTGCGCCGCCTCGGGATGACCATGGGCTGGACGCCGTCGCTGGCCGACGCCGCACGCTGGACGCCGGGCCCCACCGACTGGGCGGTCATGCTGCAGACGGCCCTGGAGGACGCGATGGCCGCGACCGTCCTGCTGCGTACCGCGGTGGCCGTGGCCGACCTCGGGACCCGGGCGGGCCTGGCGAGCATGACCGCGCAGCTGAACGCGGCCGCCGGAACGGTGCAGGGCTCGCGCCGCCTGTCCGGGCAGGCGGGGCTGCCGCCGCGGCCCGGCTTCTACGTCCGCGACCTGGCCGGCCGGCCGGACCGCCCCGACCTGGCCCACCAGCGGCTGGCCAGGGCCCGCGACTACGGCGTCGTCGTGCTGAACGCGGCCGAGGGACTGCTGATCGACATCCCCGAGCACGTCCATCAGGACCTGCGGCACTGGACCGGCCGCGACCTGAGCGCCTGGCGCGCCGCGGTGCCCTTGAGCGGGGCCCGCTCTCCCCGCACCTGGGCCCAGCCGGTCCTGTGCGGCGGCGCCGAGCCGCTCTCCGCCCGGTCCGCTCAGGACGGCGGGTCCGAGGTGGTGGGCGACCTGCTCTGGCTGGCCGACCTGGCCGACGCCCTCGCCGCCGCGCACGGCCACGACGCCGCCGCGATCGCGCACGGGCCGATCGTCCCTCATGCCGACTGGGACCCCGAGCCCGCCGAGCCCGCGCCGCTGGTGCCCCGGGTGGAGTCCGTCGCGCTCGCCCTGGCGGGCGCGGCGCGGCTCGTGTCGCTGGGCGGGCGGGTCTCGCGCTGCCGTACCTGGGCGGAGCTGGTCGACGGCCTGCTCGCCGGTACGGCTGTCGCCGAGGCCCTGACCGGCGTCTTCCCGCTGCCCGATGAACTGGCCCGGCTGGAGGGCGCCCGGGTGCCCGGCACCACGGTCACGGTCCGCTGGGCGCGCGACCCGCGGGCCACGGCCGAGTGGGCCGCCTACATGGGCAACTGCATCGCCGGGCCGTACTACCTGGAGGAGGCGTCGGCGGGACGCGCCGTGCTGGCCGCGCTCGTCGACAGCGACGGACAGATCACGGCCAACGTGGAGATCAGGCCCGAACGGCACGGGTGGCGCGTGGGGGAGATCAGGGCCAGGTTCAACGCCGACCCGGAGGTGGAGCTGGAGCGCCGGGTACGGGCGTGGGCGGGGCGGCTGCCGATGCCGTCGGCACGGCTGCCGCAGCGCGCGCCCCGGCCGGTCAAAGGGCCCGGACGGCGGCCTGGACGGTTGTTCCGCGAGGCCGGGGAGCCCCTGACGGCCCTGGCCGAGCGGGCTCTCGCCGATGCGCTGCCCGCGTTGTCCGCGCTCGTCAAGGGTTTCGTGCTCGGTGCGGGCACCGAGGCCGGACTGGTGGCTCTGCGGCGGGCCGGCCGGGAGGAGATGGCACGGGCGTGCGGCGGCGCGCTGGACACGTTCGGCGCAGCCGGGCTCTGGGCGCTGACCGGCGTCCGGCCGATGAGCAGGGCGATCGGCGGGCTGGAGCCCGCGCTGGCCGCCCGGGTGGCGCCGCTGGCCAGGGACGAGCCGGTGCTGGGTTCGCTGCGCAAGCTGGCCAGGCACGCGGCGATCGCCCAGGCCAGGACGGCCGAGCTGGTGGCGCTCCGGCTGCGGCGGGCGCTGGGCGAACTGGCCGGCGCCGGTGACACGCGGCTGGCTCGCGCGATGGCCCGCCGTCCCGGCACCGGAGTGCTGTGCGCGCTGACCACCGCCGTCACCTGCTGGGGGCCCGCTGACGGCCTGGTGGCGGTGGCGCGCCCGGCGGCCGTGGAGATCCCCGGATACCCCGCCTCCAGCCTGGCCGACGAGGACGGCCCCTGGCACGGCGCCCGCTCCGGCGCCCTGGAACTCGGCGCCGACCTCGACGCCTTCTGGGACCGGATCGCCGCCCACGGCCTGCTCGCCCCGGCCGCCTGGCTGGGAAGAGGAGGCTGGCCCGTCCTGTGGCAACGCGCGTGCGAGGGCGAAAGCGGCCGGGCCGTGGTGTGGCAGCATCGGTAGGCGTGCCGCTCATCCTGGTCTGCGCTGTGTGGGGGGTGTTCTGGGGCTCGTGGGCGGCGTTGCTTCCGGCGATCAAGGAACAGCTCGCGATCTCCACGGCCGATCTCGGGCTCGCGCTGAGCGGGGTCCCGGTGGGCGCGATCCCCGCGATGGCCCTGGCCGGACGCCTGGCCAGGGGCAGGGAGCGCGCCGGGCTCACCACCGCCACGGCACTGTTCGGCCTGAGCATCCTGGTGGTCGCCTGGGCGGCCGGCGGCTCGCCGTACCTGCTGGCGGGGGCTTTGCTGCTGCTCGGGGCGGCCAGCGGCGCGCTGGACGTCACGCTGAACCTCGCCACCGGGCGGGCGGAGCGGCAGAGCGGGCGCAGGCTGTTCCAGCCGGTGTACGCCGCCTTCCCGCTGGCCGTCATCGTGGCCGCGCCCGCCACCGGCCTGGCCAGGGAGCTCGGCGCCGGCCCGGGACCCGCGCTGGTCGCCGTCGCGGTGGTGGCGCTCGGCGCGGCGTTCGCGCCGCTCTCCCTTCCCCTGGGCCCGCCCGCCGGTACGGCGAGCCGCACCACCACGCCATGGCGCCGGGCGGCACTCCTGGGCGCCCTGGCCGCCTGCGTGCTGATCATCGAGAACGCGGTCGAGCAGTGGTCCGCCCTGCTCCTGGAGGACCACCTGGGCGCCACCGCCCTGCTGTCCGGCTCCGCCCCCGCCGTCTACATGGCCGCCCTGACCGTGGGACGCCTGCTGGCCCAGGCCTGGCCGAGGCTCGGCACCCGTGCGCTGCTGGCCGTCGCCGGTCTGGGCGGCGGCGCCGGCATCGTCCTGGCCGCTCTCGCGACCTCGCCCGCCTGGGCGCTGGCCGGCTTCGCGCTGACCGGCCTGGCGCTCGGCCCGCCGGTCCCCGCCCTGCTGAGCCGCGCGGCGGCCGACGACCCGGGCGGCTCGCTGGTGGCCGCGATCTCCACCATCTCCTACGCGGGCTTCGTGGCCAGCCCGCTCCTGGTCGGCGCCCTGTCCGCGGCGGCCGGCCTGCCGGTGGCGCTGGCGTCGCTGGCCCTGCTCGCCGTTCCTCTGCTCGTGGCCGCCGCCCGGCGGTGAAGAATATGGGGCGCCGTTGGGGAAAAGGCGGGGGAGAAGGGGGTATTTCCGCCACGCATCGATCAACGAGAGGAGCACGGCCATGGCTGCCTGCGAGACCTGCGGCAACGACTACGACATGAGCTTCGAGGTGCACGCGCAGGGCGCGGTGCACACGTTCGACTCCTTCCAGTGCGCCATCCAGGCGATGGCGCCCATCTGCGAGCACTGCGGCGCGCGGGTGATCGGCCACGGCGTCCAGGTGGACCGCGCCTGGTACTGCTGTGCCCACTGCGCCCGCCAGGAAGGCGCCACCGGCATCGTCGACCGCGCCGACGCCTACGTCTAGGCGCTCTAGTCGTCCAGGTAGCGCAGGATGGCCAGCACGCGGCGGTTGTAGTCGGCGTGCTGCGGCAGCTCCAGCTTGTCGAAGATCGCGTTGACGTGCTTCTCCACCGTGCTGAGCGAGACGTGCAGCCGCTCGGCGACCGCCGTGTTGGCCAGGCCCTGCGCCAGGTGCTCCAGAACCTGGCGCTCGCGCGCGCTCAGCCGGGCCAGCGGGTCGGCGTGGGAGGTACGGGCCAGCAACTGCCTGACCACCTCGGGATCCAGGACGGTCCCGCCCGCCCGCACCCGCTCCAGCGCGTCCAGGAACTCCCCGACCTCCGAGACCCGGTCCTTCAGCAGGTAGCCGACGCCGGTGCCGGACAGCAGCCGGGCCGCGTAGGTCTTCTCCACGTACTGCGACAGGACCAGCACGCCGACCTCGGGCCGGCGCGAACGGATCTCCAGCGCCGCCCGCAGGCCCTCGTCGGTGTGGGTGGGCGGCATCCGCACGTCCACCACAGCCACCTCCGGCCGATGCTCCTCGACCGCCGCCAGCAGGGCCCCGGCGTCGCCGACCGCCGCCGCCACCTCGTGTCCGGCGTCCTCCAGCAGCCTGATCAGTCCCTCGCGCAGCAGGACCGCGTCGTCGGCCAGGATCAGCCGCACGGCAGCACCGCCCGCACGGTCGTCCCGTCGGAGCCGCTGACCACCTCGAAGCTGCCGTCGAGCGCCCGCACCCGCCTGGCCAGCCCGGACAGACCGCCGCCCGCCGGGTCGGCGCCGCCCGCGCCGTCGTCGGAGACCGTCATCACCACCATCGCCTCACCTTCCTCGCGCAGATCGACCAGGATGTCACGGGCGTGCGCGTGCTTGACGGCGTTGGTGATGGCTTCGCGGGCCACGAAGTACAGGGCGGTCTCCACCTCGGAGACGGGGCGGGCGCGCAGGCCGTACCGGACGGTGACGGGGACGCCCGCGCGCTCGGCGACTCCGTCGAGCGCGGCCCTCAGCCCGAGCTCGTCGAGCGCGGTGGGGTAGACGCGCCAGGCGACGCTGCGCAGCTCGTCGAGGAGCCTGCGCGACTCGGCGTAGGCCTGGTCGACGAGTTCCGGCGCGGCGGCGGGGCTGTGGCGGGCGCGGCCGAGCAGCATGGCCAGCGCCACGCCGTGCTGCTGCACGCCGTCGTGCAGGTCCCGCTCGATCCTGCGCCGCTCGTCGTCGACGGCGCGCACGATGCCGAGCCTGGTGTCGGTGAGCTCGGCGATGCGCCGCCGCATCAACTCCTCCGGTCCGGGCCCGAGGAAGAGTACGGCCAGCCGCCGCTCCGCCCACGCGACCAGCTCCACCGCGCCGGCGGCCAGCGCGAGCACGACCAGGCCGCCGCTCAGCCCGATCGTCCAGCTCAGCGTCTGCAGGTGCAGGCCGGGGAAGGACAGCGAGACCACGTCGAAGCGGCCGGTGATCAGCGACCACACCGAGCCGGCCAGGAACAGCCCGGCGACGAAGAGCAGCGCGAACACCGCGTATCCGCCGGTGACGCCGAGCAGCGACCGCAGCGCGAGGTAGGGGTAGGAGGGCGACCGCGGGGCGCTGTCCAGGCCGAGCCAGGCCAGCCGGCGGTGTTCGAGCCGCATGACCGCCGGGCCCCACCGCCGCCGGGCGGGCCAGGCGACGGCCAGCAGAGCGAGTTCGAGCAGGCCGGACAGCAGCCCGGCGAGCACGCCGGCCAGCCTCTTCCCGATGACTCCCGCCACGGCAGCGCAGTCTAGGCGTCGCGCCGGCGGAGGACGACGTACCCGGCGGCCAGGGCCGCCGCCGTCCACACCAGCAGCCACGCCAGCCCTTCACCCGGCGCGTACGGCATCGGCCCGCCCGTCATGTTCTCCACGCTCTCCATGAACGCCAGCCCCGCGAACATCGGCAGCCGCATCGAGGCGTCGATCAGCGCCGGCGCGCCGGTCATCATGATCAGCAGCGGCAGCCCCATCATCAGCAGGAACACTACGGTCAGCGTCCCCGCCGCGCTGCGCAGCGCCGCACCGGCGCCGACGGTCAGCACGCCCACCAGCGCGCAGAACGCCCCCAGCCTGACCAGGTCACCCGCCGTCTCACCGGCCGCCAGCGTGACCGGCACCCCGAACGGCTCCATCCGCAGCAGGACGTACGTCAGCACCGCCCCCACGGCCCCGCTCACCACCCCGGTGACGAACATCACCGGCGCCACCACCAGCGCCTTCGCCGCCAGCAGCCGCCCCCTGACCGGCGTCGCCTGCAGCGCCACCCTGATCCCGCCGGAGGAGTACTCCGAGGTCACCACCAGCATCGCCAGCGCCACCATCGCGAACTGGGCGAAGATCGCCGCCGACACGACCGGCTCCGTGGCGGCCAGCCGTTCCGTGCGCGGCTGCCCGTTGTGCGAGCCCAGCGCCGCGGCCACCGTGACCGAGGCCAGCACCATCATCGCCGCCGCCCCCATCAGGCACCACCAGGTCGAACGGACCGACCACAACTTGACCCACTCGGCGGAGATCGCCCGTCTCATACCCGGCTCCCGTACTCGGTGCTGTCCGCGGTCAGTTCGTGGAAGGCCTGCTCCAGCGAGGCCTCCTGAGCGCTCAGCTCGTGCAGCCTGATGCCGGCCTCGTGGGCCAGATCGCCGATCCGCTCGGTCGTCGCGCCGGTGGCCACGAGCTGGCTCTCGCCCGTCCTGGACACCTCGACGCCGGCGGCGCGCAGCCGTACCGCGAGATCTCCGGCGTGCGGGGAGCGGATCCGCACCGCGCCCGCCGCGACCACCTCGCTCAGCGGCGCGTCCACGATCAGTTTCCCGCGCCCGATCACCACCAGGTGGTCGGCGGTCAGCTGCATCTCGCTCATCAGATGGCTGGAGACGAAGACCGTCCTGCCCTCGTCGGCCAGGCCGCGCATCAGCCGCCTGATCCAGCGCACGCCGTCCGGGTCGAGCCCGTTGACCGGCTCGTCGAACATCAGCACCGCCGGGTCGCCCAGCAGCGCGGCCGCGATCCCGAGGCGCTGGCTCATGCCCAGCGACAGCGCGCCCGCGCGCCGCCCCGCCGCGCGGTCCATCCCGACGGTCTCCAGCACCTCGCCGACCCGGGCCCGGCCGATGCCGTTGCTGCGGGCCAGCGCCAGCAGATGCGCCCGCGCCGAGCGCCCCGGATGCACCGCGCGCGCGTCCAGGAGCGCGCCGACCGTCCGCAGCGGGTTCTCGATCCTGTGGTACGGCCGGCCGCCCACGAGCGCCGTGCCCGCGTCCGGCCGGTCGAGTCCGAGGATCATGCGCATCGTGGTCGATTTCCCGGCGCCGTTCGGGCCCAGGAACCCGGTCACGGCGCCGGGCCGTACCTCCAGGGTGAGGTCGTCGACCGCGGTGCGCGCGCCGTAGCGCTTGGTCAGCCCGCGTAGTGTGATCATGCGTCAACGCTAGGGAAAGCCCAGGTGAGAGGCCATGGGGGCGGACCGTCGAGTCCGATGGGGGTTAACCGCCAGTGAACGGCGAGCTCACCACTCCCTCCGTCGTCAGCCGCGCCAGCATGGCCCGCATCGCGTCGGCGTCGTTGAGATGCGGGAACGGCTCGTCCGGCACCTCGGCCCCCAGGAACGCGCACAGCGGCTCCCAGCCCTCGCGCACGTCGAAGACCAGCAGCCGCTCCGGCGCGATCGTGCGCCTGACGGTCTCGGTGTGCAGCTCGAAGAACTCCGTGGCCACCTCGACCGGCGGCATGTCGTGGGCCATCGCGAACTCCGGCCCGAACGCGGCCCGCCCGATCATGTCCAGCACGGGGTTCAGGCGGCGCATCCCGCCGAGGACCTCCTCGGCGGCGGGCGGCAGGCCGGTGGCGGCCAGCATCCTGGGGCCGTTGGAGATCAGCGCCTGCATGCTGGTGCGCCAGCGCGCCGGGTCGCGTACGGTCAGCACGACCTTGGCGTCGGGGTAGGCCTCGGCCTGTTCCCGCCAGAAGTGGCTGGCCGGCCAGTCCATGGCCGAGCGGTAGCCCGCGAGGACGTGGTCCCAGTCGAGCGCGCGCCCCTCGGCCGCGGGCAGCCAGCGGTCCACGTGGTCCGGGTGGGTGAGGATCTCGAACATGTGGTAGCAGGGACCGAAGCCCAGCCGTTCCAGTGCGGCCTTCATCGAAGAGGTTCCCGTGCGCGGGAAGCCCGCGCCGATCACGTTCAGCATGTCGCCGTCTCCTCTGCCGGAAGATGTGCCTCTGATCATCGATACGTGCCGGACGAATATCTGTCTACGAGTGCATGACTAACTGGAGAATTCTCCCGTTAGGACCTGTTGTCACGGACGAGACGTTGGCCAAGATCGCTGCGAGGGCGGTGGAAACCTCACCGCTCCCGATCGAAGGGCAATGATGAAGAACCTCCTCAAGACCGCCGTGGTGGGCGTCACCGTTGCTGCGGCCACCTTCGCTCTCGCCCAGCCCGCGCTGGCCAACTCCTTCTCCAGGAACGTGGGCGACGGCACCGTCAGCTACAACGACGGCACCGACAGCCTCTGCGTCGCGGCGTTCAACTCCGAGGGCGCCCGCTGGGTGAAGGTCAAGCTCGTCCCGCTCTCCCGCCCCGGGCCCTCGCCGACGATCACCGACAACAACAACTTCTACGGTCACCCGGGCAGCACCTGCGGCAGCTTGGCCACGGCCTACGAGGACACCCGCTACCGCGCGGACATCACCTCCTACTGGGGCGAGCGCGGCACCACCGTCACCCACAGCTCCACCACCTTCTACAGCTGATCGCCGCCGGCTTCCCGGCCCGCGCCGCCGCGCGGGCCGGGAAACGGCCGGCAGGGGGCTGGTGACCGGCGCGGAGGGGAACCGTACTGTGGGTCGTGTGACCGACTTTGACGTGCTTGTCATAGGTTCCGGGCCTGGCGGGCAGAAGGCGGCCATCGCGGCCGCCAAGCTGGAGAAGCGGGTCGCCGTCGTAGAGCGGCGCAACATGATCGGCGGCGTGTGCATCAACACCGGCACGATCCCCTCCAAGACACTGCGCGAGGCGGTGCTCTACCTCACCGGGCTCAACCAGCGCGAGATGTACGGCCAGTCCTACCGGGTCAAGGACGATGTCACGGTCGCGGACCTGGGCATCAGGACCCAGCACGTGATCGGCCGCGAGGTCGACGTGATCCGCAGCCAGCTCTCCCGCAACCACGTCGCGGTGCTGACGGGCTCGGCGCGGTTCGTGGACCCCTACACGGTGGACGTCATCGACGAGCAGGGGCGTGACGTCAAGGTCAGCGCCGCGAAGATCATCATCGCCACGGGCACCCGCCCCGCGCGCCCCGAGTCCGTGGAGTTCGACGAAGAGACGATCATCGACTCCGACGGCATCCTGAACCTGCCCGCCGTCCCCGACTCGCTGGTCGTGGTGGGCGCCGGGGTGATCGGCATCGAGTACGCCTCGATGTTCGCCGCGCTCGGCACCAAGGTCACCGTGGTCGAACGGCGCGAGCGCATGCTGGACTTCTGCGACCTGGAGATCGTCGAGGCGCTCAAGTACCACCTGCGCGACCTGGCCGTCACCTTCCGCTTCGGCGAGACCGTCGCCGCCGTCGAGAAGCGGCCACGCGGGGCGATCACGCTGCTGGAGAGCGGCAAGAAGATCCCGGCCGAGACCGTCATGTACTCCGCCGGCCGCCACGGCATGACCGACGAGCTGGGCCTGGACGCCGCGGGGCTGGCGGCCGACGACCGCGGGCGCATCTCGGTGGACTCCTGCTACCGCACCGCCGTACCGCACATCTACGCCGTCGGCGACGTGATCGGCTTCCCGTCGCTGGCCGCCACGTCGATGGAGCAGGGCCGCATCGCCGCCCACCACGCGTGCGGGGAGCCGTTGCGCGGGCTGTCGTCGCAGCAGCCGATCGGGATCTACACGATCCCCGAGGTGAGCTTCATCGGGCAGACCGAGGACGAGCTGACCCGCTCCCACGTCCCGTTCGAGGTGGGCATCTCCCGCTACCGGGAGCTGGCCAGAGGCCAGATCATCGGCGACACCTACGGCATGCTCAAGCTCCTGATCTCGCCCGAGGACCGGTCCCTGCTGGGCGTGCACGTCTTCGGCACCGGCGCCACCGAGCTGCTGCACATCGGCCAGGCCGTCATGGGCTGCGGCGGCACCGTCGACTACCTCGTGGACGCGGTCTTCAACTATCCGACGCTGGCCGAGTCGTACAAGGTCGCCGCGCTCGACGCGGTCAACAAGCTCAGAAGGGTCGCGAAGTTCGAGCTCTGAGATAGGGAGATATCCCTACGTACCCCGAGGAAAAGCCCGCTACGCTCCTGCCCGATCCATCAGACCGGGAGGGACCGATGCGGCGCTGGCTGCCCGCCTACCTCGTGCTGGCGCTCGTCTGGGGCAACAGCTTCTTCTTCATCAAAGTCGCCGTCGGCGAAATGCACCCGCTGCAGGTGTCGTTCACCCGCATGGTGATCGGCGCGGCCACGCTGCTGGCCGCCCTGGCGATCAGCCGCAAGGCGCTGCCGCGCGACCCGCGGCTCTGGGGGCACTTCCAGGTGGCCTCGGTCGTGCTGACGACGCTGCCGTTCACGCTTTTCGCCTGGGGCGAGCAGTACGTCTCCTCCGTCGTGGCCGCCATCTGGAACGCCACCACACCCCTGTGCACGCTCGCCTTCACGCTGCTGCTGCGGGCGGAGAAGCCGACCGCGAGCCGGGTGGCGGGACTCGGGCTCGGGTTCGCCGGGGTCATGGTGGTGCTCGGCGTCTGGCAGCCGATGGCCGGCGGGCAGCTCGGGGGCAGCCTCGCCTGCTTCGCCGCCGCGCTCTGCTACGGCGTCGGCGGCGCGTACATGGGCCGGTTCATCACCGGGCGGCGTACCGAGGCGCCCGTGGTGCTGGCCACGGGCCAACTGCTCAGCGGGGCCGTGCAGCTCGGCGTGATCACCCTCGTCGCCGGAGTGCCGCTGGTGGACACCACGGTCTCGGCCGGGGTGTGGTGGAGCATGCTCGCGCTCGGCGGGCTCGGGACCGGCGTGGCCTACCTGCTCTTGTACTGGGTGCAGGGGCAGGCGGGCGTGACGACCACCTCGACGGTGACCTATCTGCTGCCCGTCGTCGCGGCCCTGTCCGGGGTGGTGATCCTGGGCGAGGCGCTGACCTGGAACCAGCCGGTCGGCGCCGTGGTCATCCTGGTGGCCATCGCGCTGACCCAGGGGGCGATCCGGCTGGGGCGACGCCCGGCCGTACCCCTGGACGGGCCCGTGAAGACCCGCGCGGACGCCTGAGCGCTCACTCCTCCGGGGGCTTGCGCCCGCGCGCGGCGGGCGGCTTCTTGCGCCCGGCCACGAGCGTGTCGCCGGGCGCCGGCTCGTCCGTGCCCCCGTTACGGCGGCGCGGACGGGGATGCGGTGCGGTGTCCTCGGAGGCGCCGGGTGGTTCCGCGGCCGGCTCCTTCTCGGCAGGGGCGGCGAGCTCCGGCGCGGACGGCTCCCGCAACGAGGCGATGACCTGGTCGGCCTCGTTGTCGGCGGCGAACTCCGAGGCCGCCTCCGACTCCCGGCGCCTGATGACCACCATGTGGTCCACGGAGATGCGCCCGGCGCCCACGACGGCCAGCAGGATCGCGGCGGCGCCCAGGGCGATGAGCTCGTTGGTGGTGACGGGGTTGAGCGGCGGCGCGATCAGGAAGACGGCCAATGCCTCGACGAAGAGGATCAGCCCGGTGACCGGCACGGCCAGCCCGGCGATGAGCAGCGCGCCGCCGATGAGCTCGGTGAGCATGGTGACGGTGGCCCAGGCTCCGGGCGCGGGCGCGCCCTGCCTGGAGAAAGCCTCGCCCGTGGCCAGCAGCCCGACCTGCAGCTTGCTCCAGCCATTGGCGAAGAAGAGGCCGCCCACGCCGACGCGGGCCACTAAAGCGGCTATATCTCGCATTGCCTGTCTCACGGTAGATGCCTGCCCTGAACGGGACATCACACACCTCAATCGCGGCGAAGCAGCGTGGCCACCGCGAGGGCGGTCAGGCTGAGGAGGACCACGCTGACCACGACCGTCGTGTGCAGCGCGTTGACGAAGGCCCAGCGCGCGGCGCCGAGCAACTCGCGTCCGGCGTCGCCGCCAACCTGGTCGGCGACGTGGGCCGCGCCCGCCAGCGACTGCCTGGCCTGGTCCATGCCGCCTTCCGGCACACCGGGTACGGCCGGCAACGCGGGAGAGTAGGCGAGGGTGGTGACGGTGCCCAGCACGGCCACGCCGAGTCCCGCGCCGAGCTCGTAGGCGGTCTCCTCGATGGCCGCCGCCCCGCCCGCCCGCGACTCGGGGCAGGCGGACATGATCGTGTCGGAGGCCGCGAGCAGCGCCACCTGCACGCCGAACCCGATGCCGACGAAGCAGAGCGCGAGCATCACGGGATGCCCCTCGACGCCCCAGGTCAGCGTGGGCGTCAGAGAGAGCGCCACCAGCGCGAGGCCGCCGCTCATGGTGGCCCGCATGCCGATCCTCGGCAGGATGTGCGCGGCGGCCAGCCCGCCGGAGATCGCGGAGACGACCAGCGGCAGCATGCGCACGGCGGCCTGCAGCGGACTGTCTCCGAGCACGAGCTGCAGGTACTGGGCCAGCATCAGCTGGAGCCCGACCAGGGCGAAGACGCCGAGCAGCACCCCGGCGACCCCGGTGGTGAACTCCCGGCGGCGAAACAGCCCGACGTCGAGCAGCGGCGCGGCCAGCCTGCTCTGCCGCCTGACGAACCACACCAGCAGCGCCACGCCCGCCGAGAAGACCAGCAGGGCGGCGCCGAACGGCATCAGGCCGCCCGAACCCGCCTCCTTGAGCCCGAAGGCCAGCGCCAGGATGCCGAACACGGACAGGGCGGCGCTGAGCGCGTCCCAGCGGCGCCCGCCGCGCTCGCGCGACTCCGGCAGCAGGCGGGTCGCCGCGGGCAGCAGCACGAGCAGGATGGGCACGTTGATCAGGAAGACCGCGCCCCACCACCAGCCGACCAGCACGCCGCCGACGAGCGGGCCGACCGCGGCGCCTCCGGCGGCCACCGCGCTCCAGACGCCCAGCGCGACGGCGCGCTCACGCCGGTCGGTGAAGACCTGGCGGATGATCGAGAGCGTGGCCGGCATGATCATGGCCCCGCCGACGCCGAGCAGCGCGCGGGCCGCGATGAGCATGGCGGGGGTGGTCGCGGCCGAGGCCAGCGCGGAGGCCACGCCGAAGATCACGAACCCGGTCAGCACCAGCCGCTTGCGTCCGTAGCGGTCGCCGAGCGTGCCGAACAGGATGAGCAGCGGGGCCACGATGAGGGAGTAGACGTCGATGATCCACAGCAGCTGCACGGCCGAGGGCTCCAGCGCGGCCGTCAGCGCGGGCACCGCGATGTGGAGCACCGTGGCGTCCACGGTGATCAGCAACAGGCTCAGGCACAGCAGCACCAGCACGGCCCAGCGGTTGTCGTTTCCGACCCGCTGGGCCCGTTTCATGATGGGCGCGGCCTGGGTGACGGTCATGGAACCCCCTGCGGGCCGCCTCGGTCGCAACGGGCCCGCGTAAGCATGCGTGGCAGCTTAGGCGATGTGCGGCACTTGGCATAGCGGTATCGGATGATCCACACCTCACCCCCACCTCTCTAGAGAGATACAGCCATATGTCCCGATCTATGAAAGTTCTACCAACCCACCGATCATGACCCTGTGGGGAAAGACGAAACGGGCGACGACCCTGATCGATCCCCGCGCGAATGGTGCGCCCTGTCCGCGGCCCGGCTGCGCGACGGCCGCCCGGAGTCCGCGCTCGAAGCCGCCCAGAAGGCCGCGGGACTCGACCCCGACGCCGAATGGGCCCACCGCCTGATCAGCCTCGCCGAGGAACGGCTCGGCCGCGACGCCGAGGCCCTCGCGCACGCCGAGCACGCCGTACGGCTGGCCCCCGGATCCTGGCCGGCCCGCCTGCGCCTGTCCGCCGCCCAGCGCCGCGCCCCCGGCGGCTGGGAGCAGGCGGTCCGCCAGGCGGAGCTGGCCCGCGCCTTCGCCCCCGAAGAACTGACCCCGCACCTCCAGCTCGGCGACCTGGCCCTGATCCGCGGCGAGCACCGCCGGGCCAGGACCGCCTACGCCGCCGCTCTGGAGCGTGACATCGCCCACCCGCAGACCCGCGTCAACCTCGGCCTCGCCTGGCTGCGCTGGGACAGCCCACGCGCCCACCACGACCCCGCCTGGCCGCTCGACCCGCGCGAGAGCGGCCGCGCCCGGCGGGCCCTGGAAGTGTGGTCGCGCCAGACCCGCCTGCTCCTCGCCGTGGCCACGCTCGCCATCGCCTTCGCCGCCCTGAGCCTCGACCTGGGGCCGCAGGCCCGGCTGGGCGGCGCCGCCGTCCTGGTGGCCGTGGCCGTGCTGACGGTGCGGCAGGCGCGCAGGATCGGCGTGTGGGCCCACGTGCCGGCCATGTTCGGCCGCGCGCCCTGGCTGGGCACGTCGGTGGTGTCGGCTCTGGTGGCGGTGGCCGCGTTCGCCGCCTGGCTGGTGCTGCCCGCGTTCACCTCCGCGCTCGACCCGGTCTGGGCGGGACTGACCGGCATCCTCGTGCTCGGCTGGCCCGCCCTGGCCGTCCTGCACGGGCTCGGCGGCGTCTGGCGGGGGCGGCCGCTGCGGGCGCTGGAGGAGTTCGCGATGGCCCGCGGGGAGCGCGAGGGGCGGCGGAACACCGGGGTCGTGCTGTGGATCGTTCTCGGCCGGGTCTGGTCGGTTCTGGTGCCGCTGGTCCTCGGGGCGCTCGTGCTGGAGCCCCGGGCGGCGGTGGTGGCGCTGGCGGTGCCGTACCCGCTGATGGAGGCCTACCGCAAGGCCCGCCACGGCGAGGACCGGTGGCTACTCGCGGCGGCGCTGCTGGTCGTGGTGGCGGCGCCGGCGTGCGCGGCCGGGGGAGTGTTCGCGCTGGCCTGGGCATGGTGGGCGGGCCTGGGCGCGCTCGGCGCGGTCCTGGCGCTCTTCGCGCTGCGCGGCGCGCGCGCCTGGTGGCGCGGCGCGCCGGGCCCGTGGCGGGCCTCCCTGATCATGTGCGAGCCGCTGCTCGGCGACGCCCCGTCGGTGGCCCTTTCTCCCGAGGTACGGCAGGCCTTCGCCTATGCCAGATCCGTGGTGCTCTCCTACACCGGCCCGGTCGGCCCCCGCGTCGTGGGCGCGGTCGCCTCCGTGACCAGGGCCGGCGAACTGCGCCTGATCGCCGAGCCGCAGGCCTGGACCGCGGTCGAGGACTGCCCCAGGGTGGCGGTGTTCGCCGCCGACCCGCTGCAGCGCCGGTTCTGGGTGGAGGTACGCGGCATCGCCCTGGCCGGCTCCGACGCGCTGCGGGTGACGCCGAGCCACGTTCTGGTCGGGGAGTTCCCCGGGCGCCACCAGCGCCGCTAACGTCGGGAGATGGATCTGCTGCGCACCCCCGAAGCGCGCTTCGCGAACGTGCCGGACTTCCCCTGCGAACCGCGCTACGCCGAGGTGGACGGCATCCGCATGGCCTGGTACGAGGCGGGCCCGCCCGACGCGGAACCGGTCGTGCTGCTGCACGGCGAGCCGAGCTGGTCCTTCCTCTACCGCCACGTCATGCGCGAACTGGCCGCCGCCGGGCTGCGCGCCATCGCCGCCGACCTGGTCGGCTTCGGCCGCTCCGACAAGCCGGCCGACCCCGCCGACCACTCCTACGCCCGCCACGTCGAGTGGACCCGCCGCCTCCTGCTGGACGAGCTCGGCCTGACCGGCATCACCATGGTCGGCCAGGACTGGGGCGGGCTGATCGGGCTGCGCGTCGTCGCCGAGCATCCCGAGCGCTTCGCCAGGATCGTCGCCGCCAACACGGGCTTGCCGACCGGTGACATTCCCATGCCCGAGGTCTGGCACCGTTTCAAGGACGCCGTCACGACCGCGCCCGTGCTCGACATCGCCAGATTCGTCCAGTCCGGGTGCGCGAGCGAACTTTCGCCGGCCGTCCGCGACGCCTACGACGCGCCCTTCCCCGACGAGAACCACAAGTCCGGTCCGCGTGCCCTGCCCGGCTTGGTCCCCGACACGCCCGAAGATCCGGCCGCGCCCGCCAACCGCGCTGCCTGGCAGATCCTCACCACGCTCGGCCTGCCGTTCCTCGTCGCCTTCTCCGACGGCGACCCCATCACCGGCGGCATGGCGCCCATCCTGAAGAGGACCATGGCCCTGGCCGCCGGGCTGGAGCATCCCGTGATCGCCGGGGCCGGGCACTTCCTCCAGGAGGACGCGGGGGCGGAGCTGGGCCGGTGCATCGCCGCATTCGTCACCGCCACCTAGCGTGTCAGGTGCGCCCAATCGTCGGTCCGGTGCGGTATAACCGGGGTCGGACCGGGGAGGCGTGATGCGGGAGTCCGACAGGACCCGGCCGGCGGGCAGAGCCGCCGCACGGGATCTGTTCGAGCAGGTGAGGTTGCGGTATTTCCAGCTTCCCCCGGCCGTGCGCCGGGTGCTCTACATCGGCGTGCTCGTCGCCGCCGTGGGCATCGCCGCGGCGCTGGGCTGGGATCTGTTCCAGACCTTCCTGGTGACGGTGGCGCTGCTGGCGTTCACGGCTCTGACGTTGCGCTTCCCACGCGCCGCCGCCACCGCGCTGGTGGCGGTGGGCTGGCTGGCGTTGCTGCCGGTCTACTCGACGATGGTGTTCGAGCCTCGCTCGGCCGCGCCCATGCTCCTCATGGTGCTGGTGGTGCCGGTGGTCGGCATCGCCCATCTCATTCGCTGGGTGCCGCCGTGGCTCACCACGCTCATGGCGCTCGTGCCCGCCGGTTCTCTGGCCGCCGCGCTCGCCCCGGTCTCCGAGAGCGTGGCCCTGTGGGCGGCCTACGGCGCCGCCGGCGCGGTCCTGCTCTACCGCTTCGTCGCGGCCCGCCAGGCCAAGGCCCAGCTGACCTCCGAGGAGCAGGTGCGCGTCCGGGGCCGCGACGGCAGGCAGGAGGCGCAGCCGGAACGCGGCGCCCCGCAGAAGCCGATCTCGGTCGAGGAGGCGCTCGCCGAGCTGGAGAGCATGATCGGGCTGTCGCCGGTCAAGGACCAGGTCCGCTCGATCGCCGCCTCCATCGAGGCCTCCAGGCTGCGCGCCGAGGCGGGCTACTCGGCCGAGCGGCCCACCCGCCACTTCGTCTTCGTCGGCCCGCCCGGCACCGGCAAGACCAGCGTCGCCCGCACCCTCGCCAAGATCTTCTACGCGTTCGGCCTGCTGGAGACGCCGCAGGTGGTCGAGGCGCAGCGGGCCGACCTGGTCGGCGAGTTCCTGGGCGCGACCGCGATCAAGACCAACGAGCTGGTCGACCGGGCGCTGGGCGGGGTGCTGTTCATCGACGAGGCCTACAGCCTGATCAACTCCTCCGACGGCCAGCCCGACCGCTTCGGCGCGGAGGCGGTGCAGACCCTGCTCAAGCGGGCCGAGGACGACCGGGAACGGCTGATCATCATCCTGGCCGGCTACGAGCAGGAGATGGCCGGCTTCCTGGCCTCCAACCCGGGCCTGGCCAGCCGCTTCGCCACCCGCGTGCGCTTCCCCAGCTACTCGCCGGCCGAGCTGGCCGAGATCACCGAGCTGCTCCAGGGCCGCCGCGGCGACCGCATGGGGCTGGGCGCGCCCGCCGCGCTGCTCGGCCTGTTCGAGGACGTCCAGCGCCGCGGCCTGGTCGACGAGCTGGGCAACGCGCGCTTCGTGCGCAGCCTGGTCGAGGCGGCCGCCCAGGCCCGCGACGTGCGCGTGGTCGGCGCCGGCGGCACCCCCACCACCGAGGACCTCGTCACCACCACCACGGCCGACCTCACCAAGGCCTTCGACGAGCTGACCGCCCGCTTCCGCGGCTACGAGGCCACGCCCACGCTGGAGGAGGCGCTCGGCGACCTCGACCGCATGGCCGGCCTGGAGCCGGTCAAGCGCCAGGTCCACGCGATCGCCGCCCAGCTCCAGGTGGCCAGGATGCGCCAGGAGCGCGGGCTGCCCACGCCGCCGCAGACCCGGCACTTCGTCTTCGCGGGCCCGCCCGGGACCGGCAAGACCACCGTGGCCCGCGTCATCGGCCGCATCTTCGCCGCGCTCGGCCTGCTGGCCAGGCCCGACGTCGTCGAAGCCCACCGCGCCGACCTGGTCGGCCAGCACCTCGGCGCGACCGCGATCAAGACCAACGAGCTGGTCGACCGGGCGCTGGGCGGGGTGCTGTTCATCGACGAGGCCTACAGCCTGGTCAACCCCGGCTACTCCGGTGGCGACGCCTTCGGCAACGAGGCCGTGCAGACGCTGCTCAAGCGGGCCGAGGACGACCGCGACCGGATCGTCATCGTGCTGGCCGGCTACCAGCGCGAGATGGACGCCTTCCTGGCCACCAACCCCGGCCTGGCCAGCCGCTTCAACCAGCGCGTGGCCTTCCCCAGCTACAGCCCCGGCGAGCTGTCGGAGATCGCCGCCCTGCTGGCCGACAAGGCCGGCGACCGCTTCGACGAGGCGGCCCTGCGCGACCTCGACGAGGTGTTCGCCTGGGTGTGCGGGGAGAAGCTCATCGACGGTCTCGGCAACGGCCGCTTCGCCCGCTCGCTGTTCGAGCGGGCGGCGCTCCGGCGCGACGTGCGCCTGGCCGCGCTGGGCGTCGACGCCAGCTCCGCCGAACTCACCACTATCACCAGCGAGGATGTCCGGGCAGCGGTGGACGAACTATCCGGACGCTAACGTAACTCCTCTTTGACACTTGGCTGCGGCCTCTCCGTTACATGGTGTAGCACTATGACTACGGAGGGGAGGTGTGGATGGCGGGGTTCCTGGCTCGCAGGCTGCTCAACTATCTGGTGCTGGTCGCGGTGGCGTCGAGCCTCGCGTACATGCTGGCGGCCGGCGCGCTCGACCCGCGTTCCAACTACGCCGACCGCACTCCCAAGCCGCCGCCCGCCGTCGTCGACGCCCAGCTGACCGCGCTCAACCTCAACGACAAGACGCCGCTCATCCAGCGCTACGCGACCTGGGCCGCCGGGGTGCTCCACGGCGACTTCGGCAGGACCGTCACCGGCACCTCCGTCAACGAGGACCTCGCCCGGCGGGCCGGCGTCACCTTCCGGCTGGTCCTGCTCGGGCTGATCTGCGGCAGCCTGGTCGGCGTGCTGGTGGGCGCCTACGCGGCGGTCAAGCAGTACGGATGGTTCGACCGGCTCTCGACGGGGATGTCGTTCCTCGTCCTCGCGATCCCCGTGGTCGTGCTGGCCACCATGCTCATCCTCGTCGGCACCTGGCTCAACGAGAACGTCTTCGGCGCCAAGGTCTTCCTGGTCAGCGGCGAGTACTCCGACGGCCTCGACACCGGGTTCTGGGGCGGCGTGCTCGACCGGCTGCAGCACCTCATCCTGCCGACGGTCTCGCTGTCGCTCGGCCTGATCGCCACCTTCAGCCGCTACCAGCGCAACATGATGCTCGACGTGCTCGGCGCCGACTTCATCCGCACCGCGGTGGCCAAGGGGCTGAGCAGGCGCAAGGCGCTGACCAGGCACGCACTGCGCACCGCGCTGATCCCCGTCGTCACCTACTTCGCCTTCACCTTCGGCACGCTGCTGACCGGGGCCACGTTCACCGAGAAGATCTTCGGCTGGCACGGGCTCGGCGAGCAGCTGATCAACTCGATCTTCACCAACGACGTCAACACCGTGGCCGCCATCGCCTTCCTCGCCGCCGTCGCGGTCCTGGCCGCCTCGCTCGCGGCCGACGTGCTCCACGCCGCCCTCGACCCGCGGGTGAGAACCGCATGAGCCTGCAGGAGGAGGAGCTCGCGGAAGAGCTCCGGCAGACCCCGCGCGCGCCCTCGCGGCTGCGGATGGTGAGCGGCCGCTTCTTCGGCTCGACGCAGGGGCGGATCGGCTTCGCCGTACTGGCGGTGATGTTCCTGCTGGCCTTCGTGGGGCCGCTGTTCAGCCCCTGGACCTACACCGACAAGGACTTCACCGCCTTCCTGCAGCCGCCGTCGGCGCGGCACTGGTTCGGAACGCTCCAGACCGGCGCCGACGTCTACGCGGTCACGCTGCGCGGCATGCAGAAGTCGCTGATCGTGGGCCTGCTGGCGGCGCTGCTGTCCACGGCGCTGGCCGCGACCGTCGGCGCCTTCGCCGGCTACTTCGCCGGCTGGACCGACCGCACGCTGAGCTGGATCACCGAGCTGCTGCTCGTGCTGCCCGCCTTTCTCATCCTGGCGATCATGTCGCCGCTGTTCGGCGACGGGCAGTGGGTGCTGTTCGTGGTCATGCTGGCGCTGTTCCTCTGGATGGTCACCTCGAAGATCGTCAGGGGGATGACGATCTCGCTGAAGCACCGCGAGTACATCCAGGCCGCCCGCTTCATGGGCGTCCCGCCCGTGACGATCATCTTCCGGCACGTGATCCCCAACCTGTCGTCGCTGCTCATCGTCGACGCCACGCTCAACGTCAGCGCCGCCATCCTCACCGAGACCTCGCTGTCGTACTTCGGCTTCGGCATCCAGCCGCCCGACGTCTCCTTCGGCACGCTCATCGCCGACGGCGCCAAGACCGCCGTCTACGCGCCGTGGACGTTCTGGTTCGTGGCCGCGCTGCTGGTGGTCACCGTGCTGGCCGTCAACCTCATCGGCGACGCGCTGCGTGACGCGTTCGACCCGTCCGCCGCACGGAAGGGGAGGCGATGACCGCGGGGGAGCCGGTGCTGGAGGTGCGCGATCTGCACGTCACCTTCGGCGACGTGCGCGCCGTGCGCGGCGTCAGCTATGCCGTACGGCCCGGCGAGGTCCTCGGCATCGTCGGCGAGTCCGGCTCCGGCAAGTCCGTCACCTCCGCCGCGGTCATGGGACTGCTGCCCCCGAGCGCCACCGTCACCGGCTCGGTCCGGCTCGCGGGCCAGGAGCTCATCGGCGCGCCGGAGAAGCGGCTGACCGCCCTGCGCGGCAAGACGATCTCCATGGTCTTCCAGGACCCGCTGTCGGCCCTCACCCCCGTCTACCGCGTCGGCGACCAGATCGCCGAGGCGGTGCGCGTCCACCAGAAGGTCACCAAGGAACAGGCCATGGTCCGGGCCGTGGAGCTGCTCGACCTGGTCGGCATCCCCAACCCGGGGCAGCGGGCCCTGGGCTTTCCCCACGAGTTCTCCGGCGGCATGCGCCAGCGGGCGGTCATCGCCATGGCGATCGCCAACGACCCCGGCGTGATCATCTGCGACGAGCCGACCACCGCGCTCGACGTCACCATCCAGGCGCAGGTGCTGGAGGTGCTGAAGACGGCCCAGCGGGAGACCGGCGCCGCGATCGTCATGATCACCCACGACCTCGGGGTGGTGGCCGGGTTCGCCGACCGCGTGCTGGTGATGTACGCGGGGCGGCCGGTCGAGGTCGGGGCGGTGGACGACATCTACTACCGGATGCGCATGCCGTACACGGTGGGGCTGCTCGGCTCGATCCCGCGCGTCGACCGGGGCGGGCGCCAGCCGCTGGTTCCCATCGAAGGCGCGCCGCCCTCGCCCGCCGCGCTGCCGCCCGGCTGCCCGTTCGAGCCGCGCTGCCCGATGGCGGTCGAGGAGTGCTTGGTGGCCGAGCCGGCGCTGCTGCAGGTCGGGCACGGCCACGAGGCGGCCTGCATCCGCTGGGCCGACGTCGGGGTCAGGCCGCCGGGCCGGCACGCGGCCCAGGCCGCGGCGACCGCCCGCGGGGGGCGGGGCGCGCAGGAGGTGGTCCTGCACGTGGACGGGCTGGTCAAGCAGTATCCGCTGATGAAGGGCTCGTTGTTCAAGCGCAGGGTCGGCACCGTGCACGCGGTGGCCGGGATCAGCTTCGACATCCGCCAGGGCGAGACGCTCGGGCTGGTGGGGGAGTCCGGCTGCGGCAAGACCACGACGCTGATGGAGATCCTGGAGCTGGTCAAGCCGCAGGACGGCCGGATCGTCGTCCTGGGCCGGGACACCGCGCGCATGGCCGCCGGCGACCGGATGGCGATCAGGCGCGACATGCAGGTCGTCTTCCAGGACCCGCTGGCCTCGCTCGACCCGAGGATGACCGTGCACGACATCCTGGCCGAGCCGCTGCGCACCCACCGGCGCGGCGACACCGGCTCGCGGGTGCGCGAGCTGCTGCGGCTGGTCGGCCTCGACGAGTCCCACGCCGCCCGCTACCCACAGGACTTCTCCGGCGGCCAGCGCCAGCGCATCGGCATCGCCCGCGCGCTGGCGCTCGAACCCAGGCTGGTCGTCCTGGACGAGCCGGTCTCCGCGCTCGACGTCTCGATCCAGGCCGGCGTGATCAACCTACTCGACGCGCTGAAGTCCAGGCTCGGCCTGTCCTACCTGTTCGTCGCGCACGACCTGGCCGTCGTGCGCTACATCGCCGACCGGGTGGCGGTCATGTACCTGGGCCGGATCGCCGAGATCGGCCAGGTGGACACCGTCTACGACGGGCCCATGCACCCCTACACGCAGGCGCTGCTGTCGGCGATCCCGCTGCCCGACCCGCGGCGCGAGCGCACCCGGCGCCGGATCCTGCTCGACGGCGACCTGCCCAGCCCCGCCGACCCTCCCTCCGGGTGCCGCTTCCGTACCCGCTGCCCCAAGTTCAGGACGCTCGCGGAGAACGAGCGGTCCCGGTGCGTGGAGAGCGAGCCCGAGGTACGCGCCCTGGCCCACGACCACGGCGTGGCCTGCCACTACGCCGAGAAGCTCGAAGTCGTACAGAACCACGAGGAGTCACATCCATGAAGGCATCACGTCTCGCCCTCGCCGCCGTGCTGACCGGCTCGCTGGCTCTGGCGGGCTGCGGTGGCGGCGGCAGCGGCGGATCGGCGGGCGGCAGCGGCGCCGGACCGTCCGGCGACGGCGCCGCGATCAAGGCGTTCGACATCAACCTTCAGCCGCGCGATCAGGTCCGCGACGGCGGCACGCTGCGCTGGGGGCTCAACGAGTTCCCCTCGCAGTGGAACCGCAACCACGTCGACGGCAACCTCCTCATGGCCTCCGTGGTCAGCAACGCCCTGCTCCCGTCGCCCTTCCGCTCGAACGAGAAGGCCGAGATCGCCGTCAACCCCGACTACCTCGTCGATGCGAAGATCACCGAGAGCGATCCCAAGCAGGTGGTCACCTACACGCTCAACCCGAAGGCCAAGTGGTCCACCGGCGACCCGATCACGTGGGAGGACTACGCGGCCCAGTGGAAGGCGCTCAACGGCCGCGACACCGCCTTCCGGATCGTCTCGCCGACCGGCTACCAGGACATCGAGAGCGTCAGGAAGGGCAAGGACGACTACGAGGTGGTCGTCACGTTCGCCCGGCCCTTCGCCGACTGGCAGTCGCTGTTCGGGCCGCTGCTGCCGAAGTCCGCCAACGGCTCGCCCGATGCCTTCAACACCGGCTGGCTCAACAAGATCCCGGTGACGGCGGGGCCGTTCGCGTTCAAGGCCTTCGACCAGACCGCCAAGACGATCACGATCGTCCGCGACGACGCGTGGTGGGGGGACCGGGCCAAGCTCGACCAGATCATCTACCGCGCCTCCGAGCAGGACTCCCTGATCGGCGCGTTCGGCAACGGCGAGCTCGACATCACCGACGTCGGCCCCTCCGCCCCCGACTACGCCCGCGCCAGGTCCACCTCGGGCGCCGAGGTACGCCAGGCCGCCGGCCCCGACTTCCGCCACTTCACCTTCAACGGCTCCAGCGAACTGCTCAAGGACGTCAACGTCCGCCGGGCGATCCAGCTCGGCATCAACCGGCAGGCCATCGCCCAGTCGGACCTGCAGGGCCTGGACTGGCCGATCACGCTGCTGAACAACCACTTCTTCATGAACACCCAGGAGGGCTACCAGGACAACGCCGGCGAGCTCGGCGTCTACAACCCGGAGAAGGCCAAGCAGATGCTGGACGCCGCCGGGTGGAAGCTCGTCGGCGGTGTCAGGCAGAAGGACGGCAAGCCGCTTGACCTGCGGTTCGTCGTGCCGACCGGGGTGCAGCTGAGCAAGTCGGAGGGCGAGTTGGCCCAGAACATGCTCGCCCAGATCGGCGTCAAGCTCACGCTGAAGGCGGTGCCGAGCGACGACTTCTTCACCAAGTACGTCATCCCCGGCAACTTCGACATCACGCCGTTCGCCTACATCGGCACGCCGTACCCCGTGTCGAGCAGCTACGGCATCTACGTGAACTCGCCCGACGGCGGCAAGACCTGGAACGCCAACTTCGGCAGGACCGGCTCGGCGGCCATCGACGCCGCCATGCAGAAGGCCGGGTCCGCGCTCGACCCCGCGCAGGCGCGGACCGAGACGAACCAGGCCGACAAGCTGATCTGGCAGGAGGTCAACGTGCTGCCGCTGTACCAGCGCCCGCAGAACGTGGCGACCAAGGCCAACCTCGCCAACGCGGGCGCCCGCGGCTTCTACGACCTGCGCTACCAGGACATCGGCTTCACCAGGTGACGGCTAGCCGTAGTTGATGACGGAGGAGATGCGGTCGTTCCAGCCGAGGCTGTCGAGCTCCCGCATCTCCTGGTACGGCTGGACGTGCAGCGAGGCGCCGCCCAGATCGATGTGGTCGTAGTAGGCCACGTGGCAGTCGTTGGTGCTCATGGAGCTGATCGTGTCGTTCCAGGACGGCGAGGTGGGCCAGCCGCCGCGCCGCTTGATGGCGAGGTTGGGCCAGTAGTAGCCGGCCTGCAGCCAGAACCAGTCGCCGCCGTAGTGGTGGTGCTCGAACATCTGCACCTCCCTGGCCGCAGCCTGGACGCGCGGGCGCGTTTGCGCGGCGGCCCAGGCGGCGGCGCGCAGATGTCGGCCGTCGGTGAAGGCGTGCAGGGTAGGCCCGGTGTCGTCGAGGGCGAAGGTGAGCGGCTGGCCGTTGAAGCGCGTGATGTCGGCCGGGTCGTAGGCCACGCCGTCCACCACCAGGGCCATCCGCGGCGGCCGGTGCGCGATGGCCGGGTCGCTCGCCGGCCCGTGCAGCGTGCTCAGGCCGCTGACCCGGCTGGGCTGGGCGGGCGGAGGCTGGGTGAGCGCGTGGCCGACGAACTCCGGCAGTGTGGTGATACCGCGTTCGCTCAGCACCTCCAGGACGTCCTCCTCGCTGATACCGCCGACATGGGCGGAAAAATCCAGCAATCGCTCCACCTCACGCCGCGTCTCCGTGGTGATCGGTTCTCTGCTCACGTCGCTCTCCTTTCGGCCGCACCGTCGCGGCCAGGGACGCCATGTTCTCCGCGGCCCGCGGGGGCGGGACAGTAGCCGCACTGTGACACCTTGACTACTTCTCGCGACTTTCAGTCAAGATGAGCGTTCATGCGGGTCAGGTGTAGAAAGGGGCACGTGAACATCGCGGTGACCTGGTCGCAGGTACTGGCATGGCGGCTGCGGCGCCAGCACGTGAGCGGCCCCGGCGCCGCCGACCCCGTGGCGGTAGCCAGGCGCCTGTGCGGGATCCAGACCCAGGTGGCCTCCTCGGCCCAGCAGGCGGTCGCGCTACGCAGCGCGCGCCCCGGCCCCGGCGCCGTCGACCGGGCCCTGTGGCAGGAGCGCACGCTGGCCAAGACCTGGGTGATGCGCGGCACCCTGCACCTGGTGCCGGGCGATCGGCTGCCCGACTACTGCGCCGCCCTGGCCACGCTGCGGTTCTGGGAGAAGGGCGTGTGGCAGCGCGGCCACGGCGTGAGCGCGGCCGAGATCGAGGCGATCGTCGAGGCCGTCCCGAAGGCGCTGGGCGAAACCCCGCTGACCCGCGAGGAACTGGTCGACGCCGTCGTGGCCGGCACCGGCGACACCCACCTGCGCGAGGCGCTCACCTCGGGATGGGGCGCACTGCTGAAGCCCCTGAGCAGGCTGGGCGAGCTGTGCTACGGGCCGCCGCGCGAGGGCAAGGTCACCTTCACCGCGCCGCGCGACTGGCTGCCGTCCTGGCCCGCCGAGCTGCCGCCCCAGGAGGAGGCCGGCGTCCGCGTCCTGCGCGACTACCTGGGCGCCCACGGGCCGGCCTCGCCGGAGACGTTCGACAGGTGGCTGTTCGGCGGCGTCGCGAAGAAGTCGGTGCTGAAGGGCTGGTTCCGCGACCTGGCGCCCGAGCTGACCGAGGTGGACGTGGACGGCGAGCCCCTCCAGGCCCTCACCGAGCACCTCGACGACCTGGCCGCCACCCGGCCGTCGGAAGAGGTCCACCTGCTGCCCGGCTTCGACCAGTACATCCTCGCCGCACCCCGGAACCTGGCGGCGCTCGTCCCGCCCGCGGTGAAGCCCAAGGTCAGCCGCGCGGCGGGCTGGATCTCGCCCGTGGTGGTCCACCAGGGCCGGGTGGCCGGGGTGTGGGAGCCCAAGGACATGAAGGTGGAACTGTTCGAGGACGTCCCCGCCGGCCCGCTCGCAGAAGCGGTGACCGGGATGCGGGCACTGCTCGCCGAGCTGTGACACTGGACCCATGACCCGAGACTTCGCGCAGGTCGACGTTTTCACCGACACCCCCTACCGAGGCAACCCGCTGGCGGTGGTCCTCGACGGCGACGGGCTGAGCACCGAGGACATGCGGCGCTTCGCCCACTGGACGAACCTGTCAGAGACCACGTTCGTCCTGCCGCCCACCACCCCCGAGGCCGACTACCGGGTCCGGATCTTCACCCCCACCACCGAACTGCCCTTCGCCGGCCACCCCACCCTCGGCACCTGCCACGCCTGGCTGGAGGCCGGAGGCAAGCCGGCCGGCGGGAACACGATCGTGCAGGAGTGCGGCGCCGGCCTGGTCGACGTGCGGCGCACCGCCGGCGGGCTCGCCTTCGCCGCGCCGCCGCTGCTGCGCGAGGGGCCGGTGGAGGAAGAACTGATCGAACGCCTGGCCGACACGCTGCGCATCGACCGCACCGCGATCGTGGACGCGCAGTGGGCCGACAACGGGCCGGGGTGGGTGGCGGTGCTGCTGGCCGGCGCCCAGGACGTGCTGGAGGTGCGGCCCGGGGTCGTCGACCTGGACATCGGGGTGGCGGGGCCGTACCCGGAGGGGTCGCCGCAGGCGTTCGAGGTGCGCGCGTTCTTCCCCCTGCACGGCGCGACGGCGGAGGACCCGGTCACGGGCAGCCTGAACGCGTCACTGGCCCGCTGGCTCCTGCGCACGGGCCGCGCCACCGCGCCTTACACGGCCTCCCAAGGCACCGCCCTCGGCCGCGCCGGCCGCGTCCACATCTCCACCGACGCGGATGTCATCTGGGTCGGCGGCTCTTCCGTCACCTGCATTCGCGGCGCGGTTTCCCTTTAGCGGTGTTCTGCGGCGGCTGTGCTCCCGCTCCTTCCGTCACGGCTCTTTCCAACACGGCTCTTTCCGTCACGGCTCTCTTTCCGTCACGGCGAAGCCGCCCCCACGCCACCCGCCGCCGTGGGCGGGCGCCGATCGTGGGGGTCGCTTCTCACGTCGGACGTGGTCCCCGCCGTCACGGCCCACGCCGACCGGCGACCAGGATCCCCACCGGCCGGATCGGCCCTGGCAAGGCCGGCCGGATCGGCCCGACCGGGCCGAGCCGCGGTCCCCGAGGTCAGGTGGGGGTTTTGCGGAGGGTGAAGCGGGTGGTGGCGCCTGGGCGGAGCTGGGCGGCGGTTGAGAGGTCGGCGGCGGACAGGACGGCGATCACCGGGTAACCGCCCGTCGGCGGGTGGTCGGCCAGGAAGATGATCGGCTGCCCGCTCGGCGGCACCTGGACGGCCCCCGCCACCATGCCCTCGCTGGGCAGTTCGCCCTGCCGGGCACGCTCCAGGACGGGCCCGCTCAGCCGTACGCCGACCCGGTTGCTGTCCTGGCTCACCTGGTAGGGCCTCCCGCACAGCTCCTTCAGCGCCCCGGGCACGAACCAGTCGTCACGCGGCCCCGGCACCACCCGCAGCACGGCCGCCCCCGGCTCGCGCAGGGGGGCCACGTCGACCGAGATCTCCGCCAGCCCGTCCACCGGGCCGACGGGCAGGACGGTCCCGGCCCGGAGCACAGCGGGCCCGAGGCCGGACAGCGAGTCGGTGGAACGGCTGCCGAGCACCGGCTCGGCCGCGATCCCGCCCCGGACGGCGACGTAGGTGCGCAGGCCCCTCACGGGCGTCCCGAAACGCAGCTCGCCCCCGGCCGGAACCCAGAACGGCGCTCCCATCCCCGCACCAACCGGCGCTCCCGTCCCCGGACCGGCCGGTGCGGCCGTCACCGGGCAGGGGGCGCCGGTTATGGAGATCCACGCGCCCGCCGGGAACGCCAGCCGCGCGCCTCCGAACGTCAGTTCGATTCCTGCGAACCCCTCCGGGTTGCCCACCAGCCGGTTGGCCAGTCGCAGCGCGGCGGCGTCGGCGGCGCCCGAGTGCGGCACGCCCAGGTGCGCGTAGCCGGGGCGGCCGAGGTCCTGGACGGTCGCGTAAGGACCGGGCTTGATCACTTCGATCATGCGGGCTCGAACCGCACACGCGTGCCGGGCCGGAACAGTGACGGCGGATCGGCCCGCACGTCCCACACCCGGAGATCGGTACGCCCCAGCAACCGCCACCCACCGGGCGAGGCGCTCGGATACACCGCCGAATGAGGCCCGGCGATGGCCACCGAGCCCACCGGAACCGACGTGCGGGGCGTGGCCAGCCTGGACACGTGGAGCACCGCGTCGAGCCCGGTCAGATAGGCGAACCCGGGCGCGAACCCCAGCCACCCCACCACCAGTTCCCGCCCGCTGTGCCGCGCCACCACCTCGCCCGGTGTCAGCCCGGTCTCCGCGGCCACGTCGGCCAGGTCGGCGCCGTCGTAGACGACCGGCACCACGACGGCCGGGGTCCCGTCCGCCCGGTCACCCGACGGCGGTTCCGCCGCGACTCGTGCCAGGTCCGCCAGCCGTTCGCGCAGCCGTAGCTGGTCGGCGCCCGGCGCGACGACGAGCACCGTCTCCGGCCCCGGCACGATCTCCACCACGGAGCCCGGCCGCTCGGCCCGCAGCAGCGCGTCCAGCCGGTGGGACACCTCCAGCGATCCGGTCTCCACGAGCAGCCCGTGCTCACCGGCCGCCCTGATCACCGCGCCGCCGCGGTCATGCGAACGCCTGCAGGACCACGCCGGCCTCAAGCAGCCGATCGCGTACGGCCTGCGCGAGCCGTACCGCGTCAGGGGTGTCGCCGTGGACGCAGATGGAGCGGGCGCTGACCGCGACCTGGGTGCCGTCGGCGGCCAGCACGCTCTCGTCGACGGCCATGCGCACGGCGCGCGCGGAGACCGCTGCCGGGTCGTGGATCACGGCGCCGGGCTCGCGCCGGGGGACCAGCGTGCCGTCCGGCGTGTAGGCGCGGTCGGCGTAGGCCTCGGCGATCGTGCGGACGCCCTCGGCGGCGGCGAGGCCGTGGACGACGGAGCCGGGCAGCGTGAGGATCGGCAGCGTGGGGTCGTAGTCGGCCACCGCGTCGACGACCGCGGCGGCCTGGCCGGGGTCGCGGCAGATGCGGTTGTACAGGGCGCCGTGGGGCTTGACGTAGGAGACGCGGCCGCCCATCGCGCGGGCGATGCCGTCGACGGCGGCGAGCTGGTAGAGCACCTCGGCGCACAGTTCTTCCGGCTCGACCTCCATCTCCCTGCGCCCGAAGTGGGCCAGGTCGCGATAGGAGACCTGCGCGCCGATCGACACGCCCCGGTCGACGGCGGCGGCGCAGGTACGCCTGATGGTCACGGGGTCGCCGGCGTGAAAGCCGCAGGCCACGTTGGCGCTGGTCACGATGTCGAGAAGCGCCAGGTCGTCGCCGAGCCGCCAGATGCCGAATCCCTCACCGAGATCCGCGTTGAGGTCGATCACCATGGCCCTATCTTCTACCGTGGCGCGACGAAGAGCGTCTGGGTGGCCGCGCCGACCTCGCCGAGTTCGTCGAACAGGGTCGACCGCGTGAGGCCGCGGCCGGACGGGCCGACGACGGTCTCGGCGTCCATGCAGATCCACTCGGTGGCCGGCGTGCGGACCAGCGCGACCGTGAGATCCAGGTTGACGAACATGTGCGTCTCGAACGGCAGGGCGTGGCTGATCCCGTTGCCGCTGTCCGCCACGGCCAGGAGGCGTTCGAGCGGGGTCGTGGGCTCGTCCTCCACCAGGGGGACGCGCATGCGCATCCACGCCGTGGCGGGGCCGGTCTCCATGGGGGTGCCCTTGACGAAACGCCAGTCCATGGCTCTGCCGTACCCGAAACCGGTCGACAGCCACGACGGCGGGCCCGGCTCGTCCGGGACGGGGGCGGGCGGCGGCGAGGTGGCGATCTCGGGACTTTCGCTCTCGCGGATGCGCCAGGCCGTGGCCCTGACGTACTCGCGCCCATCCGCCCGGACCGTGGCGGCCAGGCACTGCACCCGCCTGCCGTCGCGGATGACCTCCGCGCTGACCTCCAGCTCACCGACCGGGACGGGGCCGAAGACGTCGGCGGCCAGCCGGGACAACTCCAGCCCCGGCACCGGCGCGGTGCGGCCCAGTTCGTAGGCGATCAGGGCGGTGACCGGGCCCATGTGCTGGAAGCCCGGGTGCCAGGGACCTTGGGTGTGCTCGGTGGCGAGGTAGCGGCCGGGGCCCAGCCAGGAGTACATCGGCATGGTTCTAGATCTCGTCGGGGATGTCGGCGATGTCGTCGAGGGCGGCGGCGAGTTCCTCGGGGTCGCCGCCGATGCGCTCGGCGATCTCGATCAGCACGTGCAGCACGTCGTGGCGGTCGTGCCCCAGATCCAGCAGGCGCTGGGCGGCCTCCCACAGTTGCGGCGGGTCGCCGTCCCACAGCCTGGTCGCGATCTCCTCGTGCCAGGCCAGGTGCTCCTCGTCGATCTCGCCCACGTGGTCGAAGCGCAGCAGCGTGCGCCGGTCGGCCTGGTCGGCCGGGTCCAGCTTGTCGAGGTCGATGTCACCGTGCATGCCCTGCAGGTACGGGAAGGCGAAGACCCGCCTGGCCAGCGCCGACAGGTCGCCGTCCGGCAGCAGCCGCTCCAGCAGCGGCAGCTCCAGGCCGAAGGAGGTCGGGTCGCGGTAGGCCTCGGGGAACTTCGCCGTCGCCTCCCACACCGCGTCCTGCGTCGCGCGCAGTCCTCGCTCCGGCAGTCCGGTACGGCCCGCCGCGAAGCGCACCCACGCCGACAGCACGTGCGGCATCGCCTCCTGCTCCGCCCGGCTGAGCATCACCTTGCGCGGCAGCCAGTCCAGCAGGAACGTCTCGCACTTGACCGGGCTGACCCGCATCGGCCGGTTGAAGTCCTGCTCGCAGCCGTAGTCGATGATGTGGTCGGCGCAGCGCGAGGCCGCCGACGGGTCCGACAGGTGCTCGGCGGCGTCGGAGGACAGGAACTCCGCGGCCAGCATGGCCCGCCGTTCGCGGCTGTAGGGCGCCTCGATGTGCAGCGGCGCAGGGCGTTTGCGGCCGGGCGGCAGCGCCTTCAGCCGGGAGCGGGCGAAGGCGTGGTAGGCGCTGTAGCTGTCGCTGACCGGTGGCGGCGTCTTGGGCACCGTGTGTGATGGTCGCGCCCGCTTCGCCGCTCGTTGGCTCGTCCCTCGCTCTCTCCCGTCGAGCTCCTGCGCTCCGCCGGTGGCCTTCATCGCCGACTCCAGCAGCGCCCGCGCCTGCTGCGGCTCGATCTCCTCGAACAGCAGCATCGGGTCGGCCCCGGCCTCGGCCCTGGCCTGGTCCAGCAGCTTCTCCACGTGGGAGGAGACCCAGGCGTCGCGCGCCATGCCGTTCATGTTGTGGTCGACGACCATGACCAGCGCGTGCCGGTCCTGGGGGCGGTCGGCGGCGGCCTCGCCCCACCGGTAGGCGAAGGTGCAGATCACGGTGTCCTGGTCGCCGTAGGCGTCGCGGGAGACGTAACAGCCGGTGGGCTTGACCGCGCCCACCCGGTCGGCCCAGCCGGGCCTGGCCACGCCGCCCTCCATCATCGCCAGCGCCGCGCCCTCGGCCTTGGCGCCCTGACGCGCGGTGCCGAGGTAGGCCAGGCAGATGAGCAGTGTCAGCGAGGCCGGCGTGCCGGCCTTGGCCGCGTAGTCGACCAGGCCCTCGCCGAGCACCTGCTCGACGTCACCGCCTTTGACGCGCTTTCCCCACCAGGCGCCGATCATGTCGGAGACCATCAGCTCCGCGTCGAGCGGCGTCCGTACGGCGAGAAGTTCGCGCGCCGCCTGCAGCATCTCCTGGAAGACTTCATCAGGATTGGTTCGATGTCGGCGCACGCCCTCACTCTCTCGCATTCCAGGCACAAACGGCGCGTTTCACGCAGCCTGGTGACCCCGATGTTATCGGGCGCTACGGGGCGGGGGCGCGGAGTTCACGATGGCGAGCAGGTGCTCGCGCGCGATGCGCTCCACGATCTGGGGAGTCGCCTCGATGCCGAGGTGCTCCGCGCAGGCGCACACATCGGCCACACATCGGTCGATCGTGTCGACAGGCACGGTGAGAAACTCTTCGGCCAGCCGATGACTAACTGGCTCTTTGAGCATGCGTGTGGCCAGAGCGAGCATAGTCGTGAGATTCCTCTGCAAGCCCGAGGGCAAACCCCCCGGAGACGGACGCGAGCGACTTGCGCTCTCATTTCATCTGTTCTCGGGCCGGTGTCAAGCCTCCAGGCCGACTGTGTTCCCTACGTTTACTAGACGTTCTCGCCCGGCTGTAGGTCCACCGATGCCGACCACCGAACGTGAGAGACCCTTTCGTGCGAAGCTGGTGCCATGCGCATCCAGCTCGCCCAGCGGACGGAGGCCGACGAGCTGCTCGGCCGCAGCCCGCTCGCCCTGCTCGTCGGCATGCTGCTCGATCAGCAGATCCCGATGGAGTGGGCGTTCACCGGCCCGCACACCATCTCGGAGCGGCTCGGGCACGACCTCACGGCCGGGGAGATCGCCTCCTACGACCCCGAGGCGTTCGCCGCGCTGCTGGCCGAGAAACCCGCCGTGCACCGCTATCCGAAGTCGATGGCGAGCCGCGTCCAGCAACTGGCCGCCTACCTCGTGGAACGCTACGAGGGCGAGCCCGAGCGGATCTGGGCCGACGCCGCCGACGGCAAGGACTTGCTCAAGCGACTGCAAGATCTTCCGGGCTACGGCAAGCAGAAGGCACAGATTTTTCTGGCTCTGCTCGGCAAGCAGCTCGGCGTGCGGCCACCCGGCTGGCGCGAGGCGGCAGGACTTTACGGCGAGGAGGGTTCCCACAGGTCGGTGGCCGACGTCACCGACCCGGAGAGCCTGGGCAAGGTCAGGGCAACCAAGCAAGAGGCCAAAAGGGCGGCGAAGGCCAAGTAGCCTGATCTTGCTGCGTAATGTGGAGCGATTTTGACAGGATGCGTTGTCCATAGTGGAGACCCGCGGGTGGCGGGGGCTTCCGTCCGCGCACACCCATCGCCGATGATGTACAGCAGAATCCGGTCGCCCGGAGCTGCGCTACGCCGATACACAGTTATGGAGATGTGCCGCGTGGGAGACCCTGGCACGCGACGGAGGTGCCGACCATGAGCGCCGAGACCTCCGTTCCCCGTCCCCGGGAGTCGGATGTGGACATCTCAGACTCCGGCCTGTTCAAGGGCCTGCTTTCCGAGGCGGAGTTCGCCTTCGCCTTCTTCGACGTCGAAGGCCGCGTCCAGCGGGTCAACGACGTGTTCACCGACGTCGTCAGCGTGCCCGCGGACAAGCTGACCGGAAAGCCGCCGGCCGAGACGCTCACCGCCGACCTCAGCCAGCTGATCACGCACGCCGTACAGGCCGTGATCGAGAGCGACGGGCCCGTCACGGAGAGCCGGGTGCGCGTCCGCTCGGCCGAGGGTGACACGCGGCACTGGTCGCTGTCGTTCTCGCCGATCCACGACGAGGGCGGCGAGCTGCGTGCCGTCGCGCTGGTCGGGCTCGACGTGACCGAGAGCCGCCAGACCGAGGAGGAGCTGCGCCGCAGCGAGGAGCGCTACCGCTCGCTGGTCGAGGCGCAGTCGCAGCTGGTGTGGATCACCTCGCCCACGGGCGCGGTGGTCGAGGACGCGCCCCAGTGGCGCGCCATCACCGGCCAGGGGCTGGAGGAGTACCTGGGGCAGGGCTGGCTCGACGCGGTCCATCCCGACGAGCGCCAGCAGACCGAGGAGGCCTGGCGCGAGGCCCTGCGCGGGCGGACCATGTTCGAGTGGAACTACCGGGTGCGCACCCGGGCCAGCGGCTACCGGCACTTCGAGGTGCGGGCCGTACCGATCATCAGGCACGGCCGGGTGGTCGAGTGGGTCGGCGCCAACACCGACGTGACCCCGCAGCGCGAGGCCGAGGAGATGCGCGGCAGGCTGACCGACCAGCTGGGCGCCGCCGCGCTGCGCACGGCCAGGCTGCAGGGCGCGACCGCGCTGCTCGCCGAGGCGCTGACGGTCGAGCACGTGGTCCAGGTCATCATCGACGTCGGGCGCACCGCGCTGGCCGCCGACCGTTCCGCGGTCGCGCTGCTCGATCCCGACCGCGCCATGCTGCAGCTGATCAACGGCGAGGGCGTGCCCGAGGTGCCGGGAGCGGCGGGCGAGGAGATCCCGCTCGCCCACACCAGCGTGATGACGATCGCGGTCAACAGCCGCCGGCCGGTCTTCGCCGAGTCGCCGGAGAGCCTCAAGTCGCAGCTGCTGGAAGCCGGCGGCAGCGAGGAGGTCCTGTCGGCCTACCTCAAGCACAGCGACGAGCGGGCCTGGGTGGGCCTGCCGCTGCTCGCCGCGGGCCGGGCGCTGGGCGCGCTGCGCTTCTCCTTCACGCGGCCGCAGAAGATCTCACAGGAGGACGGCGTCTTCCTGGAGGCCCTGGCCGGGCAGTGCGCGCTCGCCGTCGAGCGGGCCACGCTGTTCGAGCGTGAGCACCGCACCGCCGAGACGTTGCAGCGCAGCCTGCTGCCCGACCGGCTGCCCGTGGTCAAGGGGCTGGTGCTGGCGCAGCGCTTCCGTTCCGGAAGCCGCCACGTGCAGGTCGGCGGCGACTGGTACGACGCCTTCGTGCTCCAGGACGGACGGGTGGCCGCGGTGGTCGGCGACGTCATGGGCAAGGGCGTCAAGGCCGCCGCAGGCATGGGCCGGATCCGCAACGCCATGCGCGCGCTGGCGCTGACCAACCCGCCTCCGGCGGCCGTGCTGACCGGTCTCGACCGGGTCTTCGAGGCCACCGAAGAGGAGGAGCAGGTCACGACTTTGGCGTACATGGTGGTCGAGCCGGTGACGGGAGAGGGGACGCTGGCGCTGGCCGGTCACCCGCCGCCCGTGCTGGTTTCGCCGCAGGGTACGGCGATTCTGTGCGACGCCGAGCCCGGTACTCCGCTAGGCTGGCCGACCAGCCGAAGGCAGTTCCGGTTCGTGGTGCCGCCCGGCCATACGGCCGTGCTCTACTCCGACGGTCTGGTGGAAAACAGGAAGCGCGGGCTGGACGCCGGCCTCGCGGAACTTTGCTCTGTTGTGACCGAAGCTCCGCCCGAGGTGGTCAGTAGTCCGCATATGCTGCTGGACTTCCTGGTAGACCGGATGTTGTCGGGATATGAACAGGATGATGACGTTACCGCGCTGGCCATTCATGTTCCGCCGGCCACGAAGAGTGACTGAATGAAACAGTCATAAGGGTTGCTTTCGGGTATCAGTGCCGCCCTTACGTACGCACTACTGTCCGGGTCGGCCTAGGGTGGAGGTCAACCGCCGGGAGGTGGCCGTATGAAGTGCTGGGTCATGCCAGAATGCTGGATGGTCCGTTTGCGCTCCGCACGGCCTCGCCGTACTCCTAGAGAGGCATAGCCCCCCAGCGGGGATCTGGGTCCATTGTCGCCACGCGTTCGTTCGAGAGGTGTTCGTGTCGCCTGCAAGTTCGACTCGCTCGAAGCCACAAGAGCTGAACGAGCCCGTCATTCAGCGACTGCTCGAGCGTGGGCGCTCGCAGGGTTTCCTCGAGTCTGAGGATGTCCGCCAAGCCTTCGAGGAGGCGGACATCCCGATGTCGCACGCCGCCGCGTTCTTGCGGAACCTCAGTAAAGAGGGCGTGACCGTGGTGGTGACCGCCGCGGATTCGGCGGCACCGAAGAAGTCTCGTGGTCCAGCAAAGCGCCGCACCGCTGCCCCCGTCAAGACGAAGACCGCAGCGGCCGCCAAGGAGCAGCAGCCCGAGACCGTGACCGCGGTCGTGGGCGCGGCTGAAGCCGAGCCCGTCAAGAAGGCTGCTCCTGCCAAGAAGGCCGCCCCGGCGGCCAAGAAGGCCGCACCCGCCAAGAAGGCCGACAAGCCGGAGAACAACAACACCGGCCCGGCCGACGCCAAGCCCAAGGCCCAGGAAGGGTCCGACGACGAGGACATCGACCTTGAGGGCGATGTCGATCTCGAAGACCTCGAGGACATCGAGGTCGACGACGAGGAGATCGTCGCCGAGGCCGAGACCGAGGGCGAAGAGTCCGACGACGACGCCGAGGAAGAGCCCAAGGCCGAAGCCGCGGCCGCCGCCGCGGTGCCGGAGAAGAACGAGGAAGAAGTCCTCATCCTCTCCGACGACGACGATGACGCCCCGGTCGCCCAGGTGGCCGCCGCGGGAGCCACCGCCGACCCGGTCAAGGACTACCTCAAGCAGATCGGCAAGGTCCCCCTGCTCAACGCGGAGCAGGAGGTCGAGCTGGCCAAGCGCATCGAGGCCGGCCTGTTCGCCGAGGAGCAGCTCGGCGGCGAGGTCGACAACCTGCCCGTCGACGTGCGGGCGGAGCTGGAGTGGATCGCCGAGGACGGCCGCCGGGCCAAGAACCACCTCCTGGAGGCCAACCTCCGCCTGGTGGTCTCGCTGGCCAAGCGCTACACCGGCCGCGGCATGCTCTTCCTGGACCTGATCCAGGAGGGCAACCTGGGCCTGATCCGCGCCGTCGAGAAGTTCGACTACACCAAGGGCTACAAGTTCTCCACGTACGCCACGTGGTGGATCCGGCAGGCGATCACCCGCGCCATGGCCGACCAGGCGCGGACCATCCGCATCCCGGTCCACATGGTCGAAGTGATCAACAAGCTGGCCCGGGTCCAGCGGCAGATGCTGCAGGACCTCGGCCGCGAGCCCACGCCGGAAGAGCTCGCCCGTGAGCTGGACATGACGCCCGAGAAGGTCGTCGAAGTCCAGAAGTACGGCCGCGAGCCGATCTCCCTCCACACGCCGCTGGGCGAGGAGGGCGACAGCGAGTTCGGTGACCTCATCGAGGACTCCGAGGCCATCGTTCCGGCCGACGCCGTCAGCTTCACGCTGCTGCAGGAGCAGTTGCACTCCGTTCTCGACACCTTGTCGGAGCGAGAGGCGGGCGTCGTGTCGATGCGCTTCGGGCTGACCGACGGGCAGCCGAAGACGCTGGACGAGATCGGCAAGGTCTACGGCGTGACCCGGGAGCGGATCCGCCAGATCGAGTCGAAGACGATGTCCAAGCTGCGGCACCCGTCGCGGTCCCAGGTCCTGCGGGACTATCTGGACTAGTCAGCTGGTTTTCGCAGGCCCCGTACCCCTGATGGGGGTGCGGGGCCTGCGCGTTTACCAGGACACCGTTCTCCTTCCGCCCTGCACGTGGCGGCCGGCGGGTGGCGCGGGATCGCGAGCGCCTTGCGTCAAGGTGGCGGTGGCCCGTGCTGTGGTGCGCCCCTGTGCTTTTCGGCGCCCCGTGGGGGACGTGGGTCGATGGTGTTCGGCGCCGTTGTGCGGGCTCTGCGTGCGATTGGCGTTCCGTGGGCTGATGTGGGGGTTCAGGTCACTGGCGGCGCTCGGCTTCGCCTTGGGCGGAGGAGGTGGCTGTCGCCGCGTCGCCGTACCTGCCGGCCGTGTGGGCGTCGACGGGAGGGGCTGCCCATGAGGTCACGGTGATGACCGCGGTGGCCACGATGGTTCCCGTTAGACGTCGCACGGCGGGCCTCCTCGGCTGATCGGACATATGTGCATATTTATGCCCGAAAGCTGCTAAAGGTAGTCATTGTGTGGCGAGGTGTGGTTGTTGTTGGCGGTATTTTGCGAGGGCGCTGATGGTTACTCTCGGTGAGCCATGGATCAGGGCCAGGTGTCGCGGGCGGCCAGTTCGATGGTGGCTACGCAGGCGACGGCCTCGGCGGCGAGCAGGGCTATGAGAACCACCAGCTGGACCAGCCCGGCCGCCAGTGGGGTGGCGCCGCCCAGCAGCATGCCGACGAAGGCGCCCGGCAGGGTGACCAGGCCGACGGTGCGGGTTTGGTCCAGGGCCGGGACCAGGGACTGCGCGGCGGCGGGGCGGCAGATCTCCAGTCGGGCGCTTCTGGGGAGGAGACCGATGGACAGGGCGGCTTCGACCTCGCCGTGACGTTGGGCCAGTTCGTCCCGGGCTCGTTTTCCGGCCAAGGTGGTGGCGGTCATGCAGCCGCCCAGCAGGATTCCGGCGATCGGGATGACGACGAGACCGTCGGTGGAGATCACCTGGCAGGCCATCAGGAGAGCCAGGACCGGCACGGTGCCGGCGGCGATCGGGACGCCGGCCCACCACCAGCCGCCCTGGCCGCCGGTGATGCGGCGGCCTGCGGTGAAGGCGGCCACGCCGTACATGAGCAGGACGAACGCGGCTGTCGCGACCGGTAGTCGCAGCACCCAGGTGATCACGACCGAGACCGCGCCGAGCTGGACGGCGGCCCGCGCGCAGGCGGTCACCACGGCGGGACCGTGGCCCAGCCGCCCCAGCCAGGCGACCGTCGCGCCCACGGCGACCAGCAGGGCGAGCGCGACGGGCAGCAGCGGGGTGATGTTGATCAGTGAGGAGCCCATGGACGACCCTTATCAGGTACGGGCTTCCGTGGGCTCGCCGGATCGCGCTCTACTGTGCGGGTTCGCTGGTTTCAGGTCTTGTGGGCGGCGGTCGCGTCGGTCTGCGGCGCGGTACGCTGTGAACGGTACGGACTTTTGTTCACAGGAGGCGCTGCGCATGCCGCCGGCATTCAACCAGCGTGAGCGGGCACGGATCACCGAGCAGCTGCTGGAGGCGGCGACGCGGCTGTTCGCGGCCCAAGGGCTGCGCAAGACGTCCCTGCAGGAGCTCACCGAGCCCGCCGGAATCGCCAAGACGTCCCTGTACGCCTTCTTCGACTCCAAAGAGGACCTCTACCTGGAGGCCATGCTCCGGCAGGGCGAGCAGGTCAGGCGGCGGGTGATCGACGAAGGGCTGAACCGGGGCGAGGACACCCGGGACTCGCTGCGCCGGTTCCTGCGGGCCACCGTGGCGGAGCTGGAGGCGAACCCCCTGTATCGGCGGCTCCTCGCGCATCCCGAAGAGGTCGCGCTGCTGGCCACCAAGCTCACGCCCGAGCGGATGGCGCAGGTGGAGGGTGGGCCGCTGGCGGACCTGCTGGAGTTCGTGGAGGGGCGGATGGCGGGGGATCCCCGGGTGGTGGTGGGGGTGCTGCGGGCCGTGCTGCTGGTGCCGTTGCATGCCGACGAGCTGGGGGCCGACCTGTATCCGGCGATCATGGACCGGCTGATCGACGCGGTGACGGACGGGCTGGTGGCCCGCTGACGGTCGCGGGGGCTCGTGACGGGTTCGGCGATCCAACGCTCGTGACGGGTTCGGCGATCACATGCTTGTGACGGGTTCGGCGATCACATGCTTGTGACGGGTTGGGCGATCACATGTTCGTGCCGGGTTCGGCGAGGGCTTGTGCGGGGCTATGGCTGTGGGGCTCCCGCGCCCGGCGGCCGTGAGGGCTGCCGGGTGGGACGGCGCACGGGTTGTCCGGGGTTGGCGACTGCGGCTCGTGGCGGGATCTGGGGTTGGACGGTTTGTGCGGTGGGTTGTGGGGGTGGGGGTCGGGTAGGGTGGCGGGCTTCGTTCGGGTTGTGGAACGTCCCCTTCGGCCGTGGTTGAGGAAGTCTCGTGTCTCTGCGTGGGAACAAGCAGTTCCAGCTGCTCTGGATCGGCGGTGTGGTTTCGCAGCTGGGTACCGACATGACCAGGATCGCGATGCCCATGCTGGTGCTCGCGCTCACCGGTTCGCCGGGGCTGGCGGGGGTCGTGGCCGGGGCCAAGGCGGCGGCGATGCTCGTGGCGCAGATGCCGGCCGGGGTGTGGGTCGATCGGTGGGATCGGCGGCGGACGTTGCTCGGGGCGCAGGCGGTGCAGGTGCTGGCGGCGGCCGTACTGGCTGGGGTCATTCTTGTGGGGGAGGCGCACGTTTGGGTGCTGGTGGCGCTGGCCGTGGTCGATGGGGTTTGTGTGGCCTTTGTCGGGCCTGCTTGGGATACGGCGATTCGCGGGGTTGTCGCGCCCGAACAGCTTCGGAGCGCCTACGCGCAGGAGGAGTCGCGGCGGCACGCGGCGGCGCTGGCCGGGCCGCCGGTCGGTGGGCTTCTGTATGGGCTGGGGCAGGCTGTGCCCTTTGTGGTGGATTGCGTGAGTTATCTGCTGGCCTGGGTGGCGACGTTGCTCGCCAGGGTGCCGCGGCGGCCCCAGGGGAGTCCTGAGCCGGTCAGGAAGGGCATGCGCCGGGAGGCCGGGGAGGCCGTCGGGTGGTTGTGGCGGCGGCGGGGGCTGCGGGAGATCTTTCTCATCGCGATGATGCTCAACCTGCTCGGCGGCGCGTTCCTGATTCCGCTGGTGGTGCTGATCGGCGAGCGTGGGGGTGACGCGCTCAACACCGGGACCGTGTTCGCCGCCACGGGGATCGGCGGGCTGGCCGGTGCGCTGCTGTCGGGGTGGCTGGGGCGGCTGCTGGCGCCGGGGAAGCTGGCTGTCGTCTTCACGACGGTGTTCGGCGGGGCGATCGTGGCCATGGCGCTCCCGTTCGGGCCGTGGTGGCCCATGGTGCCTCTGCTGCTGTTCTCGCTGACCACGCCGACGTTCAACGTCGTGCTCTCCGCGGTGGTCTCGCGGCTGGTGCCGGAGGACATGCTCGGGCGGGTGGGCGCGGCGCTCACACTGGTCAGCCGGGGGCTCAACCCGCTGGCGCCGGTGCTGGGCGGGTCGCTGGCCGCGGCGTTCGGCGGGGCGTGGGCGCTGGTCGGGATCGGCGGGATCATGCTGGTGGTGGCGGGGGTGGCCGCGGCCAGCAAGGACGTCAGAACGTTCTCCGACGAACCCAACCAAGTCCCCGCCTGAACCACCCGCGCCCGCGCCGCCACGCCGCCTGCGCTCCCGCGCCGCCACGCCGCCTGCGCTCCCGCGCTGCCTGCGTCGCCTGAGTGCCCCACGTCGGCTGCGCCCGTGCGCCGTCTGCGCCCCCAGACGGCCTGTGCCTCAGACGGCCTGTGCCTCAGACGGCCTGTGCCTCAGACGGCCCGCGCCCCAGACGGGCTGCGCTCCCAGGCGGTCTGCGCCCCTGGGCCGCTTGTGCTGCCTCCGCGCCAGCCCGACTGCTCGTCTGCGCAGCTTCTGCCTGCCTGCCCGGCCGGCCGGTTGCGCGGCGTGTGCTTGCCTGTGCCGCTCTAGCGGTCTGGGCTAGGCGGTGGCCTCCACGTCGAGGTGCCAGGGGTGGGCCGGTTTGGGGCGAGGGCCCAGGGTGGTGGCGAAGCCGTACGTGTCGAGGAGTTTGGCGAGGTCGGCGGGGGTCGTGGGGTCTTCGCCCGAGCGCACCAGAGCGCGGGCGATCGCGCCCCGGGTGGCCTTGGCCATGTGGCTGACGACCTTGCCGTCGCGGAAGACCCGCACCGCGACCGAGCGGTCGCCCGGCTTCCACGCCCCCGCGTACGTGCCGGAGCGCATGTCGACCACCAGACCGGGCAGCCCGTCGAGCTGCTTGGTGATCATGGGACGCCAGAAGGCGGCGAGCCCGCCCAGCACGGGCAGGGTCACACCCATGGACAGCCGGTACGGCGGGACCCGGTCGGTGATCCGCAGCACGCCCCACAGCCCGGAGAAGATGAGCAGCGACTCCTCGGCCCTGCGCAGGTCGGCGGGGGAGAGGGTGGCCAGGCCGAGGTTGTCGTACAGGACGCCGGTGTAGAGCTCGGCGGCCGGAAGCGCCGGTGCGCTCTCCAGCGCGAGGTTCTTCTCCAGTTCGGCCGCCAGACCGGGCGTGAGGCCGAGGACGTCGATGGCGTCGCGGCGCTTGGACGCCCTGGCGAGGGCGGTTCGCACGCGTTTGCGGGCCTTGTCCAGCGCGGGGAAGGAGAGCTCGCCCAGCGGGGCGCCGGAGCCCTCCGGCGCCTTGCCTTCGGACGGCGGCAGCAGAATCAGCACGTCAGACAGCTTAGGGCCGGTAGCATCCACAGCGATGAAAGCGTCACTCTCCCCCGTTTGGCTGCCTTGGGATGCACTTGTCCTGGCAGTGCGGTCCTTCCTGCCCCTGGCCTTCTTCTACACGGTGGGCCGGGTGGTCCACGACCTGATCCTCGTCGGCGCCGTCTACGCCGGTGACGTCGAGGCCCCGCGCAAGTACCTGGGTTTCGCGGTCATGAGCCTGGCCGTGCTGGCCACCCTGGCCTCGTACGTGGCCATGCTTCAGGTGCTGCGCAGAAACGCGATCCTGGCCGGCGCCGCCGAAGGGCAGGGCGGGCGGCTGTCGACGTTGATCGCGCAGACCATGCTGCCGTTCCTGGCCTTCTACGGGGCCTGGGGGCTGTTCACCGACGATGTGCGGCAGTACAGCATCCTGTCCCAGGAGCTCTTCGGGGTGCAGGAGATCGAGAACCTCAGCTTCAACCCGCTGCTCACCACCTCGTTCATCGCCCTGGGCGCGTTCGCGGCCCGGGTCGCGGTCGGCAAGGCGTACGAGCGGTGGCCGAAGGGGCGACTCGGGCTGCTGTCGATCGCGCTGGAGTCCATGTGGATGTTCTTCGCGGTGATCAGCGTCGAGCACTGGATCGGCGAGCGGATCGAGTGGCTGACCTCCAGGTCCGCCTGGGTGGCCGCCGCCGACGTCATCGGCGGCGTGCTGGGGCCGGTGGGCGAGGCGGTCGCGGTGGTCGTGCCGAATCTCAAGGACGCGCTGGTCCTGCCGCTGGTCTGGGTGACGATCGCCGCCGTCGTCTACGGCCGCGAGATGGGCCAGGGCGAGGCCCTGATCCAGGGCACCCGCGTCGAGTCGGGCGCGGGACGGGTGAAGGAGGCGGCGCCGGAGCCGGTGCGGAAGGTGGCCGAGTTCGTCTCGCGCGACCTGCGTGACAAGTACACGCCCATGCTGAACGGCCTGCGCATGGTGCTGCGCGCCGGGCCGGTCTTCTTCCTGGTGTTCTGCCTGTGCTACACGCTGCTGGGCGTGGGCCACGACTGGGCGTTCATCGGCGTGGTCAACCTGATCGGGCCGCACGAGAGCAACTGGTGGACCGTGTGGCACGGGCCGATCAAGTTCGGGGTCACGGCGGTCTACGAGGTGCTGCGGATCAGCCTGCTGGCGGCGGCCCTGCAGATGGCGCTGCGGACGGCGTCAGCCGTACGAAATTCTCGTGGTGGTCGGGAAGACGCACCTCAACCCGCAGAGAGCTGACCGCGTCGGCCGGGACGGCGAAGCTCGCCTGGAACTTCGACTCCACCCCCGGCTTGGCCAGGATCGGCTTGTAGGTCTTCTCGTCGATCCGGGTGCACAGCGTGGAGACCTTGGGGACGCCCTTCACCCGCGTGGTCGGCGTCCAGGTGCGGGCGCGGGCGTCGCGGACGGCCGTTTCGCAGCCCTTGGACATGGCCTTGCTGGCCGCCGCGTCGCGCGGGGTGACGCCGATGACCGCGGTGACGGCCGTGGTGCCGGGCGGGAGGTCGTCGCCCGAGGTCTGGCCGATGCCGATCAGCCGCCACGTCGAGCCCTCGAACGCCGCGCCCGACCCGGCCGCGGCGTCGATCGGCTCGCCGCCCGAGCGCAGCCCGTAGTCCTCCAGCTTGGGCACGACCTGCACGGCCACCAGCGCCGCCACGGCGGCGGCCAGGCCCAGGCCGTACCAGAGGTGTTTCACGCCCTTGCCGCGCTTCGCGCGCCGCCCGCTCACGCGTCGTCCTCCTCGATCGTCACCGTCGGTACGGCGGCGCCGGACAACCCCAGCGGCACCTCGACCCCGGGGCCCAGCGCGGCGTTGAGCCGGTGGATGGTGGTGTACCTGGCCTTGGTGATCCGCAGGATGGCGCCCTTGACGGCGTCCGGCGGCAGTTCGAAGGCGATCGTGCCGCGCTGCGGGATGCCCGCCTCCAGGTCGGCCGAGCCGAGGGTGGAGAAGCGGTCGGTGACCGCGTAGCGGGTGCCGTTCAACGCCTGGAGCTCCACGGTGCCCAGCTGGACCCGCTCCTGGGTGGCGGTGGCGGTCAGGTGGACCACGACCCACACGCCCTTGGTGGTCTTTTTCTCCTTCTTGTCCAGGAAACCCGTCAGCACCAGCTCGCGGCCGGTCTCCGCGCGCTCCACCCGGACGGTGTACGGGGTGGTGCGGACGTCCTGGCCGATGGCGCCGGCCGAGGAGAGGGGCTGGTAGACGCGGTCGGCGTCGGGCCGCAGCCGCTGGGCGGCGCCGACGGCCACGAGCAGCAGCGCCGAGGCGACCAGTGCGATCAGCTTGTTCATGCCCGCTCCAGCGGGGTGTCCAGTATCCAGCGCGGATCGTCCTGCCTGTACCAGAGCGAGGTGCCCGAGTAGTAGCCCAGCAGCGACCAGCTCGGCTGGTAGTCCTCGTCGTGGACGGCGACGCTGAGCCGGCTGGGGTCCGGAGCCTCGGCGGCGACCTCCCACGACAGGCGGACGGTCTCGGCCATGCCGGGGTTGAGCAGGCTGCCCCGGTTGTCGCCCGGACGCATGATCAGCTGGTCCTTGATGGACATGATCTGGTCGAGCGGCCTGCCGTCGAGCTTGATGGCGAGGCGGGCGGCCATGTCGGACAGCGACGCGGGAAACCGGCTGACGTTGGTCACGTCGAGGTCGAGCACCACGTACCGGCCCTTGTCGGGCTCGCCGAAGGGCGACGGGTTGGGGTCGTTGGTGGTGTACGCGGCCTTCTTCGGCACGAGCTGGAAGCGGTTGCCGGTCAGCTTCTGCCCGAGCGCGGTCTTGGGCGGCTCGTTCTTTCCCGCGTCCGCCAGCCCGCCGAGCGGCCACGCGATGGCCAGCGGGAGGAGGATCACGGCGGCGAGGCCCGCGAACCACATCCAGGCCCGGCCGCGCGGCGTCGTTTCGTGGGATGGGGAGGACACCTGGGGAATCGTAATAGATATCGTGCCGTTCATGGCTTTTGTCATGGATTTTCGCAGGTTGGTGCACGAAGCGTGGCCGGCGTTCGAACAGCACGAGCGCGACGGCTGGGTCCTGCGATACGCCGGTGGCGTGACCGATCGGGCGAACTCGGTATATGCCCGGAATGTACCGGAGGACATGGACGCGGCACTGGAAGACGCGGAAAGGTTCTACGCCGAGCGGGGGCTGAAGCCCGTCTTCACGGTCGGCGATCCCGGCCTCGACCGGGTCCTGGAACGGCGCGGCTACCGGCGTACGCGGCCCGTCCTGGCCATGGTCGCCCGCCTGGGCTCTCTGCCCGAGGCGCCCGCGCACCCCGTCCGGATCGAGGACGAGCCCTGGGACGCCTGGATGGACGCCTGGTGGTCCGTGGACGGCCGCTACGCCGACCGGATCGGCGACGCGCGGCGCATCGTGACCGGAGTGCCCGCCTGGTACGCCGCGGTCGAGCGGGACGGCGTGCCCCTGGCCGTGGGCCGCGGCGTCCCGCAGGGGGACACGCTCGGGATCTACTGCATGGCGACCCTGCCGGCCGCCCGCCGCCGGGGGCTGGGCCGCAGTGTGATCAGGGCGCTGGTACGGCGCGCCGTGCCGGCCGGGATGTCGTCGGCCTACCTGGTGGTCACCGAGGCGAACGAGAACGCCATAGGGCTCTACCGCGGCGAGGGCTTCGAGGTGGCCGGAGAGGGCTACCACTACCGGGTGGGCGAAGGTCTGGGGGCGGCGGGCCGTACACAGGGGTCCTGAAACAGCACGACGCGGCGCCCCTCGCCTGAAGGGGCGGCCGCGTCGTGCGTAGCGCTATATGTGGTTATCTCGGAGCGAGTGCTGAGTCAGCGCTCGCTGTCGGGGGCAATCGTAGGGGTTTCGCTGAGTCGGGCCGATTCGTCCAGGATATCGGCGCCCTTATCGCGCAGTGCCGCCACGTGCTGTCGCCCATGGTGGGCGCAGAACAGCAGCTCCCCACCTACCGGCAGGGTCGCACGAATGTAGGCCTGGGCGCCGCAACGGTCACAACGGTCGAGGGCCGTCAGCGGCTTAACGGGGGCGAGAGCTCCAGTCACGTATCGCCTTTCTGGTCACCCCCGCCGAAGCGAGGATCTGGCGCAGTCACTTGAGACAACATCTAACCGGACCTGGACGTTCCCAACCGGCGCGTCGCTACGCCGAGAGCGGAATGTGTCCGAAAGTAATGATGATCAGCCGGTTGGTAACGGCAAACGTGCCGGGATGGCAAGCTTGTACGCGCGTCAGCGGGAAGAACGGTAAGCTACGCACACGTGTTCGATGGCTAGACCAGAGGAGCGGGAGTGACGGTAGTGGAGGCGGGTTACACAGCTCGTCACCTGTCGGTGCTTGAGGGCCTCGAGGCCGTCCGCAAGCGCCCTGGCATGTACATCGGGTCCACCGACAGCCGCGGTCTCATGCACTGCCTCTGGGAGATCGTGGACAACGGCGTCGACGAGGCGCTGGGCGGTCACTGCACCCGTATCGAGGTCGAGCTGTTCGAGGACGGCTCCATCGAGGTGCGTGACGACGGCCGCGGCATCCCGGTGGACATCGAGCCCAAGAGCGGGCTTCCCGGCGTGGAGCTCGTCTACACCAAGCTCCACGCGGGCGGAAAGTTCGGCGGCGGCTCCTACGCGGCCTCCGGCGGACTGCACGGCGTGGGCGCCTCGGTGGTCAACGCGCTGTCGTCCCGCCTCGACATCGAGGTCGACCGCTACGGCAAGGTCCACCTGATGAGCTTCAGGCGCGGCGTGCCCGGCGTCTTCGACGGCGACGGCCCCACGGCCAAGTTCAAGAAGAAGTCCGGCCTGCGCGACGGCGGCAAGCTGAGCAAGAAGGTCACCGGCACCCGGGTGCGCTTCTGGGCCGACACCCAGATCTTCCTGGCCGAGGCCGAGGTCTCCATCGACGAGATCCACGTACGGCTGCGCCAGACCGCCTTCCTCGTGCCGGGCCTGACGCTGGCCCTGATCCACGACGGCCAGACCGAGGAGTTCCGCTTCGACGGCGGCATCTCCGAGTTCACCGAGTTCCTGGCGCGCGACGAGGCCGTCTGCGAGGTGCAGCGGCTGCAGGGGCTCGGCCACTTCCACGAGACCGTGCCCGTCCTCGACGACCAGGGCCACATGACCCCCACCGAGGTCCAGCGCGAGCTGACCGTCGACGTGGCGGTGCGCTGGGGCAAGGGCTACGACTCGACCATCCGCTCGTTCGTCAACGTGATCGCCACCCCCAAGGGCGGCACCCACGTCACCGGCTTCGAGCGCGCGCTGGTCAAGACGCTCAACGAGCAGCTGCGCGAGACCCGGCTGCTCAAGAACGGCGACGACCCGGTCACCAAGGAGGACATCCTCGAAGGCCTGACCGCCGTGGTGACCGTCCGGGTGCCCGAGCCGCAGTTCGAGGGCCAGACCAAGGAGGTCCTCGGCACCTCGGCGGCCACCCGCATCGTCTCCCACGTGGTCTCGCGCGAGCTCAAGGCGGTCTTCACCAACCCGCCGCGCGGCATGAAGCAGCCGCTGCGCGCGATGCTGGAGAAGATCGTGGCCGCCGCGAAGGCCCGCATCGCCGCCCGCGAGCACCGCGACAACCAGCGCCGCAAGAGCGCCCTGGAAAACTCCGCGCTGCCCGCCAAGCTGGTCGACTGCCGCAGCGACGACGTCGACCGCAGCGAGCTGTTCATCGTCGAGGGTGACTCCGCCCTCGGCACCGCGAAGCTGGCCCGCGACTCGGAGTTCCAGGCGCTGCTGCCGATCCGCGGCAAGATCCTCAACGTGCAGAAGGCGTCGGTCGCCGACACGCTGAAGAACGCCGAGTGCGCCGCGATCATCCAGGTGGTGGGCGCCGGGTCCGGCCGCTCCTTCGACCTGGAGGCCGCACGCTACGGCCGTATCATCCTGATGGCCGACGCCGACGTCGACGGCGCCCACATCAGGACCCTCCTGCTGACCCTGTTCCACCGCTACATGTGGCCCATGGTCGAGGCCGGGCGCGTGTTCGCCGCCGTGCCGCCGCTGCACCGCATCGAGCTCACCAATCCGGGCCGGGGCCAGGACAAGTACATCTACTGCTACACCGACGCCGAGTTGCACAAGGTCCTGCGCGATCTCGAACGGCGCGGCAAGCGGTGGAAGGACCCGGTCCAGCGCTACAAGGGCCTGGGCGAGATGGACGCCGACCAGCTGGCCGAGACCACGATGGACCCGCGCCACCGGATCCTGCGCCGGGTGCGCATCGAGGACGCCGAGGCGGCCGAGGGCATCTTCAACCTGCTGATGGGCAGTGACGTGGCGCCCCGGCGCGAGTTCATCGTCAGCAGCGCGGCCGAGGTGGACCGCGACCACATCGACGCCTAGACACCACGGGCGAAGCCGCCGCACAGCACGTGCGGCGGCTTCGGCATGCGCCCGCCAGGGCGGCGGGGAGACGGGCGGCCACGGCTTGTTCCACCTGGCGGCCGTCAGGGGCCGACGGTGGTCTCCAGGAACGCGGCCGGGGGCTGCCGTCCGGACGGCAGCCCCCTCCTCGTCAGAACTGTGCGCGGAGCCGGGCTTCGGCCTCCTGCGTGGTGCCCAGGGCGTCCAGGCCGTTCAGCGCCGCGCCCACGATGGGCGGGGTGTCGGTCACGACGGGCTTGGCGGCCGGGGTGTGCTTGACGAAGCGGGCGTCCAGCAGGTCCATCAGCAGCGGGTGCCTGGCCCGCAGCACGCCGCCGCCCAGCACCACCTCGGTGGGCGTCTCCAGCAGGTCCAGGCGGGTCAGGCAGACCCTGGCCATGCCGACGATCTCGTCGGCCATGCGGGTGACCAGGCTGATCGCGATCTCGTCACCGGCGGCGGCCACCTCCAGCAGGCCGGCGGTCAGCTCCAGCAGGCGCAGCGGGTCGAGCCGGCCGAAGTACACGTCGAGCGCCACCTGCTCGACCGTGGGGGCGTCGAAGTGGGAGGTGACCAGGCCGGCCAGGGCCGTGGGGCCGCCGCGGCCGTCCTCGGCGCGGGCGGCGTGCCACATGACCTCGTTGGTGAGCCCGACGCCGCCGCCCCAGTCGCCCACGAGCGGCCCGATCGCGGGGAAGCGGGCCACCTGGCCGGTGGGGGAGACGCCGACGGCGTTGATGCCGGCGCCGCAGACCACGGCCACGCCGGACGGGCCTGAGGCCCCCGCCCGCAGCAGGGCGAAGGTGTCGTTGCCGACCACGATGTCGCGGGCGAAGCCCCTGGCGCCGAACTCGGCGGCCAGGGCTTCCTCTTCCGCGGGCAGGTCGGCGCCGGCCAGGTAGGCGGCCATCCGGTCGGCGTACGGCGGGGCCGCGCCGGGTCCGAGCGCCTGCCGTACCGCGTCTTCGAGGACGTCGGCGGCGGCGGGGACGCCGGCGCTCTGCGGGACGAACGGTCCGCCCCGCCCGCGCGCCAGCACGGTGCCGTCGGAGGAGAGCACGAGCACGTCGGTCTTGCTGTTGCCCCCGTCGACGGCGAGCAGCGTGCTCACGGCTTCACCCACGGCAGGTGCGCGGCGTTGGCCTCGAGCAGCAGGTCGGTGAGCTCGCCCGCGACGGCTTCCTGGCCGATCAGCGGGTGGGCCAGCAGCGCGTTGCGCACGCGGTCGGCGCCGCCGTGGATCGCGGCGTCGAGTGCCAGGCTCTCGTAGGCGGAGACGTTGGCGATCAGGCCGGCGTAGAGGGGGTCGAGCGGGTCGATGGGCAGCGGGACGGCGCCGGTCGCGGTGATCGTGGCGGGCACCTCGATGACCGCCTCGTCCGGCAGGAACGGCAGCGTGCCCGCGTTGCGCGTGTTGACCACCTGGACGTCGCCGCGATCGCCGAGCAGGGAGGCGATGAGCGCGACGGCGGCCTCGGAGTAGAAGGCGCCGCCGCGCTTGCCCAGGAGTTCGGGCTTGGTGTCGACGGCCGGGTCGGCGTACATCTCCAGGAGTCGCGCCTCCATGGCGGCCACCTCGTCGGCGCGCGAGGGCTTGGTGCGCTGCTCGGCGACGACGATGTCGTGGGCGTAGAAGTAGCGCAGGTAGTAGGAGGGCACGACGCCGAGGCGGGCGAACAGCTCCGGCGGCAGCCCGATGTTGTCGGCGATCTCCTGGCCGTGCTCGGCCAGCAGCCGGGGCAGGACGTCCTCGCCGTCGAGGTAGACGGCGCGCTCCCAGGTGAGGTGGTTCAGGCCGACGTGGCCGAGGCTGACCCGGCCCGGCTCGACGCCGAGGTAGCGGGCGAAGGTGCGCTGGAAGCCGATGGCCACGTTGCACAGCCCGATCGCGCGGTGCCCGGCGTCGAGCAGGGCGCGGGTGACGATGCCGACCGGGTTGGTGAAGTCGACGATCCAGGCGTCCGGGGCGTGTTCGCGCACCCGTTCGGCCAGGTCGAGCACGATCGGGACGGTCCGCAGCGCCTTGGCGAGACCTCCGGCGCCGGTCGTCTCCTGGCCCACGCAGCCGCACCGCAGCGGCAGCGTCTCGTCCACGTTGCGGGCGGCCTGGCCGCCGACCCGCAGTTGGAAGAGGACGGCCTGCGCCCCGGCCACGCCCTCCTCGACCGAGGGCGTGGCGACGACCTTCGCCGGATGCCCCGCTCGCGCGAGCATGCGGCGGGAGACGCCCGCGACCAGTTCGAGGCGTTCGGCGTGCGGATCGATCAGCGCGATCTCGGTGATCGGCAGATCATCGCGCAGGCGGGCGAACCCGTCGATCAGTTCCGGCGTGTACGTCGAGCCGCCCCCGACAACGGCGAGTTTCACCCTGACTCCCAGCTTATTAGGAAAGTTTCCTAACTCATTCTAGGGTCAAAGGCGCTCTCGGGGGAAGGGGGCTCCTACGCGCCGTCCTGGTGTTCGGGGAAGGCGTTGACGGTGACCCGGTGCATCCGGCGGCGCTCGGTGTAGTCGGCCACCGCGTAGTGCTGGGTGGGCCGGTTGTCCCAGAACGCCATCGTGCCCGGCCGCCAGCGCAGGCGTACCTGGTACTCGGGCGAGCGGATGTGGTCGATGAGCAGCGGCAGCAGCGCCTCGTTCTCCCGGTCGGTCAGCCCGGCCAGGCGGGTGGTCGAGGCCCGGTTGACGAACAGGGCCTTGCGTCCCGTCTCGGCGTGGGTGCGGACGATCGGCCGCTCGATCGGCGGCCACTTGGCCTGGATCTCCTCAAGAACGAAGGGGTGTCCCTTGGAGATGGCCTTCTTCATCGACATCGTGATGTCGTGCACGGCCGTCAGCTCGTCGCACAGCCGCTGCAGGGACGGCGACAGCGTCTCGTAGGCCAGATAGGTGTTGGCCCAGCAGGTGTCGCCGCCGACGCTCGGGAGCTGGACGCAGCGCAGCAGCGAGCCCATGGGCGGCGTGGGCTCGAAGGTGTTGTCGCTGTGCCACTCGTCGCCGCCCTCGCCCTTGGGGTCGGTCTGGTCCAGCACGTGGATCGGGCTGCTGGAGTCCTTCTTGAACGCCGGATGGTTGAGCGTGCCGAAGTTCAGCGCGAACTGCAGGTGCTGGTCGTCGTCGATGTGCTGGTCGCGGAAGAACAGCACGAGGTGGCGCAGCCAGCCTTCGCGGAGTGTGGCCACCTCTTCCGGCGCCAGTGGCTTGCGCAGGTCGACCCCGGTCACCTCGGCGCCGATGTGCTTGGTCACAGGGTGAAACTCAATCATGGCCTGAACGTACGTCCCAAGCAATTGCTTGGTCAAGATACTCGTCTGGCCATTGAGTCGCGGACACCCCCGATCCTCCGTCAAAATGTTCGACATGGCCCGACGCACCACGACCCCGCCTCCGGAGGACTTCGAGGAGAGGATCGTCGATATCGACGTCTCCTCCGAGATGCGCACCAGCTTCCTCGAGTACGCCTACTCGGTCATCTACCAACGCGCGCTGCCAGACGCGCGCGACGGTCTGAAGCCGGTGCAGCGCCGCATCCTCTACTCCATGAGCGAGATGGGGCTGCGCCCCGACCGCGGGCACGTCAAGTCCTCGCGCGTCGTCGGCGACGTCATGGGCAAGCTCCACCCCCACGGCGACTCCGCGATCTACGACGCGCTCGTGCGCCTGGCGCAGCCGTTCTCGATGCGACTGCCGCTCGTCGACGGCCACGGCAACTTCGGCTCGCCCGACGACATGCCGGCCGCCATGCGCTACACCGAGGCGAGGCTGGCTCCCGCCGCCATGCTCATGGTGGAGTCGCTCGACGAGGACACCGTCGACTTCAAGCCCAACTACGACGGCCAGGAGACCGAGCCCACGGTCATGCCGGCCGCCTTCCCCAACCTGCTCGTCAACGGCACCACCGGCATCGCCGTCGGCATGGCCACCAACATGGCCCCGCACAACCTCGGCGAGGTCGTCGCCGCCGCCCGCCACCTCATCAAGAAGCCGGACGCCTCGCTCGACGAGCTGATGCGGTACGTGCCCGGCCCCGACCTGCCCACCGGCGGCTCGATCATCGGCCTGCAGGGCATCCGTGACGCCTACGAGAGCGGCCGCGGCACCTTCCGCATGCGCGCCAAGTGCACGGTCGAGCAGATCACCCCGCGCCGCAAGGGCATCGTCGTCACCGAACTGCCCTACGCCGTCGGCCCCGAGCGCGTGGTCACCAAGATCAAGGACCTGGTGACCAGCAAGAAGCTCCAGGGCATCGCCGACCTGAAGGACCTCACCGACCGGCACAAGGGCCTGCGCCTGGTCATCGAGATCAAGAACGGCTTCGTCCCGGAGGCCGTGCTGGAGGAGCTCTACCGGCTGACGCCGATGGAGGAGACCTTCGGCATCAACAACGTGGCCCTCGTCGACGGCGAGCCCCGCACGCTCGGCCTGCGCGAGCTGCTCCAGGTCTACGTCGACCACCGCATCACCGTCGTGCGCCGCCGCTCGGAGTACCGCCGCCGCAAGCGGCAGGAGCGCCTGCACCTGGTCGACGGCCTCATCATCGCGCTGCTCAACATCGACGAGGTCATCCAGGTCATCCGTTCCTCCGACGACTCCGGCCAGGCCCGCCAGCGCCTCATGGACGTCTTCGAGCTGACCGAGATCCAGGCCGCCTACATCCTCGACACGCCCCTGCGCCGCCTGACCCGCTTCGACAAGCTCGAGCTCGACAGCGAGAAGGAGCGGCTGAGCACGGAGATCGCCGAGCTCAGCGAGATCCTCGGCTCCGAGGCGCGGCTGCGTCAGGTGGTCTCAGGCGAGCTGGCGGAGGTGGCCAAGAAGTACGGCACGCCGCGCCGCACCGTGCTGCTGGAGTCGGCCGGAGTGGCCCGCACGCCGGTGGCGTCGCTGATGATCGCCGACGATCCGTGCCTGGTGCTGCTGTCGTCCACCGGGCTGCTGGCCCGCACCCCCGACGCCACGGCGTTGCCCGGCGAAGGCGAGCGCACCGCCCACGACGTGCTGGTCTCGGCGGTGCGAAGTACGGCGCTCGGCAGCGTCGGCGTCGTCACCTCCGAGGGCCGCATGGTCCGCGTGGCGGTGGCCGACCTGCCCACGCTGCCGCCCTCGGCCAACCCGCCGTCGCTGTCCGGCGGGCATCCGGTGGCCGAGTTCATCACGCTCGACTCCGGTGAGATCGTCGTCGGCCTGGGTTCGCTCGACCCCGACAGCCCCGGCCTCGCGCTGGGCACCGCGCAGGGCGTGGTCAAGCGGGTCGTGCCCGAGTACCCGGGCAACCGCGACGACTTCGAGGTCATCACGCTGAAGGACGGCGACCGCGTGATCGGCGCCGTCGAACTCGACTCCGAGGACGCCGACCTGGTCTTCGTCACCTCCGACGCGCAGATGCTCCGCTTCTCCGCCTCCTCGGTACGCCCCCAGGGCCGGCCGGCGGGCGGCATGGCGGGCATCAGGCTCGACGGCGACGCCAGGGTCATCTTCTTCGGCGCGGTCGACCCGTCCCGCCCGGCTCAGGTGGTCACGGTCGCGGGATCGGCCACCGCCCTGCCCGGCACCCAGGTGGGTGGCGGCAAGGTCTCCGACTACGCCGAGTTCCCCGCCAAGGGCCGCGCCACCGGCGGCGTACGCGCCCAGCGCTTCCTGAAGGGCGAGGACGTCCTGCTGCTCGCCTGGGTCGGCCCCGCGCCGGCCAAGGCGGTCTCGGCGACGGGCAAGCCCATCCCATTGCCCGAGGAGATCAGCCGCCGCGACGGCTCCGGCCTGCGCCTGACCCACACGATCGGCGCGGTGGGCGGCTCCCTGACCGCCGACACCCCGCCCGCCGCCCGGCCTTCGGCCCAGACGGGAGCGGAAGAGCTGTTCTGACCGGCCGGGCTTTGCCCTCACCCGAGGGCAAAGCCCGGCCGGAAATCGGAGAGAGCGCTCTCTAGCCGGGCTGGGCGATTCGGGTCACTATGGGGTCTCATCGAGATCCTGGAGGCGTCGTGACCCCGCACCGCCGCAGAACGCGCTTTCTCGCCCTCCTGGCCCTGCTGGGCGCCACGCTCTTAGCCGCTCCCGCGCGGGCGGCGGCGGAGCCGCCGGACATCACCGACTTCGAGTCCGACACCGTCCCCGCGGGCGTCTACCCGTGGGGCAACGACGCCGCCTCCACGCCCCGGCTGGCCATCGCCGCCGCGCCCGACCGGCCCGGCGCGGCGAGCGCCAACCGGGCCCTGTCCGCCGAGTACACCGTCAGCCAGTGGGGCGGCTGGTCCCACGACCTGGCCGCCACCCAGGACTGGTCGCCCTACTCGGGCTTCTCCTTCTGGGTCAAGGGCGCGGCCTCGGGTCAGCGGGTGTTCTTCGAGGTCAAGGACGGCGGCGCCGGCGCGGGCAGCGCCGAGCTGTTCGAGTCGTCCTTCACCGACGACACGGCGGGCTGGCGGCGGATCCAGGTCCCATTCGCCGACTTCGTACGGCGGGGCGACTACCAGCCCGGCGGCGCCCCCACCGACGGCGAGCTGGACCTGGTCGCGATGTGGGGGTACGCGATCCGCTTCCCCACCGCCTCGGGCACCCTCGTCTTCGACGACGTCCAGGTGTACGGCACCGCGCCCCCCAGACCGGTCAGGCTGAGCACCGACGCCCCGGTCTACCCCGTGAACGAGAAGGGCGGCGCCGAGGTCAAGGTCACCGTGACCACCGCCGACGGCAGGCCGCTGCCCGCCGACGCCGATGTCACGTACAGGACCGGCGAGGGCACCGCCACCCCCGGCCAGGACTACACCCCGGCCGAGGGCGTGCTCGCCTTCCCCGCCGGCACCGCCTCCGGCTCGGCCAAGGCGTTCACCGTCAGGACGCTCGCCGACCGGCAGGCCGAGGTCGCCGAGACGATCCCGGTCGTACTGTCGGGCGAGGGTGTCCGGCCGCCCGCCGACGAGCCCGCGATCGTGGTCAACGCGCACGGCCTGCCGTACCTCGACAAGGGCAGGAGCGTGAAGGAGCGGGTGCGTGACCTGCTCGGGCGCATGACGCTCGCCGAGAAGGCCGGGCAGATGACGCAGGCCGAGCGCGGCGCGCTGGGCAGGCAGGACGACATCGCGGAGTACCTGCTCGGGTCGCTGCTGTCGGGCGGCGGCTCGGCGCCGTCGGTGAACACGCCCAAGGGCTGGGCGGACATGGTCGACGGGTTCCAGCTGCGCGCGCGGCAGACCCGGCTGCAGATTCCGCTCATCTACGGCGTGGACGCGGTGCACGGGCACAACAACGTGATCGGCGCGACGATCTTCCCGCACAACGTGGGCCTGGGCGCCACGCGTGACCCGGCCCTGGTGGAGAAGACGGGGGAGATCACCGCCAAGGAGGTCAAGGCGACCGGTATCCCCTGGGACTTCGCGCCGTGTCTCTGCGTCTCGCGGGACGAGCGGTGGGGGCGCGCCTACGAGTCGTTCGGCGAGGACCCCGCGCTGGCCGGCCGGATGGCCACGATCGTGGACGGCCTGCAGGACCACGGCGTGCTGGCCACCGCCAAGCACTACGTCGCCGACGGCGGCACGACCTATGGCACCTCCTCGACCGGCGACTACACCATCGACCAGGGCGTCTTCACCGGAACCCGGCAAGAACTGGAGGCGCTGCACCTGGCGCCGTTCGCCGAGGCGATCAGGCGGGGCGCCGGCAGCGTCATGCCGTCCTACTCCAGCGTCGGCCCGACCAAGATGCACGCCCACCGCGAACTGATCACCGACGTGCTGAAGGGCCGGCTCGGCTTCAAGGGCTTCGTGATCAGCGACTGGGCGGCGATCGACCAGATCCCCGGCGACTACCCGTCCGACGTGCGCACCTCGATCAACGCGGGGCTCGACATGATCATGGTGCCGCACGCGTACCCGCAGTTCGTGGCCGCGCTCACCGCCGAGGTGACCGAGGGCCGCGTCACGCTCGCGCGCGTGGACGACGCGGTGAGCCGTGTCCTGACGCAGAAGTTCCGGCTGGGGCTGTTCGATCGGCCCTTCGCCGACCGCTCGGGCCTGGCCGCCGTGGGCTCGCCCGGCCATCGAGCGATCGCCCGTACGGCCGCCGCCAAGTCGCAGGTCCTGCTGAAGAACGACGGCGCCGTGCTGCCGCTGCCCAGGACCGCCAAGGTGTACGTGGCCGGGTCCAACGCCGACGACGTCGGCAACCAGTCCGGCGGCTGGACGATCAGCTGGCAGGGCGCCTCGGGACCGACGACGCCGGGCACGACCATCCTGGAGGGCATCCGCGGCCGGGCCTCCTCCGTCACCTACTCGGCCGACGCCTCCGCCCCCACCGCCGGTCATGACGTGGGCGTCGTGGTCGTGGGCGAGACGCCGTACGCCGAGGGCATCGGCGACGTCGGGCGCCAGGGGCGCACGCTGGAGCTGTCGGCGGCCGACAAGGCGGCGGTCGCGTCGGTCTGCGGCGCGCTGCGCTGCGTCGTCGTCGTGGTGTCGGGACGGCCGCTGCTGCTCGGCGACCTGTCGGGCGTGGAGGCCGTCGTGGCCGCCTGGCTGCCGGGGACCGAGGGAGCCGGGGTGTCGGATCCGATGTTCGGCGCGGTGCCGTACACGGGACGGCTGCCCTTCACCTGGCCCGCCTCGATGGAGCAGGTGCCGATCAACGTGGGCGACCCGGTGTACCGTCCGCTGTTCCCCTATGGGTTCGGGCTGCGCACCGATCGGGCGCGCACGCGTCTGGCGGCCGTGCGTGAACAGCTGGGCAGGGGCGACGGGCTGTCCAGGGCGGCCGCGGCGGTGCTGGGTGCGGTGCTGCCGGAGCGCCACTGGAACGCCGACGGGTCGGTGCGCGACGGCCGTACCGTGCTGCGGGCGGTGGGTGTGGCCGCCGCGTTGCTGGAGAGGTCGCGTACCGACACCTACGCGCACGACGACGCGCTCGTCTCGGTGGCCAGGGACCTGGCGCAGGCGGCCGGCCACGACCCGGCGGCTCAGGCGCGGGCCGATCAGGCGCTCGCGGCGGGCGACCTGACCGGCGCCGTGAAACTGCTCGTGGGCTAGTCCGAGGTCTCGCCCACGCACAGGCAGAACGGGTGACCGGCCGGGTCGAGGAAGACGCGGAAGGTGTCGTCCTCGCTCGGCTGGTGCTCGTGCTTGCGCGCGCCGATCTTCAGCACCTGATCCTCGGCGAGGTCCAGGTCGTCGACGGTGACGTCGAGGTGGAACTGCTGGGGCCGGGCGGGGTCCGGCCAGTCCGGCGGCTGGTGGTCCTCGGCCAGCTGGAAGGCCAGCCGGGCGGGCGGGCCGCCGTCGGTGACGACCACCCAGGTCTCGTCCTCCTCGCTGACGACACGCCAGCCGAGCAGCTCGGAGTAGAAGCGGGCCAGCTCGATGGGCGAGGGGCAGTCGAGCACGGTGGTGCGGAATCTGGCGATGCCTGTCATGCCCAGACTTCTACCTCATCCTGGGCGCCCGACACCTGGGTCACGCGGTGACGGTGGCGGGCAGGGCCAGCAGGAGTTCGTGGGGTTCACCGGCCTGCCAGTCGCGGATCAGGCGGGCCCCGGCCTCGCCGGGGTCGAAGTCCTCGCAGCCGAGCGGGCCGTAGCAGCCGGCCTTGTCGAGCATGGCGATCAGCGGGTCGTCGTCGGGCAGGCTGGCCGCGTACGCGGCCGCGTCGAAGAGCGCGAGCGCGCCGCGGGCGTTCCTGCCCTCGTCGTTGGACTCCACCCGGTCGAGGCGGCGGCGCGCCTGGGAGCGCAGATAGGCGGCGAGGGTTTCTGACCGGCTCACGGCAACCTTCTCCATCAATCACGTGTGGCTACATCTCCATCACAAAGAGTAAGGGGTGATCGTGGGACGTTCGCCACTTCAGCCTGGCGGGCACCCCGGAAACCCTCAGGAAACGAGCGTGCGGCATCATCTGACTCATGAGTGAATTCGACGACCTGCTGGCCGCCAACGCCACGTACGCCGCCGGCTTCACCGGCTCCGACCTCACCGGACGCGCGGCCCGCGGGCTCGCGGTGGTGACGTGCATGGATTCGCGCATCGACCCTCTGGGGCTGCTCGGCCTGGTGCCGGGCGACGCCAAGATCCTGCGCAATGCCGGTGCCCGCGTCACCGACGACGTCCTGCGCACCCTGGTGCTGGCGGTCTTCCTCCTGGGCGTCGAGCGCGTCCTGGTGATGCCGCACACCGACTGCGGCATGTCCAAGGTCTCCGACAACGACGTGCACGCCCTCGCCCAGCAGCAGGGCGTGGACACCCGCAGCCTGGAGTTCCACACCGTCCCCGACCAGCAGGCGGCCCTGCGCCACGACCTGACCCGGATCAGGACCACCCCGTTCTTCCCGCACCCGCTGCCGGTGGGCGGAGCGATCTACGACGTCCACAGCGGGAAGCTGCTGCCCGTGGAGCTCTGACCTGGACAAATGCCCTATTCGACCGCTACGGCATGTCCTACCGGGCAAAGATCGCCGGATGCGCTCGAATAGGGATCATGTTTGATCCGGACCCGCTGATCGTGGCCCATCGAGGCGCTCCCAAGGTGGCGCCGGAGAACACTCTGGCCGCCTTCCGCGCCGCCGGCACCGCCGGCGCCGATCTCTACGAGCTGGACGTCCACCAGACCCGGGACGGCCACCTCGTGGTCATCCACGACGCGTCGCTGGCCCGCACGACCGACGTCGAGCAGGTCTTCCCCGACCGCGCTCCGTGGCGGGTGCGGGACTTCACGCTGGAGGAGATCGGCAGGCTGGACGCCGGGAGCTGGTTCGACCAGAAGTTCGCCGGGGAGCGGGTGCCGACGCTGCGCGCCGTACTGGAGGCCATGAAAGGCGGCCCCGGGCTGCTGCTGGAGGTCAAGCACCCCGCCGACGCGCCCGAGGTGGCCGAGCGCCTGGCCGGGCTGATGGCGCTCGCGCCGCCGCTGACGATCGTGCAGAGCTTCGACTGGCAGTTCATCAAGAGGTTCCAGGCCAGGGGAGAGCGGGCGGTCCTCAGCAGGTCGCCGGCCGAGGCCGAGCTGACCGACATCGCCGAGTACGCCGAGTACGTGAGCGTCAAACACCGCGCCATGACCCCCGCCTACGTCCGCCGGGCGCACCGGCTGGGTCTCAAGGTGCTGGCCTTCACCGTGAACCGGCGCCCGGCGATGCGCCGGGTCGTCGCGGCCGGGGTGGACGGGCTGATCACCAACCGGCCCAAGGCGCTGCGGCGGGCGCTGGAGACCCACGTGTGCTTCACCACGCCGCCCGAGCTGGTCTCCATGACGAACAGGCGGGTCTGCCCGACGCCGTCCCCCGCTCCCACGGCTCCGGTCCCCGCTCCTGTGCTGGGGGCCGGCCTGCCGCCTGTGACCAGACCGATCGTGCCGCTGCTCTGACCACCCGCCCGCATCGTGCGGGAGCCGTAAAGAGGAGCCGATGTGATTTCGTCGGCGCGGACTGGTAACAAGGACAGCATGTTTGACGACACCGCCGCGTTGCGCGAAGAGGCCGAGACGCGACTCAGGGCGCTCGCGGGGGACCACGCGCGCCTCAGAGACGACCAGTGGTCCGCGATCGAGGCGCTCGTCGTCGACCGCAGGCGGGTGCTGGTGGTCCAGCGCACGGGCTGGGGCAAGTCGGCGGTCTACTTCGTGGCCACCGGGCTGCTGCGCGACCTGGGCGAGGGGCCCACGGTCATCGTCTCGCCGCTGCTGGCGCTCATGCGCAACCAGATCGCCGCCGCCGAGCGGGCCGGGATCAGGGCCGTCACCATCAACTCCGCCAACCCGGAGGAATGGGGCCGGATCTACGAGCAGGTCGCCGACGGCCTGGTCGACGTGCTGCTGGTCAGCCCCGAACGGCTCAACAACCCCGACTTCCGCGACAACGTGCTGCCCGAACTGGCCGAGAGCGCCGGGCTCGTCGTGGTCGACGAGGCCCACTGCATCTCCGACTGGGGCCACGACTTCCGGCCCGACTACCGGCGGCTGGCGACGTTGTTCGAGGAGCTGCCGCCCGGCATCCCGGTGCTGGCCACGACGGCCACCGCCAACGCGCGCGTGACCCGCGACGTCGCCGAGCAGATGGGCGAGCAGACCCTGGTGCTGCGCGGGCCGCTGGAGCGCGAGAGCCTCCACCTCGGCGTGGTCAGGCTCCCCACGGCCGAGCAGCGGCTGGCCTGGCTGGCGCAGACCCTCCACGAGCTGCCCGGCTCCGGCATCGTCTACACGCTGACCGTCGCCGCCGCCCACGAGATCGCCGGCTACCTGCGCGAGCAGGGCCACGAGGTGGCCGCCTACTCCGGCCAGACCGAGCCGTCCGAGCGCCTGGCCGCCGAGGAGGCGCTGCTCACCAACAAGATCAAGGCACTGGTCGCCACCAGCGCGCTCGGCATGGGCTTCGACAAGCCCGACCTGGGCTTCGTCATCCACGTCGGCGCGCCGCAGTCGCCCGTCGCCTACTACCAGCAGGTCGGCCGGGCCGGGCGCGGCGTCGAACGGGCCGAGGTGATCCTGCTGCCCGGCACCGAGGACCGCGACATCTGGGCCTACTTCTCCTCGCTGGCCTTCCCACCGGAGCAGCAGGTACGCGCGACGCTGGCCGCCCTGGAGGAGAGCGGCGGCGTGCTGTCCACGCCCGCGCTGGAGAGCCGGGTCGACCTCAGCCGCAGCCGCCTGGACATGATGCTGAAGGTCCTCGACGTCGACGGGGCCGTGCATCGGGTCAAGGGCGGCTGGGAGGCCACCGGCGAGCCCTGGGACTACGACGCCGAGCGCTACTCCCGCATCGCCGCCGAGCGCAAGGCCGAGCAGGACGCCATGCTCGCCTACCAGAGCACCGGCGAGTGCCGCGAGGAGTTCCTGCGCAAGCTGCTCGACGACGAGGCCGCCAAGCCGTGCGGGCGCTGCGACAACTGCACCGGGCAGCACCGCTCGGCCGAGATCGGCGCCCAGGCGGTCGAGTCCGCCCGGCAGCGGCTCGGGCGGCCCGGCGTGGAGATCGAGGCGCGCAAGCAGTGGCCGACGGGCCTGTCCGACCTGTCCGGGCGGATCAAGTCCGAGCTGGGCGCCGAGCCGGGGCGGGCACTCGGGCGGATGACCGACATCGGGTGGGGCAACCGGCTGCGCGAGCTGTTCGCCGGCGGCGACGCGGCGGTCTCCGACGAGATGTTCAAGGCCGTGGTGCAGGTGCTGGCCGCGTGGGAGTGGCGCGAGCGGCCGGTGGCCGTGGTCAGCGTGCCATCGGGTTCGCGGCCGGTGCTGGTGCGCGGGTTCGCGGAACGGCTGGCGCAGGTCGGCCGCCTCACCTACCTGGGCGAGCTGGGCTACCGCGCGGGGTCGCCGGGCAGCCAGTTCAACAGCGCCAAGCGGGTGCAGGCGATCCGGGCCACGCTGGCGATGCCCAAGGAGCTCGGCGCCGCGATCGCCGCGTGCGGGGGTCCCGTGCTGCTGGTCGACGACCGGGTCGACACCGGCTGGACCATGACCCTGGGCGCCGCCCTGATCCGCCACGCCGGCGCCCCGGCCGTGCTGCCGTTCGTCCTGGCCACCACGTCCTAGCCACCACGTCCTAGCCGCGTCCGGCCGTGGCCAGGGCGGCGCGGGAGCGGGCGATCTCCTTGAGCGTGCGCACCCGCCAGGTCGGCTCGCCCAGCGGGCCGAGCAGGGCGGCGCAGGTCTGGAAGTGGCCGAGGGCCGCCTGTTCGTCCCCGCGCCACCGGCAGGTCTCGCCGAGCGCGAACTCGGTCAGCGCCTCCCCGTGCACGTCCCCGGCCGCGGCGAACATCCTGCCGCACTCGGCCAGCATCGCGGTGGCCTGCTCGAAGTGGCCGAGCGCCGCGTGCGCCTCGCCCAGGCGGCGTAACGTCATGCGCTCGCCCTTGGCCCAGTCGAGTTCGCGGGCCAGGCGCAGGCTCTCCTCGTAGTGCTCGATGGCGTTCTCGACCTTGCCCATCTCGAAGCGGGCGATGCCGAGGCCGCGCAGGAGATCGGCGTGGTACTGGGCGTTCTGGGCGCCGCCGGTCAGCACGAGGCCGAGCTCGCACACCTCGGCCGCCTCGGGCCAGCGGGCCTGGTGCAGGTGGATGACCGACATGGCGATCCAGGCGTTGGCCAGGCCGTTGGTGTCGCCGTACTCGAGGAAGCGGTCGGCGGCGAGGGTGGTGTGGGCGAGCGCGCGGCCGAGGTCGCCCGCGGCGGCGGCGCAGGTGCCGAGCATGGTGAGGGCGTAGGCGGCCTCGTGCTGGTCGCCGTCGGCTTCGGCGGCGGCCAGGAGTTCGCGCAGTTCGGCCCCGACCTCGCGGGCGCGGCCCCGGTCGAGGCCGACGTCGACGCGCATGAGCCGCAGACGGCGGGCGGTCTTGCGGTCGGTGACGGCGCTGACGGCGCTGAGCAGGCGGTCGGCGTCGTCGTGGAAGCCGCGGATGGTCAGGAACGGCGTGATCACCTCGGCCAGCCGGGCGGCCATGGACGGGGCGGCGGCCTGCGCCACGGCCAGCAGCGTCTTGCGCTCGGCCAGCAGCCAGGCGCGGCGGCGCGGACCGGCGGGCGGCGTGCGGGGCGGCGCGTCGGGCGCCGGGGGCACGAGGGGCAGCGGCAGCTCGGTGGTGGCGGCCATCAGGCGCTCCAGCGACTCCTGCGACAGGCGGCGCAACGCGTCGGCCTGCCCGTCCACGGCCAGTTCCCGGGCGAAGTCGCGCAGCAGGTCGTGCATCCGGTAGCGGGCCTGCCCGGCGCCGTCGATCTCGCTGGCGGTGATCAGGCCGGCGGTGGCGAGATCCTCGACGGCCTGGTCGGCCAGGCGGGGCGGCTGGCCGAGCAGCGCCCGCATCGACCAGTCGGCCACGCTGTCGAGCCCGGTCACGCCGAACATCAGGAACGCCCGCCTGGCCGCGATCGACAGCGGCGCGAACCCCATCGCGTACGTGCTGCGCACATCCAGCCGGCCGTAGCGCAGCTCGTCGAGGCTGGCCGAGGAGATGCGCTCGGCGAAGTCGGCCAGCGGCCAGGCGGGCCGGGTGGCCAGGCGCGCTCCGGCGATACGGATGGCCAGCGGCAGCCGCCCGCAGACCCGCACGATCGTCTCGGCCGAGTCCGGGGCGGCGGCGACGCGGTCACGCCCGGCGATCCCCGCCAGCAGCCGCTGCGCGTCCTCGAACGGCAGCACCTCCAGCGGCACCGCCGTCGCGCCGGGCAGCGCCGCCAGCGGGCCGCGGGAGGTGACGATCACCGCGCTGCGCGGCGTGCCCGGCAGCAGGTGCTGCACCTGCAGTTCGTCGCGGGCGTCGTCGAGCACGACCAGCACCGCCCGGTCGGCGACCCGCGCCCGGTACATCGCCGCACGGTCCTCCGTCGCCGCGGGCAGCATCTCGCCGTCGACACCGAGCGCCTTGAGCAGTTCGGCGAGGGCGTCGCCGGGGTCCATGCCGCCGAGCCTGGCGAACAGCTGCCCGTCCGGATAGCGCTCACGCATCCGATGAGCCGCGTGTACGGCCAGCGTGCTCTTGCCCGTCCCCGGCGGCCCGGACACGACGACGATGGCCGGGGCTGACCCGCCCACGTCCAGGGCGCCGGTCACGGTGGCCAGCTCGGCGGCCCGGCCCACGAAGTCGCCCAGGTCGGCCGGGAGCTGGCACAGGCCGGTCCAGGTGGGGGCAGCCCGCCGTACCGGAGGGTGGGCCTGTTCGCCGGCGAGCAGCGCGCCGTGCAGCTCGCGCAGCTCGGGGCCCGGCTCCACGCCGAGCTCGTCGACGAGGACCTTGCGGGCGCGCATGTAGGCGTCGAGCGCCTCGGCCCGCCTTCCGGCGCCGTGCAGGGCGAGCATGAGCTGGCGCCAGGGGCGCTCGCGCAGGGGGTCGGCCTCCAGCTGGGCGTACAGCTCGGTGATCAGCTCCTGGTGGAGGCCGAGCGCGAGCCGTACGTCGGTCCAGTCGGCGCGGGCGCGGTCGGCCTGCTCCTCCAGCTCGGCGATGCGGGGGGCGAGGGTGCGCGCCAGCGGCGCGTCCTCGGCTGGGCGGCCGCGCCACAGCCGGAACGCGCGCTGGAACCGCACGTGCGCGGCGGCCAGGTCGTCGCGGGCGGCGTGCTCGCGGGCCCCCTGGACGGCTTCGCCGAAGGCCAGCAGGTCCAGGTGCCCGGGGTCGGCGCGCAGGCGGTAGCCGGGCTCGCACGTCTCGACGTCGATGGCGGCGCGGCGGATCTGGGAGACGTAGGTCTGCAGGTTGGACACGGCCGAGCGCGGCGGCTGCTCCCAGACGGCGGCGATGAGCCGGTCCCTGGAGACGATCTGGTTGGGGTGCAGGAGCAGCGCGCTGAGGACGGCGCGCGGCTTGCGGGGGAGCTGGACTGAGCCGTCGTCGCCGGAAATGAGAAGAGGTCCGAGGATACCGAATTCCACATGAACCTCCAGTTATGGGGGCGTCAGTGGTGACTTTATGGCGTTTTTGTGGCGCTGCACAGGACTCTTGATCACGTAGAGACGCGGGGAAGGGAGGTTCGCATGAAGATCGAGGTTCGCAAGGTCGAGGCCGTCAAGGCCACCGTTCGGGACGCCTGATTCACCGCGATCGGGCGAGGACGGTGCTACCTCGCCCGATCGGCTCTGACCGTCCTTCGAGGAGAGGCTGTGCGAGTCGTTCTGAAGGAATGCGCCTGGGAGTCCCTGGGCGAGGATCTCGTCCTGGTGCACGATCCCCGGGAGGCGCTGACGCTGGCCGACCCCGGCGGCCAGGTCGCCGCCCTCCTCGACGAGCTGGCCAAGGGCCCCGCCACCGCCGCCGGGCTGTCGGCCGCGCTGCGGACGCGCGGCGTCGAACTGAGCGAGGACGACGTCGCCGACGGACTCGACGGGCTCGACTCACTCGGATTGCTGGAGGACGCGGGCGAACGCTGGCTCGGCGACCCCGAGGCCGACGAACGCCACTTCTCCACCATGACCTTCCTGGGCGCCTTCTCCGGCCTGCGCGTGTCCAGGGCCGAGATGATGCGCAAGCTGCGCCGTTCCCACGTGCTGGTGCTCGGGGCCGGCGGCGGGGGATCCTCGGTCGTGCAGTCGCTGGCCGGCCTCGGCGTCGGCAGGCTCACCATCGTCGACCGCGACGACGTCGCCCCGCGCAACTTCGCCCGCCAGTTCCTCTACCGCCACGCCGACATCGGCAGATCCAAGGTCGAGCGGGCCGCGGAGTGGGTGCACGAGTACGACCCCTCCATCGAGGTACGGGCCGTCGACCGGTGGATCGCCGGACCCGAGGACCTCAAGGACCTCACCGACGGCGTCGACCTCATCGCGGGCGGCCTGGACGGCGAACCCGGCGCCCACCTTTGGGTCAACGAGGCCGCCCTGCGCGCGGGCATCCCCCTCGTGGGCGGCGGCATGGGCCGTACGCAGCTGATGTACTGCTCCGTCGACCCCGGCAGGAGCCCGTGCCTGCTGTGCGACGAGTCCGACCGGCCCGATCCGAGTTCGCCCACCTCCGGCGGCGTCGCCCAGCGGCTCAGCCAGGGGCTTCAGCTCAACAACGCGCTCATCGGCCCCATCGCCGCGCAGATGGGCTCGCTCATCGCCTACGAGGCGCTGCGCTACCTGACCGGATTCGAGCCGCCTCGGGCCGCGGGGGCGCGCGTGATGCTCGATCTCAGGACGGGACTGGTGCCGGTGTGGGAGCCGTTCCCGTCCGATCCCGGCTGTCCGGCCTGCGCGCTCGCACCGCGGAGAGGCACCCCATGACCCAGACCGTACGGCTGCGCCCGCTGAGCCTCGTCGAGGAAGGGGAGGAGGTCCTGGTCGGCGACCCCGAATCGGGCACCTTCATCACCATCCCCGCGGTCGGCGGCGTGGTCATCACCGCCCTGCAGCGCGGCGCCACCACCGAGGAGGCGGCGCGCGAGGCCGAGGCGTTCGCCGGCGAACCCGTGGACGTTCCCTCCTTCGTCGAGGTGCTCCAGGAACTCGGCTTCGTCGACGACGGCGAACAACAGGAAGCGCCCAAGACCGCGCCCATCCAGGGCAGACGCTGGCTCGGCGGCGTACGCGAGGAGCACGTCAGGCCGTTCTTCGGCCCGGTCGCCTGGACGATCTACGCCGCCTGCGCGGCGTTCTGCCTGGCCGTCTTCGTCCTCGAACCTCGCCTCTTCCCCAAGCCGGGCGAGGACGCGTTCGTGCTGGCCGACATCGGGCTGAGCGCGCTGCTGCTGGTGCCGTTCTCGATGGCGTCGATGGCGCTGCACGAGGCCGGGCACTGGCTGGCCGCGCGGGCGATCGGCATCAGGTCCCGCTTCGGCGTGGACCGGCGCATGATGCTGCTGGTCTTCGAGACCGACCTCACCCAGGTGTGGAGCGTGCCCCGGCGCAGACGCTACGGGCCCCTGCTCGGCGGCATGGCCATCGACGTCGTCACCCTCGCCGTCCTGCTCGGCATCCGCCTGACCGGCCCGCCGGAGCCCGTCGACGCCACCCTGGCCGTCTGGGTCTTCGTGAAGCTCACCGGCCTGCTCTGGCAGTGCATGATCTTCATGCGCACCGACCTGTACGCCGTCCTGGTCAACTGGCTCGGCTGCCGCAACCTGTGGGAGGTCAAGTCGCTCATGCTGCGGCAGGCCTTCGGCCGCCTGACCCCGGCCCAGGCCGCGGAACTGGCCGCCGCCGCGCCGGCCGACCTCCGCGCCGCCCGGTGGTTCCGGTGGGTGTGGCTGGCCGGGTTCGCCGGGGTGCTGGCCTGGTTCTGGTTCCTGCTGCTGCCGGTCGTCGTCACCGTCCTGGAATGGACCGCCGAGGGGCTCGTGCTCGGCCCGCTCACCGCGACGTTCTGGTACCGGCTCGGCTGCGCCACGCTGTTGCTCGGTCCCGAGACGCTCGCCGCCGCGATGGCCGTGGTCCACTGGGCAGGACGGCTCAGGGCCGCGCGGGGACGGGAGAGAGTGCCACAACCACAGGAAGGCTGAGACCCTCCGGGTCCAGGCCCATCGTGACCAGGCCCCGGCGAACGCCGGGGTGCGGCTCGGGTTCCTCAGGGAAGAGTGTTCTGGCAGAGGCGAACAGCGCCAGCCGCGGCCTGCCCCGCGACCCGCTGTGCCAGGCGACGCTCAGCCCGAGCCGCCGGCCGCGCAGGCGGCCGAGCCCGCCCGGGAGGTGCTCCTCCAGGGCGCGCACGGCCGCCGCGTGGCCGCTCTCCAGCAGGACCGGCAGCAGATCCAGCGGGTCGTCCAGCATCGGCAGCCGGAAGTACAGCTCCGTCTTGCCCGTCTTCGGCTCCGCCCCGGCCATGCGCGGGCGGGCGCCCACCGGCAGCCTCGCCACCACCGCGGCGATCGGCTCCGGCATGGGGTACGGCGGGCCGTCCGCGAGTTCCGCGTACACCTTGAGCCGCCCGTCGGGCTTGCCCCCGATCCACGCGCCGAACCGGGCCGACGCCACCCGCCCCGGCATCGGCTCCAGGCAGGGCTGGCCCGCCTCCTCCAGCACGCGCAGTACCTCCCCGAGCCGGTCCGCGTCGGGGAACTCGGGCGGCGCCACCTCCGCCGCCCAGCTCAGCCCGTCGGGTCCCGGCGTCAGCTCCACCGGGCAGCCCGAGGGCGTCAGGCGGCTCCACCGCCACGTCACCTCCGGCCAGCGGCTGGCCGCCAGCCGGTCGAGGAGGCCGTCCAGAAGCGGCGGCAGGTCTTGGCGGGCGATCGCGCGCAGGGCGGCTCTCACAGGTGGATGCCGATCAGGGTGTCCGCGCCCAGGGCCTGCGGGTGGCGGATCAGCGCGCCGTCCTGCCGGATGACCGTGACCTGGTGGCGGAACTCGCGCCGGGCCGGGTCGATGAGCGCGACGCGCAGGGGCAGCGGGCTCACGGCGGTGCCGGGGATCTCCAGGCGGGCGCGCCGGTGGTAGGTGTTCGCCGGGTCGTCGTACTCCACCTCCAGGAAGGCCATCCTGACCGTGCCCTGCTCGAACAGGGGGAGGGCGAGGATGTCGAGGGAGTCGGGGAAGGGGTCGTTGACCGGCAGGAAGGAGGCGTCGCCGGAGAAGGCCGGGGTGACGCGGGTGGTGCCGTCGCTCAGGTGGTGGGTGAGCTGGGCGGTCCACGACCTCTCCGCCGGTCTGGTCAGGCGCAGGCGCCACTGCCGGGCGGCGTCCTTCGGGCGGACGCGGAAGATGTCGCGGCGCTGGAAGGTGTGGCCGTCGTCGTAGCGCAGGTCCACGTCCACGGCGTCGACGATGCCGGGGTCGATGCGGTTCGGGAAGATCTCCAGCTTGAGGAAGCCGAGGTCGTCCTGGGGGTCGGCCTTGAGCGTGCGGTCCTTGGTACGGCGGGGCGGGACCTGGTAGGAGAGCTTCTCGCCGATCCAGCCGGAGTTGGCGTGGAAGTGGTGCTCCATGCCGACGGTGAAGTCGAGGTCGCGGGCGGCGTTCAGGAACGTGGTGAAGCGGGCCGGTCCCGGGGCGGCCTGGGTGAGGCGGAAGTCCTCGGGGCCGTTGCCGCCGTAGTCGATGGCCACGTCGGTGGCGAACAGGCCGATGTCCACGAAGTCCACGGGCGCGGCCACGTGGACGTCGAGCTTCTTGAAGAAGGAGTCGGCCAGATCAACCTTCAGGAAATACGACGATTTGTCGGCCAGGTCGTCGAGCAGGAGGCCGACGAAGCCCTGGGGGGCGTAGGTGCGCTTGACGGCCTTGCGGCGTTCGAAGACGAGGGTGACCTTCTTGCGTTCCTCCTGACGGAGGACCTTGAGCTTGAAGGAGACCAGCGCCGGGATGGACGCCGCGGCGCCTTCCTGGGGGCTGGGCGCGGGCCGAGGAGGCGGCGGCGGTGGCGGCGTCCCCCCAGGTGGGCTGCCGCCAGGAGGGCTGCCCCCGGGCGGGGTTCCTCCGGGAGGAGTGCCCCCGGGAGGAGTGCCCCCGGGCGGGGTTCCTCCGGGTGGGGTGCCGCCGGGCGGGGTGCCGCCTGGGGGTGTTCCTCCGGGTGGGGTGCCTGGTTTGATGAGCTTCTTGGCCCGGTCGAAGATGGCGTCCAGCCCCTCCGGCTGTGTCGGGCCCTGCAGCTTGCCCAGCGACAACGACGGCTCGAACCACTTCGACAGCAGGTCGGTCTTGAAGAAGTCGAGCGCCCACTTCTCCGCCTGGTCCCCGGTCCCCTCGAAGTCGATCACCTTGATCTTGATGGCCCCGTTCGCGACCAGTTCCTCGAACCCGGCGTCGATCCCCACCCGCAGCCAGTAGATCTGCGCCTCCAGCCCGGCGGAGAAATGGGTGTAGACCCGGTCGAGGTCCGCGGTGATCTCCACGTGCAGGTCCGGGGTCAGCGCCGAGTACGTCAGGTCGTAGACCACCCCGATCGGCGTCAGCCCGTTGGCGAAGGCCGCCTCCAGGATCGTCGCCCCCGCCTCGTCCAGCACCAGGGAGAAGGCCGCCGTCTCCTCCCCGACCAGCGACGGCTTGGCCGCGCCCATGATCCGCGTCACGGGCGTGAACGCGCCGGGCGGCGCCGTGGTCCCGCCCGGTCCCTCCAGGTTCAGCGCCAGGCACCGCACACTGCCGGCCTCCACCGGTGCCGCGACCAGCCGGGGGTTCGCCGCCAGCGCCTGTGCCTGACCCATGATCTTGCTCCGGGTGGCGGCGGGCAGGCTCACCGCCGTCTCCAGCATGAGGAAGCCCCCGCCCTCGATCCCCGCGTCCTTCACATCGGGCCGGTACTGCAGGAAGCTGAACGCCGCCCGCCCGTCGGAGCGGGTACGTAGCACCACCTCCGTCGCCAGATACCAGAACTGGTCCGGATCGGCGTGGTCGCGGAACACCGTGACCCCGTCGACCTCGAACGTCTGCGACCCAAGCTGCAACATCCCGACCTCCCCGGTCAGACGACGACGGCGTCGGTGTCGTGCACCTGCCAGTCGCGCGTGGACTTGAGCCCGTTGGTGAAGAAGCGCTCGACCCTGAGCTCGTAGAAGTCGTCCGCCTGGGTGGTGAACTCGTAGTCGAAGACGGCGCTGGCGCCGGCCGACTCGAAGGTGAACGCGTCGGAGAACCCGCCGGGCGTCCTGGCCCCCACCTCGATCCGCTTGACGCCGTCGAAGTCGCCCGGCGCCCGCACCGCGATCGCCCGCTGGCCAAGCGGGCCGACGAAGATCTGGGAACGCAGGGTGCTGGAACGCGGCGCCTTGACCACGCTCCCGTCCCGCATCAGCATCGTGACCCGGTAGCCGACCCGCTCGACCGTCACGTCCAGGCGGTCGGCGACGAACTGCCGCGGTTGCTGCCCCTGCACCAGTTCGATCGAGTCGCCGATCCGGATGCCGTTGGCCGGGTCCTCGTACGACAGGTCGACGAAGGCCCGTTCCACCCGCGTCCAGTCCAGGACGGGCGTCAGCGTCACCCGCAGCCGGGAGGGGAACGGGTCGGGCACGTCGATGAGCGGCTGCGTGACCGGCGCGAGCGGCGTGACCCGGTCGCGGTTGTCGGCGGCCCGGTAGGTGATCCGCGCCATGACCGGCCCGGCGGGCTCGCCGACCAGGAACCGTTCCCAGGTGTCCGACGGGTGGCTCTGCGTGAGCTGCACGACGTCGTGCTGGCGGATGCCGTGGACGGGGTCGTCGTAGCGCAGCTCCACCTGCACGAGCGGGTAGCGCTCCCACGGGAACGACGCGCGGGTCAGGACCGGGATCTGCTCCTGGGCGAACAGCGCCCGCGGCTGGATCGGCGCGGTCTCGCCGGTGACCTGCGTCGTCTCCGACTCCAGCCGGTGCGGCCGCTCGCCGGTCGGGTCGGGGTGGAGGTCCACGGCGAAGCGCAGGCCGACCGGTTCGATCAGCTTGCCGTCCTCGACGTGGGAGAGCCATTCGACCGTGTCCTCCTGACGGCTCTGGTCGAGGTGGACGCTCTTGACCTCGCCCCGGTAGGTGAGGAAGGCCGTCATCGAGCGCACCGGGTCCTTGACGAAGTCGGCGTGCGAGATGACCTTGACCCGGCGCCGCTGGAACCACGGATGGTCGGCGTTGATCACCTTGACGTGCTTGGTCCTGTCCACGCCGCCGCTCTCGCGGAACAACCCGCTCAGGTGCCCCTGCGGGTAGATCGTGCGGCGGACCGTGGAGCGTTCGGACAGGTTCACGTCCAGGCGCTTGCGGTCGATCCTGGTGAAGTGGGTCTTCTTGTAGGTGAACACCCCCAGCGGGGTGCTGCGCGCGGGGGAGAACGAGCGGACCACCTCGCGGGCCCGGTCCCAGCCGTCGGGCGGCTCGCGCAGCGGGTCCAGCGAGCTCTCGAAGAACGCGTCGGTGATCATGTCGCGGGCGCGGGCCGCGGCGGCGTCCCTGCGGGCGGCGAAGGTGCCGGAGTCGGCGTCCTCGGGGACCGTGGTGTCGACCTCGAAGACGATCGCCCGCTGCTCCTCCAGCTTCTCCATCACGTCCTGGATCTGGAAGGAGGTGAACAGGCCCTCCTGGCCGAACGACTCGTCGAGGATCTCCTGGGCCCGGTTCCAGTCGATGCTCAGCCGTACGTGGTAGGCGGGGCGAAGGGCCAGGTAGTCGAGCTGGTAGACGACGCCGATGGGCGACAGCGCGAGCTCCATCGCCTGGTCGAGCAGTTCCACGCCGCGCGCGTCGAGCTCGACGGAGAAGGCCGCGTTGTTGTCGCCGAACAGGGACGGCTTGCCGCCGTGCCGGATCGCCTTGACGAAGGTTCCGCCGCTCTCGCCGCTCTGCCGGCCGAACAGCATGAGCGTGACGCCGCCGTCGAAGACCGGCAGCGGCGCCAGGCTCGGCTCGTCGGCCAGCCCGGCCAGCCGCTTGACCTCCGCGCGTACCTGCGCGAACTGCTGGGGGCCCAGGCCGAGGTGCACGTCGAAGTCGGCGAAGCCGCCCGCCCCCGAGGCGGAGAAGAACTTCAGCAGGCTGAACGCCGGCACGCCGCCCTCCATCCGGAAGGAGGGCGACAGCGGCAGGTAGTAGAACTGGCGCGGGTCGGCGTGGTCCCGCATCACGGTGACACCGTCGATCATGAAGTACGGCGGAGCCTCGATGATCATGGCAGTTCCACGACCAGCTTCTCGTCGTCCACCGGCTCCGGCGACCGGTCCGTGATCGGGTCCCCGGCCTCCATGAAGAACTTCGCGAACCAGCGGTACTCCTTCTTCTCCCCGTCGGGCAGCGCCAGCTCCCAGGTCCGCTCGGTGGCCTCGCCCTTGCGGAAGACGAACGTCTCGCTCTCCGCCCCGTGGGTCAGCTCCACCGTCGCGAGCTTGACCTTGGTCCAGTCGATGAGGTCGGGCAGCACGGTGACGCTCAGGATGTTGGCCTGCTCGCCGACCACCAGCGTCCGCTCGGTCAGCTCCTTCGGCCCGGGGTCGGAGACGCGCCCGTCGCGGAAGGTGGTGATCGCCCGGAAGGTCAGCTTGCCGTTCGCCTCGTCGATGACGGGGAAGGTGACGTTGACGCCCCGGTTGCCCTTGTCGATGATCACCGACGGGGTCTGCTGGAAGTCGTTGCCCGTCTCGCTGTAGTCGAAGTCGATGAAGATCGTGTCGATGGAACGCTCGAAGTCGCCCCTGCTGCGTACCTGGATGGTCTTGTTGGCCGAGAACGGGTCGTCCACGATGAACGTCTTGTCGGTCAGCCCGGCGAGCTCACGCACGAACTCTCTGCCGTCCTTCATGAAGTACTTCAGCGACCCGCCATACGGCTGCGCGGGCTGCAGCAGCACCGCCTTGACGCTCTGCTTGGTGAAGTTCTTGTCGATCTGGAACGTCTTGGCCGGCCGGTCGCCCGGCGCGATCTCCGGGTGCCGCAGCGTCAGGACGGCCTTGGTGACCTGGTCGAAGTTCATGTCGCCGATCTCGACGTCGACCATCCAGAGACCGAGGTCATCAATGTTGATCTTGAGATCGTCGCCCTCGTGGTCGATGAGCGGGCTGGTGAACGTACGGCTCTCGCCCTTGTAGTTGACGACGTAGCGGTACTTGAACTTCTTCGGCTGCCCGTCGAGGAACGCGTCGAACTTGCCCACGTCGTCGGCTTTCCTGAACGTGAACGTCCTGACCCCGTGCTGGGCGGTGTGCGGCGGGAAGTCGATGGTCACGTCCACGCTGAAGATCGGCAGCACCTCGAACTCGGCGTTGACCTGGACGGTGAGGTTGAGCTGACGCAGGAACGGATGGTCGGCGTCCACCTCCTGGGAGAAGTCCTTGAAGTTCAGCCCGAGATCGGCGAGCGACTTGACGTTGGCCTGCGGGCCCTTGGTCACGGTCGTGACCTGCTTCTCCCTGAACTGGATGAACACGTCCGACGACTTGTTGACCATGACGCTGCGCTTGATGTTCTCGAAGTCGGCGTCGCGGACCTTGGAGAAGTCGCGGTTCTCGGGCGGGATGGCCTCGATGAGGTTGCGCTTGATGGCGTCGTCGAGGTGCTGGGTCATCAGCCCCCTGATCGTGTTGAGCACCGGGTGGTCGCTCGGCAGCACACCGGGGTCGATGTCCACGACGCGCGACTCGGAGTTGACGAAGATCTCGTCGACGCTCTCGGTGAAGTCGTCCTCGGACCAGAAGTTCTCCTCGAAGTCGACCTGCTGGACGAAGCTGTAGAACTTGCTGGCCGTCCAGCGGCCCGTGGCCCGCACCTCGGGCAGCCGCGCGGCGAACGACAGGTCGTAGGTGACCCGCACGCCGCCGGCGCCGATGGTCTTCATCGCGGCCTCGAAGATCGCCGCGCCGAACTCGGTCAGCTCGGCCGAGATGGCCACGATGTTGTTGCCGTACATGGACGGCTTGCCGGCGTGGTTGACGCGCTGCACGAGATTGCCGGACCCGCCCAGCATGTCCACGGTGACGCTGCCCGCGGTGAACTCGGGCTTGCTCAGGACGATCGCCTTCGGGTCCACCGGCTGGGCGCCCGGTCCGCGTTCCAGCGTGACCTTCTCGGCCAGAAGGACCGCGAGCGCGGCCATCTGGGTCTCGTTGAGCGCCAGTTCGATGTCCATGAACACCAGCGCCGCGCCGTTTCCCCCGTTGGGCAGGGGCTTGAGCGTCCGGTAGATCAGGTACTTGAAGACCGGCCTGCCGTTCTCCATCCGCATCGACGGATCTTCCGGCAGGACGTAGAACTTCAGCGGGTTGTCGCTGTCGCGGTAGACGGTGGCGTCGGGGGTCTGGATGGATTCGAGCAACAACAGCATGAGCTTTCTCCCTACTTGATGAGATCCGCGAGATCGCGGCTCTGGACGCGGACGATGTCCGACTCGATCAGCTCGGCGACCAGGCGAGCCCGCCCCGCCGTCCCCGACAACGCCGCCTTCACGGCCTCCGCCCGCGACGGGTCGAGCAGGGCCGACAGCGCGGTCCGCCAGGGCGGCGACCCCGAACTGCCGCCGGTGGCCACGTCCTGCCAGGTGCCGTCCTCCTTCACCTGCAGCGCCACGCGCGGCACCGTGACCGGCAGGGCGCGGACCTGCCCGGCCCGCCCGGCCAGGGCGCCCAGCAGCGCCGCCTTCGCCGGCTCGGGCAGGTCGATCCGGCTGGTGAGCTGCAGGAACGCCGTCTCGCCCGCCACCAGGAGGCTGGGCTCGCGGTCGAGGAACGGCCCCGGCGGCACATAGACCCACACGCTCGGATCCCGCGGGTCGGGCACCAACTCGACGCCGTCCACCACGACCGGGGCCGCCTGGTCCACAGTGATGACCGGCCCGTCCACCGGCTCCGACCACGGCCCCGGCGCCACCCGCCAGCGCAGGCCCGGCCGGAACGGCGAGTCCGCCGTCCACCCGATCTCCGCCTCCGGCCGCGCCACGCTCAGTGGGACCCGCCGCACCTCCGTCTCCGCCTCGGGCGCCCATTCGACGGTCACCGGCGGACGCAGGGCCACCAGCCGCGCCCGGTGCCCGCCGAACCCCGGCAGCACCGCCGGATCCAGGTCGAGCCGCTGCCGGTCGTCCACCGGCAGTTCCAGCACCCGGCCGCGCCCCAGCGGCCGGATGACCAGCCTGGCCACCGGGTCGCCGGGCAGATCGGGCACCGCCACCGTGGGCGTGCCCGGTGCGAGCCGCCCCGCCGTACGGCCGGACCGCCTGACCACGTCCACCGCCGCCAGCGCCAGCAGCGCGTCGGAGGCCAGCACCACCCGCAGCGGCAGCGGGAAGTCGTCGCGGTCCAGCACGATCTGCCGCCGGTCGAACGGCCGCCACGGCCCTTCGACCTCCTCGCCCGTGGACATCAGCGCCCGCAGCCGCGCCTCGCCCGACGGCGGCTCGCCGGCCGCGAGGGTCAGCGTCAGCGTTCCGGTACGGCCGGCGCCATCCAGAGTCAGGCTGCCGGAGACCGCGTGCGGACGCTTGGGCGGCGCGGGAGGTATCCGCACGTCCGCCAGGAGCGTGGGCAGGTCGGTGACCGGCTCCGGCAGGTTGGCGGAGACGTGGACCGGCACCTGCCCGGTTGGCAGACCGGGCAGGGTGATCAGCCGCACGTGCCGGTCCAGCGAGCCGCCCGCCACCTCGCGCGCGGCGGCGAACGGGTCGAAGGACAGCACCCGGTGGGCGATCACTGCGGCCGGCTCGGCCAGGTCGAGGCGCACGGAGCCGTGGTCGACCTCGGCGGGCGCGCGCAGGACCAGGTCAAGGGTGGCGCCGGGGGCGGGCACGGCCACCAGCGCCGCCGCGCGCGGCGCCAGCGCCTCGGCCGCGTCCGGGCCGGCGCCGAGCAGGTCCGCCAGCGTCAGGGCCAGCGCGGAGCGGGTGACCCGGGCGCCGCTCCCCAGGCGGGTGGCCAGGCGGGCGGCGAGGTCACGGGGGTCGAACTCGGTCTGGAACGCCGCCCTCGGGGCCACGGCCCGCACGGCCAGCCGTACCGCGGCGTCGATCGGGAGGGTGGCGTCCTCGACCAGGCGCGCGATCACCTGCGCCGCCTCCGGCGTCAGCGCGATGGCCAGCCGCGCGCCCAGGAGCTGGTCGGCGGCCAGCGCCGCGGGCGGTGAGATCGGCCCGAGCACGACCGAGAGCTCCAGCACGCTCTCGCGCACGTCGGCGGGCACTCCCGGCGTGGACGACAGCGCGGTGAAGGCGAGCTCCAGCAGCCCGGACGGCGGAAAGGTCAGGGAACGTTCCAACGACACCAGCAGCTCGGGCACGCCGTCGCGGCGGGCCAGCTCCAGGCGGTCGGGCACCGAGACGACCAGGCCCTCCCTGCCGAACGCCGCGAACCCGGAGCCGGCGGGGGCGCCCAGGTCGGGCAGCCCTTGCAGCACGCTCATCGCTCCTCCTACGCGTTCGGTCGGGTCTTGATCGGCGGCAGGATCGTCGCGTCGGTCTCGCGCACCGGGCTGACGCCGACCAGGCCGGACTGCCAGATGGTCTCGGTCCTGTAGCGCAGCGGCGGGATCGGGGCGCCGGTCAGCAGCGAGCTCACCGGCACGTGGACGAGCGTCGTGGCCTTCAGCTCCGTCTCGCTGAGCTGCACCGACCCCTGCGCGCCCACGATCGAGACCACGAACAGCGCCACCCGGTCCCCCGAGGGGTCGCCGAACATCGCCGGCACCGCCACCACGCTCACCTCCCGGCTCAGGCGCGGCTTGGCGCTGTCGTCGAAGACCGCCTTCCAGACCGCCTCCCTGTCCACCTGCACCGCCACGCCCGACTGGTCGAGCACGATCGTGTACGCGCCGGTGTCCGGCAGCGGCTCGGCCGGGACCAGCGCGATCTCCAGCTCCTCGCCGGGCGCCAGCAGCTTGCCCGCCGGCCCGCCCTCGACGGTCAGCGGCACCCGTCGGCCGGCGGCGACGGCCACGGCCTTCAGCCGGTCCACGCGGACCGGGCTCTCGATCGCGTTCACCAGCCGGGCGGTGACACGTTTGGGCACGGCCGTCAGTGGCACCAGCTCCAGGACGTCGCCGGCGGTGTCGTCCAGGCGCAGCTCCAGCTCCACGTCCTCGGGCTGGCCGCCGCCCGCGCCCACCCTGACCTCGCCGTTCATGACGTTCAGCGAGGCGCCGAAGAAGGCCGCGTGCACGAGCCTGAAGTCATCGAGCGTGAACGTCTCCGCATGGGTGACGCCCTGTTCCAGCCCCACCTGCGCCTTCGGTCGCTCGGTCAGCCCGGACGGCGCCGCCCCGTCCTGCGGCAGCGCCAGGCGCAGCATCGGCTGGGCGTCGGGCAGGATCTCCATCCGGACCGGCGCGGTCGAACCCATCCGCCCGGCCTCCTCGGCCAGCACCGGCTCGGCCGCGGCCAGCCGTTCGGTCGAGACGACCGGCCTGGCCATGAACTCGACCGTGACCCGCACGTCCTCCTCCCGCGCGGCGCTGGTCGCCCGGATGTTCAGCGCGGGCCGGCGTCCGGCCCCGGGCAGCCGCCCCAGCAGGAACCGGTCGGGCAGGAAGTAGAAGTGCTCGGGCCTGGCCGGGTCCTGCCAGAACGAATGCCCCCGTCCCTCGTGCTGAACGCGCAGCCGGCGCATCCCCTGCACGCCGGTCGGGGTGGTGCCGCCGCCGAGCCGTACGCGCTGGGCGTCCGACAGCAGCAGCGGGCTCGGCCCGGCCACGCACTCCAGCAGCAGCGCCACCTCGCGGTACGTCTGGGGCGGCGGCGGCTCGATCAGCAGCATCGGGTTGGGCACCGCGACCGTGATGCCGCGCTTGACCACGACCGTCGCGCGGGCCTCCAGCGAGCTCATCGCCGCCAGCAGCTGCTGCCGCAGGCCGGGGCCGGTCAGCGGCAGTTCGGCCGAGACCACCGTGCCGGTGCCGTCAAGTCTGGTCGCGGGGAAGTCCACCTCGACCACCACGGAGCCGCCGGTCAGCTCGGGCACCCGGTAGCGCAGCGAGAGCGACAGCTCGTGCGGCAGCTCACCCAGCCCCGTCGGAACCTGCACGACCACCACGACCAGCGTCGGCGTGCCCGCGCGGTCCACGATCAGGATGCGCGGCTCCTCCTGGTCGAAGGCGAGGTCGTAGCGGGGCAGCAGCAGGATGGCGGAGCCGTCGGCGCTCTCGTAGCGGGTGTCGTCGCCGGGGGTGTCGGTGGGGGAGACCGGGATGGTCAGCTCGTGGCGTTCGGTGCCGGAGGGGGGTTGGAGCGGCGGGAACCCGCGCGGATTGATCGGCCAGAAGTCCGGCCACTCGGGGATGACCGGATCCGGCCAGACCAGCGGCAACCGCCGATCACGGCCGGGAAAACGCCGCAGCGGAGGGCCCACAGGATCAAGCCAGTCGAAACGCCGCGCCCTCGGGATACGGAAGCGGTCCTGGGCACGCGAGAATTCAGCCGCTGTCATGCAGCCGATGCTCCGCCCCGCCCACCTCCTCCGCCTGAGTAGGGGGTACTCAGCCGCGTTGGTTGTGCTCTGCGGAGATCTTGCGTGTACTGGTTTCTGCGCGCGGATCTTTCGTGTGCCGCTCTTCTACGGGCGGCCTGTCCGTTACGGCAAGCCGCCCCACCCCCACCCGCCGTCAGGCGTGACCGCCCTTCCAGGGTGACGCTCCTCCGCCTCGCCGCTGACCCGCCGCGACGCGCGCACGGTCACCCCCTGGGCGGGCCCACCGACACCGGATACACCCGCGGAGTTGTCAGCACGCGCAGTCCACCCGAGCTGTCGGCCCGTGGTGTCCACACACGTTCATGGCGACGCGTTGACGGCGCGGCCGCTCCTGGTCTGTCTCGTCTCGTTGAGACGGATGCCCAGGTGTCCGGGTGCGCCGGGTTGGTGTGGGATTAGAGGCGGGGGCGGGCGCCCAGGTGGACGATGGCCTTGGCGGCCAGGCGGTTGCCTGCGGCCAGGGCCTCGGCCGGAGGCTTGCCGGCCAGCCACGGCGGCAGGAAGCCGGCCGCGAAGGCGTCGCCCGCGCCGGTGCCGTCCACGATGCGGTCGACTGGTTCCGCGGCGGCGCGGACCGGGTCCGGACGGCCGTTGGTGTACCAGAGGGAGCCGTCCGCGTTGAGCTTGATCACCACCTGCGGGAACCACGCGGTGAGCACCTTGACGGCGGCCTCGGGGTCGTCGCGTCCGGTCAGCACCTTGGCCTGGTCGGCGTTGGCGAACAGGAGCTTGGCTCCGTTCGTCCACTCCAGGAACGGCTCGGCCCCGGTGCGCTCCAGCGGCGCCGAGGACGAGCAGTCGATCGAGATCGTCATGCCGCCGCGACGCGCCATGTCCAGCGCGGCCAGACCGGCGTCGCGGGAACCCTCGTTGATCAGCGTGTAGCCGGACAGGTGGAGATGGCTACCTCCGCTGAACAGGTCACGCGGCAGGTCCTCCGGCGACAGGGCGGCGTTGGCCCCGGGGTCGGAGAGCATGGTCCGCTCGCCCTTGTGGGTGACGAGGACCACACAGGTGCCCGTCGGCCGCTCGGGATCCATGACGAGCCGGGCGTCCACGCCGTAGCCCATCAGCTCCATGTCGCGGTTGCGGCCGGTGATGTCGGCGCCCCTGCGGCCGATGAAGGCCACCTCGGCACCTTCCACGGCCAGCCAGGAAGCGATGTTCGCCCCCGATCCGCCGCCGTGCATCGTCACGATCGCGGGTGTGTCGCTGGCTCTGGCGAGCGCATAACGGGCGCGCGCCACCGCGTCGGTCATGAGATCGCCCACCACGACGACCCGCGTCATGAGGCCACCACCTTGCGTCTTCTCGCTATGCCTGCCGCCGCAAAACTAACAGCTCTCGGCCTGCCCGTGGGCAGAGACCGGACACAGGTGCCCAGTCGATGCACAAGCGTTGCCCAACGGTCTTGGCATCTGGGATGCGGGTCTACGCTCGGGACTGTGGATGCACAGTATCCGGCCCACTGGGAGGCCGACGTCGTGCTGGCCGACGGCGGCACAGCGCACGTGCGTCCGATCCGCCCGGCCGACGCCGACCGGCTGCTCGCCTTTTATTCGCGGCTGTCCGACGAATCCATCTACTTCCGCTTCTTCGGCCCGCGTCCGAAGCTGTCGGACAAGGAAGTGGCCTGGTTCACCAACGTCGACTACGCCAACCGGGTCGCCCTGATCGCCACGATCGGCACGGAGATGGTGGCGGTCATCCGTTACGACCGGGTCAGCGCCACCGAGGGCGAGGTGGCCTTCCTCGTCGAGGACGCCCACCAGGGCCGGGGCGTCGCCTCCGTCCTGCTCGAACACCTGGCGGCCACCGCCCATGAGAACGGCATCGAGACGTTCATCGCCGACGTTCTGCCCGCCAACATGAAGATGATGGGCGTGCTGCGCCAGGCCGGCTACACCGCGCAGAGCCGCTTCGCCGACGGCGTGGTCCGGATGACGCTCGACCTCGCCCCCACCGAGACCTCCGCCGAGGTGACCGCCGCCCGCGAGCACCGCGCCGAGGCGCGTTCCATCGAACGCCTGCTCACGCCCGGTTCCGTCGCGGTCATCGGCGCCTCGCGCGAACCCGGCGGCGTCGGCCAGACCGTTCTGCGCAACCTGCTGGCCGCCGACTTCACCGGCCCGGTCTACCCGGTGCACCGTGAGGTGCGGGCGGTGGCGGGCGTGCGCGCGTACCCCAGTGTGGGCGCCATCGACGGCGAGGTGGATCTGGCGGTCGTGGCCGTGCCCGCGGAAAGTGTTCTCGACGTGGTGAAGGAGTGCGCGGAGAAGGGTGTTCACGGCCTGGTCGTGGTCTCCTCCGGCTTCGGCGAGACCGGCGCGGGCGGACGGGCCAGACAGGACGAGCTCGCCAGCATCGCCCGCTCCTACGGCCTGCGCGTCGTCGGCCCCAACTGTCTCGGCATCGCCAACACCGACCCCGCCACCCGCCTGAACGCCACCCTCGCCGCCACCCTGCCCGGCCGCGGCCGGGTCGGCTTCTTCAGCCAGTCGGGCGCGCTCGGCACCGCGTTGCTCCAGCGGGTCGCCCAGCGCGGGATGGGCATCTCGTCGTTCGTGTCGGCCGGCAACCGGGCCGACGTCTCCGGCAACGACCTCCTGCAGTACTGGGAGGAGGACGAGGCCAGCGAGGTCATCCTCCTCTACCTCGAATCGCTCGGTAACCCACGCAAGTTCACGCGCCTGGCCAGGCGCATCGCCCGCCGTAAGCCCATCGTGGCGGTGAAGAGCGGCGGCACCCCCGTCGGCCACTCCGCGCGGGCCCTGCGCCTGCCGGACTCCGCGATCAGCTCCCTGTTCGCCCAGGCCGGGCTCATCCGCGTCGACGACCTCATCCAGCTCTTCGACGTGGGACAACTCCTGGCCCACCAGCCGCTGCCCGCGGGCCCCCGCGTCGGCCTGGTCACCAACTCCGACGCGATGGGCCTGCTCGCCGTCCACGCCAGCGCCGACGCCGGCCTTGAGCCCCGCCCGCCCGTCAACCTCGGCGCCTCCGCGGGCCCTTCCGAGTTCGGTACGGCTCTCGCCGACGTTCTGGCCGCCGACGAGGTGGACGCGGCCGTGGTCATCTACATGCCGCCGATCCCCGGCGACACCGCCGGCGTGGCCGCCGAACTGCTGAAAGTCTCCCAGGGCACCGGCAAGCCCGTCCTGGCCACGTTCGAAGGCCACCTGGGCATGCACCCGGATCTCCGCGTGGGCCGTACCCCGGCCAGGGGCTCGATCCCGTCATACGCGGCGCCCGAGGAGGCGGTCAGGGCCCTGGCCCACGTGGTCCGGTACTCGGCCTGGCTGGCGCATCCCGCGGGCACGCCCCCCGAACTCCCCGACCTGGACCCGGAGGCCGCCCACACCCTCGTCACCCACCACCTCAACCTGCCCCCCACCGAGGCGGGCGGCCCTGAAGCGGAGGCCGCCTCCGAGACCGGCGGGGCCAGGGAAACGGGGGCCGCCGGTCCTGAGGCCGGGCCGCAGGGTGCCCGGGAGGACGAGGGGTTCGAGCCAGGCGGTCTCCCGGCGCAGGAGGCCGGGGCGGGGCCGGTGGAGATCGATGCCACCGAGTTGCTGGCCTGCTATGGGATCACGGTGTGGCCGGCGCCGATCGTGCGCTCGCCCGACGAGGCGGCGCGGGCGGCCGAACTGCTCGGGTGGCCCGTGGTGGTCAAGGTGACCGGGGCGGAGGCGGCCAGGCGGGCCGGGACCGTGAGGCTCGGGCTCGGCGGGCCCGACGCCGTCCGGGCGGCCTACACCGAGCTGGCCGGGCAGTACGGCGATGCCGTCGAGCTGGCGGTCCAGCGGATGGTCCCGCAGCCCGCCGTACCCACCGTGGTGGGAGTGGCCGAGGACCCGGCGTTCGGTCCGGTCGTCTCGTTCGGCCTGGGAGACGTGACCGCCCGGCTGCTGGAGGACGAGGGGTTCCGGCTGGCACCTTTGACGGCGGAGGACGCGGCGGGACTGATCCGGTCGGTCCGCGCGGCTCCGCTGCTGTTCGGCGAGTACGGCTACCCGCCGGTGGCGGTGGAAGCCCTGGAAGACCTGCTGGTGCGCGTGGGCCGCCTGGCCCACGACCTCCCGGAGGTCGCCCGGCTGGACCTGGACCAGGTGCTGGTCGGGGAGAGCGAGGTCATCGTCCTGGGCGCCAGGGCAGTGCTCAAGACCCCACCCGGCCCCCGCCAGGACGGCGGCCCCCGCCGCCTGACCTAACCCCCGCCCTGCCTAACCCCCGCCCTGCCTAACCCGGCCCGCACGACCTCCCCCGTACGACCTCCCCCGTACGACCTCCCCCGTACGACCTTTTCCACCGAACGGCCTTACCCCTCGAACAGCCTGACCACCGCTCTGCGCCGGCGACCGGGTTCGCCTGGTCGGCGCGCCGACTGTGACCGGGCTACCGGGTTCGGCTGCCCACGGGCCGGGCTGTCGCAAGATCGGGTGGGGTTGGGGCGCTTTCGGGTGGTTATGGGGCGCGCGTTGCGGTGGTGCGCTTGCGCGGCCTGCTTGCCGTGACCCTGGAATGTCCCCGGCCACGGTCGGCGGGTGGGGGTGGGCGGGGCCTGCCGTAACGGAAAGGCCGGCTCGAAACGGAAAGGGAGCGAGCACCCCCGCAAAGGGCTGGTAGCCGTAAGAGGGGAATGGGCGAGGAAAGGAGGAATGGGGTGGGGTATAAGGTGGTCTGTCCGGTGGGTGAGAGCATTGCCGAGCCCTGGCAGGATGGACCCATGAGGGAAACCCGAGTCTCAGCCGCGGGTCTGCGTGAGGCGATCGAGCGCAGCGGCTACTACCCCGACCTCGTCACGGATGCGGTCGAATCCGCGCTGGGCAAGGAGGCCGTGACGGCCTATGTGGTCCATCACGAGGCCACGTTCGACCCCGCCATGGAGGTGCGCAGGCACGTCACCGTGCTGGTGCTGTCCGCCTCGCGCCTGCTCGTCTGCCATACCGACGAGCATCCGGCCGTTGAAGGCGTCTCGGCCTCGCACGCCTCGACCACCACCGAGGCGGTGCGCCTGAGCCGCGTGCAGTCCGTCGCCGTGACCAGGGTGGTCCCCGACCCGGCGTCCTACGTGCCCGGCGTGCCGCCGACCGAGGTGACGCTGACGATCGGCTGGGGCGCCATCTCCCACGTCGACCTCGAACCCGCCACCTGCGGCGACGAGAACTGCGACGCCGACCACGGCTACACGGGCGCGATCACCGCCGACGACCTCTCCCTGCGCGTCAGCGAGGCCGCCGACGGGCCCGAGGCGGTGTCCCACGTCCTGGCGTTCGCCAAGACACTGTCCGAAGCCACTGCGCGCGCCTCGTCGTAGTCGCGCTTTCGGGGGATCTTTCCGTTACGGCGGTGCCGACCTGCCCCACCCGCCGCGATGGCGCGCGCCCTTCACGGCCGGTAGTGAACGCCCGGGACGTCCCGCCGTGACGACTCCGCCCTTGCCCACGTAAGGCTCCGCTGGAAGCCCACGCCACAGGCCGGGCACAGCCTCCAAGAGGTCTTTGGCCAGGTCGCACACAGCCTGGGGCGCGCAGGGGCGCCGTGGTCAGGGGCTTCTGGCGTGACCGGGTTCAGGGTGGTTCATGGGATTTGCCGGAGGCGTCGGGATATGCCCTGGTTTGTGGGTGTTATTAGGATCTGGTCATGAGTCTGGACGCTGTTCCGCTGGTGCCCGGTTATGGTGGGTCCTCGTTGCCGGATCTGCCGCGTTCCCTGATGGCCGCGCTCGGTGTGGGCGACGGCAACGTGCTGGGGCTGGAACCTGCCCGCAGCGTCTGCCTGTTCCTCGTCGACGGCCTGGGCGCCGAACTTCTGGCCGCCCATCCCGAGACCGCGCCGTTCCTGTCCGGCGCCACGAAAAGGGTGCTGACCGCCGGGTTCCCCGCCACCACGGTCACGAGCCTCTGCTCCCTCGGCACCGGCCTGCCCCCCGGCGAACACGGCATGCTCGGCCTCATGCTCGCCGTGCCCGGCGCCGGACACCTGTTCAACTGCCTGCGCTGGACCCTGCCCGACAAGCAGGTCATGGACCCCCTCACCTGGCAGCCCGCCGAGACCGTCTACCAGAGCGCCGCCGCCGCAGGCGTGACCTGCAGCTATGTGGCGCCCGCCATGTACGAGGGAACCGGCCTGACCGAGGCCGTCTACCGCGGCATCCGCTACCTCGGCGCCGACACCGTCGACCAAAGGGTCGAGGCCGCCGCCGCTGCCCTGGCCGAGCCGCGTGCCCACGTCACCGTCTACTACGGCGACCTCGACGCCATGGGCCACCTCACCGGCTGGGGCACCCCCGAATGGCTCGACCAGCTCGCCATCGTCGACCGCCTGGCCGAACGCCTGGCCGCCGCCCTGCCCCCCGGCGGCGCCCTGTACGTCACCGCCGACCACGGCATGGTCAACGCCCGCGACAAGATCGAGGCCGACCAGACGCCCGGACTGCGCGCGGGCGTCGCGATGCTGGGCGGGGAGGCGAGGGCGCGACACGTGTACGCGGAACCGGGTGCGGCGCACGCCGTCCTCGAGGCCTGGCGTGAGACCCTTGCCGGGCGGGCATGGGTGGTGTCCAGGCAGGAGGCCGTCGATGCCGGTTGGTTCGGGCCGAAAGTGAAGGCGGAGTGGATCGAACGCATCGGTGACGTGGTGGCCGTGCCGTACACCGACCTGGCGATCGTCAACACCGCCCACAAGCTGGAGGCGGCCTTCACGGGCTACCACGGCTCGATGACCACCGCCGAACAACTCATACCACTTCTGGAGGTAAGCAGCAGATGAGCCCGCTCATCACCCCGGCCGAGCTGGCCGAGCCAGGCGATGTCGTGACCTTGCTGGATGTACGCGGCGGGATCAGCGGGCCGCCCGGCATCGACCGCTACCGCGAGGGTCATCTGCCCGGAGCGCTCTTCTGCGACCTCGACGCCGACCTGGCCGCCGCGCCCGGCGCCGGGGGAAGGCATCCGCTGCCCTCCGCCGAGCACTTCCAGAACGCGATGCGCCGCCTGGGCGTCACCCGGGGCAAGACCGTGGTCGTGTACGACGACGCCGGCTCCACGATCGCCGCCCGCGCCTGGTGGAACCTGCGCTACTTCGGCCACGACCAGGTCAAGGTTCTCGACGGCGGCCTGCCCGCCTGGGACGCCCTCGGCCTGCCGATCGTCAAGGACGAACCCACCGTCGCGCCCGGCGACTTCACCGCCGTGCCGGGCGGCATGCCCGTCCTCACCGCCGACGAAGCCGCGTCCCTGGCGAACACCGGTGTCCTGCTGGACGCCCGATCCGCCGAGCGCTACCGCGGCGAAGTGGAGCCCATCGACCCGGTCGCCGGCCACATCCCCGGCGCCGTCAGCGCCCCCACCACCGACAACGTCACCGCCGACGGCCGCTTCCTGGCCGCCTCGGACCTGGACGCCCGCTTCACCGCACTGGGCGTGACCGACGGCACCCCGGTCGGCGCCTACTGCGGCTCCGGCGTCACGGCTGCCCACGAGGTACTCGCCCTGAACCTGGCCGGCTACCCCGCGGCCCTCTACGTCGGCTCCTGGTCCAACTGGGTGGCCAACCCCACCCACCCCATAGCCACCGCCTAACCCACCACCCCGGCTACCCGGCCGGCCTGGTGGGTCCGGGTCAGGTGGTCAGGGGGCGGTCGCCGGCGCCGAAGCAGGCGAAGGCGGTTACGCCGGTCTTCGCGGTCGCCTCGGCCAGGGCCCTGGAGGGGGAGTGGCCGGCGGCGAGGAGTTCGTGGAAGCAGGTCATCACGGCCAGCGCCTCCTCGTCCCGCACCGGCACCATGCCGGCGACGACGCACGCCGTACCCTGTGCCAGGAAGGTGCCCGCCAGCCCCAGCGGCGCGCCCTCGCAGGGGGCGCGCGCCATTCCGGCGTCGCACGACGACAGGATCACCAGGCGCGGCGGGTGTTCCAGGCCGAGCAGGTCGTAGGCCATCAGCGGGCCGTCGGTCAGGGTGATGCTCGACAGCAGCGGGCTGCGTGCCTGGAAGACGCCGTGCGCGGCCACGTGGAAGACGTCCACCTCGGCGAGCGCCCGCAGCACGGGCGCGATCCGGGCTTCGATCTCGCGTCCGCCGGGGTGACAGGTCAGCACCTGCCGTACCTCTTCCGGCGCCTCGTTCAGGTCAGGACCGGCGGTCGCGGCCACGAGGGGGGCCGCGCGGCCGGGGCGTGGCGCGGTGCGGGCGCGCAGCCACGGCAGTGCGGCGGCCGTGACGGTCACGGGCCGGCCACGCAGGTACGGCAGCGCCGACCAGGGCAGCGTGTAAAGCGGTCCGGAAGGGACGACGACCAGCGGCCGGTCCCCGATCCAGCCGGCCAGCGGGCGGAACATCATCTGGTCCACCTCCTGCCCGCACATGACCACATCGCCCCCGGCCCCAGGACAGTCGCCCAGCGCCGCCCGCCGCATGGCGTACCGGAGGCGCACCACCGCCTCACCCAGAGAGGACACCTCCGCCAGCCGCCGCATCCGCACGTGTTCAGCGGTGACCACGACGGCGAGCAAGGCCCCTTGGTCGACGATGTACTCCACCAGCGCGGCCCCGCCCAGGTTCTCCTGAACCTCCCGCAGCCATCCCTCCGTCTCGTCCCCACGTTCCGCACCGCTTTCGGCCCCGGCCATCCACGCCCGCGCCTCAGAACCGGACGGGCGGCTCGCGCCCGTGTCGGGGCCGCTCTGCGACGGTCGCCGGGCAACCCCGCCTCCGGCCTCGGTACCCGACAGCCCCAGTTCCTCCGCCCCGCCCGGCACCTGCCCGGTGACGGCCCGCCAGTGCTCGCTCCACTCGAACACCTCCTCGGCCCGCCCACCCCGGACGGCCAGCGCCAGCCCGAACGCCGCCAGCCGCTCCCCGGCCCGAGCCGCATGCGCCCGCAGAGCCGGATCGTCCAGCGACTCCACCTGCCCGCCGACCTCGGCCAGCCCGTCGCGCACCGCGCGGAACGCCCCCGCCGAGTCCTCCTGCAAAGCCGCCTCAAGAGCCAGCGCATGCTGCCGGATGAGCGGCGGAGTGGGCGAAGGCTGCGCCAGATGGGCCGCCTGCGCCTTGGACGCCAGCGGAATCCCCGCCGACGGCCGCACCCGCCGGCATTGCGCCGTGAGGTAGCCGAGCTGCTCGGACGCCGTCGGATGATCGTCGATCGACAACGCGGCCTCCGCCGCCGCCAGCCGCAGCGCCGCCGCGGCCACGGCACACGCGGGACCGAACTCCAGCGCTTCGGCGCACTCGGCCAGCTCGCGCACCAGCGCGGGCGTGACGGGCCCGAGCGCCAGCCTGGCGCGCAGCTCCACCTCCCTGGCCAGCGGCAGCCACGACTCGCGGTCCTGCCCGGCGAGCTCGGCCGCGGCCCGCGCGGCGACCTCGGCGGCGCGCTGCGGGTCGCCGGTGAGGAGTTCGACCTGTGCCAGCTTCAGCCGCGCCTCCGCCAGCGCGGCGTGCGCGCCGGAAGCCTCCAGCTCGGGTACGGCGAGGCTCAGCAACGCCCGGGCCTCCCCGGGCAGGTGCGCGGCCAGCAGTGCGCCGGCGAAGTCGGCCCGCATCGTGGCCAGGCGCTCCGGATACCCGAACAGCGTGTCCTCGCCCGCCCGGTAGTGGGCGAAGGCGGCTGCCAGGTCGCCGCGCCGTACCGCGAGGAAGGGCAGGTTGGCGGCGGCCAGGCGCGTGAGGTGGGCCAGCCCGGCGGCGCGGGAGATCTCCAGGCAGGCGGTGATGTCCTGGGTGGCGCGGTGCCAGTCGCCGCGGTAGGCGCGCACGAGGCCGCGGTTGAGCAGGCCACCGGCCAGGAACCGGCGGTCGTCGACGGTGCCGGGGGCGGTGGCGAGCGTCTCCAGGGAACGGTCGCAGGCGGCGATGGCCTCCTGGTATCGGCCGAGGTGGGCTAAGGCGACGGCCCGCTGCGTGTCGAGCTTGGCGCGGTCGAGCGGGCACAGGTACGCCCAGGCGAGCGCGGCGACGCGCAGCGCCTGCAGGGGATGGCCGCGTTCGGTGCGCACGGTGACGAGGGAGAGCCTGGCCTGGGCCACGCGTCGCGGCGGCGCCGCGGGCGTGGCGATGGCCTTGCGCAGGTGCCGTTCGGCGGCCTGCAGGTCGCCCAGTTCGCGGGCGGCCAGGCCCATGGCGCGCAGAGCGACCACGGCCGCCTCGACGGCGCCGGTGTGCTCGGCCGCGACCAGCACGAGGCGGCCCGCGGCGAGCGCCTGCTCGGGGTCGACCACGGATCTGGACACGGCGGCCTCGGCCGCCGCCAGGATGTCGGGCGCCGCGTCTGGGCGCGCCGGTCGGAGGTCTGGATTGATGGGGGAGTCTGCCTGCTCAGCGGTCATGCCTTGGCCCGGTGAAGTGCTGAGATAGGTCGAGATGGAGGTGAGGCGGCGCGCTGCGGGACGGCGGTGGCTCCGCCGCCCCGTAACTACAGCGCGACCTCTCTGGTCACGGCCGGATACGCAGCCACCTGGTCGCCACGGGCGCCTTGCCCGGACGATGGCAGACTACGTTGAACCAGCCGGGGGGCATTCCCGTGACGGCGAATTGCCCCGTTCCGGCCAGCCGCCGGCTCATGGTCATGTGCGGAGTTCGCACATCGACATGACTGCCTTCGCCTGGATACGGCAGGATCTGCCCTGCCACATCGATGAGCCCGTCGTTCACAGTGAGCTCCAGGTCGAAGGTGATGTCGTCGGTGGCGAACCGCACTGTTGTCGGACCTGCCACCCCCCGCACGGTCCGCATGGCGACGCACTCGATGGAGGCGGCGGTCACCACATGTGGGATCCGAAGCGAGTAGGCCTCGCTCGCGGCTGCGGATACGTGATTGGGAACTGGGTCGTTCCCTGCGGCGAGCCTTAGCGCCGCCAGGAGGTAGTCGTCGTTACTCAATGCACCGTCTCCTCGTGTGAGATCAGGGTGCGCAGTTTTTTAAGGCAGCGTTCTCGACTCGGCCCGATGCTGCCTAACGGAAGCCCGAGCCGTACGGCTGACTGCTGATTGCCGACGCGGTGCGCCATCAGAGTCAGGAGCGTCCGGCAGGGCTCGTTGAGTGAGGAGATGGCCTGCCACAGCAGGCGGTGGGCGTCGGCTTCCAGGATGGCCGCCGCCGGATCCGAATCCTCCGCGAGGTCGAGCGGGAGCGGAAGAAGCTCCCTGCGGAGAACGCGCAGCGCTTCGCGCCTGGCCGTGGTTGTCAGCCAGGCACCCAGTCCGGCGGGATTACGGATGGTGTGGAGGTTTTCGACAAGGCGCAGCCAGGCACCCTGGACGGCATCCGCGGCATCGGCGTCGTTGAGCCCGCAGGCGCGGACGACCGACCACATGCGCGGAGTGAACCTGGCCACGAGTTCGTCCCAGGCCATCCGGTCGCCGTCGGCCGCTGCTGCCAGCAATTCCGCTACCGCGCGCGGGTCGCCCATACGGCCTCCTTCCGCCCGGATGCTGCGTCACGAAGAACCCTCACATTGCCCTTCGTGTTGACCTGGGGACTGAGCGTAAACTCTACAGACTCGCGGGAACCACGACCCCCAGATCGGGAATTTGCCGGTCCCCGGCCAAGATCTGACCCGCCGCCTCCTCGGCCAGCGCCTCCCGCGCCAGCGCGGCCACGGCTCCCGCCACCAGCGCCGTGGCGAACGAAGTGCCGCTCCATGTGGCATATCCCTCGAAACCCGGATAACTACTCGCCAGCCACTCGCCCCTGGCGCAGGCGTTCACCCAGGGTCCGTGGGCGGAGAACGGCGAGCGGTGCTCCTCCCCGGCATCCAGCGCGCCCACGGCGATCACCGACGGCAGCGCCGCCGGCCAGAAGGGACGGTCGCCGGCGGTGTTGCCGGCACAGGCGACCGCCACCGTGCCGGGCAGCGCGCCGAGCGCGTCGGCGAGCATTGGCGGCGGCTGGTCGTCGAAGGTGTGGCCGCCGAAGGACAGGTTCAGGACGCACACGGGCCGCGGCGCGGAGCGCAGCCGGTGCAGGGCCCGCACGATGCCCGCCTCGTCGCCGAGCCCCTCGCTGTCCAGCACCCGGCGGACCTTGAGCGCCACGCCGGGGGCGCGGCGCACCAGAAGCCCGGCGATGAACGTCCCGTGGCCCGCCTGGTTGCCCGTGGTCGCGTCGGCGGCCTCCTTGCCCAGCTCGCCGTACCACGCGCTGCGCGACCACCACGGGTGCGGCGCCACGCCCGTGTCCAGCAGCCCGACCACGACGGGCGAGCGCTCCCCGCCCGGCCTGAACGGCACCGGCGCGACGGGGAAGGGCCGCGTGGCCGGTCCGCCGAAGAACAACGGCTGCCCGGCGAAGACGTGGTTGGGCGAGGCCCGGTGCCCGCGCCCGCGCAGGTCCAGCGCCAGCTCGCACGGATCCACTCCCGGCGTCAAGCGCAGGGTGCACACGCCGTCGGCCTCCGCCACGGCCTGCGTCCAGCGGCCCGCCGCCGATGTCGCGCTGCGGTCGACAAGGAGCTGACCTGGCCGGATGAGGGCCTGCCCGGCAGATTGCATGTCCATGATCGGGTATCTTTCCGCGCCGGGCGCGGTGTCACGTGCCACCGCCGCAACAACTTGGTATGGCCCCCCTCTGGTGTCGGATTGCGACCGACGGTAGTCTCTCCCTAGTCACTTGTGATCATCCTGGGACGAGGCCGTTGGGGAAGGCGCACCTCGTACCGAAACGGGAGGTCCGGTGTCTGCTCGTGGCGTGCTGTACGTCCACTCGGCTCAGCCTGCGCTGTGCCCGCACATTGAATGGGCGGTCGCGGGTATCCTTGGCGTGCCCGTAGACCTGACGTGGACGCCGCAAACCGCCGCGCCCAACGCCGTCCGCGCGCAGGCGGAGTGGGAAGGCCATCCGGGCTTCGCCGCGGCCATCGCCTCCTCGCTCATGGGCTGGCAGCGCATCCGCTTCGAGTGCACCGAGGATGCCTCACCCGGCATCGACGGCTCCCGTCACGCCTATACGCCGACCCTCGGCGCCTTCACGGCGGTGATCGGCGCCTCCGGCGACATCATGATCCCGGAGGACCGGCTGCGGGCGGCGATGATGAAGTCCGCGCAGGGCCGTACCGTCCTGGAGGACGAACTCGACCTCCTGCTCGGGCGGCCGTGGGACGAGGAACTGGAGCCGTTCCGCTACGCGGGCGACGGCGCCCCCGTCCGCTGGCTCCACGCCGCCGTCTAGGACGGCTGGAGGAGGTCGCCGATCGCTTCTTCCAGTTCTGGATGCCGGAACCGGAACCCCATCCCGGTCAGCCGCGCCGGTACGCAGCGCCGCCCGGTCAGCGCGAGCGCCGGGTCCGTGCGGAGCACGCGGGAGCCGAGCCGCACCATCGGCTCGGGAGTGGGCGGCGCGGGAGGGCGTCGTAGGACGCGGCGGAAGGCGGCCATCATCTCGGCGTTGCGCACCGGCCGCGGGCTGGTGGCGTGGACCACTCCGGACAGCGCCGGGTCTTCCGCCGCCCGCCGTACGATCGCGAGAAAGTCCGCGGCGTGCAGCCAGCTCACCCACTGCCGTCCGCCGCCCACGCGCCCGCCGAGCCCCCATCGCACCAGGCCCGTCAGCCGGTCGAGCGCCGGGGTGCCACGGTCGAAGACCACCGCGGTCCGCAGGATCACCTGCCGCCCGCACGGCGCCCCCTCGGCCGCGGCCTCCCAGGCCTTGGCCACTCCCGCCATCTGTGGTGGGCCGTCGGCGGGCGGCGACTGCTCGGTCAGCTCGCTCTCCCCGCCCTCGCCGTAGATCGCCAGCGTGCTGAGCTGCAGCCAGACGGCGGGCGGTCCGCCGGCCGCGGCCAGCGCCAAGGCGCGCGTCGGCTCCACGCGGGACCGCGTCAGCAACTCCACGTTGGCCGGGGTGGGCGGGCGGTCGACCAGCTCGCCCGCCAGGTTGATCAGTACCGACCCGCTCATCTCGGCCGCGAGGTCGCCGTCCCACCCCACCATCCGGAACGGCCAGCCGCGCCGGGGCCGCCTGGTCACGACGACCACGTCATGACCACGCGCGACCAGGTCCACCGACAGGCTCCGCCCCAGGGCGCCGGAACCCCCGGCCAGGACATACTTCACAGACCGAGTATCCAGGACGCCGGAAGGCTCCCCTACAGCGGGATGTTCCCGTGCGCGCCGCGCGCCGGAGTGGCCTGGGCGAGGAGCTTGGCGATGGCGCCGCGCGTCTCCTCCGGCTTGATGACCTCGTCGATCACGCCCAGGTCCTGGGCACGCTCAAGGCCGCCCGCGAGCTTCTTGTGCTCCTCGGCCAGCCGCTGCTCCAGCTCCGGCCGCTCTTCCTCCGGCACGGCGGCCAGTTCGCGGCGCTTGAGCACGCGGATGGCGGCCACCGGGCCCATCACGGCGATCTCGGTGGTCGGCCAGGCGAAGACCTTGGTGGCGCCCAGGGCGCGGGAGTTCATGGCGATGTAGGCCCCGCCGTACGCCTTGCGGGTCACGAGCGTCACGCGCGGGACGGAGGCTTCGGCGAAGGCGTGCAGGAGCTTGGCGCCGCGGCGGACCACGCCGTCGTGTTCCTGGCCGACGCCGGGCAGGTAGCCGGGGACGTCCACGAGGACGACCAGCGGCACCCCAAAAGCATCACACATGCGAACAAATCGGGCGGCCTTTTCGGCGGAGGTGGCGTCGAGGCAGCCGCCCAGCCGCAGCGGGTTGTTCGCGATCACGCCGACCGTGCGGCCGCCCAGGCGGCCCAGCGAGGTGACCACGTTCGGCGCCCACTTGGGGTGCAGCTCCACGCCCTGCTCGTCCAGCAGGCCGTTGACGAGCGGCTTGACGTCGTAGGCGCGGCGGGGGGACTCCGGCAGCAGCGTGCTGAAGTCGACCTCCTCCACGCCCGGCAGGCGTACCCGGCCCTGGTGGCCGAGCAGGCAGGCCAGCTCGCGGGCCTTCACGTACGCCTCGGTCTCGGTCTTGGTGACGACGTGCACGACGCCGCTGCGCTTGCCATGGGGCTCGGGACCGCCCAGCGCGGCGGCGTCGACGTCCTCGCCGGTGACGCTGCGGACGACGTCGGGACCGGTCACGAAGATCCGGCCCTGGTCGGCCAGGATGACGATGTCGGTCAGCGCGGGCCCGTAGGCCGCGCCGCCGGCGGCGGCGCCGACCACGACGGAGATCTGCGGGACGACGCCGGAGGCCTTGGTCATCGCGAAGAAGACCCGGCCGACGGCGTGCAGCGACTCGACGCCTTCGGCGAGTCGCGCACCACCGGAGTGCCAGATCCCGAGGACCGGCACCCGTTCACGGACGGCCACGTCGTAGGCGTGCACGATGTGCTCGCAGCCTTCGCTGCCCATCGCGCCGCCCTGGAAGCGGGCGTCACTGCAGAACGCGACGACGGGGACACCCTCGACGCGGCCCATGGCGGCCAGAACGCCGCTCTTGTCCTGAGGAGTGATCAACCGCAGCGAACCCTCGTCGAGCAGCGCGGAGAGACGGACGAAGGGGTCGCGCGGATCAGCGGGCTCCGAATCGGAGCCATGCGTCACCACCCGGTTGTCCAGCACGGTCATCGAGAACTCCTCAGTGCGATGCGAACACGACGGTCACGTTGTGACCGCCGAAGCCGAACGAGTTGTTCACCGCGGCGATGTCGCCTTCGGGCAGCGCGCGGTTCTGGCCGTAGACGAGATCCACTTCGATGCCGTCGTCGACATCGGAGAGGTTGATGGTGGCCGGCACGATCCGGTCGCGGATGGCCTTGATCGTGAAGACGGACTCGATGCCGCCCGCGCCGCCGAGCAGGTGACCCGTCATCGACTTGGTCGAGGTCACCAGCGGGTGGGTGCCGATCGCCTTGGCGATGGCCACCACTTCGCCCACGTCGCCCGCGGGCGTCGAGGTGGCGTGCGCGTTGACGTGCCTGACGTCCAGGCCGCTCACGCCCGCGTCGCCGAGGGCCTGGGTCATCGCCTGGATGATGCCGCGGCCGTCGGGCTCGGGCTGGGTGATGTGGTGGGCGTCGGCGGAGTAGCCGACGCCGGCGGCGTAGGCGTAGATGCGCGCGCCGCGGGCGCGGGCGTGCTCCTCCGACTCCAGGACCACGATGCCGGCGCCCTCGCCGAGCACGAAGCCGTCACGGCCACGGTCCCAGGGACGCGAGGCGCCCTGAGGGTCGTCGTTGCGCGTGGACATCGCGCGGGCGGCGGCGAACGCGGCGATGTTGAGGCCGTGGATCGCCGCCTCGGTGCCGCCGGCGACGACGACGTCGGCGCGGCCGGAACGGATCATGTCCATCGCGTAGCCGATGGCCTCGGCGCCCGAGGCGCAGGCCGACACCGTCGCGTGCACGCCGGCCTGGGCCTTGAGATCGAGGCCGATCCACGCGGCGGGGCCGTTGGGCATGAGCATCGGCACGGTGAAGGGCGAAAGGCGGTTCCAGCCCTTCTCCTTCCACGTGTCGTAGGCGGACAGGGTGGTGCTGATGCCGCCGATGCCGCTGGAGACCACGACGCCGAGCCGCTCGGGAGCGATCTCGGGCGCGCCCGCGTCCTGCCACGCCTCACGCGCGGCGACGAGCGCGAACTGCTCGCTGCGGTCGAGCCGCCGGGCCTCGGGCCTGGGCAGGACCTCGGCCGGGTCGACCGCCGCCTTGCCCGCGAACTTCACGGGGACGTGGTCGACCCAGTCTTCGGTGAGAGTCTCCACACCAGACTGACCGGCGAGGAGCGCCGACCAGGTCGAGGTGACGTCTCCACCGACGGGCGTGGTCGCGCCGAGCCCGGTGACGACGACACGTACCCGGTTTGCACTCACGTGTTTACGCTCCTTGTCGATCAGAGGAAGAGGGCGGTTCAGCCCTGGATGTAGGTGAGGACGTCCTTGACCGTCTTCAGGTTCTTGAGCTGGTCGTCGGGGATCTCCACACCGAACTCGTCCTGAGCGGCCACGGCGATCTCGACCATGGACAGGGAGTCGATGTCGAGGTCGTCCACGAAGTTCTTCTCGGGAGTCACATCCGAGGCCGGAATGCCGGTGATCTCGTTGATGATCTTGCCGATGCCTTCGAGGATCTCCTGCTCGGTCGCCATCTCGCTAGTTCTCCTTCTGAGTTTTCTTGATGATGTACGGCATCGCCGCACAAGCCTTTGCGTGCCGGTACGGCGCAGCCGTACCGGATCCTACGGAATTTCGATGACCTGTCCCGCATAGGTGAGCCCGGCGCCGAACCCGAGCAGCAGGGCGAGCCCGCCGGAACGGACCTCCCCGCGCTCGATCATGCGCGAGAGCGCCATGGGGACCGAGGCCGCCGAGGTGTTGCCCGCGGTCACGATGTCGCGGGCGACGACCGCGTCCGGGGCGCCGATCTTGCGGGCGATCGCCTCGATGATGCGCAGGTTCGCCTGGTGGGGGACGAAGGCCGACAGGTCGGCCGGGTCGACCCCGGCGCGCTCGCAGGCCTCCTTGGCCACCGGGTGCAGGGTCGTGGTCGCCCAGCGGAAGACCGTCTGGCCCTCCTGGCGCAGGAAGGTGTCGCGCTCGTCGATGATGATCGCGTCGGACTTGTCGCCCGAGCTGCCCCACACGACGGGGCCGATGCGCGGCACGTCGGAGGGGCCCACCACGGCCGCGCCCGCGCCGTCGGCGAAGATCACGGCTGTGGAGCGGTCCGTCCAGTCGACCCACTGGGAGAGCTTCTCCGCGCCGATCACCAGCACGTTGCGCGCGGCGCCGCCGCGGACGGCGGCGCTGGCGGTGGCCAGCGCGTAGCAGAAGCCGGCGCACGCGGCGTTGACGTCGAACGCGCCGGGCGAGTGGATGCCCAGGCGGTGCGCCACGATGGCGGCCGCGTTGGGGATCTGGGTCTCCAGGGTGCAGGTGGCGACGATGACCAGGTCGATCTCGTCGGCCGACAGGCCGCTGGCCGCGAGGGCCTTGCCGCCGGCCTGGGCGGCCATGTCCTCAAGGGACTCCTCGGGACCGGCGACCCGGCGCTCCTTGATGCCGACCCTGGACTGGATCCACTCGTCGTTGGTGTCCATGGTCTTGGCCAGGTCGTCGTTGGTGACGATGCCGGCGGGCTGGTAGTGGCCCAGGGCCAGAATCCTGGCTCCCGGTGCGGCGTCGGGAATCCTCACTTGATCAGCTCCCTGGCAGCGTCGAGGTCGTCCGGAGTCTTCAGCGCCACGGTCTGAACACCGCGCATGCCACGCTTGGCCAGCCCGGTCAGCGTGCCGCCGGGCAGCAGCTCGATCATCGTGGTGACGCCGAGCTCGGTCATCGTGGCCATGCAGGAGTCCCATCTGACGGGGTTGCTCACCTGGTTGATGAGCCGCTCGACGAAGTCGGCGCCACCCGCGACGACCTGTCCGTCGGCGTTCGACAGAAGCTTCACCCGCGGGTCGGCCGGGGTGATCGCGGCGGCGCTCTCGCGCATCGCGGTCACGGCCGCGGCCATGTGGGTGGTGTGGAACGCGCCGGCGACCTTCAGCGGAATGAGCCGGGCGCGCGCCGGCGCCTGCTCCTTCAACGCGGCGAGTTGCTCGAGTGTTCCGCCGGCGACGATCTGGCCGGCGCCGTTGATGTTGGCGGGGGTCAGGCCGTGCTCCCGAAGGGCGGCCAGGACCTCTTCCTCCACGCCGCCCAGGATGGCGGTCATGCCGGTCTCGGTGACGGCGGCGGCCTTGGCCATGGCCTGGGCGCGTACGCGGACCAGGTCGAGCGCCTGCTCGGCGCTGATGACCCCGGCGAGCGCGGCGGCGGCCAGCTCGCCGACGCTGTGGCCGGCCAGCAGGTCGGGGCTCGCGCCGAGCGCCTCGGCCGAGGCCAGCGCGGTGGCCACGAGCAGCGGCTGGGCGACGGCGGTGTCCTTGATCTCGTCCTCGCCGGCGGTGGTGCCGTAGGCGATCAGGTCGATGCCCGCGACGTCGGACCACGCGGCCAGGCGATCGGCGAGTCCGGGCAGCTCAAGCCAGGGTGTGAGGAAGCCGGGTGACTGGGCGCCTTGGCCCGGAGCGACGAGTACAAGCACGAAATCCACGATGCCCTGTAGAAGTTCGACACGCGGCTGGAGATCCGTACGAACTTTGTCCAGGCGGTTTTGTAGGAACTCTACAGTGGGGGTAACAGCCGCGTTACGTTAGGGCTCGCCAGGTTACCGCGCTCTCCGACAGGCGTCCAAGGATGAGCCCGACCTGCAGCGTGAAGGCCGACCTGCCCTCGGTCGGCTGGTATCCGGTGAGCTCGGTGATCTTCTTCAGCCGGTACCTGACCGTGTTGGGGTGGACGAACAGCAGCCTGGCCGTCGCCTCCAGCGAGGTGCCCTGTTCGAGGTAGGTGGCGAGGGTGTCGAGCAGCGGCGTGCCTGCCAGCGGCAGGTAGACGTTCTCCACCAGCTGCCGCCTGGCGTCGTCGTCGCCGTCGAGCGCGCGTTCGGCCAGCAGGTCCTCGGCGTGCACGGGACGGGGCGCGTCCGGCCAGCCCGACGAGGCCTTGAGCCCGGCCAGCGCGGCACTGGCCGAACGGGCGGCGGCGTGCAGGTCGGGCACCTCGGGGCCGATCACGATCGGGCCCTCGCCGAAGCGGGCCACGACCGGCCTGGCCGCCTCCTCGACGCCCTCCGCGCCGCCCACGATCACGATCAGCCGGTCGGCCTGCACGCCGGCGAGCAGGTCCATGCCGATGCGGCGGCCCTTCTCGCGCAGGCCGTCGATCACCGCGCGCGGGTCGCCCTCGGGGGCGCGCCCGGCGATGACGACGACCGGCGAGGAGGTCCAGCCGAGCGCGGCCGCCCAGGAGTGGAGGCCGTCGTCGACCTCGCCGCGCACCAGGGCGTCGACGATCAGCGCCTCCAGGCGGGAGTCCCAGGAGCCGCGGGCCTCGGCCTCGCGGGCATAGACGTGGGCGGCGGCGAAGGCCACGTCGCGCGTGTAGCGGAGCATGGCCTGCTGGAGCTGGTCCTCGCCGCCGGGGGCGGCCAGCTGGTCGGTCTGCGTCTCGACGACCTCGACCACCGCCCTGATGATGTCGACCGTCTGCTGGAGCGAGATGACCCGCTTGAGCTCGCGCGGGGCCGTACCGAAGAACTCGATGCTGGGGGTGGGGCGTTTCTCGTCGGCGTGCTGGAACCACTCGACGAACGCGGCTATGCCCGCCTGCGCCACCAGCCCGACCCAGGATCGGTCCTCCGCGCTGAGCGCGCGGAACCAGGGCAGCCGATCGTCCATGCGCGCCATGGCCGCGGTGCCGAGGGCGCCCATCGCGCGCTCAAGCCGCCGTGTGGTGTCTTCCCGGGTCGTCACCCTTCTAGGGTGCCAGGTCGGTTCAGATGACCGCGACGGCGGTGATCAGGCCGATCGCCAGATGGGTCACCGCCAGCAGGCGCGCGCCGGGCTGCAGTTCGGGCTCCTTGACCAGCTCACGCACCTCGATGCCGACAATCTTGTCGAACACGAGCATCGCCACCGTCTGTACGGCGATGCCGACCAGGCCGAAGACCGCGGTGGTCGCCAGGCCCTCGACGAGGCGGCCGCCGGAGGCCCAGATGGAGGCGGCCACGATGAGGCCCACCGCCGCCAGGCCCGAGGTGGTCAGGAGGGTGGCGTTGGGGTTGCGGTCGGTCTTGATGATCTGGCTCAGCTTGCCGGGGATGGCCAGGTCGATGACGTAGAAGCCGACGATCATCAGGATGACGCCGAGCGCGGCGTAGGAGGCGATGAATCCGGCGCCGCGGGCAAGGGTTTCGAGAAGGGTCACGTCAGCTCGCTATCCGGTGAGGTACGAAGGAGGAGGTGTCGTCGGTGATGTAGCCGGTGGTCTCCCGGATGCCCAGGCCGGCCGACTCGTCGGCGACGACCCAGGCGCCCAGCACGGGACGCTGGCCGTCGAAGACGGGCAGGGCCTCGAAGCCCTGGTAGACGTAGCCTTCCGCGCCGTAGGTCCCGGTGGTCTCCTGGCCGCCCGTGGGGGTCACGATGCGCATCGAGGCGCCTTCCCTGCCGAGCAGCGGCTTGGCGATGTAGGACGACATCTCGCGCGGCCCGTCGAGGTAGGCGGGCAGCAGGTTCGGGTGGCCGGGGTACAGCTCCCACAGGAGCGCCAGCAGCGCCTTGTTCGACAGCAGGGTCTTCCACAGCGGTTCGATCCAGGTGGCGTGCCGTACCGCGTGCCTGCCGAAGTCGTCGGCCAGCATCCACTCCCACGGATAGAGCTTGAACGCCGACCGGATCCAGCGCTGCTCCAGGTCCACGAAGCGGCGGCCGGCGCCGTCCCAGCCGATGTCCTCCATGGCGATGGCCACGGTGGGGCGTCCGGCCTGCTCGGCGGTCTCCTGCAGGTAGGCCAGCGTCATGGCCTCCTCGCCCGTCTCGTCCATGTTGGTCCAGGCGAAGTGAGTGGGGCCGGGTGGCAGCCGCAGGTCCTTCCAGCGGTCGATGAGCCGCTCGTGGACGGAGTTCCACTGGTCGTCATCGGGGTGGGTGTCCTTCAGCCAGAACCACTGCACCACCGACGACTCCACCAGCGAGGTGGGCGTGTCGGCGTTGTACTCCAGCAGCTTGGCCGGGCCCGTCCCGTCGTAGCGCAGGTCGAAGCGGGCGTACAGGTGGTCGTCGCGCCGTTCCCACGAGCGGGCGACGTCCTCGCGCGCCCACTCGGGGATGGCGAAGTCGGCGTAGCGGCCGGTCGAGACCACGTGCTCCACCGCGCGCAGGCACATCTGGTGGAGCTCCTCGACCTGCGACTCCAGTGCCAGGACCTCGACCATGGTGAAGACGTAGTGGGCGGACTCGTCCCAGTAGGGCCGGGTCAGTCCCGCCGGGTGCGCGGCCCGGTGGTAGGCCAGGCCCTGGCTCTCGATCGTCTTCTCCCACCCGTCGCGGGGCGTGCCCGTCTCGCGTCGCACCGCTCAGCCTCCCACCGTCGTACGCCCGCCGAAGCCGTCGCGCGAGATGCGGCCCGACTTGCCGATCTCGTCGCCGTCGCGGGTGGTGATGTGGACGCCGCGCGGGCGCCGGGGCGAGCCGTCGGTGACGTGGCGATTGGTTCTGGTTCCGCCGTAGTACCACATGTACGTGCCGTGCCTGCCCGCTCCGTCGCACTTCTCGTCGCCGGCCACCGTGTAGCGGCCGTCGTCCTCGCTGTCGCGCACCACGCAGTGCGCGGTGACCTCGTCCTCTTCGTCGTCCTCGTGCACGGTCACCGGCGACCGCTCGTACACCGGAGGCGGTTGCTGCGCGCAGGCGCCGAGCATCAGTGCCGACAGCGTGGCCACCGCGCCGATCGAGACGTTCTGGGAGGCCAGGCGCCGGCTCACGTCAACTGCCCCCGCTCCAGCGGCTGCCGAAGCCGCCCCGCTGGATGGACTTGCCGTCGCGGCTGCTGATCGTGACGTTGGAGGGCCGGATCGTGCTGCCGCCGTGGACGAGGGCGCCGCTGCGGGTGCCGCCGTAGTACCAGTGGTAGGCGCGGTAGGCGCCGCCGGAGGAGTAGTGGTCGTCGTCGCAGTAGTCGTCGTCGACGACCTCGTAGGATCCGCTGTTCAGGCTGGTGGCCTCGACGCAGTCGGCGGTCACGTCGTCGTCGCCCTGAGCCGCGCAGTAGCCGACCACCACGACCGACACGATGCCGATCACGGTCAGTGTGATCACCTTGGAGGACTTGCCTGGGCGGGCGGCTGGCGGGGCGGTCATCGAGCTCCAGATCTATGGTGGCCAGTTAGCCTATCGATGCTGTTTGTCCGCTTCAATCTCTATAAGTCATCGCTTTCAAAACGCTTGAGTCCCTGGTTGGGGTATTTGTCTACCTATGGATCCGGTGCAGGCTCTACGGGACATCGCCTTTCTGCTGGAGCGGGCGGGCGAGCCGACCTATCGCGTGCGCGCCTTCCGCCGCGCCGCCGCCGTCGTCGCGGACCTGCCCCCCGACGAGCTGGTACGGCTCGCCGAGTCGGGCGCCCTCGCCGGCCTGCCCGGCATCGGCAAGGTCACCGCGCTGGCCGTCACCGAGGCGCTCGCCGGGCAGACGCCCACCTATCTGCGGCGCCTGCGGGCCACCGAGGGCAGCGACCTGGACGCCGACACCGCCGCCCTGCGCGCCGCGCTCCGAGGCGACCTGCACAGCCACTCCGACTGGTCCGACGGCGGCTCGCCGGTCGAGGAGATGGCGGCCGCCGCCAAGTCGCTCGGCCACGAGTACCTGGCACTGACCGACCACTCGCCCCGCCTCACCGTCGCCAACGGCCTGTCGCCCGCCCGGCTGAAGCGCCAGCTCGACCTGGTGGAGCGCCTCAACGAGGAGCTCGCGCCGTTTCGCGTCCTGACCGGCATCGAGGTGGACGTCAACCCCGACGGCACCCTCGACCAGGAGCCCGAGCTGCTGGACCGGCTGGACGTCGTGGTCGCCAGCGCGCACTCCAAACTGCGCATGAACCGCTACGAGATGACCCGCAGGATGGTCACCGCCATCGCCAACCCGCGCGTGGACGTGCTCGGCCACTGCACCGGCCGGATCGTCAAGGCCGGGACCAAGCGGGGCGGGCTGCGGCCGGAGTCGGAGTTCGACGCCGAGCTGGTGTTCGAGGCGTGCAGGCGGTTCGGGGTGGCGGTGGAGATCAACTCGCGGCCCGACCGGCTGGACCCGCCCAAGCGGCTGATGCGGCAGGCGTACGAGTGGGGCTGCCTGTTCTCGATCGACTCCGACGCGCACGCGCCGGGGCAGCTGGACTGGCAGCGGTTCGGGTGCGAGCGGGCCGCCCTGTGCGGGATCGAGCCCGAGCGCATCGTCAACACGTGGCCACTGGATCGGCTGCTGGAGTGGACCCGCGGGTGACCACCTGGCGGTGAGGACAGAAGAACCTGCCCCGAAGTGCGGGAACCCCGAGTTTGTCGGTGCTGCGGCGTACCGTCGGGATCGTGAACCGGACTGATCGGCTCTACGCCCTGGTGGAGGACCTGCGCGCGATCGCCCCCAGATCCCGTTCGGCGAGGGAGCTGGCCAAGCGGTTCGAGGTGAGCGCGCGCACCATCGAGCGCGACATCCTGGCGCTCCAGGAGTCCGGCGTGCCCATCTTCGCCTCGACCGGCCGCAAGGGCGGCTACGCGATCGACAAGAAGATGTCGCTGCCGCCGCTCAACTTCACCCCGCCCGAGGCCGTCGCGATAGCGGTGGCGTTAAGCCGCGCCGGCGACGACCAGCCCTTCGCCCAGCAGGCCCGCAGCGCCCTGCGCAAGGTCGTGGCGGCCATGCCGGGGCCCGAGGGCGAGCTGGCCAGGGAGCTGGCGCGGCGGGTGCGGCTGATGGCGCCGGCCGACCCGCCCGAGGAGATCCTGCCGCTCGGCGGCGAGGGCGTCTCGCGCGCCATCGAGGACGCGCTGCTGCGCCGGCGCGTCCTCAGCCTCGACTACGTCGACAGGAAGGGCGCCCTGACCACCCGGGAGGTGGAGCCGGGGGTGTTCCTGGGCGGCCGGGGCGGCTTCTGGTATCTGGTGGCCTGGTGCAGGCTCCGCGACGACGTGCGGGTCTTCCGCCTCGACCGCATCGCGGCCGCCTCCGTCACCGCGGAGAAGGCGCCGGAGCGGCCGCTCGAAGGCTTCGCCACGGACGTGCCGGAGATGATCGTGCGCGGCACGGTGATCGACTAATCATTCGAAAACACCGACATAGGGTTGTCGCATCCATGTTTTATCGTTTTCTTGTTCGAAAGATGAAGGAGGACAACGTGGATAACACCGTCACCTGGTTCGAGGTGGCCACCGACGACCCCGACGGAGCCGAGCGCTTCTACGGCGGGCTGTTCGGATGGACGTTCACGCCCGGCGGGGGCGACGGGCCGGACTACCGCATGATCAGCTCCGCCGGCGCGGAGCGGCCCTCAGGCGGCCTGTTCAACACCAAGGGGGAGTTCCCCGCTCACGCGGTCTTCCACGTGCAGGTCGCCGACGTCGAGGCCGCCTGCGCGCAGGCCGAGTCGCTGGGGGGCAAGGTCGTCACCAAGGTCATCGACGACGGGGCGGGCACCGACTTCGCCTACCTACGGGACACCTCGGGCAACCAGTTCGGCGTGTTCCGCCAGAGGGGCTGACGCGACGGCCGGGCACATCGCGGCGCTTCCCCCGCCGCCCCGCCCGGCCGGTGGCGCCGGTCACCACCCGCCCTGGGCACGCCGCCTCCCGCCGAACGGCGGCGCGCCCAGGGCCATGCTCTAGCGTTCGCAGGTCGCGTTCTTCTGCGGGACCGTGCCCTGCAGCAGATAGCCGTCCACGATGCCCTTGACGCACTGGCTGCCCGACAGGTACGCCCCGTGCCCCTCACCGGTGTAGGTGACGAGCGTGGCGGTCTTGAGCTGTTCGGTGAGCTTGGGCGCCCATTCGTACGGCGTCGCCGGGTCGCCCTTCCCGCCCACCACCAGGATGGGCCCCGACCCGGTGGCGTCCACGTGCCTGGCCTCGTCGCTGCCGGGCACCGGCCAGATCGAGCACAGCTGCCCGGCCCCCGCGCTCCCGAACAGCGGCGAGATCTTCAGGGCGGCCGCCTCGGTCCGGTCCAGCGTCGCCTTGTCCGGGCGCTCCGCGCTGTCGACGCAGGTGATGGCGGGGAAGCTGGTCATCTGGGTGGTGTACTTGCCGTCCGGCGTGCGGCCCGTGTAGGAGTCGGCGAGGTACATGAGCGCCTCGCCCTCGCCCTTCATGGCCTGGCTGACAGCGGTCTCCAGGAAGGGCCAGGTCAACTCCGAGTACAGGGCCGCGGCCACGCCGGTCGAGGCCAGGCCCTGGGTGAGGTCGCGGTCGCCGACCTTGATCGGCTTCTCGGACAGCTCGGTCATGAGCCGGTCCACGTTCTTGTTGCCCGCCTCGACGCTGCCGCCGAGCTCGCAGCCCTCCTTCACGCACGCCTTCAGGAAGCTCTCGTACGCCTTCTGGAATCCGGCGGTCTGGACGAGGGTGCGCTGCTCGAAGGTGACGGTCGGGTCGAGGGGAGCGTCCAGGACCATCCGGCCGACGTTCTTCGGGAACAGGGTGGCGTAGACGCCGCCGAGGAGCGTGCCGTACGACATGCCGAGGTAGTGGAGTTGCGCGTCGCCGAGTGAGGCGCGCATGCGGTCCATGTCGCGGGCGGCGCTGACGGTGCCGACGAACGGCAGGATCTTGCCGGAGTCCTGCTCGCACAGGCTCGCGAACTTCTTGTTCGCCTTCGTGCTGGCCGCGTTCGTCTCCGCGTTGGCGGGCAGCGTGTTCATGGCGGTGAACGTGTCCATCTCCGCGCTGCCGCCGCATCGCACGCCGGAACTGCGCTCGACGCCGCGGGGATCGAAGCTGACCAGGTCGTAGCGGGCGTTCAGCGTGCCGAACGACTTGGCCGCCTGGGCCAGCGTGTCGACGCCGGAACCGCCGGGGCCGCCGAAGTTGAACAGGAGCGAGCCGATCCGGTTGGCCTTGTCGGTGGCCGGGACGCGGATCAGCGCGATGTCCAGCTTGTCGCCGTCCGGCTTGGTGTAGTCGAGCGGGACGGACAGTTTGCCGCACTGCTGGGTGGCGTCTTCCTTGGCGGGCGGCTGGCCATCGGGACGGACGATGTCCGTGCAGGCACCCCAGTTGATCTTCTCCGGGGGTGCGACGGCCTGCGGCTCCGCGGTGCTGGTACAGGACGTGGCCAGCACGGAGAACGTGACGACGGCAAGAACACGGCGCATATAAGGCATTCCCCTCGTGTCGCAAGGGGGAAGTAGAGCCCACAATACGCGAAAAGGGGGAGGCGGCACGCACCCCTCCTGAACGTGCCGCCTCATCTTCTCTCACGAAGGTGACGCCCGAATATGACGGCGCTCCCGGAAAAAACTTCCCGGGAGCGCCAGATCGTCGTCAGACGCCCATGGACTCGGCGTCGTTGCTCTCCGCGCCACCGGCCTCGGTGACGCCGTTCTTCAGGTGGTAGCGGGCGATCGCCTCGCGCAGCACCTCACCGTCGAGCTCGCCACGCTTGACGAGCCGCGTGAGCACGGCCAGGGTGATCGAGGCCGCGTCCACGTGGAAATGGCGGCGCAGGGCCGAGCGCGTGTCGGACAGCCCGAACCCGTCGGTGCCCAGCGAGCTCCAGTCACCCGGCACCCACTGCGCGATCTGGTCCTGCACGGCCTTCATGTAGTCGCTGACGCCCACGAACGGCCCCTGCGCGCCGGACAGCTTCTGCGTGACGTACGGCACGCGCTGCTCGGCGTCCGGGTTGAGCAGGTTGTGCTCCTCGCAGGCCAGCGCGTCGCGGCGCAGCTCCGTCCACGAGGTCGCCGACCAGACGTCGGCCGACACGCCCCACTCCTCGGCCAGCAGGCGCTGAGCCTCCATGGCCCACGGCCCCGCCACGCCCGAGGACAGGATGTTGGCCTTCGGCCCCTGCGTCTGAGGTCCTTCGGCGAACTTGTACAGGCCCTTGAGCAGCCCCTCGATGTCGAGGTTCGCCGGCTCGGCGGGCTGGATGTAGGGCTCGTTGTAGACGGTGAGGTAGTAGAAGACGTTCTCCTGCTCCTCGCCGTACATTCGGCGCAGACCCTCCTTGACGATGTACGCGGTCTCGTAGGCCCAGCTCGGGTCGTAGGAGACGGCGGCCGGGTTCGTCGAGGCGATGAGCGGCGTGTGGCCGTCCTCGTGCTGCAGGCCCTCGCCGTTCAGGGTGGTGCGGCCGGCGGTGGCGCCCAGCAGGAAGCCGCGCGTCATCTGGTCGGCCATCTGCCACATCTGGTCGCCGGTGCGCTGCCAGCCGAACATGGAGTAGAAGATGTAGATCGGGATCATGTGCTCGCCGTGCGTGGCGTACGACGTGCCGACCGCCGTGGCCGAGGCCATCGAACCGGCCTCGTTGATCCCCTCGTGCAGGATCTGGCCCTGCTCCGACTCCTTGTAGGACAGCAGCAGCTCCCGGTCCACGGCCTCGTAGGTCTGGCCGTGCGGGTTGTAGATCTTGGCGCTCGGGAACATGGCGTCCATGCCGAACGTCCGCGCCTCGTCCGGGATGATCGGCACGAACCGCTTGCCGATCTCCTTGTCGCGCATGAGGTCCTTGAGCAGGCGGACGAAGGCCATCGTCGTGGCCACCTGCTGCTTGCCAGAACCCTTGGAGAACTGCTGGTAGACCTCGTCGCCGGGCAGCTTGACCGGCTTGGCGCGCAGGACCCGCTTGGGCAGCACGCCGCCGAGCGCCGCGCGGCGCTCCTTCATGTACTCGATCTCCGGGTCGTTCTCGCCCGGGTGGAAGTACGGCGGCAGGTCGCCTTCCAGAGCCGAGTCCGGGATCGGCAGGTACAGCCGGTCGCGGAACTCCTTGAGCTCGGCCTTGGTCATCTTCTTCATCTGGTGCGTGGCGTTGCGCGCCTCGAAGTCCTTGCCCAGCGTCCAGCCCTTGATGGTCTGGGCGAGGATGACCGTCGGCTGGCCGACGTGCTCGCGGGCCGCCTTGAACGCCGCGTAGACCTTGCGGTAGTCGTGGCCGCCGCGCGACAGCTTGCGGATGTCGTCGTCGGTCAGGTGCTCGACCATCTTGCGCAGGCGCGGGTCGCCGCCGAAGAAGTGCTCGCGGATGTACTCGCCGGACTCGACCGAGTACGTCTGGAACTGGCCGTCAGGCGTCGTGTTCATCTGGTTGACCAGCACGCCGTCGACGTCGGCGGCCAGCAGTGGGTCCCAGTCGCGGCCCCAGACGACCTTGATGACGTTCCAGCCGGCGCCGCGGAAGTATGACTCCAGCTCCTGGATGATCTTGCCGTTGCCGCGTACCGGGCCGTCGAGGCGCTGCAGGTTGCAGTTGATGACGAACGTGAGGTTGTCGAGTTCCTCACGCGCGGCCAGGCCGATCGCGCCGAGCGACTCGGGCTCGTCCATCTCGCCGTCGCCCAGGAAGGCCCAGACATGGCTGCGGCTGGTGTCCTTGATCTGGCGGTTGAGCAGGTAGCGGTTGAACCGCGCCTGGTAGATCGCGCTGATCGGGCCCAGACCCATGGAGACCGTGGGGAACTCCCAGAAGTCCGGCATGAGCCGCGGGTGCGGGTAGGAGGGCAGGCCGTGGAAGCCGTGGCTCAGCTCCTGGCGGAACGCGTCGAGCTGAGCCTCGTTGAGGCGGCCCTCCAGGAAGGCGCGGGCGTAGATGCCCGGCGCCGCGTGTCCCTGGAAGAAGACCTGGTCACCCGACTCGCCGTGGTCCTTGCCGCGGAAGAAGTGGTTGAAGCCGACCTCGTACAGGGAGGCGGCCGAGGCGTAGGTGGCGATGTGGCCGCCCACGTTGGTGCGCGCGTTGGCCCGGGAGACCATGACCGCCGCGTTCCACCGGATGTAGGCCCGGATGCGGCGCTCGACGTGCTCGTCGCCGGGGAACCAGGGTTCGCGCTCCGGCGGGATCGTGTTGAGGTAGTCGGTGCTGCGCAGGCCCGGCACGCCGACCTGGTGCTCGCGGGCGCGCTCCAGCATGCGGAGCATCAGGTAGCGGGCGCGGGTGCGGCCCTCCGCCTTGACGACGTTGTCGAGCGACTCGAGCCACTCGTTGGTCTCGCTGGGGTCGACATCAGGCAGCTGGCTGGGTAGGCCGTCGCTGATGATCGAGAAACGCTGGCGTCCGGAAGCCACTGGGTCTCGCCTTCCGAGGTCTGATGTCTGGGTCGTGGGTCGCCTTCCATCCTGGTCGCTTGCCGTAGAAAGTGCATCTCTACTCACGAGTAACCAGGACGTCCCTGCTGGCAGGAGCCCAAGGGGTGGCCTAGACCACCGATGGTAGGACGAATCGCCACCACAGGTTACATCGGCATGCCAATTTAACAAGACTAGAAAAGCTACGAGATTTCCCGATTTGCCAGCCCGAATCGTGATGGCCTGCCGCGGGGGTCGGCGCAGAGCTTAGAACACCCCCTTTCCGGGTCGGCGACCGGGCAAAACCGACGGGCTTGTGGTGGATGGGCGCGCCCTTCAGGTCTACCCCGGAGAGATGGCGCGAGAGTGGAGAACCACTGGTGCACCCCTCAAGCCCCCTCGCCCCCCTTCGGCCCCCTCGGCCTGCTTGTGTCGCATGCTGTCCGTCCCACCCCACCGTCGGCTCTGCCCGGGGGGCGCGCCACCCCCACGCTCTTTCCGCGCCGCGTCGGCGGGATGGGGGTACGGCGGAGCTCGGCGCCCCTCAACGGCGCCCAGCCGAAGCCCTGCGGAGACCGGTGGGTTGCTGTGGGCCGGACATCGAAGGCGGGGGGCGGGGGGCCGTGGGAAGGGGGATACGAAGGGCCGTGGCGGCGGGGACCACGTCCGACGTGAGAAGCGACCCCCACGATCGGCGCCCGCCCACGGCGGTGGGTGGCGTGGGGGCGGCACCGCCGTAACAGAAACGCGTGGGTTGATCTTGAGGAAACAAGCAAGTTGATCTTGGGGGAAGTAACGTTTGGGTCAGGATTGCGGCGCGCTCCGATGGGAGTGCCGGTTGCACCTCTTTCCCAAGCGCGTCTGTCGTACCAATGTGTGAAGTATGAACGCGACGGTAGGCGACCGGCTCCTCATGCACGGGAACACCGTTGGCGAAGGGGACCGGCGCGGAGAGATCATCGAGGTTCGCGGGACGGAAGGCGGACCGCCGTACATCGTACGGTTCGACGACGGGCACACGGGGCTGGTCTTTCCCGGCCCTGATGCGGTCGTTGTGCCTCAGTAGGATTTCCGTGTGGAATCCCAGATCATCTCGCTGACCACCGGGTCACGCGAGACGGTGCACGACATCACCCCGCAGTGCGCGGAGTTCGCGCGTGAGCAGGGCGGCGACGGGCTTTTGCATGTCTTCGTCCCGCACGCGACCGCCGGGGTGGCGCTGATCGAGCTCGGCGCGGGCAGTGACGACGACCTGTTGTCCGCGCTGGCCGGCCTGCTGCCCGCCGACGATCGCTGGAGGCACGCGCACGGTTCGCGCGGTCACGGACGGTCGCACGTCATGCCCGCGCTGATTCCGCCCTATGCGACGGTGCCGGTCCTCGGGGGACGGCTGGCGCTGGGAACCTGGCAGTCGATCGCGGTCGTTGACCTGAACGTCGACAACCGTGAACGCCACGTTCGTCTGTCGTTTTTGTCGGGTTGATTCGGACGGTCCTGTCGCCGTACCCGTGGCGACCGTTGACGACTGAGGGTCACAGCGTGTGGACTGTCCCGAAGCGATAAACCGCAAAATGCGGGGCCACTCAAGCAGGAGGGATAAACGTGAGCGCGACCGCGGGTCAGGCGCAGGGCGAGCGCGGCCTGGCCGAACGACTCGGCCTCAAGCCGGGTCAGGTGGTGCAGGAGATCGGTTGGGACGAGGACAGCGACGAAGAGCTTCGCTCGTCAATCGAGAACCTGACCGGCAATGAACTGCTCGATGAGGACAGTTACGACGTCGTAGACGTGGTGCTGATGTGGTGGCGCGACGGTGACGGCGATCTCTTCGACGTTCTGAGCGATGCCATGCGATCACTCGCAGAGGGCGGCCAGATCTGGCTGCTGACTCCCAAGGCCGGTCGCGACGGCCATGTGGAGCCGAGCGACATCGGGGAGGATGCCGCTACCGCGGGCCTTTCGCAGACGAGCAGCATCTCCGCCGCACCCGATTGGTCGGGGACCAGGCTCGTCGGCCCCAAGGGCCGACGCTAGGGAGCAGAGCGCCTGCCATGATGGCCGTGTGAACCCACTGGTAGGCGCCCTAGCTCCCGACTTCGAACTCCAGGACCAGCACGGCGCCCCGGTCAAGCTCTCCGCCTTCCGGGGCCGCGAGGTCGTGCTGGTCTTCTACCCGCTGGCCTTCAGCAACGTCTGCAACAGCGAGTTGTCGGCCTTGCGGGACTTTGTCACGGACGCGCAAATTCTGACTGTCTCCGTGGACTCTCTTTTCTCCCATCGTGCATGGGCGGACCAAGAGGGCTACACATTCCCACTGCTGTCGGATTTCTGGCCACACGGACAGGTCGCGCGGGCGTACGGTGTGTTCGATGAGCAGAAGGGGCTCGCGCAGCGGGGGACCTTCATCATCGACGGCGCGGGCGTGGTCCGTTGGTCGGTCGTGAACCCGATCGGCACGGCGCGCGACGTGGCCGACTATGCCAAGGCACTCGCCGAGATTTCGTGACAACGGAGGATGCGATGCCCTGCTACAACTGCGGGGCCCGGCAGACCGACCCGGTACGCGGCGCGAGCCCCTGGAAGCGCGGGGTGCGCGACGAGTCCCAGGTGCTCATCTGCCCGGACTGCCAACGGCTGCACGACCTCGACCTCGACACGTGCGGCACCTGCGGGTCCAGCGCGTTGATCTGCCGGTTGGGTGAGGTCGAATGCCGCTCGTGTGGTTCTGTCCGGCAGGCGCGATCGGGGGATCCGCTGGTGCCAGAATCGCCGCCCGGCCTGTCGGCCGAGGTCGAGGCCGCTCTGAACCGGGTGCTGGGCCGGGCGTGACGGTCTCGGGGCGGCCACACTTTTTCCGGACATATGCTGAGCTGCGCTATCGTCTCCTTTCGTGTCCGCAATGAGTTCGTTCGTCGTCGCGCTCGACGTCGGTGGCACGTCCATGAAGGGCGGCCTGGTCAGCGAGTCCGGCGTGGTGCTCCTCACCGAGCGCCGCCCGACCCCCCGCGAGGAGGGGCCGGCCGCCGCGGTGACGGCGATCCGCGACTTCATCAGCCATCTCGCCGCATCCGGTGACGGCATCCCGTCCGGGGTGGGCCTCGCCGTACCCGGGCTGGTGTCGGAGAACTCCGCGGTCTACTCCGCGAACATCGGCTGGCGCGACGTGCCCGCCGCCGACTTCACCGCCCTCGATGTTCCGGTACGGCTCGGCCACGACGTCCAGACCGGCGGCCTGGCGGAGAACGTTCTGGGCGCCGGGCAGGGGGTGGACGACTTCCTCTTCCTGCCGATCGGTACCGGAATCGCCGGGGCCCTGATCCTGCGCGGCGAGCCATACGGCGGTTCGTCCGGATGGGGCGGCGAGATCGGCCACATCCCGGTCTTCCCGGACGGCGAGCAGTGCGCCTGCGGGCAGTTCGGCTGCCTGGAGACCTATGCGTCGGCCGCCTCCGTGGGCCGCCGCTACAGCCAGCGTGCGGGCCTGTCCGGCGTGAAGGCGGAAGAGGTCGTGGCCTCCGACGACCCCCTCGCCGTGGAGGTCTGGGACGAGGCGGTGGAGGCCCTCTCCCTGGCCCTGGCCACCTACACCCTCCTCCTGGACCCCAGCATGATCGTCCTGGGCGGCGGACTGGCAGAGGCGGGCCCCGCCTTGTTCGACCCGGTACGCACCCGGCTCGTGAAGCGCCTGGCGTTCCGCGACGCGCCCCCGCTGGTGCCGGCGGCGCTCGGGGTGGACGCCGGCATGCTGGGCGCGTCCCTGCTGGGCTGGCGCGCCGCCGGCCGCCCCGACCTCGGCCCCGGCTGGACGGTCAATGTGCGCTCGGCGCCGTTGGTGTCGTAAGGTGTAGTGCCGTTCGGGACGATTAGCTCAGCGGTAGAGCACTCGCCTTACAAGCGAGGGGTCACTGGTTCGAACCCAGTATCGTCCACCTGCACTTTCAAGCCCCGCAGCGATCATGCTGCGGGGCTTTCATGCCATTCGCGTGCCACTAGATCGGGTTGATCATGGTGTCCGCGACCCTTCTGTCGGCCTCCGCCGTACCGTGCTGGTAGATGAGCGCGGCGCGTACCGAGTCGTGTCCCATGCGGTCCATGAGGTCCCTCAGACTTGCGCCCGTACTGGCCGCGATCGACGGTTCTAGAGGCTTCCGCGCCCTTGGCAGCATATTTGACGATGTACCGAGGCCACACCGCCGTCATCCATGGCCCACGCCAACGGCCGCCCGATCGAGGTCACCGAAGCCAAGGCACCGGCCGACCGCTACGAGATCGCCTATCAACGCGAAGTGGCCAACACCCCGGACATCGACCTCACCCCCAGGAACTCAGCGACAACGGCATCGACCTGGTGATCTAGGCGCGGCCGTACAACTCGCGAAAGTAGCTGGTGCACCGAGGCAACCGGCGGGCCGCCTCCTCGTCGTCGTCAAAGTCCCATTCCTCGTCGGTGGGATTGGGCAGAGCCTCCAACACATAACCCCGAGCCTGGAGGGCATCCGCAAGGGCGTCCCCGTCCAGGCCTGTCACCTGTGGCCACACTTTGACGGCTACATAGTCGAGTTCCTCGAACTCCGGCAAGTCCTCGTCAGTGCGTGGAAGGCGATGACGTTGAAGGTGGAGAAAGCTCTGGACCTCTGGCACCTCGGCGAGGGTGTCCGGATCGCTGGTCACCCGCTCGAAAGTCTCGCGGCCAAGACCGACGAGCCACATGTGGAAATACCAAACGCTGTCGAGGCCACCCACCAGATCCAAGGCGCGTGCGGCTCCCCAGACCATGTACGTGTCGGCTTTGAGCCGGGCCTCCTGCATCCACGAGGCGAAATCAAGGGTCTCTTCGACAGGTTGCCTCGCCAGCTTCCCGTGGAGCCACCCCAAACGCCCGTCCTTCGTGCTGGTCACACGCGCGGACTGCTCAATCAGCTCCCAGAAGGCGTCGACATTCATGGCGGGTGATCCTGGCACACGAATGGACGACGTGGCCATCGTCAGTCAGGCGGCGAGGTGGTTCAGCGTTTCTTTACGGGTTCAAGGGCTCGCCGCGCCGCCGCCCGCTCCGGGCGGTCAGCGCGCCGGGCATGCGGCCTGGGGGCCGGTCCCGGCGCGCGCCGCCCACCGCTCCAAGGCGGCGCCAAAGCGATCAAGCCCTTCCCTGCAGAAGTCTGGATCAGCAAGGCCGTTTCCGTCACCGGCCTCCACCGCTACGCGGCCCGTGCGGGGTGCTTCGCACGGACGCCGGCCACTCCACTCTCTGGCAGATCACCCACGGGCCGAGGTCCGTACCCCCGCCCCCGATACCGCAGTGTTCGTGCCCCTCGGTCGGCGTCAACTCCGTCTGTACAGCACCCGCCGGACGCTCGCGTCCGGGAAGACGGAGTTGACACCTCGGTCGGGCCACACAGTCCGGCAGCCATCGGGGGCGGGGGAAAAGAGGCCTCGCAGCGCACCGCCTATCGGACATACCCGGCAAGCAGTGCGACCCAGGTCTGCCGCGTCCGCCTCAGCGACTCCCAGTCGGTCTCATGGATCTTCGCCACCGGCCCGCCTTGCACCGTGCGCCTGATGAAGGCGCGGCCACCCGCCAGGCACAACTCGTACACCGTCGCCCGACACGCGCACGTCCAATCCTCCACCCGAACCCGCCTCCCACTTGGACCCGCCACGTACCACCGCAGCCGCCCACATCCCTGGCGCATCGGCCTCACATGCGGACTCAGACACTCGTCGAGATGGGTCATGAGGCTTCACGCCTGGTTGGTGCACATGGCGGGTGAGCTTGCCGCAACACTCTGTGGCGCAGGGCGATACGTGTGGCAGCGGTCTCGGGGACATCCGCCGGACAAGCGGCATAGACACGCCGCCCGGACCTGCCGGACACGCTTCCGCCCCACCAGCGGTAGACCAGGCCGTCGGTCCAGATGACCAGGTCGATCCAGACCGAGACCAGGGCGAGGCCGTAACCAGCGTGGATATCGGCCGCGATGCCGTGCGGTTCCAGCGCCCGGACCAGGCGTTGGGCGGCCCGTATCTCTCCCGGGACGACGTGGGCCATGGACATCTCCTCCCTCTGCGTGGACTGAGCGTCATCCAGGAGGGACAGTAGGTGCGCGTGCTGCGCAGGACCCGGAAGAGTTTTCCGGGGTCGGGGGCCAGGCCGACGTGAGGATGGTGAGCATGCGAGGAACGGCCAGGAACCTCACTATCGGCCAGCGCATCGCCTGGTACCGGCGGCGACGAGGACTCTCTCAGGAGGTCCTGGCCGGACTGGTCGGCCGCACCACGGACTGGTTGAGCAAGGTGGAGAACGACCGTATTTCCCTGGACCGGCTCTCGGTCATCAAGACGATGGCAAACGCCCTGGACGTCTCTCTAGGTGATCTCCTTGCCGAACCCAGCTTGTTCGAGTGGAGCGATGATCGAGGCAGCCATTCGATCCCGGCGCTACGGGCCGCACTCACGGACTACCGGCAGCTCTCGCCGATGGCCATCCGGATCGGGCAGGAGGAGCCTCCCTCATTGGCTGGGCTCGCTAGCGAGATCGCGGAGGTGTGGAAGGCGTACCAGTCGTCCCAGTACACCAAGGTCGTGGAACGTCTTCCGGTGCTCCTGGCGCAGGCCCATCATGCCGAGCGTTCCTCTCACGGAGACGCCCGGCATGCTGCCTTGATGGTGCTCGGCCAGGTGTACCACGCCGCAGCCAGCATCCTGACGAAGGTGGGCGAGGCGGACCTGGCCTGGATCGCCGCAGAGCGCGGGCTCGCATACGCCCAGGAGTCACGCAGCCAAGTCGTGACCGTCTCGCTTCTGCGCTCGGTCACGCATGCCTTGCTGGCCAATGGCCGCTACGGCGCCGCCATCCAGCTCACCAGCGACGCGGCCGCACTTCTCGACGACGACCTTTCCAAGGCCACACCGGACCTCCTGTCGGTCTACGGCACGCTCTTCCTCGCCGGGTCCATGGCCGCCGCGAGAGCGGAGGACCGCGCGACGACAAGGGCCTTCCTCGCCGAGGCGCAGGAGTCGGCCACACGACTGGGCACCGACGCCAACCACGCATGGACCGCATTCGGCCCCACCAACGTCGCCATCCACCGAGTGGCCACGGCGATCGAGCTGGGGGACATCCAAGTCGCCATCGACATCGGTCCTAAGCTCGACACCCGTGCCCTCCCCATTGAGCGACGCGTTCGCCACAGCCTCGCCGTCGCGCAGGCTCTGAGCCTGTGGAACCGCACCGACGAAGCGCTCGCGACCCTCTTGGACGCCGAGAAGCTGGCCCCCGAACAGGTCCGTTACCACTACCTAGGCCGTCACCTGATGCTCTCCTGGATCAGGCGGCAGAAGGGCAAGCCGAGCTTCCAGCTCACTGATCTGGCGCGTCGCCTGCGGATCGTATGACGGGGCGACGTCGCGTAGGGTCGGGTGGGTGAGCGATCACGACGCGCCGCCGTTCGCCCGAGCTTTGGCCGCAGCCGGAGTGCTGTTCTTCGACCGCGACGGCCGGGTCCTCCTGGTCCAACCGGCCTACAAGGAGTACCGCGACATTCCCGGCGGGTACATCGAGCCGGGAGAGACACCGTACGCAGCCAGTGTGCGCGAGGTACGTGAGGAACTCGGCATCGAGCCGCCGATCGGGCGTCTCCTCGTTGTGGACTGGGCACCCCATCCCGAGGAGGGCGACAAGATCCTCTTCGTGTTCGACGGCGGTGTGATCGACGAGGACACGCTCAAGCGGATCAGCTTCGCCGACAAGGAACTGACCGGCTACAGCTTCCACCCTGCCGACGAGCTGGACGGGTTGTTGATCGAGCGTCTTGCCCGCCGGGTCAGAGCCGCTGTGGCAGCCCGTGAGCAGGGCGAAACCGTCTATCTGGAGTACGGCCAAGCCGTCGCGGCCGAGTGACGAACTGCGTGACAATGGCCCCGGACACGGCTGGACGGCAGCGGACTCCCTCGGACCATAAGCCCAGGTGAGGGCACGAATCGGCGATGATCCAGCCCTCACCTGGTGTGACTTACAAGCGAGGGGTCACTGGTTCGAACCCAGTATCGTCCACCTGCACTTTCAAGCCCCGCAGCGATCATGCTGCGGGGCTTTTCCGTCAGCGTGGGCGGCGGGTCTTCTTGGTGCGGCCTGACGGGGTGGCGCGGCTCTGGGCGGGCTTTCTTGGCTTGCGCTCTGCCGGCTTTTCCGGGGCGGTACGGCCGCGCGTGCTGTTGACCGTTCGGCCGCGGACGATGCCGATGAAGTCGTCCACCAGGTCGGTGGTCGCCTCTGTGGGCCAGGCCAGGGCGATCTGGGATTGGGGGGCGTCGGGGACCGGGCGGTAGGTGAGGTCCTTGCGGTGGTGGAGGCGTGCCAGCGACTGCGGGACCAGGAGAACGCCGGTGCCCGCCGCCACGAGCTCGATCGCCTCGGCTGTCGTGGGCGGGCGGGTGAAGGCGGGTTCGCCGGGCAGGGTCGTCCACTCGATGGTGTCGTCCAGCGGCTGGAGTACCTCTTCGCCGGACAGGTCCGCGATGGTCACCTCGTCCAGCGCGGCCGCCGCGTGGTCCTTCGGCACCACCACCACGGTGGTCTCGAGGTAGAGGGGGATCACGCTGAGGCCGTCGCGGTCGATCGGGAGGCGGACGAATCCGGCGTCGGCGCCGCCTTCGCGCAGCAGGGGCACGACCTCGGCGGCGGTGGTCGCGACCAGGGTGAGTGGCACCTCGGGCTTTCTCTCGGCCCAGATGTTGACCCATTTCGCGGGTGTCACCCCCGGCACGTACGCCAGCCGGAACCCCGTACCGTTCTCCCCACCATTCACCCGCCCAGGGTACCGATGGCCGGAGACCACGCTCCGAGTGACTACCCTTGACGCCATGACCTCGCCCAAGACGAAGACCACCCAGACGATGAAGCCCGCGACCGCGGCCAAGAAGCTGGGTGTCCTGCTTTCGGCGACTCCCGCCGAGTTCCAGGAGGGCGTCGTCTCCAGGGACGAGCTGAACGAGCTGCAGTCCAAGCCTCCTACCTGGCTGGCCGACCTGCGGCGCAACGGCCCGCATCCCAAGCAGGTCGTCGCGGCGAAGCTCGGGGTCTCCATCTCCGGCCTGGCCAGAGGCGGCGTCGACCAGCCGCTCACCACCGCCGAGATCGAGGCTCTGAAGGTGGAGAACCCCGCGTGGCTGGAGCGTGAGCGGTCCGTTCAGGCCGAGTTGCGCAAGGAAGCACTCAAGGTCAAGCAGGGCTGACCGCCGTGTCCGCCGTGGACGACCGGGATCTCCCGCGGACCGTGGACGAAGCGGTCGCGGCGGAACGGGCAGGACGACCTCTGCGGTACCTGTTCTTCTGGGGGCACCGGCCGGATCGCGATGGTCAGGCCGGGCCCGGGTGCCTGTCGCAGTGGTGGCCGGCCTCCTTCACCGAGGACGGGCAGGTCTTCGCCACGGCCGAGCACTACATGATGGCGCACAAGGCCTGGCTGTTCGGCGATCACGCCGCCGCCCGCGCGATCCTCGCCGCGGCGCACCCCGGCGAGGCCAAGACGCTGGGCCGGGCCATCCGGGGGTTCGACGACGCGGTCTGGGCCGAGCATCGGTTCGGCATCGTGGTTCGAGGGAACGTCGCCAAGTTCGGGCAGCACGCGGGCCTGCGGGAGTTCCTGCTGGGCACGCGCGGGCGGGTGCTGGTGGAGGCCAGTCCCCGCGACCGTGTCTGGGGCATCGGACTGGCCGCCGCAGATGAGCGCAGTGCGAAGCCTTCGACCTGGGACGGGCTCAACCTGCTCGGGTTCGCGCTGATGGCTGTGCGGAACGGCTGGTGAATGCGCCTGGTCAACGTAAGTGAATGACTGGCGAATGACCGGTAAAACTCCGACAACCCCCGTGGATTGGGAAATATCTGCGTCATCTGGGATCGTTGAAGGCTCGGCGGCGTGGGGAGCGTCGCTACGGGCTGCGACCCGCCAACCGAGCGCGTGAGGTCACGTACCGGGGCCCGCATCGTCTACGCATGAGGTGAGCCTTGGTGGTCAATGCCGTGATTTCGCAGGATGCCGTCTTTCTGTCCGCCGGTGGGAACACCACCGCGCGGACTCTCGTGGACATTCTTCATGAGAGTGCCGCCGCCCACCCCCACGCGCCCGCGCTTGACGACGGCGTGAGCGTCCTCGACTACTCCCGGCTGACCAAAGAGGTGGCGCACCTGGCCGGCTCGCTGGGCGAGATGGGCATCGGGCCGGGGGAGCGGGTCGGGATCCGGGTGCCGTCGGGGTCCAACGATCTCTATGTGGCCATTCTGGCGGTGCTGACGGCGGGTGCCGCGTATGTGCCGGTGGACGCCGACGATCCTGAGGAGCGGGCCGAGCTCGTCTTTCAGGAGGCCGACGTCGCGGCGGTGATCGGCGCGGCGGGGATCGTGAGCAGGCGCCCCGCGGGGGCCGGCGCGCGGGCGCCGGAGCCTGAGGACGACGCCTGGATCATCTTCACCTCCGGTTCCACGGGCAAGCCCAAGGGTGTGGCGGTCAGTCATCGCAGTGCCGCCGCCTTCGTTGACGCGGAGGCCGGGCTCTTTCTCCCGCTCGGGCCTGGGGACCGGGTGCTGGCGGGGTTGTCGGTGGCCTTCGACGCCTCGTGTGAGGAGATGTGGCTGGCGTGGCGCAACGGCGCCTGCCTGGTTCCGGCGCCGCGCTCGCTGGTGCGCACCGGGATGGACCTCGGGCCGTGGCTGGTGGAGCGCGGGATCACGGTGGTGTCGACCGTACCCACGCTGGCGGCGCTGTGGCCGGTCGAGACGCTGGACGGCGTGCGCCTGCTGATCTTCGGCGGCGAGGCCTGCCCGCCCGAGCTGGCCGACCGGCTGAGTACCCCCGACCGGGAGGTCTGGAACACCTACGGCCCCACCGAGGCCACCGTCGTCGCGTGCGCGGCGCCGCTGGTCAAGGGGGAGCCGGTGCGGATCGGGCTGCCTCTGCGGGGCTGGGACCTGGCCGTGGTCGACCCGGCGGGCAGGCCGGTCGCCATGGGGGAGACGGGCGAACTGGTCATCGGGGGCGTGGGGCTGGCCCGCTACCTCGATGAGGACAAGGACCGGGAGAAGTACGCGCCGCTGGAGTCGCTCGGCTGGGACCGCGCCTATCGCAGCGGCGACCTGGTGGTGGCCGATCCCGAGGGGCTGCTGTTCGTCGGGCGGGCCGACGAGCAGATCAAGCTGGGCGGGCGGCGGATCGAGCTGGGCGAGGTCGACGCCGCCCTCCAGGCGCTGCCGGGGGTGACCGGCGCGGCGGCCGCGGTCAAGACCACGGCCTCAGGACACCAGCTTCTCGTCGGCTACATCGTGATAAATGGGGAAATATCCCACGCGCGGGAACAGCTGGAAGCCGTGCTGCCCGCCGCCCTCGTGCCGCGGCTGGCGGTCGTGGACCACCTGCCCACGCGTACCTCGGGGAAGATCGATCGCGACGCGCTGCCCTGGCCACTCGACGACGAGGACGAGGAGGCCGCCGACCTCGACGGACTCCAGGCATGGCTGGCCGAGCAGTGGCAGGACATCCTGGGCCAGCGGGTCAGCGGGCCCGACACCGACTTCTTCACCGCGGGCGGCACCAGCCTGGCGGCGGCGCGGCTGGTCTCGACGCTGCGCGGCAGGTATCCGGACGTGGCGGTGGCCGACCTCTACGACCATCCGACCCTCAGCGGGCTGGCCGACCGGCTCGAAGAGCTGGAGCAGCCCGTCGAGGAGAACACGCGCGTCGTGCTGCCGATGCCGCGCCGGGCGGCGCTGGTCCAGACGGCGCTGATGCTGCCGCTGCTGACCGTGCGCGCGATGCCCTGGGTGGTCGGCGCCCTCGTCGTGGGCAATCTGACGAACGTTCTCGCGGTCGGCTGGTGGTGGGTGATCGCGGGCGCGCTGCTGTTCCTGACGCCGTTCGGCCGCCTGTCGCTGGCGGCGGGCGCGGCGCGGCTCGTCCTGCGCGGCGTCGAACCGGGCGTGTACGCCCGAGGCGGCGCCACCCACCTGAGGGTCTGGTTCGCCGAGCAGCTGGCGGCGGGTCTCGGCGCGGGCGGTCTCGCCTCCGCACCCTTGATCACCTACTACGCGCGGGCGCTGGGCGCGCAGGTGGGCGAGGACGCCGACCTGCACACGATGCCGCCCATCACCGGCATGCTCAAGCTCGGCAGGGCCGCCGCGATCGAGCCCGAGGTGGACCTCACCGGCTACTGGCTCGACGGCGACCTGTTCAGGATCGGCGAGATCAGGATCGGGGCCGGCGCGACCGTCGGCGCCAGGTCGATCGTCCTGGGGGGCGCGCGGATCGGGAAGAACGCCCAGATCGCCCCCGGCTCGTCGGTCGGCGGCGACGTTCCGGCTGGGCAGCGGTGGGCGGGGGCGCCGGCCGTACGGAAGGGGAAGCTGACGCCCAAGGCGCCGGCGCCCCGCAGGTACCGCCGGTGGAGTGTGGCCTACGGCGTGTCCGCGATGGCGTTCAGCCTGATCCCGCTGCTGGCCGTGCTGCCCGGGATCGCCGTCCTCGGCCCGGCCGGCATCGCGGCCGCGACCGTCGTCTCGATGGTCAGCATGGCGCTGCTGCTGCTCGGGGCCGTCAGGCTGCTGTCGATCGGGCTGCGCGCGGGCAGTCACCCGGTGCACAGCCGTACGGCGTGGCAGGCCTGGGCGACCGAGCGCCTCATGTCCATGGCCAGGGTATGGCTGTTCCCGCTGTACGCCAGCGGGCTCACCCCGATGTGGCTGCGCGCGCTCGGCATGAAGGTGGGCCGCGACGTCGAGCTGTCCACGGTGCTCGCGCTGCCCTCGATGACCGAGGTCGGCGACGGCGCGTTCCTGGCCGACGACACCAAGGTCGCCCCGTACGAGCTGTCCGGCGGCTGGATGCGCCTGGACCACGTGCGCATCGGCAAGCGGGCGTTCGTCGGCAACTCCGGCATGACCGCGCCAGGCCGCAAGGTGCCCAAGGACGGGCTGGTCGGCGTGCTGTCGGCGGCGCCGAAGAAGGCCAAGGCGGGTTCGTCCTATCTCGGGATGCCGCCCGTCAAGCTGCGCAGGACCGCCCAGAGCGGCGACACGGGACGTACCTACGACCCGCCGCTGCGCTTCAAGGTGGCGCGGGCTCTGGTGGAGGTGTGCCGGGTGGTTCCGGCGATCGCCACGGCCGCGCTGGCCGTGCTCGTCGTCACCGCGCTGGTCACGATCGCGCGCGACCTCCATCCGGCCGCCGCGGTGTTGCTGGGCGGCGTGGTGCTGGCCGCGGCCGGGTTCGTGGCGGCGGCGGTGTCCGTGCTGGCCAAGTGGGCGCTCATGGGCCGGATCCGGCCCGGCGACCGGCCGCTGTGGAGCGCGTTCGTCTGGCGCAACGAGCTGGTGGACAACTTCGTCGAGGTGCTCGCCGCGCCCTGGTTCGCCACCTCGTGGCTCGGTACGGCCTGCCTGAACGTCTGGCTGCGCGCCCTGGGCGCCAAGGTAGGCAGGGGCGTGTGGTGCGAGACCTATTGGCTGCCGGAGATCGACCTGGTCAGCCTGGGTGACGGCGCCTCGGTCAACCGCGGCTGCGTGCTTCAGACCCACCTGTTCCACGATCGGGTGATGAGCATCGATACAGTCGAGCTGGCTGAGGGTTCCACACTCGGCCCGCACGGGGTGGTGCTGCCCGCGGCCACGGTCGGGAGCAACACCACGATCGGCCCCGCCTCGCTGGTGATGCGCGGCGAGTCGCTGCCCGCGCGGACCCGGTGGTACGGCAACCCTGTCGCCGCGTGGCATCAGGCAGCGTGATCGACGGGAGGATGGTGCGGTACTTCCCCGACCGTGGCGACGACGGGTACTCCGTCCGGCACTACGACCTGGCACTCGACTACCGGCCGGGGCCCAACCGGCTGGCCGGCGTCGCCAAGCTGGACGCGGTCGCCGCCGAGCCGCTGGAGCAGGTGCGGCTCGACCTCGGCCCGCTGCACGTCTCCCAGGCGCTGGTCAACGGCATGCGCTGCCGGTTCACGCACGGCGGGGGCAAGCTCCGGCTGACTCCCGGCGGGCGGTTGCCCGAGGGGCGTGAGTTCACCGTCGAGGTCCGCTACTCGGGCAACCCCAGGCCGGTGCCCAGCCCGTGGGGCGGGCTCGGCTGGGAACAACTGGAGGACGGCGCGCTCGTGGCCAGCCAGCCGACCGGCGCGTCCTCCTGGTTTCCGTGCAACGACCGGCCTTCGGACAAGGCGACCTACCAGATCGCTGTGACGACGGCCACGCCGTACACGGTGGTGTGCAACGGGCAGCTCACCTCGACGCGGCGGGCGGGCTCGCGCACGACGTGGGTCTACCACGAGACGGTGCCGATGGCCTCCTATCTCGCGAGCGTGCAGATCGGCCGCTACCAGCTCGGCGACCTGCCGGGTGAGGTGCCGCAGCGGCTGGCCGTGCCGGCGTCGGCGGCGGTGCGGGCGCGGCGGATGCTGGCCCGGCAGGACCGGATGATGCGGGTCTTCACGGAATGGTTTGGTCCCTACCCGTTCGCGGAGTACGCGGTGGTGGTGACCGAGGACGACCTGGAGATCCCCGTCGAGGCCCAGGGCATGTCGATCTTCGGGCCGAGCCAGCTCGCCGAGGAGCGGCTGGTGGCGCACGAACTGGCCCACCAGTGGTTCGGCAACAGCCTGACGCTGGCCCACTGGCGCGACATCTGGCTGCACGAGGGCTTCGCCGCCTACGCCGAGTGGCTGTGGTCGGAGGAGTCGGGCGGTGAGAGCGCCGCCTCGCACGCGCGCCGCTGGCACGCCGCGCTCAGCGCGCAACCCGCCGACCTCGTGCTCGCCGACCCGGGGCCGAAGCGCCTGTTCGACGACCGGGTCTACAAGCGGGGCGCGCTCACGCTGCACGCGCTGCGCGGGGTGCTGGGCGAGCCGGCGTTCCGCTCGGTGCTGCGCGAGTGGGCCGACGGGTACCGCCACGGCACCGTCAGCACCGGCCGCTTCACCGAACTCGCCGGCCGCTACGCCCCCGAGCCGCTGGACACGTTCTTCCTGTCCTGGCTCTATTCGGAACGGCTCCCGCCGCTGTCGTAGACCTCAGGACCGGACGAGGCGGGCGATCGCGTCGGCCGCCTCCTTGACCTTCAGCTGCGCCTCCTCGCCGCCCTTCTTGGTGGCCTCGGCGACGCAATGCGCCATGTGCTCCTCCAGGAGCGCCAGGGCGAACGACTGCAGGGCGCTGGTCGTCGCCGACACCTGGGTGAGGATGTCGATGCAGTACTTGTCGTCCTCGACCATCCGCTGAAGGCCCCTGGCCTGGCCTTCGATCCTGCGCAGCCGCCGTAGGTGCTCCTGCTTGTTCTCGGTGTATCCGTTCATGTGACCCCGTCCTCTCGTCACCCATCGCAACGTCATACCCCCCTACCGTATTTCCTCCCATGCCTTACGGGGGTAGGGTCTCGATAATCTGAACATCTATGTTCGACTTATGGAGGTGGTGGTCATGGGCCGCTGGGCCGTACTGGGACTGCTGGGGCTGGCGCAGTTCATGCTGATCGTCGACATCACGGTGGTGCAGGTGGCGCTGCCCACGATCGGGACGGAGCTCAGGCTCGACCGGGAGGCGCTGACCTGGGTGGTGACGACCTACACGCTGGTGTTCGGCGGGCTGATGGTGCTCGGCGGGCGGCTGGCCGACGCCTTCGGCGCGCGGCGCACGCTGCTGGCCGGGCTCGGGGTGTTCGCCGCGGCCTCGCTGGTGTGCGGGGTGGCGGGCGACGGGGCGACGCTGATCGCCGGGCGGGCGTTCCAGGGGGTCGGGGCGGCGCTGATGTCGCCGTCCGCGCTGGCCGTCATCACCAGGACCTACCACGGCGAGCTGCGCAACCGGGCGCTGGGAGTCTGGGGCGCCATCGGCGGGTCCGGCGCGGCCGTCGGCGTCCTGGCCGGCGGGCTGCTGACCGCGGGGCCGGGGTGGAGCTGGGTCTTCTACGTCAACGTCCCGATCGGGCTGGCGGTCCTGGCGGCGCTGCCCCGGCTCGTCGGACGGGACGAGGCCCATGCCGGCGGCCGCCGGGTCGACGTGCCGGGGGCGGCGACGGTGACGCTGGCCACCGCGCTGCTCATCTACGGGCTGGTCGGCGCGGGCGACGCCGGGTGGGGCGCGTTCTCCACGCTGGCCGCGCTGGGCGGGGCCGTACTCGGTTACGGGCTGTTCGTGCTGGTCGAGCGGAACGTGCGGACGCCGCTGATGCGGGCCGAGACGATGGCCAGGCGGGCCGTGGTCTCGGGGACGTTCGTGATGCTGGCGGCCACGGGCCTGATGCTCGGGCTGTTCTTCGTCAGCTCGCTCTACCTGCAGCACGTTCTCGGCTACGACGCGCTGACGACCGGGCTGATCTTCCTGCCGGTGGCCGTCGCGATCACGCTCGGGGCGCACCTCGGCGGACGGCTGGTCGGGAAGGTCGGCGGGCGGCCGGTGGCGCTGGTGTCGTTCGCGCTGACCGCGGCCGGCGCGGCCCTGATGACGCGGATCTCGCCGGACGCGAGCGTCTGGACCACGCTGGTGCCCGGGTTCGTGCTGGCGGCGTTCGGGATCGGGCCGGCGTTCGTCACGGCGACGACCACGACCATGGCCAACGTGCCCGCCGGTGAGGCGGGCGTCGCCTCCGGCGTGATCAACACCTTCCACGAGCTCGGCGGGTCGATCGGGGTGGCGGTGGTCTCCACGATGGCCGCGGCGAGCCTCGCGCCCGGGGCGTCCGGCGTCGAGGGCTTCACCGGGGCGCTGCTGCTGTGCGTGATCGTGGCCGCGGTGGCGGCCGTGGTCTCGTCGGTCCTGGTGCCGGCGGGCGTGCCGTCCGGGGTCACCGTGGGGCACGGCCACGGGCACGGCCACTGACGTTTCCGGATGTGGCGGGAAACATGCCGACGCCGGAAAAGTACTAGACGGAAGTTCTATTATAGTGACATCTTCAACTAAGGGGGCCCCGTAATCACATGAACCGGAGAGGGTTGACTTGTGAGCACGGTGCGAGAATGGGGGGCATGCGGGACGGCGACGATCTCCCTGATCGAGGGCGAGCGTGCTCTGCACGCCGAGGGGGACCTGAACACCGCACGTCACCACTTTGACGCCGCCTATCACGAGGCGGAGTGCGACGGCGACGCCGTGGCGCTCGCCAGGGCGGCACTCGGCCTCGGTGGCATCTGGGTGCACGAGCACCGCACCGCCGCCGAGGCGCAGACGATCCGCGTACGGCAGCGCCATGCCCTGACCCTGATCGACCCGCGCTCGCCGCTGGCGCTACGGCTGCGCGCCCGCCTGTGCGGCGAGGAGGACTACCGCGCGGGCCGCCACGCCGCGATCCTGGCCATGCTCACCCAGGCCAGGCACTCGGGCGACCCGGTGGCGCTGGCCGAGACGCTCAGCCTCGCCCACCACTGCGTCCTCGGCCCCGAGCACGGCGTGCTACGCCACGAGCTCGCCGAGGACATGATCGGCCAGGCCAGCAGGACCGGCCGCCGCGGCGACCTGATGATGGGGCTGATGTGGCGGACCGTCGACCTGTTCCTGGCCGGCCACCCGCACGCCGGACGCTCGCTCGACGAGCTGCGCGCGCTCCTGGACGAGACCGACCACCTGGCCGTCGGCTTCATCGTCAGCGCGATCGACGTGATGCTCGCCATCAGGGCCGGCCGCTTCGCCCAGGCCGAGAAGCTCGCCGCGGAGAGCGGGGAACGCGGCGCGCGGGCCGGCGACATCGACGCCGCGGGCTGGCCCAGCGGCCAGGTGGCGATCGTGCGCTGGTACCAGGGGCGCCTGCCCGAGCTGCTGCCGATCCTCACCGAGCTGGTGAACTCCTCGGTGCTCGGCGTCCTCGACTACTCCTACCTCGCCGCCACCGCCACGGCGGCCGCGGGGGCGGGGGAGCACCGCCTGGCCGTCAACATGCTGGCGCGCCTGCGCGGTCAGGACCTCGCCCGCCTGCCCAGCTCCAGCGTGTGGCTGACCACCCTGTACGGCGTGGCCGAGGCGGCCCACCTGCTGGGCGACGCCGACCTGTCCACCCAGACGTACGAGCTGCTGCGGCCCTACGCCCACCTGCCGGCGATCACCAGCCTGGGCGTGGCCTGCCTCGGCTCGGTGCACCACCCGCTGGGCGTCGCCAGCCTGACCACCGGTGACCTCGCCCGCGCCGTGATCCACTTCGGCGAGGCCGTCCGGGCCAACCTGGCGCTCGGGCACTGGCCCGCCGTGGCGTTGTCGCGCTGGCGGCTCGGCCAGGCCCTCGCCCTGCGCGGCGAACCGGCCGAGCGGGAGCTGGAACTGGCCGCGCAGGAGGCGGCCGAGATGGGGATGGCGCTGCCCGCCTCGCCCTCCGGTACGGCCCGCCGTACCGGAAAGGTGGTGTGCAGGAGGCGCGGGCCGCAGTGGCAGTTCGAGTTCGGCACCCGCTGCGCGCACGTGGACCACAGCGTGGGCATGGGCCATCTGGCGACCTTGCTGGCCAACCCCGGGCGCGAGGTCCGGGCCGGTGACCTGGTCACCGGGCCGGCCGCGACCGAGGCGGTCTCCACCCAGCCGCTGCTGGACGAGGAGGCCAAGCGCGCCTACCAGCAACGGCTCGGCCAGTTGCAGGACGACATCGACGAACTGGAGTCCATGAACGACCTGGAACGCGCCACGGCGCTGCGTGCCGAGCACGACTGGCTGGTCACGGAGCTGGCGGCGGCGGCGGGGCTGGGCGGGCGGACCCGGTCGTTCGCCGGCACCGACGAGCGGGCCAGGATCTCGGTGGGCAAGGCGATCCGGCGGGCGATCGGCCGGATCGCGGAGGCGGACCCGGTCATCGGGGCCGAACTGCGCGCGACCGTGCAGACCGGGCAGCGCTGTGTCTACCAGCCCCGCTGACTCAGGGGGTGCAGGTGAGCTTGGGCTCGGGCTGGTAGACGGTGGTGAACTTCTGCCTGCGCAGTTCCTTGCCGTCCCGTTTGAAGATCCGCCACACGTCGATCGTGAAGCCCTGGACGCCGCTCATCGGCTGGCACTTGGGCCCGGACTCCTTCAGCGTGGGGAAGCTCTTGATGTTGTAGCGGGCGGAGCTCTGCGACTCGACCTCGTACCGCTTGGTGCTCCAGAACTGCACGGTGATCGAGGTCGAGGTGTAGGAGGTCTTGATCAGCACGCCGTACTTGGAGTCGTTCTTCCACCGGAAGTCCGGCTGCGGGTAGGACACCGTCGACTCGCGGCCCGCCGGGTAGCGCGAGATGTAGTACATGTGCGGCATGTGCTGGACGTCCTCGAAGCCGCCGAAGAAGACCGCGTTGAACATCGTGGTGGCGAACTGGGAGACGCCGCCGCCCACGTCGTCCACGAAGCGGCCGTTGAGGATCATGGGCGCCTCGACGAACCCGCGGGCCTTGTCACGCTTGCCGACCAGGCCGTTGAGTGAGAACGTCTCGCCGGGCTTCACCACGTGGCCGTCGACGATGTCGGCGATCGTGTGGATGTTGGTCACGCGCGGCGCGCAGCACGGGTGGTTGGAGGTGTAGGAGGCGACCCGCTCCTTGACGCCCAGCTTGCCCGCCGCCTCGGTGGTCAGCCTGGCCGGCGTGACCTTGACCGGCGCCTTGGCGGTGCGCTCGCCGGCCGCCACCGCCTCGGCCACGGCCGTCCCGAGCTCCTTGTCGTCGATGCCCTTGCCGTCGCGCGCGGGCACGACCTTCGGCCGCCCGGACACGATCTTGAAGGTGGCGTCGCGGGGGAGCTGGCCCGCCTCGACGAGCCGCTTCTCCAGGCCGGGGGCCACCGCCTTGGCGTCGAAGGCCGGCTTCAGCGTGCCGCCGTCGCCGGTGAAGCTCAGGCCCGCGGCCATCTCGGCGCGGGTGATCGCCGCCTCGCGGGTGCCGCTGGTCACGGTGAAGTCGGCCGCGACGGCCGTACGCGCCGTGGTCGATGCCACCTGGCGCACCTCCTTCGCCGGTACGGCCGGCGGCAGCGTCCTGGTGACCAGCTCCACCGGCCCGCCGTCGCCCAGGAAGGCCCGGCGCACGACGCCGGCCGCCGCCGCCCGGTCCAGGGCCAGCCCCTTCTTCGGCATGGCCGTACGCGGCTCCAGTCCCCGGTAGGAGATGACGCCTTCCTTCGGCTTGCGGTCCACGGTCTTGGCCAGGGCGGTGATCCGCTCGGTCAGCGCCTGCTCGTCCACCTTGACGACCGGCTGGAGCTCGCGGCTGCCGAAGATCGAGCGCACGACGCCGACCGGGGTCGAGGCGCCGTCCATCGCCGCCGCCACGGTGGCCGCGACGTCCACGGACAGGCCGAGCTCGGACGGCTCCAGCCGGGTCTTCCTGCCCGCCGCCGTCACCTCGATCGCCCGGGTGGCACGGGGGCGAAGCTCGCGTTCCAGCTGCGAGCGCGCCTCCTCGGGTGAGAGCCCTCCGATGTCCACGCCCGCGACCTTGGTGCCCGGTGGCACCTCTCCGGCCAGCATGATCGCCGGTACGGCGTAGGCCAGCACGACCACGCCGAGCACGGCGGCCAGGATCACGAGGGTCTTCGGCATTTTGGGCATTCAGGTCTCTCCGGGCATCAGGTATTCGCCGGTCTGAAGAGTACGTTGAACACACCACCGCCGTCGCCCGAGTCGTGCACGACCCCGTCCTCGGTGACCGCCAGCAGGCGGTTCCCGCCGACCGCCGCGAAGGCTACCGCGGGGCCCGGCAGGGTGCCCGCCGACCGCCACGAACGCCCGCCGTCGCCGCTGGAATGGATCCTGCCGCCGGTGTCGACACCGGTCAGCTTCCCGGCCGCCGCCACATGGGTGAGCGGGGGCGCCTTGCGTACCGGCTCGAAGTCCATGCCGCGGTTGGCGCTGACCTTGAGGCCGTCCCGGGTGGCCGCGTAGAGGCGGTCGCCCGAGAAGGCCAGGTCGTTCACCTGCTCCGCGGCGCCCTGCGTCCAGGTCCTGCCGCCGTCGCCGCTGGCGCGCACCCGGCCGGTGACGCTGTCGAACGCGTAGAGGTCGGCGCCGGCGGGCTCCAGCGCGTGGAAGTCGGCGCTGCCCTCCTCCGAGACGGTGGTCCAGGTGACGCCCGCGTCGGTCGTGCGGATCAGGCCCAGGTTCGGCGGGGCGTCAGGGGTGGCCTCGCCGGGATGGCCGCTGGCCAGGAACGTCTTCTGGCCCACCACGGTGAAGCCCATGTGGTCCTGGACGCGCCCGGCCACGCGCTGGGCGCTCCGCTCGCCGGTGACCTTGAACAGCCCGTAGTGGGCGGCCAGGTAGACCGCGCCGTCGGCCGGGTCCACGCCGACGCCGTGGACGTGGCCGATGCCGGGATCCTGTTCGGTGGCGGGCCGTTCCCGCGCGCAGGCGGTGGCGGCCAGGATCAGGAGAAGACAGGCGAGGGTTCTGGGCATGAGCAGATACTACTATTGGTCGTCGTAGATGGGCTGTCTGGCCGCGATGCGGCGCTTGAGCTTGATCAGATCCTTGGGGGAGTTGGCGGCCACCGCGCCGACCAGGACGTCCTCGCGGGTGAAGGCCACCGCGAACCGGTCCTCCTCCGGCGAGCCGGTCACGACCGTCGCGGTGTCGGCCAGATGCGGCAGGCCGGCGGTCTGGACGCGGCTGCCGTGCACGCTGGTCGCGAAGTTCGGCACGTCGGTGAACGCCCGGGACTCCCCGGGGCCGGCCAGCAGGTTGCGGGCCGCGGCGGCGCCCTGCTCGTTGGCGTTGGACCAGTGCTCGACTCTGACCATGGCGCCGCCGTACAGGCTGTGGGGCCAGCGCGCCACGTCGCCCGCGGCCACGATCCGCGCGGACCCGCGCGCGAACAGCGTCTCCTCCACCAGCACCCCGTCGTCGACGGGCAGCCCGCTGCCGTCGAGCCACTCGGTGTTCGGCACCACGCCCAGGCCCGCCACCACCAGGCCGGCCGGGATCGCGCGCCCGTCGGCCAGCCGCACCCGGCCCTCCTCGACCGCGCGCACCCGGACGCCCGAGATCAGCTCGACGCCGCTGCGCTCGTGCAGCCCGGCCAGCCACGCGGCCGTCACGTCACCCAGGCCCGCGTGCATCGGGTAGCGGCCCGAGTCGATCAGCGTGACCTTGAGCCCCAGCTCGCGGGCGGTGGAGGCGACCTCCCCGCCGATGAACCCGGCGCCGACCACCACCACGTGCTCGTGCCCGCGCTCCAGCTCGGCGCGCAGGGCCAGCGCGTCCTCCAGGGTCCGCAGCGTGTGCGCCGCCTCCATCGGGCGCGGGCGGGCGCCGGTGGCGATGACCAGGCCGTCGTAGCCGAGCTCGGCGCCGTCGTCGAGGGTGAGCGTCCTGGTCGCGGGATTCAGGTGTACGGCGGTGCGTCCGCGCGACCACGAGTCGTCAAGCTCGCCGGCGCCGGGCAGGAGGATGTCGTCGTCGCCGCGCAGGAGGCCCTTGGACAGCGGCGGCCGGTTGTAGGGCGGGTGTGTCTCGGCGCCGACGAGGGTGATCTCGCCGTCGAAGCCTTCTTGGCGCAGCGACTGCACGGCACGCAGGCCGGCGAGCGAGGCGCCCACCACGATGATCTTGTTGAGGGTTCGCATGGGGGAGGACTATACCCCCTAAGGGTATATTGGCAGGACTTGCGCTCCCGGCTGTCGGGTGCGTATGTTGCTGACCATACCCATTGGGGGTATCTATGGTGAAGGGGTTGGGACGAGATGAGCACGACGACGTTCGCGGTGACCGGGATGACCTGCAACGGCTGCGCCAACAAGGTGAAGGGCGAGATCGGCAAGGTTGACGGCGTGTCCCAGGTGGACGTGGAGCTGGCGACCGGGCGGGTGACCGTGACCGCCGACGGTGTGGCCGACGCGCGGATCATCGACGTCGTGGAAGAGGTGGGCTACGAGGCCGTCGTGGTCTGAACGGTGTGCGAGGTGGTGGGGCCGGGTGCTGCAGCGCCCGGCCCTTGCTACTATTTTTGGTAGTTGTTTTGGGGGTGAGCATGGTGCTTCGGCTCGGGCGGACGCTGCTGCTCGTCCTGCTCGTGGTCGGGGTGTGCGGGATGCACACGCTCGGCCACCTCTCCCATGACAAGGGGCATGCCGCCGTGGCACAGGCGCCGGTGGCGCTGGACCAGGGGAATGGACTGCCGGGGCTGGATCCCGGGGTGGTGTGCCTGGCCGTACTGACGTCGATGGTGTTCTTGCTGCTCGCCGTCGTGTGGGCCGGGATGCTGCCGTGGCCCCTGCGGGCCGTCCGCCGGACGTGGCGGGTGCGTGGGGTGGCGCGGGCGCCGCCTCGGCTCACCGAACTCTCCGTGATGCGCATATAGGCCGACCTGGTGTTCGTCAGGCCTTATCTCATCTTTGACGGGAGTTCAGTTCACCATGTTCATCAGTACGTCTCGCCGGATCTCGCTGGCCGTCGCCTCGGGAGCGGGGGCGCTCGTCCTGCTCACCGCCTGCGGGGGGAGCGAGCCGCCCGCACCGGCCGCCGCGACCTCGACCTCATCGGCGACCTCCGCCGCCTTCAACGACGCGGACGTCATGTTCGCGCAGATGATGATCCCGCACCACCGGCAGGCGGTCGAGATGGCCGACCTCGCCGTGGGCCGCGCCGCCGACAAGGAGATCAAGGACCTGGCCGCGAAGATCAAGGCGGCGCAGGACCCGGAGATCCAGACCATGCAGGGCTGGCTCCAGGAGTGGGGCAAGCCCCTGCCCACCGGCGGCATGGACCACGCCATGCCCGGAATCATGTCGGAGGACGACATGAAGAAGCTCGCCGCGGCCAAGGGGGCGGCGTTCGACCGGATGTTCGCCGAGCTCATGATCGCCCACCACAACGGCGCGATCGACATGGCGAGGACCGAGCAGCAGCAGGGCGCGGACCCCGAGGCCAAGGAACTGGCCAAGGCCATCGAGACGGCCCAGCAGGCCGAGGTGGCCCAGATGCGCGCGCTCCTCGAACGCCTCTGAGCGTGGAGGGCTTCCCGGAGGCTCCGGGAAGCCCTCAGGTCCGCTCGTAGACCGCGACGTTGTAGAAGCGGCCGTCGTGCTCGCCGTCCTCGTTCGACAGGCTCCTCAGCTGAGGATGGCCGTCGAAGTGGGTGTGCAGGAGGCGGGCCTGCGGGCGGGAGTGGGTGAGGACGAGGTGGCCGCCGGGCTCCAGCAGCCCGGCGAGCCGGTCGGCCACCGCGGGGGTGTTGCCCAGGTAGTAGAGCAGCTCGCCGACGAAGATCAGGTCGTACGGCCCGCCCGCGTCCTCGGTCAGGATGTCCAGGCGCACGAACGTGGCCGACGACCCGGTGCGGGCCGCCTGCTCGCGGGCCCGGCGCAGGGCGCGGTGGGAGATGTCCGCCCCGACCGTCTCGGCCTCCGGGTGCGCCGCGGAGGCGAGCATCGTGAAGCAGCCCTCGCTGCACCCCACGTCGAGGACCCGGCTGTAGTCACGCCTGGGCACCTGCTCCAGCGTGGCCTTGTACTTCTCCCGCTCGTACGCGTCCACCGTGACGCTCCACGGGTCGGCGCGGATGTGCCAGAGATCGAAGTACCCGCGCAGCAGCCGTCGCTGCACCCGCGGCCCCGCCAGCGACATGGCTCCGAACAAGAGCTGATGAATCCGGTTCGGGCGCTCGTCCTCGGCCATGACCCTCCACATCTCCCAACGGCGTTCCGCCCAACCTACGTCGTGACCGGCGCGGATGATCGGGAACACCACGGGAAACTCATGGCATGCGCGGGCTGATCCGCCCCTGGTCCACCAGCGCGAGATAGACGGCGAACGCGCCGACGGCCCACATCTCCGCGTGGGCGCTGGACAGGATGATCTCCTCGCCGTCCCTGGACACGATCTCGTATCGCCCGAACGACAGGCGCCGCCAGGCGATGAGCACGTTCTCGTACACGAGCACGTCCAGCATCGCTGCCAGGTTCTCGCGGTTGGGGGCGGGCACGGGGCAGGACTCCTCGCTCCCTCGCCGTCCCCTCCATTCTGCGGCCTCGCAGCGGGTTTACCTAGAAACTACTGGGCGGCCGGGCGGGTGGCGGACTCGGAGCGCTCGTGTTCGCGGTCGGCGCGTTCCCGCTTGAGTACGGCACGCACCCCGAGCAGGAAGGCCGTGGCCACGACCGCGGGCGGGACGAGGGCGGCGACGACTTCATACATGCACGCCAGTTTACGGCCCGGAACCTCCGGTCCCGCTCGCGGTGTACAAGCAGCGGAGGTGTAGTCATGAGAAGACTCCTGTTCGTGCTCTCCGCCACGCTGGTCCTGGCGGCGGGCTGGCTCGCGGCACCGGCGAACGCGGGCGGCTGGGCGATGACGTATCTGGACCCGCTGCCGGACCGGTTCCAGTCCGGCACGACCTACACGGTCGGCTTCTGGGTGCTGCAGCACGGCACGCACCCGTTCGAGGGCGACCTGGGCAAGACGGGACTGCGGCTGACCGCCGCCGACGGCAAGGTCATGACCTTCGACGGTACGGCGCGGCCGGAAGCGGGCCACTACGTGACCTCGATCGCCGTCCCCGAGGGCACGTGGAAGGTGGAGGGCATCCAAGGGCTGTTCAAGGAGCACGACGTCGGCACGCTCACCGTGCCCGGCGCCCTGAAGGTCAACCCGCCGCCCAAGGACCTGCGCGGGGACGGCAAGGACTACTGGGGCGCGATCCGCCCGCCCGGTTTCCCGGCCGGCGGCTCCGCTGACCGGGTGGTGGCGGCCCCGGCCTCGGCGCCGGCGTCGGCTCTCGCCCCGGCTCCGGTCTCGGCGCCTGGTGGGAAGGCGGCGGACGAGGCCGCGGGCTTCCCGCCGTACGCGCTGCTGCTGGCGGGGCTGGGCGGTGCGGCGGTCACCCTGGCAGGGGTACGGCTGGCCCGCAGACGCCCCCTGGACGAGACCCCGGCGGACGACAAGGCGGACACGATCACCGTGTCCGGATGATCGCCGCAGGTCACGCGGGCCGGGCGGTGGCCCTCGCCGGACGCGGCGGGGGCCACGCGCGTGATGGTTGGCGTCCACTCATCAGGGAACTACGGATCTTAGTAGCTTGGTGAGGGGGTGGCCGGCGTGCTCGTCGTGCTGATCCTGCTCGCGGTCGGCATCGCGGGCGTCTACTGCGTCTCGCTGGTCGTCGCGCCGCGGGGAGTGCTGCGCGCGGGGCCGTACCTGTCGGGTGCGCGGCCGGCCGAGCACGCCCTGTCCCGCTACCACGTGCGCTGGTACGCCGGGACGCTCATCTTCCTGGCCTTCGACATGGAGATGGTGTTCATGTACCCGTGGGCGCTGGTCGTGGCCGAGGTGGGGACGGTCGCGGTGGTGGAGATGTTCCTCTTCCTCGGGTTGCTGATGGCCGGGGTGGTCTACGCCTGGCGCGAAGGCGCGCTGCGGTGGGTCTGAGGGGGTGGCTGCTGCGGCGCGCCGCCTCCCGGCCGGCGGTTCTGGTGGTCGCCGGGCCGTACGGCACGCGCCTTCGTCTGCTGGTCGAGGCGTGCGGCTGGCCACAGGCCCGCTCACCCGCGGCGGCCGCGGTCCTGGTGACCTGCGGGCCGCTGGGAGAGAGGCTGGCCGCGGCGGCCGACACCGTGTGGAACGACGTGCCGGGGCCGAGGGCCCGCGTGTCCTTGCCCGCGGACGCGACGGCGGAGGAGGTGCGGGCCGCGCTGGAACGGGCCCGCGAGTCACTGGCCGACGAGACCGCCCAGCTACGGGACGCGGCGGAACATCTCACCACGGCCTGGCGGCCCGAGGAGGCCGAGCACACGATGTCGTGCGGCGCGGGCGCCATGCTCACCCCCACGGAAACACCCAAGGACGAGCACGGCCCCTCGGGCGGGCACTCCGGCGGCCCCTCGGGCGGGTCCTCGGGCGGGCACTCCGGCGGGTCCTCGGGCGGGCATGAGGGTCATATGGGGGTTGTGGGCGGGGTGGCGATGGCCGGGCGTGGGCCGGATCGGGACGGGCTCATGCTTGACCGGCTGCACGTGCCTCTCGGGCCGGTGCTGGCGGACTGGCCGGACGGGCTCGTCGTCGAGACGGTCATGCAGGGTGACGTCATCCAGCGGGCCGTCGTGGTGACGGGGCGTCCCGGGGCCGGGCGGAGCTTCTGGGACGAGCCCTGGCTGGCCGCCGCCGAGGGCGAGCCGGTCACCCGGGGCGCCGCCGAACGCCGCCGGGCCGCGGCACACCTCGACAGCCTCGGCCGCCTCCTCGCCGTGGCCGGCTGGCCCGACGCCGCCCGTACCGCCCGCCACCTGCGCGACCGCCTGCTACACGACCGTCTCCCACACGCCCGCCTGCTACGCGACCGTCTCCTACACGCCCGCCTGCTACGCGACCGTCTCCTACACGACCGCCTCCCGCGCGACGACGGGGACGTGGTCGCCGGCTACGCGCGCTTCGCCCGGCGGGTGCGGAGGTCGCGGGTGCTCGCCTGGATGCTGCGTGGGCTCGGCCAGGTCGACAGGGATCACGCCTTCCTGGCCGGAGACGTGCTGGACCGGGTCCACCGTCGGCTGGACGCGGCCGGTGACGCGATCGGGCGGCTACAGGACCGCACACCGCTGACCGTAGACGGGGGACCGCCGGGAGACGACCAGGGACTGCGGGGAGACGACCGGGGAGACGGCCCTGGGTCGGCCGGGTGGAGCCGGGGCGCTCTGGAACTCCTGCCCGGACTTCTGGAGGGCGCCGAACTGGCCGAGGCGAGGCTGATCGTGGCCAGCCTCGATCCCGATCTGGCCCAGCTCTCCCCCGAGGCGGCCCATGAACGAGGTGAGGAGCGTGGGTGAGGTGGCCGGGCTGGTGGGTGGGCTCGGGGTGCTGGTGGCCGCCATCGCCCTCGGCGAGAGGAACTGGGCGGGTGTCGCGCGCGGGCTGGTCGTGCAGCGCCGGCGCACGCTTCTGCCCGATCTGCCGCTCACCCGGCTCGGCGTGGTGACGCTGCCGGTCGTCGCGGTGCTGGCCGCGCTCGTGCTGCCCGTGGGCGAGCGGGCGGTGCTGGACCTGGGCGTGGGGATCGTGTGGTTCAACGCGATGGAGGTCGGCGCGTGGGCGGCGGTGTGGCTGGCCGGCTGGGGGGCGAACTCGGTCTTCCCGCTGGTCGGGGGGTATCGGTTCGTGGCCCAGGGGCTGGCCTACGAGCTGCCGCACATGTTCGCGCTGATCACGGTGGCGCTGGGGGCGGGGTCGCTGCGGTTCGCCGACGTGGTGGCGGCTCAGCGGGGGCTCTGGTTCGTGGTGTGGATGCCGGTGGCGTTCCTCGTGTACCTGATCTCGGCCCTGGCCATGGCGTTCTGGGGGCCGATGGGGGAGCCGGCGGGGGCCGGCATCGCCGGTGGGGTGACGGCCGAGCTGGCCGGGCCGGATCGGCTGGTGTTCCTCGCCGGGCGCTACGCGCTGCTGGTGGTGGCGGCCGCGGCGGCGGTGCCGCTCTTCCTGGGCGGCGGGGCCGGACCCTGGCTGCCCGCGTGGGCGTGGACGGCGGTGAAGACCGTGGCCGTGCTGGCCTTGTTCGCGGGGATCGGGCGGCGGGTGCCGGTCGTACGGATGGACAGGTTCATGACGTTCGCCTGGATGGTGCTCATCCCGCTGTCCCTGCTGCAACTGCTCGTCGTCGGGATCGTGGTGATGTGATGGCGTTCTGGATCCTGGCGGTGCTCGCGGTGGCGAGCGGGATCGCGGTGTTCGTGGTGGATTCGATGGCGCGGGCCACGTTCGCCCTGCTGGCCTCGCTGATCGCGGTCGGGGCGACGTTCTTCCTGATCGACCTGCGCTATCTCGGTGCGCTGATCATCCTGATGATGATCATGGAGATGCTGGTGATGGCCGTCTTCATGATCATGTTCATGATGAACCCGGCGGGGCTGATGCCCATGTCGATGCTGCACAACAAGAAGGGCGCGGCGGCCATCTCCGTCGCGGTGTTCGCACTGCTGGTGGCCGGGATCTTCCTGGCCGACTGGCCGGACCGCAGGGGTGCGCCGCCGCCCGACCCCACCGAGGCTCTCGGCATGTCGATCATGGGGCAGAAGATGCTGGTCATGATGGTCATCGGGGTCGCGATCCTGGCCACGATGATCTCCACGGTGGTGCTGGCGACGCGGCGGGGCCGTTATGACGCTTGAGGGCTTCCTGCTGCTGGCCGCCGCGCTGTTCGCGATCGGCCTGTACGGCGCGCTGTCCCAGCAGTCGATCGTCATGCTCATGATGGGCCTGGAGCTCATGATCAACGGCCTCATCGTGGCCGGCGGCGCCTTCTGGTACTTCGTGGCACCCCGGACGGCCGACGGCCAGGTCCTCGTGCTCGTCGCGGTCACCGTGATGGCACTGGAGATGGCGATGGGCTTCGCCGTGACCACCGCCATCTTCCGCGCCCGGGACGTGGACACCACCGACGGCGCGGGGGACCTCAAGGGATGATCTGGATCCTGCCCGCGGCCGCCGGCGCCCTGCTCCTCCTGGTACGGCGGGCCCCGCGCGCCACAGCCGTCACCACCGCGGCGGCCACCCTCGCGCTGGCCGTCTGGGCCGCCGTGGCCCGGCCCACGACGAGCTTCCCCCTGGTCTTCACCTCCGGCTTCGCGGTCGACGGGCTGTCGGCCGTGATGGTGGTGACCGTGGCGGCGGTGGCGCTGGCGGTGCTGGTGTTCGCCACGGGCGAGCTGCGGGAGGCCAGGTTCTACGGCCTCATGCTGATCTTCGTCGGCGCGATGCTCGCGACCGTCACCGCGACCGAGCTGACCGTGCTGCTGATGGGGTGGGAGGTGATGGGCGCGATGTCGTACGCGCTCATCGGCTACTGGTGGCGCGACGGCGACCGGGTGACCTCGGCGGGGGTGGCGTTCGTGACCACGCGCGCGGGCGACCTCGGCCTGTACGTGGCCGCGGGCGCCGCCTTCGCCGCGTACGCGGCGGGCGGGACGTCCGGGCAGGTGCTCGGGCTGGCCGGGCTGCCCGAGCTGGCGCAGCCGTGGCGGGACCTGGTGGCGGGCGGGATCGTGCTGGCCGCGCTCGGCAAGTCGGCCCAGCTGCCGTTCTCCTTCTGGCTGTCGCGGGCCATGGCCGGTCCGAGCCCGGTCTCGGCGTTGCTGCACTCGGCGACGATGGTGGCCGCGGGGGCGTACCTGCTGCTGAGGGTGCAGCCCCTGCTCGTCGCGACGGGGTGGGCGGGGCCGCTGGTGGCCTGGGCGGGCGGGCTGACCGCGCTGCTGCTCGGCGGCGTGGCGCTGGCCCAGCGCGACCTCAAGCAGCTTCTGGCCGCCTCCACGTGCGCGCAGCTAGGGTTCATGGTGATGGGGTCGGTGGCCGGGGGCGCGGCTCATCTGGTGGCGCACGCGGCGGTGAAGAGCCTGCTGTTCCTGGGCGCGGGCGCGTGGCTGACCGTCCTCGGCACCAAGGACCTGTCCGGGCTGCGCGGGGCGGGCCGCCGCTATCCGGTGGTGGGGGCGAGCTTCGCCGTGGGCGCCCTGGCGCTGGCCGGGCTGCCGCCGCTGTCGCTGTGGGTGACGAAGGACAGCGTGCTGGCGGCCGTTCACGACCCCTGGCTGCACGCGGTCGGGCTGGCCGCCGGTGCGCTGTCGGCCGCCTACGCGGGCAGGGCGCTGGTCGCGGTCTGGCGGGGTTCCCGCTCGGACGGGCGGCCATCGGAGACGCTCTCCTGGGCGCCGCTGCCGGTTCTGGCGGTGGGCGCCGCCGTGCTGGGCGTCGTCGGGCTGCCCGCGGTCTGGGAGTGGTGGTCCGGGCTGCTGGGCGACCCCGGCGCCGCGCGGGTGGACGCGGGATCGCTGGCGTTGTCGGGGGCGCTGGCCGCCGCCGCCGTGCTCACCGCGCTGGTACGCCCGCCCGAGCCCCGCCCGCTGACGGGCTGGCTGGGACTGGAGGCGGCGGCGCGGGCCGTGGTGTGGCGGCCGCTGCTCTCCTTGGCCAGAGGGGCGGCGTGGTTCGACGACCGGGTGGTCGACGGCGCCGTCGAGGCGGTGCCGAGGCTGGGAATGGCGGCGGCCAGGCTGGCGCGCACGCCGTTCGAGATGGGCGTGGACGGCGTGGTGCGGGCGGTCGGCGCCGCCGCCCTGGGGCTGGGGCGGCTGGCCAGGCGCCCGCAGACCGGCCAGGTGCACACCTACCTCGCCCAGGCCGCCGTCGGCCTGATCATCCTGGCCGTCGCGATCGCGTTGGTGAGGTGAGCGTGCTCGATCTGGTGATCTTCCTGCCCCTGGTGGCCGCGGCCCTGCTGGTGGTGCCCCGGGTCAGCGCCCGCTGGGTGTGGCTGGGCGCCACGGCCGTGGACCTGGCGCTGGTCGTGGCCATGTGGCTGGGTTACGACGGCGGCATCGGCTACGAGACCCGGCTGCGCTGGATCCCGTCGGTCGGCGCCGGCTACCACGTCGGCGTGGACGGGCTGTCGCTGCCGCTGATCGCGATGACGGCGGTGCTGTTCCTGCTGTGCGCCATCTACTCGTGGCGCGAGACACGCCGGCCGAGATCGTACGCGGCGTTGTTCCTGTTCCTGCAGACCGTCTCCATCGGCCTGTTCGCCGCGCTCGACCTGCTGGTCTTCTTCGTCTTCTTCGACCTGTCGATCGTCGGCATGTACTTCGTGATCGCCGGCTGGGGCCACGGCGACCGGGCCAGGTCGGCGCTGAAGTTCTTCCTGTACACCTTCCTCGGCTCGCTCGCGCTGCTGCTCGGCTTCATCGGCCTCTACCTGGGCGGCGGGACGTTCGACATGGTCGAGCTGACCGCTGAGCCGCCCATGGTCCCGGCGGTGGTGCTGCTGGCGATCGGGGTGGGGCTGGCGGTCAAGACGCCGACGGTGCCGTTCCACACGTGGCTGCCGCCCGCGCACACCGACGCCCCGGCCGCGGGCTCGGCGATCCTCGCCGGCGTGCTGCTCAAGATGGGCACGTACGGCTTCGCCAGGATCGCGATGCCGATGCTGCCGGAGGCGTGGCGCGCGTACGCCTGGGTGATCATGGCGGTGGGCGTGGTCAGCGTGCTCTACGGCGCGCTGGTCGCCCTCGCCCAGGACGACCTCAAGCGCCTGATCGCCTACACCTCGGTCAACCACATGGGCTACATCGTGCTGGCGCTCGGCGCGGCCGGGCTGGCCCCGGGCGCCGAGCGGGCCAGGGAACTCGCGGTCAGCGGCGCGGTCACGCAGATGGTCAGCCACGGGCTGATCACGGGGGCGCTGTTCCTGCTGACCGGCGTGCTCTGGGATCGGGCCAGAAGCTATGACATCGGCAAATACGGGGGGATCGCCGGGACCGCTCCGGTGTTCACCACGATGGTGGCGGTCGCCGCGTTCGCCTCACTCGGCCTGCCGGGCCTGTCGGGCTTCATCGCGGAGTTCCAGATCTTCACCGGCGTGATCGGGGCGGGCGCGGTCGTGGCGGGAGTGCTGGCCATCCTCGGCATCCTCATCACCGCCGCGCTGCTGCTGCGCGTCTTCCACCGCGCCTTCCTCGGCGCGCCGGGCGAGCTGGAGATCTCCGACGTACGGCCGCGCGAGCTGGCGGCCGTCGCGCCGCTCCTGGTGTTGTCCCTGGTCATCGGCCTGGCTCCGCGCTGGCTGCTGGACCCGGTCGAACCCTTCTCCGCCGTGCTGGTGGGCCTGGTGAGCCGATGACCGGCATGGCGGAGAACCCGCTCGACCTGCTCCCCGAGCTGCTCATCCTGGCCGGGGCGGTGCTCGGCCTGCTGACCGGCCTGTTCGTGCCGCGCGAACGGCAGGGCGTCGTGGCCTGGATCTGCGCCGCGGCCCTGGCCGGTTCGCTCGCCGCGACGCTGGCCGTCGTCGGCGGCCCTGACGTGATGGCCTTCGAGTCGTTCGCCGTCGACCTGCCCACGAACGTCGCCCGCCTCACCGTCGCCGCCACCACCCTGCTCGTGCTCCCCCTGGCCAGATCCTGGGCCCGCGGCGACCGGCGGGAGAGCGAGGTGTACACGCTGGTCATGCTGGCCGCGCTCGGCGCGCTGGTGCTGGCGGGGGCCGACGACCTGCTGGTGCTGGTGGCCGCGTACCTGCTGGCGAGCATTCCCGCCTACGCGCTCACCGGCTTCGCCAAGGACGCCGCGGGCACCGAGGCGGCGCTGAAGTACTACCTGCTCGGCGCCTTCCTCGGCGTGCTCATGCTGGCCGGCGTCACCCTCGTCTACGGTACGGCCGGCGCCACCGCCTACCCCGAGCTGGACCGCGCCGCCCCCGGCGTGGCCGTCGTGCTGCTGCTGGCCGGGATGCTGGTCAAGGCGGGCGGCGTACCGGGCCACTTCTGGGTGCCCGACGCCGCCGAGGGCGCCTCCAGGCCGGTGGCGGCGTTCCTGACGACGGTGCCCAAGGCGGGCGCGTTCGTGGCGCTGTACCGGCTGGCCCAGGACGTCTTCGACCAGCCCATGCTGCTGGCGGTCGTGGCGGCGGTGACGATGACGCTGGGCAACCTGGCCGCCTTCGCGCAGGACAACGTGCGCCGCCTGCTGGCGTACTCGACCGTGAGCCAGGCCGGGTACCTGCTGGTGCCGGTGGCGATGGCGGGCCGCGGCGACCTGGCTGAGCCGGCGCTGCTGTTCTACGTGGCCGCCTACGCGGTCACGAACCTGGGCGCGTTCGCGGTCGTCGCGGCGGCCGGGACCGACCGGCTCTCCGAATACTCCGGGCTGGGCAGGCGTTCGCCCTGGCTGGCGTTCTCGCTGGTGGTCTGCCTGCTGGGGCTCGTGGGCACGCCGCCCACGGCGGTGTTCGTCGGCAAGGTGCTGGTGTTCGCGGCGGCGTGGCAGGGCGGCTACGCCTGGCTGGCGGTGGTGGCCGCGCTCAACACGGTGGCGAGCCTGTTCTACTACCTGCGCTGGATCCGGCCGCTGTACGCCGGCGGGGAGGGCGAGCCGGCGGGCAACGGGTGGGTGGCCTACGTCTGCGCCGCGGTCTCCCTGGGACTGGGAATAGCCAGCGGAGCGGTCTTGCTTATACCCTCAGGGGGTATCAACTGAGGAGGAAGCATGCGACGCCTGAACGCCCTGGAGCCCGAGCAGGCCCCGGCCAGGTCCCGTGAACTGCTGAACGAGATCATCGAACGGCGCGGCTCGGCGGGCGAGATGGTCGCCACCATGGCCCACTCCCCGGCGCTGCTGGAGGGCTATCTCACCTTCTCGCGGGCCATGAAACGGGTGAAGATTCCCCGGCCGCTGTCGGAGAAGATCTCGCTGGCCGTACAGGAGTGGATCGGTTGCGCGATGTGCAAGCAGGCGCACGAGCGCGCGGCGCTCGCGGCCGGGCTGAGTGAGGGCGACGTGGAGCTCGCCCGCCAGGGGACCTCGACCGACGCGCGCGAGGCGGCCCTCATCGGCGTGGCCGTGCGGGTGCTGGCCGACCCGAGTTCGCTCACCGACGAGGACGTCGCGGAACTGCGCGCGCACGGCTGGAGCGACCGGGTCATCGCCGAGGTCGTCGGCCTGGTCTCGCTGAACCTGCTGACCGGCGCGTTCAACCTGCTGACGGGGATCGAGCCGAAAGCAGAGACCGCAGCGACGTGACGAGCACGCCGCCCGCCTCCCCGCCGTCGAGGCGGGCGGCCTCAACCTCCTGCGCCGCGGTGTGCAGGAGCGCGAAGAACGAGCTGACCTGCCACGACACCGGCACGTCGGTACGGAAGTCGCCGCTGTCGCGGCCGCGTTCGATGAGCTCCTCGACCCGCTTGAGCGGCTCGGCGTGCCGTTCGCGGATGCGCTCGGTCGGCAGCGTGCGGTCGGCGGCGACGAACAGGCGGCTGTGCCGGTTGAGTATCTCCCAGGACGAGCCCACCAGCCGGGCGAGCGCGTCGGGGGCGGGCAGCGTGGCCAGTTCCGGGTCGTCGAGCGCCAGGTCCGCCTCGGCGATCGCGCGGGCCAGCACCGCGTCCACCAGGTCCTCGCGGGAGGGGAAATGCCCGTAAAGGGTGACCCGGCCCACGCCCGCGGCCTTCGCCACCTCCGCGACGCTCGCACCGGGATCGCCGCTCAGCAGGCGTTGTCCGGCGGCGAGGATGGCTTCGATGTTGCGTTCGGCATCGGCGCGGACCATGGCACGACCCTAACGCCTAGCGCATCCGCACCAGCAGCCCGCGCACGCGGCGCAGATCGCGCAGCCGGTGCTCGTACGTGGCGCCGGTGAACAGCAGGAACGCGCCCGCCAGCGCGATCGGCAGCCAGCGCGGCCCCTGGCCGACCAGCTCGCCGATCGCCGGGGCGAACTCGTGCGCCGCCGTCACCACCAGCACCACCCCGCCGAGCAGCAGCGGCGCCTGCAGACGGGCGCGGGCTCCGGCCAGGGTGGCGGCGAACGCGGCGGCGCCCAGCAGGAGCGGCCGCAGGAGCGCCGGGTCGTTCCAGGCGGCCACGAGGCTGGGCAGGAAGGTCAGCGCCAGGGCGGAGCCGTAGCCGATCCAGGAGGAGACGGCGGGGTCGCGCCGCCGTACCAGCCAGGCCGCGATCAGCCCCGCCACCGACAGCGGCACCGTGTACGCCTCCGGCGCCGTCACCCCTTCGAGTGCCAGCTTGAGCCAGAGCGCCAGCTGCAGGAGCACCAGGCCGGCCCAGCGGGCGTCGCGGCGCTCCGGCCGCAGCGACACCACCAGCGTCAGGACCCCGGTCGTGGCCAGTGCCAGGCAGGCCAGAGCGGGTTCGCTCGCCGTCAGCAGCGTCCCGGCCACCGCCAGCGCCCACCCCGGCAGCTCGACGGCCAGCGCGACCGGCCGGGGGTGCAGCCGCGCGGCGGTCAGCGCGGCCGGCGCCGTGACGGCGATCAGCGCGAACGCCGCCTGCTCCCCGGGCAGCCCGGCCGCGAGCGCCGCGGTCAGGGCCAGGCCGCCGCCCGCGACGGTGGCCGTCGCGGCGGCGCCCAGCCGCACGCGAAGCTCGCGTGCCCGCACCGCCAGCGCGCCCGCGAGCGACGTCAGCGCCGCGAGCACCCCCAGCGTGTACGGCGCCGCCGCCATCGACCACACCACCAGGTGCGCCGCGAGCACGAGCACGATCCAGCCCGCCGCCCGATCCCGCCCGGCCTGCACGGCGAGCGCCACCACCAGGCACCCCAGGAACGCCGGCACCCCCGCATACGGCAGCTCCGCCACCACCGGGACCAGCTGGAGACACAGCGGCACCGCCACCGTGGCCATCGCCAGGGCCGCCCGCCCGCCGCCCAGCCGCCCCGCCGTGATCACGTAGGCGACCGTCACCAGGACTCCCACGGCCAGGGATGTTCCGGTGCCGCCGAGGTCGTCGGGCGTCAGCACCTCCTCCGGCGCGAACAGCTCACCGGGCACCCCCGTCCAGGGGTGGGCGAGCCAGCCGTAGGGGAACGCGAGGACCGCCGCCCAGACGGGCAGATGCGGCAGCAGGGCGGCGGCGCCGGTCACGATCGCGCCCAGAGCCAGCGCCTCCCGCTGCTTCCGCGTGCGCCGCCCGGAGGCCGCGGCCATGGAGAGCGCGCCCACGGCCAGCACGATCGTCAGCCTCGGGAGGTCGCCCGCCATGCCCAGGGCCACCGTCCAGAGGACGCCGGCGGTCGCGCCGAGCGGCACGGCCACCGCGCCGGGCGTGAGCATGGCCGCCCTGACCAGGAGGACGGCGATCATCAGGAGCAGCAGCGCCGCGTTCTCGCTGGTGACCCCTGCGCTGAGCGCCGCCGCCACGCCTTCGGCGCCGATCGCCAGCCCGGTCACGGCCGAGGCCGCCGAGGTGACCGGGGAACCGCGCCCGCGCAGCGCGCAGAGCAGGCCGATGGCGGCGATCGCGCCCAGCACGGCCAGCGTCGCGGTCCGGTCGGCCAGAGACCAGGAGACGGCCAGCGTCCCGGTCCACAACCCCGCCGCGCCCGCCGTGCCCGCCACCCTGCCGAGACCGGGCAGGCCGGTGGCGGCGACGGCCGACCACAGGGCCAGCGTGCCGGTGACGCCCACGAGGAAGGCCAGCGACACCCAGTACGGCAGGCCGGCCGCCAGCGGAACCGCCGTGAGCGCCACCGGGTAGGCAAGCGAGGCGACCCCGGCGGCGGCGGCGCGGCCCCAGCGCGCTCTGGCCGCGAGCGTCCCGGCGGTCGCCGACAGGATCAGCACCGCGAGCAGCGCGCCGTCCGGATGGTCAGGGAGCGCCCATCGCAGCGACTCCTCCGGCGAGCCCGCCGCCTCCGGCCAGGCGTGCCGGATCCAGGTCAGGGGGCCGAACAGGGCGGGGCCCGCCGTACTGGAGAGGGCGAAGGGCGCGAGCACCGCCAGCGCGCCCGCTTCGGCCACCGCCGCGTCCCGCCACCGGCCGCGCGGACGCCGCCACGCCGAACAGGCGGCCAGCACCGCCGCCACGGCGATCACCAGGGCGCGCTCCCGCCCGCTCACCAAGATCGCGAACGCGCTCAGCGCCACGGCCGCCGCCTCCACCGCGCTCCGCCCGCCGGGCCGGACCGCGCGGGTGAGCCGGTCGAGCACGCCGAACAGCAGCGTGCGGGCGGTGGTCGGGGCGTCGGCCACGGCACGGGCCAGCTTGCGCGAGGGCCGCGTCACCACGAGCGTGAGCGCTCTGACGGCCAGCAGCGCCCCAGCCGCCCAGGTACCTCCGGCGGCCGCCCCCGGTCCGGAGAACAGGGCCAGTGCGAGCACCCCTGCCATCAGCGTCGCCCCGGCGCCGGTCAGGGCCTGGGCCGGTGCCGTACGCGCTCTGACCGCCCCCACCGCCAGCACCGCGCCCAGGCCCGCCGCCACGAGCACGGTGGCCTCGCGATCGGCCAGCGACCAGCACACGGCCAGCGCCGCGAGATAGCCGCCCACCCAGACGGCGGGCCCGGACCGCCGCGCGCCCGTCCACAGCGCGAACGCCGCGGTCCCCGCGACGATCAGCAGCGCCATCGGGTACGGCAGGCCCGCCCCGACCGGCAGCACCACCACCGCCCCCGAGCCCAGCACCCACACCCCGATCCGGCGCCACCGCGGAACGCCCACCGCGGCCAGCGACAGAGCCAGGGCGAGCAGGCCCAGCGTGACGGCGTCACCCGCGCCTATCTGCCAGACCCGGCCCACGGGTACGTCCAGCGGGGTCGTGGGCCATGGCGTGGAGAGCCAGGCGAAGGGCACCGTGGCCACGGTCAGCAGGGAGGGGCCGGCGAAGACGGCGGCCAGGGGGAGCACGACGAGCACGCCGCCGCGCACGCCTGGACGCAGCCCGGCCGGAAGGTGGCGGACGACCGCCAGAACCCCACAGGCCGCCGCCACCCAGACCGCCACCCACCAGGGCTCAGCCATCCCCCAGGACCCGGTAGGGCCCCAGGTCCCGCTCACACCCCAGGGCCCGGTCATGCTCCAGGGCCCCTCTGGGCTGGTTGGCGGGTTGGGCGGAGTTTCCGGGGTGAGCAGGGTTGCCAGGGCCGTCAGGTTCTCCGGGGTCAGCAGGGACAGGGGGACGGCGGCCACGGCGGCCATGGCGGCCAGGCCCGAGGCGGCGGCCACCGGGAAGCGCCAGGCGGCCCCGCGGACCGACAGCGCCCACGCGGCGAACAGGGCCGTCATCGCGGCCGGCGTCGCGGCGGCGGCCGGGGCCACGGCGGGGCCCGCGGTGGCGGCCACCAGGATGCCCAGAACCAGGGCCGCCGTCCCGGCGAGTGCGCCGACGGTGGCGGAGACCGCGTACTCGAGGGCGGCCAGGCGGTCGCGGGCCACCCGCCACAGGACGTAGTCGGCCGCGCAGGCCAGGACGGCCACGGCGGCCGCCCAGGGCAAGCCCTCCGCCGACGTGTCGAAGACGGCGACGGCCATCGCTCCCAGGGCGAGGTTGGCCAGGACGATCGCCGTGGGGGCGGGCAGCCGCAGCGGCGACATCCAGGCGTACGCCGACCAGAGCACCGCCAGGGCGGCGGCGGCCAGGGCCACGATCCAGAACGGGTGCGGGGCTGCCGTGCCCGCCTCGGAGGCCGGTCCTGACAGGGCTTGGGCGATGGCCACGCCGTCCAGGGGGAGGAGGACCAGGCCCAGGTAGGCGACGGTTTCCGCGGTGGCGGCCAGGCGGCGGCGTACCAGCAGCCAGGGGACGGCCAGCACGCCCAGCGTGAACGCGCACAGGATCAGCGCACGCAGCGCGGGGACGTCCCAGCTGACCAGCGTGAACACGACGGCCGCGATCGACAGCAGCACGCCGCCCAGGCCGAGCAGCACGTTCTGCACGGCCCGATGCGACAGATCCCACCGCCCGCCACCACCGCTCTCGCCACCCCCGGCCACGTCGCGGGTGGCACCGCCGGCCCTGCCGCGGCCCACAGCCAGGCCCTTCCCGGCATCCCACTCGCGTCCCGCCGACCCACCGGTCGCCCGCCCGCCGGTCGCTGGTCCGGCCGCCTCCTGCCCGATGGTCACGGGCTCAGGGGACGCGGGGGTCGCGGGTTCAGGGGCAGCGGGTTCGGGGGCCGCCGGTCCAGGGGTTGGCTTTTCGGGGGTTGGGGCTTCGGGGGTTGGGGGGTCAAGGGGGGTGGGGTGCTTGGTGGTTGCTCGTGCGGTGGCGCGGAGGCGGGTCAGGGCGGTCTCGCGGCGGGCCAGGAGGGTGGCGCGTTCGTGGTCCAGGGCCGCCAGTGACTTCGCGACCGCCGCGTACTCCTCGGCCGCCGCCCCGGTCAGCGCCGTGCCGCATCGCGGGCAGGAAGGGGCGCGCGGGGACTGGACGGTGTCGCAGACTGGGCAGGACGACAGATCCATGAGCGGGAACCTCGCGCTATGTCGGGATTCTCACCGACCTTGCCGTAAATCTCGCTAATTGTCTGGAGATCAGGTCAACCTGGCTGATCTTGACAACGTTGTCACGTCCGCCCTAGCGTCAACCCGGCCCCCACCAGTGGAGATGACTTGCGCACCCTGCACCAAGGCTGGACCCTGACCGGCTCGGACTTCTCCGGCATCCCCGCCACGGTCCCCGGCTGCGTACACACCGATCTGCTGGCGGCGGGCCTGATCGACGACCCCTACCTCGACCGCAACGAGGAACGGCTCGCCTGGATCGGCCGCACCCCCTGGACCTACGAGACGACGTTCCACTGGACCGACACCGGTGAGGAACGCGTGGACCTGGTCTGCGCCGGGCTCGACACCGTGGCGACCGTGCTGGTCAACGGCATGCAGGCGGGCAGCACCGCCAACATGCACCGGACCTGCCGCTTCGCGGTCGAGCACCTGCTGCGCGAGGGCGCCAACACGCTGACCGTCCGCTTCGACTCGCCCTACGCCTACGCCGAGGCCCGCCGCGCCGAGCTGGGGGAGCGGCCCGGCGCGTACGCGGAGCCGTACCCCTTCATCAGGAAGATGGCCTGCAACTTCGGCTGGGATTGGGGACCGACGCTGGTCACGGCGGGCATCTGGCGGGCGATCGGGCTGGAATCCTGGTCGGGCGCGCGGCTGGCGGAGGTGCTGCCGACCGCGCGGGCCGACGGCGAGGTCGAGGTGCGCGTCCGGGTGGAGCAGGCGCGTCCCGCCGCGTGCGAGGTGGTCGCGGAGGTGGCGGGCGTCGAGGCGCGGGTACGGCTGGCCGCCGGACAGACCGGTGCCGTTCTGCGCATGCGGGTGGAGGACCCGGAGCTGTGGTGGCCCCGAGGGTATGGGGAGGCCCGGCTGTACGACCTGACGGTGCGGCTCGGCGACCACGTGCGGACCGAGCGCATCGGCTTCCGTGACGTCCACGTCGACCGGGAGGCCTTCCGCCTGACGGTCAACGGCGCCCCCGTCTACGTCAAGGGCTTCAACTGGATCCCGGACGACTGCTTCCCCGCCCGCGTCACCGCCGCGAACCTGGCCGAGCGCTTCACCCAGGCCGCCGACGCCGGAGCCAACCTCCTGCGCGTCTGGGGCGGCGGCACGTACGAGTCGGACGCCTTCTACGACCTCGCCGACGAGCGCGGCCTGCTCATCTGGCAGGACTTCCCGTTCGCCTGCGCCGCCTACCCGGAGGAGGAGCCGCTCTGGAGCGAGGTCGAGGCCGAGGCCCGCGACAACGTGGCCCGCCTGATGCGTCACCCGTCGCTGGTCCTGTGGTGCGGCAACAACGAGAACATCGAGGGCTTCTGGCATTGGGGCTGGAAGAAGGAGCTCGCCGGGCGTACCTGGGGAGAGGGTTTCTACCAGGACCTGCTGCCGCGCGTCGTGAACGAGGTCGACCCGGCGCGGGCGTACTGGCCGGGCAGCCCCTACTCCGGCACGCCCGACCGCGACCCGAACGACCCCTCGCGTGGCACGATCCACATCTGGACCGTCTGGAACGCCCAGGACTACACCCACTATGCGAACTACACCCCGCGCTTCGTGGCCGAGTTCGGCTTCCAGGGCCCGCCCGCCTACGCCACCCTGCGCAGGGCCTCCTCCGACCGGCCGCTCACGCCGGACTCCTCCCCGCAGAAGGCGATCGGCGGCCAGGACAAGCTCCTGCGCGGCCTGGGCGCGCACCTGCCGCGGCCGGAGACGTTCGACGACTGGCACTACTACACCCAGCTCAACCAGGCCCGCGCGATGGCCTTCGGCGTCGAGCGCTTCCGCGCGCTGATGCCGTACTGTATGGGCACGATCATCTGGCAGTTCAACGACTGCTGGCTCGTCACGTCGTGGTCGGCCGTCGACGGCGACGGCCGCAAGAAGCCTCTCTGGTACGGCATGCGCCGCGCCTACGCCCCCCGGATCCTCACCTTCCAGGGCGCCGAACTGGTGGCGGTCAACGACTCCGCCGAGCCGTGGGAGGGCGAACTGGCGATCACCAGGATGTCCGTCGCCGGCGAGACGCTGGCCAAGGAGTCGGTGACGATCAGGGTCGAACCGAGGGCCGTCCTGGGCGTGGAACCGGCGATCGCCGACCTGGCGACGGGCGAATTGCTGGTGGCCGAACTGGACGGTTCGCGGGCACTGCGCCTGGCCGAGGAGGACCCCGAGATGGGCTACCCGCCCGCCGACTACACGACCGACGTGGAGCCCGTGAACGACGGTGTGCGGCTGCGGGTGACCGCGAGGACGATCCTGCGCGACCTGGCCGTCTTCCCCGACCGCTTGGCCCCGGACGCGAAGATCGACGACCAGCTGGTCACCCTGCTGCCCGGGGAGAGCACCACCTTCCACATCACCACGGCGCAGGACCTGGACCACGCGGCGCTGACCCGCTACCCGGTCCTGCGCTGTGTGAACGAACGCCGCTGAGCGCTCGACCGGCCAACAGCGGAGTTGTCACGGCGAGCACCCCATGAGCCCTCACGACCATCGCCCGACAGACCCCGGCGGGGTACGGCGGACCGGGCAACCCGGCTTGCCGTAACCCCGACGGGGGATTGACGCGCGGAAGGCCGCGGGACGAGCGCGCGAGAACCCGAAGCAACACGAAAGGGGGTTATGGGCGGGATTGGGGGCTTAGAGGGCTGGTGGGGTGGTGTTCGATGAGGTCGCCCAGGGTCTCGTCGATCGCCTTGAGAGCGTCGGGGCCGAGCCGGCCTCGGGTGCCGAGTACCACTACTGGGTCAAGGTGCCCGGCGACTCCGACGGCAGGTGCGGCATCGCGCCGACCACGCCGGCCGGACAGTTCAGCCCCGGCCTGGCCATGGCACTGATCAACGGCAACCCGTGACGGAGGACTCCCGGCGGGGGCGGGTCAGCTTTCCCGCCCCTGCCGGCTCTCCCGCGCGGCCATGACCTCGGTGACGTACTGCTCCGCCCAGTCGGTGATCGCCTGGATGGGTTCCTGCAGCGAACGGCCGAGCGGCGTCAGCGTGTACTCCACCCGGGGCGGCACCTCCGCGAACACCTCCCGCGTGAGCAGCCCGTCTGCGGCCATCGCGCGCAGGGTCTGGGTCAGCACCTTGGGCGTCACCCCGCCGATCATGTCGCGCAGTTCGGTGAAGCGCTTCGGCCCGTGGCGCAGGCTCAGCACGACCAGCACCGACCATTTGTCGCCGATCCGGTCGAGCACCAGCCTGGTGGGGCAGTTCGGGTCGAAGGCGTCGCCGTTCGTCATGGTTTCCCAAAGGTAGCAATGGCACGTTGAAGTAACCAGTATCCAATGGATACCTTCGCAGTCGCAACCGCAACCGAGGAGGTCCACGATGAACATCCTGCTGATCGGCGCCAGTGGAATGATCGGCAGCCGGGTGGCCGCCGAGGCCGCGAACCGGGGCCACGAGGTCACCGGCGTCACCCGCTCGGGCAGGGACGGCACCCAGACCGCCGACGCCGCCGACGTCGCGGCCATCACCGCCCTGGCCAAGGGCAAGGACGCGGTGGTCCTGTCCATCGCCCCGCCCAGGGACGGCAGCGAGCCCGAGGCCCCGCTGCTGGCCGCCGGACGCGCGGTCCTGGCCGCCCTGCGCGCCGCGGGCGTCGGCCGCCTCGTGGTCGTCGGCGGCGCGGGCAGCCTGGAGATCGCGCCTGGCACCCGCCTCGTCGACACCCCCGACTTCCCCGAGATCTACAAGAAGGAGGCGCTGGCGCAGTCCGCGCTGCTCGACGTCATCCGGGCCGAGGCGGACGACCTGCGCTGGACCTACATCTCCCCGGCCGCCCAGATCGCCCCCGGCGAGCGCACCGGCGCCTACCGCAAGGGCGGCGACACCCTGGTCGGCCCGTTCATCACCGCCGAGGACTACGCCGTGGCGCTGGTGGACGAGCTGGAGAACCCGACCACCCCGTCACAGCGCGTCAACGTGGCGCACTGAAGCGCACGAACGGGATCCGCCCGCCGATCTGCCGGAAGTCCAGCACGTCGTCGAACCCCATCACCGCGCAGAGCCGCCGGGCCGCCGCCGGGTGGCGGGCGGCGTACGTGGCCATGATGTCCGCGCCCTCGGCGGCGGACAGGGGTGCGGCGACGGCCGGGCGGGGATGCCCGCCGATCTGGATCGTGACCTCCGGCGTCTTCAGCACGTTGCGGTACCAGTCCGCGCCCGTGCCGAACCCCGAAGCCGCGACCACGCTCCTGCCGTCCCGCGCCACGATCTCGATCACCGCCTGGCGAGGCTGCCCCGAGCTGCGGCCGGTGTGCGTCAGCAACATCATCCGGTGCGGCACCAGCCAGCCCAGGCCCGCGCGGAACAGGCCGATCGGCAACCGCCAGGCCCGGCGGCGCCACCCGGTCGGCGGCGCCGCCCGCTTCGCCAGGATCGTCTCCGCGCCGAACTGCCGCCGCAGCACCGGAGCGAACGCCTCACGCGTGATCGTCCTGGTCACCGCCTTCTGCACCACGAGCTGCGGCCGCGTGGCCGGGACCAGCGTCCTGGTGAACAACCGCGCGGTGCGCTGCCGCTTGGCCACCTCCCCGCGCATGCGCCGCTCGTAGCGGTCGAAGGCGCGCTCGGGCTCGCGTTCGTCACGCAGCGCCTCGGCCAGCAGGTACGCCCCGCCCATGGCCATCGAGACGCCCTGCGCCGAGAGCATGGCCATCGAGACACCGTGCGCCGAGAGCATGGTCATCGAACCGCAGGCGTCGCCCACCAGCGCCACCCGGCCGCGGTGCCAGGAGGGCAGCACGATCTGCGTCATCGTGTCCATGAAGACGTCCCCGTCGGCCGGCGCGTCCTCCAGTAGCGCGGGGGTGATCCAGCCCATGCCGTCGAAGGTGGAGCGCAGCAGGTCCAGCCGCTCCTGCCGGGGTACGGCGCCGCCGTTCGCCGCCCGGAAGATGAACAACGCGGCCAGCTCGTCCGCGCGCCCGGTCGGATACACGACGGTCTGGCGCCCGGGTTCGGTGTAGTGGGCGCGGACCCGCCCCAGGTGGTAGCGGTCGGGCACCGGGTAGGAGGCCAGGCGGCAGCCCGGGTACCGGGCGAAGCGTTCCTCGGCGCCGAAGACGAGCTCCCTGGTCAGGGAGTGGATGCCGTCGGCGCCGACGAGCAGGTCGAACGCCTCGGTGCCGCCCGAGGCCAGATCGGCCTCCACCCCGCCGGGCACGAGGCGCACGCCCGCGACGCTCTCCCCGAAGCGGATCTCCACGTCGTCCTGAACCGCCTCCAGCAGCGCCTCTTCGAGCGTGGTGTGCATGAGCCCCAGACGCGGCCCCTTGATCACCCGGTCGAGCAGGGGAACGGTCAGGCGCGCCCAGGCCCGCCCCGAGGCGTCCACGAAGTCGACCGAGTCGACCGGCAGCTGGCGCGGCACCAGCCGGTCGACGATCCCCATGCGCTCGGCCACGTCGTGGGCGGTGCCGAAGAAGTCGATCCCGTACCCGCCGAGCCGCCCGTGCGGCGAGCGTTCCAGGACGACCGGCTCGATCCCGTTGCGCCGCAGCCAGTACGCGAGGGTGAGGCCGGCGACCCCGCCCCCGTTGATGAGCACCCTCATGACAGCAACCCTTCCGCCGCGCTCACGGCCTGGCCCACGGGAAGTCCCGGATCGAGCAGGTAGTGCAGCATCAGCCCGTCGACGGCCGCCGTCACCAGCACCGCCGCCCCGGCCCTGCGCTCGGCCGGCCACTCGGGATACATCCGCCCGAGCGCCTCGCCGATCTGCCCGCGGGCCTGCCGCAGCTGCTCGCGCAACACCTCACCGAGCGCCGGATCCCGTGCCGCCCCGGCGATCACTTCGACCGCCAGCCGCGTGGCCCGCTCGTCCCCGGTGGTCTCCCCCAGCATGTCCCGGATCCTGTCCAGCGCCGCCCGCGCGTCAACGGCCCCGAGCAGCTCCGCCACCAGGGGCCCGATCACCAGCTCCCCGGCCGCACGCGCGATGGCGGCGTGCAGGCCGGGCAGCCCGCCGAAGTGATAGTGGATGAGGCCGGGATTGGTCCCGGCCCGCTCGGCGACGCCGCGGGTGGTGACGGCCGGCCAGCCCTCCTCACGGAGCAGGTCGATCCCCGCCGCCACCAGTTCCTCCCGCCGCCGACCTCCACGAGGCGAAGTTGGCCGTTCGACCAAGTTAGTCATACGGCCAAACTAGCATCCTTTCACGTGAAAATCTGGCCGAGCTGGCTCAGGACGCCTTGATACTTCTCCACCTTTTCCACAATGCCTTCGAGCTTCGAGGCGAACTTCACCGGATCCTGTCCCATCTGCTTCGTCGCGTAGTTGCAGGCGATGGAGTAGACGTCGCCGGCTTTGTTGCTGTCGAGACAGTGGTTGCTGCCGAAGTTGATGAACTTTACGGCCCGGCGGCCGACGCGGCCGAGACCGGAGCGGTGCCGACGGCGGACAGTCCGGCGGTGAGGAGGGCGGCGACGGCGGCGGCCTCCGTGATTCTCAGCATGGGCCAGACGGTAGAACGCACCGTTATCGATTGGCTTTTGATCGTTTGTCCGGTAATGGAGGCAGGTGGGGGGTTGATCAGCTTGGGGGTTCGTGACACATTGCGGATGTTTTTCGTCAAATGTCACGGAGGACACGCGTGCCACAATTATCCCCAGCCATAGCCGCGATCGCCGTCACCCTGGCGCTCGCCACCCCCGCCCAGGCCACGGCCGATCCCGCCGTCACCGTGGCGAACGGCCGGACCCAGCCGGTCTTCTCCTACGCCGACGCCGTACGCGAGCACGTCTACGTCGAGTCGCCGCTCGACAGCGACGGGGACCGCAGGCTCGACCGGGTGCGGGTGGACATCATCCGGCCCAAGGAGTCCGGCCCGGGGCTGAAGGTTCCGGTCATCATCGATGAGAGCCCCTACTACGACAATTCCGGGCGAGGCAACGAGGGCGAGCGGAAGGTTTACGACGCCGCCGGGAACGTGGTCAAGTTCCCCCTCTTCTACGACAACTACTTCGTGCCGCGCGGCTACGCCGTACTGAACGTCGACATGCTCGGCACCACCCGCTCCGACGGCTGCCCCGACATCGGCGGGCAGGCCGACGTGCTCGGCGGCAAGGCCGTCATCGACTGGCTGAACGGCCGCGCCAAGGCGTACCGGGCCGACGGCAGCCCCGCCCTCGCCGACTGGACCAACGGCAAGTCCGCGATGATCGGCAAGTCGTACGACGGCACGCTGGCCAACGCCGTCGCGGCCACCGGCGTCGAGGGGCTCAAGACCATCGTCCCGATCTCGGCGATCAGCTCGTGGTACAAGTACCAGCGCTCCAACGGCGTCGTCTACAACTACGACTACGCCTCCTGGCTGGCCAACTACGTGGACACCGATCCTGAGCCGAAGTGCAAGGCCGTACGCGACAAGATGGACGCCGACGACGGCGACGCCACGGGCAACTACAACGCGTTCTGGGCCCTGCGCGACTACATCGCCGGGCTGCAGGGCGACGTGTCCAAGGTCAAGGCGAGCGTCTTCGTCGCCCACACCAGCAACGACCTCAACGTGAAGCCGGACAACTTCTCCATCTGGTGGAAGAAGCTGGCCGAGCGGAACATCCCGCGCAAGATCTGGGTCGGCCACTACCAGCACGTCGACCCGTTCGACTTCGAGGGCCGCCGCGACCTGTGGGTGGACACGTTGCACCGCTGGTTCGACTACTGGCTGCACGACGTGCGCAACGGGATCATGAACGAGCCCAGGGCCGACGTCCAGCTCTCGCCCACCCAGTGGATCACCCAGCGCGACTGGCCGGCACCGAACGCCGCCCAGGTGAGCCTGCGGCCCGGCGCCGACGGCTCGCTCGGCCTGAAGCCGGCCAGGCGCGGCACGACGGCGACGTTCACCGACACCAGGCTGAGCGAGGAGCAGATGGTCGCCGACGTCGGCACCCCGCACCCGGGCCGCGTGGCCTTCACCACCGGCGAGCTCCCGCTCAACATGCGTCTGTCCGGTACGCCGAACGTGGACCTGCGGGTGTCGCTGGACAAGTCGACATCGAACCTGACCGCCCTGCTCGTCGACTTCGGCGAGGACACCCGCGTCGACTGGCGGCGCGGCCTCGGCATCACCACGCTGACCGAGGAGAGCTGCCACGGCGAGAGCACGGCCCAGGACGACGCCTGCTACAAGAAGACGATCACCAACGTGGCCACGCGCCCGCTGGAGATCGTCGCCCGCGGCTGGATCGACGTGCAGAACCGCGACTCGTCGCTGGTCTCGCAGCCGGTGCCGCCCGGAACGTCGGTGAAGGTGGCGTGGGACACGCTGCCCCACGACTACACCTTCAAGAAGGGTCACCGGATCGGCCTGGTGATCGCCGGCACCGACGCCAGCTACAGCGGTGAGGTGGGCACCGGCGCGAAGGTCACCGTCGACCTGGCCAAGAGCCAGGTGCGGGTGCCGTTCGTGGTCGGCAGCCCGCTGGCGGACGTGCCGCAGGACAGCACGGCCTTCCGCGGCCCGGCGCTGCTCGACCTGCCGGAGCCGGAGAACACGTTCTTCTGACCGGACCCTGGCCCGGGGCTCTTCTGGCCCCGGGCCCCTTTTTGTCGATTTTTCGCGTTATGGGGAGTCAAAGGCGATGACACACCCGTACGACGCCGGACGGTACCGCGACGCCGATCCCGGCCACCAGGATCCACCCTGGCCAGAACCCGGCCACCAGCCCCCACCCGCCCAGCAGGCCACGCCGGAGCCCGGCACCTCACGCTCCAACGCCCTCGGCCACCGGACCACACCCCGATCAGACGCCGGGCCCGACACTCCACAGCCCGGCACTCCACAGCCCGACGCTCCACAGTCCGGCACTCTGCGGTCCGATGCTTCGGGGCCCGAGGCCGGGTCCGGTGAGCGGGGCGCATCGGGGTCTGGCCGGCGGGACTTGTCCTGGCTTGACGGCGGGAGTGGCCAGGGGGATCTGACGGAGTCCGGCCGGGCGGGCGCGTTCGGTGGTGGTGACGGACGGCGGGACGAGCCGGGGCCCGATGTCTGGGAGAGCCGGCCGCGTACCCGGTGGCCGGGGGAGCAGGAGCCCGATGTGCTGGACGACTGGCCGGGGCGCGGGCACCTCAGGATGCGGGCGGTGGTGCCCGTCGCCGCCGGGATGGTGGTGCTGGCGGGGCTCGGCGCCTGGCTCGGACTGAGCGGGGGCGACCCGGATGAGCGGCCCGCCGTGGCCACGCCCAAGGTCAGTCTCATGGAAGTGCCGGGGGAGGTGGTCTTCACGCCGCTGCCGAGCCGTACCCCCGAGGAGCCCGAGACGAGCGGCCCCGCACGGGAGCCGAGCGCCGAGCCCACGGCCGGCGCGCGCGAGCCGACCACCAAACCCCCGGCCCAGCCGAGCGCTAAGCCCTCCACGAAGCCGAGCGCCCGGCCGAGTGCGAAACCGTCGGCCAAGCAGAGTGCGAAACCGAGCACGAAGCCGAGCGCCAAGCCGAGCGCCAAGCCGAGTGCGAAGGCGTCCGCGAAACCGTCGGGCAAGCCTCCGGCCCAGCCGTCCGCGCAGCCCACCCAGAAGCCCAGCTCGACCCCGACGGGCGGGGAGCCCGAGCCCACCTGCGACAACTGGGTGGATTGTCATGATCTGCCGCCCGACATGTGACTCACACCAGCACGAAGATCTCGCTGACGCCCTTGGCCAGCGCCTGGATGTCCGCGCTCACGCTCACCTCCGGGTTGCCCGGATCGAACAGCACCGACAGCCGCTCCCGCATGCCCTTGCCGATCAGGGCCTGCCACACCGCGTTCGGCGCCAGGCCGGCGTCGAGGATGCGGCGGTGGTCGGCGTCGTAGCTGATCCGGTGGCCCCACAGGGTGACGGTCTGCGCGCCGAGTCCGATCGCGTTGCCGACCCGGGCGTCGACTTCGGCCTGCGCGCGTTCCTTGTCCCACGGGGAGCTCTGGCCGGAGTGGGTCAGGCCGTACTCGCGCGAGCCGATCTGTACCACGGCGTCCCATCCGAGCGCCTTGACCGCCATCCACTGGGCCTGCGCGGCGATGGCCGGGGTGATCGCGCTCTCCTGGCCGTCCAGGGTGACCTTGAAGCCGCCGTACGACTTGCCGAACAGGCCGGAGGCCACGTACACGCGGTCCACCCCGGAGGTGCGGATGTAGTCGTCCACTCGCGAGCGCGTCACCAGCGGATAGCGCGAGCGCATGTCGGCGACACACTGCTCGGCCTGGCCGCAGCCGAGTTCGGGAACCACGACGCCCATGGCCAGCCGCTTGCCGGGCAGCTTCGCCCGCAGCGCCTTCGTCGCCTCGGAGACGAACTGCTTGACCTGCGCCGCCGAGGTGAAGTCACGGAAGCCCAGGTAGTCGGCGAACTTCACGCCCACCACGCCCGGCCGCTGCGCCGCCGCCACGAGCTTGGCCACCGCCGCCCTGAACTGCGCGTCACCGGCGCGGAAGTCGTCGGCCAGGTCGTTCTCCACCCAGATCCGCAGCCCGGCCTTGCTCGCGGCCGTGATCGCGGTGGCGACGGGCGCGGCGGAGCGCACGGTGGGCCCGGGTCCGAGCTCGTCGGAGGGAGCCGGCGAGGGTACGGCGGGCCGCCCCGTCTCACCGGTGTCACCCCTGCCGGGATCCGTCGTGCCGGGGTCCGTCGTCCTGGAGTCCGTCGAACCCGGGTCGGTCGTACCGGAGTCTGACGGGGCCCGGTCGGCGCCGTCGCGGTCGGCGGGGGTCATGGCGTCGGGCGGCGGGCTGGTCAGGACCTGCTTCTTGCCGTCCACGTACTTCTCGTAGGTGACCTCGTTGTTCACCATGTTGACGCACTTGTACCAGCCGCTCGGCAGTTCCTCGCAGAACGTCTGCCCGCCCCGGCAGTTCGGCTCCTTCGACAGGTCCGTCTTCTGGTTGCAGCGCACGTAGTCCTGCGGGAGCGGCCGCGCCTTCTCGAAGTTGGCCCCGCCGTCCGCCGCCCAGAACGCCGCCACCTTCGCCGCGTCCTGCGGCGGCGTCAGCCATTCGCACACCACGTACGACGGGGTGTCGGCGGGCAGCACGTCCTTGCACGAGTCGCCCTGCTTCACGTCCAGCGCCTTCTCCTGGGCCGAGGTCGGCCGCGTACCGGATGGCCCGGAGCCCGGGATGCTGCCCGGATCCGCCATCGCCAGGAACGGCATGAAGAACACCAGAGCGATCACGATCCCGGCGACGGCGAACTGCTTCTCCCTCCGGGAGATGCCGGTGAAGAACCCTTTCATCAGATCTCCCTGCCTCAGTAGTCGGCGCTGTTCGGGCTGCAGTTGCTCCAGTAGCCGCCGCCCTTCATGTCGGGCACGAACGTGCCCTTGTCCTTGGCGACCGTCCACGACACGCTCATCGTCAGCGTGCCGTCGCCGCTGGTGGTTCCGGCGGTGGTGGTGCCGTCACCGCTTCTGGTGCCCGACCACGAGACGGTGATCGTGCCCGACTCCGTGGTGGGGGCTCCCGGGCAGCCGGGGCGGCTGGTGGGCGCGCTGACGGTGTAGGAGGAGCCGGAGACGCTGATGCCGTTCGAGCCGGAGGCCGAGGTGATCTGGCACGAGCCCTCGCAGTCGAGCGAGAACGAACCCATCCGGCCCGAGCCCAGCGACGCCGACGCGTTCGACAGCCGCGCGCTGGGCGGCGGCGGCTTCGGCAGCTCGACCTTCTTGGCCATCGGCTCCGCCGACTCCTTCGCCGGACCCCTGTCGGGTGCCTTCGTGGGCTGCTTCGTCGGCTGTTTGGTCGGCTGCTTCGTCGGTTGCCTGGTCGGCTGGCGGGTGGGGGCCGTGGTGGGCTCGCGCGGCGGATCGGGCGAGTCGTCGGAGCTTCTCGTGTCCGACGGCTTCTTCGTGGTGCCGTCCCTCGGCCCCGCGGGGTTCGTGGTGGGGGAGGTGGTCGGAGGCGGCGTCCGACCCGGTATGAGCTGTTCCGGGTTGGTCGTCCCCGGGTTCTCCTGCGGCGGGACCTCCACCTCGGGGTCGGCGCCCGGCTCGTTCAGGGTGACCACGGGCCGGGGCTGCGGGGCCGCGGCCTCGCTGATCGTGGTGGGACGGGGGCGGGCGTGGATCCCCGACCAGGCCAGACCGGCCACCAGCACCCCGGCGCCGACCAGCAGCCCGACCCTCGCCACCGAACGCACCGAGATGCGCGCCTCGGGATCGGCCTCGTCGGGGCGGTCCTTCCAGAACTCGTCCCACTTGCCGCCCCGCCGTTCCCACGCCCGGAACTCGTCTTCGGCCAGCGGCTCCTCGGGGGTGGCTGAGAGGGTGTAGGGATCACGCTCGGCGAAGTCGCCCCCGTCCCCGTGCGAGGGCCGGGTGTCGCCGCGCGCGGGGCTCATGTCCCTATGGGGTACGGCGTCGCCGCCCGAGGACGTGGCGCCGGCCCGAGAGGGGCCCGTGTCGGCGCGGGGGAGAGCGGCGTCCTCGTGAAAGGGGGTGGCCTCGCCACGGGAGGTGACGGACCTGCCGGAGGTGACGGCTCCGCGAGGATCTGTCTCCTGGAAGTCGATGCTGCGGAGGGCGGGCTCGTGGGTGGTGGGGGGCTCGTCGGGTTCCGCGCCGTAGACGGGGGCCGCGTAGATGGGCGTCGCGTAGGGGTGACCGCGACCGGGCTGCCCGGCATGGGACGACCCGCCGGGCCGGGCCGGGCCGCCGAACCCCAGGGGCGGCCCGGCCATCGGTCCGAAGGAGGCGTCGGTGGCCTCGGCATCCGGCGCGGCGGTCCTGCGGTCGGCCCCGAAGGCGATCAGCGCGTCCAGATACCCGGACCCCGCCGCTTCTCCGGGCGTGTCACCGGAAGCACGCCCGGAGAAGGTGTGATCGGCCGGAACCCCCTCGGGCGAGGCGCCGGAACCCCCGCCGGACGACGCGCCCCCGGCAGGGGAAGGGCCGGATAACGCGCTGGTGCCCCCAAGGCCCGATGACACGCTGGAAGGCGCCTGGGTGGACACCGGGCCCGACGATGCGCCAATGGCCCCAGGGCCCGATGACGCGCTGGTGGGTTCCAGCGTGGGTGGCGGGTCGGGGGAAAGGCGGGGGAAGGCGTCCGTCGAGGTGAAGTCCGGGCCGGAAGGGAGGGGAATCCGGCCGGGGGCAGCCGCGCCCGCCCCCGGTCGGACCCCGGCCCCGGTCGCCGTCGTGGGGTCGGCGACCGGGGTGTTCAGGGGATCGGCCGCCCGCGCGTCGGCGTACGCCGCGTGCGTGGCGGTGAGGGCGCTCGGCGGCGTCGTGGCCAGGGCGGCGCCGTCGGCCAGGCGCGCGTGCGGGACGCCGCCGAGCCCGTGTGACTGCACGGGAAACCCGTCGGCCCGCCACCCCACCGCGTCCGGAGCCAGCGGCGAGGCGAGCGGCAGCAGGTCCGACAGCGGCCCGCGCGGAGCCGCGATCGGCAGGTGGGTGAGCAGGGTGGCGGCGGGCAGCCCCTTGGGCGCGGCCAGGCACGACACGCATCCGTACAGGTGGCGCCCCAGCCGGGCGCGGGTGCTGCGGCTGGGCGCGGCGGCCCACTCCGCCACCCGCCCGGCCAGCTGGGCGCACCCGTGGGCGGCCCGTGCCGCGGTGACCGCGGCCAGCCAGGTCTCCAGCCGCCACGCCGCCTCCCTGACGGTGGCGTCGATCAGGGACTCCGGCACGTCGAACAGCAGGGCGATCTCGGCGTGCGGCAGGCCGTGCCGTACGGAAAGATCGAGCAGTTCCCGGTACGGGCCGTCGAGCGCGATCAGCGCCTCGGGCAGCAGGTCGGACATGCGGCTGGAACGCGCCCACGACCCGGTGCTCGCCGGGTGCGAGGCGGCCCGCGCGGCGCGGTGCGCGCGGGCCAGCGCGTACAGCCAGGGGCGCAACGCGGCCGGGTCGGTGACCTGGCCCGCGCGCGCCGACGCGGTCAGCAACGTGCCCGCGGCGGCCAGCTCGGCGTCGGGCTCGCCAAGCTCCGTCCTGCAGTAGTCGTACAGGTGAGGCCCGTAGTGCTCACACAGTTCGCGGGACACGTCTTCTCCTCCGGAGGGGCTAGCGGTGCAGTCGCTGGGCGACCTCGGTGGCCCAGTACGTGATGACGATCCGGGCGCCGGCCCGGCGGATCGCGGTGAGGCTCTCCTCGATGGCCCGTTCGCGCTGCAGCCAGCCGTGCCCGGCGGCGGCCTCCAGCGCGGCGTACTCCCCGGACACCTGGTAGGCGGCGACGGGGACGTCGACCGCGTCGGCGACCCTGCGCACCACGTCGAGGTAGAGTCCGGCCGGTTTGACCATCACCAGGTCGGCGCCCTCCTCGACGTCGAGCTCGACCTCGCGCATCGACTCGCGGAGGTTGGCCGGGTCCTGCTGGTGGGTGGAGCGGGTGCCGACCAGCGACGACTCCACGGCGGTGCGGAAGGGCCCGTAGAAGGCGGAGTCGTACTTGGCGGCGTAGGCCAGGATGGGCACCCGCTGGTACCCGGCGGCGTCGAGCCCGGCGCGGATGGCGGCGACCTGGCCGTCCATCATGCCGCTGGGCGCCACGATGGTCGCGCCGGCGGCGGCCTGCGCGACGGCGACCCTGGAGTAGGCGCGCAGCGTCGCGTCGTTGTCGACGTCGCCGTCCGGGCCGAGCAGGCCGACGTGCCCGTGGTCGGTGTACTCGTCCAGGTTGATGTCGCCGATCACGACGGTGGCCTCGCCGACCTCGGCGGCGACGTCGGCCAGGGCGAGCTGGGCGATGCCCTCGGGGTCCCAGGCGCCGCGCCCGTCGGCGTGCTTGGCCGCGGGGACACCGAAGAGCATGATCCCGCCCACGCCGGCCTGCGCCGCGGCGGCGGCGGCCTTGCGCAGGCTCTCGCGCGTGTGCTGGACCTGACCCGGCATGGAGGGGATGGGCCGGGGCTCTTCGATGCCCTCGCGGACGAACAGGGGCTGCACGAGGTCCGACGGGTGCAGCCGGGTCTCGGCGACGAGCGCGCGCAACGCCGCGGTACGGCGCAGCCGCCGCGGCCGGTCGGACGGGTAGCTCATGGCCGTGCCCCCAGGATCCGCTCGGCGTGCTCCAGGACGACCGCGGGCGGGCGCCGGTTCCAGTACCCGGCGTCGGCGCGGGCGGTGATGCCGAGGTCGCGCAGCCGTACGAGATGCTCGGCGGTCTTGACGGCCAGGCCGCCGGGGTCGATCACCGGCAGCCCGTGCAGGTCGCGGATGCCGAGGTGGACCAGGATCTCGTTGGGTATGCCTTCGGCGGGCACGAGCCATTGCGCGCCGGCTCTGGCGGCCCGCCGCGCGGCCGCCGTGTACGCGCGGACGAACGGGTCGAAGTCCTGGGCCAGCGCCCTGGTGACCACGGCCGCCCCGTCGTCGATCATCTCGTAGGCGGCCAGGGTGGCGCCGGCGGCCCGGATGTTGTCGGTGATCGGCTCGGCCAGGTGCGGGATGAAGCCGATCAGGCCCAGCCGGTGGCGCTCGTGGCGGGCGGCGTGCCAGGTGGCGTCGCCGTACCCGATGACGGGGATGGTCGCGCGCACGCGCGCGGCGGCGAGCCCGGGGTCCTGGCCGGCGCCGCTGATCCAGGCGGCGCAGCCGTCGCGCTCGGCGGCGGTGGCCGTGCGCGCGAAGTAGTCGCCGAACAGCAGGCCGAGCGGCCCGAAGCCGACCAGTTCCTCGGGCAGTTCCGCGGCGTAGGTCTGCGGCGGCAGGGTGTGGATCTCGATGGTGGTGCCGGGTCCGGCCACCTTGGTCAGGTGCTCCGCGTAAAGCTTGTCGAGCAGCGGCGAGCGGCCCTCGACGGCGTGCTTCTGGAACCAGATTCGCATGTCAGGTGTGCCTCACGGGAAGGGGGACGGTGTCGAGCATGGAGGCCTTGGCCAGGTAGGCCCGGGTGGCCTCGCCGTCGGCGGCGATCGCGCGCAGCGCGGCCATGGCGGCGGGCAGCCGGGCGGCGTCGCCGTCCTGCACCCCTGCGACCCTGGCCTCGCTGGCCGGGATGACGTGGTCGACGAGGACGGCGCGGCGGCGGCGCGCCCAGCTCTCCAGCGCGGCAGGCGGCTGGTGTCCCCCGAGGACGCCGGCGAGTGTTCTGCCGAGGTCGACCGCGTCGTGGATGCCGGCGTTCATGTTGAGGCCGCCGGCGGTGGAGGTGACGTGCGCGGCGTCACCGGCGAACAGCACCCGGCCGTGCCGGAAAGAGGCGAGCACACCGCTGGCCAGGTCGTAGCGGTGTGTGCCGAGGATGTTCAGGTCGGTGAGGGCCAGACCCGCCACCCGGCCGGGAATGGCCTCCCGGGGCGCGAGCCTGAGGATGATCCGCCAGTGGTCGGGCAGGCGGAGCAGGCTGCACGACTGGGCCGGATCGCGGACGTAGGTGAGCGAGGCCAGGCCCGGCAGCATCTCTTCCAGGCGCGAGCCCGTGAAGACGCGCAGCGCCTGGGTGGGGTAGCCGGACTGGGGGAACGGCAGGCCGAGCAGTGACCTGACGGTGCTGTGCGCCCCGTCGGCGCCGATCAGGTAGCGGGCGCGCTCCCAGCCGCCCCCGGTCCTGACCCGTACGGCGGTGCCCGTGAGAGCCACCGCCTCGACCGGGGCCCCGAACCGGACCTCGGCGTGCGCGTACGCGCCGAGCTCGCCCAGCAGCAACGGCGTGAGCGCCGCCTGCTCGGCGTGCAGGCGGAACGGGTGCGCGGTGAGCCCGGCCAGGCCCGCCATCCGCATCTCCGCCAGCACCGCGCCGGAAAGGTCGCGCCACTGCACCCGGTCCACGACCACGCCGCGCGCGACGAGGCCGGCCGCGACACCGAGCTCGTCGAGCAGGTCGAGCGTGGCCGGATGGATGGTGGAGGCGCGCGAACGGGTGCCGAGCGCCGGCTCGCGCTCCAGCACGAGCACCGGCACATCCGCCCTCGCCAGCGTGAGCGCCGCGGCCAGCCCGACCGGGCCGGCTCCGGCCACGATCACGGCGCTCACGTCGGCACCCGCTCGCCGTCACGGTGTTTCCTGCGGCCGAGCATGACCTGCTGGCCCGCGCTGGTCAGCGCCCACCACGCGCCGCACAGGTTGGAGGTCAGCACGACCCGTTCGTTGTCCTCCGCCAGCTTGCCGATCGCGCGGAGCGTGGGCATGCCGGTGCCGGTCAGCAACAGGACCGCGTCGGGGGCCGCCCTGGCCTGCTCGATCTGGCCGACGAGTTCTTCCGTGGTCACCTCGTACGGCGCGAAGCGCTCGCCCGCCTTGACCGGGATCACCCTGGACACCCGCACCCCGGCCGCCGACCAGTACCGGTCGGCGTGGTCGGTCAGCCACGGCTGGTACGGCGAGACCAGCGTGATCTCCCGCGTGCCCAGGTGTTCCAGCGCCCGCCGGGTGGCCTCGGTGGCCGAGGCGACCGGCAGGCCGAACTCGGCGCTGAGCTCTTCGCAGCGGCGCCGGTCGAGCTCGGGGCCGAGCAGGTAGCGCGAGCCGCTGCAGGCCATGACCAGGGCGTCGAGCGGCAGGCCGCCGAACGAGCGGATCATGGCGGGCAGCGCCTCGTTGTAGGCGTCCAGGCGTTCGGCCAGTTGCAGGCCGGGCCGTACGGGGAAGCGGGTGACGTGCAGGTCCGCCCGCGCGCCCAGCAGGCGCGCGAACTCCGGCTCCACCGCCGGGTTGGCGGGCGGAACCACGACACCCACTCTGGTCACGATCTGCCTCCCGAGGGGTCGAGTGAGAAGAGCACGCGCAGCGCCTCCGCCAGGCCCGCGTCATGGGCCACGCGCTGGCCGAGGTCGCCGCCGAAGAAGGCGTCCACCACCCGCTGGACGGTCCGGCCCACCTCGTCGCGGGCACGGGCGTCCAGTTCCGGGACGCGGGCGGACAGGCGGCGCAGCTCCGCGTCGCAGACCACGGCCGCCCGGTTGCGCAGTGCCATGACGAGCACCGTGCTGCCCCAGGAGGGCACCGGAGCGGTCCGGGGTAACAGCGTCGGGGCGGTCATCAGCAGCCCGACCACGACGCGGCGCGGATCGCCGCCTCGCGACGGGCACGGGCGTCCATCGGGGGCTCGGCGTCCACCTCGACCCGGGCGCCGCGGCCGAGCACCTCGCGGGCCGCCCCGCCGATCCGCGCGGCCAGCTCGTCCTGCTGCTCGCCGGTGAAGCCCGGCTCCACCGTGACGGTGAGCTTGCGGCGGGCGCTCACGACGCGCGCTCCAGAGCCTGGTCGATCACGTTGATGGCCAGGTCGGACACCTGTCGGATGTGGCGCAGCCGGTGGACGGTGCGTGCGGTCGCCGCCGACAGCGCGGGCATGCCGTCGGTGGGCGTCTCGTCGGGGTTCTGGTAGGGGTGCTGGTACGGCCGGCGGGGTTCGTCGTCGTCGTGCATGGAGTGCTCCTACGGGGGGTTCAGCGCTGGTCAGAGGGTTGCCGCTGCCCGGGGACGCCAGGTGGCCAGCCAACCCGGACTCCGGACGGATCGTGGATGCCGAACCTGGCCAGCTCCTCCTCGGCCTCGGCACGGACCTGGATGAAGCTGGCGCGCAGTTCGGCGAGCAGGTGGCGCAGCATCGCCACCTCCTCTTCGAGGGCGAGCACTCCGGGCATGGGAGTCCGGCCGGCCCCGCGGGCGACCCGCACCAGCGCGGCCGTCCCGATGATCGCCGTGATCCCGAGGCAGGTGGTGAAGACGGAGGCGAACCCCGGGGCGGGCCCGCTCAGGAACGGGTGCTCGATCAGCACGGAGGCGGCGGCCACGCCGATGGCGCCGCCGAGCATCCTGGCCGTGTTGATCGCGCCGACCGCCGCCGCGTACTGGGTCGGTTCGGCGGCGATCGTGCCCGCGGTGAACGTTCCAGTCGACAGCAGGCCGAAGCCGCTGCCGAGCAGGACCGCGCCCAGCAGGCTCCACATCGTGGGCGACGGCTGGGCCAGCAGCAGGGCGCAGCCGCCGCCGAGGATCAGCGCGCCCAGGTAGATGACGCCGTTGAGGCTGAGCCGGCGGCTGGCCAGCGTGGCCATCGGGCTGGCCACGATCATCGCGATCGAGATCGGCGTCAGCCACCAGCCGATCTGTATGGTGTCGAACCCGCTTTCGCGCAGGTAGAGCGGACCTGTCGCGAGCACGATGAACGACAGCGCGCCGTAGAGGAACGACGCGCTGCCGCCCCACAGGAACCCGGGCCGCCGCCACAACCCCATGTCGATCGCCCCGGCCGGGTGCCGCCACGAGGTGGCCAGTGCCGCGCCCAGCAGCACCACCGCCGCTCCGGCGCAGATCAGGGTCCGGTCGGAGGTCCAGCCCCACACGTCGCCGCGGGAGACGGCGATCACGGCGCTGGCGATGGCGCCGACGAGGGCGAAGGCGCCGAGTATGTCGGGGATGCGGCGATTGCTGCCGCGGGAACGTGGCAGGCGGATGGTGAGGCACAGCAGCAGGCCCGCCAGGATCGCCCCGGGCAGGTACAGGCCGCGCCAGCCGTACGCCTCCATGAGCCAGCCACCCCCGCCCTGCAGGGCGAGCGCGCCGATCCCGGAGGACGCGCCCCACAGCGCGACCGCCCCGGCACGGCGCGCGGGAGGGAGCTCGCCGAGCAGCAGCCCCAGCGACGCGGGGAACATCATCGCGGCGCCCAGGCCCTCTGCGAGCCGCCCGGCGAGCAGAATGTGCCAGGCGGGCGCCAGGATCACCGCGGTGGCGCCGAGGCCGTAGATCAGGAGGCCGAGCGCGAGCACGCTGCGCCGGCCGAGCAGGTCGGCGAAGCGGCCCGCCGTCGCCAGCAGCGCGGCGACCGCCGCGAAGTTCCCCGTGCTCACCCACGTGATCTCGGCGAGGGGCAGCCCCGCCGTCATGGGATCGGCGCTCAGCAGCGGTACGGCCAGCGTCGTCGCCGTGCTGTCCGCCATGATCGCCACGACGGCGCCGGCGGCGACCAGGCGCAGCAGGACGTAGCCACGGCGGGCGCGGTGGCGGTGCGGGCGCCGCCGCTTCCTGGGTTTCTTCTCGGCGGCCTTCTTGGCCGCCGGCGGGAGCGTGACGTGCTCACGGATGGGCGTGAGCGTCATTGGGGACTCCGATTGGGAACGGTCGCAGCGACCAGGCGCTCCGCGGTGCCCACCAGGCGGGTCTCGGGTTGCGGTTCCGGGGGCGGGGCGGAGAGTCCCGCCAGGGTGCGGATGGCCCGCAGGGCGATGTCCAGGTGTTCGGCGCAGCGCCGGCGCACGCGTTCCTCGAGGCCGGTCACCTGGGCGAGCCTGATCCTGAGCGGTTCGACGGTGGAGGTGCGTTCCAGTTCCCCGAGTACGGCGAGCCTGGCCGGCCAGCGCAGGTCCCGCGCCACGCGGTCCAGGGTCTGCGCGGCGATGTCGGCCGGGTCGGCGCCGGGGTGGCACAGCAGCCGGGCGGCGGTCCTGAGCGCCAGCGAGGCGGTCCTTTCATGGTCGTCGAGCCGGTGTTCCAGCGCGTTGCGCAGCACACGGGCGCGGTGGTCGAGCGCGGGCGCGCTCCAGCCGAGCACGAGCAGCCGGTCGGAGCCGACCTCGGTGTGCCATCCGGCCAGGCCGATCTCGCGGGCCATCCGGTGGTGGACGGCCCAGAGCCGGTCATGAGCGCACGAATCGGGCTCCGCCCACACCTGGACGCCGCCCAAGGGCAGGTCGGCGGTGCGTATCCGGGCTTCAGGACCGGCTATCCGAACGCAGATCTGCTGGATGGCGAGGGCCTGCGCGCCCTGTCCGGTCTGGTCTCTGACGAACCACGAGCTGCCCTGGATCACGACCCGGCCACCTCTCGTTGTTAAGTGGCAGTTATCAGATACGGTTTTGATAGTGCTCAGATGTGTTCTAGCGTGTCAACTGTCACTTTCGTCATGGGAAGATTACGCAGGTCAGGGGGCCTTCCTTTACGCTGTGGTCAGTCCGCTCCCGACGGGAGGTTTGGTGGCAAATTTCGCTGAGCGACTCGATCACGCGCTGAGCAAGCGCGGATACACGGGTGCTCAGGTGGCCGCCGCCTTGACGACCGCCGGCATCCCGATCACCCGGGCCTACGTCAGCCAGCTGCGCACGGGCAAGCAGACCAACCCGACGCTGCAGGTGCTCCAGGCCCTGGCCAGTTACCTTCAGGTGAGTGTCGGGTGGCTCCTCGGTGAGGACTATCTGGAGTCCGGAGCCATGCAGGACCTGCAGCTGCGCGCCGCCGCGATCGGCGCCTCCGCCTCGGGCCTGTCCGAGGGCTCGCTCGACCTGCTGCGCGACGTCGTCGACATCGCCCGCCGCGCCGAGGGCCTGCCCGCCAGAACCGCGACCAACGACCTGCCCGACGCCGCCAGGCTGAGCGACATCGCCGTGACCGCGCTCGCCGACCGCCTGCGCGGCCTGCGGGTGGCCGCCCGCATGTCGCCCGCCGACGTGGAGTTCGCGCTCGGCCGCGGCGTGGCCGCCGTCGCCGCGATCGAGGAGGGCAAGCTCGCCCCCGCGCCCGCGACCGTCGCCCGCATGCTCTCCCTGTACGGCGTGGCCGCCCCGCACCTGCGCGAGCACCTGATGACGCTGGCCAGAGGCGAACGCGAGCCGTCCTGGTACGACGCCAGCACCGTCTCGCCGCTGGCGGCCACCGCCTACGCGCTGGAGGAGCGGGCCTCGGTCATCAGGACCTACCAGACCCAGATCGTCCCGCCCCTGCTGCAGACCGAGCTCTACGCCAGGGCCGCCATCCAGGTGGCCGGCCTGGCCACGCCCGGCCTGACCTCCGTCGACGACGCCGTCCAGGTGCTGCTGACCCGGCAGGCGCTGCTGACCAGGCCCGACGGGCCCGTCTTCTGGGCCGTGGTCGACGAGAGCGCCCTCATGCGCTCGATCGCCGGGGAGGACATTCAGGCGGCGCAGCTCGACGCGCTGATCCAGCACGCCAAGCGGCCCAACGTGTCGATCCACATCGCGCCGATCACCGACCCGGCGTACCTGCCGAGGACCGGGCCGTTCACGTTGTGGCGGTTCGCCGAGCCGTACGAGCCGGACCTGGCCTGCGCCCACTGGATCGAGTCCGACGAGCTGGTCACCGACACGACCTCGATCGAGGTCTACCATCAGGCGTTCGCCAAGCTCTCGGTGATCACCACGACCCGCGACGAGACGCTCGACCTGCTCTACGCCCACCGCCAGCGCCTCGGCCCCTGATCACGCTGTGTGCGTCGTCGGGCCGGGTTTCGGGCAGGGGGTCCGCCGGGGCGCCGGAGGGGGCCGCCGCGCTTGTCCGGTGCGGGGCCCGCGTAAACAGGCCTGTCCGGTATGGGCCGGGCCCGCGCTGAGAGGGCTTCTACCAGGGGTTTTCCGAGGCTTCTCCGGACGCCCAAACAAAAAAGAAGTATTTCCCGAAATAGCTATTGCCAGACCACGGCGATTATGGATCATTATTGACTTCGGTCACCGCGTGGGGTCAGGTGCCAACTTTCCCGTGATTGTTTGTGGCGAGGGGAAAGGGCCCACACTCAATGCGTCAACGCGCCATCCGAAACCTGGCCAATCTCGTAACAGAGAAAGCCACGCCGACCCGAGTCCTAGACGCGGCAGCCGGAGGAAAGAACAACTTCTTCGCTGACCGAGACGCCGTCCGACGCTACGACAGCGCCGCCGCCGTGAGCGCAACCGCCGCCAGGGAAGTCCACGCCTTCCTGGCCCGAGTCATCCGCTATCTGTCGTCGGTGGGAACCGACCAGCACCTGGTGATCGGCAGCGGCGTCCCCGGCGGCCTGCCGGCCGGACGCCTCCTCCACGACGTCGCCCGAGCTCATCCGCTCACCCCCAGCGCTCGCGTGGTCTACGCCGAATCCGACCCGATGATCCTGGCCAACGCGCACGCGACTATCGAACCGATCACCGACCTGGTGCGCGTCGTCGAAGGAGAGGCCCGGGAGATCGACGCGTTGCTCGGCGACCGGATCGTGAGCACGTTCATCGACTGGGATCGGCCGGTGGGCATCCTGGTCGTCTCAGGACACAGCATCCTGGACGACGAGGAGTTCAGATATGTGCTCAAACGCCTCGGACAGGCCGGGCCACCCGGCAGCCATCTGGGGCTCCTCCAGGCCACCCTTGACGGCATACCCGCCGAGTTGCTGCCCGCCGTCTACGACCTGATCGCCATGACCCTGCCCGGCTACGCGACCCGCGACCGCGAACGCCTGGCAGCCGTCCTGGACGGCCTCGACCTGGTCGACCCCGGCCTGGCGTGGGTCTCGCAATGGCGTCCTGACGACCATTGCGGCCCCATTCCACCGGAGTCCTCGGGCAACTACGGGGCGCTCGCCGTCTTGCACTGAACACCGGCCGGGGGTGCGGCGCCCGCCGTACCCCCGGCCGGCAGGAAGGAGGAGAGGCCCCTGGGGTCAGTCCCACCAGAACGACCAGGCATGGCCGCCGACCAGCTGCTCCGCGTAGCCGATCAGGTCGCCGGCCCCCTGCACCACGTTGTCCGGGCAGAAGGTCCAGTGCTCGGCCGCCACGTGCAGGGCATGCTCGACGTCCCCGGGCGGCGCGGCCACGCTGAGTTCGAGGGTGTTGAAGCCTAAGCTCACCACACGGGCGCCGAAGCGGTCCTCCCAGCTGCGGATCACGGCGGCCAGCGGGACCATCCACTCGTTGTGGTGCAGCGCGCCCTGCCAGCCCATGACGGCCAGCGCGTCGGCGCCCCGGTCGACCGCGGCCAGGCCCATCGGCATGCCGCGCACCGCCAGTTCGCCCGCGTACCAGTCGGCGACCGCGCCGGGCTCGGCCACCAGCACGCCGGGCGGCGCCAGCCCCGGGCAGAGCGCCCCGAAGGGCTCCAGCTCGCTCAGCGCCTCGGACGGCATCTGCGCCACCCACTCCTGCCAGACCTCGGCCATGAAGCCCTCGGCGGTGAAGTGCTCGATCTGACCGGCGTCGTCGGGCACCACCTGGCCCGCCGCCCACGCCTGGGCCGACTCGTCGAGCAGCACCGGCCATAAGCCGCTGCGGGCGTGCTCGGCGCGGAAGGCCGACCACAGCGCGCCGCCGACGGGCTCCTCGCTCATCCAGAACGCCGGCCTGGCGGCCTTCCGGGCGAACCCCGGATCGGGCCAGACCAGCTCGCCCGCGGGCATGCCGACGGCCAGGGTGCGCCCTATGCCGCCGTCGGTGAACAGCTGGCGCAGCTCCTGTGGCAGCCGCAGATCATTCACGCCCATCGACGGAGATGGTAGTGCCGAACGCCGACATCGCTTCGAGCGGCAGGACATTTGTCCTGGGCGATCCTGGATCGACGTTCCTTCCGGGGCAGGGGCGGAGATCGGCACCGTTGGACGCATGAAGATTCTGCTCGCGGCAGCCGTACTGCTGACCGGATGCGCCGACGCGCGCACGGCGGCCGCCACCGACACGGTCGTCACCACCGACAAGGGCGCGGTGCGCGGGAAGGAGGACGGGCAGCACCGCCTGTTCGAGGGGATCCGCTACGCCACCGCGCCGCGCTGGGACTCCCCGAGACCCACCGCGGCCTGGAAGGGCGTCCAGGACGCCACCAAACCGGGCAGCCCGTGCCCGCAGGTCGGGTCCGACTACGCCAAGATCACCAGTGAGAACGAGGACTGCCTGTTCCTGAACGTCACCACCCCGGCCAGGAAGGGCGCCAAGCGGCCGGTCATGGTGTGGATCCACGGCGACGGCGCGCTCGGCGCCGGCCACTACTCCAACGCCAGGGCGATCGCCGCCGCGGGGGACGCGGTCGTCGTCACGATCAACTACCGGCTCGGGGTGTTCAGCGGGTTCGGCTACCCGGGCCTGCGCGACGGCGGCACCTACGGCCTGCAGGACCAGCAGGAGGCGCTGCGCTGGGTACGCCGCAACGCGGCGGCCTTCGGCGGCGACCCCGGCAACGTCACGGTGTTCGGCATCTCGTTCGGCGCGCTGGCCATCGGCGGCCACCTCACCTCGCCGGGCGCCAAGGGCCTGTTCCAGCGGGCCGCCATGCAGAGCGGCGAGACCATGATGGACATGCCGGCGGGCAGCATGATCCCCGGCCTGGAGGCCCAGCCGTCCTACGCCTGGCGCCCGGCGGCCCAGATCGAGGCGGTCGGCCAGATCTACGCCAAGCAGCTCGGCTGCGCCGACCTGGCCTGCCTCAAGGGGCTGCCGGTGAAGAAGATCCTCTCCGTCCCGCAGATCATGAACGTCTTCCAGTCCTACGCCTACGGCAACGCCGTCCTGCCCGAGATCCCCTCCAAGGCCATCGAGAAGGGCCGCTTCCATCGCGTGCCCGTGCTGGCCGGCGCCACCAAGGACGAGCACCGCATCTTCGCCGCCATGCGCGGCAAGATCGCCTACCCGCAGGCACTGAAGGAGACGTTCGGCGAGCGCACGGCCGAGGTCGCCAAGGAATACCCGCTCAAGAGGTACGGCAAGCCCGCCGTGGCCTGGGCCGCCGTCATGACCGACCGCGTGTGGGCCCGCGGCACCCACGCCCAGAACACCCTGCTGGCCAGGCGGACCCCTGTCTACGGCTTCGAGTTCGCCGACCGGGACGCGCCGATGTTCCTGCCCATCAACGCCGACTTCGACCTGGGCGCCTACCACGCGGGCGACCTGCCGTACCTGTTTCCCGAGAAGAGCGCGAAGCTGAGCCCGGCCCAGAAGAAGCTCTCCGGCCAGATGCTCTCCTACTGGACGAACTTCGCCCGCACCGGTGACCCGAACGGCGCCGGCCTGCCCGCCTGGCCCAAGCTCAAGGGCGGCACCCTGTCGCTGGAGCCGGGCAGGATCCGCCCCATCGACTACGCCGCCGAACACCGGCTGGCGTTCTGGAACTAGCGTGGACCCATGACCGTGCGCGTGCTGATCGCCGAGGACCAGGGCATGATGCGCGACGCCCTGGCGCTCCTGCTCGGCCTGGAGGACGACCTGGAGATCGTGGCCCAGGTGCCGACGGGCCCGGAGATCGTCGCGGCGGCCCTGGAGCACGCGCCGGACGTGGCGCTGTTGGACGTCGAGCTGCCCGGCCGCAGCGGGCTGGAGGTCCTGCCCGAGCTGCGGGCGGCGCTGCCCGGCTGCGCGGTGCTGGTCCTGACCACCTTCGCCCGGCCCGGGTACCTGCGCAGGGCGATGGAGGCGGGCGCCGCCGGCTTCCTGGTCAAGGACGGGCCGGTGGAAGAACTGGCCGCGGCGATCAGGCGGGCGGTGGCGGGGGAGCGGATCGTCGACCCGGCGCTGGCCGCCGCCGCCCTGCACGCCGGGCCGAGCCCGCTCACCGACCGCGAGCGCGACGTGCTGGCCGCCGCGCTCGACGGCGCCACCATCGCCGACGTGGCCGCCCGGCTGCACCTGTCGGAGAGCACGGTACGCAACCACCTGTCCTCGGCCATCGGCAAGACCCACACCAGGAACCGGATCGAAGCGGCCCAGCTGGCACGGCACAATGGTTGGTTGTGACGACCTTTGACGCGGTACTGAGCGACCTCGATGGAGTCCTCCGGATCTTCGACGAGGCCGCCCAGGCCGACATCGAGGCCCGCTACGGCCTGCCCCTGATCAAGACCGCGTTCCGGTCCGACCTCCTCCTGCCCGCCACGCTGGGCCGGATCACCGAGCGGCAGTGGGTCGAGGCCGTCGCCGCCGAGCTGGGCGGCCACGAGAGAGCCAGGCAGGCCGTGGAGGAGTTCGCCGAGGTGCCGTTCTGGGTCGACGAGGAGGTCAGGGCGGTGCTGGCCAAGGTCCAGGAGCGGATGCCGCTGATCATCGTCACCAACGCCATGGACAGCCTCGACGCCCACCTCGACCGGCTCGGCCTCACCTACTTCGCCGACGCCGTGGTCAGCAGCGCCAAGGTCGGCCACGCCAAGCCCGACCGGCGCATCTACGAGATCGCCGCCGAACAGGCCGGGGTGGCGCCCGGGCGCTGCCTGTTCATCGACGACCGGCTGGAGAACGTCGAGGGCGCCCGGGCGATCGGCATGACCGGCATCCACTACCGGGGCATCGCGGACCTGGCACCGCTCACGCGCTAGCCATGTCGAAGAAGCGCCGTTCCAGGGAGACCGCCCGCCGGAAGACCGCGAGCACCTCGTCCCGGCGCCGCTCACCGAGCTCGGGCCCGAGCCGGTCGAGCTCCCCCCGTAGGAACCCCACCCAGGCGCGGAAGTCCGCCCCTTCGTGCAGCTCGATCCACTCCCGGTGCACGAACCCCTCCGGCAGCGGCTCCTGCGCCCGCGCCGCCCAGTCGAGATAGCTCCACTCCGCCACGCACAGCACAGCCACGATCAGCGGATAGTCCTGCGCGGTCCTGACCTCGTCCATCAGCGCGCGGAACTCGGCCGTGACCGGCTCCGGCGCCGCGTCGGTGCTGCCGTTCAGCTCCGCCAGCGCCCGGTGGAAATAGGTCTTCTCCTCCGTGGTGGCGACCTGTCCCAGGAATTTCCCGTACGGCACGCGGGCCGCGAACGTGTCCGCGCTCGCGACGGCCGCCCCGAGCAGGGCGGTGAAGGAGTCGACGAACAGGAAGTCCTGCTCCAGGTAGTGCCGCATGTCGGCGGTGCCGGTCGTGATGGCGGCGGCGAACGGGTGCCCGGCCACCGCCTCCCATTCCTCGGCGCACTGGGCGCGCAGCCACGTACTGAAGGCTTCATCACTCATGCCGCGACTCTAGACACCCCGTGCGCGCGGACGCCGTGGGGGACGCGCGAACCCCGCCGCGGCCGGGGCCCGGCCGGGCGGGGTGTGCGGCGCGTGCAGAACTCCGTACCAGAGGAGATCACCGCCGCGGCGCGGGCCGCGCCGCCCGCGCCGGGCTGGAGAAGGGCCTAGTAACCACCTCCCGTCGTCTTCGTCGGCTTCGGGGTGGAGGTGCCGACGGGCGCGGGTGTGGCGGGGCGGGCGCCCGCCGGCCGGAGAAGTCCGATCAGGCCGTGCTTGGCGCCGTCGATGCCGGCCGCGAACCACACGGCGTTCTCGCCGCCCGTGGCCGCGGTGCCGGGCTCCAGGTCCCACAGGCCGGGCAGGACGACCGGGCGGCCGTTCGCGCCGCGCAGGGCGCCGAGGTGGCGGCCGCTCCTGAAGGCGTGGACGGTGCCGTCGCCGAAGTTGCCGACCAGCAGCGATCCGGCCAGGGCGCCGAAGCCGCGCGGCGCCGTGGTGATCGCCCACGGGGCGTTGAGCGGGCCGCGCCCGATGCGGCCGGTGAGCCTGCCGTCGGGGCTGAACCGGCTCAGGAAGCCCTTGCCGCGCCCGGGGACCGCCTTGCCGGTCTGGGGGTCGCGCAGCACCGAGGCGACCCACACCGAGCCGTTGGCGACCGCCACGTTGAACGGGTGGTAGTTCCGGGGCAGGGCTCGGTCGCGGAACTGCGAGCGGCCGAGCCGTACCCGCTCGAAGTCCTCGTTGAAGGCGTGGATACGGCCACCGGCGAAGTCGGCGGCCAGCAGGAACGAGCCGTCGTCGCTGTCCAGCATGGCCAGGCCCTTGTAGTCGGCGCCCCGGGTGAACGCCGCGATGATCGCGTTGGCGGGGTCGGCCTCGGCGTTCCAGCCGGTGATGGCGCCGCTCGGGCTGGCGAAGATGAACGTGGCGGGCTCGCCCTTGACGGTGAAGCCCTCGCCGGTGTTGACGACCTGGCCGGTGGGCGCGCCGCCGGGGACGGCGACCTCGGTCTTCTCTTTCGTGCCGTTGCCCGAGTAGACGGTGGCGGTGCCGGTCCCGGTGTTGGAGACCCACAGGGTCTTGCCCATGGCGAGGCCCCAGGGGTTGACGACCTTGGGATCGGTGACGGCGGCCTTGCCACGGACGTCGGAGACGAGGTTGACGACGTCGAAGCGGTTGCGGGGGGTGGTGGATTGCGCCGGGGTGGTGAGGGTAGCTCCCAGCACGACCGCGACAGCACCGAGCGTGATGATGCCGCGTCTATGGGGGTGCCGCATCCGTGCCTCCTTGATATGCGCTTGTGACGCGAGATACGCGGGAGGCGGGAGACTGGTTCATCGTTCGCTATGACCGGGAATGGGACAGACATGGAAGTTTTGGGCATTGATATCGGCGGCTCGGGGATCAAAGGCGCGCCGGTGGACGTCGCCGCCGGGCGCCTCACCAAGGAGCGCCTGCGCATCCCCACGCCGCAGCCCGCCAAGCCCGCCGCCGTGGCCGAGACCGTGGCCGAGATCGTCGAGCACTTCGGCTGGACCGGTCCGGTCGGCGTGACCTTCCCCGGCGTGGTGATGGACGGCGTGGTCAAGACCGCCGCGAACGTCCACCACTCGTGGGTCGGCGTCAACGCCTCGGAGTTGTTCGACGGCGCCCGGGTGATCAACGACGCCGACGCCGCCGGCTTGGCGGAACTCGCCTTCGGAGAGGGCCGGGGGCGGAAGGGCACCGTCCTGATGCTGACGTTCGGCACGGGGATCGGCAGCGCCCTGTTCATCGACGGCACACTCGTGCCCAACACCGAACTCGGCCACCTCGAACTGCACGGCAAGGACGCCGAGCACCGCGCCTCCGACCGCGCCCGCGAGGAGCACGACCTCGGCTGGAAGGACTGGGCCGAACGCGTCGAGACCTACCTGAAGCACGTGGAGATGTTGTTCTCGCCCTCGTTGTTCATCATCGGCGGCGGCGTCAGCAGGAAGGCCGACCGGTTCCTGCCGCACGTGAAGATCGACACCCCGATCGTGCCCGCCGCGTTGCAGAACGAGGCGGGCATCATCGGCGCCGCCCTCACCTGCGCAGGCGGTCCGCACGCTCCCGCGTGAGCGGACTGCCCGGCGCCAGCAGCAGGGCCGCCTCCATGGCGGCCGCCGCCTCCTCATGCCGCCCGAGACCCGCGAGGGCCAGCGCCCGCGCCGAGCAGGCGTCCGCCTCGCCCTCCGGGTTCAGGCCGAGCGCGAGCGCACGGTCGAGGTCGTCGAGCGCGCGCGGGTAAAGGCGCAGTTCGACGCGACCTGACCGCGCCCGGTCCTGGCCTCGACGTCGGTGCGGTTGATCTCCACGGCCTGCCGGTAGAGGTCGGCGGCCGCCCGGTGGTCGCCGCTGGTGGCCACCACGTTGGCCAGCGCCGACAGTGACCGCGCCGTGGAGAGCCGGTCGGCCAGCGACTCGAAGCCGTTGAGCGCGCTCCTGAAGCTCTCCCTGGCCGCGGTCAGGTCGCCCTCCACCAGCGCGATCTCGCCGTGCAGCGCCATGGCCTGGGCCTGTCTGCGGGTGTCGCCCTCCAGTTGGTAGCGGCTGGCGGCGACGGAGGCCAGACGGCGGGCGCCGGTGAAGTCGCCCTCGCCGAAGGCCGCCTCGGCGGCCGAGGTGAAGACCCCGGCGTCTTCGGGCACCCGGGCCGCCGGTCCCGGTTCGGCGAACCCGTCACCGGCCCGCCGTACGACCTCGATCATCTGGTCCTGCCCGAGCTGGTACCACGTGCCGCGCAGGGCGGCCAGCAGGACGTCGGCGTCGCCGGATCCGCAGCGCAGGGCGATGTTCCTGCTGGCGATCGCCCGCTTGAGCGTGTCGGCGAGCGCGGGCGAGACCTCGCCCGCGCCCAGCCCGGCCAGGTCGGCGGGCGACAGCGAATGCCGGGCGTAGCCGCCGGTCACCGATCTCGCGGGCCAGGTTGATCGGGTTGCGGGCAGGCCTTGTCGCTCTTGTTCCATCGCCGGCTGGCGGGGTCGGTCGCCAGGTGGCGGGCCAGAGACTCGTGCAGGACCTCATCCGGCACCGTTGCCAGGCGGTCGAACGGGATATGGGTCAGATCGACGAGCATGGACTCGCCCATAGAACCCCCTGCGGCCATGTGGTGTCCCTTTCTCGGTCGCTATTCAAGCACTCTTGAAGAGTCCCAAATCCCCTCAAACTGCTCAATCCAGTAGTGGTACCAGTACCCATGCGCGCGCCGGGTCAATTCCAGGTGCATACGGTGGTCGGTCGCCCGGTTGCCGACGCCGTGGAGTTCCACGATCACCGTGCCGTCGCCGCCCGCCGGATTGACGGCGAGAATACTGAATCCCGGATTGTAGGAGAAAGTGGCGTACTCCACCCGGCCCGCCACATGCCAGTCCGTCATCGCGGCCAGCCGGTCGAGCGCGGTCGCGATGCTCGCCGGCAGGTTCTGCAAGGGGAACTCCAGCCCGGCGTCGAGCTGCCGGGTGGCGAGGTCGACGGCGTGCGGTTCCTCCGGGTCCAGGAGCACGACGCGGAAGACGCCGTCGGGACGGCTCAGCACGGTCCGGCGGATGATCTCGCAGTTGGCCTCGGACAGCAGGTTGATGCCGGAAGGGGCGAACAGCCACGCCTCCTTCGCGTCCGTGAGCCGCTCGCGCAGAGGATGCGTCTCGAAGTCGGCCCGGTCGCCCAGCGGCGGGTGCGAGCGGTCGGGCACGGTGATCCGGTGGAGCAGCACGCCCATCCCGGCCAGGATCGCCGCCCACCGGTACTGCTCGGCCACGGCCTCCCCCACCAGCGTCAGCACCGCGAAGACGATCGCCACGACCGCGATCACGTAGGCGTCGAGGTTCCTGCGTTCACGGACGTCGCGCAGGACGCGGCGGACCGAACGTCGCATGGCACCTCCGTCCCGATCGTGTCACCGGTCAGGAGGCGCGTCCATATGGCCAGAAATCCTTCGGGATCATGCAACCCTTCAGGCGTCTCAGGAGTCTCACTAGTGTCCGTGATCGACCGTGGTGAACTCTGGGGAGAGTGCTGACACACCGCGGCCGGTCACGGACGCCGCCGATATTGGGATGCGATCCACGGCGCGGTCAGGCACGATGGACCGTTGGCACCCGGCACGCGGGGCTCAAATATCCTGAAAGCAGTATGGGAACCTCGTCGTTGTCTTCTCCACTCACCGAGCTCCAGAGCCGCCTGCCCGAGCTCATGCCGCGCGACCAGCGGCGGCTTCGGCGCAGGCTCGACGGCGTGCGCCGGGTACGCTCGCGCGAGGCGCGGGACAAGATCACCGCGGAGATCCTCGCGGACGTGGAACGCGCCGAGCAGCGCCTGGCCCGCCGCCGCGAAGCCGTACCCGTGGTGCGCTATCCGCAAGAGCTGCCCGTCTCCCAGCGCAAGGACGACATCCTCGCGGCCATCCGCGACCACCAGGTCGTGATCATCGCGGGTGAGACCGGATCGGGAAAGACCACGCAGATCCCCAAGATCTGCCTCGAACTCGGGCGGGGCGTGCGCGGCCTCATCGGGCACACCCAGCCCCGCCGCATCGCCGCCCGCACCGTCGCCGAGCGCATCGCCGAGGAGCTCGGCACCGAACTCGGCCAGGCCGTCGGCTACAAGGTCCGCTTCACCGACCAGGGCGGCGACCGCACCCTGGTCAAGCTCATGACCGACGGCATCCTGCTGGCCGAGCTGCAGAACGACCGGCTGCTGGAGCAGTACGACACGCTGATCATCGACGAGGCCCACGAGCGCAGCCTCAACATCGACTTCATCCTCGGCTACCTCAAACAGCTGCTGCCCCAGCGACCCGACCTCAAGGTCATCATCACCAGCGCCACCATCGACCCCGAGCGCTTCTCCCGGCATTTCGGCGACGCCCCGATCGTCGAGGTCTCCGGCCGCACCTACCCCGTCGAGGTCCGCTACCGGCCGCTCAACGAGGACGACGACCAGACGCAGGGCATCGTGGACGCCTGCAAGGAACTGGTCCTGGAAGGGCCGGGCGACATCCTGGTCTTCCTCAGCGGCGAGAGGGAGATCCGCGACGCCGCCGACGCGCTGTCCAAGGCCGAGTTCCGCAACACCGAGATCCTCCCCCTGTACGCCCGGCTGAGCGCCGCCGAGCAGCACCGCGTCTTCCAGCGCCACACCGGGCGGCGCGTCGTGCTGGCCACCAACGTGGCCGAGACCTCGCTGACCGTGCCGGGCATCAAGTACGTCGTGGACCCGGGCTTCGCCCGCATCTCCCGCTACAGCCACCGCACCAAGGTGCAGCGCCTGCCCATCGAGGCCATCTCGCAGGCCAGCGCCAACCAGCGCAAGGGGCGGTCCGGGCGTACCTCCGACGGCATCTGCGTCCGGCTGTACGAGGAGGAGGACTTCCTCAACCGGCCCGAGTTCACCGACCCGGAGATCCTGCGCACCAACCTCGCCAGCGTCATCCTGCAGATGACCTCGATCGGGCTGGGCGACATCGAGGCGTTCCCGTTCGTCGAGCCGCCGGACAAGCGGCAGGTACGCGACGGCGTCAACCTGCTGGTCGAACTCGGCGCCTTCGACGCCCAGGGCAAGCTCACCGGCGTCGGCCGCAAGCTCGCCGGGCTGCCGGTCGACCCGCGCCTGGCGCGCATGGTGCTGGAGGCCGACAAGAACGGCTGCCTGCGCGAGGTCATGGTCATCGCCGCCGCGCTGTCGATCCAGGACCCGCGCGAGCGCCCCGCCGACAAGCAGCAGCAGGCCGACGAGAAGCACCGCCGCTTCGCCGACCCCGAGTCCGACTTCCTCACCTATCTCAACCTCTGGAACTACCTCAAGGACAAGCAGAAGGAGCTGTCCTCCAGCGCCTTCCGCCGCCTGTGCAAGTCCGAGTTCCTCAACTACCTGCGGGTACGCGAGTGGCAGGACATCTACAGCCAGATCCGGCAGACGCTCGGGGTCCAGCCGAACAGCGCGCCGGCCGCGCCGTACCAGATCCACTCCTCGCTCCTCGTCGGGCTGCTGTCGCACATCGGCGTCAAGGACGTCGTGGACAAGCAGCGCGGGCAGGACGGGCGGCGGCCGATCCAGGAGTACGTCGGCGCGCGCAACGCGCGCTTCGCGATCTTCCCCGGCTCGGCGCTGGCCAGGAAGCAGCCGCAGTGGCTGATGTCGGCCGAGCTCGTCGAGACCTCGCGCCTCTGGGCCCGGGTCAACGCCAAGATCGAACCCGACTGGGTGGAGCCGCTCGCGCAGCACCTCGTCAAGCGCAACTACTCCGAGCCGCACTGGGAGAAGAACCAGGGCGCGGTCATCGCGCTGGAGAAGGTCACGCTGTACGGCGTGCCGCTCGTCGTCGGCCGCAAGGTCAACTACGGGCGCATCGACCCGGAGCTGTCGCGGGAGCTGTTCATCCGGCACGCCCTGGTCGAGGGCGACTGGGACAGCCACCACGCGTTCCTGCGCGAGAACCGCAAGCTGCTCGGCGAGGTCGAGGAGCTGGAGGCGCGGGCCAGGCGGCGCGACATCATGGTCGACGACGAGGCGCTGTTCGACTTCTACGACCAGCGCGTGCCGGCGGACGTCGTCTCCGCGCGCCACTTCGACTCCTGGTGGAAGACGGTCTCCGACAAGAGCGTGCTGACGTTCACGCCGGAGATGCTGGTCAACGAGAACGCCGACGTCAGCGCCCAGGACTACCCCGACACCTGGCGGCAGCTGGGCCAGCGGATGAAGCTGACCTACCAGTTCGAGCCCGGCGCCGACGCCGACGGCGTCACCGTGCACGTGCCGCTGCAGGTGCTCAACCAGGTCAACGGCGACGGCTTCGACTGGCAGATCCCCGGGCTGCGCGAGGAGCTGATCACCGCGCTGATCCGCGTGCTGCCCAAGCATCTGCGCCGCAACTTCGTGCCCGCGCCCAACTACGCCAAGCAGGTGCTCGCGGGCGTCAAGCCGACCGGCGAGCCGCTGCTGGACGCGGTCGAGCGCGAACTGCTCCGGCTGACCGGGGTACGCGTCCCGCGCGACGCCTGGCAGCTCGACCAGGTGCCCGACCATTTGCGCGTCACCTACCGGGTGATCGACGAGCGCAAGCGCACGATCGCCGAGGGCAAGGACCTGGACGGGCTGAAGAAGCAGCTCGCCCCGCGCCTGCGCAAGACGCTCTCGGCCGCGGGCGACGACGTCGAGCGCACCGGGCTCCACACGTGGAGTTTCGGCACGCTGCCCAAGGTGTTCGAGCAGGGCCGGATGAAGGGCTATCCGGCGCTGGTGGACGAGGGCTCCAGCGTGGGCGTCAAGATCTACGAGACGCAGGCCGAGCAGCGCCGTTCCATGTGGACCGGCACCCGCCGCCTGCTGCTGCTCAACGTCACCAACCCGGCCAGGTCGCTGCTCGGCGGCCTGTCCAACCAGGCCAAGCTGGCGCTGTCACGCAGTCCGCACGGCGGCGCGGTGGCGTTGTTCGACGACGTGGTCAACGCGGCGGTGGACCAGCTGATGGCCGACGTGGGCGGGCCCGCCTGGGACCCGGTCTCCTTCGACCGCCTCTACCAGCACGTACGGGCCGACCTGTACGACACCGCCCGGGACGTGCTGGGCAAGGTGGAGCAGATCCTGAGCACCTGGCACACGATCGGCACCCAGCTGTCCGGCCTGCGCCGGAGCGCCTCTGCGGACGACGCCCGCGACCAGCTCGGCAAGCTCGTCTACGCGGGCTTCGTGACCGGGACCGGAGTGAAACGCCTCCCCGACATCTCCCGCTATCTCCGGGCCCTTGAGCGCCGCCTGACCAAGCTGCCCGAGGAACCGTGGCGGGATGAGGAGTGGATGGACCGGGTCCACAAGGTCGAGGACGACTACCAGGACCTGCTCGACCGGCTCGCCCCGGCCCGCCGTACCGACCCGGACGTGCGGGAGATCCGCTGGATGATCGAGGAACTCCGCGTCAGCTTCTTCGCCCAGACCCTGGGCACCCCCACCCCGGTCTCGGAGAAGCGCATCGCGAAGGCGATGGAGAAGCTCACTCCGTGAGTTCGGTGGTCTCCAGCTCGAAATTGATGGGCTCGGGCAGGTGCAGGGTCTCGCCGAGAGTCTGCGTGATCTTGGTCTTGTAAACCTCGTCGACGATGTCGCTGTACACGGTCGCGGTATTCGCGACCGGGTCGATCACGAGGCAGACGGGGATGCCGCCGATCGCGTAGAGCTTCGGCTTGACGACGCGGTCCTCGTGGACACTGCCAGGGGAGACCACCTCGGCGACCATGATCACGCCACGTGAGCGCAGCTCGTTCCCCCAGAGTGGGCAGTCCTTCGGGGCGAGCGCGTAGTCGGGCACGAGGGTATCGCGGGGGCCCTCGATGGAAATGTCCACTCCGGGATAGGCTTCCCAATCCTGTTTGTCCTGCACTGGCATGAGCAGGCGGAAGATCCGGCCAGCGAGGACTTGATGCTTGGGTGTGCCCAAGGGGCTCATTCGAATGTTTCCTTCGATGATCTCGACCCGGAGGCCGGGGAGGGGGGGTAGAGCATCGAACAGCTCCCGCACCCTGGTGGACGGAGCCTCGTCGGTCGTCTCATGCGGCATACGCGAAATGGTGACCATGAAACCTGTCCCTTCGTGTCTGGGCGGGTACGCTCAGTATCACATCATGCCCCGACATCCCGCCGGTAAAAGACCGCCAGCCCGGCGCCCACGGTCAGGGCGACGAAGGCGGTGTAGAGGGCGAAGCCGCCGAGGTGGCCGTCCGGCGACAGGACGGACAGGCCCGCGACCGTCGGCCAGATCTGGGCCACCCATTCCGGCAGCAGCCGGAGGATCGCGATCACCAGGACCGTGGCCGAGACGACGATGATGACGCCGCCCGCCGTCGAACGGACCAGGAACCCCATCGCCAGCCCGAACAACCCCAGCATGCCCAGGTACAGGCCCGCGCCGAGGACGGCGCGCAGCGCCCCCGGGTCGCCCAGGGCGGCGTGCGGCAGGCCCGAGACGGCGAAGACGCGCTGGCCGATCAGGAAGGAGGCCACGGCGGTCAGGAGTCCGGCGGCCGTGCCCAGCGACGCCACCACGGCGCACTTGGCGGCGAAGAGGCGGCTTCGGCCCGGGACGGCCATCACGCTGGTCCTGATGGTGCCGCCGGCGTACTCGGAGGTGACGGCCAGCACGCCCAGCACGCCGATCGCGACCTGGCCGAACAGCAGGCCGCCCTGGAGGCTGGCGGCCACCGGCTCCAGGCGCTCGCCCTCGTGCGCCGCCTCCGCCGCCGCACCGGCCATGATCACGCCGAGCCCCGCCGTGAGTACGGCGAGGGCGGCCAGGCACCACCAGGTCGAGTGGAGCGTCCGCAGCTTGATCCATTCCGCTCTCATGATCCGAACTCCACACTGTCGGCGGTCAGGGCGAGGTAGGCGTCCTCCAGGGAACCGGTCACACTGGTCATCGGCGTGTCGGCCAGCAGGCGGCCCCGGCCGATGACGATCAGGTGGTCGGCGGTCTGCTCCATCTCGGCGAGCAGGTGGCTGGAGACCAGAACCGTACGGCCCTCGGCGGCCAGCCCGCGCATCAGGCCGCGGATCCAGCGGATGCCGCCCGGATCCAGCCCGTTCACCGGCTCGTCGAAGATCAGCACGCCCGGGTCGCCCAGGAGCGCCGCCGCGATGCCGAGCCGCTGGGACATGCCCAGCGAGAACGTCCCGGCCCGCCGGTCGGCGACGCCGTCCAGGCCCACCTGCTCCAGGACGGCGGTGACGCGCGTGTCGCGGATGCGGTTGCTCGCGGCGAGCATGCGCAGGTGGTCGCGGGCGCTCCTGCGCGGGTGCGCGGCCCGCCCATCCAGCAGGGCGCCGACCTCGCGCAGCGGCGCGGGTAGCTCGTGGTAGGGCCGCCCGCCGACGGCCGCCCGCCCCGAGCTGGGACGGTCGAGGCCGACGATCATGCGGATCGTCGTGCTCTTGCCCGCGCCGTTCGGGCCGAGGAAGCCGGTGACGACTCCGGGGCGGACGGCGCAGGTCAGGTCGTCCACGGCGGTGGCGCGGCCGTACCTCTTGGTGAGTCCTTCCAGGGTGATGGTCTGGTTCATGGGAGAGATTCCAGCGTCGCGGGGCCGTCGGGCAGAAGCTCGGAAAGTGGTGACACCTGCGACTTTCGTAGGGTCCGGTGCGGGCGGTGGCGGCCTAGGGTGAGGGCGTGCTGATGCGCGTCGTGATGGCCCTCGCCGCCCTGATGCTCTCGCTCCACGTCGTGGGCACGCTCGGCCCGCCGTGGCCGGTGGCCGTCGCGCTGGTCGCGTCCGGGCCGGTCCTGCTGATCCGCTCGCCTCTCGTGGTCGCCTGGGCGACGGTGGGGGCGGCCCTCGTCCACCTGTTCGCGCCGCCGGTGCACCTGGAGATGATCCTCTGGGCGCCGCCGGCCGCGCCGTTCGCCGCCTATCTGGCGCTGCGGCACGCGCCCCGCAGCCCGGCCGCGGTGGTGCCCGTCGCGCTGTTCACCGCGCTGGCGGCGTGGTGGGGGCCGACGTCGGAGTTCGGGATCCGCACCGTGCTGCTGACCGCGGCCGCGGCCGTGCTCGGCCTGTACCTGTCCACGCGCGCCAACCTGCTCCGGGCGCTCACCGACCGCGCCGAGCGGGCTGAGCGCGAGCAGCACCTGCTCGCCGAGCAGGCCAGGGGAGAGGAGCGGGTACGGCTCGCCGCCGAGATCCACGACCTCGTCACCCACCGGGTCAGCCTCATGGTGCTCCAGGCGGGCGCCTTGGGCCTGACCGCCGCCGATCGCCCGGCCAGGGAGGCGGCCGAGACGCTGCGCGCCACCGGCTGCCAGGCGCTGGAGGAACTGCGCGAACTGGTCGGCGTGCTGCGCGCGCCGTCGGCGCCGGTGCGTGGCCAGCCCGAGGTGCCGCTCCTGCCCGCGCTGGCGGAACTGGTCGAGGGCTCGGGTCTGCGCGTCGGGTTCGAGGCCGACGACGCGCTGGTCTCGCCGGTCGTCCTGCGTACGGCGGAGCGGGCCCTGCAGGAGGCGCTGACGAACGTGCGCAAGCACGCGCCCGGCGCCGAGACCACGGTACGGCTGCGCCGCAGCGGCGACCGGGTGCGCATCACGGTGGCCAACTCCGCCCCCGCCGGTCCCGGCGACCCTGAGCTCGCGGCGGCCGGCTCCGGAACCGGCCTGCTCGGCCTGCGCGAGCGCGTGGAACTGGTGGACGGGACGCTGGCGGCGGGCCCGTCGGAGGCGGGAGGCTTCGTGGTGGACCTCACCTTGCCGGTGGCGTCGTGATCAGCGTCGTGGTGGTGGACGACGAGCCGATGGTCTGCGCCCACCTGCGCGCGATTCTCGGATCGTCGGGCGAGATCACCGTGGTGGACGAGGCGCACGACGGCGCCGCCGGGGTCGAGGCGGTGGTGCGCCACCGGCCGGACCTGGTGCTCATGGACCTGCGGATGCCCGGTGTGGACGGGCTGGCGGCGATCGCGCGCATCGCCCGGCTGCCCGCGCCGCCGGTCGTGCTGGTGCTGACCACGTTCGACGCCGACCACTACGTGCTGCGCGCGCTCACCTCCGGGGCGGGCGGGTACCTGCTGAAGTCGACGCCGCCCGCCGACCTGATCAACCTGGTGAAGGCGGCGGCGGGCGGCCACACGGTGCTGTCGGGTCCCGCGGCGTCCCGGCTGCTGGACGGCGCGGTCCGCCGCCAGGCGGCCCGGCGCAGGCTGGAGGCGCTGACCGGGCGCGAACGGGACGTCCTGGCCGGTCTGGGCGCGGGGCGCAGCAACGCGGAGATCGCCGGAGAGCTGTTCCTGACCGAGGCCACGGTCAAGGGGCACGTCTCACGCATTCTGATCAAGCTCCGCTGCTCGAACCGGACCCAGGCGGGGCTGCTGGCGTTCGAGGCCGGCTTGCCCGATTGAAACTGTACCGGCTGACCGGTACAGTTTTGAGGCGTGCCCAGACCCAGTTCCAAGGAACGGCTGCTCGACGCCGCCGCCGACGTCCTGCTCACCGACGGGGCCGAGTCGCTCACGCTCGAAGCCGTCGCCAAGCGGGCCGGAGTCTCCAAAGGGGGGCTCTTCTACCACTTCCCGACCAAGCAGGCGCTGGTCGGCGGCATGGTCGAACGCCTGACCGCCGCCTTCGACGACGCCCTGGCCGAGGCCGGCGGGCGGCCCGGCGACTACCTGCGCGCCTACATCGAGGCCACCATCCCGGAACGGCCGGCCGCCGCGGCGCCCACCGACCGGGTCACCGTCGCCCTGCTGGCCGGAGTGCTGGTCGATCCCGCCGGGCTGGAGCCGCTCAGGCAGCGCTACGCCGTCTGGCAGGAACGGCTGGCCGACGACGGAATCGACCCGGCGGCCGCGACGGCCGTACGCCTGGCCGTGGACGGATGGTGGGCGGCGCGGCTGCTCGGACTCGGCGAGCCAGGACCCGACCTGCACGAGAGTACCCGCCGCCACCTCCTGGAGATGATCGACCGTGCTGCGCGCGACTAAGGCCCTGATGCTCGGCACCGACGTCGGCTTCGTCGTCTACTTCAGCGTGACGGGCCTCGGGCTGATCCCGCCAGAGTGGGCCTTCGCCGACTACGCCAACCCGCTCATGGCCGACTGGAACTGGTCGTTCCTCTGGATCGACATGCTGGCCAGCGCGACCGGGCTGACGAGCCTGTGGCTGCTGCGCGGGAGCGTGCCCCGGCCGGGCGGCCCGCCGCTCATGCTGGTCTCGCTGGTGCTGACCATGGCCTCGGGGCTGATGGCGATCGCGTTCTGGACGCTGCGCGGCGACTTCTCCCCGGCCTGGTGGATTCCCAACCTCTACCTGATGCTCTTCCCGATCCCCGCTATCGCCTGCCTGATCACGGTACGTAGGATCGAGGCATGACGGAGCGCAAACCTGTTGGCATGCCCTTCGAGTCATGGATCGACCGGCAGATCCGCGAGGCCGCCGAGCGTGGCGAGTTCGACGACCTGCCGGGCACGGGCAAGCCGATCCCCGGCGCCGGCCGGCCCCAGGACGACAACTGGTGGATCAAGAACAAGCTCGCCGAAGAAGGCCTGTCGATGCCGCTGCCGCCCAGCCTCGCGCTGCGCAAGGAGGCCGACGAGGTGCTCGAACTGGCGTTGGACGCGGGCTCCGAGGGCGAGGTGCGCGACCTCGTCCAGGGGATCAACGAGAAGATCAACAAGGCGATCAAGCGGGGCGCGGGAGGGCCGCCGGTCGACCTGTTCCCGTTCAACGTCGAGCGCGTGGTGCAGCGCTGGCGCGAGGCCCGGCGGTAGGTCTCGTACCCTGGTGTGCGTGAAGAGGCAGATGATCAAGGCGCTGGTGTTCGACGTCGGTGAGACGCTCATCGACGAGACCCGCATCTGGAGCCGCTGGGCCGACCGGCTCGGGGTGACGCGGCTGACGTTCATGGGCGTGCTCGGGGGCGTGGCCGCCCTCGGCCGCTCGCACCGCGACGCCTTCCAGATCGTACGGCCCGGCCTCGACGTGGACGCCGAGATCGCCGCCTGGCGGCGCGACGACCCGGACGGACTGCGCAACAACTTCGACGCCGACGACCTCTACCCGGACGTACGGCCCGCGCTCCGCGCCCTGCGCGCGGCTGGCTACCAGGTGGTGATCGCCGGCAACCAGCCCGTCGAGGCCTACGACGCCCTCGTGGCCATGGACCTGCCCGCCGACTCCATCCACACCTCCGACGGGTGGGGCGTGGCCAAGCCGGCGCCCGAGTTCTTCGCGAAGGTCGCCTCCGTGGCCGGGCGCGAACCCGCCGAGATCCTGTACGTCGGCGACCGCCTCGACAACGACGTGCGCCCGGCGGGCGCGGCGGGCATGCGCACCGCCCTGCTGCGCCGCGGCCCATGGGGACACCTGCACGCCGACCGGCCCGAGGCGGCCGACGTGGCCGACCTCGTCGTGAACGATCTCCAGGCGCTGCTGCCCGCCCTCGCTCAGCGGTCGGGCTCGATGTGAACGGCACGCTCCTCGGCTGACAGATCCTCGCCGGCGTCGCCGCCCCAGTCCTCGCCCACCTCCTCGCCGTCGACGTCGGGCCCGAGCCCTTCGTCGGGCGCGGTGAGGCGGTGGTCGGCGCGCGGCTCGCGGCCGGGGCCGTCGGGCAACTCTCGCCGGAGCCGCTCGTCGAGCGTGTCACCACGCCCCGGGTCGTCCTCCCGGATCTCGTGGTTGGCGCCGAGGTCGTCGTTCCACTCCTCGACCTCTATGCCCTGCTCGTCGCTGTATCCGTAGCGGTCCGGTGTTTCGGTCATACGCGCTCCCTACCCACGCAACCCCCGAAAACCAGCGACTTGGCCCCCCAAAGCCCCTGGGACAACCCATCCTTGCCCATCCAGCACACCTTGGGCCGGACCGACCTGGGAGCTCGTGCGCGGCGCGGCTATCCAGGGCCGGCGTGGGAACCCGCCGTCGGGTCCCCACGGGGTGGCCGATGGGTGCGGCCGTGGACGGGCGGGGGTCAGCGGCCGATGGCGGCGCCGATGATCGAGCGGGGGTCGGCGGCGCCGGCGAGTACCCCGTCGGGCCGCACGTCGATCAGGTGCGCGTGGCCGAACCCGGTCCCGTACGGCCGTTCCACCACCGGGTGACCCAGGGCGGCCAGCCCGTCGCCCCACGCGGTGCCCGCCTCCACCTCCACCGCCATCTCGTCGGGCGCGTCCCACGTGTCGAACCCGGTGGTCCCGCCGAGCTTCCAGCGCGGTGCCGAGATGGCCGTGCCCGGCGCCTCGCCGTACCGGAGCAGGCGGGTGATGACCTGCAACAGGATCTGCGGCTGCGCGTCGCCGCCCATGGTGCCCACGACCGTGCGCAGCGACCCGCCGGGGCGGGTGATGAGGGCGGGCGTGAGGGTGTGGGGCGGGCGGCGGCCGGGCGCGTACTCGGCCGGATGCCCCGGCGTCAGCGAGAACCCGATGCCCCGGTTGTGGAGGTTGATCCGGGTACGCGGCTCGAAGACCATGCTGCCGAACCCCGAGGCGTTCGACTGGATGAGCGAGACGCCCATGCCGTCGCCGTCCACCGCGCACAGGTAGGTGGTGTCGCCGTCCGCGGCGGGGACGCGCACCTTGCGGCGCGCCGCCGGGTCCACCAGCGCCCGCCGGCGCGCGATCTCGTGCTCGCCGAGCAGGTCCTTGGCGTCCTCGTGCAGTACGGCGAGGCGGTCGTGACCGGCCGCCCGCGCCGCCTCCGCCAGCAGGTGCGCCCATGCCGAGCGGGCAGGTGCGGACGGCAGGTCCAGGCCGTCGGCGATGCCGAGGGCGAGCAGCAGCAGGTAGCCCTGGGAGTTGGGCGGGGCGGACCAGACGTCGTGCCCGAAGGCCCGCACGCGCAGGGGGTCCACCCAGTCGGCGTTGACCCGTTCGAAGTCGGCCGCGGTGTATTCGCCCGCGCCCATCTCCAGCAGGCCCTGGCCGAACTCGCCGAGGTAGAAGCCGTCCCTGCCCGAGCCGGCGATCGCCTCCAGCGCGCGGCCCACGCCGGGCCTGCGTACCAGGTCGCCCTCGGCGGTGACACCGGCGAAGTCGCCGCCGCCGGGACGCGTGGCCGCGGCCTTCGCCCCCTGCAGCATCAGCGGCGAGGCGGGGAAGCCGTCCTTGGCCAGCCGGATCGCCGGGGCGAGCACGTCGGCCGGCGGCAGCCTGCCGTACCTGCCGTGCAGGGCGATCCACCCGTCCACACAGCCCGGCACGGGCACGGACCTGATGTCGTGCAGGTGCGGCATCCTGGTGCGCCCCTCGGCGCGCAGCCGCCCGGCGTCGGCGCCGGATCCGGCGCGGCCGGAGGCGTTCAGCGCGCTCACCCGCCCGTCGTGGACGAGCGCGAACAGGTCGCCGCCCATGCCGCACATATGGGGCGCGGTGACGGTCAGGACGGCGTTGGTGGCGATGGCGGCGTCGGCCGCGGAGCCGCCCCGGTCGAGCATGGCGATCCCGGCCGCGGAGGCGAGGTGGTCCACGCTGCACACCATGCCGGTGCGGGCATATCTGGTGTTCTGCACGCCTAGAGGGTACGCCCGCGCGGGGTGCCGCCGGGGAAGGAGCTCCAGCTCATGGGCGGTCAGATGAGGGTGAGCGGGAGATCCCGGGCGACCAGGGCGGCGTAGTGGCCGTCGGCGGCGAGCAGTTCGTCGTGGGTGCCGAGTTCGGCGACGCGGCCGTGGTCGAGGACGGCGATCTGGTCGGCGTGGCGGACCGTGGAGAGGCGATGGGCGATGGTGATCGTGGTACGGCCCTCGGCCAGCGTGTCCAGGGCCTCCTGGACGGCGCGCTCGGTCTGGGTGTCGAGGGCGCTCGTGGCCTCGTCGAGGATGAGGACGGGCGGGTTGCGCAGCAGCGTGCGGGCGATGGCCAGGCGCTGCTTCTCGCCGCCGGAGAAGCGGTAGCCGCGCTCGCCGACGACCGTGTCGTACCCCTCGGGCAGGCCGGAGATGTGGTCGTGGATGCGGGCCGCGCGGGCGGCGGCGACCAGTTCCTCGTCCGTCGCGTCCGGCTTGGCGAAGCGCAGGTTGTCGGCGATGGAGGAGTGGAACAGGTAGGTCTCCTGGGACACCACGCCGACGGTGGCGGCCAGCGACTCGAAGGAGAGTTCGCGCACGTCCACGCCGTCGATGGTGACGCGGCCCGAGCTCACGTCGTACAGGCGCGGCAGCAGGTAGCTCAGCGTCGTCTTGCCCGAGCCGGTCTCGCCGACGACGGCCAGGCTGCCGCCCGCGGGGATGGTCAGGTCGATGCCGGTCAGGGTGGGGGCGTCGCCGTACGAGAAGGAGACGTGCTCGAGACGCACGTCGCCGCGCGGACGCTCCAGCGCGCGGGTGCCGGGGGTGATGTCGACAGGCAGGTCCAGGTACTCGAAGATGCGGCCGAACAGCGCGAGGGAGCTCTGCACCTCCACGCCCGTGCGCATCAGCGAGAGGGCGGGGCGGAACAGTCCCGCCTGAAGCGTGGTGAACGCCACGACGGTGCCGATGGAGACGGCTGACGTCATTCCGGACACCCAGTAGATGACCGCGGGCATCGCGGCCATGACGATCTGGATCGTGGACTGCCGCCAGCGCCCGGCCATGCTCGACTGCACGCCGAGGTCGGCCAGCTCGTCGGAGGCGCGGGTGAAGCGGCCGGTGAGCTCGGGCGACTGGCCCATGGTGCGGCCGAGCAGGATGCCGCTCACCGACAGCGACTCCTGCACCATCGACGACATCGTGGCGAGCTTGCGCTGGCGCTGGGCGGTGATGCGCTTGCGCTCCTCGCCGACCTTGCGGCTGATCCACACGAACAGCGGCAGCAGGACGAGCGAGGCGGCCGTCAGCCGCCAGTCGAGCACGAGCATCGCGACGAAGCTGGCCACGACGGTGGTGAGGTTGGAGACGATCGAGGTCGCGGTGCTGGTGACGACCGCCTGCATGCCGCCGATGTCGTTGGCCAGCCGCGACTGCACCTCGCCGGTGCGGGTGCGGGTGAAGAAGGCCAGCGACATGCGCTGCAGGTGGGAGTAGACGGTGGTGCGCAGATCGTGCATGACGCGCTGGCCGACGCGGGTGGAGATGAGCGTCTGCACCACGTCGAACATGCTTGTCGCGACCGCCACGGCCAGCATGCCCAGGACGAGCAGGGACAGCAGCCCGACCGCGCGCGAGGGGATCGCCACGTCGAGAACCTCGCGCAGCAGGAACGGCGAGGCCAGCGACACCAGCGAGGAAAGGAAGATGAGGCCGAGCACGACGCCCAGCTGGCCCCGGTAGGGGCGGAAGAGTCGGATGATGCGCCGCAGGGGCGCGCGGGGTTCCTCTGTCATAGGGCTCCTTTTCAGATGTTCACTCAAACGGAGGTTACCTCATATTCATTCCAGCGAACAGTGAGATAAGCTCAGCGGGGTGAAGGACGCCACCGAACTGCTGGAACTCGTGCACCGGATCAGCCACCGCTTCCGCCGCGGCTACCGGACCGGCCTGGAGCCGCTCGGCCTGAGTCCCAGTCAGGCGCGCGCCCTGAAGGTCCTCATGGAGGCCGGGCAGCCGCTGAGGATGGTGCAACTCGCCGAGGCGCTGCGCATCGCGCCCCGCTCGGTCACGCCGGTGGTCGACGCGCTGGAGGAGGCCGGGCTGCTACGCCGCGAGGTCGACCCGGCCAACCGCCGCTCGACCCTGGTCGTCCTCACCGAGGAGGGCCGCGGGGCCTTCGTACGTGTGCAACTGGTGCGCTCCGAGGTCGCCGCCGACCTCTTCGCCCCCCTGTCAGCCGACCAACGAGAAACCCTCCGCGACCTGCTCACCCTCGTAGACGAACCCTAGCCACCCAACCCCACACCGCCACCCGCAACACCACCACCGGCAACACCACCGCCTGTAGTGCCACCGCCTGTAGTGCCGCGGACGTCAGTGCTGCCCGCAACACCATGGACGGCAGTGGCGCCGTTGGCAACGCCGCAGTCCGTGACGCCGTGGACGTCAGTGCTGCCGCCGACAATGCGGGAGCCCGCAAGGTCGCCGCCGCTGTGGGTGCCTCGCCGGCGTTGCCGTCGCGGTGCTTCTGAGCGGGTCACGTGCGCTGCGCATGGTGGGGACGCCGGGCATCTGGGTGGGTGGGGTCCATGCCGCCGTCCACGTCAGCCCGCGTGACGGCGGTGGGGCTAGCCCGGGTCGTGGTGGTGCCGGTAGCCCAGGTGGTGGTGTGGGGGAGGTGCGGGTTGCCCGGGTGGTGGTGTGGGTTGCCCGGGTGGTGGTGTGGGTTGGCTTGGGTGGTGGTGTGGGTTAGTTGGCTTTGTGGTGGTCCAGGAGGATTAGCGGGACCGTGGCTACGGCTAGGGCGGCGCCGATCCATACGACCGAGGTGAGTCCCGCTCCCGCGTTGAGTGCGACTCCGGCCAGTGCGGGGACCAGGCTGATGCCTAGCTGGAAGGCGGAGACCGTGGTGGCTCCGGCCAGTGTGGGGGCCTTGGCGGCCAGGGTGAACACGCGGCCGTAGATGGCGGGGTTCAGGATGAATCCGGCGATCCCGAGTACGAGGACGAGCGCCACCACGGCCACCACGTTGCGGGACAGGAGTGCGAGCAGGGCGGAGGCGGCGGCGATCCCCACCGCTCCGGCCAGCAAGGCCCGCGTGGGCTTGCGGTCGGCGATTCTGCCGCCCATCGACAGTCCGGCGAACGCGCCCACGCCGAACAGGGTGAGGATCGCCGGGACCCACACGGCCGGTACGCCGGTGATGCCGGTCAGGAACGCCGCCAGGTAGTTGAACGAGATCATGTAGGCGGCGGTGCTCAGCAGTGTGATGGCGAAGATCACCCACAGCTGGGGGCGGCGCATCGTGCGTAGTTCCGCCCGCACACTGGGTACGCCGCTCGCGCTCGTCGCCGGCAACGCCACCATGGTCAGGACCGCGGCCGCGATGGTCAGGGCGGCTACGGCCCAGAAGCCGCCCCGCCAGCCGGTGAAGTAGCTGAGCAGCGCGCCCGCCGGGCCGCCGGCGATCATCGCGATGCTGAGCCCGCTGACCACGACGCCGGACGCGCGGGCGGTGCGGTCGGGCGTGACCAGGCTGATCGCCGTCACCGCCGCGACCGCCCAGTACCCGGCGTAGGCCAGCCCGCAGATGAAACGCGTCACCACGATCACCGCGTAGTCGTCGGTGACCAGCCCGATCGCCAGGCAGACGGCGAAGACCGCTTGGGTGGCCACCAGCGTGGTCCGGCGCGGCCAGCGCAGGGTCAGGATGGCCAGCGGCGGCCCGCCCACCACGACCCCGGCGGCGAACGCCGAGATCAGCCCGCCTGCCGCCGACAGCGAGATGCCGAGGTCGGCGGCGATCGCCGGCAGAACTCCCGCGAGCAGGAACTCCGCGCTGCCCATCGCGAACAGGCTGAGCGCCAGCAGGTACACCCCGAGCGGCAACCGTCCCCGGACGGGCGGCGCCTGGGTCTCGACGCTCATCGCGCGGGCCGTTCAACGGAAGCAGCGAGCGAGAGAGGCGTGGTGAACGCGGATCGTTCGACGCAGCAAGTGAACGCGCGAGGGGAAGTGAACGCGGGGTGCTCGACGGAGGAGGGGAACGCGGCAGACGCAGCGGGCTCGGGGCGTTCGGGAGGGGTGGTGGATGCGGGTCGTCCGGGAGGGGACGTGAATGTGGGCATGCGAAAGTTCTCCTTCGGGGTGGGAGGCGCCGGCCCGCGAAGAAGGGCGGGCCGGGGATCGGCGTGGGATGGCCCGGTGGCGATCACCTCTGGCCCGATGGTGCGGCTCTCACCAGCCGCATGGCAACTTTCGTTGCTGTTTCCGGGACGGCCCCGCTCAGGCCGCGATGACGGTGGCCAGGCAGGGCGGGCCGGAAAGGAGGGCGGAGTACGGGTAGCGGCCGCGGGCGTCGAAGACGGCGAAGTCGGCGCGGGCGCCCGGGGCGAGGATGCCCAGGCGGCCGGGGCCCGTGTGCATGCCCATCGCCCGCGCGCCGCCCAGCGTGGCGGCCTCGACCAGGCGCTGGTCCAGGCCGGGCGGGCGCTGGCCGCGGCCGCGGACGTAGTCGCGGATGGCGCGGGCCTGGTCGAGCGGGGAGCCTTCGCCGCGGGTGCCCAGGGCGAGCAGGTTGCCCTCGTCGAGCAGGGCGAGTGCGTCCTCGGGGCGTTCGCGCAGCAGCGACGGGCAGACGGCGGCCACGCTTCTGCGCAGGCGCAGCAGTTTGCGCTCGCCGGGGTCGAGCGGTCCGGCGCAGGCGACGTGGCAGTGCGGGCCCAGGATGCCGGACTCGTCCAGCACGGCGGCGCTGTGGCGGTCGAGGTCGACGAGGACCCGCAGGCCGAAGGTCCTGGCGAGCACCGCGAGGTCCTCCAGGACCAGCGGGTCGCCGGTGTGCGCGGCCATCCCGACCGTGAAGGCCACCTCGCGGATCGCGGTGATGAGCGCGTCGCGGCCGGTGTCCTCCCAGGTCTCCTCCGACTCCGTCTTCACCGCGAGGTAGGTGACGCCGCGCAGCGCGGGTACGGCGGCCGGGTCGGCCAGGCCGGTGACGACGGTGGCGCGGGCGGTGACGCCGGGAGGCGGGGAGACGGCGGGGGAGCAGGCGTCCACGAGGCCGGGTGTGATCATGCCCTTCCAGCGGACCTCTTCGACGGCGGGGTGGGCGGCGAGCACCGACGTCCTCGGCCCCACCTGGAGCACCCGGTCGCGACGGACCGCGACGGCGCCGTCGCGGATCGGTTCCGCGCAGATGGGCAGCACCAGAGGTGCGGAATGCACGACCACAGGCGCGGGCGCGCGGCTGCGAAGGACTCTTGCGGCACGCGCTCCTGCCGGCATCAACTCTCCCGTCGGATCTTCTCCTTTTGGCATTAAACGGCAGCTTGGGCTGCGTATGCAATTAGACACGGGGGCGATATCTGCCAGATAGTCGGGCCAGTTTTAGGCCAAGATGCAGGGCGAGTCGTTCGCCGCCGTCCTTGAGGTCGGTTTGGGCGAGTTCCTCGACGCGCTGGAGCCGGTAGTACAGGGAGGTCCGGTGCAGCCGCAGGACGCGCGAGGTGGCCACGGCGCTGCCGGCCAGGTCCAGATAGGTCTCCAGCGTCTCCAGCAGCGGCAGGTGCTGGGGGTCGGCCAGCAGGTGTTCGAGGCCGGGGTGGAGCTCGTGGTCGGGTAAGCCGGTCAGCAGCCGGTAGACGCCCAGCCGCGCCCACTCGGCCGAGGGGCCCAGGCCGGGGACGCGGGCGGCGGTCTCGGCCGCGTGCAGGGCCTCGGTGTAGGAGCCCGCCGCGTCGGCGAGCGCGGGCCGCGTACGCCCGACCCCCACCACCACGGGTACGGCCAGCGCCGCGTGCACGTCCTCGGCCGGGACCGCGGGCCCGGCCACGAGCAGCACGCCGTGGTCGTAGCGGACCAGGTGCAGCGGATGGTGCCCGGACAGCCGGCGGCGCAGGGTCAGCAGCCCCTGCTCCAGCGCCATCCGCAGCGGTTCGTCGGGTTCGGCGGCCATGGGCCTGGCCACCAGCGCGGTCACCGGCTGTCCCTGCGGGAAGGCGCCCGCCTCGATGAGCTGGCGGGCCGCGTCGCGCTCGCCGAGCAGGACGCCGGTGACCGCTTCCAGCTCGCGGTGCGAGGCGAGCCCGGAGGCCAGGCTCTCGTGGAACAACGCCAGGGCCAGCAGGGGAGCCGAGGAGGCGGCCAGGGCGATGTCCGCCTCGGTCATCTCGGGCTCGGCGTCGATGAACCAGAGGAAGCCGAGCAGGGCGCTGCCGTGCCGTACCGGGACGCAGACGCGCGGCAGCAGGCCGAGCGGGGGCGCGCCCGGGGTGCGCAACGGGGCGGCCGCGTCGTGGATGCCGGCGGCGCGCAGCCAGGAGCGGACCTCGGGGGTGGTGTGCCGGCGCAGGATGGAATCGCGGCGGATGTCGTCCATCGCGCCGCTCTGCTCGCTGTAGGCGACCACCCGCTGCAGGCGGTCCTCCAGGAGGAGGGGCCGGTCGAGGCGGGCGGCGAGGTCGTCCACGATGCGTTGAAGATCAGCCACCGGTCACCAGGCGATTTCGACATTTGTCGGATAGGAAGTGATGGCTCTTCCCTACAACTGATCGGTGATCTCCGTCAATAACGTATATACCGTCCAATCCGTGAATCTCCCGAAGAAGCTGCTTAAAGGCCTTTTAGCGGGCATCGTGCTCGTCCCGCTGGTCTGGACGGCCACCCCCGCTTCCGCAGCACCTCCCACCGACCCCGAGCACCCCTGGCGCCAGGACCACTGGCCGCAGACCCAGCCCTGGCAGCGCGACGAGCCGGAAGGGGCGCAGGCGCTCCGCTCGCGTCCCGGCGACGGCCCGCTCAAGCCGATCGACCCGCAGAACTGGGAGAACCCGGACCACATGACGTGGGCCGACTACAAGAAGCCTCCCGGCACCAAGTGGAACGACCCGAACGTCAAGGGCTCCAAGCGCACGTTCAAGGGCGCGCTGGTGCTGCTGGACTACCCCAACCAGCCGTTCGTGGTGACCCAGCCCAAGGGCTCGACGGTCTACAAGAACCCCAGCGCCGAGGCGCACGACGTGCCGCGCGGCCAGGTCGCCAAGTTCTACCAGGACTTCCTCAACACCCCGAACGCCCTCAACAAGGGGCACACCATCCACGAGTACTGGATGGAGGACTCCGGTGGCCGCATCGGGGTCGAGCTGACCGGTTTCGGCCCGTACACGCTGACCGGCAAGGACCACGAGTACGCCATGGAGTTCCAGGGCGGCACCGGCTGCCCGGCGGGCGACAGCTGCAACAAGAACCTGCGCACCGAGGGCAACGCGCTCTGGATCGGCGACATCGGGCCGGAGGAGGCCGCGAAGTTCGACTTCATCTTCTACCTGAGCGCCGGCCAGGACGAATCGGCCACCTGGCAAGAGTTCGGAATGATGAAATTTCCGACCAAGGAGGATGTGACCGAGGAGTTCGGGCCTGACGACCCCAGCCTCCCCAACTGGGTCAGGACCCGCTACGTCGAGTGGACCTCCTGGCAGGCCGGCTCCAACTTCTGGCCCAACGCCCGCTTCGGCGTCGACTCCGTCCAGGCCGAGAGCTCCGGCATGGCCGTCTACGCCCACGAGCTGAGCCACATCTTCGGCATCGCCGACAACTACAACAACCCGTACGGCGTGCCGCCCAGAAGGGCGTACACCGGCATCTGGGAGATGCTCAGCCGGGGCAGCTTCAACGGACCCGGCGGCCCGCACAGCCGCTGGCTGATCCCGCCGACCTCCGGCGCGTCCATGGGCGCCCAGCACATGCTCCGCAACAAGATCAAGCTGGAGATGGTCGACGAGGCCAACGTGCTGCGCCTGTCGCGCGAGGCGCTCGACGACTCCGGCCTGGTCACCGCGAAGATCACCGCCCGTACGGTCCAGCCGGGCCCGGCCGGCCTGTCGGGCGTCAACCTGCAGTTCGACACCGGCGACAAGTCGCCCGCCTGCGACCCCGCCCAGAACCCGCTGTGCGACGGCGGCGGCTACGAGAACTACACCGTCGAGGTCGTCGACAGGATGGGCACCGACTCCTTCACCCCCGACTCCGGCGTGCTCCTGGCCAAGACCAAGAACGAGGACCGCGCGCCGTTCGAGTGGGTGGTGGACGCCAACCCGCAGGACATCGGCATGACCGACTACGTCCTGCCCGACGGCACCAAGGTCCCGATCACGATCGGCGACTACCGGCAGCTGTCCGACGCCCTCTTCCACGCCGGAACCGACTCCGGCAGCGAGTACGAGTTCGTCGACCAGGCCAACCGCCTGCACTTCTACGTCACCGACGTCAAGCGCGACCGCAAGGGCGTGCTGTCCTACACGGTCGCCATCCGCTCCCTCGACGGCGCCGGCCCGCAGAAGCGCGGCGTCAAGGTCCTGCCCGCCATCGGCCTGCCCGCCGCCAAGGGCGTGTCCACCTGCAAGTTCCCGCTGTTCAACACCGGCAGGGCCGCCCCGGCCGCCGGGCAGCACCCCGAGGACGTCAGCGCCTACCTCAACGGTGACGTCTACCGCCTGAAGGCCGAGGTCCAGGGCCGCGGCTGGAGCACCCAGCTGCCCAACGCCCTGGCCGCCGTCGACTTCGGCAAGAACGAGCTCGTCACCGTCAACGCCGTGCGCGGCGACGGCGGCAGCCGCCTGGCCAAGGTCAAGCTCACCGCCACCTCGGAGAGCGACCCGGCCAAGACCGTGACCGCCACCTGCCAGGTGATCGGTCTCTGACCCTGTGATGGGGTACGGCCGGCTCCGGCCGTACCCCATCTGCCGGGCCGGGCCTCTGGCGCCAGCCGTACAGAATCAGCTTGAATCAGCCCCGAAGGGGGTGCTTCTTGACTGGCCCGCTGCGGCTGCCCGACGAGCCGATGCCCGAGCCCAAGTCGAGAAGGCGCAGGGTCCCGCTGGCCGCGCCCGTCGCGGCGGGAGTCGCGGCGGCGGCGGCGAGCATCCTGGCGGCCTCTCTTGAATGGGAGATCCCGCCGATAGCCAAGATCGGTGTCACCGCGACCGCCGCGCTTCTGGTGGGCCTGACCACGTGGGCCACCACCGAGGGCGGCGTGCGCCCGCGCCGGCAGCGGCTGATCGCCCCGGACGCCCCCGGACGCGCGCCCGACCAGTGGCCGCCGGTGCCCGAGCACTTCACCGGGCGCGCCGAGTCGCTCAACGAGCTGCGCTCGGTCTTCGCCGGGCGCAGGAAGCCGAGCGAGCTCGCGCCGCCGCTGGTCGCCTCCGTGTACGGCAGGGGCGGCGTCGGCAAGTCGGCGCTGATGGCCAGGTTCGGGCACGAGGTCGCCGGCGGCTTCCCCGACGGCAGGCTCTACGCCGACTTACGCGGCGTGGGCCCCGACGAGGTGCTGATCGGCTTCCTGCGCGCGCTCGGCGTCCGTCTCACCACCGACCCGGGCGGCATGGAGGAGCTGCGCAAGCTCTGGCTCACCTGGACCAAGGGCCGGCGCATCCTCATCGGCCTGGACAACGCCGACGACGGCGAGCAGGTCAAGCCGCTGCTGCCGGCCGACCCGGGCTGCGCCGTCATCGTCACCTCGCGCCACCCGCTGTTCCTGATGAACGCGATCGACTTCCAGTTACCGGTCTTCAGCGAGGCCCAGAGCGTCGAACTGCTGGCCCGGCTGGCCGGCGGCGCCCGGGTCGTGGACGACCTGGAGTCGGCCAAGAAGATCGTCGGCATCTGCGACCACCTGCCGCTGGCGATCGGCATCTGCGGCGCCCGGCTGGCCACCCGCTCCACCTGGTCCTTACGCGAGCTGGCCGGCCGCCTGGCCGACGAGCGCCGCCGCCTGGACCAGCTGGAGCTCGCGCCGAGGGTGGACAAGAGCGTGCGCGCCTCCGTGCAGCTGAGCTACGAGGACTGCACCGGCATCCAGCGCCGCCTGCTGCGCATGCTCTCCGGCCTGACGGCCCCCGACGTACCCGGCTGGGTGGCCGGCGCGCTGCTGGACACCTCGGAGCTCGACGGCGGCGACCAGCTGGAGGCGCTGATCGACGCCCAGCTCGCCGAGTGCTCCGGCACCGACGCGACCGGTGTGATGCGCTACCGCCTGCACGACCTGGTCCGCCTGTTCGCCGCCGAACTGCCGGAGGAGCGCCGCGGGCCGGCGACGGAGCGGGTGCTGAGCGGCTACCGCCACCGCGCCGAGGCCGCCGCCCAGGACCGCTGGCCGCAGGACTGGAGCAGGGGCGGGCGGCGCTCCAGCGCCGAGGGGCAGTCGCAGGCGGCCGACTGGCTCAACGCCGAGCGGCTCAGCATGATCGCGATGATCCACCACGCCCGCGAGCTGGAGTTGTGGGAGCAGACCTGGGCGCTGGCCAGGGCGTTCTGCTCGCTGTGCCACTCCCTGCGCGCCTACTGGGCCGACTGGCGGGCGGTCGCCGACATCGGCCACGAGGCGGCGCTGCGTACCGGCGACCGGCGGGTGCTCGGCATCGCGCTGCTCGACCGCGCCGCGGTGGCCGGCGGCGGCAGCACCGCCGACGCCGAGACGGCCCTGGAGATCTTCACCGAGCTCGGCGAGGCCTGGTGGTCGGCCCGGTGCCGCCGGACCATCGGCATGATCCTGTACACCGGCGGCAACCTCGACCGCGCCCAGGACTACCTGCTCGAAGCGATCGCCGGCTTCCGCGACGTGGACGACCTCTGGTGGATGGCCCGCACCCAGCGCAACCTGGCCGAGCTCCGCCTCGCCGAGCGCCGCACCGCCGAGGCGCGCGAGCTGCTGGAGGACGCGCTGGAGGTCTTCGAGCGCGAGGGCAACCGCTACTCCGAGGCACAGACACTCCGCGTGTACGGCGAGGCCCTGGCCGCCCAGGCCCGCGGCCTGCGCAGGGAGGGCGAGGCCAAGGCGGCGGCCGAGCACTTCACCAGGGCGGGACTCAGCCTGGACCGGGCCACCGAGATGTTCAAGCAGCGGGGCGAGCTGTGGGAGGTGGCCCGCTGCCTGCGCTCGGCCGGAGAGGTGGGCAACCCGGCCAACGGCCTGGTCGAACTGGACCACGTCCGCGAGTCCGGCGACATCCTGGCCGCGCTCGGCGACTCCTGGGGCGTGGCCCGCAGCGCCCAGTCGGCCGGACGCGTCCTCGGCCGCATGGGCCGGGTCCGCGAGGCCCAGGACGAGCTGCGCCGCGCCTACGCCGCCTTCGAGGAGCTGGGCGAGCGCTGGCGGATGGCCCAATGCCTGCGCTATCTGGGCGAGGCGCACCTGGACGCCGCCGAGCGCGAGGCCGCGGTCGAGCCGCTGGAGCGGGCCAGGGAGATCTACCGCAGCCTCGGCAACGAGGCGGGCACGCGCAGGACGCTCGAACTGCTCAGGCGAGCGGCGTCCTGAGCAGTTCTCCCGCGGTCTGCCTGGCCTCGTCGATGCTCTGCTCGAAGAGCTTGCGCACCTGCGCGGCCTGGGCGGCCAGCTCCCTGATGTGCGCGCGGGCCAGGTCGTCGCGGACCGTGTCGGCGATCAGGGCCTGGTAGTCGGGCGTCCTGGCGGCCAGCGCCTCCAGGCGCAGATGCGCGTGGTAGACCTCGTCGGCCTTGCGTACCTGCAGGGCGTACTCCTCCAGGCGGCGTACCCGCTTCGACAGCGACGTCCAGGCGGCGTCCAGGGCGCTGCTGTAGGGCTTGAACGCGTCCTCCAGCGCCGAAGGCATCAGCTGGGGCACGATCTGGCCGTGCTCGGCGTGCATGGACGAGAGCTTCGCCAGCCGGGTGCCGATCTGCCAGACCTCCTCCGGCAGGGAGACCCGGTTGTTGACCGAGTCGAGCAGCCCGGCCCGTTGCACGTCGGCGGCGAGAATCGTGTCCACGGCGTCCTGCGCCCGGCGCAGCAGCCGCGAGCACGGATAGTCCAGGTCCTGGGGGAGCACGTAGTGGGCGGAGTACTCGTGGGCCAGCCGCAGGCGCCGCCGGGCCGTGTTGTTGGAGATGCCCGTGGCCGCCCAGCGCAGCAGGGCGATCAACCCCATGCCGACGCCGGCCACGATCATCCCCACGGTGCTGGTCAGCACCCAGATCAGCAGCAGGAACCCGGGCAGCACGACGAGCAGGGCCGGGTTGAACGTCCGCTCCATCCGCCGCCCGCGGCGAGCCATGTGGAGCAGGTGCGGGCTGGCCCGGAGCTCGACCGAGATCTCGGCCGGCAGGGAGGGGTCGATGACCAGCCGCGGGGGATGAGCGCGCGGATCCATACGTTCATGTTGCGTTATGAACCGGGAATTCGCTCACATGTAGGTTAATCAGATGAACAGCTGGATTGAGCTACAAGGGGCAGTCAACGCTCGTGACCTGGGCGGGTTGCCGACGCAGGACGGCCGGACCACCCGTTCCGGAAGGATCTACCGCTCCGACAACCTGCAAGGTCTCACGGAGCGTGACGTCTCCTATCTGGTGGGTGAGCTCAAGATCCGGCACGTGGTGGATCTGCGCTCGCACGCCGAGGTCGCGCTTGAGGGTCCCGGCCCGCTGATCCGTGTGGCCGAGGTCACCCATCACCATCTGAGCTTCTTCGCCGAGGGCGGCAAGCACACCGACGTCGAGGCGGACTCCATCGACGCCGACAAGGTGCTGCCCTGGCAGGAGCGCCAGATGGACGAGGAACTGCGTGTCACCGGCTTCTACTTCGGCTACCTGCGCGACCGGCCGGACTCGGTGCTCGGGGCGCTGCGCGCGCTGTCGCTCGACGACGGCGCGGCCGTCGTGCACTGCGCGGCCGGCAAGGACCGCACCGGCGTGGTCGCCGCGCTGGCCCTGGCCGTGGCCGGGGTGACCAGGGAGGCGATCGTGGCCGACTACACTGCCACGGGCGAACGGATGGACCGGGTCCTGGCGCGGCTGCGCGCCAGCTCCACCTACCGCGACGACCTGGACTCGCGCCCGGCCGACGACCACATGCCGCGAGCGCCCTACATCGAGCAGTTCCTCGGGGTGCTCGACGACCGCTTCGGCGGGCCGCTGGAGTGGCTGAGCTCGCACGGCTGGACGCAGGACGACACCGCGGCCCTGCGGGCCCGCCTGCTCTAGGTTCAGCCGAGGTGGGTGAGCATGCCCTGGAGGGAGGACAGGCGCGCGGCCTCGATCACCTTCAGGGCCTCGACCGCGCCCGCCGGGTCCACCGGGGCCGGGCCGCCGTCCCTGAGCGCGGACTCCACGCCCCGGTAGAAGGCGAGATAGGCGCCGGGCGCCGTGGGCAGCGGACGGGCCGCGTCGTCGGTGCCGAGCAGGCCCCAGCGATCCTGCGGCTCGTCGCCGAAGCCGGGCTGGTCCGGGGTGGCCCCGGCGCGCAGCCGGTCCTCCTGGACGTCCAGGCCGTACTTGACGTAGGCGCCGGTCGAGCCCAGTACGCGAAAACGCGGGCCCAGCCGTCCGGTCACGGCGCTCATCCACAGGTGCGAGCGCACGCCGCTGTCATGGGTGAGCGCGACGAAGGTGTCGTCGTCGGAGCCCACACCCTCCCGCCTGGCGTCGCTCTCGGCGTAGACCGTGCGGACCGGGCCGAACAGCTGGAGCGCCTGGTCGACCAGGTGACTGCCGAGGTCGTAGAGCAGGCCGCCGATCTCCTGGGCGCCGCCGGACTCGCGCCAGCCGCCCTTGGGACGGGGGCGCCAGCGCTCGAAGCGCGACTCGAACCTGGCCACCCTGCCGAGCCCGCCCTCCTCCAGCAGGGCGCGCAGGGTGAGGAAGTCGCCGTCCCAGCGCCGGTTCTGGAAGACGGTCAGCAGCAGATTCCGCTCCTTGGCCAGCGCGACCAGCCTGGCGGCCTCCTCGGCGGTCGCGGCCAGGGGCTTGTCCACGACGACCGGCAGGCCCGAGGCCAGGGCCTCGGTGGCCAGCGGGACGTGCGTGCGGTTGGGCGAGGCGACCACGACGAGGTCACAGCGGGGGAAGAGCGACTCGGCGTCGGGTACGGCCGCCGCGCCGTACTTACGCTCCACCTCGGCCGCGCGCTCCGGGTCGCGCGTGACCACGGCGGTCAGGCGCAGGCCCGGGGTGGCGTGGACCAGCGGCCCGTGGAAGAACTGCCCGGCGGGGCCGTAGCCGATCAGGCCAACCTGGATGTCGTCCATGGCCCCAGGCTACTTAGAGATCTTCGTCCCGCTCGGCCAGGAAACGCTCGAACTGCGCCGCCAGTTCGTCGCCGGTCGGCATCGACGACGGCTCGGCCAGCAGGCTCTCCTTGTCGGACCCGGCGGCGAAGGCGTCGTACTGCTGCTCCAGGCCCTCGATGGCGGTGGACAGCTCCGCGGAGCCGCGGATCTGCTCCTCGATCTCCACGTTGGTCCGCTCGGCGGCGTCGCGCAGCCCTTCCATCGGGAAGACCAGCCCGGTGCCGCGGGTGACGGCCTCCAAAGCGGTGACGGCCGCGTGGGGGTACTCGGCCTGCGAGAGGTAGTGGGGCACGTGGACCGCGTAGCCCACCGCGTCGTGGCCCTGCCCGCCCAGGCGGAACTCCAGGAGCGCCGCCATGCTGCCGGGCACCTGCACCCGGCCGAAGTTGCTGCTCTGGGGCCCGATGAGCTCGGGACGGCTGGCGTGCATGGTGATGCCGAGCGGCCGGGTGTGGGGCACGGCCATGGGGATGCCGTGCAAGGTCACGATCTTGCTCACCTTGAGCTCGTCGAGCAGCGCGCCCACGGCCTTGGCGAACAGCTCCCACTCGCGGTCCGGCTCGGGGCCGCTGAGCACGAGGAACTGCGTGCCGGTGGCGTCGGCGGTGGAATACACGGCCAGTTCGGGGCTCTCGCAGTCGACCCACTTGTCGGTGTCGAAGGTCATGATGGGCCGGCGGGAGCGGTAGTCGAGGAGGCGGTCCACGTCGAACGTGGCCACGACCCGGTGCTCCAGCTCGGCCAGGAGATGGCCCAGCGCCAGTCGTCCGGCGCCGCCCGCATCGACAAAACCATCGAAGTGGTACAACAGCACCGGATCGGTCAGCTCGGGCGCATCTTCGGCGAGCTCGTAGAGATCCGTCGGGTCGAACACGGTTGGACAGCCTTTCCCTAGGTACTCTCCACAGCAACCTACGGCGAGCCGGAACGATTCCGTGCAGGGCACCCTATCGAGGCAGAATGGGCTTCATGGACGGGGAGCGGGAGCTCGAGGAGTTCGCCACGAGGATGTTCGATCTGGCCAGGGCAGGGGACGCCGAGACGCTGCGCGCGTACGTGGAGGCCGGGGTGCCGGCCAATCTGACCAACGGCAAGGGCGACACCCTGCTGATGCTCGCGGCCTATCACGGGCACGCGCCGACCGTGCGGATGCTCGCGGAGCTGGGCGCCGACCCGGGGCGGCCGAACGACCGCGGGCAGACGCCGCTGGCGGGGGCGGTGTTCAAGAAGGAGCCCGAAGTGGTCAAAGTGCTGCTGGAAGCGGGTGCGGATCCCAAAACGGGCAACCCATCGGCTATCGACACAGCCCGCATGTTCGGGGTCGAGGATTGGTTGACATAGCCCCCAAGGGCAGAAAATTCGCTATTAATGCGATATGGCCACCCTCCAAGATCATTGCGATCATGTGGTCATGGCTAGAACCTCTGCGCAAGCCACAACCAACCCATCCCTCCGCATCCCCATCCTGCAGTGCCCGTTCGAAAGCGAGGTGAATCCCTACGTCGTGGAGGCCAGCGAAGACAGCTTCGCCTGGCTCCTCGAGTCAGGCATGCTGAACGAGCCTGACATGCTGGAACGTTACAAGAGCGCCAGGTTCGGATGGCTCACCGCCCGAGCCTACCCCCTGGTCGACCGCGACATGCTCAAGCTCCTCATGGACTGGTGCATCTGGCTGTTCGCCTTCGACGACGGCTTCTGCGAGTCGGAGAACCTCAGCCGCCACACCGCGCTCATCGCCAGGGCCCTCCCGGAGATGTTCCGGGTCCTGCACGACATCGAATCCGACGAACCCGTCACCAACGTGTTCGCCAAGTCGCTGCAGGGGCTCAAGGAACGCATCGCCGAGCACGCCGAGCGCGACCAGCTCGACCGCTGGTCCACGGCCACCAAGGAGTACATCTTCGCCCAGGTCTGGGAGGCCGCCAACCGCGAGTCCAACGTCGTCCCCAGCCCGGAGGACTACGTGTTCATGCGCCGCCGCACCGGTGCCATGTACCCGGTCTACGCCCTGATCGACATCGCGGGCGGCCGGCGGCTCACCCCCGACGAATGGCACCATCCCGACATCAGGGCCCTCACCGAGCACGCCAACGACCTCGTGGTCTGGGACAACGACCTCTTCTCCTACGCCAAGGAGAAGAAGCACGACAAGGCCCGGCACAACCTCGTCAACGTGCTCATCACCCACCGCGGCTACTCCCTGCAGGAGGCGCTCGACGAGGTCGCGACCATGCATGATCGCGCCGTCGCCGAGATGGTGCGCCTGCGCGGGTCGGTCGACACCTGGGGCACCCGCGCCGTCCGCGCGTACGTGCAGGGGCTCGAGCACTGGGTACGCGGCCACATCGAGTACTCGCTGGGCAGCGCGAGGTACGTGCACGCCTGGCCGACGGGCACCGAATGGGCCCAGGCCGTCTGAGTCAGGACGGGGCGTCCAGTTCGCCCAGCGCGAGCGCGGACGCCTCGTCCAGGTCAAGCTTGGCCCCGAACTCCGACGCCTGCTTGTACGCCACCTCGCCCAGCGATTTCTGGCACTCCTTGACCAGCTTGTCGTGGTCGTCGGTGAGCCACGGAGCGCCCAGCATCGGCAGGCCCGCGGTCTTCCAGTTCTGCTGCAGCGCGCCGAGCAGGCGAGCCGACAGCAACGGCTGCTCCAGCGCCGTGTAGATGCGCGCGGTCGTCTCCAGCGCGATCAGCGTCCCCAGCGTGTCGTGGAAGTGCCGCTTGATCCGCAGCCCCTCCTGGGCGTCCTGCAGCGCGTCGTCGGCCCTGCCGGTGGCCAGCCGGGTGAGCGCCAGCGCCCAGTAGGCGTAGGAGCTGACGAACAGCTCGCCGCGCTCCTTGCACACCTGCAGGCAGTCGACCAGCAGCGACTCGGCCTCATACAGTTCGCCCTGCGAGGTGAGCACGATCGACAGCTCGACGATGGCGGGCAGCAGGCCGGGGTTGAGCTCCTTGTTGTCGGTGTTGAACTCGATCGCCACGCCCAGCAGCGCGCTGGCCTTCTGCAGGTCGCCCTGGAGCAGCGCCGCGGTGCCCTGCATCTTGGAGGCCAGGATGACCGCCTTGGAGTCGCCGACCCTGACCGCCTCGGTGCTGCACTGCTCGGCCGCCGACAGGGCGCCGGCGCTGTCGCCCTGGGCGCTGCGCACGTACGACAGCACCCACAGCGCCTTGCAGCGTTCCTTGCTGGGGGTGGGGTTGGCCTGCAGCGCCCGCTCCAGGTAGAGGCGGCCCTCGCGGGTGAAGCCGCAGCAGATCCACATGAACCACAGCGACGACAGCAGCTTCAGCGCCTGTACGGCCTCGCCCGCCGTCTGCAGCGCGTGCTCCAGCGCCACCCGGACGTTGTCATGCTCCTGGCGCATGCGCACGAACCAGTAGATCTGCCGCGGGCCGGACCAGGCGTCCTCGCTGCGCTGGGCCAGGCTCAGGTAGTACTGCAGGTGCTTGTGGCGCATCTGCTGGCTCTCGCCGAGCTTGTCCAGCCACTCCTCGCCGTACTCGGCCAGGGTGTCGATCAGCTTGTAGCGTACGCCCGCGTGGTTGCTGCGAATGAGCAGGATCGACTTCTCCACCAGGCCGGTGACCAGATCGGTGATGGCCTCGGAGGGCAGCCGGTCGTCGGCGCACACGAAGCGGGCGGCATCGAGCTCGAAGTCTCCGGCGAAGACCGACAGGCGCGCCCACAGCAGCCGTTCGGCCGGTTCGCACAGCTCGTGGCTCCAGCCGATGGCCGCGCGCAGCGTCTGGTGGCGGGGCAGCGCGGTACGGCTGGCCCCGGCCAGCAGGCTGAACCGGTCGGCCAGCAGCGCCAGGATCTGGTCCACCGACAGCGCCCGCAGCCGCACCGCGGCCAGCTCGATCGCCAGCGGGATGCCGTCCAGGCGGCGGCACAGCTCGGCCACCGAGCCGATGTTGTGCTCGTCGAGCACGAACTCCGGCATCACGGAACCGGCGCGGTCGGCGAACAACTGCACCGACTCGTTGGTGAACAGGCTCTCGGTCAGGTCCTCGCCCGGCACCTGCAGCGGCGGAACGGGCACCACCCGCTCGTACGGCAGGTGCAGCGACTGCCGGCTGGTGGCCAGGATGCGCAGGCTCGGGTTGGCCGCCAGCAGCTCCTCGACCAGCTCGGCGCAGCCCTGGACCAGATGCTCGCAGGTGTCGATGATGAGCAGCATGTGCCGCCCGCCGACCCACTCCGTCAGCGACTCCGACGCCTCGCGCGAGGACTGGTCGGCGATGCCGAGCGCCGAGGCGATCGTGTGCTTGACCATGCCCGTGTCCTGCAGCCGGGCCAGGTCGGCGAACCAGACGCCGTCCTCGAACTGGGAGCGGACCTGATGGGCCAGGCGCAGCACCGTGCGCGACTTGCCCACGCCGCCGATGCCGGTGACCGTGACCAGGCGTGACTCACCCAGGTGGCGTTTGAGATTGGCGAGCAGGCGGTTCCGGCCCACGAAGCTCGTCAGCTCCGCCGGCAGATTGCCTTCTCGCCGCCAACCTGTAGGGGTGGCCATGGGCAGCCTCACGGGGGGTTAGGCGACACCTGCAATGGCATCGTACCCCCGGTCAAACCTGATGTCCTTGGGGCTGCGGTCGGCGCGGGGTCGGGTTTGTTCGTCTCGGTAGCATGTATTCCGTGAGCGAATTTCTCCCGGAGCAGACCGCCGACGACACCGACGTGGCGTGGGGCGACTGGCGCGAGGCCGACGACGACACTTTCTACCTGGAGAACAAGCCCCCCCACTGGGCCTAGGACACCACGTCCTTGCGCCGGAAGCGGCGGAAGGTGAAGGCCAGCAGCAGCGCCGCGTACGTCACCGAGATCGAGGCGCCCTTGGCCATGCCGCCCCAGTCGATGGTGGGCGCGAGGGCGTCCAGCCAGGCGGTGTTCCAGAACGTCGGCAGAAACTCCCGCAGCGTCCCCAGGGCCTCGACCGCCTGCAGGATCGTGCAGACGATCCACAGTCCGACCGCGCCGCCGACCGCGCCGAGCGGCGAGTCGGTGACCGTGGAGATCAGGAACGCCAGCGCCGCCACCACGAGCTGGCTGACCAGCGCGTAGCCGATCACGATGCCGAAACGCGGCAGCACGTCCAGGGCCGGGATGACCTCGCCGGTGCCCGGCACCTGGATGTCGTCCCAGCCGAAGGCGACCGTCCCGGCCAGCAGCGCCATGAGCGGCAGCGCGACGACCGCGGCGGCGGAGAAGCCCAGGGCCACGATCAGCTTCTGGCGCAGCAGGCGGTCGCGCGGCACCGGCGCGGCCAGCAGGTAGCGCAGCGACGACCAGTTCGCCTCGCTGGCCACCGTGTCGCCGCAGAACAGCGCCACCGCCACCACCAGCAGGAAGCTGGCCGAGACCGACAGCGCGAAGGCGGCGAAGTTCAGGCCGCTGGCCGTGGCCAGGTCGGAGATGCGCAGCCCGGCCTGCTGCCCGCTGGGCTGCTGGGGGCCGAACTGGAAGGCGATGACCAGGATCCACGGCAGCGCGAGCAGCAGCCCGAACATGACCATGGTCCGGCGCCGCTTGAACTGGCGGACGATCTCCACCCGCAACGGGAGCGTCCTGCCCGGCGCGTAGCCCTCCGCCGTGTTGGGCCGCCCGCCCTCCTCCACCGCCGTGAGGAGTGCCTCCTTCGTCCGCTCCTCGCTCACGAGTTCTCTCCGATCAGGTCAAGGAAGACGTCCTCCAGGCGTGGCCCGTGGCCGTTGGAGCTGGCCAGCAGGGCGGCCACCGGGCCGGTGGTGATCAGGCGGCCGCGGTGCATGACGACCACGTGGGTGCAGGTCTGCTCCACCTCGGCCAGCAGGTGACTGGAGACGATCACCGTGCGGCCGTCGCGGGCGTAGCGCTTCAGCACCTCGCGCATCTCCCTGATCTGGGGCGGGTCGAGACCGTTGGTGGGCTCGTCGAGCACCAGCAGGTCGGGCAGGCCCAGCATCGCCTGGGCGATCGCGAGGCGCTGCCGCATGCCCTGCGAGTACGTGCGCACGGCACGCTCCAGCGCCGCGCCGAGCCCGGCGATCTCCAGCGCCTCCTCCATATGCGCCTCGGCCGCCGGCCTGCCGGTCGCCGCCCAGTACAGCTCGATGTTCTCCCGGCCCGACAGGTGCGGCAGGAAGCCCGGCCCCTCCACGAACGAGCCCAGCCGCGACAGCACGGGCGCGCCCGGCGTGACCCGCTCGCCGAAGATGCGGATCTCGCCGGCGTCCGGGTGGATGAGGCCCATCATCATCCGCATCGTGGTGGTCTTGCCCGCTCCGTTCGGGCCGAGCAGGCCGAGCACCTGGCCCTGCTCGACGCGGAACGACAGCTCGTCCACGGCCTTCTCGCCGTTGCGGTAGGCCTTGGTCAGCCCGCTGATCTCCAGCGGCGCCGAGCCCTCCCCGTCGGTACGGCCCGCCGTACCCCCGCGTGCCCTGCCCGTGACCAGCAGGACGGCGGCCAGCACGATCGCGGCCAGCGGCATCGCCCACACCCACCACGCGACGCCGCTCGGCGGGGCGCTCAGCGTCGCCACCGTCGGCACGCTCAGGACGGGCGCGGCGAGCGCGACCCGGTAGGAGGCGGGCTCGGCCGGGGTGGCGAAGCCCATGTCGGTGGTGGTGACGGTCAGCCGGAGCCGGTGACCCACGGCGAACCGGTGGTCGAGCGCGGGCAGCGCGACCGTCACGTCGGCGCTCTGCGCCCCGTCGGGGATCTTCACGCGCAGCGGCGAGACCAGCCCGGCGGGCAGGGTGGGCGGCTGGATGGCGTCGGGGACGTCGTACAGCTTGGCGAACAGCGTCACCTCGCCCTTGCCGTGGACGCGCAGCTTCACCGACGGCGAGCCGGTCAGCTGGAGCGGGGCGGTCAGCGGTGCCGACTCGAAGCTCGCGGCCTGGCCCGGCATGTCGAGGGAGACGCTCAGGTTGTTCTGGGCGCCTCCGCCGCCGAACAGGCCGCTGACGCCGGGCACCGTGGAGATGGAGGCGGGGTTGCCGCCGGGCGGGTTGACGATGTTCTGCTCGGGGCCCGCCAGCGTGACGTCCGTGGTGGTGGTGCCGGACAGGCCCGGGTACGCGCCGGTCTCGGGGTGCAGGCGGATGCGCTGGCGGGTGCCGGGGTCGCGGCCGCCGTCCCTGGTCACGGTGAACGCCTTGACCGGGGCCGCCGCGGTGTCGCCCTTGAGGTAGCGGGCCAGCCAGGACGAGGTCTGGTCGTAGAGCCAGTCGGCCTCGCCGTTTCCGCCGTCATGGCCGCCGTCGAACCACATGACGCTCACCGGCGTGCCCGGCGCGATCGCCTTCGCGTTGGCGTCGGCGTGGCCCAGCGGGAACAGCGAGTCGCGCTGGCCCTGGATGAGCAGCGTGGGGGCCTTGACGCGGCCCTGGACGGAGCTGGGGCTGGCCTTGCGCAGGAGTTCGACCGCCTGGGGCGTGGCCCTGCCGGTCGTGGCGACCTGCTGGTAGATCGCGCAGATCTCCGGCAGGAAGCGGCCGCAGCGCGCCTCGTCGGCGGTCATCGGCGCCGGCCGGCGGGTGAGCGCCTGCAGGCCCTGGGCCGAGGGGGCGCCCCTGCCGAAGAAGAAACCCGCCCACAGGCTCTTGAACACGCCGCTCTGCGCGCCCTGGCCGGTGGCGTCGGGGAAGAGGGCGTCGGCCAGGTCGTACCAGGTGATCTGGGGGACGATCGCGTCCACCCTCGCGTCGTGGGCGGCGGTCATCAGCGCGATGGCGCCGCCGTAGGAGCCGCCGGCGATGCCCACCCGCGGGTCGCCCGCCTTGTCCAGGACGACCTCGGGGCGCTTGGCCAGCCAGTCGATCAGCTGCTTGACGTCCTTGACCTCGTAGTCGGGGGAGTTCAGCGCGATCTGGCCGGTCGAGCGGCCGAACCCGCGGGCCGACCAGGTGAGGACGGCGTAGCCGTCGCGCGCCAGCCGTAGCGCGTCGTCGCGGACGCTCTGCTTGCTGCCGCCGAAGCCGTGCGCGAGCAGGACCGCGGGCGCCTTCCCGCCGCCCGCGGGCGGGAAGAACGTCGTGTCGAGCTCCACCCGCTGGTCGTCGGCGGGCCCGTCGGTGACGGCGAGGCGGCTCTCCTGGCCGCGCACCTCCGGACCCGACGGCCACACCAGCCACGCCACCGCCCCGATCAGGGCAAGTACCGCGACCAGCGCGGACACTCTTCTCATGGAGTCGGAGCATACTTACCGATTCTGAGAGATCACTGAGATCCGCAGGTGGAGGGCGGCGGTGGCCAGAACCACGACGGCCGTGGCGGTGTGGATGGCGAGCGCGGCCATGACCGAGCCGCCGTTGGCCAGGATGACCGCGGCGTCGCCGAACGGGATCAGCGAGATCACCGCCAGGCTCCAGCCGAGCGCCCTGCGCTGGCCCGACAGCAGCAGCGCCAGCGGGATCAGGCCGGACACCACGTCGCGCACGCCCTTCACGTTGAGGAATCCGGCAGCCTCCGCGCCGGGCCAGGCGGGCAGGCCGAAGCTCGGGGCGGTGGCCATCGGCGTGAACAGGTAGCTGAAGCCGACGTAGCCGATCATGAGGGCGGCGATCCAGGTCAGTGCGGCGGCGGTGACGCGCAGGGCGCGGGCGTTGTTCTTCATGGCCACAGCTTCGGCATTGATGCTTGGAAGGGACTTGGAGTCCGGCTTGGAGCTCCTCGTACCATGTGGGGCGATGGTGCGGATCAGGGTGCTCGGGTCGTTCGCGGCCGAGGTCGGCGGGGTGGCGGTGCCGCTGGGCGGGCCGCTTCAGCGTGCCGTTCTCGCGGTGCTGGTGGCGGCGCGCGGGCACGTGGTCTCCGCCGACCGGCTGATCGACGACCTCTGGCACGACCGCGCCCCGGCACAGGCGCTCGCGTCCCTGCAGGCGTACGTCTCCAATCTCCGCAGGCTTCTCGAACCCGGCCGGACGCCGCGCACGCCCGCGCGGCTGCTGGTGAGCGCTCCTCCGGGGTACGCGCTGCGGCTGGCCGGGGACGCCGTGGACGCGTGGGAGTTCGAGCGGCTGCTGGACGAGGCGCGCTCCCTCGACGGCGCCCCGGCGCGGGCCCGGCTGGAACGGGCACTCGGGCTGTGGCGGGGACCCGCCTACGCCGAGGCGGCCGAGGCCGGATGGGCCCTCGCCGAGGTGGCGCGGCTGGAGGAGCTGCGGCAGGCGGCGCGGGAACTGCGGGTGGCGGCCGGGCTGCGGGCGGGCGACGCGGCGGGGACGGTGCCCGAGGCCGAGGTGCTCATCAGGGAGGCCCCGCTGCGCGAGGAGGGCTGGCGGCTGCACGCCCTGGCCCTGTGGCACGCGGGGCGGCAGGGAGACGCCCTGGCCACCCTGCGGCGGGCCCGCGAGGTGATGGCCGGGGAACTGGGGCTGGATCCCGGGCCGGTGCTGGCCGGGCTGGAGTCGGCGATCCTGAACGGGCGGGTGGAGGCGGTCGCGGCGCCGGTCGCCGCCGCTCCGGAGGACGGGGGAGCGCGGGCCGTACCGGATGGCGGGGAGTTCGTGGGGCGCGCGACCGAGCTGGAGGCGCTGCTGCGCGCGGCCGCTTCCGCGCGCTCCGGCGGACCCGGAGTCGCGCTCGTGAGCGGGGAGGCCGGGCTCGGCAAGACCTCGCTCCTGCGGCGGCTGCACGAGCGGCTGACCCTCGACGGGTGGCTGGTGGCCGCGGGAAGCTGCCCTCGCGCCGAAGGGGTCCCGCCCGCGTGGGCGTGGGGTGAGATCCTGCGGGCCGTGGCCGCGCACGCGCCGCCGCCGGCCGAGCTCGCGCCCACCCTCGCGACGCTGCTCGGCGAGAGCGCCACCGTGGACGGCGACGCCGCCACCGGCCGCTTCCTCCTGCACAGGGCGGTCTGGTCGTGGCTGGCCGGAGTGTCCGGGGAACGTCCGCTGGCCGTCATGCTCGACGACCTCCACTGGGCCGACGCCGAGACGCTCGCGCTGATGTCCGGGCTGGAGGGCAGGGTGCTGCTCGTGGCCGCCTACCGCGACGACGAGCTCGACGGCGGCTTCACCGAGACGTTCGCCGCGCTGGCCAGGCGCGAACCGCTGCGTCTGCCCCTTCCCGGGCTGACGCCGGAGGCGGTGGCCGCGCTGCTGTCGGGGCTGAGCGAGGTGCCGGTCGACGCCCCCACCGTGGCGGCGCTGACCGAGCGCACCGGCGGCAACCCGTTCTTCGTCCGCGAGACCGCCCGCCTGCTCGACAGCGAAGGCGTCTTCCGGCCCGCCGCCGGCGCGCGGGCGCTGCTCGACGGGGTGCCGCAGGGGGTGCGGGAGGTACTGCTGCGGCGGCTGGCCAGGCTGCCCGACGGCGCCGTCAGCGTGCTCAGGCTGGCGGCGGTCGCCGGGCGGGAGTCAAGCGTCGACGTGCTCGTCGCCGCCTCCGGCCTGGGTGAGGAAGCGGTGCTCGACGGCGTGGAGTCGGCGCTGATCGCCGGGCTGCTCACGGAGCCCGGGACGGGGCGGGTGCGGTTCGTGCACGCGCTGGTGCGCGAGACGGTGGCGGGTGAGCTGTCGATGGCCCGCGCCGAACGGCTGCACCTGCGCATCGGCGACGCCCTGGAAGCACATGCGCCGGACGACGCGTCCGCGCTGGCCTACCACTACGCGCGGGCGCGTTCCCCCAAGTGCGTCGAGTACGGCGTGCGCGCCGCCGAGCTGGCCGAGGCGCGCTTCGCCCACGCGGCCGCCGTGGACCTGCTCACCGACGTGCTGGCCCACCTGGACGGCCAGGGCGTGCCGCACGCCCAGGCCGAGCGCATCGGCCTGCTCGGCAGGCTCCTGCGCGCCCAGGTGCGGGCCGGAGACCTCGGCGGCGCCAGGGCCACGAGACAGCGCGCCATCGACGCCGCCGACGGCGACCCCGGCCTGCAGATCGCCGCCTTCACCGCCTGGACGGGCCCGGTCCCCTGGCAGAACCACGCCTACGGCAGCGTCGACCGCCCGCTCGTGGCGCTGCTGGAGCGGCTCATGGAACGACCCGGCCTGGATGAGGCGGTGCGCTGTCGTCTGCTGGACGCCTACGCCGCCGAACTGGCCGCCCAGGGCGCCCCCGAGGCACGGGCCGCCGCCCGGCGCGCGGTCGCGATCGCCACGGGCCTGGACGACCCGTCGTTGCTCGCCCGCGCCCTGTCCACCCTCGCCCACGACCTCGACCCGGTGCTCGACGCGCGGGAACGCGCCGGGATCGCCGAACGGCTCGCGCGGGTGGAGGCGCCCGAGTACCGGTGGTACACGCTGTTCCTGCGCGCCACTGTCGCCGTCGCCGAGAGCGAGCCCGATCGGGCGCTGGAGCTGGTCGAGGAGAGCCTGGAGCTGGCCAGGCGCTACCGGATGACCGAGCCGGTGAACGTGGGGGAGTGCGCGCTGGCCACCCTCGCCCGCATCCGGGGGGACGACGTCGCGGCCCGCCGTACCTATGCCGAGGCCACGGCGCGGATGGCCGGGCACGGCTCGCTGCACGCGCACGGGTACCTGCTGCTCGTGCGGGCCACCTTCATGGACGAGGACCTGCCGGAGGTGGCGTGGCGGCTGCTGGAGGAGTACGGCGGGCTCGCCGCCGACCTGGTCGCCGTGGTGCTGGCGGCGGAGGGACGGCTGGATGAGGCCCGCGAGATGCGGCGGCGGGCGGTGCCGATCAGGGCCGACTACTTCTTCCCCGTCTTCGCCGCCTTCCGCGCGACGGCGATGGCCGCGCTGGAGGAGCGTGAGGGCGCGCGTGAGCTGTACGACGCGCTGCTCCCGCACGCAGGTGGGCCGCCCGCGGGGGCGGGCAGCATGTCGGTCGCCCTGCCGCCGCCCGCGCACACGCTCGGGCAGCTGGCCCGCCTGCTGGGCGAGGAGGGTACGGCCCGCGCCCACTTCACCAGGGCCGCCGGCATCGCCGACCGCTGGGGCGCCCACCGCTGGGCCGCGGCCTCCCGTGAAGCGGCCGCCGCTGCCGTGATGCGGGCCGCCGGCTCCCGTGACGCGGGCCGCCCGCCGCCGTGAGGCGGGTCAGGCCAGGATGGCGTAGACGGTGCTGGCGTGGGCGGCCGGGTCGGCGGCGCCGTCGGGGGTGAGGGTGACGTCGGAGAATGCCAGCGTCCTGCCCAGCTTGGTGATCCGCACGTGCACCAGCACGTCCTTGCCCGCCACCGGCCGCTGGAACGTCGTGGACTGCTGCACCGTCGTCATCGGCACGAAGCCGCCTCTGGCCGAGGAGATCGCGATCACCGTGGCCGTGTCGGCGGCGGCCATCATGGCCTGCCCGCACAGGCCGCCGCCCTGCCTGGCCAGCGCGTCGGACCACGGCAGCCGGACCACCGCGTGGCGCTCACCGACCTCTTCCACGCGCAGCCCGAGGTCCTGGATCCAGGGGGCGAAGTAGTCCCGGAGAATCGCGTCGCCTTCTTCAGGTGTCACGGGGTCATCATGCACGCTGGGGACCATGGGTGTGGAGACCGTCTTTCTGCCGTCGACGTACGGGACTGGTGTGCCCTACGCGTTGTTCGCCCGGTTGCGGGATGAGGCGCCGGTGCACCGGATTCCGGAGCCCGCGGTGGGGCCGTGGCAGGCAGGGCCTGGATATTTCGGGGTATTTCGGCATAAAGAGGTCAAGCATGTGCTGCGTACACCCGAAGATTTCTCCTCCCATCGGGGCGCCACCCAGATCCGCGATCCCGCGACGCCGGCCGATCTCGCGTTCGTGCGCGCGATGATGCTCAACACCGACCCGCCTGACCACTCCAGGCTGCGCGGGATCGTGGCGGCGGCGTTCTCGCCCCGGGCCGTGCGGCTGCTGGAGCGCACGATCGCCGGGCGGGCCGCGGCGCTTTTCGCGGCCGGTGAGTGCGACTTCGTGGAGGTGGTGGCCGACCTGCCGGTCTGGACGCTCGCGCACGTGATGGGCGTGCCGGACGGCGACCGGCGGCTGCTGCACGACTGGGCCTCGCGGGTGATCGGCTACCAGGACGCCGACTACGCGGGGCTGTCCACGGCCGACGCGCGGCGGCTGAGCCCCATGGGACGGCTGGCGCTGGCGGCCCGCCCCGAGCTCGAACCCGGCGTGAACCCCCGCTCGAAGGCCGCCCTGGCCGACATGTTCGCCTACGCCGAGGCACTGGCCGCCACCCCGACCGACGAGACGTCCGTGATGTCGGCCATGCTCAGGGGCGGCCTGAGCGAGGCCGAGTTCCAGAACATGTTCTTCCTGTTCGCCGTCGCCGGCAACGAGACCCTGCGCAACGGCATCCCCGGCGGCCTGCTCACCCTCCTGCGCCATCCCGCCGAGCACGCCCGCCTGCGCGCCCGCCCCGCGCTCCTGCCGTCGGCGATCGAGGAGATGCTGCGCTTCTGGCCGCCCGTCATGAACTTCCGCCGTACGGCCACGCGCGACCTCACCCTCGCCGGCCAGGAGATCAAGGAGGGCGACAAGGTCGTCGTCTACCACGCCTCCGCCAACCGCGACCCGGCGGTCTTCGCCGACCCCGACCGCTTCGACGCCGGCCGTACCCCCAACGACCACGTCAGCTTCGGCTTCGGGCCGCACTTCTGCCTGGGGGCGCATCTGGCCAGGGTGCAGATGCGCGCCGTCTTCACCGAACTGCTGCGCTGGGAGGTCACGCTCACCGGGGAGCCGGTCCGCCTCACCTCCAACTTCCAGAACGGGCTCAAGCACCTTCCCGTACGGCTGCGCCCGGCTTGATCTGCGGTTTGTGTCAAGTCCGCCCCCGATTGCGATGTGGGTAAAGGCCGGGCAAGATTTCGTGCCGTGAAACGAGCAGTAATGATCAAGGACTGGGCTCTGCCGTACTGGACCAGAGGCCAGGCGGGGCGCGAGACGCCACCGGACCTCTTCCGGGTCCTCTACTACGGCTGGCTGGCGGCGTTCTCACTCAAGCTGCTCGGCTCGGCCTGGGACGTCTCCTGGCACTTCAAGTGGCTGCGTGACGACCTGGCCCCACCGCACCTGCTGAACTCGGCCGGAACGGTCCTCGCCCTGGCCCTCACCATCGTCCACGGCTACACCGGCTACGGCGTCGACAGGACGGCGCTGCGGCTCATCCAGTGGGGGACCGGGATCTTCCTGGTGGCCGTCCCGCTCGACCTGATCAACCACCGCGTCAACGGCCTCGACATCACCTCGTGGAGCCCGTCGCACATCCTGCTGTACGTGGGCACGTTCTTCATGATCGCCGGGGTGATCCGGGGCTGGTTCACCGGGGCGCCGCCCGGCCGGGAGCGGACCGTGGTGCTGGGCGCGTTCTTCGCGTTCTTCCTGGAGAACGTGCACTTCCCCGAGCAGCACCAGGAGTACGGCGTGCTGTCCATCGGCGCCTGGGACAACAACTCCGCCTACGCCGAGCCGATCCTGCTGCAGTTCGCCGCCGACCAGATGGGGCGGGAGGTCGACCGGACCACCATGGTCGGCTTCTCGCTGCCGGTGCCGGACGCGCTCTATCCCGTCTACGCCGTCGTCGTCGGCATGACCGTGCTGGCCGTCGCCCGGCTGATGATCGGCCGCTTCGGCAGCGCCACGCTGGTCGCGCTCGCGTACGTGGGGTTCAGGACGATCGTGTGGCCGATGCTGACCGCCACCGGGTTCCCGCCGTCGGCGGTGCCGTTCTTCCTGGTCGCCGGGGCGATCGCGGTGGACCTGGCGTTCGCGATCAGGATGCCGGTGGTGCGCGCCGTCGCCGGGACCGTCCTCGCGACCGCGGCCGTCTACGGGGGGCTGATCGCGCAGAGCGCGCTCATGGGCGGCGTGTACGGCACGCTCAACGGCATGCAAGGACTCCTGGGCGCCCCGCCCCTGGCCACGACGTCGGCCCTCTGGGCGGGAGCGGGGCTGCTGGCCGCGTGGCTGGCCTGCGAATGGTTCGTCAACCGCTTCGAACTCCACCCCCTCGAACCCCGCGACATCGTCCCCGCCTGAGCGCCGCGGCGAGCCGCGCGGCCGTGCCCGCCCATGTGCTCGGCCGGGCCGCGCGGGGTGGTGCCGGCCTGGGCGGTCAGCCGATCGAGGCGCGGGTGATGGCCACGGCGACGCCGTAGGCCAGGCCCATCACGGCCACCTCCGCGCTCGCCCAGCCGACCACGGAGGTGGCCTTTCCCGCGGCGATGCCGGGCAGCAGGCGCCACCTGATGTGCGCGGCCGGCGGCACCAGCAGCGCGGTCAGGGCGACCTTGGTGACGACGAGCAGGCCGTACTCGGTGGTCAGGATCGCGCCCGGCAGCTCCACACCCGGCGTCAGCGCCAGCGTGCCGAGCCCGCTGACCAGCCCGGACGCGGCCACCAGCACCAGCGCGAGCGTCGCCAGCCGGGAGAACCTGGGCAGCGCCGTCGCCAGCAGGTCGCGGCGCGGCGCGAGGAACACCACGGTGGCCAGCAGCCCGCCGGTCCAGGCGGCGGCGCCGATCACGTGCAGCTCCATCGAGATCATGATCGGGTCGTGCCAGACGGAGTCGACCGCGTGCCCGGTCACCGGGATCGGCAGCAGCCCGAACGCCGCCACCACGATCCGCAGCTCAGCCGGCACCTTCTCGCCGAACCGCACCGCCATCAGCCCGATCCCCGCCGCCGCCAGCGCGCACGCGGCGCTGAACAGCAGCCCCTGGCCGGTGCCCACGCCGTTCACGTAGGCGGCGATCATGCCGAGGGTGGGGACGCCGCCCGGGTTGAGCTCGGCGGCCTGGAAGACGATGGTGACGAGCGCGCAGATCGCCCACGCCCAGGCGGCGGTGACCGCCAGCGGGCGCACGCGCCGGAGAACCGGCTCGGTGCGCTCCGGCTCGTCGAACCCGAGCAGCTTGGGCAGCAGGCTCAGCCCCACGGTCGCCACCGCGGCCACGTCGAGCAGCACCCGCACGACCGGCAGCCCGAAGGCCACCACCGGCCCCGGCAGCACGATGCCCGGCACCGCCTCCTGCGCGGTCACCGTGCTCGCCACCACAGCCGACGCAACGGCGGCCAGCACGAACACCCCGGCCATCCCACGCACCCCGGCCAGTCCGCGGTCGGCGGGGTCGCGGTCGGTATCCGGACCGGGCGCCACGCTCTCGTGGTCCTCGCTCTTGCGCACCGGCGCGGTGCCGCTCATGCCCGTGTGCCCTTGCCGCCCGGCGACGGGGCCTCGGGTGAAGCGGGCTGGGCGCCTCTGCGCAGGGCGATCACGGTTCCGGCCGCGAGCAGCAGCAAAGCGCCGGCGATCCAGACGACCGCCATCCCGGCCCCGCCGTTGGCCGCCGCTTCCGCCGCCCGCGCGCTGAGGTCGGCCGACCCCGTCGCCGGCTGTGCCACCGCGGTGGCGCCGGGCCGCCCGTCGGGCGGCGCCTCGCCGGCCGGGGCGGACAGCTTGAGGGTGAAGCGCACCTGGCCGGTCACCGGGTGCCCGTCCGAGGACAGGATCCGGTAGCCGACCACATACGCGCCGTTCGCGGTCAGCGCCTTCAGCGGTACGCTCACCCGCTCCTTGGCCACCACCGTCGCGCCCGCGGTCAGCGCCTCGCCCCCCGGCCCGGTCAGGCCGATCTGCGCGTAGCCCTGCCGTACCGGCTGGTCGAAGACGAGCGTGACCCGCTGCGGCGCCGCGGTGAGCACCGCGTCCGCGCGGGGATCGCTGGAGACCAGCACGTTGTGCGCCTGCGCTGGAGCGATCCAGCCGCCGACCGCCGCACAGGCGAGCAGCAGGACCGTGAGAAGCCGCCTCACCGATCTTGACCTTCCCTCGAACACCTCGAAACCCGTCTATGGTCCCACCTATGGATGACCTGTTCGGCGGTGCCGCCCCCTATTACGCCAGACACCGCGCCGACCACGGCGAGGCGGCGATCGACCGGCTGGCCGCGGCGTTCGGCGCGCGGGCCACCGTGCTCGATCTGGGCTGCGGACCCGGCACGGTGGCGATCCCGCTGTCGGAGCAGGTGGAAGGGGTGCTGGCGGTCGATCCGGCTGAGGAGATGCTGGCCGAGGGGCGCGAGCTCGGCGCCGGGCGGTCGAACATCCGGTGGCTGGCCGGCGATTCGACGACGTTGCGGGAACTGCCGGGCTTCGGCCACGTGGTGATGGGCCGTTCCTTCCATTGGATGGACCGGCGGACGGTCCTCGCCGATCTGGACGGCCTGCTGCCGCCGGACGGGATCGTCGCCTTGGTGGGCCCCACGCGCGACCACGAGAACCTGCCGTGGGAGCCGGTGACGCGGCGGGTGCGGGAGGAGTTCGGGGTGAACGGGCTGACCGCCCGCGACTCCTTCCAGGCCAGCGGAAAGCATCATGACGAGGTGCTGGCCGACTCGCCGTTCGGGGACCTGGAGTCGGAGGTGTTCACCTGGCGGCGCGATCGGGACCAGGACGACGTGATCGGCCTGCAGCTGTCCTACTCCTACTCGGCGCCGGCCCGCCTCGGCGAGCGCAAGGACGCCTTCGTCGGCGCGCTGCGCGCCGCCCTGACGGCGGCGAACCCGTCGGGCCGCTGGGTGGAGGAGGTCCGCACGCAGGTCCTGCTCGCCCGCCGCCCCTGAGCACACATGCTCTAAAGTACGGCGAAGCAAACCATTATCGGCAAGAAGGAACCGGCGATGAAGGTGCTCAGCGGAGCCATGCACTACTTCCGGACGCTGCCCAGGCAGTGGCCGGACCGGCTGGGCAAGCTGCGGGCGATGGGTGTGGACACGGTCGAGACGTACGTGCCGTGGAACCTGCACGAGCCACGCCCCGGCCGCTTCGACTTCACCGGCCTGGCCGACATGGAGGGCTTCTTCCTGGCGGCGGGGGAGGCCGGGCTGAAGGTCATCGTGCGGCCCGGGCCGTACATCTGCGCCGAGTGGGAGAACGGCGGGCTGCCGTCATGGCTGCCCGGCCCCTACCGCTGCCACGACCCGCGCTTCCTGGAGCCGGTGGACCGTTTCTTCGACGAGCTGATCCCGCGCATCGCCGCCCACCAGGCGACCAGGGGCGGCAACGTCGTCATGGTCCAGGTGGAGAACGAGTACGGCTCCTACGGCACCGACCCCGTCTACCTGCGCCACCTGGCCGACGGACTGGTACGGCGCGGCATCGACGTCCCGTTGTTCACCTCCGACGGCGCCACGGACCTGATGCTGACCGGCGGCACGCTGCCCGGCGTTCTGGCCACGGCCAACTTCGGCAGCGGGGCCGAGCGGCAGTTCGAGGCGCTGGCGCGGCACCGGCCGGACGACGACCCGTTCTGCATGGAGTTCTGGAACGGCTGGTTCGACCACTACGGCGAGCAGCACCACACGCGCGACCCGCGGGACGCCGCCCAGGCCCTGGAGGAGATCCTGGAGCGCGGTTCCGTCAACTTCTACATGGCCGTCGGCGGCACCAACTTCGGCTTCTGGGCCGGGGCCAACGCCGACGGCGACACCTACCAGCCGACCGTCACCTCCTACGACTACGACGCGCCGATCTCGGAGAGCGGGGCGCTGACGCCGAAGTTCTGGGCCTACCGGGAGGCGCTGGGCCGGCACGCCGACCTGCCGCCTGTGCCGGAGAGCGTCCAGGAGTCGCTGCCGCCGGGGCAGGTGGAGCTGGGCGAACGGCTGGCGCTGCTCGACTGCCTGGACGTGCTCTCGACCGGGACCGTGCGCAGCGCGGCCACGCGTACGTTCGAGGAGCTCGGCCAGGACTACGGCCTGGCCGTCTACCGCACCCGGATCCCCGGTCCGCGCGGCGACGCGCTGCGGGTGCGCGTCAGAGGGCTGCGCGACCGGGCGAACGTGCTCGTCGACGGCGCCGTCGCCGGGGTGCTGGAGCGCAACGGGAGCTCCGACGTGGAGGTCAAGACGCCCGCGGAGGGCGCCGAGCTGACGCTGGTGGTCGAGGCGATGGGCCGGGTCAACTACGGCCCGCTGGTGGGCGAGCGCAAGGGCGTCCTGGACGGCGTCCAGCACGACCAGCAGTACCTGTTCGGCTGGGAGATCGACCCCGTGCCGCTGTCGGACGTCTCGGCGCTGCCGTGGGGGCGCGCGTCCGCCGCCGAGGGCCCGGCCTTCCACCGCGGCACCCTCCACGTCGAACGGCCCGCGGACGGCTTCCTCGCGCTGCCCGGCTGGGTCAAGGGGCACGTGTGGGTCAACGGCTTCCACCTCGGCCGCTACTGGGACAAGGGCCCGCAGGTCACCCTGTACGTGCCGTGGCCGCTCCTGCATGAGGGCGCCAACGAGATCGTCGTGCTGGAGATGGACGGCGCGCCCCGGGACGCCCGCGTCGAACTGCGGCCGGAGCCCCAGCTCTAGCGTGCGTACCGGTCCCGGGCTGGAGGGCCCGGGACCGGCCTCTCGGTTCCACCCCCACGTGACGCGCGGCCGCTCGGGGTGTCGGCCGCGCCGTTCGCCGGAACCGGAGGCGCCCCCAGGTGGGCGGTGGGGGCGCCCCGGCGTTCCCTAGGTGGCGGCCTAGGGCGTCCAGGTCAGCTCTTGGTGGTGCCGCCGCGCTGACCGCGGCGCAGGGGGAGGGACTGCTTGGCCAGCCGCCGCGAGAGCGCACCGCCCGACGCGGTGCGTTCCGTGGTTCCCCGCGAGGCCGCCCTGACCTTCGCGAAGGGTTTCGGCGTCTCCACCTCCGACCGCCGGCCGGTACTGTCCTCGTGCTGCTCGCGCGACTGGCGCGACTTGGAACTCACACGGAACACCTCCCCGATTTATGGCTTTATGTCCGTTTTGTCGGGAGGTGAAACGTTGCCGGAAGGTGAAACACGCAGACGCCGCACGGCCAGCGCCGCCGCCCGCACGGCGCCCGCCGGGAACATCCTGGCCCCGCGCCACGCCATCCGCCCCGAGGCCGGAGCCACGATGAGCGCCTGGTCGCGCGCCACCCCGCGCAGGATGTCGCGCGCCAGCGCGTCCACCGCGTACAGCCGCCCCTGGGCCCGCACCGCCGCGCTCCTGGCCTGCCGGCCCATCTCGGTCTCCGGCAGTCCCGGGTTGGCGTGGTCGAGCAGCGGCGTGTCGGTGAACCCCGGGCACACCACGCTCACCCGCACGCCCCGCGCCGCCGCCTCCGCCCGCAACGCCAGCGACAGCCCGACCACCGCGTGCTTGGTCGTGGTGTAGGGCAGCATGAACGGCGCCGGCACCAGCCCCGCCATCGACGCGGTGTTGACCAGATGCCCGAACCCCTGCTCCAGCATGATCGGGTACGCCGCGTGCACCCCGTGGACCACGCCGCGCAGGTTCACGTCGACGGCCTTGTCCCAGTGCGCCAGGGACAGTTCCTCGGTGGCGCCCCCGATGGCGATGCCCGCGTTGTTGAACACGAAGTCGAGCCGCCCGCGCTCCTGCCGTACCCGGTGGAAGAGGGCGGCCACGGCCTCGGCGTCGGTGACGTCGAGCGGGGCGAAGTCCAGCCCGAACTCCGCGGCCACCCGCTTGCCCGCCGCCTCGTCGAGATCGGCGATCGTCACGGCCACGCCCTTCAGGGACAGGTCACGGGCGAGCGCCCGGCCGATTCCCGACGCGCCTCCGGTGACGATCGCGCACTTCACCCGCCCGGCGGGCGAGGGGCTCACGCGCTCTTCCCGCTCGGCGCCCAGATGCCCATGACCTGCCAGATCCGCCGGGTGAGCGGGTTGACCAGGCCGACGTCCACACACAGCTCGCGGGTCTTGCCGACCGAGTCGCGGATCTCCGCCGCGGCGGCCTGGCTGTCGGTGTAGACCTCCCTGACCACGTGCGGCGGGACGTTGAAGCGCTTGATCATCGGGCCGGGCGGGGCGAGCATGATCCGGGCCATGACGCCCAGGATGATCGGCGAGATGATCCCCAGCAGCAGTCTGCGGTGGCGGGGCATGCGCGGCACCCGGTTGCGCAGGTAGTGCCGGGCGAAGGAGATGTGCCTGGCCTCCTCCGCGATGTGGATGCGCATGATCGTCTCTTCCAGCGGGTGGTGCTTTCTGCCGTCCTTGAGCATCTTGCGCTGCACGTGGTCGATGGGGTCCTCGCCGCCGAGCACGAAGATGAAGAACAGCTCGGTGGAGATCAGCGGGATCCACGGCGCCACCTGGGCGATGAGGCTCAGCGGCCCCGGCATGCCGCGCACCGGCATCTTCGTGCGGTTCACGAACTCCTGGAACATCATCCCGTGATGTCCCTCTTCGATGGTCTCGTGGTAGACGTAGCGGAACTCCGGCGCACCGTTGGGCAGGCGGTAGGCGTAGTTGAGCAGGCCCCGCTTGAGCAGGTTCTCGAACTGCAGCCCGATCTTCATCGCGGTGGCCACCCTGAACAGCCCGATCCGCGCCCTGACCTCGGGGGAGCGGGACCGGTACCACGCGTGCGCGCCCAGCTTGTCGACCTCGGGCAGCTCCCAGCGCGGGTCGTCCTGGTCGATCAGGAACTCGGGGTCGTCCCAGGGGATGTCCTTGTACGGCTCCCAGTGCTTGTCGACCGAGGCCTTCGAGAGGCGATGGATGACCGTCTCGTAGGCACTGCGGTCGGCGACCGTCTCGTCGGATTCCCGTGCGGCGGTAGAGCTCGGTGCTGCTGTCATCGCAGGCACTCCTCTCCTCGCCACGTAATTGTACGGAGCATCCAATAGCGAGGGAAGAGTGACCCGGCTCACACGTCGTCGACCGTCAGGCCCACCTCCATCGCGGCAGCCGTACGGACGAGCAGGAGGACCTTGCGGCGGGAGATGAGCTTGTCGTGCACGTGCAGCTGTACGGCGAGGCCGTCGATCATCGCGAAGATCCGCCAGCTGGAGGCCTCGGGATCGGCGCAGGTGAATTCGCCGCACTCGACCCCGGCCGCGATGATCTCCTTCAGCACGGTCCTGCCGTGCACGTCCATGCGGCGGGTGGTGGCCTCGAGCTCGGGGTTGCGCATCGACTCCGACCAGGCGTCGATCCAGATGCGCCAGCCCGCGGCCGAGGTGCCCGGCGAGCTCAGTCTGATCAGCGCGCGCAGGCGCTCCTTCGGCGGATGCGGCGAGCGCTCGATCTTGCCGATCGCGTTCAGGTGCTGCCTGGCCGCGTAGGCGAAGGCCTCGGCGATCAGCTGTTCCTTCGTCTCGAAGTGGTAGAACAGCAACGCCTGGCTCACGCCCGCCGCCCGGGCGATGTCGAGGGTCCGGGTATGCCCGAACCCACGGGCCGCAATCACCTCGCAGGCCGTCTTGAGGAGATCCTCACGTCGTAATCGGCTGAAACCCCGTGTCACAGCCGAGAACTCTATTACTCTCGGTAACCATCAGCGAGTGGGATCCGCAGGACAAACCGGGCACCGTGGGTCGAATCCTCGATCGTGAGCGTCCCGTCGTGGCTCGTGGCGATCTCCCGGGCGATCGGCAGACCCAGTCCCGTACCGCCCGCGTCGCGGTTGCGGGAGGCGTCCAACCGGGTGAAACGCCGGAAAACCACCTCGCGCTGATCGGGCGCGATGCCGTCCCCGTCGTCCATCACCTCCAGGACGGCCTGCCCGCCTTCTGCCTGAACCGTGATCGTTATCGACTCGTCGGCATGCCGCTCGGCGTTGTCGACGAGATTCGTCAGCAGGCGGGCCAGCCGTACCCGGTCGCCCAGGACCGTCGCGCCCGGCTCCAGCGAGGTCGCCACCTGCTTCGACCTGGGCCGCCCCGACTCGGCCGCCACCAGCTCGCCCAGGTCCACCCGCTCCGTACGGCCCGGCGCCCCCGCCTCCAGCCTGGCCAGCGTGAGCAGGTCGCCGACGATGGCCTGCAGCCGGTCCAGGCTGGCCAGCACCTCCCTGGCCGTCTGCGGCCAGTCGGTCTCGTCCGGGTAGAGCAGCGCCTGCTCGACCTGGGCGCGCATGGCGGTGATCGGGCTGCGCAGGTCGTGGGAGGCGTCGGAGGCGAACCTGCGCTGCTGCTCCACCGCCGCCTCCAGCCGGTCGAGGGTGTCGTTGACGGTCCTGGCCAGGTCGTCCAGCTCGTCGCGGCGCGGCGAGCGCGGCACCCGGCGCCCCAGGTCGGTCGCGGTGATCTCGGCCAGCTCGGTCTTGATGTCCTTGACCGGCCGCAGGGCGTTGCCGACCGCCGCCCACGCCACCACCGAGCTGGGCACGGTGAGCACGAGCGCGCCGGCCAGCAGGCCGAGCGCGTAGAGCGGGCTGATGTACCACGGGATGTCGGGGCCGAAGGCGTAGGACATCCAGTAGTTGCCGTCCACGCTGACGCGGAAGCCCACGGTGGTCAGGCAGGGGTTGCCGGGCAACAGCCTGGTGCAGGTGGTGGCCGACACCCGGCCGTCGTCCTCGGTGGGCTTCAGGTTGGTCAGCGGCGGCAGGCCGAGGAGCCGCTCGCTGGCCTGCCGTACCTTCGACTCGTTGTCGACGACCTGCAGGGCGTCGATCTCCTCGGTGGACGTGACGGACTTGAGGTCGCCGACGGGCGCGAAGCGCTCGACGTTGAAGGCGACGCGGCGGGCCGCCTTGGCCACGCGCTCGGTGACGTAGTCGCTGATCACCACGTGGACCAGCGGCGTGACGAGAACGGCCACGACGAGGTTGAGGACGAGCGCGTTGCCCGCCGCGATCGCTGTCATCCGGCTTCTCACCGACCATCGGGTGAACACCTGGGTCACGGCTCCCTGAGCGGCAGTGAGAGCACGAACCGGGCGCCGCGCGCGGAGTCGCCGATGGTGAGCGTGCCATGGTGGCTGGTGGCGATCTCCCGGGCGATCGGCAGGCCGAGTCCGGTGCCTCCGGCGTCGCGGTTGCGGGAGGCGTCCAGCCGGGTGAAGCGCCGGAAGACGATGTCGCGCTGGTCGTGCGAGATGCCCGCGCCGTCGTCCAGGATCTCCAGTACGGCCCGGCGGTCCTGCTCGCGCACGGTGATGGTGATGGTGTGGTCGGCGTGCCGCTCGGCGTTGTCGATGAGGTTGGTCAGCAGGCGGGCGAGCCGCAGCCGGTCGCCGGTGACCACCACGCCCGGGTCGAGGGAGGTGACGACCTTCTTGACCCTCGGCCGGATGGTCTCGGAAATGACGAGGTCGGCCAGGTCCACCGGCTCCTTGGCCCCGGAGGCGCCGGCGTCGAGCTTGGCCAGCGTCAGCAGGTCGGTGACGATGGCCTGCAGCCGGTCCAGGCTGCCGACGATCGCCTCGGCGGTGCGCGGCCAGTCGGCGCTGTCGGGGTAGAGCAGCGCCTCCTCGACCTGGGCGCGCATGGCGGTGATCGGGCTGCGCAGGTCGTGGGAGGCGTCGGAGGCAAACCTGCGCTGCTGCTCGACGGCGGTCTGCAGCCGGTCCAGCGTCTCGTTGGCGGTGAGGGCGAGGGCGCGGATCTCGTCGTGCGTGATCGGCACCGGTACCCGCTGGCCGAGGTCGGTGGCGGTGATGTCGGACAGCTTGGAGCGGATGGCGTCCACCGGGGCCAGCGTGTTGGCCACGACCTTCCACGTGCCGAACGCCACCAGCACGGTCAGCGCGATCGAGATGCCGATGAGGAAGGCGAGCACGCTCAGGTGCACGTACCAGGGCACGACGGGGCCGACCGTGTAGACGTACCAGTCGCCGTCCGGCTCGTACACCCGGAAGGTCGACACCACCATGCACTGGCCGGGGTAGGCGTACAGGTCGCACTCCACGCTGATGTTGGCGGAGTTGTCCGCCGTGGGCGTGGTATCGGAGACGCGCGGCCTGCCCTTGAGGTTGGGCGAGGAGGCGACCACCTTCCCGTCGCTGTTGAGCACCTGCAGGGCGCCGCCGGGCTCGGGCGCCATGGTGGACGGCAGCGTGCCGCGCTTGATCAGGTGGACCACGCGCAGCGCGGCCCCGACGACCTCGTTGGCCCGGTACTCCTCGGCCGTCTCCCTGATGGCGACCAGCACGAACGTGTTGACCACGAGGCACAGCAAAGCGATGGTGAAGCTCGCGAAGAGCGTCAACCTTCCCCGTACCGAACCCCGAAAGCGCGCTATCACGTCCTCCCCCGTGATCAGGTGATCACACTAGGTGCCCTCATCTCTAATCAACGGAGATTCATCGATAAATCCGGACAAAACGACGCCAGAGCAATGCTCTATGAATGCGACTTCGGGCTAGTTAGAGTAAGTGAGCACTGATGCCAAGGAGACGATGTGAACCTTGATGAGTATCGGCGCGAGGCCCGTGCCTGGCTGGCGGAGAACGCCCGGGAGGACGATCCGAAGGCCTTCATGGCCAGGCTCCACGACGCCGGATACTCCGGCATCACCTGGCCGGAGCAGTGGGGCGGCCAGGGCCTGACCCAGGCGGAGGAACGCGCCTTCGCCGCCGAGGCCCGCCACCACAACCTGCCCACCTACGTCTTCTCGATCGGCTTGGGCATGTGCGGCCCGACCATCCTCGACCGGGGCAGCGACGAGCAGCGCGCCCGCTTCCTGCGCCCGCTGCTGCGCGGCGAGCACGTATGGTGCCAGCTCTTCTCCGAGCCCGGCGCCGGCAGCGACGTGGCCAGCCTCCAGACCAAGGCCGAGCGCGACGGCGACGGCTGGGTCGTCAACGGCCAGAAGGTCTGGACCTCGGTGGCCCAGCACGCCGACTGGGGCCTGCTGCTGGCCAGGACCGACGTGGACGTGCCCAAGCACAAGGGCCTGACCATGTTCGCCGTCGACATGCACCACCCCGGCGTCACCGTCAAGCCGCTCAAGGACATGACCGGCCACGCCAGGTTCAACGAGATCTTCTTCGACGACGTGACGATCCCGGACGCCGACCGCATCGGCGAGGTCAACGACGGCTGGGGCGTCGCCGTCACCACCCTCCTGCACGAGCGTCTGTCGATCTCCGCCGGCGTCGGCATGAGCGGCCAGCGCGACAACCCCGTCGCCTTCGAGGCCCTGCGCGACAAGCTCGACACCGGCGACCCCTACGTCCGTGACCAGCTCGTCGAGCTGCACATCCGCTCCCGCGCGCTGTCGCTGTTCAACCAGCGACTGTCGCAGGAGACCAGGGCCGGCGTCTTCCCCGGCGCCCGCGGCAGCGCCGCCAAACTGCTGCTGGCCGAGCTGACCATGTTCCAGGCCGACCTCGCCACCTCCCTCGCCGGGCCCGACGCGGTCACCGACGACGGCCTGTCCCAGGCGATCGCGCTGGCGCCCGCCCTCGCCCTCGGCGGCGGCACCAACGAGATCATGCGCAACATCGTTGGCGACCGGGTGCTCGGGCTGCCGCCGGAGCCGCGCGTGGACAAGACCGTGCCGTTCAAGGACCTGAAGGTGGGGACCCAGTCGTGAAGCTCGTGCTCAGCCAGGAGCAGCAGGACCTGCGCGCCGCCGTACGGTCCTTCCTCGCCGCCGCCTCCCCGCTCGCCCAGGTGCGCCGCGACATGGAGTCGACCGACGGGTACTCCCGCGAGGTCTACGCGCGCCTTTCCGGCGAGCTCGGGCTCACCGGCCTCATCGTCCCCGAGGAGTACGGCGGAGCCGGCGCCGGCCACGCCGAGCTCGCGGTCGTCCTGGAGGAGACCGGCGCCGCCCTGCTGCCCGGTCCCTTCCTGGCCACCACGTTCGCCGCCATCGCGCTGACCAGGGCGGGAGACAAGGAACTGCTGCCCGGCATCGCCGACGGCAGCCTCGTCGCCACCTACGCGGCCGACCCCGGCCACGTGCCCAACGGCATGGAGGCCGGCCTCATCCTGCTGGACGTCGGGGGCGAGCTGCGGGCCGTACCGGCTGAGGAGGCGACCAGGCAGCCTTTGGAGACGCTCGACCTCACGCGGCGCCAGGCGCGGGTCACCGCGCCGCCCGGCAGGCTCGTCACCGACGACCCCGAGACGCTGGCCACCATCCGCGACCTGCAGGCCGTCGCCCTCGCCGCTGAGCAGCTCGGCGTGATCAGGGCCGCGCTCGAAGCCATCGTCGCCTACGCCAAGGTCCGGGTCGCCTTCGGCCGCTACATCGGTTCCTACCAGGGCGTGAAGCACAAGCTGGCCGACATGCACGGCAAGCTCGAACAGGCCGAGTCGATCGTCCGCTACGCCGCCTGGGCCGGCGACGAGTCGCCCGCCGACCTGCCCGAGGCCGCCGCGCTCGCCCAGGCCTACGTCGGCCGGGCCTGCTTCGAGGTGGCCCGCGACCATCTGCTGCTGCACGGCGGCATCGGCTTCACCTGGGAGCACGACGCCCACCTGTACTACAAGCGCGCCAAGGCCGACGAGGTCCTGCTCGGCCCGCCCCGCCGCCACCGCACCCGTCTCGCCGAGCTGCTGGAGCTGTGATGGACCTCAGCCAGACCCCGGGCTTCTACGCCTTCGCGGCGGCCGACCCCGGCCGTACCGCCGTGATCGACGTGGACGGCGCCACCACCAGTTACGGCGACCTGCTCACCCGCGTCAACCAGGTCTCCCACGGCCTGCGCGCCCGCGGCCTGGGCAACGGGGACGTGGTCGCCGGCATCCTGCGCAACGGCGTCGACGCGGTCGTCATGCTCATGGCCACCGGCCAGATCGGGCTCTACTACGTGCCGATCAACTGGCACCTGACCGAGCCCGAGGTCGACTACATCATCCAGGACTGCGACGCCAAGGTCGTGGTGACCGGCCCCGCGGACGTGGCGAGCCTGGCCGAGGGCCGCCCCGGCACCGCCCCGGAGGACCGCACCTCGGGCGCCGTCATGTGGTACACCTCCGGTACCACCGGCTTCCCCAAAGGCGTGCAGCGCCCGCTGCCCGGCGCGGAGCCGGAGGCGATCGTCCCGCTGTACGTCTGGTTCCTGGGCGAGGTGTGCGACCTGCGGCCGGGCGACGGGGTGCACCTGGTGACCTCGCCCATGTACCACTCCGCGCCGTGCGCCCACAGCCAGTTCGCCCTCCACCTCGGCCACACCGTCGTCATCGCCCCGCGCTTCGAGCCGGAGCCGATCCTGGCCCTCGTCGAGCAGTACCGGGTCACCAACGCGATGATGGTGCCGACCATGTTCCACCGGATGCTCCAGCTCCCGGCCGAGGTCAGGAAGCGCTACGACCTCAGCTCGCTGGGCCAGGTCATCCACACCGCCGCCGCCTGCCCGGTCGCCGTCAAGCAGGGCATACTCGACTGGTGGGGGCCGGTCCTCTACGAGTACTACGGCTCGACCGAGTCCACGATCGCCTTCTCCGTCAAGCCGCACGACTGGCTGGCCCGCCCCGGCACGGTCGGCCGCCCCGCCCCCACGTTCGAGGCCAAGATCCTCGACGAGGAGGGCGAGGAGCTCCCGCCGGGCGAGCCCGGCATGATCTACGTCAAGTCGAGCCTCGGCTCGTTCGAGTACCGCAAGGACCCGGCCAAGACCGCCGCCAGCATGCGCGGCGAGTGGTACGCCCCCGGCGACATCGGCTACGTCGACGAGGACGGCTTCCTGTTCCTGTGCGACCGCCGCACCGACCTCATCGTCTCCGGCGGCGTCAACATCTACCCCGCCGAGATCGAGGCGGCGATCCTGGAGCACCCGGCCGTGGCCGACGTCGTGGTCATCGGCGTGCCGGACGAGGAATGGGGACACAACGTCGTCGCCCTCGTCCAGCCGCACGCCCCCATCACCGCCGACGCCCTCCTGACCCACCTGGAGCCGCGCCTGGCCCGCTTCAAGCACCCGAAGGTGATCGAGTTCCGCGAGCGGCTGCCGCGCACGCCGACCGGCAAGCTGTCCAGGAGCAAGGTCAGGGAGGAGTACCTGGCCGCCCGCTGATCAGCTCGCCGCCGCCGGGCTGAAGCTCCGCTCGGCGTGCCGTACCGCCGTCACGGCGCCGAAGGCGAGCAGCCGGACCAGGCTCTCGTCGGTGTGCGGCCACGCCGCCACGTCCCCCTCGGTGATCCGGTACGGCGCCAGCGCCGCCAGCAGGGCCAGCCGCGTGGGCGCCACCTCGGCGGCGGGCAGCCCGGACAGGGCGCCGGCCGGCCAGGAGCCGCCCATGGGCGGGTGGCCGCCGTCCCAGCGGGCCACGGCCTCGGCCACGCGCTCCGGGTACGTCAGGAGGGCGCCTCCCTGCCCGGCGACCTCGGTCAGCGCGGCGTAGGCCGTACCGGCGGGGGAGCCGTGCGCCCAGGCGGGCGCTGCGGTGCGCGGCGCGTCCAGGAGCCGCAGGCTTTCGCCCGGCGGCAGCGGCCGCCGCGCGGGCCCGGCCAGAGTACGGCCGGCCGCCCGGCGCACCAGCCGGGTCTTCTGCAGTCCTCCCGGCAGCACGTCGGGCGTGTGCAGGGCGGTGACCATGCGGTTGATGAAGTGGAAGGCCAGCGCCGTCCCCAGCAGCTCCGGCGCGTCCGGGGCGTCGCGGGTCTCGCCCATCGCCCAGGCGTACAGGGCCGCCTGGCGCGGATCGGCCGGTCTGCCGCCCGCCAGCAGGGTCTCGGCCAGCGCGTGGTCGCCGGTCGCGTGCAGGAACAGGGTGTGCGCGCCCACGCAGTACGGGCACCGGTTGGCCGTCGACACGCCCAGCGCGACGACCTCCCGCTCCGTCCTGGACAGCGGCCCCGCCATCAGCGACTCCCTGAGCGTCGACCAGGTGGCGGCCAGCAGGGCGGGCACGGACGACAGGGCCATCAGGGCGGGCATGCGGGCCAGTCCCACGTCGGCGGCCTGCCGGCGGTAGACCTCGGCGACCAGGCCCGTGGCGGCTTTCGGCTCGACCGGGCTGATGTGCAGGAATCCCATGCTCACTCCGCCTCGATCAGGTGGCTCGGACGCAGCACGCCCTCCGGGTCCCAGGCCTTCTTCAGCTCGCGCAGGCGGGCGTAGCCGGCCGGGGTGAAGGCGTCGGCGGTCCTGGAGGTGTCGGTCAGGAAGTTGAGGAACGCGCCGCCGGTCGCGTGCGGGACCTCGATCGGCTCACCGGCCATCACCGAGAACGGCACGTCGCGATGCCCCGCCGGGCCGCCCGGCGCCGCCATGGCGCCGCCCCACCTGCGGATCTCGATGCCGCCCACCGGCGACTCCATGAGCGCGGCGATCAGGTCGTCGGGCAGGTCACGGACGTACTCGAAGCCGTTGCCCAGCGGCATCGGCCCGTGGGCGGGGGCCAGCACCCCCACGGCCTGCTCGTAGGGCAGATCGGCGTACTCGCCGCTCAGCGGCTCGCCGGCCGCCGACAGCAGCGGGGCCAGCACCGACTCCGGCTCGCCTACCGCCACGACGCGCACGCCCAGCATCCGCGTGCCGTCGGGCATCCTGATGACGAAGACGGCGGCGTTGACCGTGTCCGGCTGCTCCCAGTCGCGGAAGGCGGCCAGCGTCTCGCCGGCGCGCTCGAAGGCGTGCATGGTCATGCCGGCCACCATCCGCGCCACCGGGAACAGGCGGAACTCCAGCCGGGTGACGACGCCGAAGTTGCCGCTGCCGCCGCGCAGCGCCCAGAACAAGTCGGGGTGGTGTTCCTCGTCGGCCTCCAGGATCCGGCCGTCGGCGGTGACGACCTCGGCGCCGACCACGTTGTCGGCGGCGAGGCCGTACAGGCGTGACAGCCAGCCCGCGCCGCCGCCGAGCGTGTAGCCGGTGACGCCGACCGACGGCACGCCCGCCAGCGGGGCCAGGCCGTGGGCGGCCGCCGCCGACAGCACGTCCTCCCACACCGCGCCCGGCTCCACGACCGCCACGCGGCGCACCGGGTCGATCTCCACGCCGGCCATCCGGGTGGTCTTCAGCAGCAGGCCGCCGTCGGCCGGCACCAGCGTGCCGTGGCCGGTCGCCTGCACGGTCAGGGGAAGGCCGCGTTCGCGGGCGGCCAGCAGCGCGGCCCGCACGTCCTCGGCGCCCAGCGCCTCGGCGACGACCGCGGGCCGCTGGTCGACCGCCTGGTTCCAGGTCCATCGGCCGCCGTCGTAGCCGGGGTCGCCGGGCAGGTGGATCGGGCCGGAGAAGGTGTCGATTCGCATGCCATCGACGATCGCCGCCGGATCGCCGCAGGTCGTCGTACCAGCGAACGCACTTGCCTACTCTCCGGGGAGTAGCACCCCCGGGCGACGCGCTGGGGCGACATATGGCGTAGTTTGCCGCCATGAGCAGGCCCGATCTCCTGATGGCGCCCGTCGTGGCGGCCGTAATGGTGGCCAACGCCGCCCTCACCGGCAAAGCAGGCCCGATCGGCTACGCGCTGCTGCTGGCCGCCGCGGCCGCCATGCACTTCCACCGGCGCGCGCCCATACCGGTGCTGGCCACGACCACCGGGCTCGCGCTCGTCTACTTCCTGACCGTCGAACCCGAGATCGCGGCGAGCGTGCCCGCCCTCATCGCCCTGACCAGCGTGGTCAGGATCCAGGCCCGGCCGTACGCGCTCGCCTCGGCGCTGACGCTCATCCTCGGCATGATCGCGGCGAACCTGCTGGCCGGTCAGCCTCCGGTGCTCGCGATCAAGGGCGGATTCCTCGTCATGGGCTGGTACGTGGCGGCCATGGCGATGGGCGTGGCGCTCCTGCAGGCCGACGAGCGGGCCGCCGAGGCCGAGCGCACCCGGGAGGAGGCCCTGCTGCGCCGGGCCGAGCAGGAGCGGCTCTACATCGCCAGGGAACTGCACGACACCCTCACCCATGCGATCTCGGTCATCAAGGTGCAGGCGGGCGTGGCCGTACACCTGGCGAAGAAGCGCGGTGAGGAGGTGCCCGCGTCGCTGCTGACGATCCAGGAGGCCAGCGGCGACGCGATGCGCGAGCTGCGCGCGACGCTGGAGGCGCTGCGCGACGAGACGGTGGCGCTGGCGCGGCTGCCCGGACTGGTCGAGCGGACCAGGGCGGGCGGCCAGGACGTGCGGCTGACCGTCGGCGGCTCGCCCCGCCCGCTGCCCGAGGAGGTCGAGCAGGCCGCCTACCGGATCGTGCAGGAGGCGCTGACCAACGTCACCAAGCACGCGGGCGGCGCGGCCGCCGCCGACGTGGTCGTCAACTACGGCAGCGCCGAGCTGGTCCTGCAGGTGGACGACGACGGGCACGGCCCGTCGGCGGGCACGCCGGGGGTCGGGCTGACCGGCATGCGCGAGCGGGTCGCCGCGCTCGGCGGCACGCTGGCGGCGGGGCCGCGGCCCGAAGGCGGGTTCAGCGTGCGGGCGGAGCTGCCCGCATGATCCGCGTCCTGCTCGCCGACGACCAGAAGCTCATCAGGGCGGGCTTTCGCGCGCTGCTGGACGCCGAGGAGAACGTCGACGTCGTCGGCGAGGCGGCCAACGGGCAGGAGGCGATCGAGCTCGCGCGGGAACTCCTGCCCGACGTGGTCCTGCTCGACATCCAGATGCCGGTCATGGACGGCATCGAGGCCACCGCCGCCATCGCCGCCGACCCGAAGCTGGCCGCCGTCCACGTGGTGATCCTCACCAACTTCGGCCTCGACGAGTACGTCTTCTCCGCGCTGCGCGCGGGCGCGGCCGGGTTCCTGCTGAAGGACACCGACCCCGGCGACCTCGTGCACGCGGTCGGCGTGGTCATGCGCGGCGACGCGCTGCTGTCGCCCGGCATCACCCGCAGGCTGATCAGCGAGTTCGTGACCCGGCCGCCGCTGACGCTGCCGCCGGGGGAGGCCAACCTGCTGACCGCGCGCGAGCGCGAGGCCGTCGCGCTGGTGGCGCGCGGGCTGACCAACGCCGAGATCGCCCAGAGCATGGTGGTCAGCCCGTTCACCGCCAAGACCCACGTGAGCAGGGCCATGACGAAGCTGGGCGCGCGCGACCGCGCCCAGCTCGTGGTGTTCGCCTACGAGTCCGGCCTGGTCAGAGCGAAGGGCTGAAGACCAGCTCGGGGGAGTGGCCGCGGCCCTCGCCCAGGTAGAAGCGGACCGTCATCGTGCGTTCGGCGGTGTCGAGGAACGAGTTGTACAGCGTCCGCATCGACGGGTCCCCGGTCTGCGCCACCTCCAGCAGGCTCGCGCGCAGGTCCGCCGGGCCCATGACCGCGTCCTGGCTGCGCTCATGCAGGGTACGCAGGCGGGCGTAGGAGGCGAAGGACCCCGGAGTGTCCTCCGGCAGCGCCTTGGGGTCGGGGTGGCGGTGCAGCAGATGGTTGGTCACGCACAGCGCGCCGTCACCGGCCTCGGTCACATGGCCGGGCGCCTCCCACACGAACGCCTGCCCCCGCGCGTCGGCGATCAGGTAGTGCAGCGGCATCCCGAAGTCGTACACGGTGACCTCCCGCAGCGCCGCCCTGGCCTCCTCGGCCGTCTCACAGGTGTCCAGCAGGAAGCGGGGCAACTGCACCGAGTTCACGCCGGCCTGCGGGGAGAAGTCCGTGGGCGGTTCGGCGCTCTCGAAGTCGGCGATCAGCAGCACCACGGCGAGACCGGCCTCGTTGACGCCGTCCATGCAGCCGTCGAACTCCGTCATCGTCAGCACCGTGGTCGCCAGGCCGTCGGCGGGCCGGGTGGTGATCACGTGCGGGCGCGAGGCCATCGGCAGCTCGTCCGGCACCGGAGGGGTGCCCATGAGCTCGCTCGTGGTCATGGTGAAGAAGTCATAGTTGCGGCCGATCCTGCCGTGCCCGTCGGTGGCCGCCGAGGGCGGCACCCACAGCGCCGAGCAGGCCTGCGGCAGCGCGGTCAGTCCGTCGAGCGTGACCTCGTCCTGGCCGGGGTCGAGGCCGAGCGCGGCGGCGGCGCCGTTCATGCGGGCCAGATGCTGCGGCCAGTGGCGGGCGAACCACTCCCTGCGCGCCCGGTTGACCTCGGGATCGGCGGGGGCGGGTTGCCAGCCGATCCGGCGCGCCTCCTGCGCGAGTTGCCCGCCGATCTCCTCCTGGGAGCCGGAGACGGTGATGTGGCGGACGAGCTGGAAGTCGTCCCTGCTGCCTGCGACCTGCGTGATATCCATGTCCCCGACGATGCCGCCGGCCTCTGACCGCCGGCTTACCGGTCGCTGACCGCCCTGCCGTACCGGTCGGCCAGCGCCTTCACCGCGGCGGCGAGCTCCGGCGGGTCCAGCACCTCGAAGTCCACGTCGAGGAAGCCGATCCAGGCGGCGATGCCGGCGAGGTTGTCGCCGCCCACCCGCATCAGGCAACGGTCCTCGCCGTCCGGCTCGATCTCCAGGCCGAGCCCCAGCTTCCGCATCCGCTCGGCCGGCGCGTGCAGCAGCACCGTTCCGGTGTGCTCCCACATCGCGGTGCTGATCCCCTTCTCCACGTACGCCGCCACGTCGCCGGGCAGCTCCCGCGGCACGAACCTCGGCCCGGTGGCGGGCACCTTGAGCGTGATCCGGTCCACCCGGAACGTGCGCCAGTCGGCCCGCTCGACGTCCCACGCCATCAGATACCAGCGCCCCCTGCGATGCACCAGCCGGTACGGCTCGGCGTCCCGCCTGCTGACCGCCCCGCCGTGCCCCACGTAGTCGAAGCGCAGGCGCTCGTGGTCGCGGGCGGCGTTGGCGATCGTGGTCAGCACCTCGGGCGGCACCGACGGCGCCTCGCCGGGGATGTGCACCGTGTGGGTGTTGAGCGCGCTGACCCGGCGGCGCAACCGCGAGGGCAGCACCTGCTCCAGCTTGGCGAGCGCGCGTACCGAGGTCTCCTCGATCCCGGCCACGCCGCCGCCGGCCGCCCGCCCCAGACCGACCGCGACCGCCACGGCCTCCTCGTCGTCGAGCAGCAGCGGCGGCAGCGCCGCCCCGGCGCCGAGCCGGTAGCCGCCGGCCACGCCCGGGGTGGCGTGGACCGGGTAGCCGAGTGTGCGCAGGCGTTCGACGTCGTTCCTGACCGTCCGGGTGGAGACCTGGAGCCGGTCGGCCAGCTCGGGTCCCGACCATTCCTTGTGGGCCTGGAGCAGGGACAGGAGCTTGAGCAGGCGGGCCGAGGTTTCCAGCATGTGGCCCAGTGTGCCCGCTAACGAGGAACGTTCGCTTCCGCATTGACCACGATCTTGCCGAGGAAGTGGCCGTGTTCGCTGAGCCGGTGGGCGTCGGCGGCCTGTTCGAGGGGGAACTCGGCGGCGATGGGGAGGCGGGTGGCGGCGATTTCTCCCGAAATATCGCGAAGTTTGATGGGGCTGGATGACCCGCTGGAGAAGCGAACCCCGTGGCTGCCCGCACCGGGATCGGCGATGCTGACCACCTTGTCCGGATCGCCGGTGAGCCGGACCGACAGCGCCACCACATCCCTGCCCGAGGCGTCCAGCACCAGGTCCACCGGCTCCCCGATCCGCTCCTCCAGCCCGTCGCCGTAGGTCACCGGGTGCACGCCCAGGCCCTTCAGGTAGGGGTGGTGGGGTTCGCTGGCCGTACCGACCACCCGAAGCCCCGCCCGGATGGCCAGTTGGGCGGCGGCCAGCCCGACACCGCCCGCGACGGCGTGGATGAGCAACGTCCGCCCCTCCTCAAGCCCGAGCAGCGCCAGCGCCCGCGCCGCCGTCTCCACCGCCACCGGCAAGGCCGCCGCCTCGACATGGGTGTGCCCGTCAGGCTTGGCAACCAGATCATCCGGTACGGCCAGCACATAGTCGGCCAGCGCCCCGGAATGCCGCCCCACCACCCCCTGCCCGACCCGCAACCATCCCGCGTCCGGACCCGCGTCCGGGCCGTCCACGCCGGGTCCGATCGCGTCGATGACGCCCGAGAACTCCAGCCCCGTGCCCGTGGGGCCGTCCAGCGGGATGCCGAAGGCGCCGCCGCGGATCTTCCAGTCCACGGCGTTGACCCCGGCCGCCCTGACCGCCACCCGCACCTGACCGGGGCCGGGCACGGGGATCGGCACCTCGTCCACCCGCAGCACCTCGGCGCCGCCGTGCTCGGAGTAGCGCACCGCCCGCCCGTGGGTCACCAGCACCGCCTTGCCGACCACGTCGCGCGCCTCCAGCGCCGCGTGGGCCCGATGCGCCTGGTCCAGCGGCACCGCCAGCCCGATCGTGGGCGTGATCCCGGCGGTCAGCGTCCGCTCCGCCAGCCGGTGCAGCGCCTCCGGCGTGAACTGCACCTGCTCGATCCCCACCAGTCGCACCCCGCGCCGCTCCGCCTCGTCGGGACCGACGGCCGCGAACTCGCCACTGAGCACCCCGTACCCGAAGAACACCCCACCCGGGACGGTCAGCGCGAAGGCGTCGGCCCCCACCCGCCCGCCCACCCCGTCGAAGACGACGTCGAACTCCAGGTCACCGGAGGCCAGGGCCGGGTAGTCCACCACGGACGAGGCGCCCAGCGAGAGGGCACGGGCCCGCTTGGCCGGGCCCCGGGCGGCGCCGACCACGCGGGCGCCCGCCCTGGCCGCCAGTTCCACGAGCACCAGCCCGAGCGCCCCGCCCGCCCCGGTCACCAGCACCCGCGCACCCGGCTTGAGCTCGGCGGCGTCGAGAAGGCTGAGCGCCGCCGGTCCCACCTGGAGCAGGGCGGCGGCCGAGATCAGCGAGACGTGATCGGGCACCTCCACGAGCGCGGACAGAGGCGCGGCGACCTGTTCGGCGTACCCGCCGCCGGGCAGAAGCGCGGCGACCCGCCGCCCTTCCCAGGAGCCGGCCTCCGGCGCCGGCCGGACCACCCCTGCCACGGCCGTCCCGGGCACGTAGGGCGGCTGGGTGCCGAACCACTCCCGCCCCCAGCCGGTGCGCAACTGCACCTCGATCGACAGCACGTCGGCCGCGCGCACCTCGATCACGACCTCTCCCGGCCCGGCGGTCACCGGGGAGGACTGACGAACCCGCAGGACTTCCGGACCACCGAACCGGGTCACTTCGACAATGTTCATGCCGGGCAGTCTGGTACCTCAACCAAAGTAGAGGTCAAGCGGGCGCCGTGACGGCGGGGACCACGTCCGGCGTGAGAAGCGATCCCCCCGATCGGCGCCCGCCCGGGTCGGCGGGTGGCGTGGGGGTGGCGGGAGCCGTAACGGAAGGACGGCCCGCCAGAAGCGTCAGAAGAGTTTGCCGGCCTGCTGGACCAGGGTGAGGATCGTGAGGGAGCCGAAGAAGGCGACGGACCAGAACAGGGCCGCCAGCCGGTACGAGCGGACCTTGATCGCGTCGGGCAGCGACCGCCGGTTGAGGATGATCAGCAGGATCGAGTACACGAACATCATCACCGCCGCGAAACTCGCCGAGAACACCAGCAGGATCAGCGGCTGGTCGAAGCCCAGCAGCAGGATCGCGATCCCCAGCACGGTCATCGTCCACACCGTGAGGAAGTAGACGCGGTTGACCGTGATGCCGCGGTTGCGGAGGTAGACGGTCTTGATGACGTCCGAGGCCAGGCGCGAGGTGTAGTCCACGATGCCCATCGCCGAGGCGAACAGCGACAACGCGCCGATCACCCAGAACAGCACGCCGAACCACGGCCCCACCACGCTCTGCAGCGTCTCGCCCTCGACCTTGAGGAAGGTGATGCTGTTGGCCAGCCCCTCCTTCCCGAACACCGTCGAGTACGCCAGCATCGACATCAGCGCGATCGTCAGGAACGAGACCACCGCGAAGGTGGACCCCTGCTCGATGTTGGCGAAACGCCACCACTGCCGCCAGCGGGCCAGGTTCTCCTTGGTCGGGGCGAACTGGAACCCCGTGGACGCCGCCGCCTCCTCGTGCCCGGTGACCGGGCTGACCAGGCGCGGCACGTACGCGCCCATGCCGAAGCCCTTGTCGCGGATCCAGTTGCTCTGGCACAGGTTCTGCCCGCCGCCCGCCCCGGCGTAGGCGATGGCGCCCATGAGCACCGCGAACTCCAGCGGCGGCACCGGGAAGCTCGCCCCGACGGTCAGGCCCTTGCCCAGTTCCACCCAGGCGTCGGCGTTGATCGCGAACAGGATCGCGACCACCGCGAGCGTCAGCACGAGGGCGATCTTCACGAAGATCACCCGCTCCAGGACGGTGTAGATGACCGGGGCGAGCGTCAGCCCCAGCGCGATGACCAGCAGCATGCCGATCGCGATGTAGCGGACGCTCGGCTGGCCGCCGCCGGTCAGGTACGTGACCATCGTGGCCGAGGTCGTCACCCAGCCCGGCCACAGGTTCGAGCAGAGCGTCATCAGCACGAAGACCAGGCCCCAGTGCTTCCACATACGGCTGAACCCGGTCAGCGCGGTCTCGCCGGTGGCCAGCGTGTACCGCTCGATCTCCATGTTGAGGAACCACTGCGTGACGATGCCGATCAGCGCGCCCCAGATGAAGACCACGCCGACCTGGGAGGCGATGTAGGGCCAGAGGATGAACTCGCCGGAGGCCAGTCCCACACCCGCGCCCACCAGGCCGGGCCCGATGACGCGCCAGGTGGTGCGCGGTGGTTCTGGCAGGTCCCTCACGGTTACCGGGGGGAGAACGCGGTGCGGGACGGTGGGGGTGAATTCCGTCATGCACCGACGTTAACCAGGCTGTTCGCCCTCTGACAGCTTTAGTACATATTCTCCACGGTCCGTGAAATCCACGACCCGCGCGCCCCCGCCCATCAGCCCGCCCAGGACCTCGCGCAGCGCCATCCGCCACGCCATGCCCGCCGCGGGCTTCTCCCGCCGCAGCGTCTCGATGTCGCGCGGCGTCGCCACCAGCACGACCGGCCCGTCGGCCCGCCCCACGACGGGCATCCCGTCCCGCTCCGCCACCCCCGCCGTGGCGTTCCCGATCGGGTACGGCACCGCCGTCTCGTCCAGCCGCCACACCGCCAGCAGCCGGTCGGACCGGTCGCCCTCGTTGATGGCGTCGGCCATGATCCCGTAGAAGTCCTCCAGGTACTCCTCCGGCCGCGCGCCCAGCTTCACCAGATTGAAGCGGGCGTTACGCCGTACCAGCGGGTCGAACGTCCAGCTGATCTTCGTGATCCCCCTGGCCAGCGCCCAGTCGCGCTGGTGCCGTTTGAGCGGCAGCCCGATGCCCTGACCGGGCAGCGCGCCGGTCACGTGGGAGTGCAGGGTGCCGCCGGCGGCCAGGATCCCCACCGATCCGCCGACCAGTTCCCCGTCACGGTAGGCCCCGGCCACGTAGCCGCCCGTGTGCGAGAACACCTTCATCAGCTCCACGGTCACCGGCGGGTTGCCCGGTTCGGGCTGCCAGATGTCGTCGAACAGGCGGTGCAGTTCGACGAACTCCCGCCGGTCGTGGAGCTCGCGGATCTCGAGGTCGCTCACGTCTCCCTCACTCACCCGCCAGGACCGCCGACACCAGAGCCCGCAGGAGCTCCGTGCGGCGCGGCATCTCGGCGACGATCACGTGTTCGTGGTCGGCGTGCGCGCCGCCGCCCACGCCGCCCAGCCCGTCGAGGGTGCGGCAGCCGACCCCGGCGGTGAAGTTGCCGTCGGAGGCGCCGCCCACGTGCGCGCTGGTCAGGGGCTCCGGGCTGAGCCGCTGGGCCAGCGCGAACAGCTCCGCCGACATGGCCTCCTCCAGCGGCGGCCGGTTCGGTCCGCCGCTGACCTCGATCCGGGTGCCGGGGGTCGTGGGGGACAGGGCGCGCATGAGCTCGTCCACGCGGGTCTGCGCGGCCACCGACGACACCCGCACGTCCACGCCGACCCGGGCGTGCGCGGGCACGGTGTTGACGGTCGAGCCGCCGGACAGCACGGTCGGCGTGACCGTGGTGGCCGTGGCCCTGGGCAGCTCGCCGCCGTCGACGAGCTGGGCCAGTTCGTCGACGGCGAGGATCTGGCGGGCCAGCTCGACGCCCGCGTTGGCGCCGTTCCACGGTTCGAGTCCGGCGTGGGCGGCCTTGCCGTACACCTCGACCCGATAGTCGGAGGTGCCCTTGCGCGCGGTCTTCAGCGCGCCGCCGTCGGCGCTGGCCTCCAGCACGAACGCGGCGGCCAGCCCGCGCGCGGTCTCCTCGATCAGCCCGCTGGACGTCGTCGAGCCGACCTCCTCGTCGCCGGTGATCAGCACGGTGACCCCGTCGAGGCTCGGCAGCCCCGCCAGCGCGTGGAAGGTCTGCACCAGCCCGGCCTTCATGTCGAACACACCCGGCCCGCGCGCCACGCCGTCCACCACCGACCACGGGTGGGTGCGCAGCGTGCCCATCGGCCAGACGGTGTCGTGGTGGCCGAGCAGGAGCACGCGGGGCTCGCCGAACGTCCAGCGCAGGTGGGTGACGCCGTCCACGACGATGAACTCGGGTTCGGCGCCGAGATGCCGCGCGCCCATCGCGCCCACGACCTTGGCGCTGCGCGCGACCGCCTCCAGGTCGCTGGAGAACGACTCACACGTGACCAGCTCTTCGAGTTCCGCGATCATACGAGCAACTCCCCCAGGAAACGGTGGACATTCCCACCGATGATCTTCACAACGTCGCTTTCCGGCACCCCGCGCCGCAACAGCCCCTCGGTGACCATCGGCAGCCCCGCCGGTCCCTCCAGCCCGGGGATCGCCTGCAGCGGGTCCACGCCGCGCAGGTTGACGTCCTCGCAGCAGGGCGGCGTGAGCTCCTTCAGCACCTCGTACACGAAGTCCGGGCCCAGCCCCACGTGGTCGATCCCGGCCACGGCGGCGATGTGCTCGATGTGGTCGAGCAGGTTGTCGAGCTGAGCCTTCGAGCCGTCCTCCAGCAGGAACGGGGCGAAGAAGTTCACGCACACGACGCCGCCGCCCGCCGCCACGGCGCGCAGCTGGTCGTCGGTGAGGTTGCGGTGGTGGTCGCGCAGCGCGCGGGCGCTCGAATGCGTCGCCAGGACCGGCCTGGTCGACAACTCCAGCACGTGCGCCACTCCCGAGGCGCCCAGGTGTGAGATGTCGAACACCATCCCCAGCCGCTCCATCTCCCGCAGCGCCGCCACGCCATGGGAGGTCAGGCCGCTGCCGGTGGCGTCCTCGCCGCTGCCGTCGGCCAGCGGGGTGCGCCCCCAGTGCGCGATCGAGGCGACCCGCACGCCCAGCCGGTGAACGGTGGAGATCAGCTCCACGCTGGCGTCGAGGCCCGGCATGCTCTCCAGCGCCAGGACGAGCGCGATCTTCCCGTCCGCGAGCGCCGCGTCGATCTCCGCTCCGGTACGGCACAGCGCCACGGCCCCGGCGTTGCCCTCGGCGATCACGTGGGCACACTCGATCATGCGCAACGTCTGCCGGAGCGCGCCCTCCGGGCGGTACTGGTCGTCGATGAACACCGGCAGCACCTGCAGGTTCACCCCGCCGGCCTGAAGCTGGGGCAGCCAGCGCTCGCGGAAGAACGAAGCCCAGATCTCCGCCGGTCGCGCCGAGACCGCCATCAGCAGGTCGTTGTGCGTGTCGGCCACGACCGCACGCTGGTGGAGGGGTGTTGTCATGTCACCGACGTTATCGCGCCAGACGGCCGCGACCGCTCGTACCGCAGGCCAAATCCACCCGCGAAGGATGGGCCGGAGCTACGAATCCTGTACCCCTTTCACCCGGCGGTGAATTTGGAGCGGTGCGCCTGATGGGCTCGGAATACCGCCTGCGGGGGTGCGGGTTCGCCTACCCAGGTCTGAAGAGGCTCAGTCATCGCTTCGACGAAGCATGTGCCCGGGAGCGGTCAGGACGTCTTCCCCCAAAAGGTTGCGACAGGCAACCAGCGCGGCGTCCCGCCAGCGAACGAACTCGATATGCGCGGTTTCGCCCCCCGGGGTGAGCGCTCGCTGGACCTGCCAGAATCTTGCCACTCCCATGTGCGCGAACGCACCTTGGAGCAACGCGTTCGCAGGGCGCGGATCCTCACGCCATGCCGCGTAGAAGAGTCTGTCCACGTCTGGGCGCACCAGATCGAAGAGAATCATCACCGCGGCCAGTTTGGCGTGTTGTACCTCATGCGCCAGTGACAGCGCGGCGGATCTGACATCCGGCGGCTTTGACATGGCCACGCTGCCGAGTGCCGACGGGCTTGTCGCGCTACGTGTACCGCTTTCGGATCGGTCGGCGGCACGATCACGCGGGTCAACGCCGTGTACGAGTCGGACGCTTCCCTGTGATGCCGGTCCAGCAACCTCGCCGCATCCGTGATGACCTTGAGCCAGCCCGCCGCCTCGGTTGACGTCAGGCGCTGTAGAGCCAGGGCTCGGTCCGGGAAACGCCAGGCGTCGAGGTCGTCCAACACCGGCTGCTCACCTCGAACACCCTGCCAGCAGGAGTTGTCCCACGCCAGCTTTCGCGGCATGGGGAATCTTTCGCCGCAGATCTCCAGGGAGGCCGTCCGTCCGTCGTGAAGGATCACGACCTCGCCCTCGGCCAGTCCGGGCAGGGCAAGCCGCCCCAGCCCCGGCAGCGCGGCTCCTCCCGATTCCGCGGGGAAGGCGACGCGCTCCCCAACCCCGGTGAGCACCACCATACCGGCGGACAGAGCCGCCAGCCGCTGTGGCCGCGCATGCTCGGCACCTTGCTCGAGTGCAGTCAGGGTGGCGCTGGCCCACGTGCCGACCAGCGGATAGCGCGGCACGTGCTCAACAGCGGAGGGCGAACTCCGATGATGCCGGCGAAGCATGCGGAGTCCTTCGGCAGCGGTACGCGCGTGGTCGTGATCCAGACGCAAGCTTCGAGAGACTACCTCGCGCAGCAAGAGGACGTTCTTGCTCCGCTCGACCGCGGCCAGTACGGCCAGGGTGGCCGGATCACTTTCTCCGCTCGCCAGGCGCTTCAGAGTTCCTGCCGACAGCCGGAACCTTGTGGTCATGCCCGCATCAACGCCAGGCCAGTAGTCACCTTGCCGCTGATGTGTGTGATCAGCCGGTACAGATCAGGACAGTAGACGCTGCGGTTCACGAAACCGGAACCCGAGCGGTAGCGATGCGCAGGATGGCCGCCCCCGCACACCCTGTAGAGGGGGCAGGCCACACACTGCGAGGCAGGGGCGGGAGGGCCCATCGCCGCGGCCGCGTCGTCGAAGCTGGCAGTGCCGACATGCAGGCCGGTCGCCGCGGCGCCGTCATAGGCCACCTTCAGCGCGTCCGTCCGCTCGATCGTGCCGTCGGTCTCCACGACCACCACGGGGCTGGGAAGAGGTCCTACGCCCTCGGTGCCGGCCTGCCCGCCGAGAAGCAGATCGATGATGGCGTCGAACAGGCGTACAGCGGTGGGGCGGTGTGCTGCGTCGAACCATTGGTCGAAAACCGGTATCAGCCAGTCCGCGTAGGGTGTGGCCTGCCCATGCTCTGTCCGGCCTGGCGGGGGTGTGTCCCACGTGCCGTGGGGCAGGAGGAAATCGATGATCGGCGGGCGGTACGAAACCAGTTCGTCAAAAACGGCGATCGGATCGTTGCGCAGGTCGATCGTGCACAGGAGGCCACCGAATCGCCCGGGACGGGCCGCCAGGGTGCGCACCGCGTGCGCGACCCTCCGATAGGTGCCGAGGCCGGCGTGACTGCGCCGGTTCAGGTTATGTTGCTCCGCTCCACCGTCCAGGCTGACCCCGACGTTCACACCGGTCTCGTCGAACAGGTCGAGATACGCCTCGTCCAGCAGCATCGCGTTGGTTTGAATACTGAGCCGGACGCGCGAATCAGCACTCCTGATGACAGAGAGAAGATCACGCAGGTGGCCGATTCCGCACAGCAGCGGTTCACCACCGTGGAGTGTCACGTCCACGCTGCTGAGCCCATGGATCGTCGCGTGTTCCACGATCCTGGTCATCACCTGCCGCGCTACCGCCACCGACATCATCCGCGGGCGGGAACGCCAGCTTTGGTCGGCGGCCTGATACACATAGCAGTAGTCACACGCGAGATCACAACGCGCGTGAATCTTGAGAACAAAAGTGCGGAAGCTTCTGGGCGGCGCCGAGGACACTGATTGCACCGTTCTTCCGATGGACGCGAACCGCTTGGCGATAATACTTGTGCTGCATGGCTCACGGAGGTGTACACACGATGTTCGAAGGTGAGGAGGCGCTTGAGTCCGATCTCATCGACCTATCCGGTGTGGAGCTCGATCAGGCCGCCAGCCTGCCCGATTCTGCCCTAGCACAGGCGCTTCGCCGTGTATTTGCCCGTTCGTCGGATTCTGTCCAGGGCTATTACCTGGGTCACGATTCCAGCCTGCCTGGAGATTGAAGCAGCGTTAGTATCGCGGGTGTGGTGAGCCCCCCGGCCCGCGGTGGAGATGATGACAGCAGCCTCCGTTATCGCATTCCTCTCGTCCAGGCCCGGAGCAGGTCGAACAACGGTCGTCTGCAACGTCGCCGCCCTGCTTTCTGAGGCGGGCCGGAGCGTGTTGGTGGTGGATGAGGGCATCACCGCGCCTGCGGTCCAGCGATATCTCAACCAGGCCACGCTCCCGGACGAGCCATGGACGGAGAGAGTGGAACGGGGTCTTGTCATCACCAAGATCTCCTTAGGCCTTGGCGGCAGGTCCGTCTACCACGCGGTGACCGACGACGTGGCGATCGATTTGGGTGCGATGCCCTTCGACTATGTCCTCCTCAACGCGCGGCCAGGACCCCAGCCGCCGCCCATGCTCATTCATTGCGGCCACGTGGTTGTCTGCTTCACTCTTACCCCTCGCGCGATTGACGAGGCGCTTGCGCTCACCACACTCGCACGGGAGGGCGGAGTCAGCGTTCTGCCGTTGCCGACAAAGGTTGACCTGCAGGGCGGTCCGCTGTTCGAATCCGCTTGGCAGGTTGTCCAGTCGCTGTTCTCCCCGCCTCCTGACATCAGGATTTCTTACAGCCCGGACTATTCCTACTCAGACGCGTTGGCCGCGTTGGTGGAGCCATCTGGAAGTGGTGGGTTGCGGGCTCAGTTCGAACGGCTGGTGGAGGAGCTGACCCATGGGGCGGTCACGACCCTGGACTCGGTGGCGGTTGTACATCAGCCGAACTACGAGGTGTGGGCCGAGTGGCTCGGAGCGTTGATCGGGCGATGGGGTCTTCGGGTGCCCGTGCTGGGTCTTGCCGAGTACCTGGAGATCACACCGGTCGATCTGCGCGCCGGCACTGCGCGCTCGGCGGTACTTCTGCTGGGGCCCGCTGTCCCCGAGTTGGTGCCCCGGCATCAAGCCCCCTCGGGGCGTGGGCTGTTCAGCGTCCTGCTGGAAGCCGACAAGCCTGGGCAATCGTCGTCCGTCGGTACCGTGATCGATCTGCGGGGCCTGGATGAGGCCGGTGCCTTGGCCGAGGTGCAGGAGCGGCTGGGGCTGCCCAGGTCGGCAAGCGCCGTTCGGGCCGAGCAGTGGGCAGCTCGTTATCCCGGCAACCCGGTCTCCGGCAACCTGCCGGAGCGTAACCAGGAGTTCGTCGGCAGGGAAGTCCAGCTCGCCGAGATCAGACGGCTTCTGGATCCCGGCTGGAGTGGCGCCGGAGAATGCCTGGTCTACGGTGAGGAAGCGAGCGGCAAGAGTGAGCTGGTCGTGGAGTTCGCCCATCGGTTCGGGCACGCCTACGACAGCGCTCATTGGATCCACGCCGCCGATGTCTACGACGCTCGTGAGGGTTTACGCCAGTTCGCAGAGATCCTCGATGTGCCGGCCAAAGGCGATGCGGTAGCCGCACTTCTGAGGCATTTAGCATCACCTGAATCCTCGCGATGGCTCCTCATCTTCGACGATGTCGACGACCCCGCAACCTTAGAGGGCCTCATCCCCGCGGGGCGTCATGGACATGTGATCATCACCTCTCGAAAGATCGAGGCATGGGCCGGCCGCTTCGACCGAGGAGTCGAAGCATCCACCATGACCGCGGATGAGGCGGCGCATGTACTCGGTAGTCGGCAGACACCCCTGGGAAGGATCGACGCGGACACAGTCGCGCGAACAGTGGGCCATCGGCCTCTCGCTTTGTCGATGGTCAAAGCGTGGTTCGCCTTGTCGACTGGCGACGACCTGAGTAGGAACCGTTTCGCGACAGTCGTTGAACAATTCCTGTGGACGTACACGCAGGTGGAAAGCGAACTACGCCGTGAGGCCGCCGAGTCGACAGAACACGGCGTCATGGTGGAGATGATGCTGCGCCTGCTCGCCAATCGGCCCCTTGGGGTGAAGGCCCTGTGGCTGCTGGAACTCTGCGGTTTCGCCGCAGCCGACGGGTTGCCGCTCAGGCTCCTGCGTTCCAGCGTCTCCCGGGCCTATGCGGCTGAGGTGCTCCCGCTGGACCATGGCGACGAACTCACCCTGGACGTGATGCTCCGGACAGTCCATCAGCACAGGCTGGCCACGCTACGCTTCGGTCCCACGGGAGCGCTCCGGATGCACCGGGTGACGGCGGCGCTTATCCGTGCGCGGATGAGCAACGAGGCGGTGCTGGAGCGCAGGGGGCAAGTCCTGACCATGCTGGCTTGGTACGCACCTACGGACATCGAAGGTGCCGGAGCCGCGCAATTCGCCGAGTTGGTCAAGCATCTGGAACCGGCCGGCGCCCTCCTGAGTACCGACGAAATGGTCCGGAGCTGGGTCGTCAACCAGGTCCGCTACCAGTATCTTCTCGGGGACCGGAGCTCCTGGTTGCGCGGGCGCGCCATCGGTCTCGCGGCACTCGAACTCTGGTCGGGTCATCAGGCCGACCTGCAGCCGCACCTGCTGAACGATCTGCGCATCCAGCTCGCGAACCTCGCCAGAGCACTGGGTGAGCACGCCACTGCCTTCACCCTCACGCAATTGGCTCTGCAACAGCTCAGCAGCGCAGGCAGCCGCCATCCTCTCCGCTACATCGCCGCACAGGCACATGCGGCCGATCTGCGCGTGCTGGGGGACTTCGATGAGGCCTACCGTTGGGATCAGCTGGCGTACGAGGGCATGCTGGAGACTCTCGGGCCGGAGCATGCCTGGACAGGCAGGCAAATGAACAACCTGGCCCTGTCCCTGGCGCTGAGCGGGCATCCGCACGCCGCGGCCGAACTGGCGGGCATCCGGATCAGAGAGAGGTTGCTCCTGTACGGCGAGGCCGACCCTGCGGTTTGGCGAACCGTGGTGACCGCCGGAGTGCTCCTGCGCGCACTCGGTCGCTACAACGAGGCCTACGACCTGCAACGACGCGGACTGGCTGCCATTGCCAGAAGTCTTGACCGCGCCGGGCGCAGGAGCCTTTTGGCGCTGCGTCTCGCGACGGGAGTGGCGACCTCCGAACGGCTGCTGGGTCGTCCTTACGAGGCCCTGGCCACCGACCTGGAGACCTTTGAGGAACTGCGCGCTCTCGCCGGTGAGGCCAACATCTACACAGTGCTGTGCCGGGCGGGCCTGGCGGCGGATCTCCATGCGCGTGGGGAGTCTATGGGCGCGGTTGTCCACGGCCGTGCGGTCCTCGCGGCACTCGCCGCTCAACGGAGAGAGCATCCCTACACCTATGCGGCAGGCGCGAATCTGGCCTGCTACCTCAGTGCAGTCGGAGACGCCGAGCAGGCGTTCGCCCTGGCGAACGAGTCCTTCAATGGGCTACACGACCAGCTCGGGGCACGCCACCCCTACACGTTGCTCGCCGCGAGCACCTTCGCCAACCAGACGCTCGACGAAGATCCGGCTTCCGCCCTGAACTTGGACCGGATGGTCCACGACAACCTCAATGAGTTGTTCGGTGCCCAGCATCCATGGGTCGTTGCCGCTGCGGCGAATCTGACCGACACCCGTCACCTGCTGGCCCGCAGTCCGCGAGGGGAGCAGGAGAACCGGCACGCGCTAGAGATCGAAATACTCGGTTACTGACACGGAGGACGGTATGGACAGTGTTCGCTCCTCTTTCGCCCCTGTGGGGCACGAAAGGGTCATCGCCATATGTGAGCGGATGCTGTTGGAAGACGATGCCCTACCTTTCATCGCCTATTACGACAGGGGTTTCCCTGCGTTCACCATCAGCAAGGTGTCAATTGATGAGCGGAATCCATGGGAAAAGGCATTTCGCCGATTCGTCTCGGAGACGATCAGATTGGATGCTCCGCTGCGCCCACTTGGAACGGGAAAACTGATTCGCACGGTCATCGAGTTCGAGGACGGTGCGGCATGCTGTCTGCCGATCTTCGCTGAGGAGTATCTCGTCGGTGGCACCAGGGATGCGGTACGAATAGACGAGATGGATATCTCTTTGCGGCGTCTGGCGACCCAGGCCAGAGTCAAAGTCTATCTCCAGCCGGATCAGCTTCCCGGCGGTTACCATGAGGTTGATCCTGGTCAACCCAGGCTCTCCGATCCCGTTCACATCGCCCGCGGCCCAGTTGCCGAGCGCGGCCTGCAAACGCCGTTGACCGAGCTTGCCGCTAAGATGCTGTCGGCGACTGATCTTCAGTATCTTGCGGTGCACCGTGACGGTGATCCCATCTTCAGCGCCGACGTGTACGAGAGTAGCGCGTTGTCGCCCTGGATTGGCGGTCACCTGGCTCCGGAAGGCGCGCGCCAGCAGTATCTCGATCTGGCGGCCGTGATCCGGGTGTCCCTACCTGAGATCACGCATTCGTTGCGTACCTTCACTGATCGCTCTTTGCGCCGGCTTGTGCTCGACGTCGAAGCTGGTGCGATCTACGTCTACCTGCTTCCCCGGCACCGCGTGCTCATCATCGGGGTTACGGTCGCGCAGCCCGCCGTTTACACCGCCGAAGTACGACTTCGGGAGGTCGTACGGCGAGTGGACGAGCTGCTACAGGGGTGACTGGTTCGCAGTCATGATCTTCGGCTCCGCAGTGAGAACAGGGTGGTGGCATGCGAGTCGGCTACGTTCTGGTCCTTCTGGGGTTGTCGCTGTTCGGAATCTTCGCCGGCACCGCTTGGGCTGCCCAGCAACCGGAGATCGGTGACGAGCACGTGATCTACTGCCTGTCGGAAGGCAACAGGGCCGCGCTGGCCGCGGCAGGCGTCGCGCTCCACCCCTCGTTGCGGTCGAGCGACGACCTGATCGGCTCCGGTTCCTCCATGAAGACTCTCGAACAGTGGCGTGCCGCCGACGCCAAGGCGTTCGCCCGGACATGCGCGGCCTTGACCGCCGCGGTGCCTTCCCTGAAGCGCAACGATCTACCCAATCCGCTGTGGGCGCTGTTGTCGGTTCTCCTGCCGGTTTTGACGGGTGGGGTGCTCACTCTTGTGTCATCGGAATGGCGCCACTCCATGAATCTCGGCGCCAAGTATGCCGATGACCTCAGCGACGCTGCCGAGGACTTCGTGCTTGCGGCACGGGTGTACGCACAGGCTCGTACGGATCACGAACTCCCTTCCGCGACGGCGTTCGACACCGCGCATGCCGCGCTCAGCCGTCAGTTGTACCGTGCCGGTCGGGCCAGGCCCGCGTGGCCGGCGATTCGCCGGGCGAGCCGCATTCTCGAGCGATCCTTGTCGCGCGGCGAGGTCGATCGAGGCATTGAGCATGTCCGACCCGAACTCGAGGCTCTCGCGGAAACGCTCGCGCTGACGGATGCCGCGTTCAGGAGGCCGTGGGCCCCCTTCAGGAGGATGCCCTGATGGTAGTCGGGCGTACTCCGCTTCCGGGGCCGCTGTCAGGTCCGCTCCTGATGTTCGACAAATGGGAAGATCACTTCGGCTTCTTCGCCTTCATAGACGGGATGCGGGAGGGCTATGACGAGTTCGAGCGTTTCGCCTTCCCAGAACGCATTTTCGATGAGGGGCACCTCTTCCTGGTCGGCGGGCCGGGCGGTGTAGGCAAGAGCACATTCCTCGCACGCTGCGGGCGCCTGCTGCAGAGCAAGATTGACCGTGTCTACGTCTTCGACTTCGGTCAGGCGCCCTTCAACGACGGCCGTGACTTTGAAGACATGGCGAAGCAGGTCATCCGCCGGATGGCCGATGTTCTGGAAAGTGGCACACATCTGCATGAGGAGGACGTCAGCCGCCTGCGGGCAGTAGAGCGGGATCCTGATGAGGCCCATCGGCTACTGGCCCAGGTGCTGAAGAAAGGCGAGTCTGTAGCAGTTGTGATCCTGCCCCAGCGGATTCCGCTTTCGTGGGTCCACCGCTGCCACGAACTCGTCAGGCCGCGCATGGTATTCCTGGCCGAGACCGGCGAGATCGACATCGAGAAGGTGAGCCGCCGTTTCGGCCGGCTGCCCGAACGGCGGACGAAGGTGATCGCGCTCGGCCCGATCACGGACAAGGATCGTGATATTCCTCGGCTAATCGAGCCCAGGTTGAAAGAGCTGTCAGGCGAGGAAATTGCCCTGGTTGCGAGCAGGCTGATGGTGCCCTTCGGTTCTGCCGCGGAAGCCGTGGCGGAACTTGCCCATCTCATCGAATCTTGTGGTGTCGGTGAGATCACGGAATCGAAGCTGTCGCAGTATCTCCTGGAGAGCCGGCAGCGGTTGCTCGAAAGGTTCGCCCGGACGAGAATCTCGGAGGAGTAGGAACTCAGCCATGGACGAAGCGCCGGAACTTCCCGTCACCTACACCTTGAGGTTGAGCGACGAGGCGGACCCCACCGAGGTGACCGTGGTGACCCCGACCTTCCGCCGTGCGTTCAACTACATCGACGCCTATCTCGCGACGGGAGAAGGCGAGGTCGGTGAGTCCGGACGTGCGCTCGCCATTATGGGGGAGCTCGGTGTCGGCAAGACCCACCTGTCCCGTTCGCTGCTGGAGTACATCCACCAGGGCAACGAGGACACGATCATTCTGCGTCTGGACACGCCGCATGCGGGCATGGGCGTGCTTTTCAGGCATGTTCTGGCGGAGCAGTTCGGGAAAGCTCGATTGCATGACCTGATCATTGACTACTACGCCCGCGTGACCGTTGCCGAACTGTCGATGCATGACACGGACGAGGAATTCGCCCGATCTCTTCGCGATGGTCTGCTGGCGCACACCATCGATCCTCGCAAGGTTGTCGAACACTTTCACCTTGCAAAGAGCGCGCTGCTTGGTGAGTTGCGCCGCCGCCTGCTCCACCTGCCCGAACACTCTCCCTACGCCACCGCGTTGGCCCTAATGGTCATGGACGACCATGTCGACGCGGTCTGGGAATGGCTCACCGGCGGGCCCGTGACCCCCGAGTTGCATGAACGCGGCGTCACCCGCCGGCTCTCTACAGTCGACGACGCCTATCATGCCCTGTCCGTGTTGGCGTTCCTCAGCGGGCGGATGGACCGTCGTCTGGTTCTGGTCATTGACGAATTCGAGAAGCTGCTGGGTGAGCCCGGTCCGTGGCGGCAGGATTCGGTCAATGCCTTCGATGAGTTGGTGCAGGTTTTCATTGACACCAACAGCATGCTCATCTTCTCCGGTATGTCGGAAAGCCTGAGCAAGTTGCCGCGCGGGCTCCTGCAGCGGACGCGGGTGCTCACCCCCACGCCCTTTTCGCCGGGCGAGGCCGTACAACTTCTTGCCAAGCGAGGGCGCTCCGTCGGACTTCCGGTGGCCGAGGCGCTGTGTGCCATGTCGGAGGGAAACCCGCGCGAGGCACTGTCCCTGTATCGGAAGGCGGAGGCGATCATAGCGAGTCGTGGCGGCAGTGTAGTCACCCCGGCCTTGCTGAGGGACGCGGCCCGGCAGAGATACGAAGTGCCGGATCAGCAGGTGACAACCGCTACCCGGCGCATCATCCAAGAGGGGGGCATGGATTTCCGGACTGACGTGGCCCTGACCGGCGACAGCGATCCCATCGACTTCTGGATCCCTTATGGGGACGGGCGGGCGGCCGTAGCAGTGGTGATTACCAGGTCTCTCCTCCAAGAGAGTGAAGACTTGTTCCTCCGGCAACGAATCGCCGCCGCCCAGGCCACTGCCAGCCCCTGTGAGATCATCGTCGTCATCAACGGAACCCTTACGTGGGATCTGCGAGGACAGGTGTCCCGGCTGATTGGCCGCCAGCCGCTCCTGTTCGATGTCCACGACTTCGCCAGGAACTTCCGTGACCTGGTGGATGCCTGCATCAAGCGGCTTGGGGACTCAGCGGAAGTCGGCACCGTCAGTGAGTTGAGGGGCAGGCTCGATCGGCTGAGCCGGCAGCAGAGCGCCACGCAGAATCTTCTGGACACGTTGCTGACCGGCGTCGCTGCCCTGCGTGCGACGAGCGTGCCCAGCAGTGGCGTGGAGCCGGACCTCGTACGGCTGCCATCTGCGCTGAGCGAGCAGTTCGCTATCGCGGAGGCCACCGCCGCCGCTTCCGAGGACCTCGGGACAATACTGAAAGAATTGTTCGACAGCGCGGTTGGTACGGAGACCAGAAGGCGGGCACGACAGCGGCTCGCTTCACTCGATGTGGTCGAATTGGTGGGCGCCGCTGCCGTGTGGCGGCAACTCATCGATGCCTTCAAGGTTCGAGTGGCCCTGTTCATGGAGCGTCTCGGGTCCAGACCGCTCGACACCGCGGCGGAGGAGGAACTCCGCGCCATATGCAGGACCTACGACGTGACCGTGCAGACCCTGCTTCCCGCCATTCGTGAGACTAGGAAGCCAGATCGGCAGAGTGCTGACACCCGTGACACGAGTCTGGGTGAGCTGGGACAGCGAATCCTGTATCTGGTCAAAGCCGGGCTGCCGCAGTGAGGCTGTGGGCTCTGCCTTCCGAACGCCACAGCGCTAGCCGAACCGGTAGGCGGGTAGCGGGGGTAGTGCGGTCAGTTTCCGGTACAGGGGAGTGGGGCCGGGCCAGTTGTTGGTGACGCGGCCCTCGCTGGTCTTGTACCAGCTCCGGCAGCCGTTCCCCCACACCATGCGGGCCATGGCCACGTCCAGTTGCCTGCTCCACGCCGCCATCGCCTCCGCTCTGACCTCCATCGGTCCCCGGTCCGCGAGGTACGGCAGGCAGTTCATGATGTGGTTCACCTGGCATTCGATCATGAAGATGATCGAGTTGTGGCCCAGGTTGGTGTTGGGGCCGTACAGCAGGAACAGGTTCGGGAAGTCCGGCACCGAGATGCCCAGGTACGCCTCCGCCCCCTGCTTCCACCGCTCGTCCAGCCGTTGCCCGCCGCGGCCCGTGAACGCGATCGGCGCCAGGAACTCGGTGCTCCTGAACCCCGTCCCGTAGATGATGGTGTCCGCCTCGCGCAGTCCCCGTGTGGTCTCGACCCCCTCGGCGGTGATGCGGACGATCCGGTCGGTCACCACGTCCACGTTGGGCCGGGTGAGCGCGGGATAGAACTTGCTGTCGATGACCACCCGCTTGCAGCCCGGCGGGTAGTCGGGCGTGAGCTTGGCGCGCAGCCCGGGGTCGGCCACCTGCGCGCGCAGGTGGCCGAGGGCCCGGTTCCTGAGCAGCCCCTCGCTCCACCCGCGGGCCAGCGCCGGGTAGAGCGTCCCCTCGGCGTAGCGGTAGATCCATTCGCGGTACGCGCGCTGTAACCCGGGCACGAAGTGCAGCGCCAGCCGGGTCAGCGGTCCGAAGGCGGCGTCGGGTTTGGGGATGACCCAGTTCGGCGTGCGCTGGAACACGTCCAGGTGCCCGGCCCGTCCCGCCACCGGCGGGATGAACTGCGCGGCCGACGACCCGGTGCCGATGACGGCCACCCGGCGGCCGCTGAGGTCGTGGTCGTGGTTCCAGCGGGCGGAGTGGAAGGAGACGCCCTCGAAGTCCGCCATGCCGGGGATGTCGGGCACCAAGGGCCGATTCAGCTGCCCGACCCCGGCCACCACGACCTCGAACTCCTCGATCCGCACACCTCCCACCCCGAGCACCGGCCGGTCATCCCGAGGTCCGTCGTTCCCGGGTGTGTCAGCCCGTGGACCGTCGTTCCCGGGGATGCCGGCCTCCGGGTCGTCGGGCGGGCTGGTTCTGGTGGGGGCGGCGGCCGTACCGGAGGGGCGGGTGGTGAGGTGCCAGTGGTCGCCGTCGAAGACCGCCGCCGAGACCTCGGTGTGAAAGCGGATTTTCCCCCTGACGCCGTATTTGTCGGCGCAATGGGTGAGATAGCCAAGAATCTCGGGCTGGCCGGGGTAGCGGCGGGTCCACGAGGCGTACTTCTCGAAGGAGAAGGAGTACAGATGGGAGGGGATGTCGCAGCCCGCGCCCGGATAGCTGTTGTCGCGCCACGTGCCGCCGACCTCGCCGGCCTTCTCGAACACGGTGTAAGAAGTGATGCCCGCGCGTTCGAGCTGGATCGCCATGCAGAGCCCACCGAATCCCGCACCGATGATCGCGATCCTAGGTGACATAACGCCCTCCGCGTCAGGATCCACTTACATTACGCCGAACCCTGTTCGGACGACACCCCCGACACAACACGCCTGACGCATCGGTCCGGGCCGGTAGTCTGCGCAGCGTGACGCTGGCAGAAGTGATCGGAACGCTCGAAACGGCCTACCCGCCCGCCACCGCCGAATCCTGGGACGCGGTCGGCCTGGTCTGCGGCGACCCCGCGCTTGAGGTGCGGAAAGTCCTGTTCGCGGTGGATCCGGTGGCGGTGGTCGCGGAGGAGGCCATCGCGTGGGGAGCCGACCTGATCGTCACCCACCACCCTCTCTACCTGCGCGGCACCACGAGCGTCGCCGTCACCACCCCCAAGGGTCGCCTGCTCCATACCCTCATCAAGCGCGACATAGCCCTCTACACCGCTCACACCAATGCCGACGTCGCCAACCCTGGCGTATCCGACGCGCTGGCCCGAGCCGTGGGCCTGACCGGCGACCTCGTGCCGCTGCGTCCCCTCCCCGACGACCCCTGGCGCGGCCTGGGCCGGATCGGCACGCTGCCGTCCCCCGTCACGCTGGGCGACTTCGCCGAGCGGGCGGCCGAGGGCCTGCCCCAGACGTCCTGGGGAATCCGGGTGGCGGGGGATCTGTCCCGTCCGGTCGCGCGCGTCGCCGTCAGCGGGGGCGCGGGCGACTCCCTCCTCGGTACGGCCCGCGCCGCCGGGGCCGACGTCTTCCTGACCGCCGATCTTCGGCACCACCCGGCCAGCGAGTTCATGGAGGCCGACGGCCCGGCGCTCATCGACGCCGCCCACTGGGCCACCGAATGGCCGTGGCTGGACAGCGCCGCGTCCATCCTGGCCTCGAGTGGCGTTAACGTTGAGACGCGCGTCTCCGCCACGGTCACCGATGCTTGGACAAGAGGATATTGATCATGAAAGCAGCCCCTGAAGCACAGAAGCGACTGCTCGACCTGGCAGAGCTCGACTCCGCGGCCGACCGGCTGGCCCACCGCCGCCGTACCCTGCCCGAGCTGGCCGAGATCGAAGAGCAGACCAAGCGGTTCGCCAAGCTCTCGACCGAGGTGATCGAGGCCGAGACCGAGGCGGGCGACCTCGCGCGCGAGCAGAACAAGGCCGAGGCGGACGTCGACACCGTGCGCACCCGGTCGGAACGCGACCAGAAGCGCCTCGACTCCGGCGCCGTGACCTCCCCCAAGGACCTGGCCAGCCTGCAGTCCGAGATCACCTCGTTGCACCGCCGCCAGGGTGACCTGGAAGAGGTCGTCCTGGAGATCATGGAACGCCGTGAGGCCGCCGACGCCAAGGCCGTCGACCTGGTCGCCCAGCGCGACGCCCTCGCCTCCACCAGGGCCGTCGCCGAGGACCGCCGCGACGCCGCGCTCGGCGAGATCGACAAGGACGCCGCCGACGTGCAGCAGCGCCGCGGTGACGTCGTCGCGGACATCCCCGCCGACCTGATGACCCTCTACACCAAGCTCAAGGGTCAGTACGGCGTCGCCGCCGCCATGCTCTACCGGGGCCAGTGCCAGGGCTGCAAGGTGTCGCTGTCCATCGCCGAGATGAACCGCATCAAGGCCGCGCCCCACGACGAGGTCCTGCGCTGCGACGAGTGCCGCAGGATCCTGGTCCGCACGCCAGAGTCGGGCCTGTGACCTCGTACATCATCGAGGCCGACGGCGGCTCACGGGGCAACCCGGGCCCCGCGGGCTACGGCGCCGTCGTCCTCGACGCCGCCGACCGGCAGGTGCTGGCCGAGACCGCCGAGGCGATCGGCGTCGCCACCAACAACGTGGCCGAGTACCGCGGCCTGATCGCCGGCCTCACCGAGGTGCTGCGGCTGGGCGGCGAGGGCGCCGCGGTGGCGGTGCGCATGGACTCCAAGCTGGTCGTCGAGCAGATGGCCGGAAGCTGGAAGATCAAGAACGAGGGGTTGCGCCCGCTCGCCCTGGAGGCCAACCGGCTGGCCGGGCGGCTGCGGGTGACCGAGTGGACCTGGATCCCCCGGGAACGCAACAAACACGCCGACCGCCTGGCCAACGAGGCCATGGACGCCGCCGCCAAGGGCCTCCCGTGGCAACCGGGCGACCAGCCCGGCCCCGATTCCCCAGCCCACGCAGACCACGGCGAAACCGGCAACTCAGGCGACCTACCCGCAGCCCCCGCCGACCGGCGTGAATCCGGCAAGCCGGGCACCGGTAGCGGATCCGGTGGGCCGGGTATCGGGGGCGGGGCCCGTGAACCGGGCGCGTCCGATGCCGGGCGAGGGGTTGCCGGGCAGGCGTCGGGCGAGGCCGGGCAGACGGAGCTCTTCGTGGACGGCGGTGCGCCGGCCCGAGCGGCGGCGCGCAAGACGCCGGCTCCCGGCGCGGACCTGTCGGCGCCCTCCGCCTCCACCGCCGCGCGGCAGACCAGGGCCAAGGGGTCGGGCTGGGGTGATGCCACCCGCGTCGCCACCTCCCTGCTGTTGCTGCGGCACGGCGAGACCCCTCTGTCGGTGGAGCGGCGCTTCTCCGGGCTGGGGGACGCCGAGCTCACCGCCAACGGCCTGGCCCAGGCGGCGGCGGCCGCGGAGAGGTTGTCGCGGGAGCCGTACCGGCTGGATGTGATTGTGAGCTCGCCACTCAAGCGCGCCCGGCAGACCGCGGAGGCGGTCGCGGCCCGCGCGGGGCTCGGCGTGGAGGTGGACGAAGACCTCAGGGAGACCGATTTCGGGGCGTGGGAGGGGCACACGTTCACCGAGATTCAACGGCGCTGGCCGGAGGAACTGGCCGCGTGGCTGGCCGAGCCCTCGGTGGCGCCCCCGGACGGCGAGAGCTTCGCCGAGGCCGCCCGCCGGGTGCAGCGCGTCAGGGATCGCCTGGTCGAGCAGCATCTGGGCAAGACGGTCCTGGTCGTGTCGCACGTGACGCCGATCAAGATGCTGCTGCGGTTCGCGCTGATGGCGCCGCCGGCGGCGTTGTACCGGATGCATCTCGACCTGGCCTGCCTGAGCCTGGTCGACTATTACGCGGACGGCAACGCCGTGGTGAAGGCGTTCAACGACACCGCGCACCTGCGCTGAATCCCCGGTGGCCCAGGAGTGATAACCTCGCTGCCAGACGAGCCGGCCGGGCGGCCGCGTCGGGCCCGCGAGGGTCCGCCGAGGAAGGTCCGGGCTCCACAGGGCAGGGTGGTCGGTAACGCCGACCCGGGGTGACCCGCGGGACAGTGCCACAGAGAACAGACCGCCTCCCCTTTTCGGGGAGGTAAGGGTGAAACGGTGGTGTAAGAGACCACCAGCGCCCACGGTGACGTGGGCGGCTCGGTAAACCCCACCTGGAGCAAGGTCAAGAAGGGCGTCTCGCGAGAGGCGCCCGCGCACGGCGTTCGAGGGCTGCCCGCCCGAGCCGCGCGGGTAGACCGCTTGAGGCCGCCGGCAACGGCGGCCCTAGATGGATGGTCGCCCCCTCACCAGAGGGACAGAACCCGGCCTACAGGCCGGCTCGTCACCATAGTCTGGCTGGAACGTTCCCCTTTTCGTGGCTACGGTCCGCATATGGCCGACCGGCGGCAGCACGTGAAGGGGCACTACCGGCGACGCCCTGGAGGCGGCCGGACCTGGGTACGACCGCACCTTCGCATGGGGCGGGTCGCCGGGACCTCGGTGGGGGTCCTCGTCCTGCTGCTGGGCCTCTGGCTGGCGGCCGGTGCGATGGGAAGCGGTCCGGAACCGGCGCCGCGCCCGCCTCTGCCCGCGAGCGGACCGCCCCCACCCGCCCCGCCGGCCGAACCTCCGCCGCCGGAGCCGCCGCCGGACCCGCCCACTGAGGCGCCCCCTCCGGATCCGCCCACGGGTGGATAAGGCCTGGCCGGGACTCGGTTAACCTGAGGCACATGATTCGACCCGCGACCCCCGACGACGTCTCCGAGATCCTGGCCATGGTCGCCGAGCTGGCCGACTACGAGAAGGTGCCCCACGAGGCCAGGGCGACCGAGGCGCAGTTGCGTACGGCCCTGTTCGGGGGACAGCCCGCCGCCTTCGCGCACGTGGCCGAGCACGATGGGCGGCTCGCCGGGTTCGCGTTGTGGTTTCTGAGCTTCTCGACGTGGCGTGGCGTACACGGGATCTATCTCGAGGATCTCTACGTGCGGCCGCAGCACCGAGGCGGCGGGTACGGCAGGGCGTTGCTGGCCGAACTGGCCAAGATCTGCGTGGACCGGGGCTACCAGCGCCTGGAATGGTCGGTGCTCGACTGGAACGCCCCCGCCATCGGCTTCTACAAGAAGCTCGGCGCGATCCCCATGGACGAGTGGACCGTCTACCGCCTCACCGACGAGCCGTTGCGGGCCTTGGCGGAGTGAGAGGCGGAGGCATCGGCAACCCCGCCCCTCACTCACGTCCCTGGGAGTCGGGACGCTCTCCACGCTAGAACCGGCGAATGGCCCCGTCTGCGGAAGATTACGCAGAACGGGCGGCCCAGGCGGCCAGGATGGCCTGCTCCTTCTCGGGCGCCATGCCGTGCTTGTGCTTCTTGCCGTAGACCCGCTCGTCCTCGGGGATCTGCCGCAGCCACTCCCAGGTGTCGCGCACGGTGTCGGCCACGGGACGGCAGCGCAGCCCCGCCGCCTCGGCTTTGCCGGTGGAGACGGTCCAGAAGTTGGCCATGTCGGGCTGGGCGGGAGCCCACAGCGGAAGCTCCATCCACACGCCGGCCTCGTGCTCGATCAGGAAGTCATCGGCGACCCACACGAACTCCGCGTCCGACCCGGTCTCCCGCCTGCACATCTCCAGCCACCCGCCGTAGGTGGCGTTGCCCTCCGGCCCGGTGACGATGAACCGGTCGGCCACGCCCTTCTCGGCCTGGTCCAGCGTGAAGACGGCGATGTCGCGGGCGTCGATGAGCTGCATGGGCTGCGCCGGGTCGCCGGGGGCCAGCACCTTCCCGCCCTTCGAGATCCTGGTCAGCCACCACGGCAGCCGGGCGACGTTCTCGTAGGGGCCGAGGATGAGGCCGGGCTGGATGATCAGGGCGTTGCCCGCGAAGCCCTGCTCGACGGCGCGCTCGCAGCCCGCCTTGAGCACGCCGTAGTCACCGGCGTCGGGACCGGCGTCCGGCGCGCAGTCCCAGAGCGGGCTGTCCTCCGAGGTCTGCTCGGCGGGAAAGTTCTTGAAGGCCGAGATGGTGGAGATGAAGGCGTACGTCGCCGCCCGCCCGGACAGCACCCGCACCGCCTCGCCCACCACCTTCGGCACATAGCCGGAGGAGTCGACCACCAGATCCCAGGTGCGCCCGTCGACCAGCCGCTCCAGGTCCGCGGTGACCTCGCGGTCCCCGTGCACCGCCTCGACACCGGACAGGTCGGGCCCGCTCCGACCTCTGTTGAACGTCGTGACCTCATGTCCTCGGTCGAGCGCTTCCTGCACGATCGCGCGGCCGAGGAACGCGGAACCTCCGATGACCAGAACTCTCATAACTGCATTCTTCGCGTACGGCCCGCCAAATCCGTCACGTCTTCACCGAGAGCGTAGAAGGCAGCTGCGGCAGCATGTGCACCCGGGCCGACCCGATGTCGAAGTAGAGCCCGACCAGCTCCAGCTCCCCGGCCCTCACCTGCTCGTCCACCCGCCGGTACGTGCGCAGGTTGAGCAACTGCTGCTGCACGTTGACCCGGCACAGCCGATCCAGCGGCCCGCTGTCGCTCCCGTCGCCGTCGGTTTCGATGAACCGGGCCAGGCTGTGGTTGCCGTGCCGCAGCCAGCGCCGCAGCCCCGGCAGGCTGCCCGCCTGAACACCGCCGCTGAGCAGCCCGGTCATCGCCCCGCAGCCCGAGTGCCCGCACACCGTGATCGTGCGCACCCCCAGCACCTGGGTGGCGAACTCGATCGCGGCCACGACCGAGTCGTCGTGCGGCTCACTGCCGCGCCGGGGCACGAGATTGCCGATGTTGCGCACGGTGAACAGGTCGCCGGGCCCGCTCGCGGTGATCAGGCTCGGCATCACCCGCGAGTCGGCGCAGGTGATGAACAGGTGCGAGGGCGTCTGCCGGCGGGCCAGCTCGGTGAAGATGGGACGGACCAGCGGAGCCGTACGGCGATGGAACTCACGCGCGCCCGCGGTCAGCTGGCACTCGACCTCGACCGGTCCGACCTGCTGCGGCACCAGCGACGGCCGGACGGTGCGCCGTCTGCGGTGCGCCCACGGCAGCCACCAGCGGTCCGGCGCCCGCGGCGGGGTCTTGGCGGGGAACATGCGCGAGCCCGAGGCCGCCATCGCGTACCACTCGTCGTGGATGTCGTCGATGTCCACGTGGCCGCCCAGCCGCTCGTGGTCCACCCGCCACGAGTGGATCGCCTCGAACGCGGCATTGTCCATGAAGTCGATGTTGAGGTCGAGGTCGACGGTGGCGCCCTCGGGAATCGAGCGCAGCTCCTGGGTCAGCCGGGGCACGCCGAGGAAGGTGAGCGAGCCGGAGATCGTCGCGTGGTAGTGGCCGTCCTCCTCCGGGCGTACGTTCACCGTCACCCAGGTCAGCCGGCGCAGGGCCAGCAGCGCGGCCAGGCCCAGCCCGGCCACCACGCCCTCGGCCAGCCCGAGCACGACGACGCCGACCAGGGTCACGATGTAGACGGGCACCTCGCCGTGGCCGTGCACCTTCCTGACGTGGCCCAGGTTGACCATCTGCACGCCGATGAAGACCAGCAGCGCGGCCAGCGCCTCCATCGGGATCAGCTGGATCGACCAGCCGAAGCCCAGCGCGAACAGCAGCATCCAGACGCCGTGCAGCACCGCCGACCAGCGGCTGCGCGCGCCCGCCTTGACGTTGGCGGTGCTGCGCACGATCGCCCCCGCCACCGGCACCCCGCCGAGCGCCCCGGTCACCATGTTGGCCACGCCCTGGCCGGTCAGCTCGGTGTCGAGGTCGGCGCGCGGGCCCTTGTGCGTGCCGTCGACCGCGACCGAGCACAGCAGCGACTCCACGCTGGCCAGCAGCGCGACGAGAAGCACCGCGACGACGATACGGTGCCCGTCGCCCTGCGGCAGCACAGGGAAGGCCCAGTCGGTGAAGCTGCCGGACAGGTCGACCCGGGTCACGTTCCAGCCGAACGCCCACGCCGTCACCGCGGCGGCCAGCAGCGCGGCCAGCGGCGCCGGCACGGCCCTGACCGGTTTCGGAAGCTTCGACCAGATCGCCAGCACCGCGATCGTCAGCACGCCGACCGCGAAGCCGTGGTCGTGATGGGCGGCGATCTGCGCGGGCAACTCGATGAGGTTGGCGACGGCCGAGGTCTGCGGGCTGCCGCCGAGCACGACGTGCAGCTGCGACAGGGCGATGACCACGCCCACCCCGGCCAGCGTGCCGTGGATGACCGCGGGGGAGACCGCCAGGGTGGCCCGTGCCGCGCGGAAGAGGCCGAGGACGATCTGCACGGCGCCGGCCAGCAGGGTGATCATGCAGGTGGCGCGCCAGCCGTACGTGTGGACCAGGTCCACCACGACGAGCGACAGACCGGCGGCGGGCCCGCTCACCTGTACGGCGGAGCCGCCCAGCGCGCCCGCCACGATGCCGCCCACCACGCCCGAGATCAGGCCCGCGGCGAGCGGCGCCCCGGAGGCCATGGCGATGCCCAAGGACAGGGGCACCGCGACGAGGAACACCACCAGCGAGGCGGGCAGGTCGTATCGGAGCGTGCGGATCACGCTACTCTGTGTGTCCCTGATCATGCGAGCAACTCTAGTGCCCTACTGACCAGGGATTACGCCTTACTCGGGCTTTTGATGATCACCGGTAGTAGTCGGGATAGTCCTGCTGCTCGGGTGCCCGGCGGCGGCCGCCCTGGCGGGCCGGCTGCTGCTCCTGGCCGTTGCTGGGGTACATCTCGCCGTAGCTCGGCCAGCCGGGGCCGCCCGCGGGCGGCTCGGGCCAGGCGGCGCCGGGAGCGGCGGCGTTGGCCGGGGCGTAGTCGCCCGTCTCGTAGGCGGGGTAGGGGGCGGGCTGCGGCGCGGGGTGGGCGGTGGGCGCGGCCAGCACGTCGTCGTAGGCGGAGACCGCGCGGGCGGGCGCCGTGGGGGTGCCGGAAGCGGGTGTGGGGCCGGTGACCTCGCTGTCATCGGCGACGGCCCAGCCGGCGCGGACCTCGTAGGAGTTCGGGAAGTCGTTGGCGGGCGGAGCGGCGTACGCGCCCTCGAAGGCCGGCCAGGAGTCCGCCGGGCCTGGCGTCACGGGCGTCGGGTCGTCGAGCACGTCGCGCACCGGCGTCGCCGGCCACGAGCCGGAGGCGGTGGGGGTCGGCGAGACCGGGCTCTGCCACGTCTCGGCGTTGTTGACGTAGGCGGGGAAGGGGTCGCTGGTGGGCGCGCCGTGCAGGGAGCCGTTGGGGATCGCGGTGAATGAGCCGCTGTTGGTGGGGGTGAACGACGGCGAGGGCGGCGGGGTGGCCGGGGCCGCGGGGAAGGCGCCGCTGTTGCGCGCGGGTTCCTGGCGGGCGGGCTCCTGGCGGGGCGGCGGCGGCACCGGCTGGGCGCCGGCGCCCAGGATGCTCATCACGTCCGAGGTCGGGGCGGCGAAGGTCACGGTGCGCTGGTCGGACAGGTCGGCGGCGGAAGGGGCGGGAGTGGGCGCGGGCGCCTTCTTGGCTCGCCGCGACGGGCGCGTGGGCGGGGCGGGGGCCTCGCTCGGGACCGCTTCCATGTGCTGCGTGGGCTCGACCAGGTCGGCCAGGTTCGCCTTGGCCGCCGCGGGGGCGGGTGTGGGGGTGCGCTGCGGCAGCGGCTGCTGGACGGTGGCGGCGTTGGGGTCGGGTTCCGCGGCGGCGCTCACCGGCTGCTCCGGCTTCACCGGGCGCGGGGCGCCCATCGGACGGTCGACGTTCACCGGGCGGGAGGCGCCCTTGCGGGCCGCGACCGTGCCGCCGGCGCCGAAGCCGCCCTCTTCCGCATCGCTGCGGATGTTCGCCCAGAACTCCTCGTCCTCGTCATCGGAGCTCGGGTTGCCCCACTCGTCGACGCCGCGTTTGCCACGCTGGCCGGTGCGTACCGGCCGGGGCTGCCGTACCTCGTCGATCGGGCTGAAGTCCGGGCTGAAGTTGTTCATCCGGGGCTCGTGCGCCGCGAACTCGTCGGTCGAACGCGCTGTCCTCATCTCTTCCCGGTCGGCCATCTCCTTCAGCCGCTCCGGAGGCAGGGAACTCTCCCTCTTGTTCATCGAACGCATGCCCAGTGCCACGACGACGAGCACGAGGAGCACGACAGCGACCAAGCTGACTACGACCGCGATCATTGCACCACCCTCAAAGCCATGGCCTCCCAGTGGCGCCGGTGAGATCGCGCGGCCATCGACGCGACCTGCCCCCATTGATCACCGACGTCTAACAATTGGATCTGATTCTGTCGGACCACTATGAGCGTTGTCACACCCTAAGTGAAGAATTGGTAACCATTACTACCTGCGGTGTTCGACCTCTCACTCGATGTGGACCACCGTCAGTCGCCCCCGGGCGATGGTCCGGTCCGCGATGTTCTTCAGGACCTTGGGGAGAGAGGCGCCCCCCTCGACCGTCACCGGCTCGTCCAGCGCGTAGACGCTGAACCGATAGGTGGCCTTGTCGTCGCAGGGCGGCTCGTAGCCTTCCTTGCCGCTGGTCACCTTGGCCTGGCCGGTGTCGTCGTCCGGCAGTGCCTCGGTGGCGTTGGGGCCGAGCTCGGTCCAGTCTGGCGGAATGTTGTAAACCACCCAGTTGACCGCGGGATTCGTGCCGGTGTGGGTGTCGAGCACGATCGCGATCGACTTGGCCCCAGGCAGCGGCTCACCCGACCAGCGCAGCGGCGGACTGCCCTGGTTGCCCTTGCAGGAATATTCACGGGGCAACGGTTTGCCCTCGCGCAGTTCTGGACTGGTGACGTTGAGCTGGCCGATGTCCTTGGCCATCGACCGGCCCGGAAGGAGCGCGCAGCCCGACGACGCGAGCGCCAGCGCGACCGCCGCCGAGAGGACGACGGCCCGTCGCACGCGTGTCGCCGTGTAACGCAGCCCCATGCCGGATGATGCTACGCGGCTCACGGCGGTGCGCCGACCGTTTCGCGAGGGTCGGTGGCGGGGGAAGGGCCGGAAATCATCCAGAATCATGGGATGGAGAAGGTGAGCTTGAACACAAGCATGACCTTCGCCATTCTCGGCCCGCTCGAGGTTCGCCGGGACGGCGAGGTCGTGGAGATCGCAGGTCAGAGGCTACGCACCCTCCTTGGCCTGCTGGTTGTCGAGGCGGGCAGGACCGTTCCCCTGGCGACGCTGATCGCCGGTGTGTGGGCGGACCGGCCGCCTGACGGGGTCGCCAATGCCCTTCAGGCGCTGGTTTCCCGGCTTCGGGCGGCACTCGGCAAAAACCCGGTGCGCCAGCTCATCGTCGCGGAACCGGCCGGGTACCGGCTGGTCGCCGGTCCTGACCAGGTGGACGCGCACCGCTTCGCCGTACTGGCTCGGGAAGGGCAGGCGCGGCTGGCCGAGGGGGACGCCGCGACGGCGGCAGGGGTGCTGCGGGAGGCGCTGGCGCTGTGGCGCGGGCCCGCGCTCGCCGACCTCGCCGACCTGGAGGTGGTCGCCGCCTACGTCGCCCGTCTCGACCATCTCCGGCTCGCCGCGGCGGAGGACCGCATCGAGGCCGACCTGCGGCTCGGGCGGCCCGCCGACGCGCTCGACGGGCTGGCCGGGCTGCTGGCCGCCCATCCGCTGCGTGAGCGGCTGCACGGCCTGCGCATGCGCGCACTCCATGGGGCGGGCCGCCGCGTGGAGGCGCTGGCCGCCTACGAGAGCGCCCGCCGTGCCTTCCGCGACACCCTGGGCGCCGATCCCTCTCCCGAACTGGCCCGGATCCACCTGAACCTGCTCCGCGACGAGCCCGCGGCCCGCACGGAAGAGCCCCGTGAGCGGCGGACGGGCAATCTGCGGGCCAGGCTGACGAGCTTCGTCGGCCGTGATCGTGATGTTGCTCACATCGGTGATCTTCTGGGCCGTCACCGCCTCGTCACCGTGCTCGGACCCGGCGGCGCCGGCAAGACCCGGCTCGCCGTCGAGGCCGCCGCCGCGCTCGCGCCGCCCGGCGGGGCCTGGCTGGTGGACCTGGCCGGAGCCGCGGATGTCGCACAGGCGGTGTCCGCCGCCCTCGACCTGCGTGACGGCACCCGCTTCCCGGGTCCCGAACTCCCGATCGAGCGGCTCGTGCGGCTCATCGGCGACCACGAGCCGCTGATCGTCCTGGACAACTGCGAGCACGTGATCGCCGCCGCCGCCGAGGTGGCCGAGCGCGTGCTCGCCGACTGCCCCGGGGTACGCGTCCTGGCCACCAGCCGCGAACCGCTCGCGGTCACCGGGGAGACGAGCTGGGCGGTGCCGCCGCTGGAACTGCCCCCGCCCGGCGCCGAGGACCCGGGCGCGTACGCGGCCGTGCGGCTGTTCGCCGACCGGGCGGCCGCGGTCCGCCCCGGCTACGCGCCGGACGCCGCCGAGGCCGCCGCGGTCGTCCGGATCTGCCGGGCGCTGGACGGGCTGCCGCTGGCCATCGAGCTGGCCGCCGCGCGGATGCGCTCGCTCGGCGCGGGCGAGGTGGCCGCGCGCCTGGGCGACCGGTTCTCGTTGCTGACGAGCGGCAGTCGTACGGCCCAGCCGCGCCACCAGACGCTCCGGGCGGTCGTGTCGTGGAGCTGGGACCTGATGCCGGAACCCGAGCGCGAGCTGGCCGCCCGGATGTCCGTCTTCGCGGGCGGGGCCACGCTGGAGGCCGTGGAGCGGGTGTGCGCCGCCGACCTGGAGCCCCTGACCCGCCTGGTGGACAAATCCCTCGTCGTCTTCGAGTCCGGGCGCTACCGCATGCTGGAGACCATCCGCGCCTTCGCCGCCGAACACCTTCCCGAGGCGGACAGGATCCGGCGAGCGCACGCCGCGTACTATCTCCGCTTCGCCGAGGACGCCGAGCCCGGCCTGCGCGCGGCCGGTCAGCTTCGGCACCTCGCCGCGCTCACCGCCGAGCATGACAACCTCGACGCCGCGCTCCGCTGGTGCGTGGCGGCCGCGGCGGCCGATCCCGAGGCGGGGGAGACGGCGTTGCGGCTGGTGGGGGCGCTCGGGTGGTACTGGTGGCTGCGGGGCAGCAGACTCGAAGGCGCTCAGCGCTCGGCCGAGGCGCTGGCCGCGGCGTCGCGGGCTCCGGCGCGGCTGCGTGCTGTGGGGCTGGCCGTACACGGGATCAACGCCGTCGGCGCGGCGCTGCCGTGGGAGGAGACACGCGCCGCGCTCGTGCGGGCCCGCCGTCTCGGCGGGCCCGGCCACCCGCTGGTCGCGCTGGCCATGCCCATGTTCATCCTGTACGGCGGCGCCCAGCAGGCCTCCCAGGAAACCGGCGACCTGCTGAACCACGCCGACCCGTGGGTCGTCGCCTCCGGCCACCTCATGGCCGGCCTGCTCAGCTACTACAGCGGCCACATCGGCAGCTGTGAGGCCGATCTCCGGGCGGCGCTCACCGGCTACCGCGCCGTGGGCGACAGGTGGGGCATCAGCTCCGCCCTCGCCGCCGTGGGCGACCTCCACGTGCTGCGCGGCGAGGTCCACCAGGGCATCGAGGTCATGGGCGAGGCCCTGGAGGTCATGCGGACGCTCGGCTCCGTCGAGGACACCCCCTACCTGCGCGCCCGCCTCGCGATCGCACTCGACCTGGCCGGCGACCGCACACGGGCGGAGCGCCACCTGGCCGAGGTCGCCGATCTGGTCGTCCGCTTCGGCGACCGGGTGGGCGAGGCCGGGGTCACCGCCGCCCAGGGCGACCTGGCCCGCCGCGACGGCGACCTGGCCACGGCGCTGGCCTGTTACGGGCGGGCGATGGCCATCATGGAGTCCTCCGACGGAGTGCCCAAGCCGATGATCGCCGCGGTCAACACGGCGCTGGCCCTGGTCGCCCTGGACAAGGGCCGGCCGCCGGATGCCCGCCGCCATCTCACGCTGGCCCTGGAGCAGGCCGCGGCCTCGGGCGACGCGCAGCTGACCGGCCTGGCCGTGGTGGGCTGCGCCGCGCACGCGCTGGCCGCCGGCGATCCCGCCCGCGCGGCCGTCCTGCTCGGCGCGGCCGCCGCGGTCAAGGGCCTCACCACGGTCGTCGACCCCGACCACGTCCGGATCACCCACGACACCCGCTCCGCTCTGCCACCCGGCTCCTTCGACATCCACTTCGCGCAGGGTCACGCCCTCGACCGGCCCGCCACCCTGGCCCTGGCGGGCGCACTCACGCGCGGGTTCTGAAGACCCTGATGGCCGGCGGCGCGAACACCGCGACGAACCCCGCCGCCCACAGCAGCGAGACCAGCGCCGGAGTCGCCACCTCGCCCCCGATGAGCAGCCCCCGGATCGCGTCGGCCAGGTAGGAGACCGGGTTGACCTCCGACCAGGCCCGCAACCAGGCCGGGAACGTCGCCGGATCGACCAGCGCGCTGCTCGTGAAGGTCAGCGGCATCATGGCGGAGAACGCGATCATCTGCACCTTCTCCGGACTCGACGCCCTGAGCCCGATCAGCACCGACATCCACGACATGGCCAGCGCGACCACCACCAGCAACGCCAGCGCCCCGGCCACCCCGGCCGCGCTCGTCTGGACCCGGAACCCCAGCACCATCCCGAGCCCCATCAGCAGCGCGAACGCCCACACCTGCTTGAACGTGTCCGCGACGATCCTCCCCGCCAGCGGCGCGGTGCGCGCGATGGGCAGGCTCCGCAGCCGGTCGAACACCCCCTTGCTGATGTCGGTGTTGAGCCCGATCGCCGTGGACAGCGTGTAGAACAGCGTGTTCTGCACCACCAGGCCGGGCAGCGCGAACTGCAGGTAGTCCCCGGTGGAGCCGGAGATCGCGCCGCCGAACACATACGTGAACAGCAGCAGGAACATGATCGGCTGGATGCTGAGGTCGAGCAGGTCCCAGGGGTTGTGCTTGACCTGCACCAGACTCCGCCAGGCCAGCGTGGCCGTCTGCCGGACGGTCGCCCGCACCCCGGCCCGCCGCTCCTCACGCACGGCCATCGCGGCCTCCACCTAGACCACCGCCTTTTCATCGGCACGGTGGCCGGTCAGCGCGAGGAACACCTCGTCCAGGCTGGACTTGCGCAGGGCGAGCTCGGCGGCCACCACCCCCAGCTCGTCCAGCCGCCGCACCACCGCGGGCACCACCTGCGGATCGTGCACCGCCGCCGTCACCTTCCCGTTGGCGACCTCGGGCGGCGTCTCCACCACGGACCCCACCACCTCGGCCACCAGGTCGAGCTGGCCGGACCGCAGCGGGCTCACCTCCAGCACCTGCGCGCCCGTCATCGACTTGAGCTGGTCGGACGTCCCTGAGGCGATCACCCTGCCGTGGTCGAACACCACGATGTCGTCGGCCAGTTGGTCGGCCTCCTCCAGATACTGGGTGGTCAGCAGCACGGTCACGCCGTCGGCCATCAACCCCCGCACCACACCCCACAGGTCGGTACGGCTGCGCGGATCCAGCCCCGTCGTCGGCTCGTCGAGGAACAGCACCTGAGGCCGCCCCACCAGACTCGCCGCCAGGTCGAGGCGCCTGCGCATGCCGCCGGAGAAGGTCTTGGCGGCCCGGCCGCCGGCGTCGGCCAGGTCGAAGCGATCGAGCAGTTCCCCCGCCCGCGCCCGCGACTCCGGCCTGGACAGGCCGAGCAGGCGGCCGATCATGAGCAGGTTCTCGACTCCGGTCAGCATCTCGTCGACCGCCGCGTACTGCCCGGTCAGGCCGATCAGCGAGCGCACCTGATGGGACTGGCGCACCACGTCGAAACCGCCCACCGAGGCCCGGCCCGCGTCGGGGGCGAGCAGGGTGGCGAGGATCCTGACAGCGGTCGTCTTGCCCGCCCCGTTGGGGCCGAGCACGCCGAGCAGCCTTCCCGGCGGCACCACCAGGTCGACACCGGCCAGTGCGGTGGTCTCGCCGTAGCGCTTGGCGAGGCCCTCGGCCTCGATCGCGTATCGCATGGACCCCACTGTGGTCCACGTCACTGACAGTTCCCTGACCCCGGGTGAGGGCCGCTGAGATAACGCTGACGCGAGCCGCGCCTAAGCTGGGAGGTGTGAGTGAATCCGAGCCCCGAGCGGGGACGCTGCGTGACCCGGCGCACCGCGTCTCGCCCAAGGCCAGGCAGCTGTGGATGCTGGAGTCGTTGATCGGCTTCGTCCTCCTGGTGGGCGGGGCGGTCGTGGTGGCGCGCGTGGTGGGCGGCAGCGGGTGGGGCTGGGTGCCCGGGTGGCTGTCGGCCGACTCGTGGCTGCTGCCGGTGGGGGTGGGCGTGGTGGCCACGCCGTTCCTGGTGGCCGAGCCGTTCGTGCGTTTCGCCGTCCATCGGTGGGAGCTGTCGGGAGACGTCGTGTACGCCCGCTCCGGCTTCCTCACCCGGGAATGGGTGTTCGTGCCGGTGAGCCGGATCCAGACGGTGGACAAGGCGCAGGGATGGCTGGAGCGGCTGTTCGGGCTGGCCACGCTGGAGATCCGCACCGCGTCGCACGCCGGTTCCTCCACGATCAAGGGTCTGGAGTACGGCGTGGCCGCCGGGCTGGCCGACCAGCTCGCCCATCGGGCCGAGCACCTCAGGGACGACGCCACATGACCTTCGACCCCCACCACCTCGACCAGCAACCCGGTACAGAAGGCCCACCCGCGGCGGGAAACGCCCACCCCGGAGCCGGGGAGCCCGCGCCGCCGGTCGCGCAGCCTGATTCTCCCGGGGAACCGGGTGGCCAGGGGCCGCCGGAGGGATGGGCGGTGCCGGTGCGGCTCAGCCCCAAGGTGTTGCTCATCGACCCCGTCCGCATGCTGCCCTCACTGCTGCTGCCGCTGGTCGGTGTGCTGTTCGTGGGCGGGTTCTCGCCGCGCTCGTTCCTGTGGGCGGCGCTGGGCGTCGCCGGGACGGTGGTGTTCGCGGTGGTGCGCTGGGCGACGTTCAGCTATCAGATCGCGGGCGACCGGCTGGAGATCAAGCGGTCGCTGATCAGCCGTTCCGTCCGGACCATCCCGCTTGAGCGCATCCGCGGGGTGGACGTCTCCATGCCGCCCATGCACCGGTTGCTCGGCCTCGCCGTACTCAAACTCGACACCGGAGCCAGCGGCGGCAGCGAGCAGGAGGGTGAGCTCGACGGCGTCACCCTCGCCGAGGCGGAACGCCTCAAGGCGGTGCTCCTGCACGCCCGCGCCCAGGAGCGGCGGCAACCGGCTCCCGACGCCCCTCCGCGGCCGCGGGAGAACGAGCGGATCATCATGCGCGTGCCCCGCGCCTGGCTGCTCTACGGGCCGTTGTCGGGGGCGTACCTGCTCACGCCGTTCGCGCTGGCCGGTGGCGCCATCGGCCTCGCCTTCCAATGGGGCGACCAGCTCGGCTTCGGCCGCGACGCCGCCTGGGACGCCGGTCAGTGGCTCTGGGACCGTCCCTACCTGCTGCTGGTCGCCGTCGTCCTGCTGGTGGTCGCCATGCCGGTGGTGGGCGGGGTCATGTACGCGGTGTTCAACTGGAACTTCACGCTCAAGGAGCGCGACGGCTACCTCGTCGCCGAACGCGGGCTGATCAACCGCAGGAGCGTGTCCCTGGAATCCCGGCGCGTACGCGGCTACGAGATCGCCGACGCCCTCGCCGAACGCTGGGCCGGAGTCGTACGCGTCTGGGCCATCGTCACCGGCCTCGGCGACTCCCAGGCCCGCGGACAGCTCCTGCCCGACGTGCCCCGCGCCGTCGCGCATCAGGTCACCGGCTCCGCGATCGGCCCCTTCACCGCCGAACTGCGCCCGCACCCGCCGGTGGCGCGCAACCGCCGCCTGTTCCGCGCGATCGCCCCCTGGGCCGCGCTGGCCGCCCTCGCGCTGGCCGCCGCCCTCCTGACCGCCGCCATGGCCTGGTGGGTACTCGCCGTAGCCGCTCTCGTCCTGGCCGGGGCCGGCGTCCCGCTGGGCCTCGACCGCTACAGGTCGCTGGGCCACGGGTACGACGGGATCCGGCTGTCGGTGCGTTCGGGGTCGCTGCGCCGTTCGCAGGCGGTGTTCGAACGCCGGGCGGTGGTGGGGTGGCGGATCCGCCAGACGTGGTTCCAGCGCCGCGCGGGCGTCATGACGCTGGTGGCGGGGGTGGGCGCGGGCGAGGGCGGCTACTCGGCCGTCGACGTCTCGGAAACCCAGGCGGTCGCCTTCCCGGCCGAGGTCACCCCCGACTGGCTGGCGCCCTTCATCAGGTCCTGACCGCGCTCTCGGGCTGAGGTCTGTTCATGCCCTTTCTCTTACGGCAAGCCAAGCAGGCCGCCCCCCGCCGCCGTACGCCGGGCCCGGTCGTCAGGCGCCCGGCAGCCGCACGAACGACCCGCCGTAACGACGCACGGCCGGCCACTTACCGCGGCCGGCCGTACCCGGAGCCTCAGTCCTGCTTGCGGGCGCCGAACATGATCTCGTCCCAGGTCGGGACGGAGGCGCGCCGGCCCTTGGACCCCTTGCGCGGCTGCCGGGCCGCAGGGGCGGGCGGCGGCGAAGGAACGGGCACCGTCGACGGGTCCTTCGGCTTGGGCTTCGGCTTGGCGATCGGCTCGTCCTTGCCGTCCCTGGCCGCCGGCACAGCCGCCTCCTCGCCCTTGCCCGCCTCGTCCTCCTGAACCGTCGCGGCCTTGACCTCCTCGACCGGAGGCTTCTCGGCAACCGCCTCTTCCGCCTTGGCAGGTTCTGCCTCGGCCACCTCAACCGACGCCGCCACCACAGGCTTGGGTGCCTCGGGCTTGGGTGCCTCGGGCTTCGGTGCTTCAGGCTTCGGTGCTTCAGGCTTGGGCGCTTCGGCCTTGGGTGCCTCGGGCTTGGGCTCTTCGGGCTTGGGCTCTTCGGGCTTGGGCTCTTCGGGCTTGGGAGTCTCGGCCTTCGGCGTTTCGGCCTCGGGCGTTTCGATCGGCTGGGCGTCGGCCTCCGGCTCGGGGGCGGGCTCAGGCGCAGGAGGCTGTACCACGACAGCCTCAACCGGAGCGGCCTCCACGACAGCCTGGGGGGCCACGACCTCCACAGGCGCCACCTCGACCGGCTCGGCCACCGGCTCCTCGACAACCGGCTCGGCCGTAACCTCCTCCACAGCGGCGGGCTCCACGGCGGCGGCAGGTTCTGCGACCGGCTCCACGACCGCGGCCTCCTGCACGACAGGGGCCTCCTGCACGACAGGGGGCGCTTCCTGCACAACCGGGGCGGAAACGACCTCGTCGACGACCGGCTCAGCGGTCACGGGCTCCTCGACGGCTGGCTCAGGGGCCGCGGGCTCCTGCCCGACAGGGGCCGAGGGCACCTCAACGACAGGGGCCACCGGCACCTCGACGACAGGGGCCGAGGGCACCTGGACGACGGGGGCCACGGGCTCCGGGATGGCGGGGGCCGCGGGCTCCTGGGTGGTCGGCTCCGGGGCTGTGGGCTCCTGGAGGCGGGGCGCGGGGGTCGGGTCGGTGCGGGGGGCCGGGGCGTAGATGGGGTCGGTGTCGCGGGACTGGGGGCGTTCCGGGCGGTTGGTGGCGAAGTCCGGGTGCCAGGCCGCCGGTGCCCGGCGCACACCCTCTCCACCCTGCCCGTCGAAGTCGGACGTCTCGTCCTCGAACGGGTATCCGCGCTCGGCCTCCCTGGAGGGGGTCTCGGGCGGGCGGGCGTAGGCGCCTTCGCTCCGGGCCGGCGGGTACGCGTCCCGGTTCGGCGGGAACCCGTCGCGGCCGGTGCCCTCCTTGCCCTGCGCGTACCCCTCACGTCCAGGCGCGAAGCCTTCCCGGGCGGGCGGGAAGGACTCGCGTCCGGGCGGGAAGGACTCGCGTCCGGGCGGGAAGGACTCGCGTCCGGGCGGGTAAGCGTCACGGCCCGGCGGGTAGGCGTCACGGCCGGGCGGGTAGGCGACGGCCGGGCCGTCGCCGGGTCTGACCACGGCGGGCGGCTCGTGCCGGATCACCGACGGCAGCGGCGGCACCGGCTGCAGCTTGGCGGCGCGCGGCGCGAACGGCGTGACGGTGGTGTCCTCGGCGGGCGGGTTCGGGTCGAAGTCGGCCGCCGACAGTCGCATGGACTCGTCGTCATGCGGCGTGACGTGCCGCTTGCGCGGGTCGAACAGCCACTCCGCGTGCCGGGTGTGACCGTTCCAGACGTAGCCGAGCTTGACCCGCCACAGGCCGTCGTCGCGTTTGGCGGAGTCCCAGTCGATCTCGTCGGTGGGCACGCCGCGGCGGGTGAGGCGCTCGGCGACGAGTTCGCCGAGCGTGGGTCCCGGCGCGGACTCTCCAGGCATGCGAACGGCGACGCGCTGCGCCTGCTGGGCGACGTACTCCCGCTCTTGGAGCACGGGACCCTCGAACCAGCGGACACGCTCGACCGGGATACCCGCGGTCGCGGCGATCTCTTCCGCGGTCTCTCCAGCGCGAATGCGTGCCTGGATCTCCTTGGGGCGCAACGGACTCTCCACTTCGATCTCGTACTGGCCGAGACGGGAGAAGTTTCCGCGGACGGCAGCGCGGAGCCGGTCGTCCACGGGGAGCGTGAACCGCGTACCCCGCCCGGCTGTCGCCAGGACGAGATACGTGCCGTCCTCACTCACCGCGACGAGTCGGAGCTCCTGCATGCGAGTCCCTTCGTCAGCGCGCTCATTCTTCCCCCGGACCCTTGAGTCTCTCGCGTGTGCCGGTTGCCTGCCAGCACCGTACCCGGCATGTCCGAACATCGCCTGCCTGGGATACTCCCCAAGCGTTGTGACGCCGGTCACATTTGTCGATTCCATCCTTTATAGCCCGCCGGAGTGCAGCAGGAGGTTAGGGGTCCTCGACGGATTCTGACGAATCACGCCACGGGTCGCCGTGGACTTGAGCCAAGACGCGAGAGTTGACGGGCTGGAGCCGCGATGGGACTCCAGGTAGAGGGCGGCGACTCCGGACACGTGCGGGGCGGCCATCGACGTGCCGCTCTCCTCGCGCGTGGTCCCCTCCAGCCAGGCGGAACGCACGTCGACGCCCGGCGCGTAAAGATCGACACAAGGGCCGTGGCCCGAGAACGGCGCCCGCCGGTCCGCGGAGTCGCTGGCCGCCACCGCGAACGCCCGGCGGGCCGGCGACACCGAGCAGGCGCTCTCGCCGGAGTTGCCCGCGGCGGCCACGACCAGGACGCCGGCCCGGGTGAGGTTGCGCACGGCGGCGTCCAGCGCGGGGGAGGGCTCGGCGCCGATCGACATGTTGGCCACGGCGGGGCCGCGCGCGTGCCCGCGCACCCAGTCGGCTCCGGCCAGCACGTCCGACATCGAACCGAAGCCGCAGCCCAGCACCTTCACCGAGGCGATCCTGGCCTGCGGGGCCACGCCGTACGTGCGGCCGGCGGCGACGCCCGCCACCTGCGTGCCGTGACCGCTGCAGTCGGCGCCGCGCCCGCCGGTGGCGTCGAAGGCGTGCCAGGCGCGGTCGCCGAACTCGCGGTGGCCGACGTCCACGCCGCTGTCGAGCACGTAGACGGTGACGCCCCGGCCGGTCGCCGTGGGGCGGTGGCGGCCGTCGAGGGGCAGTTCGCGCTCGTCGAGCCGGTCCAGTGCCCAGCCGCCCATAGGGTGAACCTGCCGGTCGGGTTCGAGCGAGCGTACCCGCGCGTCCGCCCGCAGTTCGGCCACCTCCCTGTCGCTCAGCCACGTCGCGAATCCGGGCAGGACGGCCGTGTAGTAGCGGCGTACCCGCCAGCGCGCCTCGCTGACGAGGTCCCGCGCGTCGCCGCGCGTGTGCGCGGTCACGATGTACGGCCGGGTGGGCTCCGTCACCACCGGCCGCGCGGACAGTCCTGAGGCGGGCTCGGTCACGGCGAGCGGGGCGACGGTCGTGACGGCCGTGGCCACGGCCGCGGCGGCATAGACGGAGGGCAGTCCGAATCGGCGGGGCACGGCCCTTGAGCCTTCCTGTCACGCAGGTCACAGGAACAACAGGACACGCACTCGCGTCTATTCACGAGGAAGCTCTTTACCTGTCGAATGACAAGAGGGGACTGATCTGGAGGATGAGCGGCGAGCAGCGGAGGTTCGAGCTGAGCGTGCCGCAGGTCCTCGGTGGAGCCCTGGCCGCGGTGACCGCCGCGGTGGCGGCGTCGTATCTCGGCGTGGCGGGGACGGTGATCGGCGCGGCCGTGGCCAGTGTGGCCAGCACGGTCGGCAGCGCGATCTACACGCACTACCTGAAGCGGACCGGCGAGAAGGTCAAGGAACACACGGTGCTCGCGTGGCGCGAGCACGAGGACGGCGAGGAGGTGCCGCCGCACCGCGACGGCGAGGGGGAACTGGCCACCGCGGCACAGGCGACCCTCCGCGACGAGCCGCCGCCGGAGCCGGGCGAGGCGGAGGCGACCCTGGTCATGGCGGCGGTGGAGAAGCCGGAACGGCGCCGCCCGCTGCCGTGGCTCAAGCTGGGGTTCGCCGCCGCGCTGGTCTTCGCGATCAGCATGGGCGCGATCCTCATCTACCAGGCGGCCAGCGGCTCGGCGATCCCCGACCAGCTGCCCGGCAAGCGCCCGGCCTCGGTCAGGGAGGAGCCCAAGGGGCCGGTCAAGGAGGACGAGCACACCACGCCGCCCACCGAGACCCCGGCCACCCAGGAGGAACCGGAGTCCACGCCGACCCCGACACCCACCCCGACACCCAAGCCGAGCAAGACGCCGACGCCGACGCCCACGCCGACGCCGACCAGGACCGGCGAGGTGGAGCCGTCGGGCGAGCCGACCACGGACCCGCCCGAGGAGACCGGCCGGCCCGAGGACGAGGCCACCCCACCCCCGGACGACGCACCCGCCGACCAGGAGCGCGCCACCCTCCCCTGACCTGACAACCCCTCCGGGCCGCACGCCCCCACACGACCGGCAGCCGGTACGGCCACGCCCGCGCAAGGTCTTCACCCGGTGGTGCCGCCCCCCGAGAAGGTCTGCACCCGATGGGGCGGTCGCCTCACAACACCGGCAGCCGGTCCGGCCGACGTCTCAGGAGGCCGGGGGGAGGACGACCTCCAGCCTGGTGGGGCCGCCCTCCGGGCTGGACAGGGTGAGGACGCCGTCGTGCGACTCCACGCGCCGCCTGATCCCGGCCAGCCCCGACCCCCCGCCGGTGTCCTCGCCGGCGCCGCCCCTGCCGTCGTCCTCCACGGTGATCCGCAGCGCCTCGCCGTACAGGATGACCTCGACGTCGACCCGGGTGGCGCCGCTGTGACGGGCGACGTTGGTGAGGGCCTCGGCGACGGTGAAGTACGCGGTGGCCTCGACCGACAGCGGGAGCGGCCCGAGTTCGCCCACGCTCAGCCCGCACGGGACGGCCGACCCGGCGGCCAGCGCCGACAGCGCGCCGGACAGGCCCTTGTCCTCCAGCACGGGCGGCAGGATGCCGCGCACGACGCCGCGAAGTTCGGCGAGGGCCTGCTCGGCGGCGGTCTGGGCGCGTTCGAGCGCGGGGTCGGCGGCCTCGGGGTCGCGGGAGAGCGCGCGTCTGGCGGCGGCGACGGTGACGACGACGGCGACCAGCCTGTTCTGGGCGCCGTCGTGCAGGGAGCGCTCGATCCTGCGCAGTTCTGCGGCGTGAGCGCGCAGGGCGGCGGCCCGGGTGGCGGTCAGCCGCGCGACCCGCGCGGACAGGTCCACCGAGGAGTGCGGCGACAGCAGCCTGCGGCCGGGCAGGTTCTGCAGAACGGCCAGCCGCGGCCCCAGCACGAGGGCCAGCCCCAGCCAGAGCAGCCCCGACAGGCCCACGGCCAGGACCGCGGGCCACGTCTCCGCGCGTACGCCGAGCGAGGAGCCCACCTCGCCCGCGGGCAGGAGCCGCCACCACAGCGGGAACGTCACGTCGCGCAGCCCCATGATCGGCAGCGCGAGCCCGGCCATACCGAGGACCAGCCCCATCGTGGCGTGGATGGCCACCCACGCCAGGTCGCGCCGGACGGAGGGATCGTGCCAGGCCGCCTTCATCTGCTCGGCCCAGTTGCCCTCAGCCGGTTCGCCGTAGGGGGAGATGACCGGCTCGCCGCGGCGGCCCAGGCGGGCGCGTTCCCGCTCGGCCACGGACCTGGTCAGCCCGATCATGCCGGGCAGCGCCAGCAGGCCGACGCCGGTGAGGCAGCTCACCAGCGTCACCGACCACGCCATCGCGAGGAACAGGGCGAGTACGGCGGTGCCGAGGCCGCCCGCGAGGCGGTCCAGAGCCTCGAGGGCGTCACGCGTCATGCGTCAAGGGTATGGACGCCCGGGACCCCTGGCACTCCAGCCAGCTGTACGACTCAGCCGAGGACGGTGTCCAGGTAGGGGTTGGTGAAGAGGCGACCGGGGTCGAGGCGGTCGCGCAGGGCCACGAAGTCGGGCAGGCGCGGGTAGACGGTCGCGAGGTAGGCGGCGTCGCGGGTGTGCATCTTGCCCCAGTGGGGGCGTCCCCGGAGCCTGGTCATGATCTCCTCGACGCCTTCGAAGTAGGCGGGGTTGGGGGTGGGGCGGTAGATGTGGCAGGCGATGTAGGCGGAGTGCCGGCCGTACGCGGTGGACAGCCAGGCGTCGCTCGGCGGCGTCACCCGGACCTCGATCGGGAAGGTGATCTTCCAGTCCATGCGCTCGACCAGGTCGCGGGTCTCGCGCAGCGCCTGGCCCAGGTGTTCGCGCGGCACGGCGTACTCCATCTCCAGGAAGCGCACGTCGCGCCGCGCGGTGAAGATCTTGTAGGAGGTGTCCACGGACTCGGAGTCGCCGAGCGCGGCGGCGCTGACGCCGTTGATGCGAGGGATCAGCCCGGGGAAGCGGGCGCCGAGCGCGCAGGCCGCGCCGAAGAGCGTGTTCTCCAGGAAGACCGCGTCCAGCCAGTGCTTGAACGCGCTCGGCGGCCGGGCCGGCCCCGGGTTCCTGTTGTTGGTCTTGACCAGGCAGGCGTCGGTGTGCGGCACCCAGAAGAAGTCGAGGTGCTCGTTGGCCGTGGTCATGGTGTCGAGCGAGGACAGGATCTCGGTGAGGGGGAGACGGCGGCGCCGGTTGTGCAGCAGGAACGCGGGCTCGACTTTGAAGGTCACCGCGGTCAGGACGCCGAGCGCGCCGAGCCCGACCCGGGCGGCGTCGAAGAGGTCCTCGCCCGGCTTGACCGTGGCCACGGAGCCGTCGGCGAGCACGAGCTCCAGCTCGACGACCTGGTCGGCCAGGCCGCCCGTGTCGCGGCCGGTGCCGTGGGTGCCGGTCTGGATGGCGCCGGAGACGGTCTGCTCGGTGATGTCGCCCATGTTGGCGAGCGCGAGGCCGCGCCGGTCGAGCAGTTCGTTGAGGTGGCTGAGCGGGGTGCCGGCGAGGACGGTCACCCGGTCCTCCGCCCACGTCCTGACGCCGGTGAGGCCGGTGGGGCGGAGCATGATGCCGTCGGTGAGGGCCACTCCGGTGAAGGAGTGGCCCGTGCCGACCATGCGCAGGCGCCGTCCGGTGCGCGCGGCGTCCCGCACGGCGCCCGCCACGTCTTCGACCGAGGTGGGCGTACGCACCTCGGCGGGGGTGCCCGACTGGTTGCCGGCCCAGTTGGTGAAGACCATGACGCGCCCCCTGGAAAAGGATCGTTCCGTTAAATGTGAACGATACTCATCTCTCCCAGCCTTCGGGAACGGGGTAGATGTCGCCGGGCTGAAGGTTCTGGCTCTTGAGCAGTGTGGAAACGGTCACCAGCGTGTAGCCGCGGCTTTGGAGCAGCTTGACCAGGCTCGGCATCACGTCGACCGTCTGCTTGACCCAGTCGTGCATCAGGATGATGCCGTCGCGCTGGGCGACCGCCAAGGTCTGCTTCTTGATCTCGTCGGCGTTCTTGGTGGCCCAGTCACGCGAGCCCGCCGTCCACAACACGATCGGCATGTCGAACTCCGCCGCCACGTCCGACACCTGGATGTCGGCCATGCCGTACGGCGGGCGCAGCAGCTTGGGCGTGACCCCGGTCGTCTTGTAGATGATGTCCTGGGTCTTCTTGACCTCGTTCCGGATGGCCCCCGGCTCGAGATCGGTGAAGTTGGGGTGTTTGTAGCTGTGGTTGCCGAGCTCGTGGCCCTCCTTGGCCATGCGCTTGGCGAAGGCGGGCCGCGTCTTGACGTACTGGCCTTCGAGGAAGAACGTCGCCTTCGCGTTGGCCTTCTTCAGCGTGTCGAGGAGCTTGTCAGCGTACTTGCCCGGCCCGTCGTCGAAGGTCAGCGCGAGGCATTTGACCTGCGTGCAGTCGATTTCGGGCGCGGCCGACGCGGGCGCTGGGGCCAGAGTGACGGTGACAGCGGCGATGGCTAGAAGTGAAGCAATTTGTCGGGACATTACGGAGCTTTCGTGAGTTGAGGGTGTTGCTTGAGGGATCTCCCGACCGTAGCGGATCAGCTCTTCGCCGGTGAAGGCGCTTCCGGAATCCTCAGCAAACCCGAACCTGACACCCCGACGATGGCCGCGAACAGCGCGCACGCCAGCGAGAAGGCGTAGGCGTTGGAGGCGCCGAACGCCTCGGTGAGCCGCCCGCCCGCCCACGCGCCGAGCGCGACGCCGAACCCGATCGAGGTCGAGATCCAGGCCATGCCCTCGGTCAGCAGCGAGGGCGGCACCAGGCGCTCGGTCAGCGAGAACCCCGTAATGAGCGTCGGCGAGATGGCCAGGCCCGCGACGAACAGCGCGAGCGCCATGAGCCGCGCGTCATCCACGAACATGATCGGCAGCAGCCCGACGACGAACACCCCGAGCGCCCGCACGAAGCGCCCGCGCATCGGGATCCGCCAGTGCCGCGAGCCGAACCACAGGCCCGAGACCATCGAGCCGCCGGCGAAGCTGGCCAGCAGGAACCCCGCGGCTCCCTTGGCTCCGTGCTCCTCGGCGAAGGCCACGGTGATCAGGTCGACCGAGCCGAACACCGCGCCCAGCCCCACGTACACGCCCGACAGCAGGGCGACGCCCGGGATCAGGATCGGCGTGCCGCCGGCGGAGCGCACCGCCACGATCGGCGGCTGCGTACGCCGCTGCGCCGCCAGCGCCAGCGACCCGCCCAGCATCGCCACCACGGCGACCACCAGCCCCGCGTACGGGTTGACATAGGTGGCCAGCAGCGTCACCGCCGCCGGCCCGGTCACGAAGATGACCTCGTCGGCCACCGACTCGAACGCGAAGGCGGTGTGCAGCTTCCCCGAGCCGCCGTGCAGCGTCGACCACCGCGCGCGCACCATCGAGCCCAGCGAGAGCGAGGTCGCGCCGACGAGCAGGCCGGAGGCGTAGAGCGTCCATTCGGGCAGCCGGAACCCGGCGCTCAGGATGAGTGAGACCAGGGCCACCGCGTTGATGACGGAGAAGGGGACGATCACCCGGTTCTGGCCGAAACGGTCGGCCAGCCGTCCCGAGAGCGGCGCCGCGAGCGCATAGGAGACGTTGACCACGGCCGCGACGGCTCCAGCGGTGGCGTAGGACTCGGTCAGCGCGGAGATCAGAAGGACGATCCCGATCCCCAGCATCGACATGGGGAAGCGCCCCACGAATCCGGCCAGCACGAAACCCTTGACCCCGGGCGCGTTGAACAGTCCCCGATACGGCCCGACCACAAAATCCCCCTATCGCCGCGTGACACCCTTCTGTAGAGCTTCGCGGAAGCGCAACTGATTTTGGGTAACGTGTCCCGCGTGTCCGCTCTTCCCTCGATCCGTTCCGCGGTGCTGCTCGTGGCCGCGGTCGCCGTGGTCACCGTGACGAGCGGCGGCGTGGTCTTCCTCGTCCGCGACGACCTGTTCACCGGTACGGCCCAGCCCCAGCAGGCCCGGCGCGCCCCCGGCCCGCAGGCCAGGCCGGAACCCCTGGAGCGCATGGTCCCCGAACAGGTCAAGGACTTCGGAAGAGGCGGCCCCGGCATCACCCCCACCCCGCCCAGGGTGCTGGCGATCGCCCGCGCCACTGTGCCCAGGCAGGCCCGCTACGCGCTCGGCCGGCTCAAGCACGTGCAGAAGGTCGCGGTCGTGGACGCGGGCGCCATCAAGATCGCCGGTACCGGCCTGAACGTGCTGGCCGTCACCCCGGCCGACTTCCGCGCCTGGACCCCGAAACCGGTCGCCGACGAGCCGGCCGTCTGGAGCGCGCTGAGCCGCGGCGAACTGGTCGCCGACACCGCCGCCACGCGCCGGCTCGGCATGGTGCTGGGCGCGGACTACCAGGTGGACGGCGGCCCCAGGCTCCGGCTGGCCGCCTCGGCCGGGCTCGGGCTCAAGGGCATCGACGGCATCGTCAGCGCCGAGACCGGCAAGGCGCTCGGCGTCGCCCCCGGCGTGGCCGTGCTGCTGCACGGCAAGGAGGGCAAGGTGGGCACCGCCGGGGTCGCCAAGCTCCTCGGCAAGGGGGCCCAGGTGATCGGGCTGGGCGGCAGCCGTACCCCGGAGCCGCGGGAACAGCGGGTGGCGTCGGTGGGACGGCCGGGCAGCTACCTCGACCTCTACAAGCAGGCGGCCACCCGCTGCCCCGGGCTGTCATGGACGGTGCTGGCCGCCATCGGGCAGGTCGAGAGCGGGCACGGGCGCAACAACGGGCCGTCGAGCGCGGGCGCGCTGGGGCCGATGCAGTTCATGCCCGCCACGTGGCGGGCCTACGGCGTGGACGGCGACGCCGACGGCAAGAAGGACATCTGGAGCCCGTACGACGCGGTGCCGGGCGCCGCCAACTACCTGTGCGCCAACGGCGCCGGCAAGGGCGGCGAGAAGCTGCGCAAGGCGATCTGGTTCTACAACCACTCGTGGGACTACGTGAACAAGGTCATGGGCTACGCCGAGGCCTACGCCCGCGCCTATACCTGAGGACACGTCTCCGTCGAGCACGGCACCGGCTCAGGCCCGGCCATCAGCTCGCCCACCACGCGCACGAACGCCGGGTGGGTGCCGACCGTGGCCGCCCGCGCCATCGGCAGCCCCAGTTCCCCGGCCACCTCCACGGCCTCGGTGTCGAGGTCGTAGACGACCTCCATGTGGTCGGAGACGAACCCGATCGGCGCCAGCACCACCGGGCCGTCCAGCGTGCGCAGGTGGTCGCAGACGTCCGGCTCCAGCCACGGCACCTGCGGCGGGCCGCTGCGCGACTGCCACACGAGATCCCAGTCTTGGGTACGGCCCAGCGCCTCGCCGACCAGCTCGGCGCTGCGCCGCAGCTCGCTCTCGTAGGCGCTCTTCGCGTGGGCCAGCGGGATGCTGTGGGCGGTGAAGACGAGCCTGGCGTCGGGCCGGCCGAGCTCGGCCAGCGCGTCGCGGACCCGGTCGGCCATGGCCGTCACGAACCCCGGGTGGTCGCCGTAGTGGGGCAGCTTGACCAGCTCGGGCCCGTCGGGCAGCGAGATGCGCGCGATGTCCTCGTAGTACTGGCGGCAGGAGGAGTAGCCGGCGAAGGCCGAGGTGGCGAAGACCGCCGCCCTGCGCACGCCGTCGGCGCGCATCTGGCGCACGGTGTCCTCGCCGTAGGGCGCCCAGTTGCGGTTGCCCCAGTAGACGGGCACGTCGAGCGTGGGCCGCACGGCCTCGATCAGCTCGCGGTTCTGCTGGTTGATCGGGCTGATCCCGCCGAAGTGGTAGTAGTGCTCGGCGACCTCCTTGAGCCGCTCGCGCGGCACGTCGCGGCCGCGCACGACGTTCTCCAGGAAGGGCATGACGTCGCCGGGACCTTCAGGTCCGCCGAAGGACAGGATCAGCAGTGCGTCGTAGTTTCCCACGTAGGCAAGCCTAGGGGGCGCTGAGGTAGGTTCGATCGGGTGAGCGCATTCAACGACATTCGCGACTATGTGGCTATCCCTCGGGTTCTCTCGCTCAAGCTGTCCCCGGACGGCTCGCGGCTGGTGTCGGTGGTCCAGTCGCTCAATCCGGACGGCAAATCCTTCGGCACCGCGCTCTGGGCGATCCCCGTCGACGGCGCCCCCTACCGGCTGACCCGCTCGGCCAAGGGAGAGAGCTCCGCCGACTCCACCGCCGCCGGCGACGTGCTGTTCACCTCCGCCCGCCCCGACCCGACGGTCAAGGACGGCGAGGAGGAGGTCCCGGCGCTGTGGCTGCTGCCGCGCGAGGGCGGCGAGGCCCGCCAGATCGCCGCCAGGCCCGGCGGCGTCGGCGCCTTCAAGACCGCGGGCGACGTGGTCGTCTTCTCCGCCGACGTGCTCACCGGCGAGGAGTCCACCGAGGAGGAGCGGCGCAAGGCCCGCAAGGACGCCGGCATCAGCGCGATCCTGCACGAGGGCTACCCGGTCCGCTACTGGGACCACGACCTCGGCCCCGGCGGCCCCCGGCTGTTCGCCGGCCGGCTGAGCGGCGACCGCCTGGCGGAGGTGCGCGACCTGACGCCGGACGCCGGACGCGCGCTGGTCAACGCCTCCTTCGACCTCACCCCCGACGGCGCCGCCGTGGTCAGCACCTGGACCACGTACCTGCCCGGCGGACAGCAGCGCACCGACCTGGTCGCCATCGACGTGGCCACGGGGGAGCGGCGCACCGTCGTGACCGAGGAGGGCCAGGACTTCACCGGCCCGCTGGCCGTCTCGCCCGACGGCGGCAAGATCGCCGCCGCCCGCGACCGGCACACCGCGCTCGACGTGTCGGCCCGCACCGAGCTGTGGATCGGCGACCTGGCCACCGGCGAGGGCCAGACCCACGCCCCCGACCTGTTCCCGATGGACGTGGCCTGGGCGCCCGACTCCGCGTCCGTGTACATCGTGGCCGACCACCAGGGCCGCCGCCCGGCGTTCCTGGTGCCGATCGGCGGCGCGGCCTCCCGGCTCACCCGCGACGACGACGCCTACCTCGCGCTCAACCCCGCCGCCGACGGCCGCTCCGTCTACGCGCTGCGCAGCTCCGTGTCCTTCCCCGCCGGGCCCGCCCGCATCGACCTGCCCGGCGGCCAGGTCACCGACCTGCCCTCGCCGGCCGAGCGGCCCGAGGTCAAGGGCACGCTCACCGAGATCTCCGCCACCGCCGACGACGGCGCGACCATCCGCGGCTGGCTGGTGCTGCCCGAGGGCGCCTCGGCCGACGACCCCGCGCCGTTCATGCTCTGGATCCACGGCGGCCCGGTCGCCTCCTGGAACGACTGGCAGTGGCGCTGGAACCCGTGGATCATGGCCGAGCACGGTTACGCCGTACTGCTGCCCGATCCGTGCCTTTCCACCGGCTACGGCCAGCGGATGATCGACCGCGGCTGGGGCGACTGGGGCCCGCGCACGCTCGCCGACCTCGACGCCATCGTGGACGTCGCCCTAGCCCGCCCCGACGTCGACGGCGAGCGCGCCGGCGCGATGGGCGGCTCCTACGGCGGCTACATGGCCAACTGGGTCGCCGGTCACAGCGACCGCTACAAGGCCGTCGTCACCCACGCCTCGCTGTGGAACCTCGACCAGTTCGCCGGCACCACCGACGCCGCCATGTACTGGCAGCGCGAGTTCGGCGAGCCCGGCTCCGAGCGCTACGCCAAGCTCTCCCCGCACCACGGGCTCAAGGACATCCGCACCCCGATGCTCGTCATCCACGGCGACAAGGACTACCGGGTGCCGATCGGCGAGGCCCTGCGCCTGTGGTGGGACCTGCAGCGCAGCGACGTCGAGTCGAAGTTCCTGTACTTCCCCGACGAGAACCACTGGATCCTCAAGCCCGGCAACGCCGTCGCCTGGTACGAGACCGTCCTGGCCTTCCTCGCCCAGCACGTCCTCGGCCAGGAGTGGAAGCGCCCGGACTCGCTCGCATGACGGTGACATCCAGCCCGCGCCCGGACTCGCTCTCATGACCGATTTCCTGAAGCTGGCCGAGGACATCGCCAGGGAGGCGGGCGCCATGCTGCTCGCCGAGCGGCCCACGATGTCCGCGACGGTCGAGACCAAGTCCAGCCCCACCGACGTCGTCACGGCGCTGGACAAGGCCTCGGAGGAGCTCATCAGGGCCCGCATCCTGGCCGCCCGCCCCGACGACATGATCCTCGGCGAGGAGGGCGGCGCCACCCCCGGCTCCAGCGGCGTCCGCTGGGTCGTCGACCCCGTCGACGGCACCGTGAACTTCCTGTACGGCCTGGCCGACTGGGCCGTGTCCATCGCGGTCGAGGTGGACGGCGAGATCGTCGCCGGGGTCGTCAACGTGGTGCCGAGGGGCGAGGTGTTCACCGCCGCGCTGGGCGAGGGCGCCTGGCTGGGCGGCTCGCGGCTCGCCTGCAACCGGGACGTGCCGCTGTCCAGGGCGCTGGTCGCCACCGGGTTCGGATACTCGCCCGAGCGGCGGGCCGTCCAGGGGGAGGTGCTCGCGGCGGTGCTGCCCAGGGTGCGCGACATCCGGCGGGGCGGCTCCTGCGCCACGGACCTGTGCTCGGTGGCCGCCGGCCGCGTGGACGCCTACTACGAGCGCGGCGTCAACTACTGGGACTGGGCGGCGGCCGGGCTCGTCGCCGCCGAGTCCGGCGCCAGGATCGGCGGCCTGCGCGGCAAGGCCCCGAACACCGAGCTGACACTGTGCGCGGGCCCCGGCCTGTTCGAGGACCTGCACGGCCTGCTCGCGCCCCTTGACCCGGAGCGCGACGCCTGACGCGCACGTGAAACGGCCGGAGCCCCGCTGATGGGCTCCGGCCGTTTCGTGCTTTCGGTGGTCAGCGAGGCAACGGCACCCCGTGGTCGTCCGCCAGGCGGCGCAGGTCCTCGATCTCGGCGTTGAGGGTGTCGGCGAGGTAGTCGTCGCCGGAGCACTTGGCCTCCTTCAGGCCACGGTATGCCTGGTCGAGGCGGCGTTCGATCGTAGTGGTGAACTCGCCCATCTCACCTTCTCTCTCAGGGGGGTCGCAAAGAGCGCGCGAAAACCCGCGAGCACACGTCAGCGGGTGGTCCCGACGGCATACCCCGGACCCTCCGTTCCCGAAACATGGATTTGGCCGCGGCTTGCGGCTCGCGTGCTCACACATGCCTTACCGTGCGCTTATCGTCGTGTGCGGAGAATGTGAGCCGGGACCGGAGAGAGGTGTGCACACCGTGCGAGTGCTGGTGGTCGAAGATGAGCGGGTGCTCGCCGACGCGATCGCGACCGGGCTGCGCCGCGAGGCCATGGCCGTGGACGTGGCCTACGACGGGGGCGGAGCGCTGGAGCGTACCTCCTACATCGACTATGACGTGATCGTGCTCGACCGTGACCTTCCGGTCGTCCACGGGGACGAGGTGTGCCGCCGTCTGGTGGCGCAGCGCACCGCGTCGCGCATCCTGATGCTGACCGCCTCGGGCGACGTGGACGACAAGGTCGAAGGGCTCGGGCTGGGCGCCGACGACTATCTCGCCAAGCCGTTCGTGTTCGTGGAGCTCGTGGCGAGGGTACGGGCCCTGGGCCGGCGCTCCGCGCCGGCGCTGCCGCCGGTCCTTGAGCGGGGCGGCATCCGGCTGGACCCGGGCAAGCGGCTGGTGGAGCGCGACGGCAAGGAGGTCGTGCTCACCAAGAAGGAGTTCGCGGTGCTCGAAGAGCTGATGCGGGCCGAGGGCGCCGTCGTCTCGCAGGAAGACCTACTGGACAAGGCATGGGACGAGAACATCGACCCGTTCACCAACGTCGTGCGGGTCACCATGATGACGTTGCGCAAGAAGCTGGGAGAGCCGCAGGTGATCGAGACCGTACCCGGGGTGGGATACAAGCTGTGAGCGAACCGGCGCCGACCCACCCGATGATCAGCCCGCACTCGGAGCGGGCCGAGGGCAGGCAGATGTCCCCTCCCGGCGGGGCACCCTCGTGGGACGGTCCGCCTCCTCCCGAGTACCTCGGTTCGGCACCGCAGGGGTCCGTCTGGGACCTGCCCGGCAAGGTCAGCGTCCGCTGGCGCCTCACGATCGCCTACAGCGCGATGTTCTTCGTGGCCGCCGCCGTCGTGGTGATGTCGCTGTACACGATCGCCGGCTCCACGGTCGACACGGAGTGGCCCAACCTGAACCTGCGGAACGTGGCGCCCATCGAGGCGACCATCGCCGAGGCGCAGTGGCGGGCGGTGCAGGCCCAGACCAGGCAGAACATCCAGGAGGCGATGCTGCGCAGCAGCATCATGGCCCTGGTCGGCGTCGGCATCTTCGCCGTGATCATCGGCTACTTCGTGGCCGACCGGGCGCTGCGGCCGGTCAGCAAGATGACCGCCACCGCCCGCAAGCTCTCCGACGGCAACCTCAGCCACCAGCGCATCGCCCTGCAGGGCCCCGACGACGAGCTGAAGGAGATGGCCGACACCTTCGACGACATGCTCACCCGCCTCAACATCGCCTTCGACACCCAGCGGCGCTTCGTGGCCAACGCCTCCCACGAGCTGCGCACGCCGCTCACCATCAACAGGACGGTCCTGGAGATCGCCCTGGGCGACCCGGGGGCCTCGGAGGATCTGAAGGCGCTGGGCCGTACCCTCCTGGAGGTCAACGCGCGCAACGAGAAGCTCATCGAGGGGCTGCTGCTGCTCGCCAGGAGCGAACGCGAGCTGGCGGTGCGCAAGCCCCTCGACATCAAGGACGTGGCGCGGACCGCGGTGGAGCAGGTGACGCCCTTCGCCGAGGAGCACGGTGTGACAGTCACCACAGAACTGAGCCCGGCGGGCACCGTGGGGGATCCGGTGTTGCTGGAGCGGTGCGTGAGCAATCTGCTCGAGAACGCGGTCAAGTACAACCTTCCCGATAACGGAAAAGTCTGGATCCGAACGGGAATGGCGGACGGGGCCTTGGTTGTTCAGGTGGCCAACACCGGGCAGCACGTCCCGGCGTACGAGGTGAACAGCCTGTTCGAGCCGTTCAGGAGGCTCCATGCGGACCGTGTGGATTCGGCGAAGGGATCGGGACTCGGGCTTTCGATCGTCCGTGCTGTGGTGCAGGCGCACGGCGGAAACGTCGCCGCTGTTCCACGTGATGGTGGGGGACTTGTCGTGACCATTCGGCTTCCTGGTCGTTGATCCCGGCGTGTTGATCCACCGCGGGCGTCTCGTTCGCGCCGTACATGTGGTTGGATGTGCCGTCGAACACGGTGGCGCAAGACGCCAAGGCTGTGGGTTTAGCCATATTTGGCTAACCATTGCCTTCGGCGGCGCGTCATGACGTGTTGGGAGGTTCGTCGACCTCTTCTCGCGGGTATCCGATGCAAAATCTCCCGCGAGGAACGGGCACAAGACGAACGTCCCGGACGTTAGACCACGCGCGACGAGCGCGAAGACATATAGATGAGGGGGATGGAGTAAGCACAATGGCTACCGACTACGACAGCCCGCGCAAGACCGATGACGACCTGGGGGAGGACAGCCTCCAGGAACTCCAGGCGCGGCGCACGGACAAGTCGTCCGGCAGCATCGACATCGACGAGACCGATCTCGCCGAATCGCTCGAGCTGCCCGGTGCCGACCTGTCCAATGAGGAGCTCTCCCTGCGCGTGATACCGCGCCAGGCCGACGAGTTCACGTGTTCGCGTTGCTTCCTGGTGCACCACCGTAGCCAGCTGGCCTCCGAGCGGAACGGCCAGCAGGTCTGCCGGGAGTGCGCCGCCTAGTTGGGAGGCACCGTGGCAGCACCTGACAAGGAGAACGCCGAGCCCGACAGGGAAATCGGCGAGATCGTGGGCAAGCTCTCCCAACCCGGTGAGCTGGAGCCGGCCGAGCGGCGCAAGCTGCTCGGCCGACTAGCCCAATCTCTCGCGGCAGGCGCGAGGAAGGCACGCAAGAGCGGCGAGAGCCGAGGCCGATGGCTCGCCGACGTGTTCCTCAGCATCGCGCCCCGTATCCCCATCAGGGACCTGCAGACACTGTCCGAGCACCACCACGGCCTCACAGGTGAGCAACTCGCCGACGACCTGGTGCGCACCGCCCAGAAGGCCACCATGACCGTCGGCGCCATCGGCGGGGCACTGGCCGCCGCCGAGTTCGCCGCTCCACCCCTCCTTCTCTCCGCGCCGGCCCAGCTGGTCGCCGAGACGATCGTCGTGGCCGCCATCGAAGTCAAACTTCTGGCCGAGCTTCACGAGGTCTACGGCGTCCGCGTCGAGGGCACCGGCACCCAGCGTGCCGTCGCCTTCACCGCGGCCTGGGCCAGGCAGCGCGGAATCGACCCCTTCGCACCGGCCACGGTGACGCTCGCGATCGGCGCCGCCACCAAGACCGCGCTGCGCAACCGGCTGCTCAAGGTCCTGGGACGCCACCTGACCACGCTCGGGCCGTTCCTCACCGGCGCCGTCGCCGGAGGCGCGCTCAACCGGGCCGCCACCAAGCGGCTGGGCGAGGCGATCCGCAACGACCTGCGGGGCAGGCAGGCGCTGCCGACGCCCGGCAAGCGGGCCGTCGAGGCCGACTCCGCCCCCAGGCAGCTCGACCCCTGAGCCGCGATCGGACGAGCGGGGCCGCCTTCGGACGAGCGGGGGCCGCCTTCAGACGCGCAGGCCGTCGAACGTCATCTTCAGCACCGCGTCGGCCAGTTCGTCGGCCGTGCCGCCCCTGCCGGGCTGGTACCACTCGGTGATGGAGTTCACCGTCCCGAACAACAGCCGCGTCACCAGCGCCGGGTCCAGGTCGGGCCGGATCTGGCCGTCGGCCGCCGCCTCCTTCACCAGGTGCGCGATGAACCGGTCGAACTCGCGCCGCCGGTCGAGCGCCTGCTGCTCGGTCGTGCTGTTGCCGCGCACCCGCAGCAGCAGTGTCACGTACGGCAGGCGGTCCACCAGGATGCGGACGCTCTGCCGTACCACCCATTGCAGCCGCTCGATCGCGGGACCGTCGCTGGCCCGCTCGTCGGCCACCACCTCGAACAGCCCGTCCAGCGCCCGGTCCAGCGCCCGCGCGAGGAGCTGCTCCTTGCCGGGCACGTGGTAGTAGATGGCCGACTTGGTGACGCCGAGCGCGCGGGCCAGGTCCTCCATGCTGGTCCCGTCGAAGCCGCGCTCGTTGAAGACGCCCACGGCGATGGACAGCACGGACTCGGGGTCGTGTCCGCGCTTCCGCTGACGGGATGTGGTGGCCATATGGCTAATTATCCCGTCTGTCGATGACCCGTTTGAGCTTGCCGACGGATCGCTCCAGCGTCTCCGGCTCCACGATCTCCACCTCGACGCTCACCCCGACCGTGTCCTTGACCGCCCCGCGCAGCGCGGCGGCGGCCTCCCCGCGGCCCTCGAAGCCCGGCCTGGCCTCGACCTTGACGGTCATCACGTCCAGCCGCTCCGGCCGGGTCAGGTGCACCTGGAAGTGCGGCGACAGGCCGGGTGTGCGCAGCACGATCTCCTCGATCTGGGTGGGGAAGACGTTCACGCCGCGCAGGATGATCATGTCGTCGGTGCGCCCGGTCACCTTCTCCATGCGCCGGAACGCCGGCCGCGCGGTGCCGGGCAGCAGCCTGGTCAGGTCACGGGTGCGGTAGCGGATGATCGGCAGCGCCTGCTTGGTCAGCGAGGTGAAGACCAGCTCGCCCGCCTCGGCGACCTCGCCGGTGAACGGGTCGACCGTCTCCGGGTAGAAGTGGTCCTCCCAGACGTGCAGGCCGTCCTTGGTCTCCACGCACTCCTGCGCGACGCCGGGACCCATCACCTCCGACAGGCCGTAGATGTCGACCGCGTGCAGGTCGAAGCGCTCCTCGATCTCCTTGCGCATCTCCTCGGTCCAGGGCTCGGCGCCGAAGATCCCGACCTTGAGCGAACTGGCGCGCGGGTCGAGGCCCTGCGACTCGAACTCGTCGAGAAGCGCCAGCATGTACGACGGGGTCACCATGATGACCTCGGGCCGGAAGTCGTTGATGAGCTGGACCTGCCGGGGCGTCATGCCGCCGGAGACCGGCACGACCGTGCAGCCGAGCCGCTCGGCGCCGTAGTGGGCCCCGAGGCCGCCGGTGAACAGGCCGTAGCCGTAGGCGACGTGGACGATGTGGCCGGGTCGGCCGCCGGCGGCGCGGATGGAGCGGGCCATGACGCCGGACCAGGTGTCGACGTCCTGCCGTGTGTAGCCGACGACGGTGGGCTTGCCGGTGGTGCCGCTGGAGGCGTGGATCCGGACGACCTGCTCGCGGGGGACGGCGAACATGCCGAACGGGTAGGTATCGCGCAGGTCCTGCTTGGTGGTGAAGGGGAAGTGCGCGAGGTCGGTGAGTTCTTCGCAGTCGCGGGGGTGGACGCCTTGTTCGTCGAATTTATGACGATAAAACGGGACGTTTTGGTAGGCGTGGTTGAGCGTCCACTGCAGGCGCTCCAGTTGCAACGCGGTCAGCTCGTCCCGCGAAAGCCGTTCCGCGGGATCGAGGTCCTCCGGCGCGGGCGCTCCGGCCGTGTTCATGGGACGGTCCATGGGTCGCTTCACCGCATCTCCCTGCTTCTGCCGCGGAACTCCGCGACCACCCGGCCGCCGGAACCCGTCACCGTGATGTCGTAGATTCCGCTGCGTCCGTAACGCGTGCGCTCGGCCGCGGCGGCGGTCAGCACGTCGCCCTCCCGGGCGGGGGAGACGAAGGTGATCTCCGCCCCGGCCGCGACCGTCACCGGGCCGTAGGTGTTGCACGCGCACGCGAAGGCGGTGTCGGCCAGGAGGAAGACGTATCCGCCGTGGCACAGGCCGTGCCCGTTGACCATCTCCCCGGTCACCGCCATCCGGCAGGTCGCCCGGCCCTCCGCCAGATCGAGCAGTTCGATGCCCAGCGCCTTGGAGGCCGTGTCGGCGGCGAGCATACGACGCGCGCTTTCCAACGGAAGTCTCCCTTGTCAACTGACCGAATGTTCGGTAAACACTTCACGTCCGGCGGATCCCTGTCAAGAGAGGGACAACATGTTCGAGCAGAACCGCGAGACCCTGGACCAGGCGCTCTCCGCGATCTCGGAACGGGGCTACTGGAGCGCCTATCCCGAGTCGCCGAGCCCCCGCGTCTACGGAGAGGGCGCCGCCGAGCGGGGCAAGGAAGCGTTCGAGTCGTATCTGGGCAGACCCTTCCCCACCGACCAGCCGTCCTCCGGTGACCCGGTCGGGGCGGAACGCTCGCCGTACGGGATCGAACTCGGCGTCACCTACCCGCGGCCGGACGTCGCCGCCCTGATCGCCGCCGCCAAGGCGGCGCTGCCCGCCTGGCGCGACGCCGGGCCCGAGGCGCGCGCGCTCGCCTGCGTCGAGATCGTCAACCGCGTCAACAAGCGCTCCTTCGAGATCGCCAACGCCGTGCAGCACACCAGCGGCCAGGCGTTCGTCATGGCCTTCCAGGCCGGCGGCCCGCACGCCCAGGACCGCGCGCTCGAAGCCATCGCGTACGGCTACGCCGCCATGACCGCCTCCGGCACCGCGGCGCGCTGGGAGAAGCCGGCCAAGGGCGATCCGCTGGTGATGGAGAAGAAGTTCACCGTCGTGCCGCGGGGCATCGGCCTCGTCATCGGCTGCAACACCTTCCCGACCTGGAACTCCTACCCGGGCCTGTTCGCCTCGCTCGTCACCGGCAACCCCGTCATCGTCAAGCCCCACCCGCGCGCCGTCCTGCCGCTGGCCGTCTCCGTCCAGATCGCCCGCGAGGTGCTGGCCGAGGCGGGCTTCGACCCCGCCCTCGTGCAACTGGCCGTGGAGGAGGGCGTGGGCCTGGCCACCGACCTGGCCGTCCATCCGGACGTACGCATCGTCGACTTCACCGGCTCCACCACCTACGGCGACTGGCTGGAGGCGAACGCCCGCCAGGCGCTCGTCCACACCGAGAAGGCCGGGCTCAACACCGTCGTCCTCGACTCCACCGACGCCTACAAGGGCATGCTCGGCAACCTCGCCTTCTCCCTGTCGCTGTACAGCGGCCAGATGTGCACCGCGCCGCAGAACATCCTCATCCCGGCCGCCGGCATCGACACCGACGAGGGACACAAGAGCTTCGACGAGGTCGCCGCCGGGATCGCCGCCGCGGTCGGCAAACTCCTCGGCGACGACGCCCGCGCGGTCGAGCTGACCGGGGCGCTGGCCAACCCCGACGTGCTGGCCCGCGTCGACAACGCGCCCGCGCTGGGCCAGGTGGTCCTGGAATCACGGGCGCTCAAGCACCCGACCTTCCCCGAGGCGACCGTCAGGACGCCCGTCATCGTGCGCGTGGACCCCGCCCGATCCGACGTCTACGCCAGCGAGCACTTCGGGCCCATCTCCTTCGTCATCCCGGTGGAGTCGACCGAGGCGGCGCTGAACCTGCTCGGCGAGACCGTCTCGGCGCACGGGGCGCTGACGGCGGCCGTGTACTCGACCTCGCCCGATGTGCTGGACCGGGCGGAGAAGGCGGCGTTGGAGGCCGGGGTCAACCTCTCCTGCAACCTGACCGGCGGCATCTTCGTCAACCAGTCGGCGGCCTTCAGCGACTTCCACGGCTCCGGCGCCAACCCCGCGGCGACGGCCTCCCTCACCGATCCGGGGTATGTGGCGGGCCGCTTCCACATCGTCCAATCCCGCCGCCCGGCCTGACACCCCCGTCCCTGTGCCGTGCGGTACCGAGGGGCCGGGCCGGGAGAACGGGCCACCTGGTCCGGCCCTGGGGATCGTCGCCGCGCGACCACCACCGGGCCCGTTCGCGCACCCGACCCGACCGACGCCTCTGACCGTGCCGCGAACCGTGAGGAACCCGCATGACTGACATCCACCCGGCCGCCGGGGGACGACGGTGAACACCCTGCTCGTGGAGGAAAAGCCGGACCGGCTCGTGGTACGGCTCCACCGGCCCGAGGCCCGCAACGCGATCAACGCCGAGATGGTCGGCGACCTCCACGCGGTCTGCGGCCTCCTGGAAAGCGACCCCAAACCGCTGCTGCTGACCGGCGGCGACGGGTTCTTCGCCGCCGGGGCCGACATCGCCGAACTGCTCGAACGCGGCCGTGACCAGGCGCTACAGGGCATCAACAGCACGCTGTTCGAGCGAATTCGCCGCCTGCCGACGCCGACGGTGGCCGCGGTCGACGGTTACGCGCTGGGCGGCGGCGCCGAGCTGGCGTACGCCTGCGACATCAGGGTGGCCGGCACCCGGGCGAAGTTCGGCAACCCCGAGCCCCATCTGGGCATCATCGCCGGCGCCGGAGCGTGCTGGCGGCTGAAGGAACTGGTCGGCGAGCCGCTGGCCAAGCTGGTACTGCTGGCCGGGCACACCATCGACGCCCAGGAAGCGCTGTCGTCCCGCCTCGTCGCCTCCGTGCACGAGCAGGCGTCCCTGGAGGCCGCGGCCCACGCCCTGATCGACCGCATGGCGCAGATGTCACCCGCTGCGCTCCGTCTGACCAAGCTCGTCCTGGACGCCCCGCCTGCCGCCCACCCGGTCACCGACCACCTGGCCCAGGCCGTGCTGTTCGAGGACCCCGACAAGCACGCCCGTATGCGGAAATTTCTGGACCGGGACCGGAAGGACGGCAGATGACCGACGCACCCCACCGCCTGCGGGTGGCCGTCATCGGCGGCGGCCGGATGGGCGCCGGCATAGCCCAGGTCTTCCTAACGGCCGGAGCGGAGGTAACCGTCCAGGAACCCGAAGCCGCGGCCGCCCACGCCCGCATAGCCAAGGGCCTGGCCATAGCCGAATCCAGATCCACCCCCACCGGCCAACCTCCCAGCCCCGAGCCCGCCACCCCCGGCTCGGCCCACCCGAGGCCCGTCACCCCTGGCTCCGTCGGCCCGGGGTCGGTCACCTCTGGGTCTGTCAGCCCGGGGTCGGTCAGCCCTGGGGTTCTCGGCTCTGGTGGCGGGGTCGTCAGGGCGGTGGAGGCGTTGGCTCGGTTGGTGATGGGGCCGGTGCCGCGTGGTGTGGATCTGGTGGTCGAGGCGGTGCCGGAGGATCCCAAGCTCAAGGTCGAGGTTCTGGCCGAGGCGGAGGCGCGGGCGGGGGAACGGGCCGTACTGGCGAGCAATACGAGTTCGCTGTCGATCGGAGAGCTGGCGGCGGGGCTTGATCGGCCCGAGCGGCTGATCGGGCTGCACTTCTTCAATCCCGTGCCGGTGCAGAAGCTGGTCGAGATCGTGGTGACGCCCGGCACTCCGGATGACGTGCTCGGGCGGGCCCAGGGGTGGGTGGAGCTGATCGGGAAGACGGGGGTGGTGGTCAACGACTCGCCGGGATTCGCTTCCAGCCGGCTGGGGGTGCTGCTGGGGCTGGAGGCCATGCGGATGGTCGAGGAGGGCGTCGCCTCGCCCGAGGACATCGACATCGCCATGGAACTCGGCTACCGGCACCCGATGGGGCCGATCCGGCTCGGTGACCTCGTGGGGCTGGATGTGCGGCTGGCCATCGCCGAGTACCTGCACAGGAAACTCGGCGATCGGTTCGAGCCGCCCCGGATCCTGCGGGAGAAGGTCGCCGCAGGGGAGCTGGGGCGTAAGTCGGGGAAAGGGTTCTATACGTGGGAGGAGGATCGATGAGCGGGATATTTCAGGAAGTCATCGACGCGGACGAGCGCATCGAACCACGCGACGACATGCCCGACGCCTACCGCAAGACGCTGATCCGGCAGATCGCCCAGCACGCGCACTCCGAGATCATCGGCATGCAGCCGGAAGGTAGCTGGATCACCCGGGCGCCCTCGCTCAAGCGCAAGGCGATCCTGCTGGCCAAGGTTCAGGACGAGGCGGGGCACGGGCTCTACCTCTACAGCGCCGCCGAGACGCTCGGCGTCCACCGCGACGAACTGCTCGACGCCCTCCACGAGGGCCGCCAGCGCTACTCCTCGATCTTCAACTATCCGACCCCCACCTGGGCGGACATGGGCGCGATCGGGTGGCTGGTGGACGGCGCCGCCATCGTCAACCAGGTGCCGTTGTGCCGGTGCTCGTACGGGCCGTACGCGCGGGCGATGGTGCGGATCTGCAAGGAGGAGAGCTTCCACCAGCGGCAGGGCTACGAGCTCCTCCACACGCTCGCCCACGGCACGCCCGCCCAGAAGCGCATGGCCCAGGACGCGGTGGACCGCTGGTACTGGCCGTCCCTCATGATGTTCGGCCCGCCGGACACCGAGTCGACCCATTCCGCGCAGTCGATGGCCTGGAAGATCAAGCGCCACTCCAACGACGAGCTGCGGCAGCGGTTCATCGACATGCTGGTGCCGCAGGCCGAGATCTTGGGCCTCACCCTCCCCGACCCCGACCTGAGCTGGAACTCCGCGCGCGGCCACTACGACCACGGCGAGATCGACTGGGCGGAGTTCAAGCGCGTGCTGGCGGGCGACGGGCCCCTGAACGCCGAACGCATGTCCCACCGCCGCCGTGCCCACGAGGAGGGCGCCTGGGTCCGCGAAGCCGCCACCGCCTACGCGACCCGTCCCCGCTCCCACCCATCCACCCCTGGGGCGGCGGATTCCAGCCCGCCGGCCCGCGAGGCACCGGGCTCCGAGGGGCCGGCCCCCGGGATGTCAGCCCCCGGGTCGTCGGACCACGGAGTGTCAGGCCTGGGGGTGTCAGACCGTGGATCGGCGCGACGCGGGGCGCCGGGGGATGGGACGGCGGGGCCCGGGGCGGTGCCGGGGGAGAGCGGTTCCGGGGTTGGGGAGGTGGGCTGATGTTGTGGGAGGTGTTCGTGCGGCCCAAGCGTGGGTTGTCGCATGTGCACGCCGGGAGCCTGCATGCCGAGGACGCCGAGCTGGCGTTGCGGCATGCCCGGGATCTGTACACCCGCCGCCAGGAGGGCGTGAGCATCTGGGTCGTCCCGGCCGCCGAGATCACCGCCTCGTCGCCGGATGAGAAGGACGCGTTCTTCGACCCGGCGGGGGACAAGCCGTACCGGCATCCGACCTTCTACGACCTGCCCGAGGGGGTGAAGCACCTGTGAACTCCCTGGAGATCGGTGACGACTGCCTCGTGCTGTCGCAGCGGCTGGCCGAGTGGGTGACGCGGGCGCCCACCCTTGAGGAGGACGTCGCTCTGGCCAACCTCTCGCTCGACCTTCTCGGGCAGGCCCGCTCCTTGTTGTCGCGGGTCGGGGACGAGGACGAGCTGGCGTATCTGCGCGGGCCCGGGGAGTTCCGCAACTGTCTGCTCGTGGAGCAGCCCAACGGGGACTTCGCGCACACGGTGGTGCGGCACCTGCTGTACGCGAGCTTCCTGTTCGAGGTGTACGGCGCGCATCCCGAGGACGGGGTGGCCGCCAAGGGCGTCAAGGAGATCGCCTACCACCGCGACTACGCCGCCCTCTGGACCAGGCGCCTCGGCCTGGGCACCGACGAGAGCCACCGCCGCATGACGGCCGCTCTGGACGCGCTCTGGCCGTACACGGGGGAGCTGTTCGCCCAAGAAGACACCCAAGACACCCGTGACGCCGGAGCGGACACTGTGCTCAGGGAGCCCTGGGCGGAGTATGTCGGGGCGGTGCTGGGGGAGGCGGGGCTGGCCGTGCCGGAGGGCGCCGGGCAGCGGTACGGTGGGCGCAGAGGCGAGCACAGCGAGCACCTGAGCGCCCTCCTCGCCGAGATGCAGGCCCTGCACCGCGAGCACCAGGGCGCCACATGGTGACGCTCGCGCAGGCCAGAGCGGCGGTCGCGGCGGTGCCGGATCCTGAGCTGCCCGTGCTCACCCTCGGCGATCTGGGCATCGTCAGGGAGGTCAGGCAGGGGGCGGACGGAGGGTTCGAGGTGGTGGTGACGCCCACGTACTCGGGGTGCCCGGCCATGGACGCCATCCGCGAGGACATCGGGCGGGCGTTGCCCGGCGCGGTGGTCACGACGGTGCTGTCGCCGCCCTGGAGTACGGACTGGATCACCGACGAGGGCAGGGAGAAGCTGCGCGAGCACGGGATCTCGCCGCCGGGCCGCCCGGGCGCCCGGGGGGCGGTCGCGCTGGAGCTGAGCGCGCGGTGCCCCCGGTGCGGGTCGCCGGAGACCCGCCTGGTCAGCCGGTACGGCTCGACCGCGTGCAAGGCGCTCTACACGTGCCGCGTGTGCCTGGAGCCGTTCGACCATTTCAAGGAGATCTGACGTGAGCCGCTTCCGGCCACTCACGGTCGCGGCCGTGGAACGCCTGACCGACGACGCGGTGGCGGTGACGTTCGAGGAGCGGCTGCCGTTCGTGCAGGGGCAGCATCTCACCGTGCGCGTCTTCCTCGACGGCCTTGAGGTACGGCGCAGCTACTCCATCTGCTCCCCGGCGGGCGGCCCCCTCAGGATCGGGGTCAAGCGGCTCCCGGGCGGTGCGTTCTCCGAGTGGGCCAACTCCATGCTCAAGCCGGGGGACGTGGTGGAGGCGATGCCGCCACTCGGCCGGTTCACCACCCCGCTATATCCGGAAAAATCGCGGCATCATCTGGCCATCGCCGCCGGATCCGGCATCACCCCCGTCATCTCCCTGCTGACGACCACGCTGGAGGTCGAGCCGCTCAGCCGCTTCACCCTCGTCTACGGCAACAGAACGGCCAGAGAGGTCATGTTCGCCGAGGAACTGGCCGACCTGAAGGACGTCTACGGCAGCCGCCTCAACCTCCTCCACGTCCTCAGCCAGGAGCCCCAGGAGGCGCCGATCGCCAGCGGCCGCATCGACGCGGACAAGATGCGCACCCTGCTGCCCCTGCTCGGCGAGGCCGACGAGTACTACCTGTGCGGCCCGATCGGCCTGGTCGAGACGGTCAGGGGGATGCTGGGGGGCGGACGGGTCCATTACGAGCTGTTCTACGCGGGGGAGCCGGTCGCGAGGGCGCATGCCGTACCGGATGGGGCGGTTTTCGACTTCACGCTCGACGGCCGCACCACGCGCGTGAACCTGCGCGACGACGAGAGCCTGCTCGGCGCCGCGCTGAGGGTGCGCGCGGACGCGCCCTACGCCTGCAGGGGCGGCGTCTGCGGCACCTGCCGCGTCCGGGTGAGCAGGGGTGAGGTCGCGATGGACCAGAACTACGCGCTGGAGCCCGGAGAACTGGCGGCCGGCTACAGGCTGGCCTGCCAGAGCCACCCCGTCACCGAGCACGTCACAGCGGACTTCGACGCCTGAGAACGCGTGAGAACGCCTGAGAACACATGAGAGCGCCTGTTGTGAAGGAGCGGAAGAAGATGGCCAAGCCGTTCGCCTCATCCGAGGATCTGGGCGAGAAGCGGCAGACGCTGCACGTCCTGGCCGAAGGCGTCTACGCGCTCACCGCCGAGGGCGATCCCAACGTGGGCGCGGTCGAGGGCGAGGACTTCGTGGTGTGCTTCGAGGCGCTGGCCACCCCGGTCGCCGCCCGCGAGTGGCTGGCGAAGCTGCGTGAGCACACGGACAAACCGGTGCGCTACCTGGTCCTGTCCCACTACCACGCCGTGCGGGTCCTGGGGGCCTCGGCGTTCGGCGCGGACGTGATCGTGGCGCACGAGAAGACCCGCGAGCTCATCGCCGAGCGCGGCGAGCAGGACTGGGCCAGCGAGTACGGCAGGATGCCCCGCCTGTTCAAGGAACCCGCCTCGATCCCCGGCCTGACCTGGCCCACCGCCACGTTCAGCGACCGCTTCACCATCGAGCTCGGCGGTGACAGGGGGGAGCTGGTCCTGGCGTACTGCGGGCGCGGCCACACCGAGGGCGACCTGGTGATGTGGCTGCCGAAGCACCGGATCATGTTCGCCGGAGACCTCGTGGAGTCGCAGGCCGCCCTGTACACCGGCGACGCCTTCCACCGCGACTGGGCGTCGGGCACGCTCGACCGGGTGGCGGAGTTCGGCGCCGGGACGCTGGTCGGCGGCAGGGGCGCGGTGGCGACGGGCAAGGACGAGGTCGAGGCGGCCATCGCCCAGACGCGTGAGTTCCTGGACGTGATGATCAGGGAGGTGGGCGGCAGCCGTACGCTCAAGGAGGCGTTCGAACGCACCCACGCGGCGCTCGCGCCCCGCTACGGACGCTGGCCGATCTTCGAGCACTGCCTGCCGTTCGACGTCTCGCGGCTGTGGGACGAGCTGCACGGGATCGAGCGCCCGGTCATCTGGACCGCCGAGAGGGACAGGGACGTATGGGCGGCCCTGCAGTCATAGTGGTCGGCGCGGGCCCGGTCGGCCAGACGGCGGCGCTGCTGCTGGCCCGCTGGGGGCTGCCGGTGCTGGTCCTGGACCGCAGGCCGGCGCGTGACCTGGAGGGCTCGCGTTCGATCTGCCAGCAGCGCGACGTGCTCGACCTCTGGTCGTGGCTGGGCGTGCCGCAGGTGGCCGAGGAGGGCCTGACGTGGACCACCGCGCGCACCTACTACCGCGACCGCGAGCTGTTCTCGTGGAGCTTCGGCGCGCAGGGCCCGCTGCCGCCGTTCGTCAACATCTCGCAGGCCCGCACGGAGGAACTGCTCGACGCGGCCATCGCCGCCGAGCCGCTCATCGAGGTGCGCTGGGACCACGAGGTGACCGGCCTGGAGCAGGACGGCGAGGGGGTGACGGTCCGCTGCGGCGATCAGGTGACGCGCGCGCCCTACGTGCTGGCCTGCGCGGGCGCCCGCGCCCACGGGGTACGGCAGGCGCTCGGCGTCACCTTCGACGGGCACTCCTTCGACGACCGGTTCCTCATCTGCGACATCCGGGCCGACCTGCCGGGCTGGGAGCAGGAGCGCCGCTTCTACTTCGACCCGGAGTGGAACCCCGGCCGCCAGGTCCTCATCCACCCGTGTCCCGGCTCGACGTATCGGATCGACTGGCAGGTCCCGCCCGGCTACCTCGCAACATCAGATGATATTTCGCGAAAAATCAGGCAAATCATCGGCGACCGGCCGTATGAGCTCGTCTGGCAGTCGGTCTACCGCTTCCACTCCCGGATCGCCTCCCGGATGCGCGTGGGACGGGTCCTGCTGGCCGGGGACTGCGCCCACCTCGTGGCCCCCTTCGGCGCCCGCGGGCTCAACTCCGGCGTGCCCGACGCCGAGAACGCCGCCTGGAAGCTGGCCACCGTCCTGCGTGGCTGGGCCCCGGAGGAACTGCTGGAGACCTACCACGACGAACGGCACGCCGCCGCCCGGGAGAACCTGGAGGTCACCACGGCCACCATGCGCTTCCTGGTGCCCACGGACGAGGCCGGGCGGGCGCACCGGCGCGACGTGCTGGAGCGGGGCGCGATCGAGGAGGTCGACTCCGGGCGCTTCGCCGAGCCGTACTGGTACGTCGACTCCCCGCTCACCACGCCGGGCCGCCCCTTCGCCGGGCGCCCGCCCAAGGGACAGAGCCCGGCTCCGGCGCCCGGGGTGATCCTTCCGGACTGTCCCGTGCCGGGGGGACGGCTGCGCGAGATGTGCAGGAGCGGTTTCCTGCTACTCCTGGGTGAAATGTGCGATTCGGGTTTGTTTGCCCAGATCCCGGGGAAGGTGACTACGGCGCCGCTCGCCGTTCGCGAGCTCGCGGAGATCGATGGGACCGGAGCCCTGGCCGAGACTCTCGGTGCGGCGCCGGATGAGGTATGGCTCGTCAGGCCCGACGCCCACATCGCCGCGATGATCCCCCATGCGGGGACCGAAGAGGTGGCGGCCGCCGTGAGCCGTGCCTTGCGGCTTGCGTACAGTGAGTCGTAGGAGGGAATCCTTGGTGACCAGCCGTAGCTCGTTCCTGATCGTGGCGAACCGCCTGCCGGTGGACCGCACGGTAGGGCCTGACGGAACGGCATCGTGGCGTCGAAGCCCTGGAGGACTGGTCACCGCCATCGCCCCGGTCATGCAGCGCCGCAAAGGCGCCTGGCTCGGCTGGCACGGCGCCGCCGACGAGCTCCTGGAGCCGTTCGAGAACGACGGCATGGACCTCATCCCGGTCCCGCTGACCTCGGAAGAGGTCGAGCTCTACTACGAGGGCTTCTCCAACTCGACGCTCTGGCCGCTCTACCACGACGTGGTCGCGCCGCCGGTGTTCGAACGCGAGATGTGGGAGTCCTACCGCACCGTCAACGAGCGCTTCGCGCAGGCCGCCGCCGAGGTCGCCGATCAGGGCGCGGTGGTGTGGGTGCAGGACTACCAGCTGCAGCTCGTTCCCGCCATGCTCCGCAAGATGCGGCCGGACCTGCGCATCGGGTTCTTCCTGCACATCCCGTTCCCGCCCGTCGAGCTGTTCTGGCGGCTGCCGTGGCGGCGCGAGCTGGTCGAAGGGCTGCTCGGGGCGGACCTGGTCGGCTTCCAGCTGCCCGGCGGGGCGGCCAACTTCCGGATGCTGTGCCGGCGGCTGCTCGGCCTGCCGTACAAGAGCAACGAGATCTTCCTGGAGGACCGGGTCGTCACCACCCAGGCCTTCCCGATCTCCGTCGACTTCTCCGAGCTGGACACGCTCGTGCGCGAGCCGCACATCATGCACCGGGCCAAGGAGATCCGGGTCGAGCTCGGCGACCCCGAGCACGTGCTGCTCGGCGTCGACCGGCTCGACTACACCAAGGGCATCGGGCAGCGGCTCGAAGCCTTCGGGGAACTGCTGCGCGATGAGAGCCTGGCTCCGGGCGAGGCGGTGTTCGTGCAGATCGCGACGCCCAGCAGGGAGCGGGTCGAGGAGTACCGGCGGCTGCGCGACGACATCGAGCTGCAGGTCGGCCGGATCAACGGCGAGTACTCGGTGCTGGGGGCCCAGCCGGTCCAGTACTTCCACCAGTCCTATGACCGGGAGGAGCTGGCGGCGCTCTACCTGGCCGCCGACATCATGGTCGTGACGCCGCTGCGCGACGGGATGAACCTCGTGGCCAAGGAGTACGTCTCCTGCCACCACGATCTGCAGGGCGCGCTGGTGCTGAGCGAGTTCGCCGGGGCCGCCGCCGAGCTGCGCTCGGCGTACCTGGTCAATCCGTACGACGTGGAGGGACTCAAACGGGAGATGATGGCCGCCATGAACGCCTCGCCGCACGAGCTGGCCCGGCGCATGCGCACGATGCGGCGCCGGGTGGCCACCTACGACGTCGACCGCTGGGCCAGCGAGTTTCTCACGGCTTTGGAGTCTTGAGCGCCTTCCAGGCGTCGTAGCGCTTCTTCGCGGTCTTGTTGACCACGATCTGCGCCACCGACATGCCGACGCCCATCACGACCGCGTAGCCGATGGCCTCACCCATGCTGACCTCGGGGGACTCCGAGTCGATCGGGGGCTCCTTGCCCGTCGCCTTGACCCAGACGATCCCGAGCAGCTTCCTGGCCGCCCACGCCGTCACCAGACCCACCAGACCGCCGATCACCCGCCACGCGACATCCGGCTTGTCGTCCGCCATCCTGATCACTCCTTCGCCTATGTAACGAACACTAGTCTCTAGCTTCTGCGAGCCGTGCGAAGCCGTACCATAAGGAGGCATGACTCAACAGCGACTACGCCATGCCGCCATGCCGGAGAAACCGACTCTCGACGGCCTGGAGCAGGTATGGGTAGCCCGCTGGGAGGACGAAGGCGTCTACCGCTTCGACCGTACCCGTGAGCGGCCCGAGATCTTCTCGATCGACACCCCGCCGCCCACCGTCTCCGGCTCGCTGCACGTCGGCCACGTCTTCTCCTACACCCACACCGACATCATGGCCCGCTACAAGCGGATGGCGGGCTACGAGGTCTTCTACCCGATCGGCTGGGACGACAACGGCCTGCCCACCGAGCGCCGGGTGCAGAACGTCTACGGCGTGCGCGGCGACGCCTCCCTGCCCTACGACCCGGAGTTCGCTCCACCGGACAAGCCGGGCAAGCGGGAGATCCCCATCTCGCGGCGCAACTTCGTCGAGCTGTGCCACCAGCTGACCGCCGTCGACGAGCGGGCCTTCGAGGAGGTCTGGCGGCGCGTCGGCCTGTCGGTCGACTGGTCGCTGCTCTACACCACGATCGGCGACGACTCCCGCGCGGTGTCGCAGCGCGCCTTCCTGCGCAACCTCGCGCGCGGCGAGGCCTACCTCGCCGAGGCGCCGACGCTCTGGGACGTCACCTTCCGCACCGCCGTCGCGCAGGCGGAGCTGGAGGACCGCGAGTGGCCGGGCGCCTTCCACCGGATCTCCTTCTACGGCGACCAGGGGCCGGTCTTCATCGAGACCACCCGGCCCGAGCTCATCCCCGCCTGCGTGGCGCTGGTGGCCCATCCCGACGACGAGCGCTACAAGCCGCTGTTCGGCACGAGCGTGCTCACGCCGCTGTTCGGCGTCGAGGTGCCGATCCTGGCCCACCGCCTGGCCGAGATGGACAAGGGCTCCGGCATCGCGATGATCTGCACCTTCGGCGACGTCACCGACGTCACCTGGTGGCGCGAGCTGGGGCTGGCCACGCGTTCGGTCATCGGCTGGGACGGGCGCCTGCTGCCCGAGCCGCCGGAGGGCGTGGACGGCGAGCCGTACAAGGAACTGGCCGGCAAGACCGTCCACAGCGCCCGCGAGCGGATCGTGGAGATGCTGCGCGAGTCCGGCGACCTCGACGGCGAGCCCAAGGCCGTCCAGCGCACGGTGAAGTTCTACGAGCGCGGCGACAAGCCGCTGGAGATCGTCACCACCCGCCAGTGGTACATCCGCAACGGCGGGCGCGACCAGGCGCTGCGCGAGCGGCTGCTGGAGCGTGGGCGGGAGCTGAAGTGGCATCCGCCGCACATGCGGGTGCGCTACGACAACTGGGTCGAAGGGCTCAACGGCGACTGGCTCATCTCCAGGCAGCGCTTCTTCGGTGTGCCCTTCCCCGTCTGGTACAAGCTCGACGGCTCGGGCAACCGGCTGCACGACGAGCCGATCCTGCCGCCGGAGGAGATGCTGCCGGTCGACCCGTCCTCCGACGTGCCCCCCGGCTACAGCGAGGACCAGCGCGGCGTGCCCGGCGGCTTCGCCGGCGACACCGACGTCATGGACACCTGGGCCACGTCCTCGCTGACGCCGCAGATCGCCGGCCGCTGGAAGACCGACGACGACCTCTTCCGCCGGGTCTTCCCCATGGACCTGCGCTCACAGTCGCACGAGATCATCCGCACCTGGCTGTTCGCCTCGGTGACCCGCTCGCACCTGGAGTTCGGCAGCCTGCCGTGGAGCGACGCGGCGGTGTCGGGCTGGATCCTCGACCCCGACCGCAAGAAGATGTCCAAGTCCAAGGGGAACGTCGTCACCCCGATGGCGCTGCTGGAGCAGTACGGCTCCGACGCCGTGCGCTACTGGGCCGCCAACGGCCGCTACGGAGTGGACACCGCCTTCGACCCCGGCCAGCTCAAGGTCGGACGCAGGCTGGCCATCAAGATCCTCAACGCCTCCAAGTTCGTGCTCGGCTTCGGCGACGTCGGCGGCGAGGTGACCCAGGCGCTCGACCTGTCCATGCTGGCCGCGCTGAACGAGGCCGTCGGCGAGGCGGGCCGGGCCTTCGAGTCCTACGACCACACCAGGGCCCTCGAGGTCGCCGAGCGGTTCTTCTGGTCGTTCTGCGACGACTATCTGGAACTCGTCAAGGCGCGGGCGTACGAGGGGGACGCCTCGGCGATCGTGGCGCTGCGGCGGGCGCTGGAGACGCAGCTGCGGCTGTTCGCGCCGTTCCTGCCCTTCGTCACCGAAGAGGTCTGGTCGTGGTGGCGCGAGGGCTCGGTCCACCGCGCCGCGTGGCCGCAGGCCGCCCCCGGCGCGGGCGACCCCGCCGTGCTGACCGTGGCCTCGGAGATCCTGCGCCGGGTGCGCAAGGCCAAGTCCGAGGCCAAGCAGTCGATGCGGGCCGAGGTGTCCAGGCTGACCGTCACCGGCCCCGAGGTGGCGCTGGTACGACTGGCCCAGGACGACCTCTGCGGCGCGGGCAACGTCGAGGAGTTCGTCCTGGAACCGGGAGAGTCGCTCACCGTCGAGGTGGAGCTCGGCTAGTAGTCGCACACCCCCGCCGGGAAGACCGCGTCCAGCCGGGCGCGCTCGGCGGGGTCCGGCTGCCACGTGCCGTACAGGCCGCGGGCGATCGCCTTGGCGACCGGCTGCAGCCGGCACTTGAAGACCCCGCCCTCGATCGGGCCCCCCGCCACGATCCTGCTCGTCGAGTACAGCGGGAACGCCTTCGTGCAGGCGCCCGGCTCGCGGCGGTCGAGGATGCCGTTCCACACGCCGCGACCGGCCGCGATCTGCGTGCCGTCGGTGGCGAAGCAGCGGTCCACCGCCAGCGGCGGCTTGTTGCCCGGCACCCCGCGCCACGGGCGCTCGCGGATGTTGGCCATCCACGCGTCGATGACCTCGAGCGCCTGCGGCGTCTGGTCGAAGCGCGGCCCGTCCGGCCGGGCGTCGGTGAACCAGATCACCTGGTTGCCGGCGTCGCCGTCATGGTCGAGCATCCGCTGCCGCGAGGCGAACGACTGGTGGCTGTTGTGCATGTCGAGCTGGTCTTCCAGGTAGTGGCGCCAGTCGATGACCGGGATGTCGATGTCGCCCCTGAAGACCAGGCCGCTGCGCTCGACGTTGCGGATCGCGACCGGATCGCCGGTCCTGCGGCCGGGGGCGATGTTGCGGGCGCTCCACGGGTCCCAGTCGGCCGGGCAGGCGGCCGGGACGAACGGGCAGCCCTCCTGGACCATGTCGCGCGACTCCTTCCACGAGCCCGCCTTCTCGTTGACGTCCAGGAACTCCTCGGGGGTGATGACGCCGTCGCGCAGGGCCTTCAGGCCGTACTGCACGCCGACGTTGTCCCAGGGGGAGCGGGCGTAGCCGTCGGGGCCGACGCCGTAGACGTTCCTGAGGTCTTCCCAGTGGGTCCAGTGGACGGTGTCCTTGACGCCCGGCGGGTCCATCTTGGCCCACTCGGGGTCGTTGTCGTCGGTCCACTTCGGGTTCATGGCCAGCGGGGTCAGTCCGCGCCAGCCGATCACGCACTCGCTGGCGCCCGGCTGCCTCGTGTACGGATTGGCGACGGTGTCGCTGGCGTTCAGGCCGATCAGGGCGGTCCTGGAGTTCCAGTTCGCCCAGCGCGGGGAGGCGTCCATGTAGCGTTCGAGCAGCTCGCAGTCGCCGATGTGGATGGTCTGGGTGACCATGTCGGGATAGGAGTACTGGGGGATGGCGGCGTCGATGATCCGGTCGCCGTGGTTCTGGGCGTAGACGTACTGCTGGATGGCGCCGCCAGAACCGCCCACGCCCACGGTGTAGAGCGGCCTGCCGTACAGCTCGATGAAGCGCTCCTTGACCATCAGCGCGGTCTCGCCGCCGACGATCAGGTTGTAGTGGGTCGAGGTACGCGTGCCGGAGGAGTGCAGGATCGCGTAGCCCAGGCCCAGGCCGTGCGGGTCGAGGGCGCTGCCGCCGAGCGTGCCCTGGTCGCGGCCGATCGCGACGCCGCCGTCGAAGCGGTACATGGCCCGCTGGTTCCAGCCGCCCTCCACGACCGCGATCGAGTAGAGGAAGCGGTTGATGACGCCGCGCTCGCGCTTGACCACGAAGTCGACGGTGCGGCCGTCGAGCAGCTTCGTCGTGGACATGTCGGCCGGGCGCCCGGCGGGCATCGGCTTCCACTGGCCGCCGGTCGAGCGGTAGATCCGGTCGGTGACCGACGGGGCGAAGCAGTCCTTGCTCCAGCCGCCCTCGACCCGGTAGCCCTGCCGGGCCTGGTTGTCAGCCACGGGCGGGCCGAGGCCGGTGCGCTCGGTCTTGCAGACGAACGGGTACTGCTGCGGGCCCGAGAAGATCGGTCCCGAGATCGGGTGGTTGCGCAGCCGCAGCACGTCCCGGTACGGCCGCGCCGTCGCGGTGACCAGGTTCTCGCCCGAGCGCAGGCCGGTCACCAGACCGGTCGCGGTTCTGCCGCCCGGGTCGGGGGCGAAGGCCGGGGTCACGTCCTCGCCGTTGCGCAGCACTTTCAGCCGCGGGGCGAGGCGCACCCTCAGCAGGGCGTCGCCGCCGCTCACCTGGTCAGCGCGGCTGGAGAGCACCTCCAGCGCGAGGCCGCCGTTCGCGTGGGCGGGTAAGGCGGTGATACCGGACAGCGCCATGAGGAGCGCCACTAAGATCGGGACAGCCTTCATGCGTCGAACGTGACATGGGCCGCTGACCTTGCACAGGCCCGAATATGTGCGCGCATCTGTCGGTGGGACGTGCCAGTCTTGAACACGTGTTCTCCGACCGACTGACGAAACTCGTGCCGCCCTTCCTGGCCCGGATGGCGGCGTGGAGTGCCTGCCTGATCCTCGTCGGCGTGGTCGTCTACGTCTTCGCGCAGGTCATCGCCCGGCTGAGCTTCGTGGCGCTGCCGGTGGCGATCGCGCTGCTGCTGGCCGCTCTGCTCTATCCGCTGACGCGCTTCTTCCGTAAGGGCGGGCTGCGCCCGATCTACGCCACCTGGCTGACGATGCTGGTGGCGCTGGCCATCCTGGGCGGCACCGGATGGCTGGTGGGCACGCGGGCCAGCGAGGAGTTCCCGCAGCTCGCCAAGCAGATCACCGCGACGATCAACAACGTGCGCGACTGGATGCTGGTGGGGCCGCTGCACCTCAGTGAAGCCGAGCTCAGCAAGTGGACCGGGCAGATCACGAGCTGGATCACCCAGCAGCAGGCGGCGCTGACCAGCACCGCGCTGGCCGCCGGTCAGGTCTTCGTGGAGATCCTGGCCTCGATCGTGCTGCTGCTGTTCGTCACCTTCTTCCTGCTCAAGGATGGTGACCGGATCTGGGGCTGGTTCCTGAAGGGGTTCGGCAGCATGGCGCCGCGGGTCGACAGGGCCGGCACCGCCGCGTGGGTCACGATCTCCCACTACGTCCAGGGCACGGTCGCGGTCGCCGCGGTGCACGGCGTGATCATGGGCATCGTGCTGGCCGGGCTGGGGGTGCCGCTCTGGGCGGCGCTGGCCGTACTGATCTTCCTGGCCAGCTTCATCCCCATCGTCGGCATCTTCTTCGCCGGCACCGTGGCCACGCTGGTCACGCTCGGGTCGGTCGAGCCGTGGAAGGCGCTGGTCTTCCTCATCGTGCTCATCGTCGAGCAGCAGCTGGAGAACCACGTGCTGCAGCCCTTGATCGTCGGGCGGGCGCTCAACTTCCACCCGCTGGCGATCATCCTGGTGCTGGCGGTCGGCGGCATCATGGGCGGCATCGCGGGCGCCGTGGTGGCGGTCCCGGTGGCCGCCGTCATCTACCGGGCGCTGCCCGAGCTGCGCCACGATCCGCCGCAGGAGCTCCCGCCCGCGGAGCCGTCCACACCACAGGCACCCGCGAAGCCCGCGCCCCAGGGGCCCGGTGAGTCCGCGCCCGCGAAGCCCGGTGCGCCCGCGCCGGAAGCGGCCGCCGAGGACGTGGCGGTCTCCGGCAAGGAGTAACCTCGTCACCCGTGACACGTTCCTCCCTGACCACGCCTCCCGAGGGCGCGGACCAGCCGAAGGCGCACCTCAACGCGCCCCCGCCGGGTTCGGCGCTCGGCTCCCACTACAGCCGGTGCTTCGGCTGCGGCGCCGACCACCCGACCGGCCTCCACCTCGCCGCCCGCACGCCCGACGGGGCCACGGTCGAGGCGGAGTTCACCGTCGGCACGGCCCACCAGGGAGCGCCGGGGCTGGCGCACGGCGGCGTGCTCGCCGCGGCGATGGACGAAGTCATCGGAATGTCCATCTGGCTGTTCCACAAGCCGTATGTCACGGCCCGCCTGGAGACCGACTACCTCCTCCCGGTTCCCGTGGGCACGACACTCCACCTGCGTGCCTGGTGCACCGGTATGGCGGGGCGGAAGGCGTACCTTGAGGCTGAGGGGCGCGTCGGCGCCCCCGACGGCCCGGCCGCCGTCCGCGCCGCGGCGCTGTTCGTAGAAGTGAACATGGAGCACTTCGCGCAGCACGGCGACGCCGAGGCCATGGCGGCCGAACATCACGAGTACGAGGTGAACCCGTGAGCGGGAGTGAGTCCGACGCAGTGGGCGGAGCGGACGGGAGGCGTGCGAGCCTCGCGCGCCCGACGGACACAGAGGTCCTGATCCAGCGGCTCGACCGCGAGCTGCCGCCGCCGTCCTATGCCCATCCGGGCGACGCCGGCGCCGACCTCTACGCCGCCGAGGACGTCGAACTGCTGCCCGGCGAGCGCGCGATGGTCGGCACCGGCCTGGCGATCGCGCTGCCCGACGGCTACGCCGCGTTCGTGCACCCGCGCTCGGGCCTGGCCGCCAAGCACGGCGTGACCCTCGTCAACGCCCCCGGCACCGTCGATGCCGGATACCGTGGCGAGATCAAGGTGACGCTGATCAACACCGACACCAAGAACGCCTTCCGCCTGCGCCGCGGCGACCGGGTCGCCCAGCTGGTCATCCAGCGTGTGGAGCGCGCCGCCTTCGCCGAGGTCGAGCGCCTGCCCGGATCGGCACGCGGCAACGGCGGCTTTGGTTCTACCGGACGTTAAGGAGTGAGGAACGTGTTCCGACGCAAGCGTCGCGAGCAGGAGCCGGCCGCCGAGGAATCGGCGGCACGTGAGCCTGGACGCGAGTCGGGTCCCTGGGACGCCGACGAGACGCACCCGGAGTCAGACCGGATCGACCTGGGCGGCCTGCGGGTCCCGCACCACCCGGCGTTCGACATCCGCCTGGCCGCGATGGGCGACCAGCACGTCAGCGTGATCGCCCTCTACGAGGAGAGCACGCTGCAGGTCCAGGCGATGGCCGCGCCCAAGTCCTCCGGCCTGTGGGACGAGGTACGCACCAAGATCACCAGCACCGCGAGCGGCCTGTCCGTGAGCGAGGGCCCGCTGGGTCCCGAGCTGAGGGGCGAGGTCGAGTCCGACGGCGAACGCCGCCAGATCCGCTACCTCGGCGTCGACGGCCCGCGCTGGCTCCTGCTGGCCATCATCAGCGGCCGCGCCGCCCTCGACGAGAAGGTCGCGGAGGAGTTTCTCGACTTCGTCAGGGACATCGTCGTGGTGCGCGGCAGCGACCCGATGGCCAGGGAAGAGGCGATCCCGCTGCGCCGTCCCAACGAGAACACCCCCGAGCAGGACGCGTCCGACCCCGGGCTCAACCCCTTCCAGCGAGGACCCGAAATCAGTGAGATTCGCTGACGCCTCTCATCACATAAGCTGAGTCATCATGACGAGTACGGCAGAGCCCCACAAACGCGGGGGATTGCGCGGCTTCTTCAGCCGGCTTGCCTCCCCGCAGTCCGAGATCGAAGCTCAGGAGCTGCGGGAGGACGCCGACCAGGCCGGCGCCACTCCCATCGTCAGGTGCGGCGGCCGACGCCGCTTCTGCGTAGCCGGTACGCTACGTACCGTGACGCTGCGTCCCCGGGGTGGGGCGCCCGCGCTGGAGGCCGAGCTCTACGACGGGTCCGACGTGATCGACCTCGTCTGGCTCGGCCGCCGCAGGATCGCGGGCATCGAACCCGGTCGCATCGTCAAGGCCGAGGGCCTGGTCAGCATGCAGGACGGGCGCAAGGTGATGTTCAATCCACGATACGAACTGCGTCCAGGGAGCTGATCAGGTGAGCGCCGAGGCCGAGGAAGTCGCCCACGACACCGTCGAGGCGGCGGTGCGCGCCCAGCTCAGCAAGGCACTGGGCGGCGTGCGTGGCATGATCGAGGCCGCGGTGCCCACGATCGCCTTCACCGTCACGTGGATCACCACGGAGCAGCTGAAGACCTCGCTCATCGTCAGCATCGCGCTGGCGGTGCTGCTGCTCCTGGCGCGCCTCGTGCAGCGCTCCACGCCGCAGTTCGTGATCAACAGCCTCATCGGCATCGCCATCGGCGCCTTCTTCGCCAGCCGATCGGGTGACGCGAAGGCGTACTTCCTGCCCGGAATCCTCTGGAACGCCGGCTACTCGGTGGCGATGCTCATCTCGATCATCACCCGCTGGCCGGTCGTGGGCTTCCTCATCGGCTCGGTCACCGGCGACCCGACGGCGTGGCACAAGGACCCGGGGATCGTGCGGTTGTGCACGCGGCTGACGTGGCTGCTGATGCTGCCGTGCGTGGTGCGGGTGGCGGTGCAGCTGCCGGTCTACGTGTACGGAGGAGACGAGGCGGTGGCGGCGCTGGGCATCACGAAGATCCTGATGGGCTGGCCACTCCAAGTCGCCGCCCTCGGCGCTATGCTCTGGCTCCTGGGCCGCGGCCGCACGCCCATCAAGCCGTCGGTGGCGTGATCTCAGCCCTGTTCTAGAAAGTGCGGCCTGGGGTGGTGTGTCGGTTCTTTCCGGCCTTTTCCGTTACGGCCGGCCGCAGCCACCCCCACCCGCCGCACAGGGCCGGGCCCCGTCCAGGGCAACGGCCGTCCAGCGTGCATAGCCGGCCGCCGCCACGACCGCGCCGCCGGCCGTCTGACGCTGCCTTCGGCTACCCCACGTGCCTTTCAGCGGTAGCCGGGTTCGGGGCGGGCGTTATGGTGGCCCGCCCCGCACGCTGGACGGCCGTGTCCCTGGACAGAAGCCGGCCACGTGCGGCGGGTGGGGGTGGCTGCGGCTTTGCCGTGACGGATGGGGCTGCTTGGAGCGGAAAGTCAGTGAGAGGACAGGAGATGCGCCAGGTCCTGCTCGACTTCCTGGCTGGCGACGAAGAGGAGCTCGTCGCCGGCCTCCAGCGGGTCGTCGGCGGTGGGGACGAGGACGCGGCCCTCGCGGAGGATGGCGACCAGGGCCGAGTCCGTGGGCCAGGGGACCGAGCCGGCGCGCTGGCCCACCACGGGGGCGTCGTCGGCCAGCGTGAGCTCCACCAGGTTCGCCTGGCCCTGGCGGAACGTCATCAACCTCACCAGATCGCCCACGCTCACCGCCTCTTCCACCAGCGCGGACAGCAGGCGCGGCGTGGAGACGGCGACGTCCACGCCCCAGGACTCGTTGAACAGCCACTCGTTCGACGGGTGGTTGATGCGGGCCACGACGCGCGGCACGCCGTACTCCGTCTTGGCCAGCAGCGAGACCACGAGGTTGACCTTGTCGTCTCCGGAGGAGGCGACGACGACGTGGCAGTTGTTGAGCCCGGCCTCGTCGAGGGAGGAGATCTCGCAGGCGTCGGCGAGCAGCCATTCGGCGCGTGGCACCGTGTCGATCTTGATGGCCTTGGGGTCGATGTCGATGAGCAGGACCTCGTGGCCGTTCTCCAGGAGTTCGGCGGCGATGGAGCGGCCGACGGCTCCGGCGCCGGCGATGGCGACGCGCATCAGTGGTCCTGTTCCGGCGCCGCGGCGAGCACCTTGTTGATCCGGTCCATGTCGTTTTCTGCGGCGATGACGTGCAGGATGTCGCCTTCCTGGACCATGGTCTCGCGCTTGACGACCAGGGCCTCGCCCATGCGGTTGACGAACGCGATCCGGGCCCCAGCCTGCCCTTCGAGGTCGATGACGCGGGTGCCGACCCAGGCGGCGTTCACCGTGACCTCGGCCAGGATGACGGTGCCGGTGGGGTCGCGCCAGAGGGGTTCCGCGCCCTCGGGCAGGACGCGGCGCAGGATCTGGTCGGCGGTCCAGCGCACGGTGGCGACCGTGGGGATGCCGAGCCGCTGGTAGATCTCGGCCCGGCGGGAGTCGTAGATGCGGGCGACGACGTTGTCGACGCCGAACGTCTCGCGGGCGACACGGGCGGAGATGATGTTGGAGTTGTCGCCGCTGGAGACCGCCACGTACGCGGCGGCCGACTCGATGCCGGCCTCGATGAGGACGTCGCGGTCGAAGCCGACGCCGGTGACGCGGCGGCCGCGGAATCCGGCGCGCAGGCGGCGGAACGCCTGCGGGTCCCGGTCGATGATCGCGACCGAGTGGCCGTTGTCCTCAAGGATGTGGGCGATGGTCGATCCCACCCGGCCACAACCCATGATCACTATGTGCATACTCTCCGCCGTCCGCGGTTTGGCAGGTCTCGTGTATCAGTATGGCCTGATAAGGGAGCGCCGTAACTGCCGGGCGGGAGGAGAGGGCTAGCATCGGTTTACGTGGCGAAGGTAACGGATCTCCTGAAACGCGTCCTGGTCGGCCGGGCGCTGCGCAGCGGTCAGCTGCATGAACAGCTGCTTCCCAAACGCATCGCACTCCCCGTGTTCGCGAGTGACGCCCTGTCCTCGGTGGCCTACGCGCCACAGGAGATTCTGGTCATCCTTTCGCTGGCGGGTGTGTCGTTCTACCACTTCAGCCCCTGGGTGGCCATCGCCGTCATCATCGTGATGCTCACGGTGGTCGCCTCGTACCGGCAGAACGTCCACGCCTACCCCAGCGGCGGCGGCGACTACGAGGTCGCCACCACGAACCTCGGCAAGAACGCCGGCCTGACCGTGGCCAGCGCGCTCATGGTGGACTACGTGCTGACGGTGGCCGTCTCGGTCGCCAACGGCGTCGACTACGTGGGCGCGACGGTGCCGTTCGTGGCCGAGCACAAGCCCACGGTCGCCATCGTCATCGTCATTCTGCTCACGGTCGTCAACCTGCGCGGCATCAGGGAGTCGGGCGCCGCCTTCGCCATCCCGACCTACGCGTTCATGGCCGCGGTCATCGGCATGATCTTCTGGGGCGGCATCCGGCTCCTGGTCCTCGACGACGACCTCAAGGCGCCCACCGCCGACTACGCGATCGTGGCCGAGCAGACGAACCTGACCTCCTTCGCCGCCGCCTTCCTGATCCTGCGTGCCTTCTCCTCCGGCTGCGCCGCCCTGACGGGTGTCGAGGCCATCAGCAACGGCGTGCCCGCCTTCCGCAAGCCCAAGAGCAAGAACGCCGCCACCACGCTGCTCATGATGGGCCTGGTCGCGATCACGATGTTCGGCGGCATCATCGCGCTCGGCCTGGTCTCCGGCGTGAAGGTGTCGGAGCACCCGGCGCTGGACATCCTCATCGACGGCAAGCCGGCCGGCGAGAGCTACTACCAGCAGCCGATCATCTCCCAGGTGGCCGACGCCGTCTTCGGCGGCGGCTCGCTGCTGTTCGTGGTGATCTCGGCGGTGACCGCGCTGATCCTGTTCCTGGCGGCCAACACCGCCTTCAACGGCTTCCCGGTGCTCGGCTCGATCCTGGCCCAGGACCGTTACCTGCCGCGCCAGCTGCACACCCGCGGCGACCGGCTGGCCTTCTCCAACGGCATCGTCATCCTGGCGCTGGGCGCCTGCCTGCTGCTGTGGGGGTTCCAGGCCGACGTGAGCCGCCTGCTCAACCTGTACATCGTGGGCGTCTTCGTCTCGTTCACGCTCAGCCAGACCGGCATGGTCATCCACTGGACGCGCCACCTGAAGACCGAGACCGACCCCCGGGTACGCCACCAGATGCACCGCTCGCGGACGATCAACTTCTTCGGCGGCATCATGACCGGCCTGGTGCTGATCGTGGTGCTGCTGACGAAGTTCCTGGTCGGCGCGTGGATCGTGTGCATCGCGATGCCGATCCTGTTCCTGATGATGAAGGCGATCCGCCGCCACTACGACAACGTCGCCGCAGAGCTGGAGATCACCGAGGAGTACGACCCGTCGATGCTCCCGGCCCGCAACCACGCGATCGTGCTCGTCTCCAAGGTGCACAAGCCGACCATGCGCGCCCTGGCCTACGCCCGCGCCACCCGCCCGTCCACGCTGGAGGCCATCACCGTCGGCGTCGAGGGCGACGAGGCCCGCCGCCTGCAGGAGGAGTGGGAACGGTGGGGCATCCCGGTCCCGCTGAAGATGCTCGACTCGCCCTACCGGGAGATCACGCAGCCGGTCCTCGACTACGTCAAGACGCTGCGCCGCCGCTCGCCCCGCGACGTCATCACCGTCTTCATCCCCGAGTACGTCGTCGGCCACTGGTGGGAGCACCTGCTCCACAACCAGAGCGCGCTGCGGCTCAAGGCGCGCCTGCTGTTCAAGCCGGGCGTGATGGTGACCAGCGTCCCGTGGCAGCTGCACTCCTCCGACCGGCTCAAGGGCCGTCCCGAGCCGTTCGCGCCGGGTTCCGTGCGCCGTCCCTGGCACCAGGTCATCAAGGACGAGCAGCTCACGGGGAAGAACGAGCGCTGACCAGCGCGTGGAGGCGGGCGGTGTCGGCGGCGCTCCAGCCGTCCGGCGCGGCGATAGCCGCCCAGCCTTCCACCACGTTCGCGCCGTAGACGTGGCCGTGCCCTGCCGGGACGTTCAGCGCGACCGACATGTCTCCCAGCACCTGCCAGAACGTCACCAGCGGGAACCAGTTCATCCGCGGGTTGACGTCCGGCCCGCGCGGCGCGGTCAGCCACTCCGGCTTGGCGTAGATGAGGTCGGTCGACCACCACACGACCGGGTCGGAGGCGTTCTGCAGATACACCACGCGCGGCCGTTCCCACGGCCCCGGCGGCCAGGACAGGTCATCCGGGTACTGCCCGAAGCGCACCGTCCTGCCCCGCTCGAACACCGGCCGCCACACCGGGCTGTCCGGCTCGCGCCCCGCGGTCACCGCCCGCCAGATCGGGTTGGCGTCCGGCGGCCCCACGAACAACGCCCCGTCGGCCCTGCCCACCAGGTCCGGCAGGTCGCGGAAGGCGCCTTCGAGCTCGAAGCTGCCCAGGCTCTCCCCTGACAGGACCAGCAGCGGCCGTTCGCCCGGCGGCAGCCGTTCCCACCGGGCGCGCACCGCGTCGAACAGCGCCGCGCCCGCCCGCGCCGCCTTGCCGCGGTCCACCAGGAACGACACCCAGCTCGGCAGGTAGGAGTACTGCAGGGCGACCATCGCGCTGTCGCCGTTGTACATGTACTCCAGGCTGTCGGCGATCTGCTCGTCCACCCACCCCGTGCCCGTCGTCCCCAGCACCGCGAGCACAGGGCGCGCGAACGCGCCCGTCCTTTCCAGCTCCCGTACGGCCAGCGCCGCCTGGGCCGCCGGTGTGGGAGCCGCCTGCAGGCCCACGTAGACCCGGATCGGCTCGGCCGGCCGCCTTCCGGAGAAGGCGCGCAGCCGCGGCGTCGCGATCGCGCTCCCGGTGAAGTTGCGGCCCTCGCGCCCCAGGGAGTCCCAGCCCAGCAGCGAACCCGCGCCGCCGGACACCTTCGCGGAACCCGGCCGCCGCACCCCGGGATCGGTGGTGCCGTTCGCGACCGACGAGGCGTCGTTGACCGCGTTGACGAACCCCGAGAACAGCACGTCGTTGGCCAGAACCCCGACGACGGCGGTCACGATGACGATTCCGGTGGCCTGGGCGATGGGCACCGGGACGAAGCGGTCCAGCCAGGTGATCAGTTTGCGGCCGCCGAGCCGTACCGACCGGGCCAGGAGCAGGAAGAGCGCGAACAGCGCGACGCTCAGCGCCAGGATCGCCGGAGGGAACCAGGTGATCTGCCTGGTCATCCCCATGAGCGCGCGCAGGTCGTCCTGCCAGCCGAGGCTGTACCACAGCGTCACGCCCGCCAGCAGTGCGCACACCGCGATCAGCACCCGCCAGGCCAGCACCCGCCCCCGCTCGGGCAGCCGGTAGCCGATCAGCGCCCGCCCCGCCGCGCCCGCGCTCGCGCCCACGGCGTAGCCGATGATGCCGGTGACCCCGCCCATCGCGCCCTGCATGACCCACGGCCTGGGCAGCAGCGTCGGGGTGAGCGAGGCGCAGAAGAACAGCGTGGCGGCCAGCGTGCCCCCGAACCCGAGCCGCCGCCGTACCACCCGCCCCTCGTACATGGCTACATAGCGTAGTTAAGGCGCTGCTCGGTGGAGTCGGCCGGGTGAGGGCCTAGGCTGTATTGCTGTGGAACAGGCAACTCTCGAGCTGACGGTAGGCCCGGTCGCGCATGGCGGCTGGTGCGTGGCACGCCATGAGGGGCGGGTGGTGTTCGTACGCCACGCACTGCCCGGAGAGCGAGTCCGTGCCCGGGTCACCGAGGAGACGACCCGGTTCCTTCGGGCCGACGCCGTCGAGGTCCTCCAGGCCTCGCCTGACCGGGTCGTGCCGCCGTGCCCGTACGCCGGTCCCGGCCGGTGCGGCGGGTGTGACTGGCAGCACGTCACGCTGGAGGCGCAGCGGGCCATGAAGGCCGACGTGGTCGCCGAGCAACTGCGCCGCCTGGCCGGGATCGAGCGCGAGATCGTGGTGGAGGAGGTTCCCGGGGCGAAGGACGGGCTCGGGTGGCGTACCCGCGTCCAGTTCGCCGCCACGCCCGGCGGCGAGCTCGGCTTCCGCCACCACCGCTCCCACGACATCGAGGTCGTCGACGCCTGCCTCATCGCCCACCCCGAGGTGGAGGCGGTGGGCGCCGAGGCGCACAACTGGAAGGGCGCCGCCGGGGTGGAGGTCATCGCGTCGTCGAGCGGCGAACGCAACGTCGTCATCGCCCCCCGCCCGCGCCGCACCGTCGCCGTCCCCGACCTGGAGGCGCCCGCCTCCATCCTCGTCAACCAGGGCAAAGGCCGCAGCGACGCCCGCCACGGCTCCGGCAACCTCCACGAGCGGGCGGACGACCGCGAGTTCCGGGTGACGGGCAGCGGCTTCTGGCAGGTACACCCCGGCGCCGCCGAAACCCTCCTGGACGCCGTCCTCACGTACGGCCAGCCCGAGCCCGGCGAATGGGCGCTCGACCTTTACTGCGGAGTGGGCCTGTTCGCCGCCGCGCTGGCCGAGCGGGTGGGCGACGAGGGCGCCGTCTTCGGCCTCGAATCGGAGGCCGCAGCCGTCCGCGACGCCCGCGCCAACCTGCGCGACCTCCCCCAGGCCAGGGTGGAGAGGGGCCGGGTGGAGGAAGCCCTGGACCGCTTCCAGATCGAACGCGCCGACCTCGTGGTCGTCGACCCGCCCCGCTCGGGTTTGGGCCGCGAGGTGGTGGACCGCATCGCCTCGCTGGAGGCCGCCAGGATCGTCTACGTCTCCTGCGACCCGGCGACCCTGGCCCGCGACCTGGCCTGGCTGGACGAACGCGGCTACCCCCTCACCGACCTCCGCGCCTTCGACGCCTTCCCGATGACCCACCACGTGGAGTGTGTGGCCCTGCTGGTCAAGGCCTAGAAAGGGCCCTGACCAGCAGCGGCGCTACCGAATCTCGGGGTGTCTCCTGATGTCTCAAGATCATGAAACGTCCCGTCCCCTTAACCGGTGACGGGGCGTAGTCAGCGACAAGAACACCGCCCCGGAGGCGACGGGCGTTACGCGGGGGTGCCGGTGCCACCGCGCGAACGCCGTGGCTACAGCCAGCCCATGCGCTGGGCGGTGCGGATGGCCTCCAGGCGGTTCTGGGCGTTGAGTTTGGTCATGGCGCTGGACAGGTAGTTGCGGACGGTGCCTTCTGTCAGGTGGAGTTCGGTGGCGATGCGGGAGATGGGGGCGCCGTCGCCGGCCAGGCGCAGGGCGTCGCGTTCGCGTTCGGTCAGCGGGCTGTCGCCGGCGGCCATCGCGGCGGCGGCGAGTTCGGCGTCCAGGTAGCGGCCGCCGGCCATCACCTTGCGGATGGCCATCGCCAGCTCTTCGGCGGAGGCGTCCTTGCCCAGGAAGCCGCTGACCCCGGCGGCCATCGCGCGGCGCAGGTAGCCGGGGCGGCCCAGGCTGGTCAGGATGACGATCTTGCACTGGGCGCTGATCTGCTCGGCCGCGGTCAGGCCGTCCATGCCGGGCATCTCGATGTCGAGGACGGCCACGTCGGGGTTGTGGGCCCGGACCGCGGGGACCACCTCGTCGCCGCGGCCGACCTGGGCGACGACCTCGATGCCGTCCTCAAGGTCGAGCAGGGCGGCCAGGGCGCCGCGGATGAGGTGCTCGTCGTCGGCGAGCAGGACGCGCGTGGTCATACCGCGGCTCGCAGCAGGTAGACGCCGTCGGCGGCGCCGGCGCTCAGCGTGCCGCCCGCCGCGCTCAACCGCTGGGACAGGCCGCGCAGCCCGCCGGGCTCGCCGGCGTCCGGCGAGATCCCGTCGTTGGACATCTCCAGCACCCCATTCTTGATCGTGATCGTGCACCGCTGGGCGGTGCTGTGCTTGAGGATGTTGGTGGCACCCTCGCGAACCACCGCGGCCAGCAGTGTGCGGGCCTCGGCGGGCAGGTCGCCGGTGTCGTCGGTGTCGATCGCGCAGTGCACGTCCGCCGCCTCCAGCACGGCGCGCACGCTCGCGAGCACCTCGCCGAGGTCGAGCGCCCGATAGTTCTGTACGGCGGTGCGAACCTCCCGCAACGACCGCCTGGCCAGATCCCGCACCTCGAACATCTCCGCCGCCGCCCGTTCCGGGTCGACGCCCAGCGTGGCCTCGGCCCGCCCGGCCCCGGCGGCGATGTCGACGAGGCTCTGCCCGAGCAGGTCGTTGAGGTCGCGGGCGAAGCGCAGCCGTTCCTCCGACACGGCCAGCGCCGCCTTGGCCTCCTGGCCTTCGTAGGCTTCCTGGGCGCTCCGCCAGATCCGTACGTTGGCCAGGGTGCCGCCGGTGACGATCAGCGTCAGGACCATCATGATGACGACGAACGGGAGGCCGCCGATGATGGCCACGTACACGAGGGTCAGCGCGGTGACGACGGAGGCCGTGATCCAGAAGGCGCGCCTGCTCAGGAACGGCGACACGATCCCGAGCCACACCGGCACCAGCCAGACCATGGAGAAGGCGGCGAAGGCGAGCGTGATGACGGCGGCGACCGCCAGCAGGAGGGTCGGCCGCCGGCCGCCGCGGGTCGCGATGCGCAGCGGCCGGGTGGACAGCGCGAAGAAGACCAGGAGCAGCGCGAAGGCCCCGACGAGCACGGGTTTGGGCGCCCAGTTCTCCTGCCAGGCGATGGAGAGCTGCAGGAGGCTGAGGAAGACGGTCAGGTTGATGAAGTCGTTGGAGTACAGGAACAGCCACCGGACCCTGTCGAGCTTGCTGGCCCGCATCATGCCGGGACCGCCGCGCGCAGGAGGAACTCGCCCGAGTCCGAGTCCGTGACCGAGGCGGAGAAGGTGCCGCCGGCGGCGGTCAGCCGTTCCGACAGGCCGCGCAGGCCGCTGCCGGTCGAGCGCTGGGGTCCCTTCACGCCGTTGTTGCGCATCTCCAGCACGCCCCGGTCGATGGTGATGGCACAGCGCGTCGCCGTACTGTGCTTGAGGATGTTGGTGGCGCCTTCGCGCACCGCCCACGCCAGCAGCGCGCGGGCGGCGGGCGACAGGTCGTCGGTGCTGGCCTCGACCGTGCAGCGGGCGCCGGCGGCCTCCAGCGTGGCGCGTACGGTGGCCAGCTCCAGTGACAGGTCGAGCGAGCGGTAGCCCTCGACGGCGGCCTGGACCTCGGCCAGCGCGCCGCCGGCCAGTTCGCGGACCTGGGACATCTCGCCGGCGGCGCGGGCGGTGTCCTTGGCCGACAGCTTCGCGGCCAGCTCGCTCTTGATGCTGATCACCGACAGGCTGTGGCCGAGCAGGTCGTGCAGGTCGCGGGCGAAGCGCAGCCGTTCCTCGGCGACGGCCAGGCGGGACTTGGCCTCCTGGCTCTCGTGCGCGTCCCTGATCGTGCGCCAGAGCCACACCCACAGCCACATGGCCAGCGGCGTGATCACCAGGGTGACGCCTTCACCCACCAGAGCCACGAACAGGCCCATCTCGGAGACGTAGACGGCGAGGGGGACGGTGATGGCGGCCAGGACCACGCCGAAGGCGACGCTCACCCGCCACCGGACGTTGATCGCCAGGCCGGCCAGCCACAGACCGGCGACGATCTCCCAGGTGCTGGTGCCGAGGCCGGGCGGGATGAGCATGATCGAGACCAGCATGGCCAGACCGGAGACGGCCAGCAGGACGGTGGGCCTGGGCTTGTCGTCGTAGGCGGCGCGCAGGACGAACGGAAACATGGCGAACTGCGCCAGCAGGAGCACCCCGACGAGGAACGCGCGCCCCGGGGAGAGCGTGCCGATGGCGGCGAGGCTGAACAGCATGATGGTGAACGCGACCGCGATGAACGCGACCATGCCGTCCATCCAGTAGAGCAGCACTTTTCTGGCCAGCTCCGGCCGGGCCGCCATCAAATGCTCCTCCTCCGACAAATACCCCCTGACGCGGAGAATCCTATAGCTCACGCACGGGTGCGCCAGAGAATACGCGACACGGACTGGGACGGGGCGGCGCCGCGCAGCGACAGCCAGGCCAGCTCGTAGCGGGCGGCGAACGTCGTCAGCTTGCGCGCGTCGATCTCGCCGAGGTCGCCGGGGCTGACGAGCACCGAGGTGAGCGCGAGGCTCCGCCACGCCTGGGCGGGGTCGGCGATGCCCAGCGCCCGCGCGATCTGCCCATGAGCCGCCCGTACGGCTTCCGCCACCCGCCGCATCCGGCCCTCGGGCGCGTCGCCGGGCTCGATGGCGGCCAGCAGGTTCACCGTGGAGATCCGGGCGCCGGCGTCGTGGGTGAGCTTGAGCAGCGCGGCGTCGCGTTCCGACAGCCCGCCGGGCCCCAGCGGGACGGTGAAGGTGAGGTGCAGCGGCCGCTCCTGTTGCAGCGCGCGCAGCGCCCTGGCCCGGCGCAGCACCACGTCGGCGTTGGCGCTGTCGCGGATCTCGAAGTCGGCGAAGCGGGCGTCGAACGCGCTCACGACCCGGCGGTAGGCGGCGGTCAGCGAGGTGGTGCCGTCGCAGGCGTCGGCCAGTTCCCTGCCCGCGGGGCCGCCGAAGGACAGGCCCGCGTCGGCGCCGCCGGCGCGCAGCCTGCCGATGCGGTTGGCGACGGGGTTGCTGCCGGGGTCGAGCTTGCCGCCCCACCTGGGGACGCAGCCGTCGCCACCGGAGACCACGTGGCCGAGCGCGTACCAGCGCACGCCGGTGCGGCGGCTGTGGTCGGGCAGGTTGAACTCGGGCGTGCGGGCGGTGTCGACGAACGCCAGGAACGCGCTGGGTCCCTCGGCGGCTAAAGGCCGCGGGGTGGCGGTGACCATCGTCGTCGTCGGCGGCGGGGGCTTGGCGGGGGCGGCCACCGGGGTCTCGGGGGTGGCCTGGGCCGGGAGCAGCCAGACGGCCACGCCGGTGGCGGCGGCCAGAGCCAGGGCCGCCGCCATCACGATGGATCGCGGGGGAGTGCCCGGCTCTCTTGTGCGCCGGCTGTTCGGCATAAGCGACCCTTCGTGTCTGGGCTGCTACCGAAAGTGAAACTAGCAAGGCTACACGGGGGCGCGGGGCCGTTCTCCGGATTTAATGGGCCTATGAAGTTGAGGATCTTCACCGAACCGCAGGAAGGCGCCTCCTACGACGAGCTGCTGGCCGTCGCGCGGGCCACCGAGCGGCTGGGGTTCGACGCGTTCTTCCGTTCCGACCACTATCAGCGCATCGGCCAGGGCGACCCGGGCAGCGGCTCGACCGACGCCTGGATCACCCTGGCGGGTCTGGCCAGGGAGACCTCCCGCATCCGGCTCGGCACCCTGGTCTCGCCCGCGACCTTCCGCCTGCCGGGCCCGCTGGCGATCAGCGTCGCCCAGGTCGACCAGATGAGCGGCGGCCGGGTCGAGCTCGGCTTCGGCACCGGCTGGTACGAGAACGAGCACACCTCCTACGGCATCCCGTTCCCGCCGGTCGGGGAGCGTTTCGACCGGTTCGAGGAGCAGTTGCGGATCGTCACCGGCCTGTGGAACGCCGAGGGCCCCTACTCCTTCGACGGCGCCCACTACCAGCTCAAGGACTCGCCCGCGCTGCCCAAGCCGGCGCAGCGTCCGCACCCGCCGATCATCATCGGCGGCTTCGGAGCCAAGCGCACGCCCCGGCTCGCGGCGGCGTACGCCGACGAGTTCAACGTGCCGTTCCGCACCGTGGACGAGAGCGGCACCCACTTCGACACGGTACGGCGGGCCGCCGACGCGGCCGGTCGCACGGTGCGCATGTCGGTGGCCCAGACCGTCTGCGTGGCCGCCGACCAGGCCGGGCTGGAGCGCCGGGCCGCGGCGATCGGCTCCGACCTAGCCCAGCTGCGCGCCAACGGCCTGGCCGGGACGCCGGCGGAGGTGCTGGGCAAGCTGGAGCAGTTCTCCAAGGTGGGCGCCGAGCGCGTGTACCTGCAGGTCATGGACCTGTCCGACCTCGACCACCTGGAGCTGATCGCCGCGGAGATCCTGCCCCACGTGTAAAGCCGCCGGCGGGCGGCGATTTCGATTGGCGCCGCCCGTACCGGATAAGTCAGACTTCCGGAGTGCTACTGACGATCTCGACCACCGCCGAGCCGGCCACTGACCTGGGCTTCCTGCTGCACAAGCATCCCGACCGGGTGCAGGAGTTCCGTCAATCGACGGGAACGGCGACGGTCTTCTATCCAGAAGCGGACGAGCGACGGTGCACCGTGGCCCTGCTGCTGGAAGTGGACCCGGTGGCGCTGGTCAGGTCGAGCGGCAAGAGCTCGCCCGACTTCAGCCTGTCGCAGTACGTCAACGACCGGCCGTACGCCGCCTCGTCGCTGATGGCGGTGGCGCTGGCGGACGTGTTCAGGACGGCGCGGGCCGGGCGGTGCAAGGCGCGGCCCGACCTGCCGGGGACGCCGCTGCCGCTGGAGATCGCGCTGGTCTGCAGGGGCGGGGCGGATCTGGCTCGCGGCGTGTTCGAGCCGCTCGGCTGGGCGGTGGAGGCGCGGGCCGTACCGCTGGACGAGGGGTTTCCCGAGTGGGGCGACTCGCGGTACGTGCGGCTGACGCTGCGCGGGACGCTGCGGCTGGCCGACGCGCTCAACCAGCTGTACGTGCTGCTGCCGGTGCTCGACGACGCCAAGCACTACTGGGTCGCGCCCGACGAGGTGGACAAGCTGCTGCGGGCCGGTGAGGGGTGGCTGCGCGAGCATCCGCTGCGCGGCGTGATCGCCCGCCGGTACCTGGGGCGGCGCTGGACGCTGGCCCGTTCGGCGCTGGCCCGGCTGGCCGAGCTCGGCGACGAGACCGAGGAGCAGCTGGAGCCCGCGGTGTCGGAGGAGGCCGCGCCGGACGAGACCGCCGCGGACGAGGCGGTGGCGGCCGAGACCGAAGAGGCCCTGGCCGAGACACAGGAGACGCAAGAGACACAGGAGACGCGGGAGACCACGCAGGAATCGGGGAAGGCGAAGGCGCGGCCGCTCAACGTGCTGCGCCGTGAGGCGGTTCTGGCGACCCTGGAGGAGCTGGGCGCCACCAGCGTGATCGACCTCGGCTGCGGCCAGGGCGAGCTGGTCGGCGCGCTGCTGGCCAGGCCGCGGTTCGCCCGCGTCGCCGGCACGGACGTCTCGCCGCTGGCGCTGGCCATCGCCGCCCGCAAGCTGCGCCTGGAGCGCATGTCCGACAGCAAGCGGGCCAGGCTCACCCTGTTCCAGGGCGCGCTGACCTACACCGACAAGCGCTTCGCCGGCTACGACGCCGCGGTGCTCATGGAGGTCGTCGAGCACGTCGACCCGCCCAGGCTCGCCGCGCTGGAGCGGGTGGTGTTCGGCTCGGCCAAGCCGCAGCATGTGCTCGTGACCACGCCGAACGTCGAGTACAACGTGCGCTACGAGTTCCTGGACGGGCTGCGCCACCGCGACCACCGCTTCGAGTGGACGCGCGCGGAGTTCGCCGCCTGGTGCGCGAGCGTGTGCGAGCGGTTCGGCTACACCGTCGGCCTCAGGCCGGTCGGCGAGGAGGATCCCGAGCTGGGGCCCTCGACTCAGATGGGGGTATTCACTCGTGGTTAGCGTTCCCGAACTGTCCCTCGTGGTGCTGGTGGGGGTCTCGGGCAGCGGAAAGTCGACGTTCGCCGCCAAGCACTTCAAGCGGACGCAGATCATCTCCTCCGACTTCTGCCGCGGCCTGGTCTCCGACGACGAGAACGACCAGAGTTCCACCCCCGCCGCCTTCGACCTGCTCCACCACATCGTGGGCGTGCGGCTCAGCCGCGGCCTGTTCACCGTCGTCGACGCCACCAACGTGCAGTACCAGGCCCGCAAGAGCCTCATCGAGCTGGCCAGGCGGCATGACGTGCTGGCCGACGCCGTCGTCCTCGACGTACCCGAGGACGTGGCGATCGCGCGCAACGAGACGCGGCCCGACCGCGACTTCGGCCCCGGCGTCGTCATCCGGCAGCGCAAGGACCTGCGCCGCTCCCTCGGCAAGATCAACAAGGATGGCTTCAGGAAGGTCCACGTGCTGCGCGGCCTCGACGAGATCGAGAACGCGCAGGTCACCTACGAGAAGGCGTGGAGCGACCTGCGGCACCTTCACGGGCCGTTCGACATCATCGGCGACGTGCACGGCTGCCGCGCGGAGCTGGAGCGGCTGCTGGCCGAGCTCGGATGGCAGGGCACGCACCACCCGGAGGGCCGCACCGCGGTCTTCGTCGGCGACCTGGTCGACCGCGGCCCCGACACGCCCGGTGTGCTGCGCATCGTCATGGACATGGTCGAGGCGGGCACCGCCATCTGCGTCGCGGGCAACCACGAGCAGAAGCTCGTCCGCGCGATGAACGGCCGCAAGGTCCGCGTCGCGCACGGCCTGCAGGAGTCGCTCGACCAGCTCGCCGCGAGCGACCCGGCCTTCGTCGAGCGGGCGCGGACGTTCATGGACGGCCTGCTCAGCCACTACGTCCTCGACGACGGCAAGCTCGTCGTGGCGCACGCCGGCCTCAAGGAGGCCTACCACATGCGCGCCTCCGGCCGCGTGCGCGCGTTCGCGCTCTACGGCGACACCACGGGCGAGACCGACGAGTACGGCCTGCCCGTGCGCTACCCGTGGGCCGAGGAGTACCGGGGCCGGGCCATGGTCGTCTACGGCCACACCCCGACCGTGAAGCCGGAGTGGGTCAACAACACGATCTGCCTCGACACCGGCGTGGTGTTCGGCGGCGAGCTGACCGCGCTGCGCTACCCCTCGCGCGAGCTCGTCTCCGTGCCCGCCGAGCAGGTCTGGTACGCCTCGGTCAAGCCGCTCGGCGGCTACACCCGCGACCCCGGCCAGCTCGACATCAACGACGTCCAGGGCACCCGCTACGTCGAGACCCGCTTCGGCCCGCGGGTCAAGGTGTTCGACACCAACGCCGCCGCGGCGCTGGAGGTCATGAGCCGCTTCGCGGTGGACCCGCGCTGGCTGGTCTACCTGCCGCCGACCATGGCGCCGCCGGAGACCTCCCAGCTCGACGGCTACCTGGAGCACCCGGCGCAGGCGTTCGAGGAGTTCGCCGCTGCCGGGGTCACCGAGGTGGTGTGCGAGGAGAAGCACATGGGCTCGCGGGCGGTGGCCGTACTGGCGCGGACGCCCGAGGCCGCGGCGGCGCGCTTCGGCGTGACGGACGGCAGCGCGGGCGAGATCTTCACGCGCACCGGGCGGCGCTTCTTCGACGACACCGCGCCGCTGGTGGAGCGGCTGCGCGCGGCCGTGGCGCCGCTGTGGGACGAGCTCGGCGCCGACTGGGTGGTGCTCGACTGCGAGCTGCTGCCGTGGTCGGCGAAGGCGGGCGAGCTGATCAAGTCGCAGTACGCCTCCGTCGGCGCGGCGGCGCGCACGGCGCTGCCCATGGCCACCTCGGTCCTGGAGACGGCGGCCGGGCGCGGCCTGGATGTGAGCGGTCTGCTGGACCGCACCCGGCGCCGCCAGGACAACGCTGCCCGCTTCCGCGAGGCCTACGCGCGCTACTGCTGGCCCGTGGACGGCCTGGAGGGGGTACGGCTGGCGCCATTCCAGATCCTGGCCTGCGGAGACGGGCAGAGCGGCCGCAACACCGCGATGGAGCCGCACGCGTGGCACCTGTCGGCGCTGGGCCGCCTGGACTCCGAGCTGATCACGCCGACCAGGCACGTGTTCGTGTCGCTGGACTCGGACGACTCGCGCGCGGCGGCGACGGCCTGGTGGGAGTCGCTGACGGCGGCCGGGGGCGAGGGCATGGTGGTCAAGCCCGCCGTGTACACGCCCGGCCGGGTGCAGCCCGGCGTCAAGGTGCGCGGGCGGGAGTACCTGCGCATCATCTACGGCCCCGACTACACCGAGGCGCTGGAGGTGCTGCGCCGGCGCTTCCTCGGCAAGAAGCGGTCGCTGGCCCTGCGCGAGCACGCGCTGGGCCTGGAGGCGCTGTCGCGGCTGGCCGACGGCGAGGCGATGTGGCGCGTGCACGAGCCCGTCTTCGCCGTGCTGGCGATGGAGACCGAGCCCGTGGACCCGCGCCTCTGACAACTTCCGGTCGCCCGGTCGCAACTTCCGCGGGTGCCGGGGGCCGTGGCGCCGATCGTACGGTGGCGGTCCCACCGGCGTTCGGAAGGAAGTCGTCATGAGAGCGTCCCTGCTCGCGGGGCTCTGCCTGCTCCTCGTCTCGGGGGCCGCGCACGCCGCGGCCCCCGAGACCACCGTGGTCGAACTGGACTCGGGCCGGATCCGCGGCCAGACCGAGGCCGCGGTCACCACCTTCAGCGGCATCCGGTACGCGCGTGCGCCCGTCGGCCCGCTGCGCTGGAAGGAACCCGTCAGGGCCGAGCCGTGGGCGGGCGTGGCCGACGCCACCAAGCCGGGCGAGCAGTGCACGCAGACCGAGGCCGGCAAGAGGGTCGGCGCCGAGGACTGCCTGTTCGTCAACGTCACCGTCCCGTCCAAGCGCACGGGCAAGCGGCTGCCGGTGATGGTGTGGCTTCACGGGGGCGGCTACACCACCGGCTCAGGCGCGGCCTACGACGCCCGCCGCCTGGCCGCCAAGGGCGGCGTCATGGTGGTGACGGTCAACTACCGGCTCGGCGCGTTCGGCTACCTCGGCCTGCCCGGCCTGGCCGGATCCGGCACCTTCGGCCTGGCCGACCAGCTGGAGGCGCTGCGCTGGACCAAGCGCAACGCCGCGGCCTTCGGCGGCGACGCGGGCAACGTGACGCTGTTCGGGGAGTCGGCCGGCGGGATGAGCACCTGCGCCCTGCTCACCTCCCCGGCCGCGCGCGGGCTGGCCGACCGGGCGATCATCCAGTCCGGCTCCTGCATGCTGGAGTGGGTCAGCGGCACGTACCTGCCGATCCCCGGCATGCCGTCCTTCACGCCCTATACCTCGCTGAAGGCCAACCACGCCACCGGTCTGGAGGCGGCGAAGAAGCTGGGCTGCCCGGCGGGCCGGGAGCTGGAGTGCCTGCGCGCCAAGCCCGCCGCCGCGCTGATGCCGGTCAACGAGAGCTTCTCCAGCAGTCTCGCGTACGGCACGCCGCTGCTGCCCCGCGAACCCGCCGAGGCGCTGCGCCAGGGCAGGTTCATGAAGATCCCGGTGTTGTCCGGCGGCACCAAGGACGAGGGCAACGGCTTCGTCTCCGGCGCCGCCCAGGCCGGATTCCCGGTGACGGCGGAGAACTACCCGCGGCTCATGAAGGGCGCCTTCGGCACGCACGCCGAGGCCGCGATGAGGAAGTACCCGCTGTCGGCCTACCGGAGCCCGGCCCTGGCCTGGGCCACCGTGGCCAGTGACCGGGCCTGGGCCTGCCCGACGCTCTGGGCGGACCGGGAGATGGCCGAGCACACCCGGGTCTACGCCTACGAGTTCGCCGACGAGAAGGCGCCCAACATCGGGCGGGTGCCGGCCGGCTTCCCGCCGGGCGCGCAGCATGCCAGTGAGCTGCCGTACCTGTTCGACCTGGGCGGGCAGCCCTGGGACGACCTCACCGCCGGGCAGTGGCGCCTGGCCGACCAGATGATCGACGCCTGGACCTCCTTCGCCCGCACCGGCCGGCCGCACGGCTGGCCCGCCTTCACCGGCGGGCGCGCCGTCAGTCTCAAACCGGCCGAGCAGGGCGGCATCGGCCCCGTCGACCTGGACCGGGCGCACCAGTGCGGGTTCTGGAGCGGGACACTGGGGTGATGACAGACTCGGCAGGCATGATCAGGGTGCTGCTCGTCGACGACGACCCGATGGTCCGCGGCCACCTGCGGACCATCCTCGGCTCCAGCCCGGAGATCGAGGTCGTGGGGGAGGCGCGCGACGGGGCGGAGGCGGTCGAGGAGGTCCTGCGGGGGCGGCCCGACGTGGTGCTCATGGACCTGCGGATGCCCGGCGTCGACGGCGTCACGGCCACCCGGGAGATCGCCGCCCTGGCCGACCCGCCCACCGTGATCGCGCTGACCACCTTCGACTCCGACACCCACGTGCGCGCCGCGTTGGCCGCCGGGGCGAGCGGATACCTGGTCAAGACCACGCCCGCCGAGGACCTGCTCAACCTCATCAGAGTCGCGGCCGACGGGCACGTGGTCATGTCGCCGATCGCCGCGCAACGGCTGGTGAACCGGTCCGCGCGCGGCGAGAGCGCCCGCGCCAGGATCGAGGAACTGGCCGAGCGCGACCGCGAGGTGCTCGTCTGCCTGGGCGAAGGGCTCACGAACCCGGAGATCGCGCAACGGCTGTTCCTGTCGGAGACGACCGTGAAGAGCTACGTCTCGCGGCTGCTGACCAAGCTCGGCCTCACCCACCGCACCCAGGCCGCGGTGCTGGCCCACCGGGCGGGGCTGCTGCCGGGTGACCCGCCGTGACCAGGCCCGACCTCACCGCCGGCGACCGCCGCGCCGTGGTGCGGGCCTCGTGGGGCGCGGCCGTCCTGTGCGCGACCGCGCAGGTCTTCCTGTTCGCGGGCGGCGGTCAGGTCGCGGAGCTGGTCGTGAACCTCCTGGTCGACGTCTGTCTTCTCGGCGTGGTACGGCTCCCGCGTACCGTCGGCACGCTCACCCTGGCCGCCACGGCGGCGCTGGCCCTGAACGCGGGCACCACGCAGGCGTTCGCTCCGCTGGCGGCGCCGCTCGTGGTGTCGTTCCTGGTGTACGTGCTGCCGTGGCGCCAGGCGTTCGCGTTCGCCGCCGCGCTGGCCCTGCTGGCGATCCCGATCTGGGCGCCGACCTGGACCGCGCTGTACTTCGCGCTGTCGGCCACGGCGCTGCCCGCACTCGTGGCGCTCTGGCTCAAGACCCGCTACGAGCTCATCGGCTCGCTGCGGCGGCGGGCCGAGCTCGCCGACGCGGAACGCCGTCTGCTGGCCGAACGCGCCGAGGTCGCCGAGCGGCGGAGACTGGCCGCCGAGATGCACGACATCGTCACCCACCACGTCACCGAGATCGTCCTGAACGCCGAGGCGCTGCGCGTCACCGCCCGCGAGGAGTCGGCCCGCACCGCGGCCGACCAGATCCGCCGGGCCGGGGCGCGCACGCTCGACGAACTGCGCGAGCTGATGCAGGTGGTCGCCGGTGACGAACTGCCGGGCAAGAGCGTGGGCGGCCGGCCGCCCGACCGTGACACCGGGGGAGACCTGGCGGAGCTGGCCTCGGGGGAGGGGATCACTCTCGAGGTCTCGGGTGACGCTTCGGCGGTGCCCGCCGTGGTGGCGCGGGCGGCGTACCGGGTGGTTCAGGAGTCGCTGACCAACGCTCGCAAGCACGCGCCCGGCGCGCCGGTGACGGTCTCGCTCTCCTACTTCGGCGACCGGGTGGAGGTCGAGGTCCGCAATCAGGCGTCCCGCTCCACCCCCGCGCCCGAGCTGGCCGCGGCCGGTTCCGGGATGGGGCTCATCGGGCTGCGCCGCAGGGTGTCGCTGCTGGGCGGGGTGTTCGCGGCCGAGGACGACGGGCAGGGCGGGTTCGCGGTCACCGCCACGATCCCGGCCGACCAGCGTCCCTGAATTGTCGGTGGCGGGTGCCAGACTCCTCCGGCATGAGCGTAGATGTGCGGCTGCGCGCCGTGGAGCAGGCCGACCTCGAGGTGTTCTTCGAGCAGGAGCACGACGAGGAGGCCAGCGCGCGGGCCAACTTCCCCTCCCGCCCGCGCGAGCGGTTCATGAACCACTGGCGGGCCAACATCCTCGGCGACCCCGGCGTCCTGGTCAGGACCGTCACCGTGGACGGCGTGACGGCGGGCAACATCGTGTCCTGGACGGATGAGACCCGCCGCTTCGTCGGCTACTGGCTGGGCCGCGAACACTGGGGCAAGGGCGTCGGCACCCGGGCGCTGACCCTCTACCTCCACGAGGAGAAGACCCGCCCGCTGCACGCCGACCCGCACAAGGGCAACACCGGTTCGGTGCGGCTGCTGGAGAAGCTCGGCTTCCGGCACGCGGGCACCGTCGTCCACGACGGCGAGGAACACTTCATGCTCATCCTGGGCTGATCATCTCGGTTTCCGTGGTGTTGTGCGTTCCCCGTTCCATCTGCTCCCGCGCCGGACACGGTCTGCCGTAGGCACGATGGTGTCCTTCAACCGGCCGACCACACAACTGGGCAACGGGGCGGGCCCAGGAGGGCGGCCCGACCGGAGGAAGGACCGTCAGGGGTGGGCGGGGAGGGGGGCGCGGGTGCGCTGGGCGTAGCGGACGGCGGGGCCGAGGGCCAGGCCGGCGGTCAGGAACAGGCCGCCCAGGACGAGCCAGCCCGCCGTCCCCCAGCCGATCAGCAGCGTGGTCATGAGCACCGGTCCCAGCATGCGGGCGATCTGCGGGCCCATGCCGAAGAAGCCCTGGTACTGGCCCTGCTTGTCGGCCGGGGCCAGGCCGAAGCCGAGTTCCCAGGCGGCGGCGCCCTGCATCATCTCGCCGAACACCTGGACGAGGGCGGCGGCCACCAGCACCGCCACCGCCGCCCACGGGCCGATGTGGGCGCCGGACACCGCGTACACGAGGCAGGCGGCCAGGAAGACCCAGCCGGACCGGCCGCCCACCCTGGCGGCGCCGGGCAGGTCGGTGACCCGGCGGGCCACCCGTACCTGGAAGATCACGACCGAGAGCATGTTGACCACGAGCAGCGCGGCGGCGACGGGTTTGGGGGCGTCGGTGCGTTCGACGATCCAGAGCGGCAGGCCGAGGCTGAGCAGCGGCATGTTCAGGTACATGATCGCGTTGAGGAAGGTGATCAGCGCGTACGGGCGGTCGCGCAGCACGGCCAGGCGCGGCGCGCGGGTCCCGGCCGGGGCGGCGGGGACGGGCGGCACCTCGGGCAGGCGGAGCAGCATGAGCGCGGCCAGCAGGAAGGCGACGGCGTCCAGGGCGAAGACGGCCAGGTAGGCGGGCGCGGTGTCGAAGGAGAGTGCCAGCCCGCCGATGCCGGCGCCCACCGCGAGCCCGGCGTTCAGCGTCGACTGCAGGTGGGCGCGGACGGCGGTGCGCTCCTCCGGGGGCACCAGCCCGGCCAGCAGCGCCTGCCTGGCGGAGGTCAGTCCGCCCTGGCAGCAGGCGTACAGGCAGGCCACGAGGATGAACAGCGGGTAGGCGCGGACGACCAGGAAGGCGCTGAGGGCCAGCGCGGTCGCCACCGCGAGCACGACGGCGGTACGCCGCGGCCCCCACCGGTCGGCCACGTGTCCCAGCGGTACCCCGGCCAGCATGCCGCACGCCCACGCCACGGTCAGCGCCACGCCGACCTGCGCGGCCGACAGCCCGACGACCCGGGTGAAGAACAGCGCGGAGGAGGCGTAGAAGGCGCCGTCGCCGAGGGAGTTGGTGAGCTGTGCCAGCGCGAGGGTGCGGGCAGGCCCGGGAGGCGGGACGATCCGTGACATGCAGGTACATTAATCGCCAGACTTAGCCCGATATAAGCGCCACTTTCCCTCCTTCTCGTTGGGCCAAATCCGGCCGTGGAAGGTGATCACCGTGTTGCTCCGCCCCCGGGAGTCGTGCCGCGGCTCCCTCTCTTTGCCTAAGTAGAGCCGTTTATTGATCAATCTCCGGGTACGTCCGGAAACATGGCCACACCGCAGTCGCAGCAGGAGAACCTGGGGCACGTCGTCTTCATCACGGCCGCGGCCGCCATCGGCGGCTTCCTGTTCGGCTACGACAGCTCCGTCATCAACGGCGCCGTCACCGGCATCCAGAAACACTTCCAGGTCGGCTCGGTCGAGACCGGCTTCGTGGTGGCGATCGCGCTGCTCGGCTCCGCCATCGGCGCGTGGGTCGGCGGCGGGCTGGCCGACCGGTGGGGCAGGACCCGCACCATGCAGGTCGCCGCGGTGCTGTTCGCGATCAGCTCGATCGGCCAGATGCTGCCGTTCGCGATCTGGGACCTGGCGTTCTGGCGGGTGCTGGCCGGCGTGGCGATCGGCATGGCCTCGGTGCTCGGGCCGACGTACATCGCGGAGGTGGCGCCGCCCGCCTACCGGGGGCGGCTCGGGTCGTTCCAGCAGTTGGCGATCGTGCTCGGCATCGCGGTGTCGCAGCTGGTCAACTACCTGCTGGCGCGCGTGGCCGGCGGCGACGTGAACAACCCGCTGTGGGGCCTGCAGGCGTGGCAGTGGATGCTGGGCGCGTGTGTGGTGCCGGCGCTGCTGTACCTGTTGTTCGCCTCCACCATCCCCGAGTCGCCGCGCTACCTGATCGCGGCCGGGCGTTCGACGGTGGCGCGGAAGGTGCTGGCCGAGGTCGAGGGCCCGGACATCGACCTGGACGCCCGCGTGGCCGAGATCCAGCACTCGCTGAAGACCGAGGCCCGCCCGACGATGAAGGACCTGCGCGGCCGGGCGCTCGGCCTGCTGCCGATCGTCTGGATCGGCATCATCCTGTCGGTGTTCCAGCAGTTCGTCGGCATCAACGTGATCTTCTACTACTCGTCGGTGCTCTGGCAGTCGGTCGGCATCGACCAGAGCAACTCGCTGCTCATCAGCTTCTCCAGCTCGGTCATCAACATCATCGGCACGTTCATCGCCATCTCGCTGGTCGACCGGATCGGCCGCCGGCCGCTGCTGCTGATCGGCTCGGCGGGCATGGCGATCTCGCTGGGCACGGCGGCGTGGGCGTTCAGCGCGGCCCAGACGGTCAACGGCGTGGTCACGCTGCCGAACCCGCAGGGCACGATCGCGCTGGTCGCCGCCAACGTGTTCGTGCTGTTCTTCGCCCTGTCCTGGGGCGTGGTGGTCTGGGTGCTGCTGGGGGAGATGTTCCCGAACCGGATCCGCGCCGCCGCCCTCGGCGTCGCCGCCGCGGCCCAGTGGATCGCGAACTGGCTGATCACGGTCTCGTTCCCGGCGCTGTCGGAGTGGAACCTGCCGTTCACCTACACGATGTACGCCGCCTTCGCCGTCCTGTCCTTCCTCTTCGTCACCAAGTGGGTCAAGGAGACCAAGGGCCGCAAGCTCGAAGACATGGGCTAATCTCGCCGCTGTGATCGACGACGTGCTCGGCCCCCATCTCGACGTGCTCTTCTGCGGCATCAACCCCGGGCTCATGTCGGAGGCCACCGGGCATCACTTCGCCCGGCCGGGCAACCGGTTCTGGCCCGCGCTGCACCTGTCGGGGTTCACGCCGCGCCTGCTGGCGCCGGCCGAGCAGCACCTGCTGCCGTCCTATGGGCTGGGGATCACCAACATCGTGCCCCGGGCGAGCGCCAAGGCCGCCGAGCTGTCGCGGGCCGAGCTCGCGCAGGGGGGTGTACGGCTGGCGGCGCTGCTGAGCGAGCACCGGCCCAGAACGCTGGCCGTGCTCGGGGTGTCGGCTTTTCGCACGGCCTTCGCCGTACCCAAGGCGACGATCGGGGCGCAGGAGCGGAAGATCGCGGACACGCCCGTGTGGGTGCTGCCCAACCCGAGCGGGCTGAACGCGCACTGGACCCTCGACGCGATCGCGGCCGAGCTGCGCAGGTTGAGACAGTCGCTGGCGCCGGGCGGTGAGCCCGGCGCGTCAGCGTAGGGACCGGCGGATGGCCGCGCGGCGGATGGAGCTGAAGATCATCGCGCCGATCGCGAAGAGCAGCACGAACTTCAGTGCCCCGAAGCCGCCCACGATCATCGCGACGATCCCGAACACCACCAGGAACGGCACGATCGGCCCCGGTCCGTGATGGTGGCGGGTGCGGCCCTGGTGCCGCATCTTGTGGCGCATGTCATGCCACTGCCGGTGCGCGTCGTGCATCTGGTGACGCGCCTCGCGCATCTGGTGACGATGGGCACGCATCATTTCCTGGTAGGCGTGCCGGTCGTCCCAGGCGCCCTCCTTGACCGGAGGGGGTGGCGCGTAGCCGTGCTCCGAGGAGGGGAGGTCGGCGGTGATCGCGGTCAGGTCGCGTGCGGTGCGGGCGGCCAGCGTGCGGTCGAGTCGCTCGTCGAGCTCCTCATGGTTCAGGCGGCCCTGCGCGAAGTGCTCGCGCAGGGAGGCCATCGTCCGCTCACGCTCGGCATCGCCGATCCGGAGGTCGTGCGCGTCCACTCAGGTCACTCCTCGCCAGGGTCGCCGTCTGCCAGGATCTGGTAGAGCTTGCGGCGCGTCTCCGTGAGCACCTTGCGGGCCTCGCGGATCTGCGCCTCACTGCCAGTCTGCAATACCTGCATCATGGCGAAGGCGGATTGGCGGGCAATATCCCACAAATCTGCGGTGTTGTCGTCAATGTCGGGGCGCATCTCGTCCCACGGGGCGCGTACCTCGTCGGCGTGCTCCTCGATGTAGGCGGTTCCCGCCTCGGTGAGGCGGAAGGTCTTGCGGCCCTCGCTCTCGTCGGCGACGACCAGGCCCTCGTCCGTGAGCTGCTGGAGCGCCGGGTAGACGGCGCCGGGGCTGGGCTTCCAGCCGCCCTCGCTGCGCTCGGCGATCTCCTGGATGATCTGGTAGCCGTTGCGGGGCTCCTCGGCCAGAAGGGCGAGGATGGCGGAACGGACGTCGCCGCGCTTGGCCTTGCGGGGCCGGCCGCCCCAGCCTCCCCAGCCGCCGCGGCCCCCGCTGAAGGGACCGCCCTGGCCCCAGGGGCCGCCGGGACCGAAGCCGAACGGGCCGGGACCGCCGCGCCTGCCGCGGCCTCGGTGCTCGTGCGGACCGCCGCCGCCCCGATGGCGGTGGTGGTGCTCGGCGCTCTGCTCGAAGGCTTCGGAGAGGTTCCTGATCGCCTCACGGGCGGCGCGCTTGAACTCGTGCGCGTGGGGCCAAGGGCCACCTGACGCTTGTGCGGAAGACATGTCTTGCTCCTATCGTCGAATGCTGTCGATGCTTCAAAGATATATCGACAACCGGTCGATGACAAGCCTACGTCGTCCGCTGCCGTTCCGCGTGCGCGCGCACCTTCGCCCGGTTTCCGCACACCCGCATCGAGCACCATCTCCGGGTACGGCTGCGCGTCCCGTCCCAGAAGACCCAGGCGCAGGCGTGGTTCGGGCACCTCTTCAGCCGCTGCCATTCGCCGGTCGCGGCGGTGTTCGCCCAGGCGGCGGCGATGGCCGCCAGCGGTCCCTCCGCCCGCAGCGGCGCCTCGGCGCTGAGGCTCACCGTCACGGGCAGGTAGTCGAGGACCTCCTCGGCCTTGGCGATGGCCCGCTCGTCCGGCTCCTCGCCGTTGTTGGCGAGCAGCCGTTCCCTGAGCCCCGCCCGCAGCAGCCTGGCCTGCTGGAAGGCGCGCTCGTCCACGCGGCCGGGCAGGCCGTGGGCGGTCAGCCAGCTCCGCAGTCCGCCGGGCTCGGACAGCAGATCGGTGCCCTCTTCGACGTCGATCGTGTTCGCGAACGCCTCGATGAGAAGGGTCGCGGGAGACGGTTCCATCATGCCTTCCATCTAAACACTTAGGTGGTTTAGATCTAACCTTCTAATGCGATAGGTGGTTGATATGAGAAACGAAGGCGCCCTGGTCGGGTTCACCGCGGTCACGAACCTGGCCGACGGCATCGGCCGGGTCGCCCTGCCGATGGCCGCGGTGGGGCTGACCTCCTCACCGGCACTGATCACCGGCGTGGGCGTGACGCTGACACTGCCGTGGCTGCTGGTCTCGCTGCACGCGGGCGTCCTCGCCGACCGCGGCGACCGGCGGCGGCTGGCCGTCGTGGCCAACCTGGTCCGGCTCGGCGCCGTCGCGGTCCTGCTCGCCGCGGCGATGGCCGATTGGCTGTCCATCCCCCTCCTGTACGCGACCGGTCTCACGCTGGGCGTCGCCGAGGTGGTCGCCAGCGCGGCGATCGGCGCCCTGGTGCCCGCGGCCGTACCGGCCAAGAGGCTGACCCGCGCCAACGCCTGGATCGCCGGGGCCGAGACGCTGATGAACGAGTTCGCCGGTCCCGCGGTCGGCGGCCTGCTGGTCGGGATCGGCCTGTCGGTGGCACTCGGTTCGGCGGGAATCGGCTTCGCGCTGGGCGCCGTCCTGCTCGCGCTGCTCGTCGGCCGCTTCCGGGCCGCGGCGGCACCCGTGTCCGGCCCGACGTCGGTCCGCGGCGAGATCCGCGAAGGGCTCGCCTTCCTGTGGAACCACCGGCTCCTGCGCACGCTCAACCTGGCCGTCACCGTGCTCGGCGCGAGCTGGGCGGCCTGGCTGGCGCTGCTGCCGATCTACGCGATCCAGGAGCTCCGGCTCGACGCGGCCGGATACGGCCTGCTCATCAGCGCCATCGGCCTCGGCGGCCTGGCCGGGGCGCTGACGGTCGCGCTGATCAACCGGCTGCTGGGCGTGCGCTGGGCGTTGTTCGCCGACCTGGTCGGGACGTTCCTCATGGTGCTCGTCCCGGCCGTGCTGCCCGTGGCGTGGGCGGTCGGCGCCACGGCCTTCGTCGGCGGCATGGGCGGCACGCTGTGGACGGTCAACTCCCGGACGATCGCGCAGCGCATCGTGCCGGACCGGCTGCTCGGCCGCTACACCTCCGCCGGGCGCATGCTGGGCTACGGGGCGATGCCGGTCGCCTCTCTCGTGGCCGGGCTCGTCGCCCAGTTCGCCGGGGTCAGGGTGGCCTTCGCGTTGTTCGCCGCGCTCGCTCTGGTGATCGTGGTGCCCTTCTTCCGGGCGGTCACCCCGGCCGCGCTGGCCGAGAGTGAGACAGATCACGAAAAAGTTGCGGAATCCGGGAACAGCACGGGAAAGACGGCCGTTATCTAGAGCAGACGAGGTCGTTCCGCGTCGGCAGGGCTGGGGGGTGCTGTCGCCGCTGGAAACGACCTCGTCTGCGTTTTCCGTAAGTTTCTGTGGGTTTTCAGTAGATGTCGACGGTCATGAACTTCCACGGGTCGGGCCGGCGGCTCTCACCCGGGGTCCAGGTTCCCGCCCTTTGCAAGGTCACCGGCGTGTTGTCGGCCGAGCCCGCCGCGCCGATCAGCCATGACGGGTCCTTGCGGGAGGCATAGCCGCCGCCGGACAGGTTCCAGCGCATCGAGGCCGAGTACTGGCCGATCGCCGCGGAGCAGTTCGCCACCTGCACCGGCTGCCCCTGGGCCATCGTGCCGCCCTCGACGTCGGCGCACAGGCCGGGGTCGGCCAGGTTGTGCAGCTGCCCGGAGACCGTGTTGAACCCCCAGAACTGGTCGGCCCTGCCGTCGCAGGAGTAGAGCAGCAGGTTCGCGCCGCCGGCCGGCTTGGTCCCCGGCACGTCCAGGCACTTGCCCGACAGCTTCAGCTGCTGGTAGACGACCGCGGTCTTGGCCTCCCAGGTGAACACCTGGCGCTGGTCGCCGCCGTCGCACGGAGCCAGGACCATGCCGTCGCCGAGGGCGCGGGCCGTACCCGGGAAGGTGGCGCACAGCGACGGCGCCCCCGCGGCGTGCAGGCGCGCGCCGTCGAAGGTCCAGCGCTGTGCCGGGCTCGCGTTGCAGTTCCACACCTGTACGGCGGTGCCGGCCACCAGGTTGCCGCCGTTGATGTCGGCGCACCGGTCCTGCGACAGCTGGGAGTGGACGGCCTGGGTGGACGGGTCGTACCAGAACGCCTGGTTCCTGGTGGCCTCGCACGGCCAGGTGAGCAGCTTGCGGCCGTTACGCGAGGAATTGCCCTCCACGTCCACACAGGTGCCGGTCGCCGCGTGCCTGAGCTGCTTGAACTCCGGCAGCCCCGCGTACAGCCGCGGGCTCAGCGAGCCGGCCGGGTTCATGCACGTGGCCGCGTTGGTGCCGGCGTTGTAGAACTGGGTCAGGCAGGCGCCGAACGCCGCGTGCCCGGAGGTGTTCGGGTGGAACGACTGCCGGACCGCGTTGGGGTTGAAGAAGTCGCCGTTGACCGCGTGCAGGCCGGTCACCCAGGTGGTGTCCTGGCAGGGTTCGGTGCCGTGGAAGAGGCGGCTGGCGTCCAGGTAGCGCGCGCCGGCCTGCTGGGCGGCGGCGCGGATGCCCTGCTCGAAGATCGGGACCGCCTTGTTGCGGGCGAAGGCCAGGTCGGACAGGTAACCGAGGCAGCCGCCGTTGTACCAGCCGGGGAAGTTCGGGTTGTCCTCGACGTCGGGGCTGGCCGGGCCCGGGTAGGACATGGCGACGAGCTGGTAGTCGCCGGGGGCGTACCCCGCCTCGGCCATGATCTGCTTGACGTCGGTCAGCGCCTTGGCCACGCGCGGGACGATGAAGTCGACGCGCTGCTGCCAGGTCGGGTCCTGGTTGGGCCAGCAGTTGCCCTGGAAGAGGACCCGGCGCGTGACGCAGTCGGTCATCGTGGGGCCGAACTCGGGCCCGCCGCCGTCGTTGGCGCCGGCGACCACGGTGATCATCTTGATCCGGGTGTTGCGGGCCTTGATCGACAGGTTCTCGCCCTGGTTGAGCTCCTCGTACTGGTGGGTGCCGCCGATGGTGATGTCGTTGGTCGCGCCGCCGGAGCAGGACAGGTTGTAGGTGACGTCGGCGGGGATCCGCGTGACGTGCACGGCCGCCTTGGTCGAGCGGTGGCACCAGTTGTCGGGGCCGTCGGTGCCGGGCTCGTAGAGGGAGCGGTCGACGGCGCCCTCGCCGGAGATCTCGCTGTCGCCGAGCGCGGCGAGGGAGGTCTTGCGCTGGGGCAGCGGGCGGATGGCGTCGTCGCCGTAGAGCTTGACCGCCTCGGCCTTGCGGATGGTCTCCAGGTGAGGCGGGAGGGGGTTGGCGGTGCTTGCCTGGGCTTGGGCCGGTGTGACGAGCACGGTCAGTGCCGCCAGCAGGGCCAGGGGTAAGCGCATTGGGGGGTACCTCCGGTAATCATGAGTGATACTCACAAGTAACCTCAAGATTCCGGAAATGTGAACAGGGCTCATGTGAATGGGTCCGCGATCGCGGGAAGCCCGGGTGGGTGGCGGGCGGCGGTCGTGCCAGTGGCCTTGGGGATACCTCCGCCAGGGCGGGATTTTGCATTACAGTAACTCTTTGTGATCTTCGCATGATGGGGCATTCGCACGCGATGACCGGAGCGATCGCGTGGCTGGGACTGGCGCCGGCGTTCGCGGCGCTGCCGTTGCTGAACGAGTCGAGCCGGTTCATCGAGACCGGGATCATGGCCAGCGCGCTGACGCCCTCCGAGCTCATCGCCGGGGCGCTGGTGTGCGCGGGGGCGGCGATGCTGCCCGACCTCGACCACCCGAGCGCGACCATCGCCCAGACGTTCGGGCCGGTGACGTGGGCGTTGTCGAAGGTGGTCGCGTGGATCAGCGGCGGGCACCGGGGGATGACGCACTCGCTGGCGTTCGCGGTGGCGGTGGGGTTCGGGGCGCACTGGCTGGCGAACACGTACCCGATCGGGCGCGACATCATGGTCGTCCTGCTGATCGGCCTGGCCCTGCGTGCCATCGGCATCGGCATCCCCGGCAACAAGACCGGCTCCGCCATGGTGAACATCGGCCTGACCGCGGGGCTGTTCGTCGTGTTCATGTCGCTCGGGGTGGGTTACGCGTGGCTGGGGCTGGCGGTGGGGATCGGGTGCTTCATCCATGTCGTGGGTGACTGCATGACCGAGAGAGGGTGCCCGGTGCTGTGGCCACTGGCGGCGCGGTGGGTGCTGCCGTGGAAGATCGGGATCAAGACGGGCAAGAAGTTCGAGCAGAAGATCCTGGCCCCGGTGCTGTCGGTGGCGATCGTCGGGCTGTTGTTCTGGCGGCTCGCGCCCCTGTGAGGGCGGTTTAACTTGATGTCGAGATACTTTAGGGATATCTTGATGTCGAGATATCCGCTGCAACCTGCGGGTTAGGGTTACCTAACGTCTTGTCCGGTCCCCGGGTGCGGCAGGATTTGACTGAGTATTTGGTCCACCGAGGAGGCGATTCACCGTGTCCGCGAACAGCTTCGGCAGCCGTGACACGCTACGCGTCGGCGACGCGTCGTATGAGATTTTCCGGCTGGACGCCGTCGAGGGCTCGGCGCGCCTGCCGTACAGCCTGAAGATCCTGCTGGAGAACCTCCTCCGCACCGAGGACGGCGCCAACATCACCGCCGACCACATCCGCGCCCTGGGCGGATGGGACCCGAAGGCGGCGCCGAGCGTCGAGATCCAGTTCACGCCGGCCCGCGTGATCATGCAGGACTTCACCGGCGTGCCCTGCGTCGTCGACCTGGCCACGATGCGCGAGGCCGTACGCGAGCTCGGCGGGGACGCGACGAAGATCAACCCGCTGGCCCCGGCCGAGATGGTCATCGACCACTCCGTCATCGTCGACTTCTTCGGCCACCCCGACGCCTTCCAGCGCAACGTCGAGCGCGAGTACGAGCGCAACCGCGAGCGCTACCAGTTCCTGCGCTGGGGCCAGACGGCCTTCGACGAGTTCAAGGTCGTCCCGCCCGGCACCGGCATCGTGCACCAGGTCAACATCGAGCACCTGGCCCGCGTGGTGATGACGCGCGACGGCAAGGCCTACCCCGACACCTGCGTGGGCACCGACTCCCACACCACGATGGAGAACGGCATCGGCGTCCTCGGCTGGGGCGTCGGCGGCATCGAGGCCGAGGCCGCGATGCTCGGCCAGCCGATCTCCATGCTGATCCCGCGCGTCGTGGGCTTCAAGCTCAGCGGCAAGCTCCCCGCCGGCGCCACCGCGACCGACCTGGTGCTGACGATCACCGAGATCCTGCGCAAGCACGGCGTGGTCGGCAAGTTCGTCGAGTTCTACGGCGAAGGCGTCTCCTCCGTGCCGCTGGCCGACCGGGCCACGATCGGCAACATGAGCCCCGAGTTCGGCTCCACCTGCGCCATCTTCCCGATCGACGGCCAGACCACCAACTACCTGCGCCTCACCGGCCGCTCCGAGGAGCAGATCGCGCTCGTCGAGGCCTACGCCAAGGCCCAGGGCCTCTGGCTCGACCCGGACGGCGCCGAGCCCGAGTTCTCCGAGTACATCGAGCTCGACCTGGCCACGGTCGTCCCGTCGATCGCCGGGCCGAAGCGCCCGCAGGACCGCATCGCCCTGTCGGCCGCCAAGGACACCTGGCGCCACGACGTCGCCAACTTCGTCGCCGACGACGAGGCGGGCAAGGAGAGCTTCCCGGCCTCCGACCCGCCCGCGCAGAGCGCGAACGGCCGGCCGCACAAGCCGTGCCCGGTGACGCTGGCCGACGGCACCACGTTCGAGATCGACCACGGCATCGTCACCATCGCCGCGATCACCAGCTGCACCAACACCTCCAACCCTTACGTGATGCTGGGCGCCGCGCTGCTGGCCCGCAACGCGGTCGACAAGGGCCTGAACCGCAAGCCGTGGGTCAAGACCTCGCTGGCTCCCGGCTCGCAGGTCGTCACCGGGTACTTCGAGCGGTCGGGGCTGCAGCCGTACCTCGACAAGATCGGTTTCAACCTGGTCGGCTACGGCTGCACCACCTGCATCGGCAACTCGGGCCCGCTGATCCCCGAGATCTCCCAGGCGGTCCAGGACAACGACCTGGCCGTCACCGCGGTGCTGTCCGGCAACCGCAACTTCGAGGGCCGCATCAACCCCGACGTGAAGATGAACTACCTGGCCTCGCCGCCGCTGGTGGTCGCCTACGCGCTCGCGGGCACGATGGACATCGACCTCGACACCGAGCCGCTCGGCGTCGGCAACGACGGTGAGCCGGTCTTCCTCAAGGACATCTGGCCCTCGCCCGAGGAGATCTCGGACGTCGTCAACTCCTCGATCGGCCGCGAGATGTTCGAGCGCGACTACGCCGACGTCTTCAAGGGCGACGACACGTGGCGCTCGCTGCCGATCCCCACCGGCAACACCTTCGAGTGGGACCCGGACTCCACCTACGTCCGCAAGGCCCCCTACTTCGAGGGCATGCCGGTCAAGCCGGAGCCGGTCACCGACATCTCCGGCGCGCGCGTGCTGGTCAAGGTGGGCGACTCGGTCACCACCGACCACATCTCGCCCGCCGGCGCGATCAAGGTCGGCACCCCGGCCGCGCAGTATCTCGACGAGCACGGCGTCGCGGTCAAGGACTTCAACTCCTACGGCTCGCGCCGCGGCAACCACGAGGTCATGATCCGCGGCACGTTCGCCAACATCCGCCTGCGCAACCAGATCGCCCCCGGCACCGAGGGCGGCTACACCCGCGACTTCACCCAGGCCGGCGCGCCGGTGTCGTTCATCTACGACGCCTCCGTCAACTACGCCGCCAACGGCACGCCGCTGGTCGTCCTCGCGGGCAAGGAGTACGGCTCCGGCTCCTCGCGTGACTGGGCCGCCAAGGGCACCGCGCTGCTCGGCGTCCGCGCCGTCATCGCCGAGTCCTACGAGCGCATCCACCGCTCGAACCTGATCGGCATGGGCGTCCTGCCGCTGCAGTACCCGGAGGGCGCCTCGGCCGCGTCCCTGGGGCTCACCGGCGAGGAGACCTTCGAGATCACCGGCGTCGTGGCGCTCAACGACGGCGGCATCCCGCGGACCGTGCACGTGAAGGCCGGCGACGTCGAGTTCGACGCGGTCGTCCGCATCGACACCCCCGGCGAGGCCGACTACTACCGTCACGGCGGCATCATGCAGTACGTGCTCCGCTCGCTGCTGGCCAAGTAGCCGGCACGAGGGGCCCCGCCGCCGTCCGCTCGCGGCGGGGCCTTCTCACGGGGTACGTCACGCCACCCGCGACCGTGCCGCCGACCAGGTGTCGCAGGAGGCGGGTCGGGCGCCGGTGAAGCCGCGCTTCAGCCAGTAGACGCGGTTGGCGCCGCTGCCGTGGGTGCGGTAGAGGTCGTCGCCGCTGGCCCGTACCACTTCGACCAGGGCCGCCCAGTCCTTCGTGTCCCGGGGCAGCGACCGCCACACCCCGGCCAGGAACACCCCGGCCAGGCAGTCGGCCTGCAACTCGTAGCGGCGCCCGCGTTCGGCGGTGGCCTTCCCGCGCTCGTAGGCGGCCCGGACGCCGGTCAGGCTCTGCAGGTGATGTCCGTACTCGTGGGCCGCGATCTTGAGCGGCAGCAGATCGGTCCGCCCCTCGATCCAGTCGCCGGTCAGCGGGAACACCAGCGTGCGCGGCCCCGGGCAGTAGAAGGCGGCAGTTCCTTCTGGCCAGTCGAACCCGCAGATCCGATCCTGCGGCGCGTCGAAATAGCGCACCTTGGGTTTGCTGAACGGCATCCGCGCCCGAGCAAAATGCCCACCCCACGCCTTATCAAGACATTTCACCATCGCGACTAGATACTCCCTGGGCCGCGCCACCCCGCCGGAGATCAGCTCGGGCTCCTCGCACGACTGGACGGCGAGCCTGCCGGTGCCCGCCCACGGATCGGCGGCCGGGGCGGTGGTGAGGGTCAGCACGGACAGCACGGCAACGGTCTGCATGAGGGGCACAAACACGGATCATAGGGCTCAGTGGTGACCAGGGCGGTGGGATGGGATGGATGGGACGGTGGTTGACTCTCCGGCATGAGCGATCTTGCCCTGGTCCTGACAATTGGTAGTTTGGCGGTTTTCATCGGGGCAATTGTCCAGGGAGGCGTCGGGTTCGGGCTGGGGCTGATCGCCGCGCCCGTGCTCACGATCCTGGACCCCGGCGTCATGCCCGGTGCGATCCAGGTGGTCAACTTCACGTTGCCCTTGTTCACGCTGGCCGCCGAGTGGCGCAGGGTGGACTGGCGGGGGCTGGGGTTCGCGGTGCTCGGCCGGCTGCCCGGCACGGTCATCGGAGGATTCGTCGTCGTCTACGTGTCGGCCCACACACTCGGCGTGCTCGTCGGCGTGATGGTGCTCATCGCGGTGGGGCTGACGGCGCGGGCGCTGAGCGTGCCGCGCAACGGCGCCACACTCGCCGCCGCCGGGTTCGTCTCCGGCGTCACCGGTACGGCCACAGGCATCGGCGGCCCGCCCATCGGCCTGGTGTACCAGAGCGCCAAGGGGCCGCAGATCCGGGCGACACTGGCCATGTTCTTCGCCCTGAGCGCCGCCCAGTCGCTGGCCGTCCTGGCGTTCGTGGACCGCTTGCCCGGCAAGGCGCTGGCCACGGGGGCGGCGCTGCTCGTACCCATGATCGCTGGATTTCTCGTGTCAGGGCCGCTGCGGCGCTACCTCGACGGCGGGAAGGTGCGTGCGGCGATTCTGATCGTGGCGGCCGTCTCCGCGCTGGTGCTCATCGGCCAGAGCGTTATGCGGTGACGGCTCAGGCCGAGCAGCAGTCGCAGCCGGAACAGCAGTCGCAGTCCGAGCAACAGTCGCAGCTCGTGCAGCAGTCGGGCAGATGGCAGCAGACGTCCCCGCAGTTGGCGCAACTGGAGCACCGCGAGTCCTCCTCCTCCCACGGAGGCTGGTAGAGCCCGCAGGTGCAGCAGGAGAAGGCGGCACAGGCCAGCGAGATCAGCCCGCCGGGATCCGGCTTGCGGGGATGCGGCTCGGGGGGCGAGTGCGCCGGCGGCTCGGATGGCGAGGTGCCCTCGGCGAAGGTGCGGGTGATCGCCCGGGACGTCTCATGGACCAGGAGCGCCTTGGCCAGCCGGGGCCGGGGCAGCTCCAGCCCGTCCACGGCCGCCCGCAGATCGGCCTGCGCGCGCTCACAGTGGGAACGGGCGTCCGCGAGAGCGGTACCGGTGGCCGGCAGCGGGTTGTAGGCCCCCCGCTCGCGATCCTCGGCCAGATCCTCCACCGCGTCCAGGAGGTGGGCCAGCCGCCCGAAGGCCCGCCCGGCGTGTTCGAGCGGCTCGCGGTTGCCGGGCCGCCCCGCCAGCACCGCCGTGTGCGCGAAGGCGGCGGCCACCGCGTCCTCGGTGGGCGCCGTGAGCGTGGCGAGCGTACGGCCGCCGGACCGCTCCAGCTCCACCTGGGCGAGGGCCGCCCCGGTCAGCGGGGCGGGGTCGAAGGACAGGGCGGCCGCCGTCGAGGCTCCCGCGCCGGACCAGCGCCCGGCCAGCCGCCCGGCCGTCGCGGCGACGAGCCGGCGCCGGTAGGGCCCGTCGCCGTCGGCGATGTGGTCGCGCAGCTTGGCCCCCGCCAGGATGAGCGAGACGGACGCGGCCAGCCGGGCCCCTTCCGACTCCACGACCCCGGCCGTCCTGAACCCCCGCAGAGCACACGGCCCAGCGGTGCGCCGCGGGGTGGGCGCGTCCGTCTGCGCCTCGGCCAGCACCGACACCAGCAGCGCGTCATAGTTGGTCGCCAGCCGCGCCGCCTGCCCATGCTCGTCCCGCAGGGCCAGGCACAGGCCGCACAGATGCCCCAGCCAGTCCTTGAACATCCCCCCGCACATGCCGTGCCGACATGGCCGGACAATCCCGAACATACGCCCCCTCAACCGGTACGGCGGTGCTCACCGTAGCACCGGTGACCTAGGACAGGGGAGGGCCTCAGTGCATGGTCCGCCAGGTCTGCTCCTCCACCAGTTCCCGGCTCCGCCACCCGGCGGCCGTCCTGGTCATCCGGTGGTGGTACCAGCCGCCGCCCTGCAGGATCCCGGCCGGCTTGGCCAGCTCCCGGCCGGGCGCCAGCGTGTCGGTGAACGAGGCCGAGACCTCCGCCGCGTCCCCGCGCACCGCGACCCGGGTGGCGCCGATCAGGTGGAGCCGGCCTGGCCAGTGCGGCAGCACCTCGGCGAGCCAGGCCTTGACCTCGGGAAACGGCCCCTTGATTCCTCCGGCGGAGGTGTAGTCGAGCACGGCGTCGGGCGTGAACACCTCGTCGAGCAGGTCCCAGGCGCCGCTGTCCAGCGCGTAGGCGTAGGTGGCCAGGCGGTCGCCGATGGCCCAGTGATCGTCCATGGGCCCAGACAACGCGACAGCTCGTACACGAGCAAGACCCACGTTTCACGATTGTTATGCGGAACAACAAACTCCGGCCTCGGAGCCCCTTCCCAAGAGGTCCCTGGCGGAATACGTTGCCGCAAACAACATTCAGGGAGGTCTGCCATGCGCAAGGGGATCCTGGGCGCCGCCGCGCTCATCCTGGGTCTGGCCGCCTGCGGGGGCGAGAGCGGCACGACCACCGGCACCACCGCGACGACGGGAGCCGCCACTGCCAAGCCCGGCAAGGTCGGCGTCATCCTGCCCGACAGCAAGTCCTCGGCCCGCTGGGAGACGGCGGACCGCAAGTTCCTGGGAGAGGCCTTCACGGCGGCCGGGGTCGCCTTCGACATCCAGAACGCCCAGAACGACAAGTCCGCGTTCCAGACCATCGCCGACCAGATGATCACCAACGGCGCGACCGTGCTGATGATCGTCAACCTCGACAGCGGCACCGGCAAGACCGTCATCGACAAGGCCAAGGCGCAGGGCGTGCCCACGATCGACTACGACCGGCTCACGCTCGGCGGCAACGCCGCCTACTACGTCAGCTTCGACAACACCAAGGTCGGCACCCTTCAGGGCGAGGGCTTGAGCAAGTGCCTGGCCGAGAAGAAGGCAGGCAAGCCCATCGTCGCCTACCTGAACGGCTCGCCCACCGACAACAACGCGACGCTGTTCAAGGAGGGTTACGACGGCGTCCTGAAGCCCAAGTTCGACGCCGGAGAGTACGTGAAGGGCCCCGAGGAGTCGGTCCCCGAGTGGGACAACACCAAGGCCGGCACGCTGTTCGAGCAGATGCTCACCAGTCAGCCGAAGATCGCCGGCGTGCTGGCGGCCAACGACGGGCTCGGCAACGCCGCCATCACCGTGCTGAAGAAGAACAACCTCAACGGGAAGGTCCCGGTCACCGGCCAGGACGCCACCGTCCAGGGCCTGCAGAACATCCTGGCCGGCGACCAGTGCATGACCGTCTACAAGGCCGTCAAGAAGGAGGCAGACGCGGCGGCCAAGCTCGCGGTCGCGCTGGCCAAGGGCGAGAAGCCGACGGCGAGCGGCACCGTCAAGGACTCCCAGACCGGCGCGGACGTCCCCGCCGAACTCCTCGACCCCCAGCCCATCACCTTCGACACCGTCAAGGACGTCGTGGCCGACGGCTACGTGACCAAGGACGAACTCTGCACCGGCGACTTCGCCGCCAAGTGCACAGAAGCCGGAATCAGCTAACCCAACCCCCTCTAGATCCCGAAATTTCGGCTTAAGGTACGGCAAGCGGCCCACAAGGCGGCCTGCCGTACCCTCCTCCGAGGGAGCCCCATGACGACCCCACTTCTCGAAGTACGCGGCCTCGACAAGAGCTTCGGCCCCGTCCAAGTGCTCCACGACGTCGCCTTCTCCGCCCACGCCGGCGAGGTCACCGCTCTGGTCGGCGACAACGGCGCCGGCAAGTCGACGCTCGTGAAGTGCGTGGGCGGCATCCACCCCGTCGACGCCGGCCGGATCCTCTTCGACGGCGACGACGTCCAGGTGAGCACCCCGCGCGACGCCGGAGCGCTCGGCATCGAGATCGTCTACCAGGACCTCGCGCTCTGCGACAACCTCGACATCGTCCAGAACATGTTCCTCGGCCGCGAGCGCCGCAGCGGCCTGGTCCTGGACGAGGCGACGATGGAGGAGATGGCCGAGCGCACGCTGTCCGGCCTGTCGGTACGCACGGTCAAATCCATCCGGCAACAGGTCGCCAGCCTGTCCGGCGGCCAGCGGCAGACCGTCGCCATCGCCAAGGCGGTGCTCTGGAACTCCCGGGTGGTCATCCTCGACGAGCCCACCGCCGCACTCGGCGTCGCCCAGACCGCCCAGGTGCTGGAACTGGTGCGCAGGCTGGCCGACCAGGGCCTGGCCGTGGTGCTCATCTCGCACAACATGAACGACGTGTTCGCCGTCTCCGACCGGATCGCGGCGCTCTACCTCGGCAGGATGGCGGCCCAGGTCCGCACCGCCGACGTGACGCACGCGCAGGTCGTCGAACTGATCACCTCCGGTCGCAGCGGAGAACTGGGGATCGCGCCATGAGCAAGCTCGTGCAGGACAAAGAGGCCATCATCACGGCGGTGCAGGCGCCGTCGATCGGGCACAGCGCCCGCGCCTACGGGGAGCGGGTCCGCGGCGGCGACATGGGCGCGCTGCCCGCCGTCATCGGCCTGGTCGTGCTCTGCACGGTCTTCGCGATCGCCCGGCCCTCGTTCTTGACCGCCATCAACTTCGCCAACCTGTTCACCCAGGGCGCCGCGGTGACCGTCATCGCCATGGGCCTGGTCTTCGTCCTGCTGCTGGGCGAGATCGACCTGTCGGCCGGCTTCGCCAGCGGCGTCTGCGCGGCGGTGCTCGCCGTCACGCTCACCGACCTCGGGCAACCCTGGTACGTGGCCGTGATCGCGGCCATCCTCACCGGCTCGGCGATCGGGGTGGTCCTGGGCTCGCTGGTGGCCAAGGTCGGCATCCCGTCCTTCGTGGTCACGCTGGCGGCCTTCCTCGCCTTCCAGGGCGTGGTGCTGATCATGCTGGACGAGGGCACCAACATCTCCATCGCCGACCCGGTCATCGTCGCCATCGCGACCAAGAACATGACGCCCGCGCTCGGCTGGGCGCTCTACGCCGCCGGCGTGGTGATCTACGCGGCGCTCCAGCTCACCCGGGCCCGACGGCGGGCCGCGCGCGGGCTGGTGGCCGACCCGTTCTCGCTGATCGCCGCGCGGGTGGGCAGCCTGGCGGTCATCGCCGGGCTCGCCGTCCACGTCCTGAACCTGGAACGCAGCCGCAACCCGCTGACGATCTCGCTCACCGGCGTGCCCATCGTCGTGCCGGTCATCCTGGCGCTGCTGGTCCTGTGGACGTTCGTGCTGCGCCGTATGCCCTTCGGACGGCATGTCTACGCGGTCGGCGGGAACGCGGAGGCGGCCCGCAGGGCCGGCATCGACGTCGACCGCATCAAGATCGGCGCGTTCGTGATCTGCTCGTCGATGGCCGCGGTCGGCGGGATCATCGCCGCCTCCCGCGCCAACTCCGTCGACCCGAACACCGGAGGCAGCACGGTCCTGCTGTATGCCGTCGGAGCTGCGGTGATCGGCGGGACGAGCCTGTTCGGCGGCAAGGGCAGGGTCCTCGACGCCGTGCTGGGCGGCGCCGTGGTGGCGGTCATCGAAAACGGCATGGGCCTGATGCAGTACGGTTCCAGCGTGAAATACCTGGTCACCGGATCTGTCCTCTTGCTGGCCGCGGGCGTCGACGCGCTGGCGCGCAGGCGGGCGGCCGCAGCGGGTCTGAGGTGATGCGGGCGGGGCCATCCCAGGAGGACATCAGGCGGCACAATCTCGGCACGCTGCTGCGCCATGTCCATCTGGGCGGGCCGATCTCCCGCGCCGAGCTGACCTCGCGCATGGGCCTGAACCGCAGCACCATCATGGCGCTCACCTCCGACCTGACCGCGGCGGGCCTGGTGCGCGAGGAACTGCCGCGCGAGACCGGCCGCGCCGGCCGGCCGTCGCTGGTGGTGCGCCCCGAGTCGGCGCGCGTCTACGTCTTCGCCTTCGACGTGGGTCCCGATCGGCTGGCCGTCGCGCGCGTCGGGCTGGGCGGGGTGATACTCGACCGAAGGGAGTCGGTACGGCGGCGCGGCCCGTTCGACCTGACGGAGCTGACCGGGGACCTGGCCGCCGCGGCCCGGCAGATGCGGCGCAAGGCCCGCCACGACGCCGTCTGCGTCGGGGCGGGCGCCGCCGTGTCCGGCGGCGTGCGCAGAAGCGACGGCGTGATCAGGTTCGGCCCGAACCTGCACGCCGACGAGGCGCCCTTCGGCGAGGCACTGGGCAGGCGGCTGGCCTTCGGGCTGCCGGTGAGCGTGGGCAACGACGCGAACCTGGCCGCGCTCGCCGAGCACAGCCGCGGCGTGGGCGTGGGCGTGCGCGACCTGGTCTACCTGCACGGGGACGTCGGCGTCGGCGGCGGGATCATCGCCGGCGGCCACCTGCTCGGCGGCCACGACGGCTACGGCGGTGAGATCGGCCACATGGTGATCAACCCGGGCGGCGGGCAGTGCGCCTGCGGCTCGCGAGGCTGCCTGGAGGCGGAGGTGGGGGAGCGCGCCCTGCTGGAGGCCGCGGGCAGGAGCCCGGAGGAGGGCCACCAGGGCCGCGACGCGGTACGCAACGTCGTCGACGCCGCCGACCGGGGGGACATCGTCGCCCAGGAGGCGCTGCGCCAGGTCGGCGACTGGCTGGGGCTGGGCGTGGCGAACCTGGTCAATCTGTTCAACCCGGAGATGGTGATCTTCGGCGGCATGCTGCGCGAGGTCTACCTCGGCTCGGCCGCCCAGGTGCGCAGCCGGCTGGCGGTCAGCGCCCTGGCGCCCCAGCGGGAGAAGCTGCGCCTGCGGACCTCCGCGCTGGCCGACGACGCGACCCTCGTGGGCGCCGCGGAACTGGCCTTCGCCCATGTACTGGCCGACCCGCTGGAAGTCCTGGCCCGCGCGGGCGGCTGAGCGCATCCAAAGTTGCCCGGACCCCGGGCGGATCGTCCCGGCGGCCGAGGGCAGGACCGGGCGTACGGCCGATCACAAGGCATGATCCTGTTTCTAGTGTCGGATGCATCAGCGTTCGACACGGAGAAGAGTTCATGCGCCACGCATATCGAGCAGTCTTGTTCACCGCCGTCACCGCGGCCGTCATGTCCGTCGCGCTGCCCGCCGGGGCCGGCGCGACCGCCCGCCCCGGGTACGGCCGGGCCGACCTGCAACGCGACGTCAACGCCATCAAGGACGTGGGCACGATCGGCGTCCAGGCGAGGGTCACCGACGGAGGCCGGAACCTGGTGGCCACGGCGGGCACGGCCGTCCACGGCACGCGGCGCCCGGTCCCGGCCAACGGCTACAGCAGGATCGCCAGCACCACCAAGACGTTCGTGGCCACCGTGGCGCTGCAACTGGTCGCCGAGGGCAAGATGTCGCTCGACGACACCGTGGAGAAGCTCCTGCCCGGCGTCGTCCAGGGCAACGGCAACGACGGAAACACGATCACGCTTCGCATGCTGCTCCAGCACACCAGCGGCCTGTACGACGCCTACCCGGGCTACGCCTCGCTCGAAGAGATCCTGGAGCACCGTTACGAGCGCTTCACCGAGCTGGAGATCGTGGAGAGGGCGGTCAAGCACAAGCCGGAGTTCCGGCCGGGCGCCGAGTGGCGCTACAACAACACGGGCTACCTGCTCATCAGCCTGATCATCGAGAAGGCGACGGGCCGGCCGTGGCACAAGGAGGTGGCGGCCCGGGTGAGCGGGCCGCTGGGGCTGCGCCGTACCTTGTGGTCGGGCGCGTCGAACGAGGTGCCCAAGCCGCACGCCAGGGGCTACCTCCTCATGCCGCCGGCCAAGCCCGTGGACCTCACCTCGAAGTTCGACGGCGACGCGGCGGGCGGACTGATCTCGACCACCGCCGACACCGGCCGGTTCCTCCGCGCGCTGCTGGGCGGCAGGCTGCTGCCGGCGGAGCAGCTCGCGCAGATGAAGAAGACCGTGCGCGCGCCCGCCCACGAGGCCGGGTGGCCGGGGGCGCGCTACGGCCTCGGGCTCAGCTCGCGCCCGCTGTCCTGCGGCGGCGTGTACTGGCACCACGGCGGCGACGACTACGGCTACAAGACGCGCACCGGCGTGAGCGCCGACGGCCGGCGCAGCGTGGTGGTCTTCATGTCCACGCAGATCGGCGACGAGCGGTCGCTGAAGCAGGAGAAGGCGTCGGGCGACCTGATCGACCGCGCGCTGTGCGCGTCCTGACGTCCTAGGCGACCCGTGAGGCGGGGGCGGTCCAGGTGTTGCAGGCCGACGGGGCGGCGGCGGTGAAGCCCTTGTCGAGCCAGTAGCGCTGGTTCCCGCCCTTGCCGTGGTCCTTGATCTTCGTGGTCTCGTCGCCGGAGCTCTTGACGATGTCCAGCAGGTAGTCCCAGTCGTCCTCGGTCCGGTCCAGCGACTCCCACACGCTGCCCATGAAGACCCCGGCCAGGCACTCGGCCTGGAGCTCGAACCGGCGCGTCTGCTCCAGTTCCTCCTTCTTGCTCCGGTACGGCTCGTAGAGGTAGGCGTGGTGCAGGCCGGCGATGTTCTGGAGGTGGTGCCCGTACTCGTGCGCGACCACGTCCATGAGGAACAGGTCCGAGGGGTCCTCCAGCATCTTGTCGTCAAGGCTGATGGCGAAGCGCCGCGTGTTGACGCAGTAGCTGCCCGCCTGGTCGGCCCACTTCTCGCCGCAGAAGCGGGCGCCCTTCTTGGTGACGAACGTCAGCGACGGCTGCCCGAACTCCAGCCCCCCGCCGGTGAAATGCGCGCGCCACGCCTTGTTGAGGCAGGTGTGGACGGTGCGGACGTAGGCCTTGGCCTGCGCGACGCTCCCCGCCGCGACCGGCTTCTCCACGCAGGCGCCCGGCGCGAGCGCGCCGGTCCGGTACATCTTGTTCTGGGTGAGGACGGCACTCTTGATCGGGTACGCGGACGCGGCCGCGGTGCCCGTCGCGCCGGCCAGGACTACCCCGGCCAGAAGGACCGACACCACGGCATAAAGGGGGAACCTCATGGAGAAAGTGTGATACGTCCTGCTTAACAATCAATTGCCATTCAGAGAACGCGTGACTTTCCCGCCTTCCACGTGTTGCAGTACTGCGCCGAACGACCGCCGTAACCGCGGTTCTGCCAATAGGCGAGATTGGCCGGCCGGCCGTGGGTCTTGCTCTCCCCGGCCCTGCTGACCGACTCCATCCACTGGTCCCAGGTGATGCCGGGATCGATGGAATCGAGGGTGGAGCTGTAGAAGGCGCCGGCGAAGCACTCGGCCTGCATCTCCAGGCGGTGGCTGAGGATCGTGCGCGCGCTGCCCGACGAGCGCCAGTACATGGCGTTCTGCGCGGTCAGGATGCCGGTGAGGTGCTGGACGTGGTGTCCCCACTCGTGGGCGACCGAGTGCGCGATGTTCATCTTGAACGGGTCGGTCAGGTCACGCTTCATGATCCGGATGGCGACCGTGCGCTGCTGCGGGCAGTACTGCGCGCCGTTGCTGGTGATCTTCCCGCAGACCGATCGGCTGCCCGTCGTCACCTGGACCTTCGGCGGCGTGTACCGCAGCCCCGCGGCCTTGAACCTGGCCGTCCAGAAGCGGTCGGCGCACCGGGCCATCCCGGTGTGGAAGGCTCGGAGCGAGGCGGCGCTTCCCCGGCGGATCTCCGGAATGGCGCACGAGAGCGCCGACGTGGTGCCGGAGCGATAGATCTTGTTCTGGGTCAGTACGGCGGGCGGCACGGCGGCCGCCGGTTCTGCCGAGGCGCTGGCCGTACCGGAAATGGTCAGACCCGCGATCATGCACACAGATGCCGCAATAAGGGGAAGTCGCACGATCGCGGATCCTAGACCAGTTCGGGGCGCTCCGGTTAGGAGACCCGGGATTTCGGCGCCGCCCAGGTGTTGCACGCGCTGGGGGACTCGGCGTCGAAGCCGCGCTTGAGCCACCAGGCGATGTTCTTGGCCTTGCCGTGGGAACGGAAGTCGTAGCCGTTCTCGGCGACCTTCACGATGTAGCGGAAGTCGAACTCGCGCCGGCCCAGCGAGTGCCAGACCGAGCCGATGAACGCGCCCGACAGGCACTCGGCCTGCAGCTCCACCCGGCGGCTCTCGTCGTACACGCGGGCCTTGCTCTTGCCCTTGAGGTTGTCGACGACCCTCAGCATGCCGGTGAGTTGCTGGATGTGGTGACCGTACTCGTGGGCCAGGACCTCCATCAGGAACAGCTCGAACGGCTCGGCCAGGATCGCCTCGTCGAGCAGGAAGGTGATCTTCTTGTTCTTCGGGCAGTAGATGGCCTGGGCGCCCGCCGGGAACTTCCCGCACGAGGTCCGCGCGCCCGGCTTGGCGATGACCTCGAAGCCCGGCTTGGCGAACGGGATGTTCTTCTTGGCCAGCTGCCTGCTCCAGGACTCGTTCAGGCAGTCCATGAGGAACTCGAGGTAGACGCGGGCGTCGTCCAGGTCCCCGCTCTGGACCGGCTGCTCGTCACATTCCTTGAGCTCCAGCGCACCTGTCTTGTAGACCGGGTTCTTGGTCAGCACCGGTGAGTAGGTGGGGGGAGCGGCGTGGGCCACACCGGTGAACAGCACGCTCGCCAGGGCGCCGGAAATGAGCGCCAAAATGGGGGTACGCATGAGAAGGCACCTTATTTGGCGCATATGCCGTTGGTAAAGCACATTGCGGCCCGTGCCGCGAGGGGCACGGGCCGCAATGTCACGATATTTCGGGCCTAGCAGGCTAGGCGACGTAGCGGGCGGAGACCTTCCACGTGTTGCACGCGCCCACCTGGCCGGAGTTGAAGCCCCGGTTCATCCAGGCGGCCTGCGAGGAGCCCTTGCCGTGGTCGTTCTGGGCCCAGGCCTTGTGGCCGTTCTTGCGGAACCAGTCGACCGTCCGGTCCCACTCGCCCTGGTCGACGGGCAGGGAGTCGGCCACGGTGTTCATGAAGACCGCGGAGAAGCACTCGGCCTGAAGCTCCGAGCGGCGCGACAGCTGCAGCTGCATCGACTTGCCCGAGCTGTTGCGGGCCGCCCAGTAGTAGTTCCAGATGCCGGAGATCTGCTGGACGTGGTGACCGTACTCGTGCGCCATCAGGCGGGTGATGCCCAGGGCGTACGGGTTGCGGAGCTGCGTCTTGGTGATCAGCATGTACATCGTGCGGTCGCCCGAGCAGTAGAGGCCGTCGGCCCCCGCGCTCCACGGGCCGCAGGCGGTGCGGACCTTCTTGGTGATGATCCGCAGGCGCGGCTTGCTGAACGACAGGCCCGCCTTGCGGAACTGGCTGCTCCAGGAGGCGTTCAGGCAGTTGGTGACGCGCTGCAGGAAGCGCTTGTAGGCGGCGGTGCTGCCACGGGGCAGGCTGCCGGGAGAACAGTTGGAGTCGGCGAGCCGGCCGGTTCGGTAGAGCGGGTTCGCCGTCGCGGCTGCTTTGCCACGGGGCGGCGCTGCCTGCTGCAGCTGCGCCCCCTGGTTGGCGGGCTGCGCTTCGGCGGTCGCCGTACCCACGCCCGCCAGAGCAAGCACCAGCCCAGCGGCCACGAGTGACGAGAGTTTCCTCATGGGGAGAGTGTTCATAGTGAGGGAAAGACTAGGTCAAGATCGGACAAATGTGGGCTGATTTGACTCGATGCAGTCAGCGCCGGGGGCACGAACTAGACTCGTGCGCAGTGGCGAGCACGAGCAGGAGGGGCTGATTCCGTGAGCGGGCTGCTGAGCTCAATCAAGGGTCCGGAGGACGTCAGAAGGCTCGGAGCGGCGCAGTTGCCGAGGCTCGCGGGGGAGATCCGCGACACGCTCGTCGACTCGTGCGCGCGCTTCGGCGGACACCTGGGGCCCAACCTCGGTGTCGTGGAACTCACGATCGCTTTGCACCGGGTCTTCGACTCCCCGCGCGACCCGATCATCTGGGACACCGGCCACCAGGCGTACGTCCACAAACTCCTCACCGGCCGCCTCGCCGGCTTCGACGCGCTCAAGCAGGAGGGCGGCCTGTCCGGCTACCCGAGCCAGGCCGAGTCCGAGCACGACTTCGTCGAGAACTCCCACGCCTCCACCGCGCTGTCCTACGCCGACGGGCTCGGTAAGGCGTTCAAGCTGCGCGGCGATCGCGAGCGCAGGGTCGTGGCGATCATCGGCGACGGCGCCCTGACCGGCGGCATGGCCTGGGAGGCGCTCAACAACATCGCCGCGATCAAGGACCTCCCCGTCGTCATCGTGGTCAACGACAACGGCCGCTCCTACTCGCCGACCATCGGCGGGCTGGCCTCCCATCTGTCCTCGCTGCGCGTCAACCGCCGCTACGAGGACATGCTGGAGTTCGTCAAGGACAAGATCGGGAACGTTCCCGTCCTCTACGACGCCCTCCACGGGATCAAGAAGGGCGTCAAGGACGTCATCGCCCCGCAGGTGATGTTCGAGGACCTCGGCCTGAAGTACCTGGGCCCCATCGACGGCCACGACGAGCAGGCCATGGAGGCCGCGCTGCGCAAGGCGCGCGACTTCGGCGGCCCGGTCATCGTCCACGCCCTCACCCAGAAGGGCCGCGGCTACTCCCCGGCGGAGAACCACGACGAGGACCAGATGCACGGTCCCGGCGCCTTCGACAAGTCGACCGGGCGGGAGAAGCCGAAGCCCCGCATCTGGACCGACGTGTTCAGCGAGGAGATGGTCAAGCTCGGCCGCGAGCGCTCCGACATCGTCGGCATCACCGCCGCCATGCTCCACCCGGTGGGCCTGGCCGCCTTCGCCGAGGCCTACCCCGAGCGCATCTACGACGTCGGCATCGCCGAGCAGCACGCCCTGACCAGCGCCGCCGGCCTGGCGCTCGGCGGGATGCACCCGGTGTTCGCCGTGTACGCCACCTTCCTCAACCGCGGCTTCGACCAGCTGCTGATGGACGTCGCCCTGCACAAGCTGCCGGTCACCCTGGTGCTCGACCGCGCGGGCGTCACCGGCGACGACGGGGCCAGCCACAACGGCATGTGGGACCTGTCCATCATGCAGGTCGTCCCCGGACTGCGGATCGCCGTGCCGCGCGACGGGGAGCGCATCGTCGAACTGCTGCGCGAGGCCGTCGCCACCACGGACGGCCCGACCGTGCTGCGCTACCCGAAGGGCGCGCTGGCCGAGACGATCGAGCCGGTCGGCAAGCTGGGCGAGATGGACCTGCTGCGGGTGGCCGACTCGGGCGAGCCCGACGTGCTGCTGGTCGGCGTGGGCCCGATGGCGCACATCTGCATGGACGCGGCCAAGCTGCTCGACGCCCAGGGCATCACCGCCACGGTCGTCGACCCGCGCTGGGTCAAGCCGCTCGACGAGGCCCTGGTGGTGGCGGCGGGGGCCCACAAGCTGGTGGCCGTGGTCGAGGACAACGGCAAGGTCGGCGGCGTGGGCGACGCGGTCTCGCGGCTGCTGCGCGAGGCCGACGTGGACGTGCCCGTCCGCTCCTACGGCATCCCGCAGCGCTTCCTCGACCACGCCAAGCGTGCCAAGATCCTCGGCCAGATCGGGCTGACCGGACAAGACCTCGCCCGCGAGATCACCGAGGCGATCGCCAAGCGCGGCGCCCCGATCGAAAGCCCGACCGCCCGCAACTGACCCCGAGCGCCGCCGTGCTCACCTCGCACGGCGGCACGTTGTCCGGAAAGTACCTGGTCGCCGGGGGATCGGGGCCGTTCGTGATGCGCGAGAGAAGGCATGACAGCGGGGTAAACGGGCACTGACTGATCGTGGATATCTTTCGCACCAAGAGCGTCGAGCAGTCGATCCAGGACACGGAGGCGCCGGAGCACCGGCTGAGAAAGCGCCTGACCGCCGTCGACCTCACGGTCTTCGGCATCGGCGTGATCGTCGGCACCGGCATCTTCGTGCTCACGGGTCAGGTGGCCAAGCAGACCGCGGGACCCGCGGTGGCCCTGTCCTTCATCGTGGCCGCCGTCGTGTGCGGGCTGGCCGCGCTCTGCTACGCCGAGTTCGCCTCCACGCTGCCCGTGGCGGGTTCTGCGTACACCTTCTCCTTCGCCACGCTGGGCGAGTTCCCCGCCTGGGTGATCGGCTGGGACCTGATGCTGGAGATGGCGCTGGCCGCGGCCGTGGTGGCGGTCGGCTGGTCGGGCTACTTCGCCTCACTGCTGCAGTCGATCGGGCTCACGCTGCCGGACTGGATGGCGGGCGACAGCCCGGTGGTCAACGTGCCGGCGATGGTGATCGTGCTGATCCTGACCGCGATCCTGGTGGCCGGCATCAAGTTGTCCTCGCGGGTCAACCTGATCATCGTGATCATCAAGGTGGCGGTGATCCTGCTGGTCATCGTGGCGGGGCTGTTCTTCGTCAACGCGGCCAACTACACGCCGTTCATCCCCGACCCGATCTCCACACCGGCCGTCGAGGGACTGAAGGCGCCGCTCATCCAGGTGCTGTTCGGCATCACCCCGGTGGCCTTCGGCGTGATCGGCATCTTCTCGGCCGCCGCAATCGTGTTCTTCGCGTTCATCGGCTTCGACATCGTGGCGACGGCCGCGGAGGAGACCATCCAGCCGCAGCGCGACCTGCCGCGCGGCATCATCGGCTCGCTGGTCGTCTGCACGGTGCTGTACGTGGTGGTCTCGCTGGTCGTGGTCGGCATGCAGCCCTACAGCGAACTCAGCACGCGGGCGCCGCTCGCCGACGCGTTCACCGCCGTGGGCCAGAACTGGGCCGCCGCGCTGATCAGCATCGGCGCCATCGCCGGCCTCACCACCGTGGTGATGATCCTCATGCTGGGGCAGAGCCGGGTGCTGTTCGCGATGTGCCGTGACGGCCTGCTGCCGCGCGGCCTGGCGAAGGTCCATCCGAAGTACGGCACGCCCGCCCGCCTCACGATCATCATCGGCGTGGTGACGGCTCTGCTGGCCGGGTTCATCTCCCTCGGCGCGCTGGCCGAACTGGTGAACATCGGCACGCTCTTCGCGTTCGTCGTCGTCTCGATCGGCGTGATCATCCTGCGCAGGACCCGCCCGGACCTGCACCGCGCCTTCCGCACGCCGTTCGTCCCGCTGCTGCCGATCCTGTCGGTGCTGGCCTGCCTCTACCTGATGCTCAACCTTCCGGTGGAGACGTGGCTGCGCTTCCTCATCTGGATGGTGATCGGGGCCGCCCTCTATTTCCTGTACGGCTACCGCCACAGCCGCGCCCAGCGCCTGCCCACGGGGATCAAGCCCCACTGACCGGCCCGGGGCCGTGCTCGCGTGGCACGGCCCCGGCTCACTCACCAGGTGTAGACGGCCCGTCCCGCGGCCTTCATCAGGCAGCCGTTGCCGAACGTACGGGTGAAGGCGACCTTCTTGCCCCGCCACGTGCCCGCGACCTTGACCTTGTGCGGCAGGTACTCCTTGGTGCAGATGGCCCGGTCGTTCTTGAGCTTGGCCGGATCGCCCTTGACCGAGCGCAGCAGCCGGCAGGCCGCCCGCGGCGACGGATGGTTCCCGCCGTCCCGGTCGCAGGTCAGCCGGACTGCCTTGGTGGTGTCCCCTGCGGTGACGCTGATCTTCAACGTCGCGCGGGGCCGTTGCGAGGCGGCTGCCGGGGCGGCGTTCCCCAAGACCACGGCACCGGCCAGCACGACGAGCGCGAGCGTCTTCACATGTGTTCCCTTCCTCGGACGGGCAAGGTCACACACGCTACTTCTTCCGGGGTGGAAGGGCCCCGTGACACGAGGCCCTTCCGTCTCCTACGGCCTCCTACGGCACGGAGGCGACGCCGGGCTCCAGGAAGCGGGGCTGGGAGACGCCCGCCCTGTCCAGGTACGGCGTGACGCCACCCAGATGGAACGGCCAGCCCGCGCCCAGGATCATGCACAGGTCGATGTCCTGGGCGGCGGCCACCACACCCTCCTCCAGCATGAGCCGGATCTCCTCGGACAGGGCCAGGAGGACGCGCCGCCGTACCTCCTGCGCGGTGGACGGACGGGTGCCGCCCGCGAACAGCGCCACGGCCTCGGGGTCGAGCGAGAAGTCGGGCGCGTAGACGCCCGGCTTGCCCGAGGCCACGAGCTTGGCCATGTTGCCGCTGACGCCGAACCGCCCGGGGAAGGCGGCGTGCAGCGTCTCCGACACGTGGTGGCCGACGGCGGGACCGACGAGCTGCAGCAGCGCGAACGGCGACATCGGCAGGCCCAGGTCGTCCAGGGAGTGCTCGGCGACCTCCAGCGGCGTCCCCTCGTCCACGGCCGCGATGACCTCGCCCATGAAGCGGGTCAGCAGCCGGTTGACCACGAACGCGGGCGCGTCCTTGACCAGCACCGACGACTTGCGCAGTGACCTGCCGACCGCGAAGGCGGTGGCCAGGGTCGCGTCCGAGGTGCCGGCGCCGCGGATGATCTCCAGGAGCGGCATGACCGCGACCGGGTTGAAGAAGTGGAAGCCGACCAGCCGCTCGGGGTGCCGGAGCTCGGCGCCCATCTCGCTCAGCGACAGTGAGGAGGTGTTGGTGGCCAGCACGCACTCGGCGGAGACGTGTGCCTCGACCTCGGCGAACACCTTCTTCTTGACCGCCATGTCCTCGAAGACGGCCTCGATGACGAAGTCGGCGTCGGCGAAGGCGTCCTTGGTGAGGGAGCCGCTGACCAGGGCCTTGAGCCGGTTGGCCTGGTCGCCGGAGATCCGGCCCTTCGACAGGAGCTTGCCGATCTCGGCGTGGACGTAGCCGACGCCCTTGTCGAGCCTGGCCTGGTCGAGGTCGGTCAGCACGACCGGCACCTCCAGGCGGCGGGCGAACAGCAGCGCCATCTGCGAGGCCATCAGCCCGGCGCCGACGACGCCGACCTTGGTGACCTTGCGGGCCAGCGACGTGTCCGGCGCGCCGGCGGGCTTCTTGGCCCGGCGCTGGACGAGGTCGAAGGCGTAGAGGCCGGCGCGCAGCTCGTCGCCCATGAGGAGGTCGGCCAGGGCCTCGTCCTCGGCGGCGAAGCCCTCGTCGCGGGTGGCGGTGCGGGCCAGGGCGACCAGGTCGAGGGCCCGGTAGGGGGCGGGGGAGGCGCCGCGCAGCTTCATGTCGACGAGGAAGCGGGCGTCGTTGACGGCCTTCTCCCAGTCGGCATCCGGATATGTCGCGCGTTCGATGGAAATTTCGCCCTTGAGGACCTTGGAGGCCCAGCGGAGCGACTCCTCCAGGAAGTCGGCGGGCTCGAACATCGCGTCGCCCACCCCGAGCTCGAACGCGTCGCGACCCTTGAGCATGCGGTTCTGCGACAGCGGGTTCTCGATGATGAGCTTGAGCGCCGCGGCCGGGCCGATCAGGCGGGGCAGCAGCTGCGTGCCGCCCCAGCCGGGCACCAGGCCGAGGAAACACTCCGGCAGGGCCAGCGCGGGCACCCCGGAGGAAAGGGTCCGGTACGTGCAGTGGAGCGCGATCTCCAGGCCGCCGCCCATGGCCGCGCCGTTCACGAACGCGAACGACGGCACGGGCAGCTCGCCGAGCCGCCGGAACACCTCGTGCCCCAGCCGGCCGATCTCCAGGGCCTCCTCGCGCGCGCGGACCAGCGCCGCGCCCTTGAGGTCCGCGCCGACACCGAAGATGAACGGCTTGCCGGTCACACCCACCGCGGCCAGATCGGTACGCGCCGCGATCCCGTCCAGCGCCGCGCCGAGCGACGTCAGCCCGCCGGGCCCGAACGTGTTCGGCTTGGTGTGGTCGAACCCGTTGTCCAGGGTGATCAGCGCCATGGTCCCGGCGCCGCCGGGCAGCTCGACGTCGCGTACCAGCGCCTTGGTGACGACCTCGTCCTTGAACAGCTCCGTCACGTTCACGCTCATGCGAGGTTCTCCCAGATCACGGTGCCGCCCATGCCCATGCCGACGCACATGGTGGTGATGCCGTAGCGGACGTCGGGCCGCTCGGCGAACTGGCGGGCGAGCTGCGTCATCAGCCGCACGCCCGAGGAGGCCAGCGGGTGGCCGTAGGCGATGGCGCCGCCGTAGGGGTTGACCTTGTCCTCGTCGATCCCGAAGTGGTCGAGGAAGGCCAGCACCTGCACGGCGAAGGCCTCGTTGATCTCGAACAGCCCGATGTCGGAGATGTTCAGACCGGCCAGGCGCAGCGCGCGCTCGGTCGACGGGATCGGGCCCACGCCCATCACCTCGGGGTCCACGCCCGCGAAGGCGTAGGAGACCAGGCGCATCTTCGCGTCCAGGCCGAGCTCCTCGGCGACGTCCGCGGCGGCCACGACGCAGCCGGTCGCGCCGTCGTTGATGCCCGAGGAGTTGCCCGCCGTGACCCGGCCGTGCGAGCGGAAGGGCGTCTTCAGCGCCGCGAGCGCCTCGACGGTCGTGCCGGGCCGCGGAGCCTCGTCCTGTACGGCCAGCCCCCAGCCCTTCTCCGCCGTCCGGATCGCGGTCGGCACCAGGTCCGGCTGGATCTTGCCGTCGGCGTAGGCCTTGGCCGCCTTCTCCTGCGACAGCGCCGCGTACGCGTCGGCCCGCTCCTTGGAGATCTCCGGGTAGCGGTCGTGGAGGTTCTCGGCGGTCATGCCCATGACCAGGGCACTGCCGTCCACGAGCTTCTCCGACAGGAAGCGGGGGTTGGGGTCGACGCCCTCGCCCATCGGGTGGCGGCCCATGTGCTCGACGCCGCCGGCGATGGCCACGTCGTAGGCGCCGAACGCGATGCCGCCCGCGACCGAGGTCACCGCGGTCATCGCGCCCGCGCACATGCGGTCGATGGCGTAGCCCGGCACGCTCTTGGGCAGCCCGGCCAGCACGGCGGCGGAACGCCCGATGGTCAGGCCCTGGTCGCCGATCTGGGTGGTGGCCGCGATCGCGACCTCGTCCACCCGCTCGGGCGGAAGATTGGGGTTACGGCGGATCAGCTCGCGGATGACGCGGACGACCATGTCGTCCGCGCGGGTCTCCGCGTACAGTCCCTTCGGCCCTGACCTGCCGAAAGGCGTGCGCACGCCGTCGACGAACACGACGTCACGAGAGGAAGGCACGGATTCGCTCCTCGTTGCTGGACAGCTTCCGAGCCTATGCTACTCGCCAGTAACTACTCCGCAGACGAGGGCGGCGAGCAGGAGCGCGCCCACCGTGAGGGCGGCGGGCTCCCACAGATGCGCCCGGCCGCCGAGCAGGGCGATCACGGCCAGCGCGGTGGCGGTCCAGGTGACCGCGGGGCGCCTCGCGGTCCTGATCGCCGCTTTCATCCGGTACGGCTTCGCCGATGTCGTAGTCGCCGGCATGGGTGCCGTGAAGGGCAGCGTCGGAGTGCCGGCCGGGGCGGCGCTTCGGCCGGCGCGGGGCCGGTTCGGTTCGGTGGGGGGTCTGGCGTGGTCCGGGTCCCAGGGGTCGCCTGGGGAGTGGCCGGAGCGGGCGATGCCGGCGAGGGTGGACAGGGCGCCTCGGGCCCACCAGGCGGCGAAGAAGGCCGCGGCCACGTAGCCCGCCAGCGTGAGGAGGTCGACGGCGCGGGTCAGGGTGTCGGCGGTGCCGTACAGGCCGGACTCGCGGAACAGGCGCGGCACCGTGTAGCCGAGCAGCAGTGTCACGGTCCAGCACGCGGCGACCCCGAGCCGGCTCAGGGCGCGGGTGAGAGGGGCGCCGGTGACGGCGTAGAGCTCCAGCTCACGCCGCCGCACCCGGCGCATGCGCACGCCCCACACCGCCTGTGTCGCCGCCAGCGCGGGCAGGGAGGCCAGGGAGAGCAGGAGTGCCGCGACGGCGTACGGCAGTGTCTCCTCCCTGGTCGCGGCCCGTTCGGCGAGCATCTGGACGGCGGCGGGCAGCGCGATCGAACCGGAGAGCGCGATGAGCGCGAGCCGGCGCGCGGCCCTGGCGTGCGTGCGCAGCCCGGTCACCACCCGTGCGCCGGGGAGGGGGAAGATCTCGGTCGAAAGCATGACGTCATGATGGCGTCACCGAGCGTGTCCGTGCCGGTGAACGGGCTACTCGGATGGAGCCCTAGATCCTTCGTAGACGATCAGGTCGAGGAGGCCGGGGAAGCGGTCGTCGAGGTCGGCGCGGCGGAGCCTGATGAAGAGCTTGCGGCCCTCGGGGCGCTGGCAGATGACGCCGCTCTCGCGCAGCACCCGCCAGTGGGCGGTCAGGGTGGACTTGGGCACATCCGGCAGGATCGAGCCGCAGAACTCTTCCTCTTCCGAGGCGGCCAGTTTCCGCACGATCGCGGCGCGGACCGGGTGCCCGATGGCGGCCATCACATCCACCAGGTCGATCTGGTCGCGTGTCGGATGCAACATACGGCCCATTGTACGCATCTCCCGAACAGTGATTTGACAGGCACGGTACGTCCGTACGAGGATTCCGAACTGACAAACGGTGTCGGCTTCCGGTGGCGTCGGGTCGTGAAACCGGGGTGGGGGTTGTGGTGTTCGGGTGGGGGAGTCGGCTGAGGAGGTTCGGATGTATGACGTGGTGATCGTGGGCGGCGGGCCGGTCGGGATGTTGCTGGCCGGGGAGCTGGGGTTGCAGGGGGTGCGGGCGCTGGTGCTGGAGCGGCTGGCCGTACCGACGGGGGAGTCCAAGGCGGGGACGCTGCACGCGCGGACGGCGCAGAGCCTCGACCGGCGCGGGCTGCTGGAGGCCGTCGGGAGGGCGAGCTACGGGAGCCTGCGGTTCCACTTCTCCGGGATGTTCGGGCTCGATCTCGGGGCGGTGGCCGGGGACGGGCCCAGTCTGGTGGGGAGCCCGCAGGCGTGGGCGGAGCGGGTGTTCGCGCGCCGGGCGGCGGGGCTGGGGGCGGAGATCCGGCGGGGGCAGGAGGTGACGGAGCTGGTTCAACATGAGGACCGGGTGGTGGTGACGGCCGGCGGGCGGGAGGTGGCGGCCCGGTTCGTGGTGGGGACCGACGGGGCGCGGAGTGTGGTGCGGAAGGCCGCCGGGATCCCGTTCACGGGGACGGGGGCCCGGGTGGCCGCCTTGATGGGGGATGTGCGGCTGGAGGATCCGTACGGGCTTCCTGGGGGCTACCACCGCACGCCCCGTGGCTGGCTGATCGCCTGGGTGAATCCCGCCGGGCACAGCCGGATCACCACCTATGACTTCCGCGCGCCCCACGCCGACCGGGAGGCGCCGGTCACGCTGGAGGAGCTGCGGGAGGCGGCCGAGCACATCGCGGGCGTTCCCGTGCCCATGCGCGATCCGCGCGCCCTTTCCCGGTACGGCGACGCCGCCCTGCAGGCCGAGCGCTACCGGACCGGCCGGGTCCTGCTGGCCGGGGACGCGGCGCACGTGCACTTCCCGTGGGGTGGGCAGGGCCTCAACACCGGACTGGAGGACGCGGTCAACCTGGGCTGGAAGCTGGCGGCGGAGGTCCGGGGGCGGGCGCCGGCCGGGCTGCTCGACAGCTACCACGCCGAGCGGCACCCGGTGGCGGCGCGGGTGCTCTGGAACGTCAGGGCCCAGACGGCGCTGGCCAACCCGGATCCGTCGGTGGATCCGCTGCGGGAGCTGTTCGCGGAGCTGATGGGCTTCGACGAGGTGAACACCTACCTGAGCGGGATGATCAGCGGCGTCGACACCGCCTACGACGTCGGCGTGCCGGGGGCGGGGCGGATGGCCCCCGATCTGGCGGTCAAGACCGAAGACGGCGACATACGGCTGACAGAGTTGCTGCGCGGCGGGCGACCGTTTCTCCTGGACCTGGCCGGGCGGGACGATCTCGTCGAGGCGGTGTCCGGCTGGCCGGTGGAGGTGGTGCGCGGCCGGGCGGAACACGAGGCGGAGGCCCTGTTGATCCGTCCCGACGGTTACGTGGCGTGGACCTCTCGGGCCGGGGCGGACACGCTGGGTGAAGCACTGGGACGCTGGTTCAAACCTGTTACGGACGACTATTTGTGGTGATCGAGTGAAATTTCCGGACAGGAGGTGGTGGAGTCTGTTAGGAAGGTCGCGATCCACACCCGGTAGCTAGAGAGGTACACCGTGTCGCGCGACGAGAAGGACAGACCATTCGAGGACGAGCAGGGCAGGTCGTTAAACCCGGACATGACCGGTGACGTGCTCTCCGACCGGTGGGAGACGGACGCCGCGGACACCGACGAGCAGCCGGCCGTCGTGCTCAGCGAGACCTACCACCTGCCGGGCGACCCGGGCACGCCCGGGGAGCGTTCGGAGACCTACCATCTGCCCGAGCCGGACGCCCTGGTCCACCAGGACATCCTCCTGGACCAGAGCGCCCTGAAGAGCCACCCCGACCCGGCCGACCCGCTCGACCTGAACACCGGCGCCGACCACGGCCTGGACCGCCCGGCAGGCACCGCCTACGACGCCGTGGCGGGCTACGACTCCGGCACGCCCGGCTACGAGCCCGGCACGGCCTACGAGCCCGGCACCGGCTATGAGGCCGGCACGGGTTTCGAGTCAGGCACGGGCTATGAGGCCGGAACGGCGGGCTACGAGGCCGGCACGACGGGACCTGGATACGACGCCGGAGCCGCGGGAGCCGGTTACGACGCCGTAGCAGGGCCCGACGGAGACCGCGACGAGAACGAGCCCGGATACCTGCCGCTGGACAAGTCCTACGAGCGCCCGTTCGGCGGCGATGACGACGAGCCGCGCCGGGGCTTCCTCGGTTCGGGCTGGAGCGGTTCCGACGAGCAGGACCAAGGGCAGGGGGAGGTGCGGCGCCGTACCAAGATGCTGATCGTCGCGGCGGCGGCCATCGTGGTGATCGGCGTGGGCGCGGGCTGGATGCTGACCGGCTCCGGCTCCGAGCCCTGCAGCGGCGCGCAGTGCTCAAGCGCCGGCCAGGTGAGCACCCCGGTGGCCCCGCCCGCCGAGGAGACGGAGGACCCGGCGGACCAGCCCATCGAGGCCACCCCCGAACCCGACATGTCCGAGTCGGTCACCCCGACGCCCACGGTGAGCCGCGCCCGAGCCACCCGTACCCCGGCTCCCCGCGCGACCCCGACCCGCGACGCCGACCCCACCCCCAAGGCGACCTCCAAGGGCACTCGCGCCCCGGACCCCAAGGACCCGGTCACCGACAACGCCAACGACCCCGAGCAGCCGCGCGCCACCGAAGCCCCCTCGGCCAAGCAGACCACCCAGCCCGCCCAGGCCCCCACCACCGCCGCTCCGGTCCCCGCGCCGACGGAGAGCAAGAAGCCCGGCGGCCTCCTGGACTGGCTGTTCGGCTGACGACCTCCGGGGCTCGCTTGGCAGGACGAGCCGCGGAACCCCAACGCGGGCGGCCCCGGCCGCCCGCGTTGCGCTGTGATGCGGGCTGCGGTGTGGACGGTGCCTCCGCGGTGTTGTGCGGGCCGCGGTGTGTTGTGGCATCGCGTGGGGGTTGCTCCCGGTTGCGGTCCCTTCAGCCCGCCATCCGTTACGGCACAGCCGCCCCACCGCCACCCGCCGACGTGAGCGTGCGTGTCGTGGGGGTCGCTTCTCACGTCGGACGGGGTCCCCGCCACAACGGCGATGCGGTTACCGGTCAAGATGCCGTAACCGGCCAGGATGCGGCCACCGGCCAACACCAGGAGACAGGCCAACCTCCGGAGACCGGCCAACATGCGGTAGCCGGTCAGTGGGTCGTCTTGCTGGCCGGCTTCCTGGGCGCGGCCTAGCTGGATGACGGGGTCGCCACTTGGCGGGCTGACGGATCGCCGTGGCGGCGAGTGCCACGTCCGACGTGAGAAGCGATCCCCCCGATCGGCGCCGGCGGGCGTCGGCGGGTGGTGGGGGTGTGGCCGGCCGTAACGGATGGTGGTGGGTTCGGGGGTGAGAGGTAGACGCGCGGGCGAGAGCGGGAGGCACGGGGAGAGCGGGAGGCACGGGGAGAGGGGCGGCGCGGGGAGGGGAGAGTCTGGCACACTGGGAAATCGCTTTCCAGGAGGTGTCGTGGTCACCCTCGAAGATGTGGCGAGGCAGGCGGGTGTTTCGCTGGCGACCGCCTCGCGTGTGCTGAACGGCAGTACCCGCCAGGTGGGCGCCGGCCTGCGTGCCCGCGTCGAGCAGGCCGCCGACGAGCTCGGCTACCGGGCCAACATCGCCGCCCAGACCCTTGCCCGCGGTGCCAGCAACGTGATCGGCATCGTGGTGCACGATCTCACCGACCCCTACTTCGCGGCGCTGGCCGACGGGGTCATGCGGGCCGCGGCCGGGGAAGGGCTGCTGGTCATGGTCGGCACCACCCACCGCGACCCCGAGCAGGAGATCGCCTACGTCGCCACGCTCAACGCGCAGCGCGTGCGGGCGGTGCTGCTGGTGGGTTCGCGGCTCGACGATCCCGAGGTCACCGGACGGCTGCGCGCCGAACTCGACCGCTACCTGTCCAGCGGCGGCCGGGTCGCCTGCGTCGGCCAGGACCTGCTCGGCGTCGACACCGTCGCCCCGGCCAACGGGGAGGGGTCGGCGGCGCTGGCGCGTTCGCTGGCGGGGCTGGGGCATCGGCGGTTCGCGGTGCTCGCGGGCCCGCCGCGGCTCATGACCGCCGCGGACCGTTGCGCCGGATTCGTCACCGCTCTCGAACAACTCGGACTCCCGCGCCCCCGGATCGTCCACGGCCCGTTCGACCGCGACGGCGGTTATCAGGCGGCGCAGGAGACGGGCGACGCGACCTGCGTGTTCGCGGTGAACGACGTCATGGCCGTGGGCGCGCTGGCCGCCTACAGGGAGCGGGGCGTGCGGGTGCCGGAGGACGTGTCGGTGGCGGGGTTCGACGACATCGCGACCCTGCGCGACCACGCGCCCGCGTTGACGACGGTGCGCTTGCCGCTGGCCGACATGGGTGCGCGGGCCCTGGAGCTGGCCCTCACTTCGGCCGACAAGCCCGTGGTTGAGCCGGTGCGCGGCGAGGTGGTCCTGCGCGAAAGCGTCCGCCCGCTCTGATGCCCGCACCCCTCGCCGCCGTGGGCCCGCACCCGACCTCCTTGCCCGCCGTTGTCCACACCCCAGATCCGTGCGGTTGCGGCTCGGGTCCTTTGTGCCGGTACGGCGGCGGCTCCGCCGTACTCCCGCGTGTCGCTTGATCGGCGGCGCGCGTGCCACCACCCCCTTGGGAGAACACTGTGAAACTGTCCGTCAGCACGCTGGGAATGCCGGGCGACAAGCTCGACCGGGCGATCGAGGTGGCCCTGGGACACGGCTGCCAGGGGCTGGAGCTGCGGCTGCACCCCGACACCGGCGTACACGCGGGACTGAGCCGCGACGAGCGCGCGGCGGCGCGGAAGGCGGTGGAGAGCGCGGGTCTGGAAATCTCCGCCCTGGCAGGCTATGTACGCGTATGTGAGCCAGGTCCCGACGAACCCCTCATCGAGGCGCTCCTCGCCGACCTCAAGCTCGCCGCCGACCTGGGGGCGCCGGGCGTGCGGGTGTTCCCGCGCGGCGACGACCCGGCCGTGGGCGCGCGCCGCCTCCAGGCGGTCTCCGGTACGGCACGCGAGCTCGGCCTGCGCGTCCTCGTGGAAACCCACGACCTGATGGCCACCGGCGCCAAGGTCGCCGCACTCCTGGACGCCGCCGGCTCCCCGGACACCACCGGCGCCCTCTGGGACCTCCTTCACCCGTGGCGCCACGGCGAATCCCCGGCCGACACGCTGTCCGCCCTGGGCTCGCACCTGGCGTACGTGCAGGTCAAGGACGCGGTGTCGGCCAACGACAGTACACCGGTGCCGATGTGGTCGGGTTCCGTGCCGCTGGACGAGTGCGGGGACCTGCTCCAGTCGGCGGGGTACGACGGGTGGGTGTCGCTGGAGTGGGAACGCACCTGGTACCCCCAGGTCGCCCCGGTAGAGGACATCCTCCCCGGTGCCGCCGAATGGGTCCGCCGCTACCAGCCCTGACCCCGCTCACCCGACCCGCCGCCCCTCCAGGCACCCGGTTGCCCGCAGCCGGCCGACCCTGGAGCCCTCCGCCTGCCCGCATCGGCGCCACACCTGCCCACCAGCCCCTGTAGTCCTCCAGGCACCCGCCGCCCGCCCGCTGCCCAGTAGTGGCCCGCCGGTGCGCGGTGCGCCGTCTCCGGTGGGATGCGGCTGGGTTTGTGTCCTGAGGCGGCCGTCCGTGGCATGCGGCGGGCCTTGGCGGTCCAGGGTGGCGTTGGGGGGTGGGTGGGGCGCGCGTAGGGTGGCGGCGGCGGTGTGTTGTTGCGGTGGTGGGAGAGGGGAGTCGCGTGAAGGACAAGGTGCTTGTCGTCGGCATGGACGGCCTGCGGTTCGACCGGTTGCTGGCGTTGCGTCCCAAGGTGCTGGGGGAACTGCTCGATACCGGTGCGCATGGGACGAGCCTGCTGCCGTATGGGGAGGCCGGGGCCGTCTCCACGGGGGCCAAGGGGGAGGTCATGCGGCTGGGGGAGAGGTCGATCGCGTCCAGGACCGACTCGGGGCCGGGGTGGTCGTCGATCGCCACCGGTGTGTGGCCGGACAAGCACGGCGTGGTGGATAACAGCTTCACCGCTCCTGATTTCGCGAAATATCCGGACTTCCTGACCCGGGCCAAGCGGGCCGACCCCGCCCTGACCACCTCGGCCCTGTTCTCGTGGGCCGCGCTGGCCGAGCACGGGGCGTTCGGGCAGAAGATCGACACCCGCGTGGTCCTGGACGGCTTCGCGATCACCTTCACCGAGGGCGACAGGCAGATAGCCGACGCCGCCGAACGCCACTTCGCCGAGCAGGCTCCCGACCTGGCCTTCGTCTACTTCGGCGACACCGACGAGGTGGCCCACCGCCTGGGCCCCCACTGCCCGGAGTACGCCGACGCCCTCCACACCCAGGACAACTACCTGGGCCGCGTCCTCACCTCGATCAAGAACCGCTCCTCCTACCCCGCGGAACGCTGGACCATCCTGGTCACCACCGACCACGGCCACCTGGACGAAGGCGGTCACGGAGGGGTCTCTCCCGAGGAACGCACCACATTCGTGATCGCCGCCCGCCTGGGCGAGAACCTCGGCGGCCGCACCCTCCCAGAGGCCCGCCTGGTGGACATCGCCCCCACCGCCCTGGCCCAGCTGGGCATCACCCCCACCCCCGCCTGGAACCTGGACGGCCACCCCCTCCCCCTCTAACCCACCCGAGATCCGCCACCCGCCCGGGAACCGCCGACCCGCCCGGGAACCGCCGACCCGCCCGGGGGTTCCAGGGCGCCCGCTTCACGCGCCCGCCTTGACCCCAAGCGCGTCTCCAGGGTCGCGAGCGCCTGCCTCCCGACTCCGGGGCTCCGCCTGCCCATGTAGACGCGCCGCCCCAGGCGCCGTACCCGCCAGAGAGGCCACGTGCCGCAAGAGCCCACCAATCGCGAGAGCCCACGGACCGAGAGGGCCCACCGACTGCGAGGGCCACGGACCGCGAGGCGCATGTCGTGAAGGTCCTGTGGTGTGAGGAGGTCCACGCCCGAGGGCAGGCGCGCCACGCGGGGAAGCATCGTTGCGAGGGGGCGCGTGTCGGGAGAGAGGCGTCTGGCAGGTGACTGCACGTTGAAAGGGCCGCGTGGCGTGAGGAGTGGCCTCGTTCTGCCCAAGTTTTTCATCGCTTGTTGAATTCTCGCCATCCACGCGCCACACTGTGAACGAAGGGTGTCTCTCAGGAGGACGGCGAATGAAGACCGCACTGGAGTTTTCCGAGATCCACGCCGGCATGCTCGCCGAAGCAGGCGGCAAGGCCGCCAACCTGGGTGAGCTGACCAGGGCGGGCCTACCGGTCCCCCAAGGCTGGGTACTGACCACGGACGCCTACCACCAGGCAGCGGAAACCGCGGGACTCCAGGAGGTCATCGCCCAAGGCGGCGACCTGGCGGCGAAGGCGCGGCAACGCCTCCTGGAAACCACCATCCCCGCCGAGGTGGCCGAGGAAGTCAGGAAGGCCTACGCGGGGCTGGGGGAGTCGGCCCCGGTGGCGGTGCGGTCGTCGGCCACGGCCGAGGATCTGCCGTTCGCGAGCTTCGCCGGCCAGCAGGACACGTTCCTCAACGTGGTGGGGCCGGACGACGTGCTGCGGGCGGTGCGGAAGTGCTGGGCTTCCCTCTGGACGGACCGGGCGGTCGCCTACCGCGAGGCGAACGGGATCGACCACGCGGCGGTCCGCATCGCGGTGGTGGTCCAGGCGATGGTGGACGCGGAGGTGGCGGGGGTGATGTTCACCGCGAACCCGGTCACCGGCCGCAGGCGGGAAGCGGTGATCGACGCCAGTCCCGGCCTGGGCGAGTCGGTGGTGTCGGGGGCGGTGAATCCGGACCGGTTCGTGGTCGACGTGGCCACGGCCGAGATCCGCGAACGCCACGCCGGTGACAAGAAGATCGCCATCAGGTCGTTGCCCGGCGGCGGCACCGAACGCGTCGAGACCGACGTCGACGGCTTCTGCCTCACCGACGCGCAGGTGCGGGCGCTGGCCGAGCTCGGGGCCCGGGTCGAGGGACACTATGGCGCGCCGCAGGACACCGAGTGGGCGATCGACGCCGGCGGGCGGCTCTGGCTGACGCAGGCGCGGCCGATCACCACGCTCTATCCAGTGCCCGAGACCCTGCCCCAGACCCCGCCCGGCACCGGACACGACGGGCTGCGCCTGTTCTTCTCGATCAACGTGGCACAGGGGGTCATGGGGCCGTTCACGCCGATGGGGAGCGCGGGCATCAAGCTGATGAGCGCGGGCGCGGCCAGGATGGCGGGGTACCCGCCGGCCGACCCCCACCAGGGCGCCGGCCCGGTGGTCGAGGCGGGGCAGCGGCTCTGGGTCGACCTGACCAAGGCGGCACGCAGCCGCGTCGGCCGCGCCGTACTGCCGAGAGTGCTCTCTGTCGCGGAGGCGCGCACGGCGGTGCTGTTCAAGGCGCTGATGGACGACCCGAGACTGTCGATGACCTACCCGTCGCGGCGGCCGTTCCTTCGTGCGGCGCGGCGGATCGCGCGGGCGGCGGGCGCGCCGCGGCGGATGCGGTGGGCGCTCACGCGGCCCGAACGCGCGCTGACCTACACGCGGCGCGTCGGCGACGAGCTCACGCGGCGCTTGGAACTCCCGGAGGACGTTTCCCCGCAGGCACGGATCGACCATGCCGAACGCCTGCTCGGCGCCACCTTCCCGATGATCTTCTCGATCATGCCGATCGTGCTCGTGGGGTACGGGATGTTCGGGCTGGCGTCGAAGCTCTCGGGCGTGCCGATCTCCGACATGCAGGACGTCCTGCGGAGCATGCCCCACAACCCGACCACCGAGATGGACATGGAACTGTGGCGGCTGGCCACGCGCATCGAACCGTTCGGTGACCGGTCGGTCGAGGAGGTCACCCGCCTCTACCAGGCAGGACAACTGCCCCGTGTGACCCAGGAGGCCATCTCCGGCTTCCTCGCCACCTACGGTCACCGCGGCGTCGCCGAGATCGACCTCGGTGTCAAGCGCTGGTCGGACGATCCGTCCCACATCATCGGCGTCCTGGCCAACTACCTGCGCATGGACGACCGCCTCGCGCCCGACGCCCTGTTCGCGCGCGGCGCCGCCGAAGCGCAGGCCGCCGTCGAGCGCGTCGCTGCCGCCGCCGCGCGCAAGGGCCGGTGGCGCGCCGCGATCGTCCGCCGCGCCCTGGACCGCACCCGCCGTCTCGGCGGGCTGCGCGAGCTGCCCAAGTACTACGCGGTGCTGATCTTGGCAGGGGTACGGCGGAGCATGCGCGTCGTCGGCGAGCACCTGGTGGCGCAGGGCGTCCTCGGCACCCCCGACGACATCTACTTCCTCACCTTCCAGGAGGCCAGAACCGCCCTCCAGCCCGCGAAGAGCGAGGACGACCTTCGCGGACTGGTGGCCGGGCGCAAGGCGGCCCACGAGCGGGAGGAGCGGCGCAGGCACGTCCCCCGCCTGCTGCTGTCGGACGGCACCGAACCGGAGGCGCTGTCGATCGCCGCCGCCGAGGGCGCCATCACCGGCACCCCGGCCTCGGCGGGCATCGCGACCGGCCCGGCCCGCGTGGTCATGGACCCGGCCGGCGCGCACCTGGAGCCGGGCGAGATCCTGGTCTGCCCGTCCACGGATCCGGGCTGGACGCCGCTGTTCCTGACGGCGGGCGGCCTGGTGATGGAGATGGGCGGCGCCATGTCACACGGCGCGGTCGTGGCCAGGGAGTACGGCATCCCCGCGGTGGTCGGCGTCACCCGCGCCACCGAGCGCGTCACGACCGGCGAGACCGTCACCGTGGACGGCGCCGCCGGAACCATCACCCAGGAAGCCGCAGACACGATCACCCATGAACGCGCGTGACACGATCACGAAGGAGCACGGCCAAGCCCACGACCCCGCCTAACCGACCACCTCGGCATAACGCCGCTTCATCGCAGCCACCACCTCGTCCGGATCGGCGGCCCAGACGTCGGCGTTGAAGATCTCCACCTCGATGTCACCGGTGTACCCGGCGGCGAGCACGGCACGGGTGATCGGCGGGAAGTCGATCACCCCGTCGCCCATCATCCCCCGCCCGAGCAGCACGTCGGCAGGCAGCGGATGCAGATAGTCGCACACCTGGTAGGACGCGATCCGCTCACCCGCCCGAGCGATCTGCTCGAACACCTGCGGGTCCCACCACACGTGGAAGGTGTCCACCACCACCCCGACCTGCTCACCGGGGTACGGCATGGCCAGATCCAACGCCTGCCCAAGCGTGGACACGACAGCCCGATCGGGGCAGTAGAGGGGATGCAGGGGCTCCAACGCCAGCCGTACGTTCCGCTCCCCGGCATAGGGCGCCAGCTCGGCCAGCGCCTCGGCCACCCGCTCCCGCGCCCCGGCCAGATCCCGCGAGACTCCATCCTCCAGCGGACTCCCAGGGGTCACCCCCGGCAGCCCGCCCACGACCAGGACGAGACAGGCGGCCCCCAGCTCGGCGGCCTCGTCGACGGCCCGACGGTTGTCATCCAGGGAGGCGGCCGCGGTCATGAAGCCGCCCCGGCACAGGGACGACACCCGCAGCCCCGCCGCGCGCACCAGCTTGGCGCTGGCGGCCAGACCCTGCTCGGCCACCTCCTCGCGCCACAACCCGACGGCCTCAAGCCCGTGCCGCACACAGCCGTCCACGGCCTGGGCGACGGTCCAGCTCTTGGTGGTGCGCTGGTTGAGCGACAGCGGGTTCACCGGCCGTTCACCGCCAGCAGCGCCGTCATCCGGCGGACCGCGAGCTCCTGGTCCGCCAGCAGCCCCGCCTGGTCGGCCAGCCGGAACACCTCCGCCAGGTGGGTGATCGACCGGGCCGACTGCGCCCCGTTGACCATGCTGAACGCTTCCTGATGACCGTTGAGCCAGGCGAGGAAGACGATGCCGGTCTTGTAGTGGAACGTCGGCGTCTCAAAGATCTTGCGGGACAACGCCACCGTCGGCTCGAAGATCGCATCGTAGAGAGCGAGGTTCCGGGTGCGGAGCTGCTCGTCGGGAGCCGACTCCGCGGCTGTCAGCGCCCGCAGGGCGGCGGCCGCCGCGGGGGCGATCGCGTCGAAGATGCCGAGGAGGGCGTGGCTGCCCGACTTGATGAGCGACGGGTAGTTGAAGTCGTCGCCGGTGTAGAGCCGGACGCCCTGGGGGAGGGCGGCGCGCAGCCGTACCTCGTGATCCTCGTCGAGGAGGGAGACCTTCACGCCGTCGACCATCGCGGCGTTGGCGTGGATCAGCTCCAGGAACGACTCGGTGGCCGCCTCCACGTCGCGCGAGCCCCAGTATCCGGCCAGCTGGGGGTCGAACATCTCGCCCAGCCAGTGCAGGATCACCGGCCGGTCGGCGAGGCCGAACAGCTTGCCGTACACGCGGTGGTAGTCATCGGGGCCGGTGGCGGTCCTGGCGAGCTGGCGCGAGGCCATGATGATCACGCCGGCGCCGGTGGCCTGGACGGTGTCGATCTGCTCGGCGTAGGCGTCGGTGATCGCCTGGACGGTGTCGGCTTCTGGCGCGTGGTCGGTCCCGGCGCCGCACGCGACCAGCTCGGCCGGGTCGCCGAACGCGCGGGCCTCGCCGGCGCTGCGGCTGATCAGCTCGCGGGTCGCCGCCCAGTCCAGGCCCATGTTGCGCTGGGCGGTGTCCATGGCGTCGGCGACGCGCAGGCCGTACGACCAGAGGTGGCGGCGGAAGCGCAGTGTGGCGGACCAGTCGACCGCGGCGGGCGCGCCGGGCGTGTTGTCCCCGAGCGGGTCGGCCACCACGTGCGCGGCCGCGTAGACCACCCGCGCGCCGGCGGGGCCGGCGCCGGGCTCGGGCCAGGTGACGGGGTCGCGCAGCGTGTACGCGCCGCCGGGCAGCCGGATTCTCACAGGCCCGTCACCTCGATCCTGCGGCCCTCGGCCGACGAGCGCAGCCCCAGCTCGGCCAGTTGCACGCCGCGGGCGCCCGCGGCGAAGTCGTAGGGGAACGGGGCGTCCTCCAGCACGTGGCGCAGGAACAGCTCCCACTGGATCTTGAACCCGTTGTCGAACTCCGCGTTGTCCGGCACCTCCTGCCAGTCGTCGCGGAAGCGGGCGGTGACCGGAAGGTCCGGGTTCCAGACGGGCTTCGGGGTGCCGGCGCGGTGCTGGATCCGGCAGTTGCGCAGCCCGGCGACGGCGCTGCCGTGCGTGCCGTCCACCTGGAACTCCACCAGTTCGTCCCGGTTCACCCGCACGGCCCAGGAGGAGTTGATCTGGGCGACGGTGCCGCCCTCCAGCTCGAAGATCCCGTACGCGGCGTCGTCGGCCGTCGCGTCATAGGTCGCCCCCTGCTCGTCGACCCGGGCCGGGATGTGGGTGACGGCCTTGGCGTAGACGGACTGGACGCGGCCGAACAGGTTCTCCAGCACGTAGTGCCAGTGGGGGAACATGTCGAGGATGATGCCGCCGCCGTCCTCGGCCCGGTAGTTCCAGGAAGGACGCTGGGCCTCCTGCCAGTCGCCTTCGAACACCCAGTAGCCGAACTCCCCGCGTACCGACAGGATCCGCCCGAAGAAGCCGCCGTCGATCAGCCGCTTGAGCTTGAGCAGGCCGGGGAGGAACAGCTTGTCCTGGACGACGCCGTTCTTGACGCCGCGGGCGGCGGCGGCCTCGGCGAGTGCTACGGCCTCCTCGACGGACTCCGCGGTGGGCTTCTCGGCGTAGATGTGCTTGCCGGCCTCGATGGCCTTGAGCACCGACTTGACCCTGGCCTGGGTGACCTGGGCGTCGAAGTAGATCTCGGCGCGCTCCAGCGCGGTGTCGAGGTCGGTGGTGTAGTCGGTGAGCCCGTGCCTGGCGGCGATCTCGGCCAGCTTGGCCTCGCTGCGGCCGACGAGGATGGGATCGAGCCTGACCCGGGTGCCGTCGGAGAGGGCCAGCCCGCCCTGCTCGTTGATGGCCAGGACGGACCGGACCAGATGCTGCCGGTAGCCCATCCTGCCGGTGACGCCGTTCATCACCACGCCGATTCTGCGCATCGAGACCTCTTCCTTGGAAAGCGCTTTCCAGGACCGTACGGCGGGCGCGGGTGCCGTTGCAATACTGTGTGCCACACAATAACGTGCGACCATGCCCGACGACGTGCCGCTCGCCACCCACCTCCAGGAGCTCCGGCGGGGCACCGTCGTGCTGGCCTGCCTGCTCGCGCTGGAGCGGCCCAACTACGGCTACGCCCTGCTCGACGACCTCGCCAGCAGCGGCTTCGCGGTCGAGGCCAACACGCTCTACCCGCTGCTGCGGCGGCTGGAGAGGCAGGGGCTCCTGGTCAGCGAATGGAGCATGAAGGAGTCGAGGCCGCGCCGGTTCTACCGGACGAGCGAGGCCGGGGCGGCGCTCGCCGCGCTCCTCGGCCGCGACTGGGAGCGGCTCGACGCCGCGCTGGCGACCCTGAGAGGGGCTCCGGGCAAGCACGTACCCGGGAGGTAGGGGACGGGTGGTACCTGAGACCGACGCGAGCCGCGCGCGCCGTCGCATACGGTCGTGAACCATGCGTCGTTTCCTGTTGGGTGCCGTGCTCGCCCTGACCGTCGCGGGTGCCGCCTCCCAGCCGGGCGCGCAGCCACTCGACCTGCCCGCGATCACCGCGCCCGCCCTGGCCGAACGCTACGCCGCCAACGCGCGGGACGGTTCCGGACGGCAGTTCCTGGCCCTCGACCGGACGGGCGACGGGCGGGCCGTCGAGGTGGTGGGCGACCTGGCCGCCGCCGACTCGGTGATCATCTTCGTGCCGGGCACCGGATACGGCCTGGCCCAGTTCAACGACAGCACCGCCGCGCCGGGCGGCGCCGCCCGCGCCCTGCACGCCCGCGCCCAGGCCCTGGCCCCCGGCACGAAGGTCGCGGTCATCGGCTGGCTCGGCTACGACGCGCCCGAGATGACCGACCCGGGCGTCATCACCACGCTGCCCGCCGCGAAGGGCGCCAAGGCCCTGCGTACCCTGGTGACCGCCCTTCTGCCCAAGCGGATCGCCCTGGTCTGCCACAGCTACGGCACGGTCGTCTGCGGCGAGGCCGCGCCCGCCCTGCCCGTCACCGACATCGTCGCCCTGGGCAGCCCCGGCATGGGCGTCGCCGGCGCCGCCGACCTCCGCACTCCGGCCCGCGTGTGGACGGCGCTGTCCGGCCGCGACGACGTCTTCCGCCCAGGGGTACGGCTCGGCCCCATCGGCTTCGGCGCCGACCCGAACGTCGCGGCCTTCGGCGCCCGGATCATCGACGGCGGCGACGGCCGCCACACCGACTACCTCCGCCCCGGTCCCACCCTCGACCGGATCACCAGAATCGCGCTGACCGGCCGAGCCTGACGGCCCCTCGTCGCGAGCCAACCCGGGGCCAACAACGATCCAACGGCCGCGCCCTAGCGTTGCTCGACGACTGGCCGGAGGAATCTCAGGAAGGCACCGATCGCCATGATCGACGGGGACGGCACGACGGCACGCCCGGACATGCACTGGACCGAGGGGTAGAAGCGCGGCGCCGCCTCCGCGGAGGCGGCGTCAGACCTCGCCCTTGGTCTCCAGCCGGTCCAGGGCCTTGGTGAGCGGATGCGCCGTGAGGCCGATCTGCCACTCGCGGGCCCCCAGCGAACGCAGCCGCTCGGCCACCGTCGCGTCGTCGAGCACCGCGGGCGGCTCCCACGTCAGGCGGCGGACCGCGTCGGGCTGCAGGAGGTTCTCGGTGGGCATCCGGTGCTCGTCGGCCAGCGCCGCCACCACCGCGCGCGCGGCGGCCAGGCGCTTGGCGGCGGCCGGGTCACGGTCGGCCCAGCGGTTGGCCGGCGGCGGGCCGTCACCGGGCGAGCTCGGCGCGGGCAACTGGCCGTCGGGCAGCGCCCGTGCGCGGCTGACCGCCGACAGCCAGTCGGACATGTAGCGCCGCGCGCTGCGCCCGGTGAACGCGGAGATCTCGGTGAGCGCCTTCTTGGTGCGCGGCACCTCCAGCGCGGCGGTCACGATCGCGGCGTCGGGCAGGACGCGGCCGGGGGCCAGATCCTTCTCCCTGGCGATCGTGTCGCGCATCGTCCACAGCTCGCGCACGATGGCCAGCGCCCGGACGTTGCGGACCTTGTGGATGCCGGAGGTACGCCGCCAGGGGTCGGACCGCGGCGACGGCGGCGGCGTGGCCAGCACGGCCGCGAACTCCTCCTGGGCCCACTCCAGCTTGCCGCTCTCCTCCAGCTGCGCGTGAAGCTCGTCACGCAGCTCCACCAGCACCTCGACGTCGAGCGCCGCGTAACGCAGCCAGTCCTCGGGCAGCGGCCTGGTCGACCAGTCGGCCGCCGAATGGCCTTTCTCCAGCCGCAGGCCGAGGACGGTCTCGACCATGGTGCCCAGGCCCACGCGCTCGTACCCGAGCAGTCGCCCGGCCAGCTCGGTGTCGAACATCCGGCGCGGCCGGAAGCCGATCTCGGCCAGACACGGAAGGTCCTGCGAGGCGGCGTGCAGGACGACCTCGGCATCGGACACGGCCGCGTCGAGCGCGCTCAGGTCGGGACAGCCCATGGGGTCGATGAGCGCGCTTCCCGCGCCGATGCGGCGCAGCTGGACGAGATAGGCGCGGTTGCCGTAGCGGTAGCCGGAGGCCCGCTCGGCGTCGACCGCGACGGGCCCGCTGCCGGCGGCGAACGCCTCGATCGTGCGGGCCAGCCCCGCGGCGTCGGCGATCACCGTCGGGATACCCTCGCGCGGCTCTAGCAGCGGGACGACGGTCTGTTCTTCTGTCACTGCCGAAAGGACTCCGGATCTTCACGATGGCGCGGCAGCGTGGCCACGTCGGGCGGGAGGGGTGGGATCCCCGCCGCCAGGCACATGAGGTCGCACCAGGCGGCGACGTGACCCGAGAGGTCCTCCTCCGTCGGGGACCAGGACGCCCTCAGTTCCAGCTCGGTGGTGACCGGGTCTTCCGCTTTGTTGCCGAACCCCTCGGACACGGCCCTTGTCACAGTACCGCCAGCGGCGGTGTAAGCGGCGTGGTGGGACTCCAACGCCTCGGTCAGCCAGCTCCACGCGACCGGGCCGAGCAGCGGATCGGAGGTGATCTCCGGCTCCATGTCGGCCCGCACGTAGGCGACGAGGCGGAAGGGGCCGTCCCAGCCACGCTGGCCGTCGGGGTCGAACAGCAGGATCAGCCGCCCCACCGCCAGCTCGTCGTCGTCGCGGTAGACGGACGCGCCGATGGCGGCCGAGTAGGGCGCCAGCCGCTGGGGGGCGGGCAGGTCCTCGAGTTCGATCTCGGGCCGCACGTCGATCGGCCGCAGGCTCTCCGCGGCGCGCAGGAACGCCGGGGGAGGCGGCGGCCGGTCACCGACGGTCATAGTCGAAGCGTAGGTCGCTGACGGACGGAAGGGGACCACGGGGGTGCTCATACGATGTGCTCAAGCCGCGGCCGTCACCAGCGTCCGGGTCCGCGCGGGCACCTGTGGCGCCCCGAGGAACACGGCCAGCCCGCAGTCCGTGCACGCCCAGTCGGGGCACGTGTCAGGCTCGTGCCCGTCAACGCAGAGCGGCTGCTCGAACAGCCGCTCGCCGGCGCAGTCGGGGCAATGTTCACTGCGGAGGGAGCTCCACAACGCGGTCATCGCACGGGGCCTTTCTTGTGATCGTGGGTCTGACGGTGACACGGCTCGCTGACAATTCCCCGCAACGCGCTCGGCGTGTCCCGAAAGTGGTTGCCGAATCGATGCCGCGCGGCGGCTTGGCGAACTCTTGATCCAGAATTTCCCGCCTTGCTCCGGTGCGCGGACCACGCGAGTGCCGTGGCAGGCTTGGAGCGTGAATCTCGACGACTCCGCCTTCCTGCGCGCCTGCCGCCGTCAGCCCGTCCCGCACACCCCCGTGTGGTACATGCGGCAAGCCGGCCGTTCGCTGCCCGAATACCTGAAGGTGCGCGAGGGCACGGCGATGCTGGCCGCGTGCGCCGACCCGGACCTGATCGTCGAGATCACCCTGCAGCCGATCCGCCGCTACGGCGTCGACGCCGCCATCTTCTTCAGCGACATCGTCGTCCCGCTCAAGGCCATCGGTGTCGACCTCGACATCAAGCCGGGCGTCGGCCCCGTCATCGCCAGCCCGATCCGCGACGCCAAGGGCCTGCAGGCCCTGCGCCCCCTGGAGCCCGGCGACGTCCCCTACGTCACCGAGGCGATCGGGTCGCTGGTGGGCGAGCTCGGGTCCACGCCGCTCATCGGCTTCGCGGGCGCGCCGTTCACGCTGGCGTCGTACCTGATCGAGGGTGGCCCCTCCAAGAACCACGACCGCACCAAAGCCATGATGTACGGCGAGCCGGACCTCTGGCACGCGCTCATGGACCGCCTGACCGGCATCGTCCTGGAGCACCTGCGCATCCAGGTCAGGGCCGGGGCCTCGGCCATCCAGCTGTTCGACTCCTGGGTCGGCGCGATCGCGCCCGCCGACTACCGCGAGTTCATCGCGCCCCACACCAGCCGCATCTTCGCCGGGGTGCCGGAGGTGCCGCGCATCCACTTCGGCGTCGGCACCGGCGAACTGCTCGGCGTGCTCGGCGAGGTGGGCCCCGACGTGGTGGGTGTCGACTGGCGGGTGCCGCTCGACGAGGCCGCCCGCCGCGTCGGCCCCGGCAGGGCGCTGCAGGGCAACCTCGACCCGGCCATCCTGCTGGCCCCGTGGGAGGTCGTCGAGGAGCGCGCGCTCGACATCCTGCGCAGGGGCCGCGCGGCCGAGGGCCACGTCTTCAACCTCGGCCACGGCGTCCTGCCCAGCACCGACCCGGACCAGCTCAAGCGGTTGACAGATCTGGTTCATTCCTTTGACCCCGATACCGCCCGGCTATGACCCCCTGACATACTTCGGGCGACTTAGTATCGTCGGGGGCGTCGGGTGCGAGGCAACCGGGGGGAACCGGCGTGGAGTTCGGCGTTCTGGGGGAATTGGCGATCGTCCGTGACGGCAGCGCGGTCGCGCTGACCTCGGCCAAGCAGCGCAACATCCTGGCCGTGCTGCTGAGCAGGGCCAACCGGGCCACCCCCGACGGCAGGCTCGCGGAGGCGGTGTGGGGGCAGGCGCCGCCGTCCCCGGCCACGGTCCGCTGGCACGTCCACCACGTACGGCAGGCGATCGGCGACGACCGCGTCGCCCGGCGCGGCGAGGCCTACCTGCTGCTCCTCGACCCGGCCGAGCTCGACGCCGCCCGCTTCGAGCGCCTGCTCACGCGGGCCCGTGCGGAAGCCTCCCCCGAAGCGGCCGCCGCCACGTACGGCGAGGCGCTCGCCCTGTGGCGCGGCGAGGCCTACGCCGGCCTTCACGCGGTGAGCTGTGAGGCGGCCCGCCTGGAGGAATTACGCCTGGCTGCGGCGGAGGAACGGGCGGAGAAGCTGCTCGCCCTCGACCGTCCCGCGGAGGCCGCCGCCGAGCTGGCGCCGCTGGTGGCCGCCCAGCCCCTGCGTGAACGCCTGCGCGCCGCCCACCTGCTCGCCCTGCACCGATCCGGCCGCCGGGCCGAGGCGCTGAGCTCCTACCGGGAGGGCCGTTCGCGTCTGGTGGCCGAGCTGGGCGTCGAGCCCGGCCGCCACCTGCGCGCCGCCCACGCCCAGGCCCTGGACGGCGACCAGCCGCCGCCGCACCCCGCCCAGCTGCCCCAGGACGTCGCCGCCTTCACCGGCCGCCGCCTGGAGCTCGCCGCCCTCGACCGCTCGCTCGAAACGGGCGCGACGGCCGTCATCACCGGCCCGGCCGGCATCGGCAAGACCGGGCTGGCCCTGCGCTGGGCGCACGCGCGGGCGGCCCGCTTCCCCGACGGCCAGCTCGCCGCCGACCTGCGCGCCAGGACCGGCCCGCTGCCGCCCGCCGAGGTGCTGGCCAGGTTCCTGCGCGCGCTCGGCGTCACCCGCGTCCCCGACGGCCTCGACGAGCGCGCCGCCCTCTACCGCACGCTGTTGCGCCGCCGCCGCGTGCTGCTGGTCCTGGACGACGCCTCGTGCGCCGCCCAGGTACGCCCGCTGCTGCCCGGCGCGCCCGGCTGCCGGGTGCTGGTCACCGGGCGCGGCCGGTTCGAGGGCCTGGTGGGGGAGGGCGCCTCGTCCACGCGACTCGACGTGCTGCCCAGCGACCAGGCGGTGAACCTCCTGCGCCGCCTCGTCCCCTCTCCTCCGGCGCGAGAGGACGAAGGCCTCAAGCAGCTCGCCCAGCTGTGCGACGGGCTGCCGCTGGCGCTGCGCATCGCCGCCGCCCGGCTCGCCACCCGCCCCGGCTGGACCGCCGGGCTCCTGGCCGGACGGATGCGCGCCGAGCACAGCCGCCTCGACGAGCTGCGCGCCGGCGACCTCGACGTCCGCGCCGCCATCGCGTCCGGCTACGACGCCGTCGGCGAGCGCGAACGCCTGCTCTTCTGCCTGCTCGGCCTGCTGCCCGCGGCCGTCGAGTGCACCCCGTGGCTGGCCACCGTCATGCTCGGCGCGGGCATCGAGGAGGCCGGCGGACTGCTCGACCGCCTCGCCGACGAACAGCTCCTGCGGCACGAGCGCGCCGACGAGCAGGGCTGGGAGCGCTACCGCATGTACCACCTGGTCCGGCTGTTCGCGGCCGAGCGGGCCGCCGCCGAGGTGCCCGCCCGCCTGCGCGAACAGGCCGTGGCCCGCGCCATGGCCTCCCCGATGGGCCGCCGCCGGACCATCTCGTCCAAGCTCTGCGTGGTGTGAGCTAGGTGGCGGGCGTCTCCTCCGGCGCCGCGGGGGTGGCCGGTTCGTCGGTACGGCGGCGCCGTACCAGGAAGATCACGAGCAGCACCACGGGCGCGACGATCAGCAACCAGGGCAGCACCACGCCCACGACGGTCACCACGACCTTGAGGAAGTCCACGAGCGCCCGCCACCCCGCGGCGAGGCCGCCGAGGAAGCCGGGCGGGTCGTCGTCGGGCGGCAGCACCTCGGCGGCCGGGCCCACCAGCCGCAGCGTCACCGTGGCCATGCCGACCTGCGCGGCCAGTTCCTTCTGCCGGGCCTGGAGAGACTCCAGCTCGGCCTCGCGGTTCTGGATCTCGCGCTCGACCTGGAGCACCTGGCCGATGGTCTTGGCCTTGCCCAGCAGCGAACGGAGCGAGGCGAGCGCTCCCTCGGCCGACTTCAGCCGGCTGTTGACGTCGGCGACCTCCATGGTCACGTCCTGGGTGCCCTGGGTCATGGACAGCCGCTTGCCGAGGTCGCGGCCGAGGACGGTCAGGATCTCCTGGTATCGGGCGGGCGGGATCTTGAACTCGAGGGTCGCGCTGGCCTCCTGCTGTTCGGCGGCGCTGGACTCCTCCTTCGACAGGTGCCCGCCGGCGCCGGTGACGAGCGTCTTGGCCCGGTCGGCGGCGGCCGTGACGTCCCTGGCCCGCACGGTCAGGGTGGCGATGTAGATGATCTGACGTTCCTCGGCGGTCACCTTCACGTCCGAGGTGATCGTCTTGCCGCCTGCCTCGTCCTTCGCCTCGTCCTTCGCCGAGTAGTCGGCATCCGCGCGGGCCGGACCGACCGCCGCGCTCTCGGGCCGGGAGACGTCGCTGCTCTGGGCGACACCGCCGCTGCCGCTGCCGCCGCAGCCGGACAGCAGCACGACGGCCAGTGCCGCCGCCAACGCCATTGTCTTCATGACCATAAGGACGGGTCGCGCCCGGCGCCGGTTCTAACGGAGGCGTCTCGATAGGGTCACGCGTCCGACCGGCCCCGGCAGGCGGTAGCGTCAGGAAGCGTGGAAGGGAACCGGGCGCACGTCGTCATCGTCGGAGGCGGGATCTCAGGGCTGGCCGCGGCGTGGCATCTGCGGCACAACGGCGGCGAACGCGTCAAGGTGACCGTGCTCGAAGGCAGCCCGCGCATCGGGGGCAAGCTGCACGCCTCCGAGGTGGCGGGGGTCCGGGTGGACGAGGGCGCCGAGGCGATGCTGGCCAGGCGGCCCGAGGGCAAGGACCTGGCCAAGGCCGTGGGGCTCGGCGACGACCTGGTCAGCCCCGGCACCACCTCGGCCGCCATCTACTCGCGCGGCATGCTGCGTACGATGCCCAAGGGCCAGGTGATGGGCGTCCCCGCCGACCTCACCGAGCTGGCCAGGTCGGGCATCATCTCGCCGGCCGGGCTCCTGCGGGTCCCGCTCGACCAGGTGCTCCCCGCCACGCTCGTGCGCACGGACGTCTCCGTCGCCGCCTACATCCGGGCCCGCATGGGCGCCGAGGTCCTCGACCGGCTGGTGGAGCCGCTGCTCGGCGGCGTCTACGCCGGGCGCTCCGACATGCTCTCCCTGGAAGCCACGATGCCGGGCATCGCGATCGCCGCCCGCACGGAGCGTTCCCTGCTCGGCGCCACGCGCGAGATCGTCGGGGACGCCCCCAAGGCGGCGGGGCCGGTCTTCAACTCGCTGCGCGGCGGGCTGGGCAGCCTGCCCGAGGCGGTGGCCAAGGCCTGCGGCGCCGACATCAGGACCGGGGTGACGGTCAGGGAGCTGCGCCGTACCGAGTCGGGCTGGCAGCTGGTGACCGGGCCGGTGCCGCGGCCCGAGGTGATCGAGGCGGACGCGGTGATCCTCGCCGTCCCCGCCGCGCCCGCCGCGCGGCTGCTGCGCGAGGAGGTCCCGAAGGCCGCCGCCGAGCTGGCCAGGATCGAGTACGCCAGCATGGCCATCGTCACCCTCGCCTACACCCCCGACGCCTTTCCCGAGCTGCCGACCGGCAGCGGTTATCTGGTGCCCCCGGTCGAGGGGCGGCCGGTCAAGGCGGCCACGTTCAGCTCCGTCAAGTGGCCGCACCTGTCCGACGACCTGCTCATCGTGCGCTGCTCGGTGGGCCGCATCGGCGAGGAGCACCTTCTGCAGCGCGCGGACTCCGAACTGGTCTCGCTGGCCACGGCGGAGATGGCGGAGGTGATGGGGGTACGCGGGCTGCCCGTGGACACCCGCGTCACCCGGTGGGGCGGCGCGCTGCCGCAGTACAACGTGGGCCACCTGGATCGGGTGGCCAGGGTTCGCGCGGCGGTGGCCGTGCAGCCGGGGCTCGCCGTCTGCGGCGCGGCCTACGACGGGCTCGGGATCCCCGCGTGCGTCGCCACGGCTCGCACGGCGGTCGCCCGGATACTGGGAGAATTGACACATGACTGAGGGCGCGCAGAGGCCGAAGGCCCGCGATCTTAACCAGGTGATCCGCTACACCATGTGGTCGGTGTTCAAGGTCACCGAGCCGTGTCCCGGCAACCGCGAGGGGCTGGCCGACGAGGTCACCGAACTGCTGGAGCAGGAGGCTCGCAAGGGCGTCGTCACCCGCGGCCTCTACGACGTGGCCGGGTTCAGGGCCGACGCCGACTACATGTTCTGGTGGCACGCGGCCTCGCCGGAGGACCTGCAGGACGTGTACTCGCGCTTCCGCCGCACCGGCCTCGGCCGGGGCAGCGAGCCGGTGTGGTCGGCGATGGCGCTGCACCGGCCGGCGGAGTTCAACAAGTCGCACATCCCGGCCTTCCTGGCCGAGGAGGAGCCGCGGGGCTACGTGTGCGTCTATCCGTTCGTGCGTTCGCTGGAGTGGTACCTCCTGGACGACGCCGAGCGGCGGACGATGCTGGCCGAGCACGGGCTGATGGCCCGCGACTACCCGGACGTGCGGGCCAACACGGTGGCCTGCTTCGCGCTGAACGACTACGAGTGGATGCTGGCCTTCGAGGCCGACGAACTGCACCGGATCGTCGACCTGATGCGGCACCTGCGGGGCGCGAAGGCCCGCGAGCACACCCGGATCGAGATCCCCTTCTACACCGGCGTCCGCAAGCCGGTCGGCGAACTGGTCAACGCGCTGCCGTAGGCGGTATTGCCCGGTGCCTTCCGACGGGCCGGGCAAAACCTCCATCTCCCGTACCTGATCTCCTGGTTCTTGCCACAATCGTGAAGGAAATCCCTTGGGAGCGGGGGTGTACGGGTGGCACGTTCCAGAACTCCCGGAAGACACGGACGGCGGCGGGCGACGTCGCGGTGGCCGTGGCGGGCGGGAGCAGGTGGGGTGGCGCTGGTGCTCGGGATCCTGGCCGGGTGGTTCGCCCTGGAGCGCCCGGATGCGGGCGGAGCGGGGGCGCTGCCGTGGTCGGCGCCCGCCGCGGCCGGCTCGACGAGCAGGTCAGGGGCCGGCGCGGGAAGGCCGGTCGTCACGGACCGGCCGGCCGCGACAGACCGGCCGGTCGCGACGGGCACGCCCGTCGCGACGGGCGCGGCGAGTCAGGCGAGTGTGGCGGAGCCCTCCGCGATCACGGCCGAGGGGCAGCACACCGACAAGAAGGCGGCCGAGCACTTCCGGACCCGCTGGGGATCCGGCGACCCGGCCGTCAAACACCTCAAGGACATCCGCACCGTCGGCGGATATCTGCGCATCTACACCGATCTGCCGGAAGAGGCGGACAACTCGAAGAAGGCCCTCACCCTGTGCGAACGCGGCCTCGACTACCTCCGCGAGCAGGGCGTCACCGACCCCGTGGTCTTCGTCCAGGCGGAGTTCGGGGAGAACGGCAACCCGATCCTCGCCAACATCCTCGGCCCTGCCGACACGACCTGCCGTGTCACCCATCCCGACACCGACTGAAACCCGTGGGGTGCTGCCCTGGGGCTCAGCGGACACGGACGCGGGTTTTGAGGCAAACCTCGCACCGCTGCGTGATGACGCGGCCGATCGCCTCAATCGTCACCCAGCGATGACGAAAATGGACAAGGCTCACATAGATTTCCCTACCCGCGCCGGGCGGTCGGTACGCGCTGTCGCCAGCTGATCACTCGGTGGGTTCGAGCCTGAGCGAGACGGAGTTGATGCAGTACCGGTCGTCGGTGGGCGTGGCGTAGCCCTCGCCGTGGAAGACATGCCCGAGGTGGGAGTCGCAGCGCGCGCAGCGCACCTCGGTGCGGACCATGCTGTGGCTGTGGTCCTCGATCAGGGTGACGGCATCCGACTCCGACGGCTCGAAGAAGCTCGGCCACCCGCAGTGCGATTCGAACTTGGCCTGCGACCGGAACAGCTCCGCCCCGCACGCGCGGCAGGAGTAGACGCCCTCGGTCTTGGTGTCGACGTACTCGCCGGTGAAGGGGCGCTCGGTGCCGGCCTCGCGCAGCACGTGGAACTCCTCGGGCGAGAGCTTCACTCGCCACTCGGCCTCGCTCTTGACCACCTTGTCCATGAGTCCAGCGTACGAGATCCGGCAAAAAGAGATCTCCGCAGGGGGAAGCATCCTTTCTGGGGCGAATCTGCGTCTTTATCAGTATGGGGGGCGTCATCGCCTCCTGTACTGGGGTGAGATCACCCGTCTGGTCGTCCGAGCGGCACAGCCCACGCCCGTGCTGGCGTCGCCGACGACCGTAAGGCCGGCCGGGCGACGCGCCAGCGCCCGGAACGGTGTCGAGTGATCTTCTGTCCGTCCGTCGAGCCCCCGGTCCCGCCACCGGCCGGGCTCCGGACGGCGCCCCTATCTTGTTCCTCTTCGTGGTTCTCTGTCGTGCCGGTCTGTTTTCACAGCGAGTTTCCGTTACGGCGAGCCGCCCCCACCGCCACCCGCCGACGCGGGCGGGCGCCGATCGCCGGGATCGCTTCTCACGTCGGACAGATAGCTCGCCGCCACGGCCCTTCCTTGACCACCTGGCCGGGAACCCGCTCCTGGTGACCGGTGCTTGGTGCGGGCTTCTTGACGGGGGCGGCGAGTATGGTCGTGGGCATGGCATCGCCGTACATAGAGCTTGAAGTCGGAGAGCGGATCGTCAAGGTCACCAACCCCGACAAGGTGTACTTTCCCGATATCGGGATCACCAAGCGGGAGCTGGTGGAGTACTACGTCAGCGTGGGCGAAGGCGCCCTGCGGGCCATGAAGGATCGCCCCACCAACCTCAAGCGCCATCCCGACGGCATCCAGACCGAGGCCATCTATCAGAAGCGCATGCCGCCCAAGCATCCCGACTGGCTGCAGACGGCCACGGTCACGTTTCCGAGCGGGCGCAAGGCCGACTCGCTGCGCGTGACCGAGGTCGCCGCCATCGCCTACTGCGCCAACCTCGGCACCATCGACTTCCACCCCTGGCAGGTGCGGGCCCAGGACGTCGAGCATCCCGACGAGCTCCGCATCGACCTCGACCCGCAGCCCGGTCTGCCCTTCGACGCCGTGCGGAAGGCCGCGTTCCTCACCCGGGAGGTGCTCGACGAGCTGGGGATGACCGGGTTCGCGAAGACGTCCGGCAACCGGGGCGTGCACGTCGCCGTCCGCATCCAGCCGAACTGGGACTTCATCGAGGTGCGGCACGCCGGGATCGCCCTGGCCAGAGCCGTGGCCGACCGCGCGCCCGACCTGGTCACCACCGCCTGGTGGAAGGAGGAGCGGGGCGATCGGGTGTTCATCGACTTCAACCAGAACGCCCGCGACCGCACCGTCGTCAGCGCCTACTCCGTCCGCGCCCGCCCGGAGGCGCTCGTCTCCGCCCCCGTCACCTGGGACGAACTGGCCGACGCGGAGCCCGCCGACTTCGACCTGCGGACGATGCCCGCCCGCTTCGCCGACAAGGGCGACGTCCACGCCGCCATCGACGACCAGGCCCACCCCCTCGACCAGCTCCTGGAGTGGTACGCCAAGGACGACCGCGGCGACATGCCCTACCCGCCCAACTACCCGAAGATGCCCGGCGAGCCGATGCGCGTCCAGCCCAGCAAGGCCAGGGCCAACAAGGACAAGGACTAGCGGGTCGAGCGCATCGAGCAGGAATCGAGAAGCGGGCCCGTCCTGGCGCGCCTAGCGTGGGGGCCATGGCCTACCTGGAATTCGTCACCCTAGAGGTGCCCAACCCCGCGGACGCCGAGCGCTTCTACGCCGCCGCCTTCGGCCTCGACGACCGGCTGCGCCTGCGAGCCTCGGACGCGCCCACGTCGGGCTTCCGCGGCTTCGCCATGTCGCTCGTCGTCGCCCAGCCCTCCACCGTCGACAGCCTCTACGGCACCGCTGCCGATGCCGGCGCCAAGACCCTGAAGCCGGTCGCGAAGTCCCTGTGGGGCTACGGCGGCGTGGTGCAGGCCCCGGACGGCACGATCTGGACGATCGCGAGCTCGTCGAAGAAGGACACCGGCCCGGCGACACGGAAGATCGACGCGGTGGTGCTGCAGTTGGGCGTGCAGGACGTGGCGGCGAGCAGGCGGTGCTACGTCGAGCACGGATTCGAGGTGACGAAGAGCTACGGGGGCAGGTACGTCGAGTTCTCGCCGCCGTCGAGCCCTCTCGCGCTGTCGCTCTACAAGCGCAAGGCTCTGGCCAAGGTCTCCGGCGTTCCGGCCGAGGGGAGCGGGTCGCACCGGCTGGTCATCGGCAGCGACGCCAAGCCCTTCACCGATCCGGACGGCTTCGTGTGGGCGCCGTCAGCCTGACCCCAGGCCGTCCGCCTTGTGGTTTCGGCGAGGACGAGGGTTAGCGCTCGGGGGCCGTTCTGTAGAGGGCGAAGTGGGTCAGGTACGGCTGGGCGCGGTGGGCGGTGACGCGGAGGCGGAACTCCTGCCCGGTTACCGGCTCGGCCAGGGTGAGGATGCGCTTGTAGCCGATCGTGCCCGCGGCGGCGATCTGGCGCCAGGTGCCGTCGGCCTGCCGTACCTCCACCACGGCGGACTCGACCTGCTGGCCGTGGCGGATGTCCTCCGCCAGGACGACCTTGTCGACCTCGTGTGGGATGGGCAGCGTGATCTCCAGGGGGCCGGTGACCTTCCAGGAGGTGTCCCGGTCGCCGTCCAGGGCCGGGTGGCCGGTGGGCTTCGCGCCGGTGGCCAGGTTGAAGGGGAACTCGCGGTCCAGTCTGGCCCGCCACTCGCGGAGCCTCGCCACGTCGGCGGCGGGTAGCCTGCCCTCTGTGTCCGGGGGGATGTTGAGCAGCAGGACGGCGTTGCGGCCCACGGACGTGAGGTAGATGTCCAGGAGCTGGTCGGCCGTCTTGGGCTGCTGCTCGGGGTGGTAGAACCAGCCCGGGCGGATGCTGACGTCGACCTCGGCGGGCCACCACTGGAGGTGGGTGGCGGTGGCGGCGGCCTCGGTGATGGCGGTGCGGCTGCCGGTGTCGGGGCTGCTGGGGAGGGCGGCGTAGTCGAGGTGGGCCTCGCCGGTCAGGCGGATGGGGATGGGGCTCCACTCGTTCTCGCGGGCCAGGCCGCCCTCGTTGCCGACCCAGCGCACGTCGGGGCCGGCCACGGCGATCGTGGCCTGGGGCGCCAGGTCGCGGATGAGGGCGTACCAGCTGTCGAAGTCGTATGTCTCGGTCTTGCCGGGTGGGATGCGGCCCAGCGAGCCGTCGAACCAGACCTCGTCCACCTGCCCGTACCCGGTGAGCACCTCGTGGAGCTGGTTGAGCATGTACGCGCCGTAGTCGGTGGCCTCGTAGGTGCGTGTTCTGGCAGGAGGGCGGGTGTCGCCTTCGACCGGGGTGGGGATGCTGCGGGGGGAGCGGGGGCTGCCGTTGGCGTAGACGCCGCGGGCGTAGGAGTTCTCGTCGGCCGGGGAGATGTACACGCCGACCTTCAGGCCGTGCTCGCGGGCGGAGTCGGTGAAGGCGCGCAGGACGTCGCCCCCGCCGTCGCGCCAACTGCTCGCGGCGACGGTGTGGGCGGTGTAGCGGGAAGGGTAGAGCACGAAGCCGTCGTGGTGCTTGACGGTGAGGACGGCCAGCCCGAACCCGGCCGCCTTCAGCTCGCGGGCCCACTGATCGGTGTCGAGGCCGGTCGGCTGGAACAGATCCGGGTCCTCGTCGCCGTAGCCCCACTCCTGGCCGGTGAAGGTGTTGACGCCGAAGTGCAGGAAGGCGGTCTGTTCGAGGCGTTGCCAGTCGTACTGGCGCGGGGTGGGCCGGAGCATCGCGGCCTTGGCCACCAGTGAGGCCGGGTCCTCCGCCGCGCTCACCGGCAGCCGCCAGCCTGGCTCCAGGCCGCTGGTCGGGAGCGTCCCTTCGTCCGTGGCCGGGGTTCCGATCCGCCCGGCGGGGAGGAGGCGAGGCGCGAAGGCGCCGGTGAACGGGGTGGCTACGGCCCGGCTGACCAGCGCCTTGATGCCGTGGCCGGAGGACGACGGGTGCGCGTCGTTGCCCAGGCCGATGGTGTCGGCGAGCTTCGGGGCCCTGGCCTCGGGCGAGGTGACCGGGGGGAGCGGGGCGCCGTCCAGGTACGCCCGCAGGGTCGCGCCGGCCGGGGCCGGCTCGTAGGCGAGGGCCACGGTGTGTTCCCTGCCCGGCTCGGGGGCTTCCACCGTGGCCTTGACGTCGGCGAAGCCGTACTCCATCTCGGTGGCCGTGCGGTGGCGGAACCAGATGCCGCCGCCGATGGACAGGAGAGTGGCCGACGCGTTCTGGGCCGGGTCCGGGGTGTACGCGGCTTCCACGGCGATCGGGTGGTCCACGGTGGCCGCGCCGAGCGGTCGCGCCGGGTGGTAGGTGAGGCCTTCCGCACCGCCCTTCAGGCGTACCCCGGCGCCGATCTCGTGTTCCTCGCCGCCGGTGCGCCTGGTCAGCTGCCCTGCGGCGACCTCGCCGGTGGCCGGGGTGTAGCCGGTCCTGGTCGTGAACGATCCGCCGAACCCGACGTCCAGCACCATGCTTGCCCCTTGCTCCATCAGAGGTCGGATGACCGCCGAGATCGTATGCGGGTTTCTGCGTGGTTGGCCAGAGTTGCCGACAGATTCGTCCAACCTTGAACGCGACCGAACAAGGTTCTAGAGTCGGCCCATGAGCATCGGACTGACCGAGGAACACCGGGCGCTGGCCGAGTCCGTACGCGGGCGGGCCGGACGCGGGATCGACCGGGCGGCGCTGGCGCGGCAGGGCCTGTTCGGCGTCCACGTGCCGGAGTCGCACGGCGGCCAGGGCTTCGGGCTGCCGGAGCTCTGCGTCGTGCTGGAGGAACTGGGCCGGGCTCGCGCCGGCGGCGCCTTCCTGCCCACCGTCCTGGCCGCCGCCGCCCTCGCCGCCGGCGACCCCCTGCTCGACGGCCTCGCCGACGGCACCCTCACCGTCACGGTCGCCCTCTCCGGTACGGCTACCGCCCTCGGCCCCGCCGACGCCGATCTCTTCCTCGTGCCCGTGGACGGCGGCTGGGCACTGCTCGACGGTTCGTCCGTCACCGCCGACCCTCTGGAGGGCGTGGACCTCGACCGCCCGCTCTGCGCGGTGACCGTGACCGAGGTGCCCGCGGGGCGGGAACTGGGGCCGGTGCCGGTCAGGGAGCTGGCGGCCGTGCTGCTCGGGGCCGAGGCGTGCGGCCTGGCCGCCTGGGCGGTGGACACCGCCGCCTCCTACGCCAAGGTCCGCGAGCAGTTCGGGCGGCCGATCGGGCAGTTCCAGGGCGTCAAGCACCGGGTCGCGGCCGCGCTGGTCGCCCTGGAGCAGGCCCGCGCCGCCGTCTGGGACGCCGCCCGTGCCCTCGACACGGCGAGCAGTACAGAAGCGGATGAGGTGGGGCTCGCGGTGGCGGTGGCGGCGGTGCTCGCGCCCGACGCGGCCGTACGCTGCACCGCGGACGCGATCCAGGTGCTGGGCGGCATCGGCTACACCTTCGAGCACGACGCGCACCGCTACTACCGCCGCGCCCTGTCCGGCCGCATGCTGGCCGGCGACCCGGGCGAGTGGAGCGAGCGCGTGGCCCGCCTGGCCGCGGCGGGCACGCGGCGGGCCATGGAGCCCGACCTGCCCGAGGAGGCGGCGGCGCTGCGGGCGGAGGTCCGGGCGCAGGCGGGGGAGCTGGCCAGGGAAGAGCCTCTCGCCCGGCTCGGCCGGTTCGCGCGGGAGGGCTGGATCATGCCCCATCTGCCCAAGCCGTGGGGCCGGGCCGCCACCCCGCTGGAGCAGGTCGTCATCCACCAGGAGTTCCGCGAGCTGAAGCGGCCCAACCTGGGCATCGCGGCCTGGGCGGTGCCCTCCATCGTCGCCTACGGCACCCGCGAGCAGCAGGAACGTTTCCTGCCCAGGACGTTCACCGGCGAGATCGTGTGGTGCCAGCTGTTCAGCGAGCCCGGCGCCGGCTCCGACCTGGCGGGCCTGTCGGCCAAGGCCACCCGGGTGGAGGGCGGCTGGTCGCTGAGCGGGCAGAAGATCTGGACGTCGCTGGCCCAGTACGCGCACTGGGGCATCTGCCTGGCCAGGACCTCCCCTGACAAACACCGGGGCATCACGTACTTCCTGGTCGACATGGCCACGCCGGGCGTCACCGTCCGGCCGCTCAAGGAGATCAACGGCGAGGAGATCTTCAACGAGGTCTTCCTGGACGACGTCTTCGTCCCCGACGACCTGGTGGTCGGCGAGGTGGACAACGGCTGGAAGGTGGCCCGCGACACCCTCTCGCACGAGCGCGTCGCTCTCGGCGACTCCTGGGGACCCGGCTCGCAGCACACCGACATGATGCGGCTGGTCACCGCCCGCGACGGCCTGCGCCCGTCGCAATGGGAGCAGGCCGGGCGGTTGTGGGCGGAGGGCCAGGCGATCTCCGCCCTCGGCCTGCGGGTCACGTTGTCCCAGTTGTCGGGCGGCGGCACCGGGACCGCGGCGAGCGTACGCAAACTGCTCGGCATGCGACACGCGCAGGCGATCTCGGAGTTCTGCTGGTCGGTGGACCCGTCCAGCCGCTACTGGAACCGCATGATCCTCACCACCCGCGCCTTCACCATCGGCGGCGGAACCACGGAGGTGCAGCTCAACATCATCGCCGAGCGCGCGCTCGGGCTGCCCCGCGACCCTTAGAGTGATCGTCGTGAGTGAGGCCGCCGACACGATCCGGGCGCGGCTGCTGGCCGCGCTGCACCGCGAGGCCGGGCCGCCGCCCGCCGCGCCGGGCCCCGACGGCCTCTGGGCCGACATCGACTACGCCGACCTGGACGTGACCATCTGGGCGCCGTTCGAGCATCTGGTCAGGCTCAGGGCGCTGGCCCCGGCCGAGCCGGAACCGGCCGGGCGCGCGCTGGACGCCTGGCTGCGGATGGACCTGCGCTGCCCCAACTGGTGGTACGACCAGCTCGGCGCCCCGCGCGTCCTCGGCGACGCGGCGCTGCTGCTGGGGATCGCGCACGACCCGCGGCTCACCCGGATACTCGGGCGGGCCGCCGTGACCGGGATGACCGGCCAGAACCTGCTCTGGGCGGCCGAGGTGGTCATCCGCCGCTGCCTGCTCGACGGCGACGACGAGGGGCTCGCCGAAGCGTTCGGCCAGGCCGCGACGCTGCTGGTCCCGAGCGAGGGCGAGGGGATCCAGCCCGACCACAGCTTCCACCAGCACGGCCCGCAGCTCTACTCGGGCGGCTACGGCCACAGCTTCGCCGTGGACATGGCGGCCCTGGCCACGCTGGCCTCCGGCACCCCGATGGCGATGCCGGAGGAGGCGATGGAGGTCCTGGCGGCCTACCTTCTCGACGGGCAGCGCTGGATGATCCACGCCGGGCGCTACGACATCGCCTGCATGGGCAGGGAGAGCACCCGCGAGGGCAACGCCGCCCGCGGCCCCGCCCTGGAGGCGGCCGCCAGATCCCTGGCAGCGGGCGGCGGGCCCCGCGCGGAGGAACTGCTGCACTTCGGGCAGGGCCCCGGCACCGGCGCCCGCTACTTCTGGCGCTCCGACTACCTGGCCGTCTACCGTCCGGGCTGGTCGGCGGCGGTCAAGACCTCCTCGACCCGCACGGTCCTGTCCGAGGCGGGCAACGGCGAGGGCCTGAGCGGGCGGCACCTGTGCGACGGCGTGACCCACCTGTGGCGCACCGGCGAGGAGTACCACGCGCTCTGGCCCGTGCAGGACTGGCGCCACCTGCCGGGCACCACCGTCGCCTACCGGGGCGGGCCGCTGCCCGCCGCCGACTTCGGCCAGGACACCGGCGGCTCCGACTTCGCCGGCGGCCTCACCGAAGGCCCCTACGCGATGGCCGCCATGCACCTCGACCGCGACGGCGTCCGGGCCCGCAAGTCGTGGTTCTTCTTCCTGGACGAGTACGTGGCGCTCGGCGCCGGCATCACCTGCGCCGACCCGGACGTCCCCGTCCACACCACCATCGACCAGACCACGCTGACCGGCGAGGTACGCCTGGCCGACGGCACCCTCCACCACAACGGCGTCACCTACTTCTTCCCGCACCCGGCCCCGCTGACGGTCCGCTCCGGCGCACGTTCGGGCAGCTGGGCCGCGGTCAACCGCTCGCAGTCGGCGCGCGAGCTGTCGGCGGACGTCCTGGAGATCTGGCTCGACCACGGCCGCGCCCCCTCGGACGCCTCCTACGCCTACCTCGCCGTCCCCGGCCCGCCCGCCGACACGCTGACCGCCCCGCGCCCGCTGACCGTCCTCGCCAACACCCCCGGCATCCAGGCCGTACGGCACAGCACCCTCGACCTCACCCAGATCGTCTTCCACCGCCCCGGCACCCTCGCCCTGCCCGGCGGCTCCATCACCACGGACCGCCCGATCCTGGTGCAGGTACGCGGCCCGTCGGCCCTGTCCGCCGCCTGCCCCTTCGGCACCGGCGGCCAGGCCAACCTCACCCTCGACCACCACGGCACCACCCGCGAGCTGGCCCTGTCCCTGCCGCCCGGACCGACCCTCACCCTTCCGGCCGCCCGCTAGATCGCGGGTAGTACGGGGCGGCCAGGTGGGCGTAGACGATCGTGTTCTCCTCGTAGCTGCCCGCCCTGGCGTCGAAGGCGCCGCCGCAGGTGACCAGGCGCAGGCCGGGGTAGGCCAGCCTGCCGTACACCTTGCGGGTGGGGAAGCGGGTCTTGGGGGTGTGCTCGACCCTGTCCACCAGGAACACCGCCACCGACCGGTCGGCGCGCAGCACCTGCACCTGGTCGCCCTTCCTGACGTTGCGCAGGTACGCGAAGACGGCCGGCCCCGTCCGGGTGTCGAGGTGGCCGGTGATGACGGCGGCGCCGCGCTGGCCGGGGACCGGGCCGTAGCGGTACCAGCCGGCCAGATTCGAGGGGTTGAGCGGCGGGTTCTCGATGGCCCCCCGGGTGTCCAGGCCCAGCTCCATCAGCGGGGCGGACACGCCGATGGAGGGGATGTAGACGGCGGTGGGGCGGGCGGGCTCCATCGGGGCGGCGATCCGGCCGCCCTTGGGGATCTTGATGTCGCGCGGCGGGGCGGGTGTGGCGGCGGCCGGGGCCGTGGCCGGGAGCGGGGTGAAGAGGCCGTTCAGGCCGAGGGCGATCAGCGCGATCCCGGCCAGGGAGACGGCGCCCGCCCCGGCCAGGATGAGCTTCTGGGCCAACTACGCGCCGCCCTTGCGCCGCCGTACCGCGAAACCGGTGAGACCCGCGCCCGTCAGGAGCGCGGCGCCGCCGACGGCGAACGGCCAGACCGCGCCCTCGCGCGCCAGCCCGCCGGCGCCCGTCTCGGGGTGGCCGTCGGGGACCCTGCGCTCGTCCTCGTCCACGGGCTTCCACGGGTGCTTCGGCTCGTCCTCCTGCGGGGGCGGGCCCTCGGACCAGGAGTCCTGCGGCTTCGGCTCGCCCGACCAGCTGTCGACCGGGTTCGGGGCCGACGACCACGGGTCCTCCGGCTCGCCCTCGCCCGAAGGCTTGTCGCAGGGGATCAGCGGGAGCGGCAGGCAGGTGGAGACCACGGTGGCGGCTTCCGATCCGGTCTCAGCGGCGGCCGTGCCGATGCCCGCGGCGAGGCTCACCCCGCCGATCACGAACGCCACCAGGGCTCCGGCGGCTGCGAGTCGTCGCGCTAATGCCATGGGCCGAGCCTCGCGAACTATTGGACATGAAGTCAAGTAGTGTGACCGAAGTGAAACGCGTCACTCCTAGGTCTGGATGATGGCCGCCTTCTCCCTGGTGTACTCCAGGACGGCGTCGTGGCCGTAACCCGAGTCCTTCACGCCGCCGAACGGCAGGCCGGGCGGCATCTGGCGGAAGGTGTTCACCCAGACCGTGCCGCTCTGCAGGTCGCGGACGAACCGGTGGGCGCGGGCCAGGTCGCGGGTCCAGACGCCGGCGGCCAGGCCGTACGCGGAGTCGTTGGCGATGGCGAGCGCCTCGTCGTCGGTGTCGAACGGCATGGCCACCGCCACCGGCCCGAAGATCTCCTCCTGGCAGACGCGCAGCGCGTTGTCCCCGGCGGTGTAGAGAGTGGGGGAGATCCAGTAGCCGCCGGGCAGCCCGGCGACCACGTCGGCGCCGGTCAGCCCGCCGAAGACCAGCTCCGCCCCCTCCTTCTCGGCGATCTCCAGGTAGGAGGCCACGCGCTCGTACTGGCCCGCTGAGACGATCGGGCCCATCGTGGTGGCCAGGTCGAGCGGGTCGCCGAGGATGATGCCCCTGGCGGCCGCGGTGATGCGGGCGAGCATCTCCTCCCAGATCGAGCGGTGGATCAGGATGCGCGAGCCGGCGACGCAGACCTGCCCGGCGTTGCCCGTGTAGATCGAGTTGACCGTCACGCCCTCGGCCGCCCTGTCGAGGTCGGCGTCGGGGAAGACGATGTTCGGGGACTTGCCGCCGAGCTCGAACGTCATCGGCTTGATGCCGGCCGCCCTGGTGATCGCCAGGCCGGTCTCGGTGGAACCGGTGAGGCTGATCTTGTTGACGCCGGGGTGGCGGACCAGCGCGTCGCCGACGTCCTCGCCCATGCCGCCGACGATGTTGAGCACGCCGGGCGGGAAGACGTCCGCCAGCAGCTCGCCCAGCCGCAGCACCGAGACGCTCGCCTGCTCGGCCGGTTTCACGATCACCGTGTTGCCGGCGGCGAGGGCGAAGGCGGCCTTGGCGGAGAACGTCGAGATCGGGCTGTTCCACGGGATGACGCAGACCGCCACGCCGTACGGCTCGCGCCGCGTCATGCCCAGCGCGTCGGGGCCGAGGATGACCGTGTCGCCCTTGACCGCCTCCAGGCACTGGCCGGCGGCGATCTGCCACAGGTAGGCCATGCCGGGCAGGTCTCTCTTCAGGGTGTCGCGCAGGATGCGGCCGTTGTCCGTGGTCTCCAGCGTGGCCAGTTCCTCGGTGTGCCGGGTGAAGATCTCGGCCACCTGCCGCAGGAAGTGCGCGCGGCCCAGGGCGGGCAGGGCGGACCATCTGGGCAGCGCCTTCCTGGCGGCGGCGACGGCGGCTTCCGCGTCGGCCTTCCCGCCTGCGGGGATGCGGGCCCATACCTCTCCGGTGGCCGGATTGACCGAGTCGAGGGTCCTGCCGTCGGCCGCGGGGGCGAGCTTTCCGCCGATGAGGTTGCGGTAGTCAATCACGGGACCAAGCATATGCTTGGTTGGGATCAGGGGCCATAGGATGGCCGCCATGCAGCTGGCTCCCGGCGTCCGTGCCGCCGTCACCGACCGCCACGGCGGTGTGAGTGCCCCGCCGTACACCTCGCGCAACCTCGGTGGGCTGGTCGGCGACGACCCGGAGGCCGTGCGGGCCAACCGGGCGGGCCTCGCCGCCGAGCTGGGCGTGCGCGGGATCGTCTTCATGAAGCAGGTGCACGGCGCGGACGTCGTCCACGTCGGCGAGCCCTTCGGGGACGACGCGCCGCCGGTGGACGCCGTGTTCACCGGCGAGCCCGGCCTGGCGCTGGCCGCGCTCGGGGCCGACTGCCCGGCCGTGCTGGTGGCCGATCCGGTGGCGCGGATGGTCGGTGCGGCCCACTCCGGCCGACCCGGCACCGAGGCCGGCATCGCGGGCGAACTGGTGCGGGCCATGGTCGGCAAGGGGGCGCTGGCCGCGCGGATGGTGGCGCTGATCGGGCCCGGGGCGTGCGGGCGCTGCTACGAGGTGCCCGAGGACCTGCGCGCGCGGGTGGCGGGCCGCGTACCGGAGACCCATTCCACGACGTCCTGGGGTACGCCCGCGCTCGACCTGCCCGCGGGCATCGAGGCGCAGCTGCTGGGGGCGGGCGTGGGCGAGGTGCGCCACGACGCGCGCTGCACGATCGAGACCGGCGACCTCTACTCCCACCGGCGCGAGCGGGTCGCCGGGCGGTTCGCCGGGCTCGTCTGGCTGGAGTGAGCCCGGGTCAGCTCTTGCGGTCGCCGTGTCCCCGGGCGAAGGCCCAGTTGACCAGTGCGAGGCCGCCCCAGATCGGCACCAGGCCGCTGATGCTGGAGTCGAGGGCCAGCAGGACGATCGTGGCGGCCGTGCCCAGGACCAGCGAGACGATCGCCAGCGCCAGCCGCATGGCGTCGGACACACTGCTCTGGCGGGCCACCTGCTTGGCGCTGGGCAGCCTGGCCACGCGCTCGTCGACCCTGCGGTCGATCTCGGCGCTCATCTTGTCGATGAAGGACTCGACCACCGCGTCCTCGTACTCGGGTCCGAGATCGCGGCGGGCCGAGACTGCCGCGCGTACGTCATCGCCGGTGCTCATATGTCGAGATATAACGGCTTTGGGGGTCAGCGGGCAAGGATGTCGTCGAGGTTATAGGCAACAGGTCTTTCAAGCTGCTCGTAATTGCAGGATTCGGGCGTCCGATCAGGCCTCCAGCGCCGGAACTGGGCCGTATGGCGGAACCGGTCGCCTTCCATCGCGTCGTAGGCCACCTCCATCACCAGCTCCGGCCGCAGCGGGATGAACGACAGGTCCTTCTTGGCGTTCCACCGCGAGACCGCGCCGGGCATGCGCTGGCCGCCGCGCGCGGGCGTCGCGGCCGGGCCGCCCTCCTGCGCCTGCAGGATCGCCTGGTCGGCCCACGCGCCCCACGGATGCTCGCCGAGCTGGGCGAGGTACGGCTTGAGCTCCTCCACCAGCTCCGCCCGGCGCGCCATGGGGAACGAGGCGGCCACGCCCACGTGGTGCAGCTTGCCGTCGGGGCCGTAGAGGCCGAGCAGGATCGAGCCGACGATCGGGCCCGTCTTGTGCTCGCGGTATCCGGCCACGACGACGTCGGCGGTGCGTTCGTGCTTGACCTTGAACATGGTGCGCTTGTCGGGGATGTACGGCTGGTCGCCGGGTTTGACGATGATGCCGTCGAGTCCGGCGCCCTCGAACATCTCGAACCACTCGCCGGCCTGCTCGTCGTTCCTGGTGACCGGGGTGAGGCGGATGGCGCCCGTCTGCCCCTTTTCAGGAAATATCCCCTCAAGGCGGGCGCGGCGGTCGGCGAACGGCGTCTCCATCAGCGACTCCTCGCCCAGCGCCAGCAGATCGAAGGCGATGAACGAGGCAGGAGTCGTCTCCGACAACATCTTCACCCGCGAGGCCGCCGGATGGATGCGCTGCTGGAGCTGCTCGAAATTGAGGTGCGTGTCATGGATCAGCACGATCTCGCCGTCGACCACGCACTTGTCGGGCAGCTCGCGTTTTACCGCCTCGACCAGCTCGGGGAAGTACCGGGTGAACGGCCGCTCGTTGCGGCTGCCCAGGAACACCTCGTCGCCGTCGCGGAAGATGATGCAGCGGAAGCCGTCCCACTTCGGCTCGTAGAAAAGGCCGCCGTCCTGCTTCGGCATCGCCTTGACCGCCTTGGCCAGCATCGGCGCCACCGGCGGCAGCACCGGCAGGTCGAGCTGGATCTCGGTGGGCTCCTCCATCGGCTCACTCCCTCACATAGCGGTTGAACAGCACGCCGTCTTCCTCGAGCACCTGGGCCAGCGTCAGGCCGACGTTCGCGCTCTCGCCGTTGAGTATGCGCGCCGCCGTGCCGCCGACCAGCAGCGGGCTCACCGACAGGCACAGCTCGTCGATCAGGTCGGCCGCCGCGAGCTGCGCGTTGAGCCGCGGCCCGCCCTCGCACAGGATCCGGTCCAGGCCACGCTCACGCAGCGCCTGTACGGCCAGCGGCAGGTCGACCCGGTCCGCGCCCGCCAGGATCACCTCGGCCTGCCTGCCCGCCGCGGCCCGCCGGTCGGCGGGGGCCGCCTCGCAGGTGATGACGATCGTGGGCGACTCGGCCTCGGTGAACAGCGGGCTGCCCAGGTCGAGGTCGAGCCGGCGGGTGATCACGGCGATCGGCGGGGGGACCTGCCTGCCCGGTCTGCGTTTGGCGGGGCCGTACCCCTCGGTGCGGACGGTCGCGGCGCCCGCCAGGATCACGTCGGCCAGCCCGCGCAGGACCCCGAACACCCGGCGGTCGCCCTTGCTCGAGAGCCCCCCTGACAGGCCCTTGAGCCAGGCGGCGCCGTCGGCGCTGGCCACCATGTTGACCCGCAGCCACGGCCGGCCCTCCGGGTAGGCGTAGGCCTGGGCCAGGTCGGGGTCGTCATGGGTGTCCGGGTGAATGCGACGCACCCCCCTACCTTGGCACACACCCCCGACAACCAGCCCCACCTCCCACCCCCGGCGACCCGTCACCGTTGTCCCGCGGGCAGGAGCGGTGAAGCACCCAAGGACCCGGCCGGAGCGCCCGGCCTCCAGGAGCGCTCGGGATCCGGAGGGGGTGCGCGTGCGCAGGGGAGGGCGGTCCTCGGCCGGACGGCGTGTCCGGCGCGCCGGAAAGTGCCGGGGATGCACGGGCAAGAGCGGGGTGGAAGGGCGCAGGACGGGCCGGGTGGGCGGTTGGAGGAGGATATAGCGCTTTCGTGGATCTGAAAGACGTACGTGATGTCTTGTGCTTAACGTGGCGATAGGGCGTGGGGACTACAAGGAGGCCCGGTGGGTCTGGTCACTGTCGTGACATGGCTGTTCACTGCGATCGTCGGCATCTACCTGCTCTACCTCTGGCTGTCAGGCGGCGGCCTGCGACAACAGGCGACGAAGGTCACCCGTTTCCCGGTGGCGCTGATCTTCTCCCATCCGGCTCTCGCGATCTGCGCGCTGGCCTGCTGGGTCGCGTTCCTGCTCACCGGGAACCGGGTGCTGGCCTGGGCCGCGTTCGGGGTGCTCGCGGGCGCGGCGCTGCTGGGGTTCACGCTGTTCACGCGCTGGCTCGGCGCGGGCCGGCACGCCAAGGGCGCGGAACGGCGGCTGCCCGTGCTGGCGGTGCTGCTGCACGGGGTGGCGGGGGTGACGACGTTCGTGCTGGTGCTGCTCACCGCGGCGGTGGCACGGGGCCAGTAGAGCCCCTGACCACGAGCTCGGGCCGCATCAGCAGCGAGCGGCCGGTGGCCGGCTCGTCGGACTCGACGCACTCGCGCAGGTGGGTGAACGCGGCGGCGGCCATGTCGGCCATGGGCTGGCGGACGGTGGTGAGCGGCGGCGCGGCCAGGTCGGCGAGGACGATGTCGTCGAAGCCGACGACGGAGACGTCCTGGCCGACGCGCAGCCCGGCGTCGCGCACACCCGCGCTGACGCCCAGCGCGCACATGTCGTTGATGGCGACGATCGCGGTGGGCGGGTCGTCCTCGCGCATGAGGTCTGCGGCGGCGCGCCGGCCGAGCCCGGCCACGTCGAGGTCGCCGTAGGGCTCGTCGGCGGCCCCCGACCACACGATGGCGTCGTCGGGGGAGAGCCCGGCGCCCTCCAGGGCGTCGCGGAAGCCGCGGAAGCGCTCGCGCCGGTTGACGCTGCGCAGCGCGCCGGAGACGAACGCGATCCGGCGGTGGCCGAGCTCCAGCAGGTGGCGGGTGGCGAGCTGGGCGCCGATGACGTTGTCGACGCTGATGTTGACCATGCGGGACGGGTCGCCGGCCTGGGCGGTGCGGTCGAAGGCGACCAGGTTGAGCCCCTGCTCGACGAGGGGCAGCACGTGGTCGAGCGAGGGCAGGGAAGAGCAGAGCACGACGCCGCGGATGCCGTCGGCCCACAGCTCGTCGATGTAGGCGCGCTCGCGCTCGGGGTCACGGGCGCTGTTGCAGAGCAGCACGTGGTATCCGGCGGCCAGGGCGGCCCCTTCCAGGTGGAGCGCGAACGCGCCCCAGAACGGGTTCGCCACCGACGGCACGACCAGCCCGACCACCTGGACGCGCCCGGTGCGCAACTGCCGCGCGGCGCGGTTGGGCCGGTAGTCGAGGTGCCTGATGGCCTCCTCGACCCTGGCCCTGGTCTCCGGCAGCATGCGGCCGGGGCGGCCGTTGAGGAAGTTGGACACGGTGCTGGGGGAGACGCCCGCGGCCTTCGCTACCTGGTGGATCGTTGCACCGCTCATGGCGGTCATTGTAGCGCCCTGCTGGAGGGTCCTGCTGCCCATGGTCTAGGGTGAAGTCTCGGTAAAACGTTGCACAAGGAGGTCGTGTGTTTCCCGTCGACGGCCTGAGGGACCCGCTCACCACGACGCACGCCGCGCAGTGGCGCCGGTTGCACGAGCAGTGCGACTGGTACCGCCGCCAGCGGCCGCCCGCCGAGCACCCGCGCGCCAGCATCACCTACTTCGGCCCCGCCGCCGCCAACCTGGCCCTGGCCTACCGGCTGACCGGCAACCGCGCGTACCTGGAGGAGGCCTGGCGCTGGATCTCGACCGCGATCTCCTATCCTCACTGGGGCAAGGCCCACCTGCCCGACCACGACCTGGACGCCGGCTGGCTGCTCCACGGACTGTCGATGGCCTGCGGCTGGCTCGGCGACGACCTCGGCCCCGGCCGCCTGGAGGCACTGCGCGCCAAGCTGCGCCTGCAGGGGCGGCGCCTGTACGACCACGCGGTCGCGAGCGAGGGCGGCTGGTGGTCCTCCAGCTACTGGCAGAACCACAACTGGATCTGCCACGCGGGCCTGGCCGCCGCCGGGTACCTGCTGGACGAGCCCGCCTGGACCACGCGTGCCCGGCGCAACCTGGAAACCGTCCTGGAACTGCTGCCCGAGGACGGCTCCGACAGCGAGGGCGTTGTCTACTGGAGGTACGGCGTGCCGTGGCTGGCCATACACGCCGACCTGGTCGAACGCCTGGAGGGCGTGAGCCTGTGGGATCGCGGCGGCTTCCTGGGCAACACCTTCGGCTGGCGGCTGCACCAGTGCGCGCCCGGCTTCGAGGAGAACGCCGACCACGGCGACTGCCACGACCGCCGCAGCGGCCACAGCCCGGCCCTGTACTACAAGCTCGCCGCCGCCTACCGCGACGGCCGCGCGCGCTGGCTGGCCGATCTGGTGTCGGAGCGCTTCCTGTGGCGCGAGGCGTACGAGTCGGGCGTCAAGCCAGGGGTCATGCCCGAGGCCTACCTCGAACTCCTCTGGTACGACCCGTCGGTCGCCCCGGAGCCGCCGCGTGAAACCAGCGCCTACTTCCCCGACCTCGGCCAGCTCACCACGCGGACGAGCTGGGCCGGCGACGCCGCGTACCTCAGCTTCAAGTCCGCGCCCGGCGGCGGGCACCGCGCGTGGCGGGAGTCGCGGCGGCTGCGCGACGAGCGCGGCTGGGACACGCTGAGCGCCGGGCACCACCACCCGGACGCGGGCTCGTTCGTGCTGGCCGCGCACGGGGCCTTCCTCGCCGTCGACGACGGCTACTGCAACGCCAAGCGGGCCGCCCACCACAACCTCGTGCTGGCCGACGGCTCGGGCTGGGCGGATGAGGGCCGCTACCACGTCTACAAGGACCTTCCCGACGACCGTGTGCCCGGCATGCGCGACGTGCTGGCCCGCGACGGCTTCGCCCACGCCACCTCCTCGACGGCGGTGATGTTCCCCGAGGAGCTCGGCGTGCTGCGCTGCGACCGCACGCTCGTGGTCACTCCGCGCGGCCGTACCGTGCTGCTCGACACGCTGGCAGCCGCCGAGCCGCGCGCCTGGACCATGCTCCTGCACACCGACTGGCCCGCCGATCCGAGCGCCCCCGATCTGGCGCTGGTCTCGGGCCCCGCCCTGGCCTGGGTACGCCGCCTGTCGACCGAGCCCGTCCAGGTCACCCGGGACGTCACCGAGATCGAGGCCAACCCCACCTCCTCCACGCCGAGCCTGCGCATCGTGAAGACGCTGCACACCGTCCGCACCACGACCGCGCGCGTGCGGGAGGCGTGCCTCCTGCACACGATCGAGCCGTCCGCCGCCCTGAACCCCGCCCCGCCGACGTCCGCGCGCCTCCCTGTCGACAGCGGGTACGGCACGGCGCTGTCGTTCGACGGCGAGGTGGTCCTGCTGTCGCCCGCGGAGCGGAAGATCACGGCGGCCGGCATCGAGGCCGAGGCGGCGGCGGTCATCGTCTCCGGCGGCAGGGCGGCGCTGGTGGAGGCGGTCAGCGTCCGGCGCGACGGCGAGCCGGTGCACGCGTCGCCGCGCCCGTGGACCGGCGTGGTCGACTGGCCCTAACCGCGCCCGGCGCCGAGGTGCAGGGCGAGCAGGAGGGGGACGGTGGGCCCGTACAGCAGCGGCCCGAACGGCAGCACGATCGTGAGGATGCCCGCCGCCACCGCCGCCCCCAGGATCGCGAGGCTCGGCCCCGGCGCCCCGAACCCGCGCAGCGCCGTCAGCGCCCACGTACGGGCCCCCGCGCCGGGTGCGCGGGCGGCGGCCACGGCCAGGTGCACGTGGTAGACGAGCGCGACGGCGAGGACGCCGAGCTGCCCCCACAGCAGCGGCCCGGCCAGCTCGCCCGGCCGCCGCAGCAGGAACAGCACGTTCGCGCCGAGCAGCGCCATGGCGGCGGTGGAGGCGAGCGCGTGCGGGAGCAGCGGGCGCAGGTAGCCGGGGAAGGCGCGCAGCACCCCGGTGAACACCCGGTGCTCGCCCTCCTCCCGCCAGGCCCGCAGCGCTGCCGCGGCGGCGGCCAGCGCGGGCAGCCACGTCACCACGCCCAGCGCCAGCAGGCAGAACGCGGCCCCGGCGAACGCCGGAACGGTCGCGTACCCGAGCAAGCGCACCATCGCCTGATCCCAGCGCCGCCCGCTCACGGCAGCCGACGCTCCTCTGCGTCCCCGCCCGCACTCACCAGGAGATGCTCCTCGGCAGCACCGCCCGCTCTCGGCAGGCGGTGCTCCTCGACGGCGCCGCCCGCCAGCGTCACCCTGAGCGCGCCGTCCGCCACCGCCACGCCGAGCACCCCGGGCTCGGCCCCCGCAGCCTGGTACACCGAGCAGAACGTGACCGGACCCCGCGCCGCCCAGTCCAGGCAGGTGCGGGCCCGCTGCGGGTCGTCGGCCAGGCCCGGCGCGGGGAAGGCCGAGAGCACGGCGGGGGCGTCGGCCACGTGCAGGCCGCGCAGTTCCTCCTCGCCCCGCCACACGGTCGTGACCACGCCGTCGCCTTCGGCCGCCTCCACCGGCACCCCGGGCCGCAACCGCAGCACCACCGGCTCGTCCGCCTTCGGCGCCAGCGCGCACAGGTCGGCCAGGTAGCCGGAGCCGGTCAGCACCGTCCGGGTGAGGCGCACGCCCGGATAGGCGTCGTCGCAGCTCGCCGTGACCCGGCCGGGGTCGTCGGCGTCCAGCGTGCCGGTGGTCTCGGCGGGTTCCAAGCCGGGCAGGCCGGGGGCGGGGTGGGCGTCGGGCCCGGCGAAGTAGGCGCGCCAGCGGTCCTCGGCGTAGGGGACCTGGCCGGGGTCGGGCTGCCAGGGGGTGTGCTCGCCGTACAGGTAGAGGGCGAGTTTGTCGTGGTGGCCGTGGCTGCCGCCGTGCGGGCCGTAGTCGAGCACGGCGTGCACGCCGCCCGCCCGCAGCACCGCGAGGCCCGCGTCGGGAAAACGCGTCCCCGGCGGTACGGCGGCGCGCGGCGGCCCGGCGAACCACCCGGAAAGGAAGGACTCCAGCCGGTCGTGGCCGGTCCCGGCGTCGGCCACGGCGCGGGCGGTGACGGCGGCCAGATGGTCCGGCGCGGCGAAACCGGCGGCCAGGACCCCGAGCTCGGCGTGCTCGGCGGCGGTGGCGGGGCGGTCGTAGGGGCCGTCGTGGAGCGCGGGCAGCACCCCGCCGGGTGAGGCCGTCCCGGCCAGCGCCGCGATCATGCCCAGCAGCCTGGCGGCGACCGCGTCCGGCAGGTCCCCGGGGCGGGTGCCGCGCAACTGCAGCAGGTAGGCGCGCAGGACGAAGCCGTGGTAGTAGGTCGAGGCCTCCCACTCCCAGCCGTCCGGCGCGACGGCGGCCAGGATGTGCGCGTGCAGGCCGTGCGACCCCTCCAGCCAGTCCGCCTCCGCCGTGCTGTCGCGGGCCTCTTGCGCGTCCGTCGTGCCGCCGCGGATGAGGGCCGCGGCGCGGGCGGTGACGGCGCCGGCGGCGTTGAGCCAGGCGGTGTAGTTGGAGGTGAAGCGGTCCTGGGCGACGAGCGTGGCGCGGGCCTCGCGGGCCGCGCGCTCCAGCGAGTCCAGCAGCGGGAGGAGCGGGTCCAGGCCGTGGATCTCGTGTTCGGCCAGCGTCCAGGCGGCGTGGCCGAGCGAGACCGCCCAGATCGCCTCGCTGAGCGCCTGGTGGAACATGCGGCCCCGGAGCATCCACGGCTGAGCCTGTTCGTGGCGGCCGCCGGAGGTGAGTTCCGCGTACCGCTCGCCGTACTCGATCAGCGGGGGGAGGGCCTGCGCGGGGGAGACGGCGGCGAGCAGGCGGATGCGGCGCGCGCACGCCTGGTGGGCCAGGGCGGCCCACGCGCCGTGGACAGCGGGGGTGTCCAGGCGGCAGCCGTACGGGCAGCGCGCCCCCTCGGGCGGGAACGCGCCCGACAGCAGGCCGTCGTGGGCGAGTTCGACGCCGTGCGCGCCGCAGACGTAGGCGTGCCACCAGCCGCCGCGCTCGCGCGGCAGGCGCGGCGCGCTCAGCGGGGCCATACGCCACCGTCGATGTCGAGCGTGGTGCCGGTGACGAAGCCGTTGCCCGGCGCGGCCAGGTAGACGGCGGCGGCGGCCACGTCGGCGGGGTGGCCCTCGCGACCGGCGGGGATGCCGCCGACGATGGCCGCGCGCGCCTCGGCGGAGGTGAACGTGTCGTGGAAGGCGGTCTGGCCGATGAATCCGGGGGCGAGGGCGTTCACGGTGATGCCCTGGGGCGCGAGCTCCTTGGCCAGGGCCTTGGTGAAGCCGATGACCCCGGCCTTGGCCGCCGCGTAGGCCGCAGAGCCGGGGCCGCCGCCGTTGTGGGCGGCCAGCGAGGACATCGTGATGATGCGGCCCTTCGCGCCCATGTGCGGTACGGCGGCGCGGCAGGTGCGGAAGGTGGCGCCCAGGTTCACGTCCAGCGTGGCGGCGAACTGCTCGTCGGACATGTCGGCCACGGTAGACCGTCCTACCAGATGCCCGGCATTGCACACCAGGACGTCCAGCCCGCCCAGGAACGCCACCGCCTCGCCGACCAGGCGGCCGGCCTCCTCCGTGGAGGTCAGGTCGGCCCGCACGGCCAGCGCCTTGCGGCCGCACGCCTCCACGCGCGCCACGGTGTCCGCCGCTCCCGCCGAGCGCCCGTAGTGCACCACCACGTCAGCCCCGGCCCCGGCCAGCGCCACGGCGATGGCCGCGCCGATGCCGTGTGCCGCGCCGGTGACGAGGGCCCGGGTGTCACGCAGGTCAGAACTCATCAGAACTCCTTAGGAAAACAGGGAACGCAGGGCCGCGAACTTGCGCGGCAGGTCGTACTCGGCGCCGCCCTCGTGGCCGTTGTAGCGGTACACCTCGATCGAGGCGGGACCGGCGTAGCGGTTGAAGGCGGCGTAGACCGTGGAGGGCGGGCAGACGTTGTCCATCAGCCCGACCGAGAACCAGCCGGGGCAGGAGGCGCGGGCGGCGAAGTTGACGCCGTCGAAGTAGGACAGTGTGGTGAAGGCCGTCTCCGCGGCGAAGCGGTGGCCGCTCAGCCAGCGGCGGATCTCCGCGTAGGGGCCGTTGTCGGTGATCTCGGCCGCGCGCCGGTAGTGGCACAGGAACGGCACGTCGGCCAGCATGCCCGCCACGTCGTCGCGCAGCCCGGCGACGGCCAGCGCCAGCCCGCCGCCCTGGCTGCCCCCGGCCACCGCGACCCGCGAGCCGTCCACGTCGGGATGCGCCCTGACCGCGTCGACCGCGCGGACCGCGTCGGTCATGAGACGCCGGTAGTAGTGGTGCTCGGGATCCTCGATGCCGCGGGTGACGAAACCGGGCGCGGAGGAGCCGTGGCCGGCCGGGTGCACGTCAGGGGTGTCGGCGGTGGCCTTGCCGCCGCCGCCCTGGCCGCGGTTGTCCATGATCAGGTGGGCGTGCCCGGCCGCGCTGTAGGCCAGCGACTGGTACGGCAGGCCGCGCCCCCCGTTGTACCCGATGTACTGCACGACGGCGGGCAGCGGCGCGGTTCGATGACGGGGCAGCAGCAGCCAGGCCTTGACCGGCTGCCCCGCCCATCCGCCGAACGTCACGTCCAGGACCTCGACCGTGGCCAGGCCGCCCTCCCACGGCGCGAACTCCGCTCCGGCGGGGGAGTCGTCGAGCGTGCGTTTCCAGAACGCGTCGAAGTCGGCGGGCTCCTCGGGTTCCGGGCGGTAGTCGCGCAGCCGGTCGGGCGGCATGTCCACGAGCACGGGCAATCCTCTCCATCGAGCGATTTGTCGGGGGCTGTTCAGGCCAGGTCGGCGGTGAGGCTCGCCCCATGGCGGCCCGCGGTCTCCGCGGTGATCCGGACCCGGCCCGCCAGCGCCTGCACCCGCACCCCCGGATCGGCCCGCACCATCCGCAGCCCCGGCCGGAACAGCTCCACCACCACCCGGTCGCGCTTCTGCGTCGGATCGGACACCGCCACCGCCGTCGCCGAGCCACGCCTGCGGGTCACCACCGAGGCGGCCCCGTCGGCCGCCAGATCCACGGCCCGCCCGGCGCCCCAGAAGTTCGCCGCCAGGAAGTGACGGCCGGGACCGGCCACCGCGTGCACCGCCCCCGTCGCCGCCACCACCTGAGCGGCGGGCGCCGCCGACCATGCCGCCGTCCGCTCGGCGGAGGCCGCGGGAAGCTGGGTGTAGGAGTAGCCGGTGCCCGCCGCGTGCTCCAGCCACAGGGTCAGGTAGGTGCGGGTGATCTCGGTGGCGGAGCCGTACTTGATGTTGATGTCCTTCCACCGGCCGGTACGCGCTTCGCGCAGGGCCCGCAGCCGTGTCGGGCCGGCCAGGACGTAGCCGCCGGTGCCCGCGAGGTGGGCCCAGCGCACGCCGGTCAGCGTCCCCGGGCTGCCCGGTACGGCGGCGCCGTTCACGGTCAGCACGGCCTGCGGATCGCGCAGCTTGCGGTTCTCCAGCACGGTCTCCACGTCCTGGCCGGTGATCCCGGAGCCGACGCAGACGATCGCGTCGTCGACGAAGAACCAGCTCTTCAGCGCGCGCAGGCCGGTGCCGAGGCCGCGCACATCCATGCCGTAGGCGGCCAGCGTGGTGCCGGGCAGCGCGGCGCCTCCGGCCCAGTCGGCGGCGGACACGCGCCGCTGGTCCTGCCCGTCGGCGAGCGCGCGCCGCTCGACGGTGGTGCCGGGCAGGCGGTGCGGATCCACGGTCGGCCAGTAGTCCTCGCTGTAGTGGCCGAGGTCGCCGTCGTAGACCAGGACCATGCCGTCGGACAGGTGCCAGCCGCGCAGGTTCTCGTTCTGGATGGACTCGTAGTTGTAGATCCGCGTGGAGTACGCGCTGACCGCGTAGCCGAAGCCGGGGCGGTGGTGGACGGCCTTGTCCATCCGCGGGTACTGCCGGTGCAGGACCGGCGGCGGGTAGGCGGGCGCGGCCGAGCCGAGCGCCTTGCGGGCCAGCACGATCGACGACAGGTCGGTGACCTTGAGGAAGTCGCGGTAGGTGTCCTCGGTGATCCAGCGCTTGATCAGCCGTGTCAGGTGGGTGGCCCGGCCCGGGTCGGCGCCCGCCAGCCGCAGCGCCGCCTCGATCACCGGCTGCGCCGCCGCGTGTCCCTGCTTGCTCTCCCGCGCCACCTCGCGGCCGCAGACGGCCGCCATCATGTCGCCGCGGAACATCAGCGGGTCGAACGCCTCGTCCACCCACCGGTACACGTTGTCCACGGCCGGGTCGCGCACCGCCCACGTGCTGCCGGCCAGCAGGTGCAGCAGCTTGGACAGCGTGCTGAGCAGTTCCTTGCCGTAGCCGCCGTTGTAGGGGTGCTTCCAGTGCTGCAGGAACGACCCGTCGGAGTAGAAGCCCTCGCCGGTGCCGCCGGCGCCGGAGTCCTGGAAGGCCAGCACGCTGTTGGCGCCGCCGCCGCGTACGTCGCTGAGCGCGTCACGGACCTCGCCCAGCGCACTCCCGTCCCCGTCCAGTACGGCCCGCAGCGCCACGACCGTGCACACCCACACCCGGTTGGCCCCGGTGGCGATCTGCCGGTCGGCCCGCCACAGGTTGGGGTCGGGCGTGTAGTGGTGGACCGCCGCCGTCATCCTGGCCAGGCGCTCGGCCCCCAGAACGTCGTGCAGCAGGACCATCGCGTCGTTGAGCTGGATGGGCGCGCCGATCTCCCAGTCCCAGTCGTTGTCGTAGCGGGCCAGGGCGGGGCCGTAGCGGCGCTCGGACATCCAGTCCAGCGCGTCCAGGACCACCCGCAGGGTCGGCGCGTGCGCGTGGTGGCCGGTGCCCGGCGTCGCCCACGACAGCGCGATCTTCGCCAGCCGCGAGAAGCTCGACGTCACATGGCCGGAACGGGCCGGATCGGCCAGATCAGGCCACAGCGCGGTACGGCAGGCGCCGGTGTCGAGCGTGGCGAGGAACCCGGCGGCGGTACGCCCGATCCGCGCCACCGCGGCGGCGATGTCCGGATCTCCGGCGTCGATGCCGTCGCCGCCGGTCAGCAGGGCCCGCCACCGCAGCCGCAACGCCGCGGTATCGGCCACAAGGGCCGTGGCCGGGCCGGCGGCGAAGGCGGCGGTGGCTCCTAAGCCCGCGCCGATCAGGACGGTACGCCGGGCGAGAGGCAGGGACATGGTAGATCCTTCCGGGGGGGTCACTTGATGCCGGCGGTGGCGAAGCCCTGGACGAAGTAGCGCTGGAAGGCGACGAACAGCAGCACCATGGGCAGCGTGGCCAGCGTCGTACCGGCCATCAGGAAGGCCCACTGTGTGTTGTTCTCGGTCTGGAACACCGACAGGCCCACCTGGATCACCCGCAGATCGTCCCGGCGCGTGATCAGCAGCGGCCACAGGAAGTTGTTCCACGACCCTTCGAGCGTGAGCAGCGCCACGGTGGCGAAGGCCGGCTTCACCAGCGGCGTCATGATGCGGGAGTAGATGCCGAACTCGCCGAGCCCGTCCAGCCGCGCCGCCTCCTCCAGCTCCACGGGCAGCGACAGGTAGAACTGCCGGAACAGGAACACCGAGAACGGCGCGACCGCGCCCGGGATGATCAGGCCCCACCACGAGTCGAGCCATCCGGTGCCGCCCTGGCCGAACAGGTCGTTGCCCCCGGCCAGCGGCATGAACCGGACGATCAGGAACTCCGGCAGGATCTTCGTGTACGTGGGGATCATCAGCGCGCCCACGAAGGCGGCGAACAACCATCGCGATCCGGGCAGGCGCAGCCGCGCCAGCGCGTACCCGGCCATCGAGGCGAAGGTGACGTTGATCAGCGTGTGACTGACCGCGATGATCAGGCTGTTGCGGGCGTAGGTCGCGAACGGCGCCGCGGCGAAGGCCTCCACGTAGTTGCTCCACGCCCACGTGGTCGGCAGCAGGGGCGGCGGGCTGGCGCCGATGTCGGCGGGCGTCTTGAGCGAGGTGAGCACCATCCACGCGAACGGCGCGATCATGATGACCGCGATCACGCTCAGCGCGGCGTAGAGGCCGATCCTGCGGCTAAGCCGTGACACGGTCGCCTCCGATGACCCGCCGGTTGATCAGCGTGAGGGCGATCAGGATGGCGAACAGCACCAGCGACTGCGCGCAGGCGTAGCCCATGCGGAACTCGCGGAAGGCCGACTTGTACACCTCGTAGGTGATCATCGTGGTGCTGTGGGCGGGGCCGCCGTCGGTCAGGACGTAGATCTGGTCGAAGGACTGGAAGGCGCCGATCACCGAGGTGACGAAGACGAAGAACGTCGCCGGGCGCAGCAGCGGCACCGTGATCGTGAAGAACTGGCGCACCTTGGAGGCCCCGTCGACCGAGGCCGCCTCGTACAGCTCGGGCGGCAGGTTCTGCAGCGCCGCGAGGTAGATCAGCATCTTCATGCCGATGCCCTGCCAGACGCCGACCGCGATCACCGCGGGCAGCGCCCACGTCGTGGACGACAGCCAGTTGGGCCCGGCGACGCCGAAGAACGACAGCACCGCGTTGAGCAGCCCGCCGCGCGGGTTGTAGATCCACAGCCACACCAGCGCGACCGCGATCGTGGCCGTGACCTGCGGCAGGAACACCGCGGTGCGGAACAGCCTCCGGCCGCGCACGTTGCCGTTGAGCAGGACGGCGATCACCAGCGCGATGCCCATCGCCACCGGCACCGTGAAGATCGCGTAGACGACGGTGTTGAGCACGGCCCGGCGGAAGACCGGGTCGCCGAACATCTCGGTGAAGTTGGCGAGCCCGACGAACTCCGGCGCGCTCAGGATGTCGTAGGAGGTGAACGCCAGGAACACCGCGGCGACCAGCGGCAGCCCGGTCCACAGCAGCATGTGCAGGAACGCCGGCGCCATCATCAGGTATCCGGCGCGCCGGCGCGAGCGCGACGAGCGCGCGGGCCGGGGCGCCGCGCGCGGGGGACGCGGCGGGGCGAGCGTGCCGAGTGCCATCAGAGCCGGCCGATCGCGTTGGCGGCCAGGCCGGACAGCTCCTTGAGCGCCTCGGCCGCGCCGCGCTGGCCGACGACGGCGGTCTCCAGCGTCGGCTTGATCTTCTCGCGGATCTCCATCCAGGCCGCGGTGCCGCCCTCGGAGTAGGCCTTGTCCAGGTTGTCCAGCGCGAAGCCGACGAACTTGTTGTTCTTCACGTACTCGCTGTCGCGCAGGCTCCGCACCGCTGGCACCGACCCGCGCTGCCGGGACGCGGGCAGGATCACCTCCGGGCTGGCCAGGAACTCCACCAGCGCCCGCGCCACGGCCGGCTGCCTGCTGTGCGCCGACACCGAGGCCAGCGTGCCGCCCTGCAGCATCGCCTCGTTGGTGTTGCGGACCACGAACGTGCCGATGGCGTCGTCCTTGATCAGCTCGGGCGTCTGCTGCTCCATCTGCAGCCACAGCGCGGTCGTGGTCATCGCCATCGCCGCCTTGCCCTGCTGGATGAGGCTCGGCTGGCCGGTCTCGGACTTGAAGGAGTACTCGGTGCTCCTGTCGGCGATCAGGTCGAGGAAGAGCTGCAGCGCCGCGACGCCGCGCTCGTCGTCGAACAAGGGGGTACGGCCGGCCTCGTCGAACAGCTTGCCCCCGTTGGCGAACAGCAACGTCTCCCAGCACTGCCGCAGGTCCACGGAGAACGGGTCGAAGCCCGCGGTGGCCAGCTTGCCCGCGGCGTCGCGCCTGGTCAGCTCCTTGGCGAGGGCGCGCAGCTCGGTCCAGTCCTGGGGCGTCCCCTTGATCCCGGCCTTGTCGAACATGTCCTTGCGATAGGCGACCACCCGGGTGTCGAGCACCACCGGCAGCGCGTAGAGCTTGCCGTCGTAGCGGGAGGGTTCCAGCACCCTGGGCTCGTACTGGTGGCGGGCGGCCACGGAGTCGGGCAGCGGAGCCAGCACCTTCTTGTGGGCGAACGGCGGCACCCAGCCGACGCCCAGCATGAGCACGTCGGGCAGGAGCCCGCCGGCCAGCGCGGTGGTGATCTTCTCGTTGAGCGCGGCGTAGGTGGTGTAGTCGACGCGCACCCTGGCCTTGGGGTGCCGCTTCAGGAACGAGGGCAGCAGCGTGCCTTCGAGGAGCTGCTTGCCGCTGGACCCCTCGAACATCGGGGTCAGGAGCGTGATCTCGCCCTCCACGGCGCCGTCGGCGTTCCCGGCCGAGGAGCCGCCGGCGGCGCACCCGGTGGCGACCGCGGCCGTGCCGAGGGCGCCTAGCGCAGCAAGGAAACCCCGTCTCGTCAGGTCCATGGGATGCCTCTCAGTTCTGGGGGGAAGGGGCGCCGATGAATCGATGCACCAACCATAGGGACGCCTCTTTCCGTGGTCAACAGCGAGTTCACTGGGAGGGCGTCGAGATGTTGGGTCTCTTGTGGTGCATCGGTACACCAACCAAGGGGCCGTTACGGCGGGGACCACGTGCGACGTGAGAAGCGACCCCCACGATCGGCGCCCGCTCGGTGCGGCGGGTGGCGTGGGGGTGGCTTGCCGTACTTCTAAGAGGCTTTTACGGGGTTTTGCGCTGCAGGAGCTGCAGGCTGCGCGAGGCGACGGCGACCAGCGCGGCGGGCAGCCACTGCTCGTCGGGGAAAGGCTCGTCGCGGGCGGTGTCGTCGCTGGTGTCGAAGACGGTCTGCCAGGCCGCGCCGAACTCCTCGCCCGGCAGCGTGAACGTCATGTCCTCGTGGTGGGCGTTGATGAGCAGCAGGAACGAGTCGTCCTGGATGCGCTCGCCGCGCGGGCCGGGCTCGGTGATGGCCTCGCCGTTGAGATAGACCATGAGCGACTTGGCGTAGCCGGTGTGCCAGTCGCCGGCGCTCATCTCGGCGCCGGCCGGGGTCAGCCACACCAGGTCGCGGCCGTTGTCGGCGGTGCGGCCGCGGAAGAAGCGGCGGCGCTGGAAGACCGGGTGCTCGCGGCGCAGCCTGGCCAGCGACCGCGTGAACTCCAGCAGGTCCGACTCGGTGTGGACGGCCGTCCAGTCGATCCAGGTCAGCTCGTTGTCCTGGCAGTAGGCGTTGTTGTTGCCGCGCTGCGAGCGGCCCAGCTCGTCGCCGTGGGAGATCATCGGCACGCCCTGCGACAGGAAGAGCGTGGCCAGGAAGTTACGGCGCTGGCGGTGGCGCAGGCGGACGATGTCCGGGTCCTCGACCGGGCCCTCGGCGCCGCAGTTCCAGGAGCGGTTGTCGTCGGTGCCGTCGCGGTTGTCCTCGCTGTTGGCCAGGTTGTGCTTGCGGTCGTAGGACACCAGGTCGGTGAGGGTGAAGCCGTCGTGGCAGGTCACGAAGTTGATGGAGGCGACCGGGCGGCGGCCCGAGGTGGCGTAGAGGTCGGCGGAGCCGGTCAGCCGGGAGGCGAACTCGGGCAGCGCGGAGCCCGTCCCGCGCCAGAAGTCGCGCACCGTGTCGCGGTACTTGCCGTTCCACTCCGTCCACAGGGGCGGGAAGTTGCCGACCTGGTAGCCGCCGGGGCCCACGTCCCACGGCTCGGCGATCAGCTTCACCTGCGAGATCACCGGGTCCTGCTGGATCAGGTCGAAGAACGCGCTCAGCCGGTCCACGTCGTGCAGCTCCCGCGCCAGCGCCGAGGCCAGGTCGAAGCGGAAGCCGTCCACGTGCATGTCCAGCACCCAGTAGCGCAGCGAGTCCATGATCAGCTGCAGCGCGTGCGGCGAGCGGACGTTCAGCGAGTTCCCGGTGCCGGTGTAGTCGAGGTAATAGCGCCGGTCGCCGTCGTGCAGGCGGTAGTAGGCCGCGTTGTCGATGCCGCGGAAGCCGAGCGTCGGCCCCATGTGATCGCCCTCGGCCGTGTGGTTGTAGACCACGTCCAGGATGACCTCGATGCCCGCCTCGTGCAGGGCGCGCACCATCGCCTTGAACTCCAGCACCTGCTCCCCGCGCGAGCCCGCGCTCGAATAGGGGCCGTGCGGGGCCAGGAAGGCCATCGTGTTGTAGCCCCAGTAGTTCGTCAGCCCCCGCGCCACCAGGAAGTGCTCCGGCACGAAGTGGTGCACCGGCATCAGCTCGATCGCGGTCACCCCGAGCGAGACCAGGTGGTCGATCACCGCCGGATGCCCGATCCCCGCGTAGGTGCCCCGCTGCTCCGCCGGCACCGACGGGTGGCGCATCGTGAGCGCCCGCACGTGCGCCTCATAGATCAGCGTCTGGTGGTACGGCGTGCGCGGCGGCCGGTCGTTGCCCCACTCGAAGAACGGATTGATCACCACGTTCTTCGGCATGTACGGCGCGCTGTCGGCGTCGTTGAACTCGGCCGGATTGGTGAACCGGTAGGCGAACAGCGCCTCGTTCCAGGTCAGCTCCCCGTCGATCGCCTTGGCGTACGGGTCGAGCAGCAGCTTGGCCGGGTTGCAGCGGTGGCCCTGCGAGGGCGCGAACGGGCCGTGGACGCGGTAGCCGTACCGCTGGCCGGGGGCGATCCCGGGCAGGTAGCCATGCCAGACGAACCCATCCATCTCGGGCAGATCAACGCGCTCCTCGGAGCCGTCGTCCTGAAAAAGGCACAGCTCAATCCGCTCGGCGACCTCGGAGAACACCGAGAAGCTGGTGCCCACGCCATCCCAGGTGCCGCCGAGTGGATAGGGCTCGCCCGGCCAGACCTCACGCATGTGACCCAATTGTCGCACGCGATCGCCCCGTTGCTAGAGCAGTTCCGCTTTCAGGCTGATCGTGGTTCCCGTGAGGGCCTTGCTGACGGGGCAGTTCGCCTTGGCCGTCTCGGCGGCTTCCTGGAACTGGCCGGGCGTCAGGCCGGGGACGTGGCCCTTCACGCTGAGCACGATGCCCGTGATGCCCTCGCCCGGCTGGAAGGTCACCTCGGCGCGGGTCTCCAGCGACTCCGGCGGCGTACCGGCCCCGGCCAGGCCGTGGGACAGCGCCATCGAGAAGCAGGAGGAGTGGGCGGCGGCGATGAGCTCCTCGGGCGAGGTCTTGCCGTTGGCCGCCTCGGCCCTCGACGGCCAGGAGACCTCGAAGGTGCCGACGCCGGAGGTGTCGAGCGAGACCGTACCGGAGCCGTCGAGCAGCGCGCCCTTCCACTGCGTGGTGGCCGTACGCGTGGTCGCCATGGCGATAGTCCCTTCATCGATTGCCGATACAGGTCCGAACATATCCTGTATCGCCGCGGTGACCATGAGTGGTCGGTTGTAATCGGAGCGGAGCGTCGTAATCCCCGCAGCGGAGGGCCCCGTGCCGGAGGACGATGAACGGTATGCCGCGTTGTACCACCGCCATTACTCCACGGTGCTGCGCTACGCCGCGCGCAGAGTAGGGCGGGACGCGGCGCCCGACGTCGCCGCGCGCACCTTCACCGACGCCTTCCGCCGTCTCGGGCAGGTGCCCGGCGAGCGCCGCGCCGAGCGGGTCTGGCTGCTCGGCATCGCCCGCGGCCAGGTCAGCAACGAGTGGCGCGGCCTGCGCAGAAGGCAGGCCCTGGCCGACCGGCTGGCCGTCTGGCGCGCGCCGGCCGATCAGGGCCTCGACGGAGAGATCGTCACCAGGCTCGCCTTCCACGAGGCGCTGGCCAGGCTGGCCGGCAAGGACAGGGAGGCCCTGCGCCTCTTCTACTGGGAGGGGCTCAGCGTGGAGGAGGCCGCCACGGTCGCCGGCTGCCGCGCCGGCACCATGGCCACCCGGCTCAGCCGGGCCAGGGCACGCCTGCGCGAACACCTGCGCACGCTCGGGTTCCAGGAGGGGAGCTGATGGACGAGCTCGCACGGCTGATGGCACGCCACGACCCGGCCCCGCACGAGGTGCCGCCCGACGAACTGCTGCTCGCCGAGATCCTCGGCACGGCCAGGCCGCGCCGCTGCTCCACCCTGTCGTGGCGGCTGACGTTCGGCGCCGCGCTGGCCACCGGGCTCGTCATCCTCGCCGCCGGCGCCATCCCCACCGCGAGGACGCCCGGCCAGCTGACCGTCACCGCCTACTTCCGCTACCCCGGCGCGCCCCTGGCGCTGTGCGGGGAACCGGGGCCCCGGCCGCGCAAACTGCCCGGGACCGGGGGCGGGGCCCGGCGCGTCGTACTCGGCCTGGCCGAGGCGGCCGCACGGGCCGGACGGGTGGCGGCGCGCGGCCACGGCCGGATCACGGTGGCGTCGTCGCTGCTGAGGCCGGGCGGGCGGGCCAGCGTGCTGTCCAGGCAGTGGACGCCGGTGCGGGGTTCCGGCCGCCGGGTGGAGTACACGCTGGCCGTCGACGGTGAACGCCTCGTCCAAGGGCAGGAGGGGCGGGAGGGGGCGTACCGGCCGGGACCCTCGCTCCCCGGCGACCTGCGCGCCCGTCTGTCGGCGGAACCCGAGACGTACGGGCTCGTCACCGCCATCATCTCCCTCAACGAGAGCGAGATCCTCGACGCCCCGCGCACGGCCGCGCTGTGGCGGATCCTGGCCGACCGGCCGGGCCTGCGCACGCTGGGCCAGATCACCGACCGGCGCGAACGCACGGGGCAGGGGGTCGCCTTCGACGTGGGCACCGCCGACCGGTGGGTGCTGGTGGCCGACCGGGGGAGCGGCGACCTGCTGGGGGTGGAGCGCGTGATGCTGCGGCCCGCGGCCGGCCTGGAGGTCACGCCGCCCTGCGTCCGCGACTTCTGGACCTTCCTCGACCGCGCCGACGCGGCCACCGTGGGCGACTGACCCTCGCCCCGTTGGTTTGTCCGGCAAGGCCCAGCTCGGCAAGCCACCTCAGCCCGACAGCTCGGCACGGCGGCCCCGCAAGCGGCGAGAGGCGCGGCGCCTTGGCCAGACGGCTCGGCGGTCCCGCAAGGCGGCGGGAGGCGATTCGGCGGAAGGCGGCTCAGTGGGGCGGTTCGGCGAGGTGGTTTGATGAGGTGGTTCGGTGGGGCGGCTTCGTAAGGCGGCTTCGTAAGGCGGCTTCGTTCGGGCGGTGAGAGACGCGGCTGCGCGGGGCCGTAAGAAATGCCGGGCGGCCGGACTATTACCGGGCATGATGATGACGCCCGCTTGGTGCCCGCCCCATCCGGAGGACCTCCGCCCCACCCCGCGCGACGGCCGCCGCTGGTGCGGCCCGCTCGAAGGCGTGCTGCGCCGCTTGTGGTCCCCCAAGGACGGCCCGCCACGCCCCGACTTCGTCACCGCCGTCGACGACCTGGCCACTCTTGAGTACGGCCCCGCCCACCGCCTGGCCACCGGACTGGCCATGCTGTGGATAGGCGGCACCGGCATCGGCTACGTCGTCAAGGACCCGGACGGCATCACCGGCCGCAGCCTCCCCTTCGCCCGCCCGGCCCTGTGGCGCGACCTGCCGCCCCCTTCCCCGGCACGCATGCTCGCCGCCCACGCCCTGTGCGACCTCGACGGACTGTCGGCGACCCTGGAGTGGCGCGCCCTGACCCGCCGCTGCCTTCCTCTCTTCCGCGACCGCCCCGCCCCGGGACCCCGCGACTGGTGGGCCGAGTCCTTCGCCCTGAGGTCCCAGGCCCGCATCGCCGCCGTCCTGGACGGCGACCAGGCAGCAGCCGAAACCGTGGCCGCCTACCACCACCGCATCACCACCTCCTACCCCACCCCGCCCTACCCCTCCTCCTGACCCACTCCACAGCCCTCTCCACCCCACGGCCCCGCCACCTCTCACCCCCCGCAGCCACGCCCACCGTGCCCCACCACCTCTGGGGCCCGGCACCATCACGGAATCTCCAACATCCCAGCGGGCCTCGGCACCCCAACCGCGTCCCCACCGGTATCCCCCGTATCACCCGTATCCGCCGCCCCATCCCACCGCGTTTCTCCCGAAACTCCGCGCGGCGCCCCTCCCCGCGCGGGTCCCGGGCAGGACCGCCACCTCCTGCCCGGGACACCCTCCGGCACCGCACACGCACGCTTCCGGTCGTGCCCCGTGTCCCTGGACGGAGCGCCGCACGCCGCCTGCCCACGACCCGGGGGTCCCGGGGCGGGACGCCACGTGCCGCCCTGAGGATGGGCGGTCTCGTCCCGGCACCGTGGTCTGGCCCAGGGCCGGGTTCCTGGGCGGCCGCGAAGGCGGGCCGGTCGGACCGGGTGAAGTGCGGGACTCAGGAAACCGCGTCCAGCACAGGGAAACCAGGCACCTGGGCCAAGCCCAGGAGGGGGTGGGAAATCGGGGAGCTCGTTCGTCATCCGGCTCAACATTTCCGGCGAATAGTGACATGCTCGGGTCGCGGCGCACCCGCCGCCTAGGTCCGGATCACGGGAGTGTGGTGCCAGTGGAGGCACCGTTCGACGACCGCCTGTTGCACCAACGGGTGGTCGGCGGCGATGAGTCCGCGCTCGGCGAGGTGTATGACCACCTCTCCTCGCTGATCTTCGGTCTCTCGCTCCGCGTCACCAGAGACCGTGTGATCGCCGAGGACATCACCCAGGAGGTGTTCCTGATCTTCTGGGAACGACCCCTGGCCTACGACCCCGACCGCGGCACCCTGCGCGCCTGGCTGGCCACGATCGCGCACCGGCGCGCCGTCGACCATGTACGCGCCGAGGAGCGGCGCCGGGTCTCCGTCCTGGGGCCGAGGCTGTTCGAGCCCCCGCCTGAGAGACTGGAGGAGACCGTGCTCGCCGCCGACGAGGCCAAGCGGGTACGCCAAGCGGTCACCCGGCTGCCCGAAGGTTTACGCGAGGCGATTGAACTGGCGTACTTCGGTGGCCGTACGTATCGGCAAGTGGGTGAGGAACTGGGCGTGCCCGAGGGCACGGCCAAGTCACGCATCAGGCTGGCGCTGCGGCGCCTGGCCGACGCGCTGGCAGAGGAAGAGGTGTGATGGAGCCCGTCGAGCGTCTGTACCTGGACGCCCTCATGGAAGAAGCGGCCGTGCCCGAGCGGTCGCTCCGGCCGCAGCTGCTGGCCGGGGCGAGGGCCCGCCGCCGGCCCGCCGCGCCCACGGCCGCGTGGGCGGAGCCGTACGCCGGACGGGTGGCCGCCATGGACGCGCTGCTGGCCGCGGCGATGGACGACGACTGGGCCCGCGAGATCGTCGAAGGCTGGACGCTGCAGGAACTCGTCGCCCACCTCGCCGCCAAGGACGGGCTGCTGGCCGCCTCGGTCGGCGCCCCCGTGCTCGGCCCCGCCCTCGACGCGCTCGACGCGATGGGACGCACCCTCCAGGTTCAGGAGTACGAGCGGGCGCGCAGCCCCGAGCAGACCCGGCGCGACTGGCGGGCACAGGCGGACGCGCTCTGCCGTCACCTGGGCGGCCTGACCCCCGACACCCCCGCCACGCTCGACGGCGTGGCCGGCGCGCTCGGCGACCACGTCCTGGCGCGCGGCCTGGAGACGTGGATCCACACCGACGACGCCGCCTCGGTCGCCGGGCTACGCCTGCCGCACCCCGTCCCCGACCACATCCGGCCGACGGCCGACCTGTGCGCCCGCCTGCTGCCGTGGACGATGATGCTGTCCGGGGTGGAAGGCGCCGGCCGTACCCTCCACCTGACCTTGACCGGGCCCGGCGGCGGGGAGTGGACCATGCCGCTCGGCGTCCATGACGCGGCTCCCGGCGCTCCGGACGTCTCGATCACCGCCGACGTGATCGGCTTCTGCTTCCTGCTGGGCGGACGCGGCGAGCCCGGGGCGTTCCCCGCCGAGATCACGGGCGACCACGACCTGGCCGCCGACATCCTGCGCACCGCCCCGGCTCTGTCCGGCCCCTGACAGGCCGGGGAGTCAGAGCTTGGCGGCCGCCTCGGTGACCATCTCGCGTTCGTAGGAGTCGTCGCTCTCCGCCAGCACCCGCTTGACCCCGGCCTCGGCCCGCGCGTCGCCCCGCTCGGCCAGCCCCCGCGTGGCCTCGGCCACCGTGCGCAGGTCGGTGTCGTCCAGCCGCTGGGCCAGCACGTCCCTGATCTCCGGGGTGTCGGCGTCGAGCGAGGACAGCCCGGCGGTCGCCCAGTCGCGTACCTCGGAGTCGTCGTCACGCGTCATCGAGACCAGCAGCGCCAGCCCCTCGGCGTGGCCGGGCGGCAGCACGTCGGCCAGCGCGATCGCGTCGGTCATCGTGCGCTGGTGGTCCGGGCGGCCGAGCACGTCGAGCACCTGCGGCAGCGCCCGGGGGTCGCCCTGGTGCCCGAGCGCGGCCAGCACCGAGCGCAGCACCTGCGGGTTCCCCTCGGTGGTGGCCATCTTCTGCAGCAGCGGCAGCGTGCGCTCCAGGTAGGGCTTCTCGCCGTCCTCGGTGACGCCGTACTGCGCGATCGCGTCCACGCCGAACTCCCGCTCGCGCGCGTCCTCGCTCACGCACAGCCGCGCCAGCGCCTCGTACGTCTCCTCGTCGGCCCGCTTGCCCAGCGAGTCGGCGACGACCCACCAGGTCTCCGCGTCCTCGTCGACGTCACGGTGGGCCAGCGCCCTGGCGACGAGCTGGGGGATGGGCGTGTAGAGCCCGGTGGCGTCCTCCAGGAGGGTGGCGACGGCCGCGTGCCCGCGCTGGGCCTGCACCTGCTCGCTCTCCTCGCCGTCGGCGGAACGGCCGGCCACCGTCACCAGCTCGGTGCCGTCCTTGGCGAACTGCCTGCCCACGACGTACTCCCAGTCCTCCTGCCCGATCTGGTCGAGCAGCGCGGTCTCCAGGTGGACGCCGACCCAGTCGATCGCGATGTCGTGGGGGCTGTCGCCGTCGCCGTCGTACTTCTCCGGGTCGGCCCCGGCCGTCAGCAGTTCCCGCACCACCCCGAGCGCGCCGCGCCTGGAGGCCAGGCTGAGCGGGGTGTCGCCGTCCTCGTTCGGCTCGTCGACCTGCGCGCCGGCCTCGATGAGGGTGCGGGCGGCGTCGGCGTTGCCGTTGGCGGCGGCCCACAGCAGGGCGTGCCAGCCGCCGTTCTCCTTCGCGTTGACATCGGCCCCGGCGGCCAGGAGCGCCCCGATGACGGGCACCCGGTCCCAGGCCGCGGCCGCGCAGAGCGGCAGCCCTTCCTCGCCGGCCTCGTTGGCGTCAGCCCCGGCGGCGAGCAACGTGCCCGCCGTCTCCAGGTCGCCCTTCAACGCCGCCTGGTACAGCTCTTCCTCACGCATGACAGCGACCCTAACGCCTCACTGCCCCAACCCCGACGAACGTCCCGGCGGGTGAGCGGTTCGATGGATGAGGAATCCTCCTTCTGGAGGACCGCGATAGCCACAAGACGCGATATGTTGCGACTATGACAGACTCTGGGGAACTGCGCGCTTCCGACGCCGAGCGCGAGGCCGTCGTCGAGCAACTGCGCGTCGCCTCAGTCGACGGCAGGCTCACCCTCGTGGAGCTGACCGACCGCACCGAGGCCGCCTACACGGCGACCACCCACGCCGAGCTGGCGCTTCTCACCCAGGACCTGCCCGCGGCCGGTGTCGCGCCCCTGGCGCCGCCCACGCCCGAGCGCAAGAAGCGCTGGTTCCTGGCGTTCATGGGCGACACCAAGCGGCGCGGCAAGTGGCGGGTCGACCAGGAGCTCGGCGCGGTGGCGGTCATGGGCGACGTCGTGATGGACCTGCGCGAGGCCGAGGTCCGCACGGACGTCATCGACATCACCGCCGTCGCCGTCATGGGCGACGTCAAGATCATCGTGCCCGACGGCGTGGACGTGGACCTCGACGGCTTCGCCTTCATGGGCGACAAGAAGGTCGACGTGCTGGAGGCCGCCCCCGGCATGAACGTGCCCGTCGTGCGCGTGCACGGCTACGCGGTGATGGGCGACATCAAGGTGTACGGCGACGCCCGCGCCAAGCCGATCAAGCGCGGATGGTCCGCCTGGCGCGAACACCTCGGCCTGACCCCCGGCCAGTTCTCCGGAGACCCCCGCCGCCTCGGCGACTGACCCCTCCCGGAGACGATTCCCCGGGCGCGTGCAACGCCCGGCGGTGGCTCGCGCGTACTGATCGGTGACATCCACCGCGCGGTGAGGACCATCGGAATGCGGGATCGCGCAGACTTCGAGCGCTATGTCGGCGAACGCGCCCCCCGCCTGCCGAGGACCGCCTACCTGCTGTGCCGCGACCGGCCGACCCCGAGGCCCAGCTCGGCACCCGGGACGCGCTCAGAACCGCCCTGACGGTCCTGCCCGCCCGCCAGCGCGCGGTGATCGTGCTGCGCGCCGGCGAAGGCCGCCATCGCGGTGGAATGCCGGCTCGACACCTACCTGCTGGTGTGGCTGAACGACATGCGCGTGGCGAACGAGCCGTGCGGCGGCCGGACGAACGTGCCCAGGTGGCTGCGGACCGGCCTCCAGGCGCAGCCGGGCAGGAACAACGGTCACCGCCATCCCGGGGGACACGCTCGGCGCCGCCGAGGCCGACGAGATGGCCGCCTGGGCCGGGCCGTTCGCGGTGACCTGGAACCCTTCAGGTCATGGAGCAGGGGCGCGAGGACGCCTGCCGCGAGAAGCGGGTCATCGTCGACCCCCACAGCGGGCGCGAGGTGCTCTCCTGGAGGTGCGACCCGCCCGTCCTGCGACCGGATCGGACGGGTTCGTGAGGCGTCAGGCGACCGGCGCGGCGGCCACCGCGGCGAACGCCTGGGCGTAGCGCTCCAGGACGACGTCGACCAGCTCGGGGGCCGGGCCCAGGACGTCGGCGACCACGTCGGCCCCCGACTCCCGCCGCACCTTGTCGGCGAAGAACCCCGGCGCCAGCAGGTACGGAGCCACCGCCACCCGCGGCGCCCCGGCCCTGCGCAGCGCGGCCACCGCCTCGGCGGGCGTGGGACCGGCGGCCGAGGCGTAGGCGGGCACGACCCGCCACCAGCCGGCCCGCCGGCCCTGGCCGCCGTCGGACCACAGCCGCGCCAGGTCGGCGATGACCGCGTTGGCCCTGGCGTCGCTGGAGCCCGCCGAGACCAGGACGACGGCGGTGTCCGGGTCGCCGGGCCCCACCCCCGACTCCGACAGGCGGCGCTCCAGCGCCGTGAGCAGGAGCGGGTGGGGGCCGAGCGTCGTTCCGTAGTGGACGCGCAGCCGGGGGTCGCGGGCGCGCGCCTCGTTGAGCGCCGCGGGCAGGTCGACACGGCTGTGGTAGGCCTCGGTCAGCAGCAGCGGGAGCACCGCGGCCTCGCGCAGGCCGTGCAGCGCCTGGCCGAGCGTGGGGGCGGCGTGGTCCAGGTAGGCGGTGCGCACCGGGAGGCCGGGGTCGGCCAGCCGTACCTGGTCGAGGAGGGCTTCCACGGTCGCGGCCGCGCGCGGGTCGCGCGAGCCGTGCGCCACCGCGACCAGCGGCACGCGGCCGAGCGGGGACCCCGGAGAGGACGGCGTGGCGAGTGGTGGGCGGGTCCCTGCGAGCCCGCCCACCCTCGTCACCGGGACCTCGCCCCTGCCAGAACGGGGTCCCTCGCCCGACGGATGCCGCCCGTCGGGCGAAATTTCGGTTGTCAGAGGTGAATGCCGCATTCGGTCTTCCCCAGGCCCGACCACCGGCCGCTGCGCGGATCCTCGCCATCGGCCACCTGGCGCGTGCACGGCGCGCAGCCGATGGACGGGTAGTTGTCGTAGTGCAGCGGGTTGACCAGCACGCCGTTGTCGGCCATGTAGTTGTCCACGTCCTCCTGGGTCCAGGCGGCGATGGGGTTGACCTTGACCATCTGCCGCCTGGCGTCCCACTCCACGACCCTGGTGCCGGCGCGGGTGGAGGCCTCGTCGCGGCGGATGCCGGAGATCCACGCCAGGTACGGCTCGAGCGCCCGGTTCAGCGGCTCGACCTTGCGCAGGTAGCAGCACAGGTCCGGGTTGCGGCCGAACAGCCGGGGCCCGAGGTCGCGCTCCTGCTCCTTCACGGTCCGCGACGGCTGCACGTTGATCACGTTGACGTCGTAGACCTGCTGGACGGCGTCGCGGGTCCCGATCGTCTCGGCGAAGTGGTAGCCGGTGTCGATGAACAGCACGTCGATACCCGGCTTGACCCGGCTGACCAGATCGATCAGCAGCGCGTCGCTCATCGAGGAGGTCAGCGTGAGACGGTCGCCGAAGGTGGCCGCGGCCCAGCGGATGATCTCGCGGGCGGGCGCGCCCTCCAGGAAGATGGCGGCGGACTCGACGATGTTCTGCAGGTCGAGCGTGCCGCGTTGTGCTCTTAAACCGGTCTCGATCTCGACCAGCGTCATATCTTTACCCCGATTCCCAGGAATTTCAGCTTGAAGGCGCGAGCGCAGGCGCGGCAGTACCAGCCGCCGTCGCCCTCGTAGGGCTCCAGATCCTCATCGCCGCAGTACGGGCAGTGGAAAGGAACCGCGCGGGCGCCGCTCATTTGAGGTCCGCCTCGTCGGCGCGCTGCACCCAGTCGGCGAAGCTCTCGCCTTCCTTCTTCTGGTCCTCGAAGTGGGTGACCACCCGCTCGACGTAGTCGGGCAGGCCGTCGGAGGTGGTCTTGAGCCCGCGCACCTTACGGCCGAAGCCCGGGTTGACGCCGAGCGAGCCGCCCAGGTGGATCTGGAAGCCCTCGACCTGCTCGCCCTTGTCGTCGACGACGAGCTGGCCCTTGAGGCCGATGTCGGCGACCTGGATGCGGGCGCAGGAGTTGGGGCAGCCGTTGACGTTGATCGTCAGCGCCTCGCTGAAGTCGGGCAGGCGCCGCTCCAGCTCGTCGATCAGGTTGGAGGCGACCGCCTTGGTCTCGACGATGGCCAGCTTGCAGTACTCGATGCCGGTGCACGCCATGGTCTGGCGGCGGAAGGTGGAGGGGCGGACCTGCAGGTCGTTGGCCTCCAGCTCGGCCACGATGCTGTCGACCCGGTCGGGCGTGATGTCGAGGATGACCATCTTCTGCTCGACGGTGGTGCGTACCCGGCCGGAGCCGTGGCGCTCGGCGATGTCGGCGATGGCGTGGAGCTTGTCGCCGTCGAGGCGGCCGACCTTGGGCGCGAAGCCGACGTAGAAGTTGCCGTCCTTCTGCGGGTACACGCCGACGTGGTCGCGGCGGTTGCCGCGGGGCGCCTCGGGGGCGGGGCCGTCGGGCAGCGGCTCCTTGAGGTACTCGGTCTCCAGGACCTCGCGGAACTTCTCCGGTCCCCAGTCGTTGACGAGGAACTTGATCCGGGCACGGTGCCGGAGGCGGCGGTACCCGTAATCACGAAATATCCCGATAACGCCGCCGTAGACATCCGCGACCTGGTCGGGCCGGACGAAGACGCCGATGCGCTTGCCGAACATCGGGTTCGTGGAAAGGCCGCCGCCCGCCCACAGGTCGTAGCCCTTCTCGCCGGTCGGCAGCTGCACCGCCACGAACGCCACGTCGTTGATCTCGTGCACCGTGCAGTGCGCCGGGCAGCCGCTGATCGCCGACTTGAACTTGCGCGGCAGGTTGGAGTACGCCGGGTCGCCGATGTACTCGTCGTGGACCTCGTGGATCTCCCCGGTCGAGTCCAGCAGCTCCTCGGCGTCGATCCCGGCCAGCGGACAACCGAGGATCACCCGGGGGGTGTCGCCGCAGGCCTCGGTGGTCGACAGGCCGACCTCCTCCAGCCGCCGCCAGATGTCGGGCACCGACTCGATCTCCACCCAGTGCAGCTGCACGTTCTGGCGGTCGGTCAGGTCGGCGGTGCCCCTGCCGTAGTCGTTGGAGATGTCCGCGATGACCCGGAGCTGGCGCAGGTCGAGCTGCCCGCCGTCGATCCGGATGCGGAGCATGAAGTAGCGGTCGTCGAGCTCCTCGGGCTCCAGGATCGCGGTCTTGCCGCCGTCGATGCCGGGCTTGCGCTGGGTGTAGAGGCCGTACCAGCGCATGCGTCCGCGCAGGTCGGCCGGGTCGATGGAGTCGAAGCCCAGCTTCGAGTAGACGTCGATGATCCGCTGCCGAACGTTGAGACCGTCGTCGTTCTTCTTGTTCTCTTCGTTCTTGTTGAGCGGTTCGCGGTAACCGAGGGCCCATTGGCCTTCTCCGCGCGGGCGCTTGTGGTGCCGGCTGGCAGGAGTGCTCATTGCGCGTCCTTCAGGATTGTGGGCGCGCGCGGGATGTACCTCCTGCCTCACCGTTGAGTGCAGGGGTCCCAGAAGAGCTTGTGCGACGCGCGCCGCTGCGAAATACAGGCAGGGATTAGCGGGCGTCGCAACAGATGGCACTGCGGACACGCTGAAGATCGACGTGGCGTCGACCGACAAGCATGGGGTCCGCTGGCATGGTTCAAACGATACCCCGGCGCGCAGGGATGTCCAAGAAGGGGTCCAGACTCTGGGACCAGATCAGGGGTACCCCTACTCACCCCTGCCGCGGCCAGTCGAGCTCGGACTCCTTGGGCTCCTGCGGAGGCTGGTGCTGGCAGTCGCACCAGGAGCCGCCCCTGCAGTCCTCGTGGCGGCGCTCCGCGCAGCTCTCGCAAATCACCTTCGACATTGTCGCACCGGAATGTTGTTCGGTTAGAGTGCGGGCCATGGACCTCCTGCGCGAGCTCGCCGCCGACCTGCGTGACGAGAGCGACTCGCTGGAGGCGCTGCTGGCTCCGCTCGCCCCCGCCCAGTGGGAGCTGGCCACCCCCGCCGAAGGCTGGGCGATCCGTGATCAGATCAGCCATCTCGCCTACTTCGACGACGCCGCCGTGAGCGCCGTCACCGACCCCGACGCCTTCCGCGCGAGCGCCGCCGCGCTCATGAAAGGCCCCGCGTCCGTCGACGACCTCGCCGTCCAGGCCCGCGCCCTGGCACCGGCCGAGGTCCACGCCTGGTTCGGTACGGCCCGCGCCGCCCTGCTGACCGCCTTGTCCGGCCTCGACGCCAAGCGGCGCCTGCCCTGGTACGGACCCGACATGTCGGCCGCCTCCTTCGCCACCGCGCGCCTCATGGAGACCTGGGCCCACGGCCAGGACGTGGCCGACGCCCTCGGCGTGACCCGCGAGCCCACGGCCCGGCTGCGCCACGTGGCCTCGATCGGGGTGCGGGCGCTGCCGTACAGCTTCGTGATCAGGGGTCTGGTGGTCCCCGAGCGGCCCGTCAGGGTCGAACTCATCCTGCCCGGCGGGACGCCGTGGACGGCGGGCCCGCAGGGCGCGGCGGACACGGTGCGCGGCCCGGCCCTGGACTTCTGCCTGGCCGTCACCCAGCGCGCGCACCTCGACGACACCGCGCTGGAGGTGCGCGGCGAGACGGCGGCGGCGTGGATGGCGATCGCGCAGGCCTTCGCCGGCCCTCCGGGCAGAGGCAGGGCCGCCTCAGGGAAGGCCCCGATGACCTGACCGGCGGCGCACTGACATGCTGGACACATGCGGACACTGCTGAACGTCATCTGGCTGGTCTTCGCCGGGATCTGGCTGGCGCTCGGCTACGCCGTCGCCGGGGTCATCTGCTGCATCCTGATCATCACGATCCCCTTCGGCATCGCCTCGTTCAGGATCGCCGGCTACGCGCTGTGGCCCTTCGGCCGCACCGTGGAGCGCTCGCCCGACGCCGGCGTCATGTCCACGATCGGCAACGTCATCTGGTGCGTGGTGGCCGGGATCTGGCTGGCCATCGGGCACGTGCTCACCTCGATCCCGCTGTTCGTCTCGATCATCGGCATCCCGCTGGGCGTCGCGAACCTCAAGATGATCCCCATCTCCCTGCTGCCGCTCGGCGCGCGCATCGTGGACGTCAGGTAGTCCGCACGCGGCGGAGCATAAGCTTGCGGGAAGTACTCCTGCGAGAGCGTTGGTGCCATGACGTCGACCGATGCGCCTACCCGGCGTACACAGCGCAAGCGGCGCAGGCAGGTCCTGAGCAAGGTGAGGACCCACCTGAGCTGGGTGCGTGACACCAAGTCGTGGGCGCTCGTGCGCGCGACGACGAACGCGGGTGTCGACTACCGGGTGACCGGGCTGGCGGGGGAGGCGGCGTTCTTCGCGCTGCTGTCGCTGCCGCCGTTCGTGCTCGGGCTGATCGGCGTGCTGGCCAAGCTGGGCGTCTGGCTGGGCCGCGACAACGTGGGCAAGGTCGAGCAGTGGGTCGTCGACCAGGCGGCCGTGCTGTTCACCACCGACGCGGTCGAGAAGGTGGTCAAGCCGCTGATCGCCGACATCCTCAGGGACGACGCCAGCAAGGTCTCGATCATCTCGCTCGGCTTCCTGCTGTCGCTGTGGTCGGGCTCGCGGGCCCTCTACGTCTACGTCGACCTGATCTCCGTCGCCTACGGCCTGGGCGAGGAACGTGGCATCGTGCGCACGCGGCTGATGTCCTTCGGCCTCTACCTCGTCGGCCTGGCCATCGGGCTGATCGTCATGCCGGTCCTGGTCATCGGGCCGACGCTGCTCAAGGAGGCGCTGCCGGCGCAGTACACCCCGGTGATCGACCTGGCGTACTGGCCGGTCGTCATCGTCGGCTCCGTGCTCTTCCTGACCGTGCTCTACCACGTGAGCGTGCCCGTGCGCACGAAGTGGTACCGGGAGCTGCCGGGCGCGATCCTGGCGTTGTTCATCTGGATCGTGTGCGCGGGCGTGCTGCGGTCGGTGCTGGCCGCCTGGTTCTCCCCGGTCTCCATCTACGGCTCGCTGGCCGCGCCCGTCGCGGTGCTCCTCTGGCTCTACATCACGGCCCTGGCCGTGCTCATCGGCGCCATCCTGAACGCCGAGGTCGACCGCCTCTGGGGCGACACCCGCTCGGCCATCGCGAAGTAGGGATCGCGAGGCAGGCTCCGCGCCGCGCCCGAGCGCCTTCCGCTATCGTCTAGGGCGTCGCGACTGGCGCATAGGGTGGGCCTGAACCACCGGGGAGCGGAATCGTGCGGAGGCCGAGCGCCTGGGTCTTCGCGAGGATGTCAAAGACGACAGGAGTGCCATGTCTTCTCTCGCTAGCGTTGACCCGCAGATCGCGGAGCTGGTCAAGGCGGAGGAGCGCCGCCAGGCCGACACCGTGAAGCTGATCGCCTCCGAGAACTACGTCTCCAGGGCGGTCCTCGAGGCCACCGGCACCGTCCTCACGAACAAGTACTCCGAGGGCTACGCGGGCAAGCGCTACTACGAGGGCCAGCAGGTCATCGACCAGATCGAGACCGTGGCCATCGACCGGGCCAAGGCGCTGTTCGGGGTCAACCACGCCAACGTCCAGCCGTACTCGGGCTCGCCCGCCAACCTGGCCGTCTACATGGCCTTCCTGAAGCCGGGCGACACCGTGATGGGCATGGGCCTGCCCTTCGGCGGCCACCTCACCCACGGCTGGTCGGTCAGCGCCACCGGCAAGTGGTTCAACCCGGTCCGCTACGGCGTGCGCAAGGACACCGGCCGCGTCGACATGGACGAGGTACGCGCACTGGCCCTGGAGCACCGCCCCAAGCTGATCTTCTGCGGCGGCACCGCCATTCCGCGCACCATCGACTTCGAGGCCTTCGCCTCGGTCGCCAGGGAGGTCGGCGCCGTTCTGGCGGCCGACATCGCGCACATCGCCGGTCTGGTCGCCGGCGGCGCCCACCCCTCGCCGGTGGGTCACGCCGACGTCATCTCCACCACCACCCACAAGACCCTGCGCGGCCCGCGCGGCGCCATGCTCATGGCCACCGCCGACGAGCACGCCACCGCGCTCAACAAGGCCGTCTTCCCCGGCCTGCAGGGCGGCCCGCACAACCACACCACCGCCGCCATCGCCGTGGCGCTGCGCGAGGCCTCCACCGACGACTTCAAGGCCTACGCCCACCAGGTGGTCGCCAACGCCAAGGCGCTGGCGGAGGAGCTGTCCGGCCGCGGGTTCGACCTGGTCTCCGGCGGCACCGACAACCACCTCATCCTGCTCGACCTGACGCCCAAGGGCATCGGTGGCAAGCCCGCCGCCCAGGCGCTCGACCGCGCCGGTCTCGAGACCAACTACAACGCGGTGCCGTTCGACACCCGCAAGCCCTTCGACCCGTCCGGCATCCGCATCGGCACCCCGTCGGTCACCAGCCGCGGCATGAAGGAAGCCGAGATGCGCCAGATCGGCGCCTGGATGGACGAGGTCGTCACCGCGCTGGCCAAGGGCGACGCGGAGGACGTCATCACCCGCGTCCACCACGAGGTCAGCGAGCTGACCGCCCAGTTCCCCGCCCCCGGCCTGTCCTAGAACGCGAAAAGACCGGCGCCCGCCGCCCCTCTGGAGGGCGGCGGGCGCCGGCGTCTCCGGAGAGGGCAAGGGCTCCGGAGTGGAACCGGTCACCGGGACAGGGGGACGGGAGCCCGGTGACCGGAGGCTCAGCCTAAGTAGAGGTAGTCGGCGCCGTAGGGGACCTTCACCTGGGCGCCTTCCGCGCAGGAGCCCTTCGGGGCCACGCCGCCCGTGGTGTTCAGGCGCAGGATCGTGGTGGTGAAGGCCAGCAGGCCCTTGTCCTTGCCCGACTGCTGGGCGTCCAGGACGAGCTCGGGGATGTTCTTGCCGCCGTTCGGGGTCTTGGTGACGAGCTTTCCGCGTACGGCGCTGCCGTCCGGGGCGATCCACTGCGGCGGGCCGTCGAACCTGCCGACGAAGTCGTGGTCGATGCCCCTGCGCAGCTTGGCCGTCACGCCGAGCTGGATGAACGCTCCGCCCTTGCACCGGTAGATCTGCGCGCCCTTCAGCACGTCCGCCGTCATCGCGCGCGGGTGGGTGAAGGACGCACCGGACAACTGCCCGCGTACGGCGCCGCCGTCGAAGTCGGTCGTGTGCAGGTTGGAGTAGTAGCCGCCCGGGTTGGCGGCGATCCGCCTGACGACCTTGCGAGAGACGGGAGCCTCGCCCGCCACGCCCGTCAGGTTCGCGGGCAGGCCCTTGGCCGCGGCGAACAGGTCGGCCGCCACATCGCCGTTCCTGCCCTTGACGGCCTTGTGCACGTGGCCGTTGGTGGGGGCGCCGAGGCCGCTCCAGGTCGCGGTGTAGGCGAGGGCGGCGCCGTTGGGCCGCAGCCACCAGGTGGCGGCGCCGTCCTGGTCGCCGCGCTTCTTGCCGTCGGCGGCCGGCACCTCCTGGGCGCCGTCGGCCCGGGAGGAGAGCGTGGCGAGGTTGCTGCCGTGCAGGACGCCGTCGAGGTCGACGGGCTTGGCGAGCTTGTGGAACCGGCCGCGTACCGCGCCCTTGGGGAAGGCGGCGTTGTGGAGGTTGGCGTAGAAGCCGCCGGGGTTGTCGGCGAGCTGCTTGAGCAGGCCGGCGTCGGCGGTGGCCGAGCCGGTCACGCCGAGCACGGTGCTGGGCAGCGGCTGCTTGAAGAAGTCGACCTTGACGGCGCCGTCGGTGTCCTTCGCGCCCAGGTGGATGTGGGCGGCGGTGGGGGCGTCCACCTTGTTCCAGCGGATCGCGAAGCTCAGCCGGTCACCGCTGATCTTCAGCACCACGGTGGAGCGTCCGTCGGCGTCGGCGCCGCGCAGCCCGGCGGCCAGATACACATCGGCTGCGGTGCTCTGCACAGGGGAAAGCGAGGTGACCAGAAGTGCACCTGAAAGGGCAAGCGTCAGCATGGGAAACCTCTTTACTGGGGTGATTCTCGCTCGGTACTCCAAGCTGTACGCAAGCCCGCCGGAAAAGGTTCAGGCGAATTTCCCGGGAATGAAAAAGCCCTCCCACCAGCGGTGAGAGGGCTTTCGTCAGGCTTTTCAGATGTCGACGGTCAGCAAAGTCTTCCCCGTCGTGGTGACGACCTCGAAACGGTCGATTTTCTCCGGATTCCATGGGCTGCCGCCGTGCATGTAAAGCGGCGGCTCCCCGTCGACGCCATATCCCTTGGGCGGAACGGCCCAGCCGGTCATCGCCTTGCGCTCGCCCGTCGTGGAGACCGCGATCAGCTCGCACTCCAGCGGACCCCTGACGCCTTCGAGCTTCAGCGCCGCGTGCGTGCCCCAGCCCTTGGACTCGTAGACCACGCCGCCCTTGACGCCGGTGACGCCGACGCCGCCGGCCGGGGTGCCCTCCTCGTAGAACTGCTCGGCCGGGCCCGTGCCGTGGTGCGTCTGCCCGACGGCGACCTGCGAGGACGGGGCGTTGAGCCCGGAGCCCACCGCGATGCCGCCCGCCACCAGCGTGACCGCCGCCGCCACCCCGATGATCAGAGTGCCCCGCCTGGTCCGCCTGTCGGCCGCCTTGCGCCGCCTCAGCAGGTCGATGACCTCGCCCTCGCCCTGCTGCTCGGGTTCGGGCTCCACCCGGCCCACGCCGGTCAGCACGCCGGCCATCCCCGACAGCTCGGCCAGTTCCGCCGTGCAGGCCCGGCAGGTGTCCAGATGCGCCTCGAACGCCCTCTTGTCGTCGGCCTCCAGCAGGCCCAGGGCGTAGGCGCCCACATCGGTGTGCTCCACTCGCGCGCTCACGCCGTCACCCCTCTCTCCTCCAGCGCGACGCGAAGCGCGCGGACCGCGTAATAGACCCGGGACTTCACGGTGCCCACGGGGATGCCCAGCGCCAGGGCGGCGTCGTTGACCGACCTGTCGCGCAGGATCGTCTCGTTGAGAATCTCGCGGTGCGCAGGCGATAACGACTTCAGCGCCTCCGACACGACCACCTGATGCAGCAGACTCTCCATCTCGTCGGGGACGGGGACGCTCTCCAGCGGCCCGTCACCTGACTCCTGTGGACGAGCGTCCTTGCGCCGCCGGTCATCGATGACGATACGACGGGCGACGGTGGCGAGCCAGGGCATCAGCGAAGACGCGTCGGAGTCCAGCTGCCCGGTGCTGCGCCAGGCCCTGATCATCGTCTCCTGCACCACGTCCTCGGCCCACTGCCGATCCCCGCCGACCAGCCGGATCACGAACCCCAGCAGCGGCCGGTGGTACTCCCGGTAGAGCGCGGCGACGGCGATCTCGTCGTCATCGCGCCCGGCCGGGCGCAGGCGCCGGACGAGGCCGCGCAGCGGGGGTTTCGGCATGTCGGCGGCTCCGTCGGCCGAAGGCGCGGGGTAGGTGCTCAGTCGCATCATGCCCCTTTCCATCGTGGCCGGCGAAATCCGGCGTCGGCAGGGAGTACGGGGCTCGCCGCCACCAGGGTTCAACGGTTTTCGAAGTTGCCCCGGACCTGGGCGCGTGCGTAAAGTGGCCTCCGTGCCCACACGGGTGCCTTGAGCTGGGAGGTGAAGACCATGCGGGTTGTTCTGTTCGACCTGACGTCCATCAGCCTCCGGGTGCTCATCTGACGAGTGACCCGGGATCCTCTTCCCGAAGGTGTCACCTCCGTTGACTTACGATCTTTCTCTGCTCGGCTGGACCGAATCGCAGTCCGCCGAGCTGCCTCACGGCACCATTCCCGCCCGCGTGGCGCGCGTCGACCGCGGCGCCGCCGAAGTGATCGCGGACGACGGCCAGCATCACGTCAAGTACGGCGCCCGCGTGCGCAGGTCCTCGGCCGAGGACCCGGTCGCGCTGCCGTGCGTCGGCGACTGGGCCGCGCTGCGGTGGCTCGACGAGGGCCGCTACGAACTCGACACGGTCCTGCCCCGGCGCACCTCCTTCGTCAGGGGCGGCGTCGGCCGTACCTCACGAGGGGGCCTGTCGGCCGACGGTCAGGGCCAGGTGCTCGCCGCGAACGTCGACATCGTCTTCGTCGCCGAGCCGTCCATGCACGCCACCGACTTCGCCGACCTGGCCAGGATCGAGCGGCTCGTCGCGCTGGCCTGGGAGTCCGGCGCCACGCCCGTGGTGGTCATCACCAAGTCCGACCTGTTCGAGAACGGTCTTGACGACCTGCTGGCCGACGTCCACGTCGCCGCGCCCGGCGTGGACGTGCACGCCGTCTCCTCGCAGAGCGGCGAGGGCGTGCAGCTCCTGCGCGGCTACCTGGAGGGCTCCAGGACCGCCGTCGTGCTCGGCCCGTCCGGCGCGGGCAAGTCCACGCTCGTGAACGCGCTGGCGGGCGACGGTGTCATGGAGACCCAGCTCGTCCGCGCCGGCGACGGCAGGGGCCGCCACACCACCGTGCACCGGGAGCTCATCCCGCTGCCCGGCGGCGGGCTCATCATCGACACGCCGGGCATCCGGCGGGTCGGGCTGTTCGGGATGACCGACGGCGTGGACATGGTCTTCGCCGACATCGACGAACTCGCTCGCGCGTGCCGCTTCGCCGACTGCGGCCACGACGGTGAGCCGGGGTGCGCGGTGCTGGCCGCCGTGGAGGGTGGCGAGCTGCCCGAGCGGCGGCTGGCCAGCTGGCGCAAGCTCCAGCGGGAGGCCGCGTGGATGGCCTCGCGCACAGATGCGCGGCTGCGCAAGGAGCAGCAGAACAAGTGGAAGGTCATCCACAAGGAGATGCGCCGCTCCGGCCGCAACCGTCCCTGACCCGCACCAGAGTGGGTACGTAGAGGGCGTGGGGTACCTGTTCGCGGATCGGGCCGAGGCGGGGGCGTTGCTCGCCGAGCGGCTGCTGTACGCGCGCGATCCCGTGGTCCTCGCGCTGCCCCGCGGCGGCGTCGCCGTCGCCGAGCCCATCGCGCGGCGGCTCGGCGGCCTCCTCGACGTGCTGGTCACCAGGAAGATCGGCTATCCCCCCACCCCCGAGCTGGGGGTGGGGGCGATCGCCGAGGGCGGGGAGCCGGTCCTCGACCTGGAGTTGCTGCGGCGGCTCGGGATGACGCCGGCGTCCGTGGCCGGGGTGGTCGAGCGGGAGCGGACGGAGCTGGCCCGCCGGGTGGCCGTCTACCGGGGCGAGCGGCCGCTGCCCGACCTCACCGGGCAGGAGGTGATCGTGGTGGACGACGGACTGGCGACGGGGGGCACGGCCAGGGCCGCGCTGCTGGCGGTCGCGTCCGCCGCTCCGGGGAGGGTGACGCTGGCCGTACCCGTGGGGGCTCGTGAGACGGTCAGGGCGCTGCGGGGAGAGGCCGACGAGGTCGTGGTGCTGGCCACTCCGGCGGACTTTCGCGCGGTCGGTCAGTGGTACGAGAGCTTCGACCAGCTGACCGACGCGGACGTGCTGCGGCTGCTGGGGGAGCGGTAGCTGAGGGCGGGCTGTGAATTCTGGTACGGATCGGTTACGCCCCGTCCCGGATGGCTCACGGTGATTAGTCTGCCGGTGTCGCACGAGAACGAAGGGCGGGCATGAGCTCTCACGACATCGTCATCGACGTCGATGGCCCCTACCCGGCCGGGCACGCGCGTCGCTGGCTGTCCGAGGTGCCCGCGGCGCTGGCCCCGGGCCTGCGTTCCGGCGTGGTGTGCGTGGACACCGACGCGCGCGGCTTCGAGTACCGCCCGCTGACGGTGGCGAGCGTCGACTGGCTGCTGACGGTGGCGGCAGGGGAGTTCAACGACGCGTGGGTGGAGCTGTGCGACGGCGACGGCCACGACGACGCGCTGATCGTGGGTGTCGAGCGCTTCTCCCATCGGCTCGCCCACACGCAGCTGCGCGCCTGGTCCTTCCTGCGCGCCCCCGAGTACGGCCTGGCCGCCCCCGGCGTGGCCGAGCGGTGGGCCGGTGTGCTGCGCGACTTCGCCGCCCCCGTCGACCCGGCGTTCGGGCACGTGGCCGACGACTCGATGGGGCAGGGGATGACGGCCCTGGACGGCGCGGTGGTCCGGGGCGGCCGGATCCCGTCGGCACGCCAGGCACGGCGGTTCCTGCGCGGCTACTCGTGGATCACGATCTGCCCGGCGGAGCTGGCCGGGCGGGTGGACACGGCGGCCTTCCACGAGGCGGAGAAACTGCCCGGGGGAGCGCTGTGGCTGCGGGCGACGCGGGAGCTGGCCGGCTACGACGAGGTGGCGGTGCGCCGGGTCTTCGAGGCGCTGGCGCCGGTGCTGCCTCCCGGGCGGCCGAGCCGGGACCCGTTCGACACCAGGACGCGCCGGCTGGTCTGGGAGGACGCCGACCGGAGATGACGGAGGTTCAGCGCAACGACATGCAGGCCCAGACGAGCTTGTTGGGACCGGGCGGCGTGAGCCAGCCCCACGCGCGGGTGAGTCCCTCGACCAGCGCCAGTCCCCGCCCGAACTCGGCGAAGACGCCGGGAGCCGCGGGCACGGGCGCGGCCCGGCTGTAGTCGCTCACCACGCACGCCAGCTCGGCGGCGTGAGCGAGCAGGCGCAGGTGCAGCGCCCCACCGCCGTGGCGCATGGCGTTGGTGACGAGTTCCGAGACCACGAGCTGGGCGTCGAAGCAGATTTCCGGCGCGCCGCCCCACTCCTTCAGCGTGCGCTCGACGAAGCGCCGTGACGTGGCCACACACGCGGGCTCGAACGCGCTGAGCTCGTGAAACCGGAAGACCGCTTCCTGCCCCTCCGCTCGCCCATGCAGCAGGACGGCGGCCAGCCATGGTGGCGGTACGGGACCAGTGGCGGCTCGCGGACGTGCGTCGAAAGTCGTCATCATGTCCCCGATCTGGTGATCCAGTGCCCATCTTTACCTTGTGTGCTTACAGATGCAAGACTTTTCGTGTTTTACGGATGCAAACCGCAAATGCACGTGCAGATGATCTGTCATGGTATGTCAACGCCATGGGAGACTGGGTGCTTTCGAGAATCGGGGGCCCCGGGTGAGTGCACAGTGGAACCTTCTGTCCGACGGGCAGGGGAGTCCTACGGTCCTGCGCATCCTGCTCGGTACCCAGCTCCGCAACCTCCGTACCGCCCGCGGCATCTCCCGCGAGGACGCCGGCTACGCCATCAGGGCCTCGCACGCGAAGATCTCCCGCCTGGAACTGGGCCAGGTCAGCTTCAAGCAGCGCGACGTGGCCGACCTGCTCACCCTCTACGGCGTGACCGACGAGGCCGAGCGCGCCCCGCTGCTGGAACTGGCCAAACAGGCCAACGCGCCCGGCTGGTGGCACAAGTACGCCGACCTGCTGCCCGCCTGGTTCGAGGTGTACATCGGCCTGGAGGGCTCCGCCTCGCTCATCCGCACCTACGAGAACCAGTTCGTGCCCGGCCTGCTGCAGGTTCCGGCATATGCACGTGCAGTGATCCGGCTCGCCCACGACGAGGCCGAGACCGGCGAACTGGACCGGAGGGTGGCCCTGCGCACGACCCGGCAGCGCCGCCTGTCCGCCGACCCGAGGCTGACGCTCTGGGCGGTCATCGACGAAGCGGTCCTGCGGCGAACGCTCGGCGGCCCCGACGTCATGCGTGAGCAGGTGGAACACCTCCTGGACACCACCGCGGAGCCGAACGTGACACTTCAGGTCATGCCCTTCGACAGGGGCGGCCATGCCGCCGCGGGCGGGCCTTTCAGCATCCTGCGCTTCCCGGAACGCGAACTGCCCGACGTGGTGTACATGGAACAGCTCACCAGCGCGCTCTACCTCGACAAGCCCGCGGAGGCCGAACACTATGTGCAGGTCATGGACCGGCTCAGCGTCCAGGCCGACTCGCCCGCGGAGACCAGGCGCTTCCTCGAAGGCCTGCTCCCGGTGTGATCCACCCCATACGGCAATTTTGGTCATCCCGTATATGGCGATCAGCGCGCTCCCGTAATCTGCGCATGCACGTGCATCTGTAAGCACGCAAGGAGTGTCCCCCATGCAAGAGTTCCGCAACGGAACGCCCGCGAGTACCCTGCCCGTCCGCTGGCGCAAGGGCCGCCGCAGCAACCCCAACGGCAACTGCGTGGAGGTGGCGGCCCTGCCGACCGGTGAGATCGCCATGCGCAACTCCCGCTTCCCCGACGACCCCGCCCTGATCTACACGCAGGCTGAAATCGAAGCCTTCGTCCTGGGTGCGAAAGATGGGGAGTTCGACGATCTGATCGCCTGATGGTAGGCGTGTCGTCACAATACGCGTCCGAGCGCCTCCATAGGGTGATCTTTCATGGACGCGCTGGATCTCGCACGTTGGCAGTTCGGTATCACCACGGTGTACCACTTCCTGTTTGTGCCGATCACCATAGGAATGTCGCTGCTGGTGGCGATCCTGCACACGGCGTGGGTCCGTACCGGCAGGGCGCACTATCTCCGGGCGACCAAATTCTTCGGCAAGCTCTTCCTGATCAACTTCGCCATGGGCGTCGTGACCGGGATCGTGCAGGAGTTCCAGTTCGGCATGAACTGGAGCTCCTACTCCCGCTTCGTCGGAGACGTCTTCGGGGTGCCGCTGGCTCTTGAGGCCCTGCTGGCGTTCTTCCTGGAGTCCACGTTCCTCGGGCTGTGGATCTTCGGCTGGGACCGGCTGCCGAAGAAGATCCACCTGGCCTGCATCTGGGTGGTGGCGGTGGGGAGCGCGCTGTCGGCGTACTTCATCCTGGCCGCCAACTCGTTCATGCAGTGGCCGGTCGGCTACAAGCTCGGAGCCGGGCGGGCCGAGCTGGCCGACTTCGGCGCCGTGCTGACCAACAAGGTCGTGCTGGCGGCGTTCCCCCACACGATCTTCGGCGCCTGGCTGTCAGGCGGGGCCGTCCTGCTGGCGGTCTCGGCCTGGCACCTGGCCCGCGGGCGCGACGCCGACGTCTTCCGTCCCACGCTCAAGCTGGGCCTGTGGACCACGCTCGTGGCCTTCGTCCTGGTCTTCTTCTCCGGCGACACGCTGGGCAAGATCATGACGGAGACGCAGCCGATGAAGATGGCCGCCGCCGAGGCGCTCTACGAGACCGCCCAGCCCGCCCCGTTCTCGCTGTTCACCATCGGCACGCTGGACGGCGGGCAGCCGATCTTCCAGCTGGAGATCCCGGGCGCGCTGTCGTACCTGGCCACGGGCTCCTTCGACGGCAAGGTGCAGGGCATCAACGACCTGCAGGCCGAGTACGAGCAGCGCTTCGGCCCCGGCGACTACCGCCCCTACATCCCGGTCACCTACTGGGGCTTCCGCCTGATGATCGGCTGCGGCGCCCTGGCGGCGCTGATAGCACTCGTGCTCCTCTGGCTGACCAGGAAGGGCCGCCTGCCGGACAAGCGCTGGATCTGGCGGGTCGCCGCCTGGTCGGTGGTGCTGCCGGTCGCCGCGCACAGCTTCGGATGGATCTTCACCGAGATGGGCCGCCAGCCGTGGATCGTGTTCACCCAGATGAAGACCGAAGCGGGCGTCTCACCCGCCGTCGGCGCGGGCACCGTCCTCACCTCGCTGATCGTCTTCACGCTCCTGTACGGCGCGCTCGCCGTCGTCGAACTGGGCCTGATGATCAAGTACGGCCGGCGGCCCCCGCCCCAGATCCAGGACAAACCCGAGGGCGACACCACCCTGACCTTCGCCTACTAGGAGAGCCCGATGACGCTGAACGACGTCTGGTTCGTGGCCATCGCCGTCCTGTGGGTCGGCTACTTCGTCCTGGAGGGCTTCGACTTCGGCGTGGGGATGCTCCTGCCGGTGCTGCCCGCCGACCCGGCGGAACGCCGCGTGATGATCAACACGATCGGACCCGTCTGGGACGGCAACGAGGTGTGGCTGATCACCGCGGGAGGGGCCACGTTCGCCGCCTTCCCCGAGTGGTACGCGAGCCTTTTCAGCGGCTTCTACCTGCCGCTGCTCATCATCCTGGTGGCGCTGATCCTGCGCGGGGTGGCCTTCGAGTATCGGGCCAAGCGCGACTCGGCGCGCTGGAAGGCGGGCTGGGACCGCTGCATCGTGGCCGGCTCGTTCGCGCCGGCGCTGCTGTGGGGCGTGGCCTTCGCCAACATCGTGCGCGGGGTGAAACTCGACGCCGACCACGAGTACGCGGGGACGTTCTGGGACCTGCTCAACCCGTACGCGCTGCTGGGCGGGCTGGTGACGCTCACGCTGTTCCTCGCCCACGGCGCGATCTTCCTGTCGCTGAAGACCACGGGGGAGATCAGGCGGCGGGCCAGGTCGGTGGCGCTGCGCACGGGCGTGGTCGCCGCGGCGCTCGCGGTGCTGTTCCTGGGCTGGACGCAGTTCCACGGCGGGACGGTGCTGACCGCCGTGCTGGCGCTGGTGGCGGCGCTGGCGTGGCTGGCCGCGCTCGGCGCGATCGCCAGGGCGCGGGAGGGCTGGTCGTTCACCCTGTCGGCGGTGGCCATCGGGGTCGCGGTGACCAGCTTGTTCGCGGTGCTCTATCCGGACGTGCTGCCCTCGACGCTCGATCCGGCCAACAGCCTCAACGTGCGGAACGCCGCGTCCACGCCGAAGACGCTGGGCATCATGACGTGGATCGCGGTGATCTTCCTGCCGCTGGTGCTGCTCTACCAGAGCTGGACGTACTGGGTGTTCCGCCGGAGGATCGGCGTTCGTGACATTCCTGCCTGATCAGGCAGTTGTTCCGACCGGGTTCGCGGGAGCGCGCACGGGCGCGCTCCGCTCATCGGAACAACTGCGTGATCACGCGGGGAGAATCTGTGGTGCCGGTGGTGAAGTTCAGGCCGCGGAGATGCCGGCGCTGGCGGCGCGGCGCATACGACGGCGACGCTCGCTGGCGCGCTCGTCCTCGTTGAGACCGCCCCACGTGCCGTACTTCTCCGGACGGGACAGCGCGTAGTCAAGGCACTCGTTGCGGACGGGGCAGCCGCCGCAGATCGCCTTGGCCTTCCGCTCGCGTACGTCACGCTCGGGCTGCCGCTCCCCATCGGGGCCGAAGAAGAGCACGAGGTCCTCACCCCGGCACGCGGCATCATCCTGCCATCCCCAGCTGGGGCGCGGGCGGGCGAGCTGCCGACGTACCTGAGACATGAGAAAACCACCTTCGTGAGAGGTATTTCAGTAATTGAGCCGCATTGGACGCTTTCGGCGTCACTGTTCCAACGCAAGGCCTGGCCGTGATGTTCCCGTGATCAGGTGAGGGCGGGCGTGGCGTACCGCACAGGCGTGAGCCTGTCCAGCGAGACCAGCCGGTAGGTGGTGATTTTCTCGGCGCAAGCCGTACCACACGGTGCTTGGAACACCGATGGCTCAACCACAACCTGGATCCGGACGTCTCCGATGCGCACGATGGCTTCGGTGACGTCGCCGTCCGACCTGGCGGATTCCACGGCCACTCCGCCGAGTCCGCACTCTCCCGTATGGGTTCGGGCGAAGTGCTCCGCGGCTTGCAGTGGCTCAGGGATGCCTGCGCGTCCCCGGAAACGGTCGAGAATCACCTCGCCGGACCGGTACGCGTTCGCTGCTGCGAGCGCAGCAGCCTGAGACATGCTGCCGTAGAAAATTCCGTGTGGCAAGCACACGAGGTTGGCGGCGTACCGATCGCCACCAACGTGTGATGTTTCCCACACCCTGTCCGGCAGGAATTCCGCCAGTCCACGAGCGAGGGGTAGTCCAATGCGGGCGCAACACGCATTGCGCTTGGCGTGCGTGCAGACCAGAAATACCGGCTCGTCTTCAAGTATGCAGGACTCCGGGACCACTCCGGCCACCAGCGCGTCCAGGTCAAGATCGTCGGGACCTGCGATGACACCCCCGGCCAGCCAGGGGTTGTCGCCGATCGCATACCCGGCTAGCACACGGATCCCCTGCTCCTGCGGGCGGGTCCGGCGCCCGGGGCGGCGGATCAGCTGCGGCCTGACGCCCCGCGCCACGGCCCGGCGGATCAGCTCGGAGATTTTCGGCGGAAGCGTCCCGTCGTCGACGTGTGAGGGCCAGGCGCCGGAATACTCGATGAGCAGCCAGAGCCGCGCGCCCACCGTCGCGCTGGCGAAGGTGGGCACGCCGCCGGTGTGGCACCCGTCCGGATGATCACAACCCCTGGCCACGTTCCACCCTCCCCCGACGGCAATTTAGGTAAGACTAACCTAACGCCAAGGTAGGGGTCGGCGTGGGGTCGACACGCCGATGAAAAGGATCTTCTTACCCGCGGATCGCGGGTCTCAACCCTTCAGCACGTCACGGGCGATCGGCAGGGCCGCCGCGCGGTCCTCCGGGATCAGGCCGACGCGGGTCCTGCGGTCCAGGAGGTCGTCCTCGTCGAGCGCGCCCTCGTGCTCCACCGCGAAGCGCAGCTCGCCCTTCGTGACGCCCGCTCCGGCCGGTTCGGGCTCCGCCTCGGCATAGGCCCGTACGGCCCGCCCCGCGAGAACCACCTCCGTGGTGACGCATGGCCCGGCGGGCAGCTTCGCCAGCCGTACCGCCCGATCCACGGCATCCTCCGCCATGCGGCGATATGTCGTCAGCTTCCCCCCGACCACCGTGACGAACCCGCCCGCGTCCAGCACCGCGTGCCGCCGCGACAGGTCGGCCGTGCGGCCCGCGCCGTCTCCCCGGGGGGCCAGGAGCGGTCTGAGGCCCGCATAGGCGCCCGCGACCGCCTCACGGGTCACCGGAACCTCCAGGATGCCGTTCAGCACCTCCAGCAACGCCCTGATGTCGTCCTCGGGCGCCTCGGGCACGTCGGGGACGGGTCCGTCCACCGGCTCGTCGGTGAGGCCGACGTAGACGCGGCCGTCGTGCTGGGGCAGGACCAGGGCGAAGCGATTGCTCTCCCCCGGAATCGGGACATGCAGCCCGGCCCGCAGTCCCGGCAGCGTCTCGCCGCGCAGGACCAGGTGGGTGCCGCGCGAGGGGCGCAGCGTGACCTCCGGGTTCAGCTGCCCGGCCCACACGCCGGCCGCGTTGATCACGGCGCGGGCCCTGATCGTGAACTCCTCGCCGGTCAGCTCGTCGCGGGCCCGCGCGCCGGTCGGCGTCAGCTCCAGGGCCCGGCACCGGGTCAGGACGCGCGCGCCGTAGGCCGCCGCCGTGCGCGCGATGGCCACCACGAGCCGGGCGTCGTCCTCCAGCCGTCCGTCCCAGGACAGCAGGGCGCCGCGCAGGCCGTACCCGCTCAGAACGGGGGCGGCCTCGCGGGCGCGGACGGCCGTGAGGCGGGAGGGGCCGGGCAGCAGGCGGCGCGGCGTGCGCGCGGCGGCCCGCAGCCCGTCGCCCAGGCGGTAGCCGGTCATGACCAGCGACTCCTGCCCCCTGGAGACGTCAGGGGTCAGCGGCAGCAGGTACGGATGGGCCCTGACCAGGTGGGGCGCGGTGCGGTTCAGCAGGATGCCGCGCTCGACGGCGCTCTCGTAGGCCACGCCCAGTTGCGCCTTGGCCAGGTAGCGCAGCCCGCCGTGGATCATCTTGGAGCTCCACCGCGAGGTGCCGAAGGCCAGGTCGTGCGCGTCGATCGCGGCCACCGACAGCCCGCGCGAGGCGGCGTCCAGGGCCGCGCCCGCGCCCGTCGCGCCCAGCCCGACGACCAGGACGTCGACGGTCCCCTCCGCTGTCCTGGCCAGCTCGGCCGAGCGGCGCGCGGCGTTCAGGGAGGAGGCCTTCGGCGGGGAGGCTCCGGGCGAGGAAGATCTAGGCAAGGTAGCGCTCCAGGAGAGTCGTGAGCTCGGCGTCGAGCGCGTCGTCGCCGAGCATGGTCGGGCCGGACAGCAGGAACGACTGCGCGACCAGCAGGATCGCCCTGGCCTTCGCGCGGTCGCCGACCGCCGGTTCGAGTACGGCCAGGACCGCCTCGTGGGTGGCTCCGGTGCGCTGGAGCAGGTAGGGCAGCAGCATCTCGGGGTCAGCCTCGACGATCTTGCGCAGGAGCGGGTGCCCGCGCAGCGCCCTGACGCCCTCGACCACCGCCTTGACCGGATCGCGCACGTCCAGCTCCTCGACCACCCTGACCCACTCCCTGGTCATCAGGTCGCCCACCAGGCCGCGCACGTCCGGCCAGCGCCGGTAGAGGGTCATCCGGGACACCCCCGCCCGGCGGGCCACGTCGGTCAGCGTCGTGCGCCGCACGCCGTAGGCCAGCACGCACTCGCGGGCCGCGTCCAGCACCCCGTCATTGTGACGAATCGACGTCATATGTCACAGTGTAGAGCGTGAGTGAACCCATGCTCTGGTCCGGTTGGGGCGATCCCGCCAAGGCGCGCGAGCTCCCCGAGGCGGTCCGCACGCTTCTGCACGACCTGCTCGGCGTGCGCGCGCCCGCCGAGCCCGCCGCCACCCTCTCCTCGGTACGGCTGGCGCCCTCCCGGCTGCCCGAAGCCGCCCTGCACGCGCTGGGCGCGATCACCGGCGCCGCACATGTCGGCACCGGCCACGAGGCCCGCGTGCGCCACGCGCGCGGCAAGTCCACGCCCGACCTGCTGCGGATGCGCGCGGGCGACGGCGCGCACGCCCCCGACGCCGTGGTCTCACCGGCCACGCACGACGAGGTGGCCGCGGTGCTGCGCGTGTGCGCCGAGACCCGGATCGCCGTCGTCCCCTTCGGCGGCGGCACGTCGGTGGTCGGCGCCCTGACCCCGGCCGGCGACGGCTTCACCTCGGTCGTGGCGCTCGACCTCGGCCGGATGGACCGCCTGGTCGCGGTGGACCCGGAGTCGATGATCGCCACGTTCGAGCCCGGCGTACGCGCGCCCGAGGCCGAACGGCTCCTGGCCGGACACGGGCTCACGCTGGGCCACTTCCCCCAGTCCTTCGAGTACGCCACGCTCGGCGGCTTCGCCGCGGCCCGCTCCAGCGGCCAGGCGTCGGCCGGATACGGGCGCTTCGACGACATGGTCGCCGGGCTGACCCTCGCCACCCCCGCCGGGACGCTCGAACTCGGCCGGGCGCCCAAGTCGGCCGCCGGTCCCGATCTCCGCCAGCTCGTGCTGGGCTCGGAAGGCGCGTTCGGCGTCATCACCTCCCTGCGGCTGCGGGTGCGGAAGGCGCCGGCGGAGAAGGCGTACGAGGGCTGGCGCTTCGTCTCCTTCGCCGAAGGCTCCGCCGCCCTGCGGACCCTGGCCCAGCAGGGCCCGCTGCCGACCGTGCTGCGGCTGTCCGACGAGACCGAGACCATGATCGGCCTGGCCAAGCCCGACGCGATCGGCGGCGGCGACAGCGGCTGCCTGGTCATCGCCGGGTACGAGGGCACGGACGTGCGGGCGCGGGCCGAGGCGGCGGGACGGGTGCTGGCCGGGCTCGGCGGCGTCGCGCTGGGCCCGGAGCCGGGGCGGGCGTGGGCGAACGGGCGCTTCTCGGCGCCGTACCTGCGCGACTCGCTGCTCGCCGCCGGCGCCACCGTCGAGACGCTGGAGACGGCCGGGTTCTGGGCGAACCTGCCGCGCCTCTACGACGCGGTACGGCTGTCGCTGCTCGGCTCCCTGGGCTCGCCCCTGGTCATGTGCCACATCTCGCACGTCTACGAGACCGGGGCCTCCCTGTACTTCACCGTCGTCACCGCCCAGCACGGGGACCCGGTCGAGCAGTGGGAGCGGGCCAAGGAGGCGGTCGGCGCGGCCATCGTCGAGGCGGGCGGGACGATCTCGCACCACCACGGCGTCGGGCGCGACCACCGCGACGCCTACGCCAGGGAGATCGGGCCGCTCGGGGTGGAGATCCTGCGTGCGGTCAAGGACCGGCTCGACCCCGCGGGCGTCATGAACCCCGGCGCCCTCATCGCCTGACGGCCCGCCGGCGCCCGGCGGCGTCTACTGGCGGATCTTGTCGGCTTCCGTCATGGCCTCGGCGGCTTCGGCGTGGCGCCGCAGGGCGTTGAATATCTCGGCGAGGACGACGAGGGAGACCACGAGCGGCGCGCCGCCCGAGGAGCGGGCCAGGCTGACCGCTTCCTTCGCGAGAGGCAGCGCCCGCGCGGGGCGGCGGCGTTTGAGCAGCATGGTGGCGGCCGTGCGTAAGGAACGGGCGAGCAGGCCGGTGTGCGCCGCCGGGTCGCGGGTGGCCAAAACCCTGCTCATGGCCACCGCCTCCAGGGCGCTGCGCACCCCCGCCCGGCCCCATCCGGACCTGCTCTGGGCGTAGGCCAGCAACCCTTCGACGGCCTCAGCCCCCACTGTGCCGCGCTGGATCGCATCGTCGAAACCGTTACGGGCCATCCCAGCCCCCCTCGTACGGTTGACCGTTGAGCGTACACCATGCGTGTTCTCAGCGGTACGGAGAGTTCGGGGTGCGATTCCGCAAGATCGCGGCAAAGATATGGGCATGGTGGAAGTCGCGGCGGAGCGCGGAAAGCAGCAGTCGTCCCGGACATCGGAGGAAGGCGCCGGATGGCGATGTCAGCAGGTCGGCACTTATCGGGATTTACGGCCAAACAATGACACGTTTTCCTGGCTGCATCCGCGCACTTTGTGGCGTTCCCGCAACGAGATCCTGGCCGGGCTCTTCGGAGACCCGTCCGGCAAGGTACGCCGGCGGTGGATGGAGGCGCAGCACGCCCGCGGCGTCGACCCCGGCCACCGGATCACGCCGCCGGTCGGCGCCACCTTCCAGTTCCTGATCCTGGGCGATCCGGGCGAGGGCGACGCCTCCCAGTACGCCGTGGTGCCGGGAATGCTCAAGCTGGGCAAGGACACGGCGTTCGCCGTCATCGCCAGCGATGTCATCTATCCGACGGGTTCGGGAAACGAGTACGGGGACAAGTTCTTCCGCCCGTATCAGGCCTATGACGCGCCGATCTACGCCATTCCCGGAAACCACGACTGGTATGACGGGCTCGGCGGCTTCATGCGGGTCTTCTGTGACGCGGACCCTTTGCGGCCCACGCCCGACCGGGGACTGCGCGGGCTGCTGTGGCGCAAGCCGGAGAAGATCGACGAGGACCGCCTGGCCGAGGCGCGCGAGTTGCGCGGGTCGCCGAACCAGCGGTCGGTCCAGCCGGGCCCCTACTGGGTGATCGAGAGCGAGAGCCTGCTCGTCGTCGGCATCGACACCGGCATCAAGGGCGTGATCGACAAGGCTCAGGTGGAGTGGCTGCGCCGCGTCTCGCTCGACCCCCGCCCGAAGATCCTCGTGACCGGCAAGCCCATCTACACGCGCAACGACTACAAGCCCTCGCCGTTGGAGGGCGGCGGGACCGTCGACGACATCGTCCGCGACCCCGCGTACCGCTACGTCGCCGCCATCGGCGGTGACGTGCACAACTACCAGCGCTACCCCGTACGCGTCGGCGACCGCGTGATCCAGTACGTCGTCACCGGCGGCGCCGGGGCCTTCATGCACGCCACGCACACGATCAGGCGCGTGGACGTGGCCGGCGTGCACGAGGACGACTTCCGCTGCTACCCGCTGCGCGGCGACTCGCTGTCGTTCTACAGCCAGCTGTACGCGCGGCGGCTGCGCATGAAGTGGCTCTACCTCACCCCGGCCGAGGCCGCCTGCATCATGGTCGGCCAGATCGGCAACACGCCGGTCCGCTCGCTCGACGCCACCACCGTGGTCACCCGGCGGATGCGGTGGGCGGCGCGGATCCTGGGCGCGTATCCGTGGCCGTTCCGGCTGCCGGTCGACAAGGTGTTCCACCGCTACCTGTCCGAACTGTCCGACTGGGACGAACCGCCGTTCTTCAAGCAGTTCCTCCACCTGTCGGTGACGCCGGGACAGCTGACGGTGCGCTGCTTCGCCGCCACGGGCTGCCTGCCCGCCGAGCAGGACCCGCCGCTCGAGGACGAGGTGGTCATCGGATTGTCGTAGTGACCTGGCACTCTGGGGTGCGTGTACGCGGTGATGGCGGGGGAGGCGATCCGCACCCTCCCCGAGGAGAGCGGCTCCGCAGGGGCGGGGGCCGCGTTCCTGGAGCGCGTGGAGGCGGTGGAGCGCGCCCGCCCGCGATGGGTGTGGGCCGACACGCGGGAGTCCTACCCGCCGCTGCTGTCGGCCGGGCGCCGCGTGTCGCGCTGCCACGACATCACGCTCACCGAGAACCTGCTGCTGGCCCACGAGGGCCGCTACGGCGAGGCCCGCTCGGCCGAGGCCGCCCACGCCAGGCTGCGCGGCCTGCCGGTCCCCGACGACGGCGACGGCCCCGCCGCCAGGCAGGACACCCTGTTCGAGCCCGAGCGCAGAAGACTCGACACCGGCGAGCTCGCCGACGTCCTCGACGACCAGCTCAGGCGCATCGACGCCCTGCCGGAGCCCGGCCGCTTCCGCCTGCTGGTGGCCGCCGAGTCCGCGGGCGCGCTGGTGGCCGCCGAGATGGCCCGCGACGGCATGCCGTGGCGGCGCGACGTCCACGACGCCCTGCTGACCGAGATGCTCGGCCCCCGCCCCGTCCACGGCATGCGCCCGGCCAAGCTGCAGGCGCTGGCCGACGAGGTGTCGGCGGCGTTCGGGCACGCGGTCAACCCCGACTCGGTGCAGCAGCTCGTCAAGGCGTTCAAGGGGGCGGGCCTGGCGATCAAGTCCACGCGCTCGTGGGAGATCAAACAGCTCGACCATCCCTCGGTACGCCCGCTGCTGGCCTACAAGGAACTGGCCCGCCTCTACTCCTTCCACGGCTGGGTCTGGGCCGACCAGTGGGTCCACGACGGCCGCTTCCGCCCCGAGTACGTCGTCGGCGGCGTCGTCTCCGGCCGCTGGGCCACCAGCGGCGGCGGCGCGCTGCAGATCCCGAAGGTCATGCGCAAGGTCGTGGTGGCCGACGACGGCTGGACGCTCGTCGTGGCCGACGCCGCCCAGCTGGAGCCGCGCGTGCTGGCCGCGATGGCGGGCGACGCCGGGCTGGCCGGGGCGGCGGGCGAGATCGATCTCTACTCGGCCCTGGCCAAGTCGTTCGGCGGCGAGCGCGACCAGGCCAAGCTCGCCATGCTCTCCGCCATGTACGGCGGCACCAGCGGCGACGCGCCCAAGCTCCTGGCCGTGATGCGCCAGCGGTTCCCGAAGGCCTACCACTTCGTCGAGGACGCGGCCAAGGCGGGGGAGGAGGGCAAGCTGGTGCGTTCGTGGCTGGGCCGTACCTCGCCGCCGCCGTCCCAGCGCTGGCGTGACCTCGTGTCCGGCCCCGACGGCGTCCGCGCCGCCCGCGACCGCGGACGCTTCACCCGCAACTTCGTCGTCCAGGCCACCGCGGCCGAGTGGGCGCTGGCCCTGCTCGCGGTGCTGCGCGGGCGGCTGCCCGAGGCGGCGCGCCTGGTGTTCTTCCAGCACGACGAGGTGATGGTGCACTGCCCGCTGCCGCTGGCCGAGGAGGTCATGGCCGCCGTGACCGCCTCCGCCGCCGAGGCCAGCCGCCTGCTGTTCGGTCAGACGCCGGTGCGCTTCCCCATGGAGTCGGTGTCCGTCCCCTGCTACTCCGACGCCAAGTGACCCGTGGTCAGCGGCGGGTGGTGACGTAGAGCCAGACGCCGGCGGCCGTGACCATGACGCCGACGACCAGGCCCAGGATGCCGTAGGACAGGCCGCCCACGATGGCGCCGGCGACGACGGTGCCGGTGGCGCCGCAGATGTTCATGATCAGGTCGGACAGCCCCTGGACGGCCGGGCGGCGGTCCAGCGGCACGGACTCGGTCACCAGCGCCGACCCCGCCACCAGCCCGCACGACCAGCCGAGGCCCAGCAGGACCAGGCCGGCGGTGACCTGCCAGACGCTGTGCTGCGCGGTCCCGGCCAGCACCGCGGAGGCGAGCAGGAGCGACATGCCCAGGATGAGCACGGGCACCCGGCCCGCCTTGTCGGCCAGCCAGCCGACGACCGGCGACAGCATGTACATGCCGGCGATGTGCAGGCTGATCACCAGGCCGATGACGTCGAGGCTGGAGCCGTCGTGGTGCAGCTTCACCGGCGTCATGGACATGACCGAGACCATCGCCGTGTGGCTGATCGCGATCATCACGAGCGCGCGCCTGGCCATGGGGGTGGTGCGCAGGGTGCGCCAGCCGTTCCGCAGCGCCTTGTCCTGTACGGCGGGCCGCGCGCCCGACGCGCCCGGTCCGGTCGGCCCGCCTCGCGCGCCCGGCCTGGTCGGCTCGCCCGGTTCGGTCGTCGCGTTCCGTTCGGTCGGTTCGGTCAGTGAGCGGGCCAGTTTGAGCGGGTCGGGACGCAGACCGGCCGCCACGACCAGCCACGCGAGCGCGAAGGCCAGGGCGGAGAAGGCGAAGGGACCGGCGTTCGCGACCAGGCCCGCGGACATGCCGACGTGGTCGGCGGGCTTGGCCAGGTTCGGGCCGGCGACGGAGCCGACGGTGGCCATCCAGACCACGAGCGACAGGTGGCGGGCGGCGTGGCCCTTGGGTGACAGGTCGGTGGCGGAGTAGCGGGCGGCCAGGTTGCCCGCGCTGCCGCCGCCCACCAGGACGAGGCCGACGAGCAGGAGCGGCCAGGACTCGATGGTGATCGCCAGGACGGAGAGCGCGCATCCGGCGGTGGCGGCGACGTAGGCGAGCGAGAGGCCGGCGCGGCGGCCGCTCCTGGCGGCGGTTCTGGCGATGGGGAGGGCGAGCAGTGCGGCGCCGAGGACGGTGGCGGTGCCGGCCAGGCCGCTGATGACCGTGGACCCCGAGAGCTGGTCGACCACCACGGAACTCAGCGCGAGGCCGACCGCCACACCGACGCCGCCGACGATCTGGGCGATCGACAGGACGGCGAGGGTGCGTCGCTGGATGCCGCGGACGTCGGTGGGCGATGAAATGTCGCGCTTTGTTGGGGTATCGGTCACCGGTGAAGTGTCCCATACCACCGGAAAGCTGCTATTTACGGGCTGGGTGGGGTGGGTGTGGGGGATCGGTGGGCGACCTGCCCGGACGTCCTGATGGACGGGTTTGTGGGGTGAGAGTTGCTGGTGGGCGGATCGGCTGATCGGGTGTCGTCTAGACGACCCGTCCGGGCTTTGGCAGCGCCCGTGCCGGAGTTGCCCGCTCGTGGGGTGTCTTCGCGCCCGGGGTGGTTCCTGGGCGGTGTGGGTGAGGCTGCCTACAGGGGGGTGACCGGGTCGTTCAGGCTGATGTGGCCGGGGGCGTCGGGGATGAGATTGATGCCGAACCAGACCTTGCCGTCCCACTTGCGGTGCCTGGACAGAGTGCGGATGGGTTCCTTGCCCTTGGTGTAGGTGCCCGGGTCGATGGTGGTCAGGACGCAGCGGTCACAGCCCTTGGTGACACGGAAGTCGAGGTCGCCGATGCGTACCCGCTTCCACTGGTCCTCGGCGAACGGCTTCGTCACCCCGTCCACCACCACGTTCGGGCGGAAGCGGCGCATCGGGAGAGGTTCCGGCAGATCCTCGCCGCGCTCGGCGGCGGTCTCGGCGATCCAGTCGTTCAGCTGGGCGAGGGAGGTCGTGGTCGTGAGATGCAGCGGGTAGGCGTCGGCCAGGCTGACCCGGTCGTCCGGCCTGCTGTACTCGGGATCGATCGGGCGGCGGGTCGGGTCGTCGAGCCACTTCAGGCGGGCCGGGCGATCCAGCAGCGCCGACAGCCAGGCGGCCGCCTCGTCGCCGCAGTCGCGCAACTCCACGACGGTACGCACGACCGTGACAGCGGTCATCGACGCGGCCGGCCGTACCAGGAGGGGGTCGGCGTGCGGGCCGGTCAGCGTCAGTGTGCCGCCCGCGACCTCGGCCCGGCAGGCGAGCAGCATCGGGAACTGGCGCGCGGTGATCATCTCACCATGCTCGTCCACCACCAGGTACCGCCGATCATCGGCCAGCCCCCACGGCTCCACCTCGGTGCGGTCGAGGTCATGACCCTGGGTGGACTTGATCGGATAGACATGAAGCGCGTGCACCCTCATGTCCGCACCGTACAGGCCGGCGTTCCCTTCACGGTACGCCCGCCGAAACGCGGTACCGGAAGCCGCGACCAACCCGCCCGGGTGTCCGCCTCACGGACCGGCCCCATCCCGGCGGGCTCCGCCGCCCGGGTCTCCGGGTGGAGATCGTCGTGATCCGGACGGGCCGCGAGGGGCGCCGGGGCCGGCCAGGGGTGCACGGAGCCCGCCGGGGCGGTGCAGGGGTGTGCGGATCAGGTGGCGGGGCGAAAGGTGTTCAGGAAGGTGTTGCGGGTTTCGGTCTGGTCGTCCCACTTGAGCTCGGGGATGGCGAAGGTGATCTTGTAGGCGGCGGCATCGTCGATGCTGACGAAGCGGGTCAGGGCGTGCATGGGGACGCCGTTCCCCAGCGCGTAGGTGTACTCCCAGTCGGCCGACTTCCAGCCGCGCCACTCCAGGGCCTGGAGCTGTACCTGGATGTAGCCCTCGACGCCGCCGTCCGCCTCCTCCTTGGACAGTTCGGCCACGCCGCCGTCCGGCTGCGGGGCCGTCTGCTGGACGGTGATCTTCATGCCCGAGTCCTTGGGGCCGGTGAACGTGGCGCCGCCGCTGGTCGTCGCCGCCTTCCACGTGCCGGGCAGGGCCGCGGTGAAGCCGGCGGCGGTGTGTTCCTTGTAGCCGTCGGGGACGGTCGCCACCGAGGGCTCCGGTGCCGTGCTCGACGACGATGTCGGCGCGCCGCTCGCGGTCGTGGGCGGGGTGGGGGTGCCACCCGAGGTCAGGAGCCAGATCGCCACCGCCGCCGCGCCCACGCCGGCCAGGGCGGTCACGATGAGGCGCGCGGTGGGGCGGCCGTCGCGCATCCACCCGGAACCGTCGTCGGCCGGTCGTCTGCGGCTCCTGGTCAGGCGTTCCGGCGCCTTCGAGTCACGGCTCGCGCCGAGGCCGCGGGACAGATCCCTGGACTGTTCGCGTAGGTCGTCCGCGGAGGCCAGCGGCCAGGGCGCGCTTCGGACGTCGCTGGTCAGCGGCAAGATCGGCTGAGGCCCCGACACACCCCCGAACGTCGGCTGCACGATCCCCGGCCCCGACACCGACTCCAGGGAGGGCGGCCCGGAGGGCGAGCGCAGGTCGTGCGAGCCCGACGGCGAGCGCAGGTCGTGCGGGCCGGAGGGGGTGCGGAGGTCGTGCGGGCCCGAAGGTGAGCGCAGGTCGTGGGCGCCCGGCCCGGAGTGGACACCCGGCCCGGGGTAGGCACCTGATCCCGTGCGGGTGCCTGGCCCGGAGTGGGGACTCGGCGCCGGGTGGCCGCCGGACGGTGCGTGGCCGCCCGGCTGTGGATGGCCGGTCAAGGGGGAGTGGCCGGTCGAAGGGGAGTGGCCGGTTGATGGGGAGTGGCCGGTGGTTGGGGGGCCGGGGGTGGCGGGTGGGAGGTGGGGGAGGGGGTCCTGGGTGCCGGTGAGGGAGTCGTAGCCGCCCGCGGGGAGCGGGCCGGAGTGGCTGGTGAAGGCGTCGAAGGATCCGGGCTGCCGGATCTGCTGCGTGTTGTGGCTGCCGGAAGGGCTGTCGAGGCCGTCGTAGGGCATGACGTAGCCGCCGGACGGGCTCTTCAGCGGGTCGTACGGCACGCGTACCGGCCCGGAGGGCGTCTCCACGATCCGCGACGGCATCGGCCCCGACGGCGGCTCCAGCGGAGGCAGCAGCCCGACCGGCGTCGGGTCGGCCCGGGTGGGCAGGCCACTGGCCTCGGGGCCGCGCGGCGGCCGGGAGCCGTGGGCGTGCAGGACCTTCTCCAGTTGCTCGGCGACCTGGGCGGCGACCATGCGCTCCGCGGGGTTCTTGCGCAGGAGGCCCTCGATGACGCCCAGCAGGGCTCCGGCCCGCTGCGGCCTGATCGGGTCCTGGGTCAGGACGGCGCCGAGGACGGCGATGGCGTCGGGCCCCTCGTACGGCGGGCGGCCCTCGACGGCGGCGTACAGCGTGGCGCCGAACGACCACAGGTCGGCCGCCTGCGTGATGGGCTGGCCGGACAGCCGCTCCGGCGGGATGTAGGCCGGCGAGCCCATGAGCAGCCCGGTCTGGGTGATGGTGACGTCGCCCTCGATGGCGGCGATGCCGAAGTCGGTCAGGACGACCCGGTCGGAGGTCAGCAGTACGTTGCCGGGTTTGACGTCGCGGTGCAGGATTCCGGCGGCGTGCGCGTGCCGCAGCGCGTCGAGGACCCGGATGCCGATCTCGGCGGCCTGGATGACGGGCAGGGGGCCGCTCTGCCGTACGGCCTGCTCCAGCGACCACGCGCGGACCAGTTCCATGACGATCCACGGCCGCCCGTCCTCCTCGACGACGTCGTGGACGGTGACGATGCCGGGGTGGGTGAGGCGCGCGGCGGAGCGGGCCTCGCGCAGCATGCGGCGGTTGGCGACCTGGGTGCCTGAGTGGTCGAGGCCGTAGGGGAGGATCAGCTCCTTGACCGCGACGGCGCGGTCGAGCAGCACGTCATGGGCGTGCCACACCATGCCCATGCCGCCGCGCCCCACCGGCGACATCAGGCGATAGCGCCGGCCGATCAGTCGGCCCTGGCTCTGCGGAACGCCCTCGGCGCCTGGCCCGCTGAGCACGCGGTCGGCTGACATCTCCCGCCCCCATCTCCAGCCTCATCGGTAACACGATACTTCTAGATTATGAGGTTCGACACGATATAGGCAGTTGATTGACGAACGGAAGTTGAACGCTGGCATATCGTCTAAAAGTGCTGTCTGACCTGCGCAAACGTGGTATTTGAATGGATCACTTACTGAATTGCGGCCCGCTTGGTCAATGCCGCCAGCGCTTTGGTGAACGCCTCGGCCGGAGGGCTCACCAGCCCCGCGCCCACCTGCCCCGTCCCCGCCACGCGGCCCGCGATCCCGGTGTTGACCACCGGCAGCACACCGGTCCTGGCCACGAGCGTGACGTCGATGCCCACCGGCGTCCCGCGGAACCCCAGACCCGGGATCTGGTAGGCGGGATGCTCGGCCAGCGTGATCTCGTACATGGACCGGGTGGCCGCCACCGCGTCCCCCACCTCGCCGCCCACGAAGCGCACGATCGCCGGGGAGGCCGCCATCGCGAAGCCGCCCAGGCCCGCCGTCTCGGTGATCGTCGAGTCGCCGATGTCCGGGTTGGCGTCGGCGGGGCCGTACGCGCCGAGATAGAGGCCGTCGGGCACCCCAGCGGGCCCCGTGAACCACCGCGAGCCCAGCCCCGAGACCTGCACCCCGAAGTCGGTGCCGTTGCGCGCCATCGCCACCACCAGCGACGAGCCGGGGATGTCGCGCGCCGCGTCCGTGCTCGCCTTGGCGGCGGCCATCCCCGCGTTGAGGAAGAAGTGGTCGTTGCCGCCGGCGAAGCGCAGCACCTCGGCCGCCGTGCCCGGAGCCGACTCGACCAGGGCCGGGGCCAGCTCGCGCAGCAGCAGGGACGTGGCGGCGCGGTTGCGGTTGTGGAGCTCGTCGCCCATCTGCAGCGCCTGCGCGATCAGCGCGCCCAGGTCGATCGGCCCGCTCACCCGCAGCGCCGCCGCCAGCGCGGGGCCCAGCACCGCGTCCATCCAGCGCAGCCGGTCGAGCACCTCGGGTCCGTAGGCGCCGTAGCGCAGGACCTTGCCCAGGCCCTCGTTGAGCGAGCAGTACGCGGCGCCGCCGTGCTCCTCGTCGCGTACCTCGAACATCCACATCGACGGGCTGACCACGCCCGCCATCGGGCCGACCGCGCGGTGGTGGTGGCAGGGTTCGAGCGCGATCCGGCCCTCGGCCAGCAGGGTGGCGGCCTCGCGTTCGCCGGTGGCCCAGCCCTCCAGCAGCGTCGCGCCGATCAGGGCGCCGCGCATCGGCCCTGACGCCCGGTCCCAGGTGATGGGCGGGCCGGCGTGCAGAAACGTACGCGCCGGGAGGTCGAGCGCCTCCGCGGCCCGCCGTACCCCGGCCAGGTGGGGGCGCGCGGAGGTCAGGCGGCGAACGGCCCGCTCGTTGGCGGCGGCCCGGCGCGGATCGGCCAGCACCCGCGTCAGCGCCTCGGCGGTGCCCGGCAGCGGCGGCCGCCACGCGACGGCGGTCCGCGGCACCGCCTGCGCGTCCAGGGCCTCGCCCAGAAGCTCGGCGCCGACCGTGATGACCCGTGGCGGGCCGGACAGAAGGCTCACAGCAGGCTCCTGGCGTGCCGGGCGGCTTGGGCGTTGGAGGTGAAGACGGCGGCGCCGGCCTCGCGGAAGGCGGCGGCCTGCCTGCGCAGGTCCTGCGGGTCGCCCTCGCTGCCGATCAGCGCCACGACGACCGTGGCGGGGCAGCGGGCGACGGCGTGCGCGTAGGAGGCGGCGGGATCGGGGTCGGCCCCGTGGCCGAGCACGACGTCCATCAGCACCACGTCCCCCTCCGCGACCGCGGCCAGCGCCTCCAGCCGCAGCGTCGGGTCGATCATCGGGTGCGGCCGGCCGCGCGTGTAGGCGTCGTCGCCGTAGTCGACGAACTCGCCGGTGCCCGCCACGCCCTCGGCCTCGGCGCAGAGCGTCCCGCCCGAGTAGATGCCGCGCAGCGTGCCGGTGGCCGTCCTGCCCGCCCACGCGGGCCAGGCGGGCCACTCGGGCACGGCCCGCCCCAGTTCCTTGAGGACGCGCTCGGCCGTGGCCGTCAGATCCGCCGACGCCTCCACGAACCTCTTCGCCGGTACGGCCGGCCGTACCGCGGGCTGCTTGGACACCAGCACGATCAGCTCGGTGGCAGGATCATCGTCCAGCATCGCGAGCGCCCGGTTGGCCGAGCGCCCGCCGACCTCCGGTGACAGGTCCCGCCCGCCGACGCCCAGCACGTGGCTGACGCCGACCCCGGCCAGGTCCAGCAGGCACGACAGCTGCTGGGCGCCGGTGCCGGAGGCGGCCACGATGCCCACGGGGCCGGGCCGCAGGACGTTCGCGAAGCCCAGGCCCACCCCGGCGATCACCGCGGTGCCGCAGTCGGGCCCCATGACCAGCACGCCCTTCTCCGCGGCCAGGTCCTTCAGCGCGACCTCCTGCTCAACGGGCACGCCGTCGCTGAAGACCATGACCGGCAGCCCCGCCTCGACGGCGTCGACCGCCTCCGCGAACGCGTGCTCGCCCGGCACCGACACCAGCACCACCCCGGCCTCGGTACGGCGGGCGGCCGACCGGGTGGTGAGCGGCGGCTGGTCGCTGTCGGCGGCGGCGACGGGGGCGTGCGCGGACAGGAGCGCGTCGAGCTCGGCGTGGGCGGCGGCCGCGCGCTCGCCCCTGACCGCCACCAGCAGGTCGGCCGGGTCGGCCGCGGGCAGCTCGAAGCCCAGGTCGCGGGCCAGATCGAGGTTGAGCGGCGTGGCCATGGCGACCACGGCCACCTCCACGCCGTCGAGGTCGGCCAGGGTCTTGCTGATCCGCATCAGCGTGACGGAGTCGCGGTAGACGCCCTTGCGCAGGACCACCTCGTCCGCGCTCACCTGGCAACCGCCAGCGCGGGCGGCACCGGGTCGGCGGCCAGCGCGCGGACGGCCGCCAGCCCGATCCCGATGCCCTGGGCCAGATCGGCGCCCGAGGTGTGGCCCAGGCGGCACAGCCTGGACACGGCCGGGTCCAGAGCGCCGCGGCCGGTCAGCGCGCGCAGCACCCCGGTCACCTCCGGGCACGACTCGCCGCGCGCGGCGCAGTGCAGGAGCGTCGCGGACAGCGGCGTGGTCCTGGTGCGGGCGTCGTAGGCGACGGTCGCGGCCAGCCAGTCGGCCAGCCAGACCGCCCGCTCCACTCCGGCGGCCCTGCCCAGGTGGCGCAGGGTCACCAGCAGCCCGGCCAGGACGTCGTCGCCGCTCGGGGTGAGTCCGGGGCCGAGACCCATCAGCTGCTCGGCGGCGGTCACGACGCCCAGGAGCCGGCCTCGGCCGCAGGACTCGGCCAGTAGTTCTATCGCCTGGTGACCGGCCAGGCCGGGTGCCGGGCGTACCGGATCCAGGGATACGGCCAGCCGTACCGGATCGACGGGAGGCAGGGGCGGGGCGGGGTCCCACCAGCGGCGGGCGCGCAGACTGAGGCGGCCGAGCTCGATCGTGCCCTCGCCCACCGACGCGTCGTCACCCACCGTGACGTGCGGCAGATCGGCGGCGAGCAGGACCGAGTTGGGCAGGCGGGTCGCCTCGCCGGTGATGATCGCGATCACCGACGGTTCCAGATCGGTCCTGACCTCCAGGTAGATGCCGGCCGGGAACGCGGCGAGCACGCGGGCGCGGCGTCGCGGCGACTCCAGGACCGGGCGCACAGCGGCGCTGGCCGCACCGGTCACGTGGGTGCGGGCACGCCTGGGATGTGTACTGACCGTCACCGGGCCTCCCTTCCGACCTTGGACCTGACCGTAGAACGGCCCCACGACACCCCGTACGGAGAAATTTGCCAACAGTGACGGAGAAGGTTGGCTCTTCCTGACAGACCGCTTCTGGGGTCACAATCACCACATGGAGCCCCCCGTTCGCCTGGCCAGCACGGGCACGATCATCCACGGAGTCTCCGTCGGGGAGGTGCTGGGCGTCTCGACCCTCGCCGACGCCCGCCTGATCGCCGGGGAGAGCGGGCTCGGCCGCATCGTGCAGCGCCTCAACGTCATGGAGGTGCCCGACATCCTGGCCTGGGTGAAGCCGCACGAACTGCTGCTCACCACCGGCTACCCGCTGCGCAACACGCCGCAGTCGCTCGGCCGGCTCGTCGCCGACCTCGACGAGCGCGGGCTGGCCGCGCTGGCCATCAAACTCGGGCGCTACGTGGACGAACTGCCGGGGGAGATGGTCGAGCAGGCCGACCGGCTGGGGTTCCCGCTGATCATCCTGCCGAACGACGTCGGCTTCGACGACATCCTCAACCAGGTGCTCACCGACATACTCAACCGGCAGGCCGCCGTCCTCGCCCGCGCGGAGGAGGCGCACCGGGCGCTGGTGCAGGTCGTGCTGGCCGGTGGCGGGCTCAACGAGGTGACCGCCGAGGTGGCCGCGCTGCTCGACGTCGCGGTGGCCGCCGTCGACGGCAGCGGGCGGGTGCTCGCCGCCGCCGGGCCCTCCGACCACGTGGCGGCCTTACGCGAGTCGATCGCGCGCGAAGGGCCGCCGGCTCCGGCGCCCGTCGACCTCCCCGGTACGGCCGGCCGTACCCTGGCCTCGGTCCCCGTGGTCGCCGGCGGGCACCACCACGGCCGGATCATCGCCTACAGCCCGACCGGCGCGATCCGCGACAGCGACATCGGCATACTCGAACGCACCGCCACCGTCGCCGCCCTGGTCGTCACCCGGCAGGAGGCGGTCAACGCGGTCGAGAGCAAGTACCGCGCGGACTTCCTGCGCGACGTCCTCACCGGCCGGGCCGGCGGCGCCGAACGCATCAGCGCGCGGGCCCGCGCCTTCGGCTGGGACCTGGAGCGGCCCGTGACCGTCCTGGTGGCCGAGCTGGACCCCGACGGCGACGAGCGCAGCGCCCAGGACCGCATGGTCAACGGGTGGACCGCCGCCGTGCGCAGGCACGACCCGCGCGGCGCCGTCGCGGGCTTCTCCCACGAGGTCGTCGCCGTCGTGGACGCCGCCCTGGACGCCTCCCGCGTGGCCAAGGACGCCGCCGCCGCCCTGGCCGACGCCCTTCCCGCCACGTTCTCGACCGGGACCTCCCGCCGCTGCACCGCCCCCGCGACCCTGCCCGAGGCCTACTCCCAGGCGCTGAAGGCGGCCAGGGTCGGGCGCCAGCTCCACGGCCCCGGCGCGGTCGCCCAATTCGACCAGCTCGGCGTGTACCGGCTGCTGTCGCTGGTCAACGACACCGACGAACTGCACGCCTTCGTCCGCGAGACCCTGGGCCCGCTGGCCGGCGACGACGACGCGGAGAACGGCGACCTGCGGCGTACCCTGCAGGTCCTGCTGGAGACGAACCTCAACGTGGCCGAGACCGCGCGCAGGCTGCACTTCCACTACAACACGCTGCGCTATCGGATCGGGAAGCTGGAGCGCATGCTCGGCAACTTCACCGAGGACCACCACCTGCGGCTCAACCTCACCCTGGCCCTGCACGTCCTGCGGATGCGGGGCATCTAAGCTGGGCCGTTGTGGACCTGGACTTCGAGCTGAACTCTGACTTCATCCCGCTGTGCGACCTGCTGAAGTACTGCGGGGTCACCGAGACGGGCGGCATGGCCAAGCACCTGATCGCGGAGGGGATGGTCTCCGTCGACGGCGAGGTCGAACTCCGCAAGACCCGCAAGATCCGCTCCGGCCAGGTGGTCGCCGGAGACGGTTTCACCATTCACGTGGCCTGAAGACGCCGCGTGTCACTCCTGCCTCTATTGTGCTCTCCGACATCAAATAGGAGACATCTCCGCTGGTGAGAGGCAAGGGCAGGCAAGATGGCGTTCGGGTGGAAGCTGCACGGCGACGGGAAGCGGCTCGCGCCGGGTGAGGTGGTCAAGCCGGACGAGCGGCTCACCTGGCCCAGGATGATCGGGTTCGGCGCCCAGCACGTGATCGCCATGTTCGGCGCGACGTTCGTGTTCCCGCTGGTCATGGGGCTGGACGCGAACCTGGCCGTGATGATGTCCGGCGTCGCGACGATCCTGTTCCTGCTGATCGTGCAGGGGAAGGTGCCCAGTTACGTCGGCTCCAGCGCCTCGTTCGTGGGCGCGGTGGTGGCGATCAGGGCCGCGGGCGGCGACAGCGCCACGGTGACCGGGTCGCTGCTCGCGGTCGGGGTGGTGCTGGCGCTGGCGGGCCTGGCCATCCACCTGCTCGGGGTCCAGGTCATCCACCGGATCTTCCCGCCGGTCGTGACCGGGGGCGTGGTCATGCTGATCGGGTTCGGCATGGCGTACGTGGCGGCGGACGTCTACTGGCCCCAGGATCCCTGGGTCGCCCTGCTGACCATGGCGGCCTCGTTCGTGTTCATCGGGGTCCTGCGCGGGTTCCTCGGCCGGATCGGGGTGCTGCTCGGCCTGGTGTTCGGGTTCGTGCTGTCGTGGGCCTGGGACCTGATCGGCGGGCCGATCACCGCGCCCGGCGGCGACGGCAAGGTGAGCGAGCACCTGCGCGTCAACCTCGACGCCGTCGCCCAGGCCGACTGGATCGGGCTGCCCAAGCTGCACGGGCCGGTCTTCGAGGTCTCCGCGGTCCTCGTCTGCCTCCCCGTGGTGATCGCGCTCATCGCGGAGAACGTCGGCCACGTCAAGGCCGTCGGCGAGATGACCGGCGCGGACGTCGACCCGTACATGGGCCGCGCGGTCATGGCCGACGGCGTCGGAACCGTGGTCGCCACCTCGGTCGGCGGCTCGGCCACCACGACGTACGCCGAGAACATCGGCGTCATGGCCGCCACCCGCGTCTACTCCACCGCCGCCTATTACATCGCCGCGGTGATCGCGATCCTGTTCGGCCTGTGCCCGAAGTTCGGCGCGCTGGTCGCCGCCACGCCCGGCGGCGTGCTGGGTGGCGTCACCACGATCCTCTACGGCATGATCGGCCTGCTCGGAGCCAAGATCTGGATCGAGAACAAGGTGAACCTGGCCGAGCCGGCCAACATGGTCCCGGTCGGCGCCGGGATCATCTGCGCGATCGGACCGGTCGCCTTCCCCATCACCCAGACCTTCTCGCTCGGCGGCATCACGCTCGGCACGGTCGTCCTCCTGGTGGGATACCACGTGCTCAGGGCGGTGCGCCGGTAAGGCCGCCTCTGGTCATCGGCCCAGCTTTGGCAGATCATGACGGTGTAGGACAGTGACATCGGGCCTAATGTGCCCGACAAGCAAGGAACCGCCGCGGAGGAGCCTGCGGGGCGGCCACCGAACCGACGGCCCGGTAGAAAAGGGGCTCTCATGGTTTTGGGTTGGACCAAACACGGCGACGGAAAACACCTGGCTCCCGGCGAGGTCGTCAGGCCCGACGAGCGCCTGACCTGGCCGAGAATGGTCGGGTTCGGCGCCCAGCACGTGATCGCGATGTTCGGCGCCACCTTCGTCTTCCCGCTCGTGATGGGCCTGGATCCGAACGTGGCCATCATGATGTCCGGTATCGCCACGATCCTCTTCCTGCTGATCGTGAAGGGGAAGGTGCCCAGCTACCTGGGCACCAGCGCCTCGTTCGTCGGCGGCGTGATCGCCATCAGGGCGCTCATGGGCGGCGACACCCCGGCGGCCGACGCCATCGTCACCGGCGCGATCCTGGTGGCGGGGATCGTGCTGGCCCTCGCGGGGCTGGCCATCCACTTCCTCGGCGTCCAGGTCATCCACCGGATCTTCCCGCCGGTCGTGACCGGCGCGGTCGTCATGCTCATCGGGTTCGGGCTGGCGTTCGTCGTGGCCGACGTCTACTGGCCGCAGGACCAGTGGATGGCCCTGATCACGATGGTGATCACGTTCGTGGTGATCGTGGCGTTCAAGGGGTTCATCGGCCGGATCGGCATCCTGGTCGGCCTGGTCGCCGGATTCCTGCTGTCATGGGGCTTCGACAAGGTCTTCGGGAACGTCACCGCGTTCAACGCCGCCACCGGCAAGATCGACACGCACCCGAGGGTCAACCTCTCCTCCGTCGCCCAGGCCGACTGGATCGGGCTGCCGAGCTTCCACGGGCCCGACATCAGGTTCGGCGCGGTCCTGCTCGTCCTGCCCGCCGTGATCGCGCTGATCGCGGAGAACATCGGCCACGTCAAGGCCGTCGGCGAAATGACCAAGACCGACGTCGACCCGTACGTGGGCCGCGCCGTCGCCGCCGACGGCATCGGCACCGTCGTGACCAGCGCCGTGGGCGGCTCGCCCACCACCACCTACGCCGAGAACATCGGCGTCATGGCCGCCACCCGCGTCTACTCCACCGCCGCCTACTACATCGCCGGCGTCGTCGCGATCCTGTTCGGCCTGTGCCCGAAGTTCGGCGCCTTGGTCGCCGCCACGCCCGGTGGCGTGCTGGGCGGGGTCACGGTCATCCTCTATGGGATGATCGGCCTGCTCGGAGCCAAGATCTGGGTGGAGAACAGAGTGGACTTCGCCGACCCCGTGAACATGGTGCCCATCGGCGCCGGCATCATCCTGGCGATCGGCCCGGTCGAGCAGATCATCACCGAGGAGTTCCGGCTGCAGGGCATCGCGTTCGGCACCATCGTCGTGGTCGGCGGCTACCACCTGCTGAGATGGATCGCCGGCCGGCCCGCCGAGATCAGGGAGACCGCCGGGTGAAGCCCGCCCCGTTCGAGTACCACGCCCCCCGCGAGGTGGAGGCGGCCCTCGACGCCCTGGCCGAGGCCGGGGCCGAGGGCAAGGTGCTCGCCGGCGGCCAGAGCCTGATCCCCATGCTCAACATGCGCCTGGCCGCCCCGGCGCACCTCGTCGACATCAACCGGGTCGGCGCGCTGGCCGCCGTCGAGACCTCCGCGCGCGGGGTGCGGGTGGGCGCGCTGGCCAGGCACGCGCAGATCCTCCGCTCCGCGTCGGTCGCCGCGGTCCAGCCGTTGCTGCGGCAGGCCCTGGGGCTGGTCGCGCACCCCGCCATCCGCAGCCGCGGCACCGTCGTGGGCAGCCTCGTGCACGCCGACCCGGCCGCGGAACTGCCCGCCGTCCTCGCGCTTCTGGGAGGTTCGGTACGGCTGGCCGCCCGCGGCACCGAGCGCGAGGTGGCGGCGGGGGAGTTCTTCGCCGGCCCGATGGAGTCGGCGATCCGGCCCGGCGAACTGGCCGTGTCCGCGTTCTTCCCGGCCTTGGGCAAGCGCTCCGGGACCGCCTTCGTGGAGGTCGCCCGCAGGCACGGCGACTACGCGCTGGCCGGGGTGTGCGCGCTGGTCGTCCTGGACGAGGATCTGCGGGTGTCGGTGGCCCGGGTGGCGTGCATCGGGGTCGGCCCGGTGCCCCTCGTGGTGGATGTAACCGGGGACCTCGGGCACGGCACCGACTGGGTCTGCGCGGCGCGGGCCGTACAGGAGAAGGCGGAGCCGGAGGCGGACATCCACGCGACGGCCGAGTACCGGCGGCACCTGCTGGGGGTTCTGGCCGAGCGGGCGCTGCGCGCGGCCGCCCGCACCGCGGGCAGTGACGACGGCGAGAGGGAGAGCGGTTGAGCGGGCACGAGATCACGCTCGTCGTGAACGGGGTGGCGCGGCGGGTGAGCGTTCCGGCGCGGCGGCTGCTGTCGGACTGCCTGCGCCACGACCTCGGGCTGACCGGGACGCACGTCGGATGTGAGCACGGCGTGTGCGGGTGCTGCACGGTGCTGCTGGACGGGGAGCCGGTGCGGTCCTGCCTGACGTTCGCGGTCACGGTGGACGGGCAGGAGATCACGACGGTCGAGGGGCTGGCCGGGCCGGACGGGATGTCGGCGGTGCAGCGGGCGTTCGCGGAGTGCCACGGGCTGCAGTGCGGGTTCTGCACGCCCGGGTTCCTGTGCACGGTGACGGCGCTGCTCAGGGAGAACCCGGCGCCGACCGAGGAGGACGTGCTCGAAGGGGTGTCGGGCAACCTGTGCCGGTGCACCGGGTACCAGAACATCGTCAAAGCCGTGCACAGGGCGGCGGAGCTGATGACGGAGGAGTCGTGAGCACGCGGTTGTTCGGCGAGCCGGTCCAGCGGGTGGAGGACGCGCGCCTGCTGACCGGCCAGGGACGTTACCTGGACGACCTGGGCCGCGAGGCGCTGGCCGTCGCGTTCGTCCGCTCCCCGCACGCGCACGCCCGCATCCGCGACATCGACGTCACCGCGGCCCTCGACGTCGAGGGCCTGGTCGCCATCTACACCTGGGAGGACCTGCCGCCCGGGGTGGCCGAGCCGCTGCCCCTGCTCATCCCGCACCCGGCCCTCACCCACGGGCGCACCGCCCACCCGCTGGCCAGGGAGACCGTCCGGCACGTCGGCGAGCCCGTCGTCATGGTCGTGGCCACCGACCGCTACCTGGCCGAGGACGCCTGCGCGCTGATCGAGGTCGACTACGAGCCGCTCAAGCCGGTCGTCGGCCTGGAGGAGGCGGCGCAGGGCTCGCGGCTCGTCCACGAGGACGTGCCCGCCAACCTGGGCGCCCACCTCGTGCAGGAGGTCGCCTCGGCCGGTGGCGTGAGCGCCAGGGAGTGCATCGAGACCTCGCCGCACACGCTCGCGTTCCGCCTGGACATCGAGCGCAGCGCCAGCATGCCGCTGGAGGGCCGCGGCGTGTACGCCCGCTGGGACGGCCGCGACCTGCGCGTCTATTCCAGCACCCAGACTTCCACCAGCGTCCGGATGGCGATCGCCGCGAAGCTCGGGCTGCCGCTGCCCCACGTCGAGGTGATCGCGCCCGACGTGGGCGGCGGGTTCGGCGTCAAGATCGTGCACCCGTGGCCCGAGGAGGTCCTGGTGCCGTGGGCGGCCATGACGCTGGGGCGCGAGGTCAAGTGGGCCGAGGACCGGCGCGAGCACTTCGTCGCCAGCGCCCATGAGCGGGCGCAGGTGCAGTACGTGCGGGTCGGGTTCGACGACGCCGGGCGGGTGCTGGGGCTGGAGGTGACGATCCTGCACGACCACGGCGCCTACACGCCGTACGGGATCATCGTGCCGATCGTCACGTCCACGCAGCTGCTCGGGCCGTACAAGATCGGGTCCTACCGGGTGGAGTTCAGCTCCATCTACACCAATACCGTGCAGGTCACGCCGTACCGGGGCGCGGGGCGGCCGCAGGCCGTCTTCTGCATGGAACGGACGATGGACAAGATCGCCCAGCATCTTGGCATGGACCGGACCGAGGTGCGCGCGGCCAACTTCATCGGGCCCGAGGAGTTCCCCTACGACCAGCGCATGACCTTCCAGGACGGGCGGCCGCTCGTCTACGACAGCGGGAACTATCCCGAGATGCTGCGCATGATCAAGGAGCTGATCGGCTGGGACTCCTTCGAGCGTGCGCCGCATCGGGGGATCGGCCTCGCCTGTTACGTCGAGGGGACCGGCGTGGGGCCGTACGAGGGCGGGCATGTGCAGATCACCTCGGACGGGCGGGTGCACGTCTCCACCGGGCTGACCTCACAGGGGCAGGGGCACGAGACCGTGTTCGCGCAGATCGCGGCCAGCGAGCTGGGGGTGCCGATCTCGCGGGTCTCCGTCGTGACCGGGGACACGCGGCGGTTCGGGTATGCCGTGGGCACCTTCGCCTCCCGGGCCGCCGTGGTCAGCGGCAATGCCATCGCTCTGGCCTGCAGGAAGGTGCGGGAGAAGGCGTTGCGGATCGCGGCGGAGGCGCTGGAGGCCGACCCTGCCGATCTTGACATCGCCGACGGGCTGGTGCACGTGGTCGGCTCGCCGTCCGCGTCGATCCCGCTGTCCACCGTGGCGGTGCTGTCCAACCCGCTTCGCTACTCCTTTGACGCCGAGACCGCGAAGGCCACGCAGTTCTCCACCGCCGCTCCGACGGACCGGCCGCCCGTCGCCGACGGGGAGGAGCCCGGGCTGGAGGGGCGGGGGTTCTATTCGCCGCTTCGGTCCACCTTCGCGGCGGGGATGCATGCCGCGATCGTCGAGACCGATCCTGAGACCGCGGAGATCCGGATCCTGCGGTACGCGGTCGTGCATGACTGCGGGCGGCTGGTCAATCCGATGATCGTCGAGGGGCAGGTGCACGGCGGGGTGGCCCAGGGGATCGGGGGCGCGCTCTATGAGCGGATGGCCTATGACGCGGACGGACAGCTGCTCAACGCCTCGTTCATGGACTTTCTGATGCCTTACGCGAGTGAGATTCCGCGGATCGAGACGGCTCATCTGGAGACTCCCTCGCCGCTCAACCCGCTGGGGATCAAGGGGGCGGGGGAGGCCGGGGTGATTCCGGTGTCGGCGGTGATCGCTTCGGCGGTGGAGGACGCCGAGGGGTTCGACATCGATCGGATGCCCATCTCGCCGTCTGACCTTTACCATTTGCGGGAGCGCTAGGCTCCTGCGGCATGCGTGTCGATCTCGCCTGGCGTGGGCTGACTTCTGTGCCGGATCCTTCCGGGGCTTCCGTGTTGTTGCTGGATGGGAACCGGTTGACGGATGTTCCGGATTTTTCGGGATATAGCGGGTTGCGGGAGTTGCATCTTGACGGAAATTTGCTGACTCGGGTGCCTTGTTGCCCGCCGTACCTTGAAGTGCTTTTCCTGTACGGCAACGCCATCACCGCCCTCCCCGAACGGCTGCCCGGCGGCCTCAGGCACCTGGCGGTCGGCGGGAACCGGCTCACCTCCGTCCCCGACGCGCTGTGGGAGCTGACCGGCCTGGAGACGCTCAACCTGGCCGAGAACGCGCTCACCGAGATCTCCCCGGCGATCGGCGGGCTGGGCTCGCTGCGCATGCTCGACCTCGGCCACAACCGGCTCGCCTCCGTGCCCGCCACGATCGGCGACCTTCCCCTGACCGACTACCTGTACCTCAGCGACAACGGCCTCACCCAGGTGCCGGCGGCATTGGGCAGGCTGGACCGCCTGGCGTACCTCAACCTGACCGACAACCGCCTGGAGTCGCTGCCCGCCTCCCTCGGGGACATGGCCGGGCTGGTGGAGCTGCGCCTGTACAACAACCGCCTCGAAACTCTGCCCGCCTCGCTCGCCCGCCTGGGCCGGCTGCGGGAACTGCACCTTCGCGGGAACCGGCTGCGCGACCTGCCCCCTCTGCCGCCGGGGCTGATCCACCTCGACCTGCGGGACAACCTGCTGTCCCGGGTGCCCGCTCTGCCGTCCGGGCTGGTCGAACTCGACCTGCGCAACAACCGGCTGCGTACCCTGCCGGATGAGCTGCCACGGGGGTTGCGGAAGCTGGACCTGCGCTGGAACAAGCTCGAAGGCGACCCCCCGGTGCTCGACCACCTCCGCGCATCCGGCTGCACAGTACTCCGCTGACCCCTCCCACGCCCACACTCGGGCGTCGGCTCTGTCCAGCGTCTCGGGGTCTTGCTGAGGGTTGTGCTCTGTGCTTCCGGGCCTGGGTGGGTGATCTTGGGGTGAACTCTCGGGTCAGGGGGTGCGTATCTTCGCGCATGACGACATTTACGCGGCTGACCATCTGCGGGATCGCTGTCGCGCTGGCCGCGGCCTGCTCGCCGGGTGATGGGTCCGGGGGCGGTTACGTGGCCGCCGCCCAGAACCCGCAGCCCGTGGCGCTCACCGTCGAGGAGCTCGCCGCCAAGGTCGACTGCCGTCCGAAGATCCAGATCGATGCCACCGAACTCCGGCAGGGCCACTGCAAGACGGGCGACGGCGAGTTCTTCCTCACCACGTTCACCACCCAGGCGGGCAAGGACGCCTGGATGGACACCGCGCCCGAGTACAACCCCCACCTGGTCGGCCACCTGTGGACCGCGCTGTCCACCCGCAAGGTGCTCGACCGCATCAGGAAGCGGCTCGGCGGCGACCTCCATCTCAAGGACCACCGCACGCAGACGCCCACGCCGTCCCCCTGACCGGATTGCCGCCCCCGCGGACGACCGCCGGGCCGGTGTGGCGGCACCGGTCCGGCGGTGGCTCACCAGTGGCGGGCGACCAGGAGGTACTGGGCCAGCACCTGGCCCGGGGTGGCGATCCGGTCAAGGAACATGAGGCTGTCCATCCGGCAGTTGCAGGGGTTGCCTTCGCGGTTGTTCTGCGGGTAGCTGCCTCCGATCTTGATGCCGCGCGGGTCGGTCGGTGAGGCGAGGTCGGGTTCCGGCGGGCCTTCGATCGCCCACGGGTCGCCGGTCAGCGTGGAGAAGCCGGAGAGCGGGCGGCCGTTCTTGTACAGGCGCATGGTCGCGGTGTCGTAGTCGAACGTGGCCGCCAGGAACACCCACTCGCCCGGCGGCAGAATCTCCTGCCATGGCCGGTCGGCCGCGAATGTCTGCGAACTGCCGCCGTCCACCCGCCGGCCGAGCGCCACGACCCGCATCTCGCCGTTGACGGTGATCAGCTCCAGCAGCGCGCGTACGTCGTGCCCCTGCGAGTTGCCGCTCAGCACCCCGGCCAGGCCGATCGCGCCGTAGAAGTCGTCGGGGTTGGCGGAGTTGGAGTTCGGGCTGGGGTTCTGGCCGGTCATCTTGAACCAGCCCATGATGGTGGCTCCCCGGACGGCGTTGAAGGCGTTCAGCGTGGGCACGCCGGTGGGGGAGTAGACGCCCGCCTTCCAGTCGTCGCTGCTCGCCGTCGTGGGGCTGACCTGCCGCACCTGCACGGAGGTACGGCTGCCGCGGTGCGCGCCGTCCCGCACCCGCATGTCGGCTCCGCCGTTGACCAGGGTGATGCCGGTGCCTGAACGTCCCCGGTCCTGTTCCACGGCCGGGTTGGCGGGGTCGGGGTGCTCGAAGTCGTAGTGGGCGACCAGGTTGCGCCGCAGACCGGGTAGCACGGTGGGCCACCCCCACCCCTTCCCGGCGGCCTCCGCCCGCGCCTCCTCGACCTCGGTTCTGGCCGCCTCGACGTCATCCGTGGCTGGCGCCGGTTCGGCCTTCGCTGGGCCGGCCTGGGGGTTGCCCGCCGCTTCCCGCGCGACCGTCCCGGTCCCGGAGGTTGCCGGGGTCATTCCGCGCGCTGCGAGGCCGGAGGTTGCCCGGGTCGTTGCGCGCGTTGTGAGGTCGGTGGATGCCGGGTTTCCCGCCGTACCGGCGAGTCGCGCGGTGGCGGCGCGGCTGGACGGTTCTGTGGCGGTAGCCGGGTCGGGGAGCTGGGTGCCGGCGGCCGTGCCGGTGGGTTGCGCGGCGGTAGCCGTACCGGAGAGAGGGGTGGTCAGGGCGGTGGTGAGGAGGAGTGTCGTGAGGACGGACAGATGCCGAAATCTCATGACGGGAACTCCCAGCGCGCGCCCGTGATCTTCCAGATCTTGCCGTTCGCCTTGGACAGCACGTACAGCTCGCCGTGGCCGTCGCGGCCGAAGCGCAGGTCGACGCGGTTGCTGCCGGCCAGGTCCTTCATCGTCACCAGCTGGCCGGTGGCGGCGTCGCGGAGCTTGGGCTCGTACATGACCGCGCGGTCCTTGCCCCGGCGCATCTTCGAGGCGTAGGTGAACCAGATTCGCCCGTCGACGATGTCGCCGAACACGTACTTTCCGTACAGGAACGGCAGCCGCCAGCCGCGGTAGACCTGCCCGCCGACCACCGCGTGCCCGCTGTCGGCCGTGCAGGAGTGGCCGGGCGGCGGGTCGTGGTCGTATGCGGCTACCGGGTAGGTGTAGCCGTATTGGGCGTCGTCCGCGGGCAATGTGTACAGGTTGCAGCGGTCTTCCTTCTTGAAGACGAACGACCCTTCGCGCACGCTCCAGCCGAAGTTGTCGCCCGCGCGCACGTCGTAGATCGCCTCGATCTCGTGCTCGCCGATGTGGCCGAGGAACAGGCGGTTCGATCCGGCAGGGTCCCAGGAGAAGCGGTGCGGGTCGCGCATGCCGTACGCGTAGATCTCGCCGAGCGCGCCCGGCCGGGTGACGAACGGGTTGCCGGCCGGGATGCCGTATTTGCCGTTCGCGCTGTTCGTCCCGGTGGGATCGATGCGCAGGATCTTGCCCTGCGGTATGCCCAGATCCTGTGGGTTCGTGGTGGTCACGCCGCGTCCGCCGTCGCCGGCGGCCACGTACAGCAGGCCGTAGTCGGGGTCGCGGCGGCCGGCCGTGGGGTTGAAGTCGATCTGCTGGATGCCGTGGATGTTGCTGCCGAACCCGAGGCGCAGGATCTCGCGGCGGGTGCCCTGGAAGGTGCCCGCCCTGGGGTCGGTGGCCGTCCATTCGTCGATGACGCCGTGGACGATCGCGTTCGGCTGAGGTGTCAGGTCGGGCGTCTTCGTGGTGAGCGCCGCGCCGGCCTCGGTGTGGACGGTGTAGAACTTCCCGTTCTTCGCGAACTCCGGATGGAACGCCACAAACCCAAACCCACTCCCCAGGCCGCGGCCCGAGATGAAGTCCGGGGCGAACGTGGCGCCGACATCCAGGTACTCCTGCCACGTGCCCTTGTCGCGCAGGTACAGCTTGCCGTTGAGATCGTTGACGAACATCCGGCCGGAGCGGTCGGGCACCTGGCCCAAGTAGTTGATCCGCGCCCACCTGACCAGGCGCTGGTCGGTCGGGGCCGGCACCGGCTCCGTCTTCGGGAACTGCGCGAACTCCTCCAGCGTGAGAGTCAGCGCCGACGGCGTCGGCTTCTCGGGGATCGGGTCGTCGATGGGCCAATCGGGCTCCGCCACCGCCGGAGTCGTCGCCAGGACGGTCACGAGCAGCGCGGCGGCCAAGGTTCGGAGAGGTTTCACGGTCATGGCATCACCAGAGGGGGTTGAGGGTGGGTTCTGGGGGTTCGGGCGCTTCAGGAACAGCGCCTTCTGGTACGGCACGCGGTGTCGCCAGCCGGTGCCGCGCTCGTTCGACGGGATCGCCGGTGTTCGCTGGTTGGCCTGTGCGTCGGCCTGCCTGTGCGTCGGCCTGCCTGTGCGTCGGCCTGCCTGTGCGTCGGCCTGCCTGTGCGTCGGCCTGCCTGTGCGTCGGCCTGCTCGTCCGGGGTTTGCTTGTGCCGGGTCTGCTATGCCGGTCTGCTCCTGTTGGCCTGTTGGCCTGTTGGCCTGTTGGCCTGTTGGGCCGTGTTACCGGGGTTGCCTGCTCTGGAACTGCCCACGTGTGTTCTTCGGCAGGTGCGCGCTTCGGGCCGACTCTGCTGTTGTTGGGCGGTTGGCCGGGCATTCCTGTGGTGACCTCCGCGCTCCTGCCGGGCGGGGCGCGTTTTCGGGTTTGTCGCTCCGAATGCGGCTTGCGGATGGGGATCGCCACGGTGCGTGCGGCGGGAGGGGGTTCGGGTCAGGAGTCGGCGTGGGTGGTGTCGTCGCCGGGGCCGCCGATGAGGGCGTCGGTGCCCTGGGTGCCGTAGAGGTGGTCGTTGCCGGGGCCGCCGTTCAGGACGTCGGGGTCCGGCCCGCCGTACAGGGAATCGTCGCCCCTACCGGCGGAGAGGACGTCACTGCCCGCACCCCCATAGACCTGGTCATTTCCCGAGCCGGTGAGCACCACGTCTCTGCCGTCGCCACCGCAGACGACGTCATCCCCGCCCAGTCCCCAGACCAGGTCGTCGCCGCCGAGCCCGGAGACCACGTCGGCCCCCGAGGTGCCGGACAGCAGATCCCGCCCGTCGGTCCCCACGACGGTCGACGCCACCCCGGCGCAGACCGGGGTGCCCTTGAGCGACATATCCCGCATACGGCCGATGTTGTCGAACGAACCGAAACCGACCCGGCCGGTGCCGAACGTCCTGTCGGTGGCGGTCATGAGGGGTGTGGTCGAGCCGTCCATGTACACGGCGATTTCGCCGGTCGCCACGCAGTGCCGTACCCGCACCCGGTGCCATTGCGCGTCGGTGACGGCAGGCGGCGCCCCCACCTGGCCGTTCCACTGGTGGTCGAGCCGCAGGCGGTCCGCGTTGTTGACGACGAAGATCCCGTTGTGCGGGTAGATGGTGTTGTCCTGGGACAGATGCACGTAGGAGAACTGCGTGTCCGATCGGTATCCGAACACGATGATCACGTCCCGGTTGCTGACGCTGACCGGCGTGTCCAGCCGTACGGTCGCCTCGATCTCCACCGACGCGAACTCCGGCCCCGCCGTGAGCACCGCGTACTCGAACGGCCGCCGCGGCCCCGGCCGCGCCACCCCCGCCTCGGCGAGAATGACCTGATCCCCGGGCAGCCGCCACTTGGACGGCGTAACCGGCGCCCAGTTGCCGGCTCCGTTCACATTCCGAACCACGGCGCTGCCCGGATCACAAGCAGCATGGCCGGGACCGGCGGACTCGACGCCCCCCGAATCGTTCGCGACAGCGGACCCCGGCGCGAGCATCGCCGCACCGAGCACAGTAGTGGTGGCCAGGGCACATAAGCGCACGCGAAGGGCCGACATCCGGATCCTCTCGGTCGAGTGATCGACGGTTGTTATTCGTAAGCGCTTCCGAAAGCGCTTACGTTAGCCTCCGGCCGAAGCGTAACTCGCCAAATCCCCGTGTCAATCCTTCACCCCCAACACCTGCCCCCGACCTCCACGCCATCTGCGCCCGCTGCCGCGTGCCCAGCGCTGCCGGGAGTGTCACCGCACACTCAAGCTGCTGCCTCGTGCGCCATACGTTCCGGTGCCCAGGTGCGGCACTCCGCACCTGCGTCCACTGCGATCCACGGGTGCGGCTGCGGGTGTGGGTGCGTGGCGTGGAGGCGTGGGAGCGCGCGGTGTGGAGGTTTGGGGTGCGTGGCGTGGAGGTGCGAGGGCGGCGCATGGTGCGGGTGCATACATGGCGCGTGGTGTAGAGGTGCGCGTGGTGCTGGTGTGGCGCGGTGTGTGAATGTGCGCATGCGGCGTGCCGCGAGCGGCGAGCGGCGTGTGGGGGTGCGGCGTGCGGGGGTGCGGCGTGTGCCGTGCGGCGTGTGGGGGTGCGGCGTGTGCCGTGCGGCGTGTGGAGGTGCGGCGTGTGAGCGCGTGGTGTGGAGGTGCGGGGGCGGCGCGTGGTGTGGGTGTGTATGTGGTGCTTGGCGTGGGGGTGGGGCGGAGGTTGGGTGGTGGGATGGGGTGGGGCTGGGTCGGACGGTGGGTTAGGGGTGGGGTGGGGCGGTGCTGGCTCGGGGGATGAGTTCGTGGGGGGTACGGCGGCGGCGGGGGCGGGAGACGGAGGGTTTGAGGACGAGTTCGAGGGCCTGGCGGCCCATGCTGATCATGGGGAGGCGGATGGTGGTGAGGGCGGGGTAGACGTCGGCCGCTGCGGGGATGTCGTCGAATCCGGCTACCGAGATGTCGGCCGGGACCCTGCGGCCCGAGCCCAGGAGCCAGGACAGGGCGCCGACGGCCATGGGGTCGTTCAGGGCGATGACGGCCGTCAGGTCCGGGTGGTTGTTGAGGAGGGTTGCCGCGGCTTCGGCGCCGCCCTCTCGCGTGAAGTCGCCGGGGACCACCGGGACCGTGTGCCACGGCAGGCGGGCGGCGCCTATCGCCAGGCGCAGGCCGGCCAGGCGGTCCTCGACGGTGGTGAGGTTCGGGGGACCCGATAGAACGCCTATGCGGCGGTGGCCCAGGTCGAGGAGGTGGCGCATCAGGGTGACGGCGCCGCTGAGGTTGTCGGGGAGTACGGCGTCCACGGGGAGGTGGTGGCGGCCGATGACGGCCACGCGGCCGCCCGCATGGGTGAAGGAGCGGACTTCTGCGGCTATGTCGGTCTCTGTGCTGGCGTCCACGTAGCCCGATCCGGCCAGGACGATGGAGTTCACCCGGTGGGCGCGCAGGGCGCGGATGCGGGCGAGTTCGGCGGCGGGGTCGCGTTCGGTCTGGCTGATCAGGGCCATGTAGCCGCGGGACTCCGTCTCGCGCAGGACGCCGCGGGCGATCTCGCCGAAGTACGGGTCGCCGACGTCGTGGACGATCAGGCCGACGATCGTGGACGGCCCGCCGGCCAGGGCTCTGGCGTGGCTGTTCGGGACGTACCCGATGCGGTTGGCCACGGCCTGTACGTGCGCGGCGACCACCGCGCTCACCCCCGCCGAGCCGGTCATGGCCCGGGACGCGGTGGCCAGCGAGACACCCGCGGCTCTGGCGACGTCGACGAGGCGTGGCGGAGCCGGACGATTGGCCATGGGCGCGAGACCCCCTTGTCCGCCGCTGAAACACGTGCCATCGTAACCGAAAGCGCTTACGAAAGCGCTTGCGTACGCCGGGAGGACCGGAAATGTCATATGTGCGCAAGGCGACGTTGGTTCTTGCATTATCGAGCTTGAGTATTTCCGCTTGTGCCAAGGCGGAGGACCAGCCCAGTGGTCAGGCGCCCACGACGGGGCCGGTGAAGATCGGCATCTCGCTCCCCCTGACCGGCGACTTCGCCGAGCCCGGCAAGGGCATCCAGGAGGGCTACAAGATCTGGGCCGAGCACGTGAACGCCAAGGGCGGGCTGCTCGGCAGGAAGGTCGAGCTGATCTTCCGCGACGACGCCTCGGACCCCAACCGCGTCACCTCCGACTACGAGTCCCTGATCACCCAGGACAAGGTGAACCTGGTCTTCGGGCCCTTCTCCTCCCGCCTCGTCATCCCCGCGGGCAAGGTCGCCGAGTCGTACGGCATGTTGTTCGTCGAGCCGGCCGGTGCCGCCAAGGAAGTCTTCGAGCAGGGCTTCAAGAAGCTGTTCTACGCGGCGCCCGCCATCGCCGACGACCATTACAACTACCTGGCCGACTACCTCATCAAGCTGCCCCCGGACCAGCGGCCCAAGACCGCCGCCTACGCCAGCCTCGACGATCCGTTCGCCCAGGGCACCGCGTACGGCCTGCGTGACAAGCTGGCCGCCGCCGGGATCAAGACGGTGGCCGACGAGGTGTACCCGCCGGAGACCACCGACTTCTCGCCCATCGCCGCCAAGATCGCCCAGGCCAAGCCGGACATCGTCGTCGGCGGCACCCAGTTCGAGGACTCCGTCGGCCTGGTCCGCGCGCTGCAGGAGCTCAAGGTGCAGCCCAAGCTGGCCGCCTTCAGCACCGGGCCGACGCTGCCCGAGTTCCCGGCGGCGGTGAAGAACGCGGCCGAGAGCGTCATCTCCCCGGTCGGCTGGTCGGCCGGATCGGGGTTCACCGGCAACGACGCGCTGGTCAAGAGCTACAAGGACATGTTCGGCGGCGAGGCCAACGAGGACGCGGCCAACGGCTACACGGTCGGGCAGGTCGTGGAGGCTGCGGTCAACGCGGTCAAGTGCGTGGAGCCGGGCAAGGAGTGCCAGGACAAGCTCGCCGCCCACCTCCGCCAGGCCACCTTCGACACCGTGGTCGGCCCCCTGTCCTTCGACGACCAGGGGCGTCCCGAGCAGGCCCACATGATCCAGCAGTACGTGAACGGCAAGGTCGAGATCGTGCTGCCGGAGGGCTCGAAGGCGCAGACGGCCAAGCTCGTGTTCCCGAAGAAGGAGTGGTGACCATCCACACCTCCATGGGACCTGGTCCGGCAGTCCCTTCGCGCCTCGGGGAGCCGGACGGGGGTCTGACAGACCTGAGGATGACGGGCCATGGTCTGACAGCCCGTGGTCCAAGGGACCGGAGGGCGGCGGACGAGGGCCGGGCAGGCCGGAGCCCGGACGGACCCGGGGATGACGGACGAGGGTCTTTCGGACCGGGAGCTGTTGGACCGGGGGCCGGCAAACCAGAGGTTGGTGGACCGGGGGCTGACGGCCGACGGGTTGACAGGCCGCCGGGGTCTGACGGGGCGCTGGGGTGTGGAGGGCTGGTGGGGGTCGGCTGGTCAGGGGTGGCTGGGCGAGGGTCGCGGGTGGTCGGGCGGGGGTCAGGGGTGGCTGGGCGAGGGTCGCGGGTGGTCGGGCGGGGGTCAGGGGTGGCTGGGCGAGGGTCAGGGGTGCTTGGGCGAGGGTCGCGGGTGGTTGGGAGCGGGCCGCGGGTGGTTGGGCGGGGGCCGCGGGTGGTTGGGCGGGGTCCGGGGAGTCCGGGGTGCGGGCCTGGGGGCCGGCGGGGGAGGTGGGTAGCGTGACGTTGCTCCTGCAAGGACTGGGGCTCGGGATCCTGACAGGCGGGCTCTATGCCTTGCTCGCCTCCGGTCTCTCCCTGTACTTCGGGGTCATGCGGGTCGTCATGGTCGCCCACCCCGCCTTCCTCTTCCTGGCCGCCTACCTCACCTACACCCTCCACACCGCCCTGGGCATAGACCCGCTGCTCACCATCCCCCTCACCGTCCCGGTCTTCTTCGTGCTGGGCGTGCTGGTCCAGCGTCTCCTGCTGGCCCGCCTGGCCTCCGACCAGGTGCAGATGATGTCGGTCCTGCTGACGTTCGGCCTGGCGCTGACGATCGAGGGACTCCTGGGCACGATCTACACAGGCTCCTACAAGTCGGTCACCGTCGGCTATGACACGAAGAGCCTCACGATCGGGCCGGTCAGCCTGCCGTACGACAAGATCATCGCCTTTGGGGTGGCGGGGCTGACGCTGGCGGTGTTGTTCGGGGTGCTGGTGAAGAGCCGGTTCGGGCAGGCGCTGCGGGCGACGATCCAGCATCGGGAGGCCGCGCGGCTGGTGGGGATCAGGACGGATCGGGTCACGGGGTACGGGTTCGGCGTGGGGCTGGCGACGGCGGCCGTCGGGGGCGGGGTGCTGGCGCTGATCACGCCGTTCTTCCCGGCCTCGCACTGGGCCTGGATCGGCAAGCTCATGGCGATCATCGTGGTCGGCGGCCTGGGCAGCGTGGTGGGCGCGGCGCTGGCGGCCGTGCTGCTGGGCGTGGTGGAGGGCCTGGTGCTGGTGACGATCGACGCCACCTGGGCCACGCTCATGTTCTACGCCTTCCTGTTCCTGACGCTGCTGCTGCGCCCGCAGGGGTTCTTCGGAGGCCGGCTTGCGCACCGTTTCTAAACTCCTCCTCCTCGCCGGTACGGCCGGCGCCCTCGCCTACCCCTGGCTGGTCCCGAACTACTACCTGGTCTACGCCGGAGTCCTGACGGTCATGTACGCCGCCATGGCCACCTCGTGGAACATCCTGGGCGGCTTCACCGGCTACGTCTCGCTGGGCCATTCGGCCTTCTTCGGGCTGGGTGCGTACGGCACCGGCCTGCTGATCACCCGGGCGGGCATGCCGTGGGTCCTGGCGCTCCTGGTCTCGGCGGTGCTGGTCACGGTGGCCGCGGCGGTCATCGGGGTGGCGGCGGTCCGGGTGCGCGGGGCGTCGTTCGTGATCGTGTCGATCGCGCTGGTGTCGGTGATGAACCTGCTCGTGCAGGGCTGGCGCTCGCTGACCGGCGGCGCGACGGGCCTGCAGGTGCCGGCGCCGTTCGACCTGAGCAGGGGCCAGACGCACATGGTGTTCTTCTACCTGTTCCTGGCACTGCTCGGACTGGTGCTGCTGACCTGGTGGTTCATCTCGCGCTCGCGCTTCGGCGGCGGGCTGAAGGCGATCAGGGAGGACGAGGACAAGGCCGAGATGCTGGGCGTGCCGACGGCGGCGTTCAAGGTGGCGGCGTTCGCGGTGTCGGCGTTGTTCGTGGCGCTGGCGGGCGGCCTGTACGCGGTCTGGTTCCGCTCGCTCGACCCGATCTTCGTCTTCTCCATCGTCAGCGGCGTCTACATGGTGCTGATGAGCCTGCTGGGCGGGGTACGCCACCTGTTCGGCCCGCTGCTGGGCGCGCTGATCATCGCCCCGGCGGGGGAGTACTTCCTCATCGCGCTCGGCGAGTCGCAGATCCACCTGACCGCGACCGGCGTGTTGCTGGTGCTGGTGGTGCTGTTCATGCCGGAGGGCATCGTGCCGAAGCTGGCCGGCCGGCCGAAGGGAGCCTCGATCAGGGAGGACACCGCCGAGCAACGCCTTCAGGAGGTCAAGGGATGAGCCTCAGAACCGAGGGTCTGGCGAAGGCGTTCGGCGGGGTCACAGCGGTGGGCGGGGCCGACGTGGAGATCCGCGAGGGCGCGATCAACGGCCTCATCGGCCCGAACGGCTCCGGCAAGACGACGTTCTTCAACCTGGTCACGGGTCTGATCCGGCCGGACGCGGGCCGGGTGCTCTACAGGGGCAGGGAGATCACCGCTTGGTCGCCGCACCGCATTGCGCACGCGGGGCTGGGGCGCACGTTCCAGCTGTGCCGGATATTTCCTCGCATGACGGTGCTGGAGAACATGCTCGTCGCCGTCCGCCGCACCCGCCTGCGCGAACTGCTCGCGGGCAGCCGCAACACGGCCGAGGTCGAGCGGGCCCGCCACTGGCTGCACAGGATGGGCATCGAGCACCTGGAACACGCCGAGGCGCGGCACCTGTCGTACGGCCAGCAGAAGCTCCTCGAACTGGCCGCGATCTTCATGGGCGACCCCGACCTGGTGCTGCTGGACGAGCCGGCGGGCGGCGTCAACCCGGCGCTGATCGACCGGATCGTCACGCTGGTGCGCGATCTCAACGCCGAGGGCAGGACGTTCCTGGTCGTCGAGCACAACATGGATGTGGTCATGGGCATGTGCGATCACGTGGTGGTCTTCGACCGCGGCACCCCGATCTGCGAAGGAACCCCCGAGACGGTCCAGAGCGACCCGCGCGTGCTGGAGGCGTACCTAGGTGTCTGAGCCGCTTCTGTCACTCAAGGACATCACCGCGGGGTACGGCAGGGCCGCCCTGGTCCTGCGCGGCCTGTCGGTCACGGTCGAGGCGGGCCAGGTCGTCTGCCTGGTCGGCCCGAACGGCGCGGGCAAGTCGACCGTGCTCAGGGTCGCCAGCGGCCTGCTCGCCCCCCGCTCCGGCAGCGTCGTGCTGGCCGGCGAGGACGTGACGGGACGCTCGCCGCAGGCGCTGCTCGACCGCGGCCTGTCGCACGTGCTGCAGGGCCACAGCGTCTTCCGCGAGATGACGGTCGCGGAGAACGTCCGGCTGGGCGGCTACACCGTGCGCGACACGGCGCGCCTGCGCGAGCGCGAGGAGGCGGTGAAGGAGTTGTTCCCGATCGTGGCCGAGCGGTGGGGCGGCATCGCCGGCCTGCTGTCGGGCGGGCAGCAGAAGCAGGTGGAGTTCGCCCGCGCGCTGATGCTGGAGCCCAAGGTGGTCCTGCTGGACGAGCCTTCCATGGGCCTGGACCCCAAGACCACGCAGACCGTCTTCGACCAGATCGACCTGATGCGCCGGGCCGGGGTGGCGGTGCTGCTGGTGGAGCAGAACGCCCGGCGCGCGCTGGAGATGGCCGACGTGGGCTGCGTCCTCGACCTGGGGGCGGTGCACATCTCCGGCCCGGCCCGCGAACTGGCCGCCGACCCCCGGCTGGGCGCCCTCTACCTGGGCGGAGCGGCCGCCCGAAATGGCCCTCAAACATGACAAGATGTGCAAATGTCTCCAAAGGACTGGAAACGCAAAGAAAATTGGCTTGACCAGGACAATCTCATCTATGCCGGGTTCATCGCCATCGGCATCGTCCTGGTCCAGCCGTTCCTGACCGTGGCCGAGCTCGACGTCGCGGCCCTCGTCTGCGTGCTGTCCTTCTCGGTGGCGATCCCGCTGCTGGCCGTGCTGACGATGATCAACCAGTTGCGCAAGACCCACCGGTTCCTGGGCTCGACGCCCTTGCTCAACTTCGCCAAGGGAGTCGCGCCGCTGACCTCCTGCATCGGGGTCGTGGCGGCCTTCTGGCACATGTCGTGGATCGCCGGTCTGGTCCTGCTGGTCAGCGGTACCGTCGCGGTGATCGCCTACGGCGGGTTCTTCTCGGTGCTGCCCGCGAGATGGGCGGTGAGGGGATCGTGCCTCCGGAGAAGTCGATCCCGCCGGAGCTCGACGAACCGCACCCCACCGCCTGACCGCGCTCAGGCGGGCACCAGGACCCGCTTCCTGAACACCCAGTACGTCCAGCCCTGGTAGAGCAGCACGAACGGCAGCGTGATCAGCCCGATCCAGCTCAGCATCGTCAGCGTGTACGGCCCCGAGGCCGCCTCGGCCAGCGTCAGCCCCGGCAGCGGCATCGGCGCGAGCTCCAGGAAGACCGCCACCGAGGCCAGCACGATCGCCCCGGCGGTGGCGGCGAAGGCCCAGCCCTCGCGCCGCCGCCAGATCAGCGCCGCGGCCCCGGCCAGGGCGGTGGCGGCGGCCAGCGCCGCGGCCGTGCCGACCACGCCGCCGCCCAGCCGCGACAGCGCCAGGACGCCCACCGGCACCGCGAGCGCCGAGGCGGCCAGCGCCGCCGTCCGCGCCCGCCGCCGCAGCGGTCCCTCGGTCCTGAGCGCGAGGAACACCGCGCCGTGCAGCACGCTCACCGCCAGCGAGAACACCCCGCCGAGCAGCGCCGCGAGCCCACTGGCGAACAGCATGTCGGCGAAGATCGCCCCCCACAGGAACGCGGGCAGCGCGCTCCCGGCCACGATGCCCGCATCGCACCAGAACGTGTTGGTCACCTTGCCGCGCCACTCCAGCCCGACCCCGCGCACGATCAGCCCGACCAGCACGAGCGCGACCGGCAGGTAGAACGAGCTGAACATCCCCGCGTACCAGGCCGGGAAGGCGGCGAACATCGAGCCCACCGCGGTGATCAGCCAGACCTCGTTGCCGTCCCAGACCGGGCCGATCGTCTGCAGCGCCTGCCGCTGCTCGCCGGCGCCGCGCGAGACGAACGGCGCCAGCATTCCCACCCCGAAGTCGAAGCCCTCCAGCACGAAGTAGCCGGTCCACAGGAAGGCGATGATCACGAACCACAGATCGATCACGGTCAGCTCCTCAGTACGCCAGCGCCGGTTCGGGCTGGGCGGCGACGTTCGCGGGCTCGTCGAGCCCCTTGCGCACGTGCCTGGTCAGGAGTACGGCTTCCGCCACCGCGAGCCCGCCGTACAGCAGAGTGAAGATCACGAGGGTCGTGGCCACCTCGGCGAGGCTCACGCCGGGCGAGACGCTGGAGGCGGTGAGCAGTTCGCCGGCGACCGTCCAGGGCTGGCGGCCCACCTCGCTGAGCAGCCACCCGGCGATCACCGCGAGGAACGGCAGAGGCAGCGCCAGCACCAGCACCTTGGCCAGCCAGTCCGGTAGCGGCCGCTTCCTGCGGGTCAGCCACAGTCCCAGCACCGACAGCGCGACCGTGCCGAGCCCGAAGACGAGCATCACGCGGAACGACCAGAAGACCACCTCGGGGTTCGGCCGGTAGTCGCCGGGGCCGAACTGCTGCTCGAAGCGCTTCTGCAGGTCCTCGGTGCCGGCGATCACCGCGTCGGGGTCGTGGGTGGACAGGAAGCTGAGCACCTTCGGCACCTCGAGTCCTGGCACGATCGAGAACGGCGCGCCCGCGGTGTCGTGCTTGAGCCCTTCGGCGGCGGCCAGCTTCATCGGCTGCTGTTCGTGCAGGAGCCTGGCCGACATGTCGCCGGTGCCCGCGACGACGACTCCGGCGACGGCGGTCATCAGCAGGGCGGCGCGGGCGGTGCCGCGCCACATGTCGTCGCGGTCCTTCAGCCAGCGGTAGCCGCAGACGGCCAGGACGAAGCCGCCCGCCACGATGAACGCCGAGGCGATCACGTGCGGCACCTGGGCCACGGCGGTGGAGTTGGTCAGCACGGCCCACAGGTCGGTCATCCTGGCCCTGCCGTTCTCGACGGTGTAGCCGACCGGGTGCTTCATCCAGGCGTTGGCGGCCAGGATGAAGTACGCCGACAGGTTCGAGCCGATGGCCGCGGCCCAGATCGTGGCCAGGTGCACCTTCTTCGGCAGCCGGTCCCAGCCGAAGATCCACAGGCCGAGGAACGTGGACTCCATGAAGAAGGCCAGCAGCGCCTCCATGGCCAGCGGCGCCCCGAAGACGTCGCCGACGAAGACGGAGTACTCACTCCAGTTCATCCCGAACTGGAACTCCTGCACGATGCCGGTCACGACGCCCATCGCGAAGTTGATCAGGAAGAGCTTCCCGAAGAACTTCGTCAGCCGCAGGTAGTGCTCCTTGCCCGTGCGGTGCCAGGCGGTCTGCAGCCCGGCCACGAAGATGCCCAGGCCGATCGTCAGCGGTACGAAAAGAAAGTGGTAGACGGTGGTGATGCCGAACTGCCACCGTGCCAGGTCAAGTGCGTCCATCTGTCCCTCACGGGTCCCTGAGCTCTACAGCCTGTAGTGCATCTACTAGAAGTAGTACTACAAGCTGTAGAGCAACGGGGCGGCGAACTCTGCGATCTTCGTCACAGCCGGAGAAAACGTGTCCGCCGAACGTGGAAAAGTGCGATGACTTCCTGTGCTGGCCGGGGTCTAAATAGGCACAGACTCAGAGAAAGGCACGGGAGATGACCACCATCGAGCTGGCCCAGGTGCTCTTCACGTCGGCCCTGCAGCCCTCCGACATCCTGACCTCCGACCGCGTGCGCACCGTGATCGACGACCGGCTCTGCGCCTGCGGCGGCGACACCGCCGGGTGCGCCGCCTATGTGGCGCAGGAGGCCGGCGACCACCCCGACGCGTTCGCCGCCCGCATGCGCTGGGCGCTCGGCGCGGTCACCGCCGCCTACCCCGCCTACCGGCTCGCCGCCTGAGGAGGACCGTCATGCACCCCTTGTTCCGCGAGATCATCGCACCGCCGCTGTGGCAGGCGCCGCCGGAGGAGGAGCGGCGGCACCGTCATCGGCGCCGCGCCGTCCTGGCCAGGCGTCAGGTCGCGGCCAGATAGGCCTGAAGGTCGCCCAGCTCGTAACCCCGCCGCCTGATCTTGTCGATCAGGATGCGGAAGTCCCTCGCCAGGTTGGGGCGGAAGTGCAGCAAGAGGATGTCACCGGGGCGCAGCCTCTTGTCGGGAACCTGGTAAGCGATCTTGCCGCCTGGCTGCACGCTGGCGGTCCACAACAGAACGTCCCTGATGCCGCAGGACTTCGCCGCGGCCAGGGTGTCGGCGTTGTAGTTGCCGAACGGGGGCCGGAACAACGCCGGACGGGCGCCGATCCGCTTGCCGATCAGCCGGGAGGCGCCGCAGATCTCCTCGCGCTGGGCGTCACGGCTCAGCAGGAGCAGGTTGGGATGGGTGAGCGTGTGGTTCTCCACCGCCACCCCGGCCTCGCGCAGCTCCTGGAAATACCCCCACTTGCCCGCGCCCACGAAACGGCCCGTGCCGCCGGCCGGGTCGGGCGTGCCCTTGGCCTCGACCGCGTCGCGCATGGCGAAGGCGGTGATCGGGATGCGTTCCTCGCGTACCTGCCTGACGAAGCCCGGGTCCTGCTCCCAGCCGTCGTCGATGGTCAGGAAGACCACCTTGCGCCGGGTGGGGATCGAGCTGATCACCCTCGGACGCGGGCCGGTGATCTTGCGAACCTCGCCCGGACGGGGTTTCACGCCCGCGGGCTTCTGGGAGCGCGGCGCGGGTGAGGCCTCCCGCGGTGGGGGTTCGGCGGCCGGCTGGGCCTGCCCCGCCGTACAGGCCGCGGTCATCGCCGACAGCGCCACCATCCCCGCCGCGCACGCACGGCGCGGCCCCCCGAAGATCCCCCTGGCCATGGCGACCCATCATGCCAGCTCGACGAGGACTTCCCGCGGTTCTCGGCGGGAGTTGCCATGCGGGCTGAGGGGGTCGTGTGCCTAGAGTGGCCGTGTGAAGCTCGCAGGCAGTGCCGTGATCGGCATCGAGAGAGATCGTGTGTGGGCGGCGCTCCAGGATCCGGCGGTGCTGGTACGCACCATCCCGGGCTGTGAGCGCCTGGAGGAGAGCGGGCCGGACACCTACCGTATGACGGTCACCGCCGGCGTGGCCGCCATCAAAGGCGTGTACCACGGCGAAGTGGGGCTTTCGGAGCCGCTCGCGCCCGAGAGCTTCGTGCTGCGGGCCCGGGGGCAGGGCGCGCCCGGCACCGTGGACGCCACCGTCCACGTCAGGCTGAGCGAGGTCGAGGACGGCACCCGGGTCGACTACGACGCCGAGGCCGTGGTCGGCGGCATGATCGGCGGGGTCGGGCAGCGCATGCTCGGGTCGGTGGCCAAGCGGACGGCGGGGGAGTTCTTCACGGCCGTGGAGACCCACCTGCGCGAAGGTCCCGCGCCCGCCGCATCCGTCGTGCCCGCGCCGCCGGGCGATCCGGCGGCGGCCCTCGTGCCCGCCGCCGCCCAGGTCTACGAACGGCCGGCCAAGGAGCACACGCAGAGCCGTCCCTGGGTCATGCTGGCCTCGTTCGGCATGGGCGCCGGCATCGCCCTGACCGGCGTCGCGGTCGGCTGGCTCCTCGGCCGGGCCACCCGCCGCCCCGGCCCGCCGTAACGGGAACCGCTGCTCGCCGCGCTGCCAGGCCCGGCAAAGCGGACGTCGTGGGCCGGGCCCGGCGTAGCGGAAAAGGATCTCCGGGCGTAGCGTTGCAAGTATGCGCCAGGCACATGCTGAAGACGCCAGGACCGAGGCCAGGCGAGTCGTCCGCAACCTGCTCGGCGAGGACCGGCCCACCGCCGAGCTGCTCATCGGCGACGCGACCCCGGTGCTCGGTCACGAGCGCACTTCCCGCTGCCTCGACCTGGCCCTCGGCGCGTCGCTGACCCGCCGCTCGGCGGAGCTGGCCGCGATCGCCGCGCTCCTGGTCGGCACCAGAGAGCTCGGCGAGGCCTGGTGGTCGCAGACCAGGGGCGGCAAACTGCCCGCGCCCGACGAGGTGCTGCGCACCGCCGTCGCCATCGAGCCGTGGACCGATCTCACGGCGCTGGAGATGCTCGGCGCCTGGATCGCCGACGACGCCGCCGACCAGCTGTGGGGCCGGCCCGTCGCCCAGGTCGACCTCAACTCCTGGCAGGCCGAGGACCGCTTCGACCTGCCCGACGGCGTGAAGCCCGGCCAGCGGCTCGTGGTGCACTTCGACGCCGGTGGCCGCCTGGACGCGGTGGTGGCCCGGCGCCCCGACGACGACCTGGGCTCCAACCTGGACTTCCACTCGTTGCGCTACTCGCGCCCGGCGGAGGCGCAGTGGAGCTGGGGCGTGGCCGCCGGCCTCGGCCCCCACCACCTGCCCGGCGACTCACCCGACCCGTACGCCAGGAAGGTCGACCAGCGGGCCGTGGGCATCCTGCGGGCCTGGGCGCTGCGTCACGGCGTCGGCCAGGACCTTCTCGGACCGGCGTGGGAGACGGTCGGGGACGTGGTGGCCGCGATCGAGCGGGTCGACTGGATGTGGCGCTCGGCCGAGTGGTTCGGCTGGTGGCGCGGGGCCTCCGCGCTGGTGGACGACTCGGGCTACCTGCCGTACCGGCTGGACGAACTGGCCGCCGGATAGGAATGCGGGGACGGGTTCCGCTGGTTGTCGTTCTACGTGAAAGTTGAGATCTTCTCCGACGTCGTCTGCCCCTGGTGCTACATCGGGCACACCCGCTTCGCCCGTGCCGCCGAGGCCTACCGCGCCAAGGGCGGCACCGTCGAGATCACCATGCGCCCCTTCCAGCTGAACCCGGACGCGCCCGCCGAGGGCGAGCCGCTGCTCACCGCGCTGGAGCGCAAGTTCGGCCCGGACATCGCCCAGATGACCTCCCAGGTCACCGGCGTGGCCGAGCAGGAGGGCCTGGAGCTGCGCTTCGACCACGCCGTCAGCGCCAACACCGCCCAGGCGCACCGCCTCATCCAGGTCGCCACCACCCAGGGCCGGGGCGAGGAGATGGCGCGGCGGTTGTTCCAGGCCCACTTCACCGACGGGCTCGACGTCGGCGACACCGAGGTGCTGGCCAAGCTGGCCGCCGAGGCGGGCGTCACCGACGACGGCGACGGCTCGGACGAGGTGGACGAGCAGCTCGCGCGGGCCCGGCAGCTCGGGATTAGCGGGGTGCCGCTGTTCCTGTTCGAGGGGCAGTTCGCGGTCTCGGGAGCGCAGCCGTACGAGACGTTCGTCGCGGCGCTGGAGGAAGTGGCCGAACGGACGGGGCAGAAGCCCATCACGGTGCTGGCCGCGCCCGCCGACGGCTGCGCAGACGACAGCTGCGCGGTCTAGAGGCCCCGCAGCGGCTCGCCCAGGTCGCCCGCGCGGTGATGGCGGCGGCACAGCACCTGGTAGCGGACCGGTGAGGCGGCGGTGTCGCCGATGACGACCTGCTCGCCGGTGCGGGCCATCACGCCGCCCACCACCCGGGCGTTGAGCTGGCCCGGCCGCCCGCACCAGCACAGGACCTCCACCTGGAGCCTGCTCACCTCGTCGGCCAGCTCGAACAACCGCTGCGCCGCCGGGAACATCACCGACCGGAAGTCTGAGGCCAGGCCGAAGGCGTACACGTCGACGCGGTGCTCGTCCACGAGGTCGGCCAGCTGCTCGATCTGCTCGACGGAGTAGAAACACGCCTCGTCGCAGATGAGGTAGTCGATGCGGTCGTGCGCGGTGACCAGGGCGACCAGGTCGAGGCCGTCCTCGACCTCGATGGCCTCAAGCCCCAGCCCGATCCTGCTGGTCACCTTGGGCCCGCCGGAGCGGTCGTGCTTGGTGAGCACGAGCCCGCGCCGCCCCTGCCTGCCGTGGTTGTAGTTCAGCTGCAGGGCGAGTGTGGACTTACCGCAGTCCATGGGCCCGAAGTAGAACTTCAGCACGGCATCACGGCCGGCGGCGGAGGGCGCGGCAGACAGAGCAGACGATTCGGTCACGGAGTGCCACCTTAGTGGTTGGCTTATGGGAGATTTGTCCCAAGAGCCTCAGGAGGACGCCTTGGTCACAGAGAAGCCCGCAGAAAAGCCGCCCGCGCTGGACGCCATGATGAGTCCCGACGACCTCACCGCCGCCCAGGCGGACGCCGCCCGCTGGCGTTACGGGTTCTTCGTGGTGGTGACCGGCATCATCGCGGTCCTCGTCGCCTTCGGGGCGGCGGTCTTCGCCACCAAGGAGTTCGCCGCGCTGTTCGCGGGCGTGGCCGGGGTGGTCGGCACGATCATCGGCGCCTACTTCGGCGTGCAGGCCGGCCAGTCGGGCAAGGCGCGCGTCGAGGCCGAACTGTCGAAGTCCCAGGAGATGGTCGTACGGTTGGCCGCCTACGTGGGCACGCAGAACGCGCCACGAGTTATTGACGAAGTTCTGGGCCGGCGCCGTACATGATGGCAATCCGTCTGTTATCCGAGCCCAGTACACATATGAAGCATGCGTAGCGTGCGTATCGGAGTCGACACCGGAGGCACGTTCACCGACGTCGTGGCGGTGGACGAGCGTACCGGTGAGGTCGTCACCACGAAGACGCCCTCGACCCCGGCCAATCCGGCCGACGGGTTCATCACGGGCATCGAGAAGCTCGGCGAGCTCGACGTCGGCTCGATCGTCCACGGCACCACCGTGGCGACCAACCAGCTGCTCGAAGACCGCATCTCCGAGCTGGGCTTCATCACGACCGAGGGCTTCGAGTACGTCCTGGAGATCGCCCGGCAGAGCGTGCCCGACGGGTACGGCAACTCCTACTTCTGGGTCAAACCGCCCAGGATCGTGCCCGTGCACCTGGTGAAGACCGTCGGCGGGCGCCTGGACCACCTCGGCGAGGAGGTGCGGCCGTTCTCCGAGGAGCAGGCGGCCGAGGCGGCGCGCTGGTTCCGGTCCAAGGGGATCACCGCGATCGGCGTCTGCTTCCTGCACTCCTACGCCAACCCCGAGCACGAGCGGCGCATGCGCGAGGTGCTGGAACGCGAGCACCCCGAGGCGGTGGTCTCGATCTCCAGCGACGTGCTGCGGGAGTACCGCGAGTACGAGCGCTCGGTCACCACGCTGGTCGACGCCGCGGTCAAGCCCTCCATGCGGCGCTACATCGCCAATCTCGCCGACCGGCTCGGCATGCCGTTCTCGGTGATGAAGTCCAACGGCGGCATCCTGTCGGCCCGCGAGGTCGTCAACCAGCCGATCACCACGGTGCTGTCGGGGCCGGCGGCGGGCGCCCTCGGCGCCGCGCTGATCGCCTCCACCGCGGGTCACCCGTCGGTCATCACGCTGGACGGCGGCGGCACCTCCACCGACGTCGCCGTCGTCATCGACGGCGAGCCCTCGACCACCACCGAGGGCTCCATCGGCCGGTACCCGTGCAAGATTCCGATGATCGACATCGTCACCGTCGGCGCGGGCGGCGGCTCGGTCGCCTGGATCTCGCCCGAGGGCACGCTGAAGGTCGGCCCGCGCTCGGCCGGAGCCGACCCGGGCCCCCTCTGCTACGGCAGGGGCGGCGCCGAGGTCACCGTCACCGACGCGCACGTCTACCTCGGCCGCATCCCGCCCCACCTGCTCGGCGGCGAGATCCCGCTGGACGCGGCGGCCGCCCGCGCCGGCATCGAGGACCTGGCCGACAAGCTCGGCCTCAGCCCCGAGCGGACCGCGACCGGCATCCTGGAGATCAGCGCCTTCAACCAGAGCAACGCCATCCGGCGCCTGACCGTGAAGCGCGGCCTGGACGTGCGCGACTTCCCGCTGGTGACGTTCGGCGGCTCCGGCCCGCTGCTGGCCTGCCGCCTCATCGACATCCTGGGCCTGCCCGCGGTGCTCGTACCGCCGGGGCCCGGCAACGTCTCCGCCTTCGGCCTGCTCACCGTGGACGTCAAGAACGACTACGTCCGCACGCACGTCACGCGCTCGCTCGACCTGGAGACGGCCGGGCGGATCTTCGGCGAGCTGGAGTCCACGGCCGCCGAGGCGCTGGACCGCGAGGGCTTCGACGACCCCGTCCACGTGCGCAGCGCAGACCTGCGCTACTACGGCCAGGCCTACGAGGTCCGGGTCCCCGCCCCGCCGGGCGAGGTAGACGAGGGGTGGCGCGCCGAGGTGATCGCGCGCTTCCACGACGCCCACGAGAAGCTGTACGGCTACGCCTACCGCGACGACCCCCGGCACGCGGTCGAATGGGTCAACCTGCGCGTCTCCGGCATCGGCCCCATCACCCGCCCGGCGATCCGCCGCCTCGAAGGCGACTTCCCCGAGCGGGAGGCGCACACCAGAGCGGTGCACTTCGACCATCCCACCCCCGAGACCCCCATCCACCAGCGCGCGGGACTGGCCCCGGGCGCCGTGGTCGAGGGCCCCGCGGTCATCGAGGAGTACGGCTCCACGATCCCCGTCCACCCCGGCTTCCACGTCGAGGTCGACCCCTTCGGCAACCTGGTGGTGCGCCCCGGCAAACCCGAGCGCGCCGCCGACGAGGAGGCTGAGTAACCCATGAGCGCCGACCCGATCCTCATCGAGATCGTCGAGGGCACGCTGGCCTCGGTCGAGCGGGAGGTGGAGACCGCGATCGCGCGCACGGCCCGCTCGCCGATGATCCGCGACGCGCACGACTTCCGCGCCGGCATCCACGACGTGAAGCTCAGGAAGCTCACCGGCCGCTCCTACAGCGCCCTCGTCCAGCCCGTCGTCAGGGACTTCCCCGCCGAGACGATGAAGGAGGGCGACGTCTACTTCCACAACGACGTCTACCTCTCGGAAGGCGGCATCGGCCACCTGCCCGACCTGTGCGTGACCGTCCCGGTCTTCCACGAGGGCGAGGTCGTCGCGTTCGTCCAGGCCTTCGGCCACCACGACGACATCGGCGGCTCGGTGCCCGGCAGCATGCCCTCCCACGCGCGCAGCGTCTTCGAAGAGGGCCTGATGGTGCCGCCGATCAAGCTCTGGGACCAGGGCGTGCCCAACGAGGCCGCGCTGCGCATCATGACCCGCAACTCCCGCATGCCCGACTCGCTCGCCGGAGACCTGGACGCCGAGTGCTCGGCCTGCCTCATGGGCGCGCGCCGCCTCTCGGAGCTCTTCCAGAGGTACGGCAGGGCCGCCGTCGAGGAGTGCTTCGACGCGATCATCTCCAAGACCACCGAGACCTTCCGCCGCGAGCTCCTGGCCAAGATCCCCGAAGGGGTCTACGTCTGGGAGGACTATGCCGAGCACGACGGCGTCGACGAGCCGCGCCTGCACGCCCAGCGCATCACGCTGACCGTCGACCACGCCAGGCCCGCGCCGCTCACCATCGACTTCACCGGCACCTCGCCGCAGGCCAAGGGCCCGATCAACCACGCCGGCGACTACGCCGACGGGGTGTTCCTGAAGAAGTGGCTGGCGCCGGTCCTGCGCAACCTGGCCGACACCCCGGAGCGCATGGCCGAGCTGGACGTCAACGAGGGCGTGGTGCCGCTCATCGAGATGCGCTTCCCCGGCAAGGGCACCCTGCTCACGCCCGTCTTCCCCGCGCCGACCAACGCCCGCACGTTCGTCATCCTGCGGCTGCTGGGCGTGCTGGCCGGGGTGCTGGCCAAGGCCACCCAGGGAAGGATGCCGGCCGACCAGGAGACCATCCGCTACACCGGTGTCCACGGGCTTGACGGGGAGGGCCGGCCGTACCTGATGCGGGAGGTTCTCGGCGGCGGCTCAGGCGGGCGGTGGTACGCCGACGGCGAGGACACCATCCACGTGGTGCCCGACTCGCGCAACATCCCGGTGGAGTTCGCCGAGGCGCGCTGGCCGTTCCGGGTGGAGCGGCTGGCGCTGGCATGCGACTCGGGCGGGCCCGGCATGTACCGGGGCGGGCTCGGCTACGACAAGCACATCAGGATGCTGCGCGACGCCTCCTACATGTCGATCGCCGACCGCTCGATCCTGTCCTGCTGGGGCGTCAACGGGGGGCTGGCCGGGCGGCCGTTCCGCGTGGAGGTCGGCGGCAAGGAGATGGAGGGGCTGGTGGACGACCATCCGGTGCAGGCCGGCGAGGTCGTCCGCATCCGCACCACGGGCGGCGGCGGGTGGGGCTCGCCCTACGACCGCGACCCCCGGGCGGTGGCCGCGGACGTGCGCGACGGGAAGGTCTCCATCGCGGGCGCGCTCGGCGACTACGGCGTGGTGCTCGACGGCGACCGCATCGACGAGCAGGGCACGGCGGAGCTGCGCGCCCGGCTGCGCCCGGTGAACGGCCGCTTCTTCGATCGCGGGCCCGGCTACGCGCGGCTGTCGGGCGGCAGGCCGGCACCGGAGGTCGACGACCTGTAACACAGGGTAGGTGCCATGATTTCCCCCATTCGTGGAATCGATGGGGAGGAATCACCATGCGGATCGCACTCGCCGGTCTGGCCACCAGTCACCCGTACACCGACGCCAGGACCTTGGCGCGCCATGCGGAGCTGACCGTCTGGGAGCAGGATCCGGAGCGCCTGGCGCGGTTCGTGGAGGAGCATCCGCGGGCCAAGGTCGCGGGCGGTCTTGAGGAACTGCTGGCCGTGGAGCCGGACGGGGTCGTGCTCACCGTGCCGAACCCGCAGGCGCCGGCGGCCCTGGGCGCGGTGCTGCGGACCGGGGCGCCGGTCTTCATGAACAAGCCGGCCGCCGCCTCCAGGGAGCAGCTGGAGGCCCTCGACCGGCTGGACATCACCGACCGGGTGCTGTCGACGTCGGTGCTGCGCTTCGCGCCGGCCTTCGCGGGGGCGCGCGTGGATCCGGCGGAGGTGCTGGCGGTGCGGGCCACCGTACGGCACGACGTGGGGATCTGGGCGACGGGCTACAACCCGTGGCAGGACACGCCCGGCCAGGGCGGCGGGACCATGGTGACGATGGGCGTGCACGGGGTGGAGCTGCTGGTCGCGCTGCTCGGTCCCGAGGTACGGCTGGCCGGCGCGGCCGGTGCCGTACGCCACTACGAGGGCCTGCGCTCGGAGGACACCGGCGTGATGGCGCTGCGCTGGGGGAGCGGGATCACCGGCACCGTGGAGATCATCGGGGTCTCCGAGGACGAGGCGTACACCGTCACCGTCCACACGCGCGACGGCTCCAGGGAGATCGCCATCGAGGCGGGCGACGACCATCTGAAGGGCCTCGGGTACGAGGGAACGGTCGGCGCGTTCCTGGACATGGTCGCCGGAGCGCCCAGCCCGGTGCCGTGGGAGCAGACCCGCGCCATCCTCGAAGTGCTGATTTCGGCGCGCGAAGCGGTCCCTACCCATTGACAGGGTAAGACTCCGATAGTTACGGTCTGGACCGTAAATGAGAGGAGTTCGGGGTGCGGACGGTATCGGAGCTCGAAGAGCGGCTGGCGCGACCGAGCGCGGTGCTCGTCGACGACCTGGCCAGGCTCGACGGCGACATCATGATCCTGGGTGCGGGCGGCAAGCTGGGCCCCAGCCTGGTCAGGCTGGCGCTCAACGCCACGCGGGGCGGCAAGCGGGTCGTGGCGGTGTCCAGGTTCTCCGAGCCCGGCCTGGCCGACGCGCTGACCTCGGAGGGCGCCACCGTGGTCAGCGCCGACGTGGCCGACGAGGCCGCGCTGCGCGACCTGCCCGACGTCGAGAACGTGGTCTTCCTGGTCGGCGCCAAGTTCGGCACCCAGGGCGCCGAGCACGCGACCTGGTTCACCAACTCCTACCTGCCCGGCCGGGTCGCCGACCGGTTCAGGCACAGCAGGATCGCCGCCCTTTCCACCGGCAACGTCTACCCGCTCACGCCCGTCACCAGCGGCGGCGCGACCGAGGAGACCAAGCCGGACCCGGTCGGCGAGTACGCGATGAGCTGCCTCGGCCGCGAGCGCGTCATGGAGCACTTCAGCGAGAAGTACGGCACCCGCCTGGCCCTCATCCGGCTCAACTACGCGGTCGAGATGCGCTACGGCGTGCTGGTCGACCTGGCGCAGAAGATCGTCGCCGGTGAGCCCATCGACCTGGCCACCGGGCAGGTCAACGTCGTCTGGCAGGGCTACGCCAACGAGGTGACGCTCCGGGCGCTGCTGCACGCGGACGCACCGCCGTACCTGCTGAACCTGACCGGACCCGAGCTGGTCTCGGTGCGGCAGGCGGCGCGGGACCTCGGCCGCGCGATCGGCAAGGAGCCGATCCTCGTCGGCGAGGAGGCGCCCACCGCGCTGCTGTCGAACGCGGGCAGGTGCCACCGCCTGTTCGGCTACCCGGAGCTGACGCCTGCCGAGCTGATCGAGCACACGGCGCGCTGGGTGTCCGAGGGCGGGCCGCTGCTCGGCAAGCCGACCAAGTTCGAGCGGCGCGACGGCCGGTTCTGATCAGCATGCTCTTCGACCAAGGGGGAAATCACGTGCTCAGCACGGCTCCGAATGCTCATACGTCCGTGCGCGACCTGTTCAGGCGCGGTCTGGTCATCCCGGCGCACCCGCTCGCGCTGGACGCGGGCAGGAAGCTCGACGAGCGCCGCCAGCGGGCGCTGACCCGTTACTACGTGGACGCGGGCGCGGGCGGGCTGGCCGTCGGCGTGCACACCACGCAGTTCGCCATCCACGGCACGCCGCTGCTGGCGCCGGTGCTGGAGCTGGCCGCGGAGACCTCGCGCGAGGCGGGGCGGGAGGTCGTGCTGGTCGCCGGGGCCACCGGGCCGACCGCGCAGGCCGTGGCCGAGGCCGAGCTGGCCAGGACGCTCGGCTACCACATGGTCCTGCTCAGCCCCCACACCGAGCTGGACGAGGACGCGCTGATCGAGCGGGCGCGGGCGGTCGGCGAGGTGCTGCCGGTGATCGGCTTCTACCTGCAGCCCGCCGTGGGCGGCCGGACGTTGTCCAGGGACTTCTGGACCCGCCTGGCCGGCGTCGAATCCGTCGTCGGGATCAAGGTCGCGCCCTTCGACCGCTATCGGACCCTCGACGTGTTGCACGGTGTGGTCAGGGCAGGGCGCTCCGACGAAGTGGCGCTCTACACCGGCAACGACGACCACATCCTGGCCGACCTCATCACCCCGCACCGGGTCGTCGTGGACGGGCGCGAGGTCGAGGTGGAGTTCGTCGGCGGGCTGCTCGGGCAGTGGGCGGTGTGGGTGCGCAAGGCCGTCGGCCTGCTGGAGGAGGCGCGGCGGGCGCGCGGCGGTGACGACGAGGCGGTACGCCGCCTGCTGAGCCTCGACGGCCACCTGACCGACGCGAACGCGGCCATCTTCGACTCGGCGAACGGGTTCCACGGCTGCATTCCGGGCATCCACGAGATCCTGCGGCGGCAGGGGCTGCTGGCCGGGCGCTGGTGCCTGGACCCGGAGGAGGACCTGTCGCCGGGGCAGTTGGCCGAGATCGACCGGGTGTGGGCGGCCTACCCGTGGCTGCGGGACGACGAGTTCGTGGCCGAGGGCCTGGACCGGTGGCTCTCCTAGAGAACGACCCCGAGCCCCGGCGCCGCATCCCGGCACCGGGGCTCCACCACGCCCACCCCCCAAAGCCCTCCACCCAAGAGCTGACCTCCTTGGGTCTGACCTCCCGTGGGTTGACGTCCTTGGGTCTGATCACCCGAGGGTTGACCTCCCGGGGTTGGACCTCCCGGGGTTGGACCTCCCGTGGGTTGACGTCCTGGGGCGTGACCGCCCGGGGGCTGACCTCCTCGGACCGGAAACCCTCCGGGCCGGCCTCTCCGGGTCGGACATCCTCCGGGCTGGCATCCTCCGGGCTGATATCCCCAGGGCTGTCATCCCGTGGGCTGATGGCGCCGGTGCTAGAGGGTGAGGCGGTAGAGGGTGAGGGGGCGGCCGCTGCTGCCGCTGGTGAGGTTGCCGGTGCGTTCGGCCAGGCCGGCGAGCTCCAGCCGGTGCAGCATCCTGCGCGCGGTCCGCTGCTGTACGGCCAGCCGCTCCGCGATCTCCCGCGTGGTCAGCGGCTCACCCCCGGAGGCGTCCCGCGCCTCCAGCAGCCGCTCCAAGGTGGGCACCGACAGCCCGACCCGCCGGGCCAGCACGGACAGGTTCTGCTCACCGGCCGGCGTGCTGGTCACCGACTCCAGCACGATGTCGGTGTCGGCCCGCAGCGACAGCACCGCCGCCACGTCCCCGATCCGCCGGGCGCGGGCGAGTGCCCGGCGCGCCAGGCTCTCCGCCTCGGCGGCGCTGCGTCCGAGGCCGAACCCGACGCGCACCACCCGCCCGCCCGCCGCCAGCCGTCCGAGCATGGGCAGCCCGGTGAACCCGCCGGTCGCGTCGTACAGCGGGCCGCGGGTGGTCACGAGCAGATGGGTGCCGCCCCGGAACCCGGCCAGCGTGCCGCCGAGCGCGGTGGCCTCGCGCAGCAGCCCGTCCTCTCCGTCCACCTCGATGAGCCCGAGCGCGATCTGCGCGTCCTCCCGCTCCTGCCCCTCCGCGGTCAGCAGGAGCTGGCGCAGCGCCACCCGCACCGAGTGCACCGACGGCGCCAGTCGCAGCACGTGCATCTCCCCGCGCAGCGCCTCGTGCACCGAGCTGAGGCAGGTGATCACCGGGTGGCCGGGCCCGCGCCGGTGGAAGGCGATGGCCTTCTTGGAGGTCATCTCCGGCCGGTAGCCGAGCGTGCGCAGCTGGTCGGTGGGCAGTCCCGCCTCGGTGAACGTGGCGGTGACGTCGGCCGGCGCGAGCGTGTCGATGGACAGCCGGGTGACGTCGTAGCCTTCGTGCTGCAGCCGTACCAGGCCGCTGAGCAGCGTGGCGCCGGAGTAGTCCACGAACGAGGCGGGCCGCGAGAGCATGTCGGCGTCGCGGGCCAGCATGTACGGGACGATGCCGGTGAACAGCCAGCCCTCGACGGCGCTGGTGTGGGCCTCGACGATGGCGGGGGCCTGCGACTCGTGGTCGTAGTCGAGCCGCAGCGCGCTCACCCCGGGCTGCTCCTCGCAGGTGGCCGCGACGTCGTCGACCAGATCATGCGGGCCGACGACCCCGATGACGATACCCACCCTCGCCTCCTTCTTCACTATTACGGTCAAGACCGAAAGGTTAACTTGTGACTCTCAAGTTTCCAAGCATGGCCGAATCCGCCGGCCGTACCCTCGGCGACGAGGAGATCGCGGCGCTGGAGCGGGTGATCCGTTCCGGCATGCTCAGCTCCGTCTGGGGGACGGAGGTGCGCGCGCTCGAAGCCGAGGTCGCGCGGATGTACGGCTCCCGCCACGCCATCGCGTGCAGCTCCGGCACGGCGGCCCTCCATCTCTCGGTCGTGGCGGCCGCACCGGACCCCGGGGACGAGATCATCACGACACCGATCACGGACTTCGGCACGGTGGCCCCCATCTTGGCGCAGAACGCCGTCCCTGTCTTCGCCGACGTGGTCCCCTCCACCGGCATTCTCGATCCCGGCTCCGTCGCCAAGCTCATCGGCCCCCGCACCCGCGCGATCATGGTGGTCCACCTGTTCGGCGCCCCGGCCCCGATGGCCGAGTTCCGCGCGCTGGCCGACGAGCACGGCCTGGCCCTCATCGAGGACTGCGCTCAGGCGTGGCTGACCGAACTGCCCGGCGGCCGGTACGCGGGCACCGCGGGCGACGTCGGCACCCTGAGCCTTCAGCAGTGGAAGCACATCACCTGCGGTGACGGCGGCCTGACCCTCACCGACGACGACGGACTGGCCCGGCGCATGCGCCTGTTCGCCGACAAGGGCTGGGACCGCGCGCGCGGCCGCTCCCATGAGAGCCTCGGCCTCAACTACCGGATGACCGAACTGCAGGGCGCGGTGGCCCGTGCCCAGCTGGCCAGGCTGCCCGGCGTGCTGGCCGACCGGAGGCGCACCGCCGTACGGCTGATCGGAGAGCTTCAGGGTCTGGAGCGGGTGCGGCTGCCGCGCCCCGACGGTCACGCGTGGTGGTTGTTCCCGCTCGTCCTCCCCGGCGGCGAGGCCCGCGACGTGGCGGAGAAGCTGCGCGAGGACGGGATTCCGGCACGGGCCGGATATCTGACCCAGACCCTCAACCACGCGCCGGCACTCAACGCCCCGCTGTACGGCGGTTCGCGCTACCCGCTGGAGGGCTACCGGGCGGCCGCCTGCCCCGAAGCCGAGCGGCTGGTCGGCGATACGCTCCTGGTCATCGACTGGAACGAGAACTACACCGGCGAGCACGTGGCCGCGATCTCGGCGAGCGTGCGGGCGCACTGCCGATGACCGATATCCCGGAGGGCCGCCTAGTTACGGTCATGTATCAGGCATTGACCCCCTGTTCTCCCGATCGCTAGGTTTCGGTCTAGACCGGTATTACGAAGAAAGGAAGGCCCATGAGGAAGGTAGCGGTAGCCGGCCTCGCGGCCGCCTTGGGAGTGACGCTCGCCGGATGCGGAGGATCCGATGGCGGATCCGACAACGGCAAGAGCACGGTGACGATGTGGATGTACCCCGTCATCGACGACCAGGCCAAGAGCAAGGCGTTCTGGGACAAGGTCGAGAAGGACTTCGAGGCCAAGAACGCGGGCATCGACGTCAAGATCGAGCAGCAGCCCTGGGACGGCCGCCAGCAGAAGGTGACGGCGGCGCTGGCCTCCAAGAAGGGATTCGACCTGGTTCTGCTGGGCCCCGACCAGATCCCGCAGTACGTCAAGCAGGGCACCGTCGCCCCCGTCGACGACGCGATCGCCGCCGACAAGGCGTCGTTCCGCCCCAACGCGCTGAACGCGCTGAGCGTCGACGGCAAGCTCTACGGCGTCCCGATCTACCAGACGATCACGGCGCCCATCTGGAACAAGAAGCTGCTCACCGACGCGGGTGTCGCCGACGTGCCCAAGACCTGGGACGAGGTGCTGGCCGCCGCGCCGAAGCTGGCCGCCAAGAAGACGCCGATCATGCTCTACCCCGGCGCCCCCGAGACGTCGCTCAACCTCAGCTTCTACCCGATCCTGTGGGCCAACGGCGGCACCGTCTTCGCCGCCGACGGCAAGAAGGCGGCCTTCAACGGCCCCGAGGGCGTCAAGTCGCTGCAGTTCCTGCTCGACCTGCAGAAGGCCGGCGGCCTGCCGGGAAACGCGGCGACGCTGGCCAACGTGATCGAGGGCAGCCCGCTCGCCCAGGGCAAGGTCGCCATGTACCACGCCGCGGCCCCCATCGGCGCCACGCAGCTCGGCGCCGGCATCGGCGAGGAGAACGTGGTCGTCGGCGGCCCGATCGAGGGCGCCAAGAAGGTGGCCTTCGGCATCCCGGGCGGCATCGTGCTGACGAAGGCGTCCAAGGTCGCCGACGCGGCCAAGAAGTTCGCCGCCTACCTGGGCTCGGCCGCGGTCGCGACCGAGCTCGCCACCGCGTCCGGCTTCTTCACCGCCCGCACCGACGCCTCGCCGGCGAGCACGTCGCCGCTGGCCAAGGAGTTCGAGAAGTCGCTGGAGTTCGCCTTCCCCGGTGACACGCACCCGGCCGCCCGCCAGGTGATGACCGTGCTCGCGCCGGAGATCCAGTCGGCGCTGCAGGGCAAGAAGACCGCCCAGCAGGCGCTCGACGACGCCGCCAAGCTGGTCGACGACCAGCTCGCGGCCGCGGGCTGACGTACGCGGGGAGGCCGCCGCGCGGCCTCCCCACCCCTTCGCGAAAGGCGTGAACCTGTGCGACACCGGCTGCGCGACCCCATCACCGGGTTGCTGTTCGTCCTGCCGATGCTCGTGCTCTTCGTGATCTTCCGGTTCGTTCCCTCGCTGGGCGCGGCGGGCTTGAGCGTGACGGACTACCAGCTCGGCGGGAGCTGGAGCTTCGTCGGCGTGACCAACTACGCCCGGCTCTTCGACGATCCGATCTTCATGGGAGCGCTGCGCGTCACGATCGTCTACGTGGCGATCTACGTTCCGCTGACCCTGCTCGTCTCGCTCGGCACGGCGCTGCTGCTGAACTCCGTCATCTTCATGAAGGGGATCTTCCGGAGCGCGCTGTTCCTGCCCTACGTGACCAGCTTCGTCTTCGCCGGCGTGATCTGGCGGTGGATGTATGAGTTCGACGGCTTCATCAACGGACTGCTCGCCAAGATCGACCTCGGTCCTGTCGGCTTCCTCGACGACACCTCGCTGGTCCTGCCCGCGCTGGCCACGGTCTCGGTGTGGAAGGGCTTCGGCTACTCGATGCTCATCCTGCTGGCCGGGCTGAAGTCGATCCCGGCCTCGTACCTGGAGGCCGCGCGGGTCGACGGCGCCAACGCCTGGCAGCGCTTCCGCAGCATCGTGCTGCCGCTGCTGCGCCCCGCCCTGTTCTTCGTGATCGTCATCGAGACGATCGGGGCGTTCCAGGCCTTCGACGTCATCTACGTGATGACCGGCGGCGGGCCGTCGCGGGCCAGCTACAACCTCATCTACGCGCTCTACGACCAGGGCTTCGGGAACTTCAACGTGGCGTACGCGGCCACGATCGGCATCGTGCTGTTCGTCCTGGTCTTCATCGTCTCGATGATCCAGCGCCGTCTGCTCGATCGGAGCAACACATGACGATTACCGAGACCAAGCCGGTGAAGGCGGCGCCCGCGCGGGCCGCCGGGCCCCGGCGCAGGACCGGCCGGCAATGGCCGTTCGCCCTCCTGCTCGGGCTCGTCGCCGTGCTCACCGTCAGCCCGTTCCTGCTGATGCTGGTGCTGGCGCTCAGCCCCAAGAACGAGCCGACCCTGCCGCACCAGTGGCCGGACGAGCTCACGCTGGACAACCTGGTCACGAACCTGACCTCCTCCGGCTTCCTCGGCTGGACGCTCAACTCCTTCATCTACGCCGCCGTCTCCGTCGTCATCATCCTGCTGACCGCCTCCATGGCCGGCTACGCCTTCGCCAAGAAGCGCTTCCCCGGCCGCGACGCGCTGATGTGGGCGTTCCTGGCGACGATGATGGTGCCCTTCCAGGCCACCCTGATCCCGTTGTTCATCCTGATCTCCGACCTGAACGGCGCGGACACCTTCTGGGGGCTGATCGTGCCCACGCTGGCCAACTCCCAGGCCGTGTTCCTCATGCGGCAGTTCATCCGCGACCTGCCCGACGAACTGTTCGAGGCCGCCAAGGTGGACGGCGCCCCGGAATGGCGCATCTACCTGCAGATCGTGGTGCCCCTCACCAAGCCGATCCTGGCCACGCTGGGCGTCTTCGTCTTCCTGTGGCACTGGAACGACTTCCTCTGGCCGCTCGTGGCGACCAGCAGCGAGGAGATGCGCACGCTCACCGTCGGCCTGTCCACGCTGCGCGGCGAGCAGTTCCCGCAGTCGATGGAGATGGCCGCCGCGGCGATCTCGGTGGTGCCCTGCCTGGCCGTCTTCTTCCTGCTGCAGCGCTACCTCGTCAACAGCATCGCGATGACCGGGTTGAAGTAACCCTTAGGCTGGTTCGACATGAGCACGGCAATCGACCCACGCGCGGCCGACCTGCGCGAGCGCCTGCGCGGGACGCTGGTCGCCGCCGCGGCCACCCCCATGACCACCGCGGGCGAGGTCGACCTCGACCTGGTCTCCGCCTATCTCGCCGGCCTGGTCGCCGACGGGGCCGGCGGGCTGGCGGTGCTGGCCCACACGGGGCGCGGGCCGTACCTGAGCGAAGGGGTGCGCGCCGCCGTCGTCGAGCGCGCGGTCGCGCTCGGCGTGCCCGTCGTGGTCGGTGTAGGGGGTGCCGGGAGTACGGACGTCGTCGCGCAGGCCAGAGCGGCGGCGCAGGCGGGGGCCGCGGCGCTCATGCCGTTCCCCTCGCCCGGCGACCGGGTGGCGGAACACCGGGCCGTGTGGGAGGCGACCGGGGTGCCCCTGATCGCCTTCGACCTCTACAGCCTGCCCTGCCCGCCGGACGTGCTGCGCGCGCTCGTGGCGCTGCCGGGCGTGGCCGGGCTGAAGGCGGCGCTGCTGTCGGACGCCATGGCCTGCCAGCGCACGATCGCCATCACCCGTGAGGCGGGCCGCCTGGCCGTCACCGGTGAGGACCGCATGTTCGGCCCGTCGCTGCTGTGGGGGGCGGAAGCCGCCCTGGTCGGCCTCGCGGCGGCGCACGTGGGGGTCACCGCCGACGTTCTGCGCGCCTACCAAGGCTCTGACCTGCGGGCCTTCGAGGACGCCTCGGCCCGGCTCGACCGCCTGGCCGAGGCCACGTTCACCGAGCCGATGGAGGGCTACGTCCAGCGCATGTTGTGGCTGGCGGCCGAGGAGGGCCGCATCCCGGCCACCCACGCCCACGACCTGTACGGCCCCGACCTGGGGTCGGAGCCGCTCAGCGTCAAGGACATCCTCACCGGTACGGCGAGATCGCCACGCTGACCAGGTTGCGGCCCTTGATCGCGTACAGGGACCGGTGGTCGGGGGCGATGTTGAGCTTGGAGCCGCCGCCGAACCAGTCGCTCGCCAGGCCGGTGACGATCTTCTTGACGGTCCAGGCGCGCAGGTCGACGCGGTAGACGGCGTTCACGTCGCTGGTGTAGGCGGTGAAACCGGCGATGAGCAGGTCGCCGCCGCGCTCGCTGACCTTGAGCGTGCGGGTGATCTTCCGCTTCAGCAGGTGGTACTCGAACAGCACGCCCGTGTTGGTGATGCCGTAGACCGCCAGCGGGGTGTGGGCGAGGTCGGTGACGGCGGCGATGCCGGGCAGCGGTTCGAGCTGCCACGTGACCTTGCGGGTGCGCAGGTCGAAGGCGGCCAGTTTCGCGGTGGGGGTGACCGGGGGCGAGCCGAGTCCCTCCTGGGTGCTGGTGCCGCAGTAGAGCGTGCCGAGGTAGGCGGTGACCGAGAAGACGGTCTGGCGGTCCACGACCGGGCGGTAGGTGTCGAGCTTTCCGGTCCTGGGGTCGTAGACGTCGAGGGCGCCGTTCTGGTGGCCGGGCTCCGGCTGGGTCGGCATGGCGATCAGGCCGGTCAGGCGGTCGTAGGCCAGGTCCTTGGGGCGGTCCTGGTTGTGGCCGGTGCGGAACAGCAGCTTGGCCTCGGGTTGCCCGGCCTTGTGGGCGTACAGGGCGCCCTGGGTGTAGACGCCCAGGTACGTGGTGCCGCGTACCGTGATCATGGTCTTCGGTTCGCCGGGGATGGGCAGCCGGGTGACCTTGCCGGTGGCCAGGTCGTGCAGGTCGGCGCCGCTCTTGCCGCCGACGTAGACGGTTTTGCCGTCGGAGTGCACCGACATCGGCGCCTCGGCCGCGGCGCGGAAGCCCCGCTGCACGTGGCTGAGGTAGTCCATGGTGCCCGTGGCGGGGTCGTAGACGAAGACGCCGCTGTCCTGCAGGCCGTAGACCTTGCCCTTGTGCTCCAGGATGCGGACCGTCTGCGCCTCGGGGAACGGTACGCCGAGCACCTCGGACTTACCGCTCGCGAGCTCGTAGCGGTAGACGGTCCCGGAGGGGCGGCCGGCGAAGTAGACCCAGCCGTCGAAGATGAGGACGGCGACGGTGTACTTCTCGCCGGGCGCCGACGCCTTGACGATCTTGTAGTTGGCCGGGTTCGCCTTCTCGATCACGACCAGCTCGGCCGTGGAGTTGAGGCCGCCCGCCAGGTGCGTGCCGCTGCTCGCCATGCTGGAGACCCAGTCGCGGTCGGCCAGCTCGGCGGGCAGCAGTTCGCGCTTGTCGCCGGTGCGGCGGTCGATGGCGACGAGGTGGGCGTTGGCGCCGACACCGGCGTAGACGTACTGGTCATCGGCCTGGATGCTGCGTACGTACGCCTCGCCGGGCGCGGGCTGGCCCAGGTCGCGGCTGGTCTTGGTGACCGGGTCGTACTCGACCACGCGGCCCGGCTCCGACATGCCCATGTAGATCTTGCCGTCGGGGGCGGCGGCCATGGTCCAGATGAAGTGGTCGGGGTACTCGGCGAGCTTGGTGGTGGTCCCGGTCAGGGTGTCGATCTTGTACAGGTCGGAGCGGGAGTGGGTGCCGACGTAGACATCGGTGCCGGCCTTGCACATCGCCCAGACGCCGACGCCGGTGGGGATCTCGTAGTGAGCGGTGATCTTGTCCTGGGTGAGGTCCCAGGCGCCGACCACGTTGGGCGACAGGCCGCGCGAGCCCATGTAGAGCACCTCGCCGACGAACTCGCCGTTGCCCAGCGGGCTGGCCACGCTGGCCGGGCCCAGGTCGGTGAGCGTGCCCTCGGCGGGGGCGGCCGCGGCCGACGCCGGTGCGGCGGGTAAGGCGAGGGCGGCCGTCGAGGCGGCTGCGGCCTGGAGGAAACGTCGGCGGGGGATCATGCGCTTGCTCCTTGTTTCATATAACGGCCTGGACCGTAATTAGGGTCAACGGAAATGCGCCGGTGGTGAGGCGAGGTCAGACGGGCAGGTCGAACAGGGCCGCGGCGTTGCGCCAGGCGACCTTCTCGGCGGTCTCCGGGTCGAGCCGCGCGGCGGCGACCGCGCCGAACGCGGAGGCCGGGTCGATGAGCGTGGAGTCGGTGCCGAACAGCAGCCGGTCGGGGTTCACCGCGGCGGCCACCTCGGCGATGCGGCGGGCGGGCGCGTGGGAGTAGCAGGGCTCCAGATAGAGGCGGTCGCAGCCGCGCGCGGCCTCGACGGCGTGGCGGTGGCCGTCGGCGCCCATGTGTCCCGCGATGACCTTGAGTCCGGGGGTGTCGCTGCAGGTCGCGGCCAGGTCGAGGACGGTCGGGCCCCACGTGTGGACCAGCGCGGGCACGCCGTGCGCGGCGACCAGCGCGAGCGCCTCGCGGGTCTGCGGGGAGTCCGCGGGGGAGCGGGTGTAGTCGGTGTGGATCTTGACGCCCTTGAACCGGCCGGTGGGCAGGTACTCGCGCAGGTCCTTCTCCGCCTGGTCCAGGCGGCGGGGGTTGATCGTGACGTAGCCGTAGTGGCGGTCGGTCGTGGCCAGCCAGCCGTCCAGCGCACGGTTGCCGGTCGCGGGGTCGTAGATGACCGCCTCGGTGGCCGACACGATCGAGGCGCCGATGCCGTAGCGGTCCATGACGGTGTGGTTGAGCGCGGCCACGTCCATGGTGAAGAACCACGGGCCCCAGTGCGCGTGCACATCGATGATCATCCGAGCAGCCTCCTCGCGTTGCCGCCGGCCACCGCGGCGATCTCCTCGGGCTTGAGCCCGCTGGTCGCCAGCCGCAGCAGCGGGACGACGGGCTCGTAGTGCGGGGTGCGCGAGCCGTACAGAAGCCGATCGGCCGGTACGGTCTCCAGCGCGTCGGGGGAGTTGAGCAGCCGGGTCGAGGTGTGGAAGCCCGGCTCGTGGGCGGCGGCGACCAGGAAGTCGCCCAGGTGGTAGAAGTGCGTGTCCAGGAAGACCACGTTCGCGCCCAGGCCCGCGAACGGCTGCCAGAACCTGCGCACGTCCCCGCCCGTGAGCACGGTCAGCCCGAGTCCGGCCGCCTTGCGCGCCACGTGCCGCACCGACGGGAACCCGGCCTCCACCCCCTGCTCGTCGGGGAACAGCCGGATCGCCCGCACGCCCTTCGGCACGAGGCGCTCGATCTCGCGCACCGCGCCGAGGGGGTCGCGCAGGTCGACGGTGCCGACGGGGACCACGTCGTCGCGGGTGGTCCCGGTCGCCAGCACCTCGTCGTTGCCGGTGCGCATGTCGAACAGCGCGGCCCGCAGCGACGCCACCGCCCCGGCCTTGATGCCGTGCGCGCCGAGCGTGCCCAGGACCGACGCGGGGTCGCCGGGCGGTCCGTCGCGGTCGGCGTACGCTCCGACCAGCACGTCCACGTCGAGGGTTACCGTGAGTTCGCCGATCAGCTCGCCCGCGTCGAACGCCGTCACAACCGCCTCCATTGACTATTTGCGCTCAGAACATTACGGTCTGGGCCAAAATTGAGCAATAGGTGCATCTGCTCACCCCCCACTCGCAGAAAGCCTCCCATGCGCGCATTCCCCGCGATCGCGGCGGCCGTGCTGGCCCTCGCCCTCGCCGCCCCCCTTCCCGCCCACGCCGCGCCGCCCGGCCCCGAGCCCGGGAGCTGTGACGGGACACGGGTCGAGACGTTCGGGCCCGCTTCGGTGACCGGGGCGATCGTCGGCGCCGCCGTACACGACGATCACGCCTATGTCGTGACGCGCGGCCAGAAACCGCCGGTGCTCGCCGAGATCAACCTGAGCACCCGCAAGGTGGTCAGAAGCGTCACGCTCCCTGACGGCCCCGCGACCGGCGAGCCGGAAGGCGGATGGGCCACCGCGATCTCCGGCGGAAAGGTGTACGTCGGGACGTATCCCGTGCCCGATCTGTATAGCTTCGACCTGGCCACCGGTGAGGTGAAGCACCTGCACTCCTTCGGGAAGAACGGCGGCTACGTGTGGAGCCTGGCCGCCGCGCCCGACGGCAAGCTGTACGCCGGGACCTACCCCGACGGCCGCGTCTGGGAGTACGACCCGGCCACGGCCGCCGTCAGGAACTTCGGGGTCCTGGCCGCCGGGGAGCGATACGTCAGGGCGCTGGCCGCCGATGCCACCCACGTCTACGCGGGCCTGCTCGACAAGGGCAGGCTCATGGCCATCGACCGCCAGGACGGCACCGTCAGGCAGCTCGCCCAGGGCACGACCGGCATCGGCGTCGTGGCCGAGCACGGCGACCGGGTGCTCGCGGTCAGCGGCTCGACGCTGATCGACGTGCGCAAGGACGGCTCCGACCCGCGTACGGCCGCCTCGGCCCCGCTCGACGCGCTCGTCTCCGCCCCGGACGGCACCGTCTACGGCACCTCCCGGCCCGACGGCGCCGTGCACCGCTACCGCACCGGCGACGCCGCCACCACCCGGGTGGCCGACCCGCCGTCTCAAGATGACGAGACCCGCCGCCTGGTCCTGACCGGAGCGGACACGCTGGCCGGCTTCTCGGGCAGCGGCGGGATGTGGTGGCTGGACCTGCGTACCGGGAAGTCGGAGTTCGCCGACCTGATCGACGCGGGGCTGCCCGCGGGGGCCGAGCGCGTCCAGAGCATGCTGCTCGTGCCGAACCGGGCTGTGTACATCGGCGGCCACTTCTCCATGGAGGTGCGCGACCTGCGTACGGGCAAGCAGCGCCGGTTCCGGGTCCCGGGCGAGCCCAAGGACATGGTGCGGCGCGGGAACAAGATCTACGCGGCCATCTACCCCAGCGGCCAGATCCTCGAGATCGACATCCGCACCGACAGGCTGCGCAGCCTCGGCTACCTGGGGCATGACCAGGCGCGGCCGTGGGACATCGAGTACGACCCGGTCCGCGACAAGCTCCTGGTCGCCTCGGCCCCGCTCGGCGCCAGACTGAACGGCGCGCTGTCGATCGTGGATCCGGACACGGGCGCCAAGGACGTCTATGCCGGGATCATGCCTGACCAGAGCCTCATGAGCCTGTCCCTGGACGCTGTACGCGGCATCGTGTACCTGGGCGGCGACGTGCTGGGCGGCGGCGGCACCCCACCGACCCGGACCTCGGCCTCCATCGCCGCCTTCGACCTGAAAAGGCGCCAGATCGTGTGGCAGGTCGAACCTGTCGCCAATTTCCGCACTTTCCAGGACATCAAGGTGCACCGTGGCCTGATCTACGGGGTCTACAAGCGCAACTCCGGCGCCTGGATCGCCCTCGACCTCGCCACCCGCACCGTCAAACACCAGGGCGCCCTTTCCGGGTACGGCGAGCTGACCGTGCACCGGGGGCGTGTGTTCACCTCGGCCTTCTTCGGCGGTGGGAACGCCTACCTGCTGGGATCCGAGGCCAAGCCGGTGGCGGCGGGGCTGGGTGACGACTGGTACACCAACCCGCAACTCCACTTCGAACCCGGCTCCTGGAAGGCCTGGGCTCTCGTCGGCCGCATCCTGGCCCGCCTCGACCTCACCCCCACCTGCCCGCCCCTGACTCCACCCACCCCCTGACGCCTTCCACCCTCTGACCAGCCCCACCCCCCGGGCTCACCCACCCCGCCGCGTGGCCGCACCTGCCCTGGCCGCGCTCCCCCCAGGGCTCATGCCGGAGGCCCTGAGGGGGCACGCTCGGCTTGGCCTCTCTTCCAGGGGTTCGTCCGCTCTGCCGTTCCCCCAGCGCCCGAGTGCACGGGACCGGTAGAGGGGCGGGGGTGGGGTGGTCTTGACCGAGGTTGTGGGGCGCGGCTAGTTTCGGTCTGTGCCGAAATCCGTCACAGACGCGCACCGCCTGATCGGCCCCGTGCCGTTCGACGACCTGCCGGAGGACCCGCGCCCCGACATGTCCCGGCTGGGCATCCAGCGCGCCCACGTGACCCACACCCTTAGCCTCTACTCCGACGCCAGAGCGGGCAACGAAGCGCTCATGGAACTGAAGGACCCGGCCCTCCAGCCGGTCCCCGTCCTGGTGCCCGAGTCCTTCGAGCCCATCCCGGACTGGAGCGTGCCGATGGTCCGCCTGTGCCCGTCCAGGCATCGCTTCGAGCTCACCGGCCCCACCACACTCCGATGGCTGCGCAGGATGGAGACCACGGTGGCCGTCGAGTTCGAGGAGACCTCGCCCGGCCAGCTCCTCGCCCTCGCCACGCGACTGCCGGAACAACGCATCCTGCTGCTCACCCCGGGCTACCGCCACCTGCGTACCATCGGCGAGCTCATGGCCGAGATCCCCAACCTGTGGCTGGAGATCGGCACCGTCAACACCCAGCGCGGCGTCGAGTGGCTGGCCGGACTGTACGGCCCCGAGCGCCTGGTCTTCGGCACCGGCGCCCCCGTCCTCGACGACTGCGGCCCGCGCTTCCTGCTCGACCACCTCGACCTGCCGGAAAAGGACGTCGAGCTGATCGCGACGGGAGGCGGCCTGCTGTGATCCTCGACGCGCACGGCCACCTCGGCCCCTGGCCCGACTTCCTCATCCCGGACAAGACCGCCGAAGGCATGGTCGAGCTGATGGACCGCCTCGGCATCGACGCGATCGGCATCAGCCACCTGCTCGGCGTCGGGCCGTCCGCCGAGGAGGGCAACCGGCTGGCGTTCGAGGCGGCCGGGCGCTATCCGGGCCGCATCGGCGTCTGGCAGGTCTACAACCCGCACCAGCGCAACAGCCTCACCACCGAAGGCGTCTGGGGCGTCAAGATCCATCCGGACGTGCACCAGTGCCGCCTCGACGACCGCCGCTACGACCCCGTCTGGGAGCTGGGTCTGCCCGTGCTCGCGCACGGGCAGACCGACTCGCCGTGGAGCGATCCGGCCCAGTTCGCGACCGTCGCGCGGCGCCATCCGCACGTGCCGCTGCTGCTCGGTCACGCGGGCCTGTGGCCGTACGGCTTCGCCCGCGCCGCCGAGCTCATCCACGGCCACCCGAACCTCTACCTGGAGATCTGCGGCTCCAAGATGACCGGCCGCTGGATCGCCAAGCTGGCCGCCCTGGCCGGCGCGGACCGCGTCGTCTACGGCTCCGACTCCTGCTTCCTCGACCTGCGGGTCGGCTTCGGCCGCGTCGCCCTGGCCCCGGTCAGCGACGCCGACCGTGCCCTCATCCAGGGCGGCAACCTCGCGCGCGTGCTGAAAGGACGCCTCGCATGACCCTCGCCATCCACGGCGGCACCCCCGTCCGCACCACCCCGTGGCCCGCCTGGCCGCCACCGCTCGACGACGCGCAGCGCAAGCTCGTCACCGACGTGCTCGACAGCGGACTGTGGGGAGCCACCCAGGGCGGCTCCGCCTGCGCGGACCTGACCGCCGCGTTCGCCGGCCTCTCCGGCGTCCGGTACGGCGTCGCCGTCGGCAACGCCACCCTGGGCCTGTTCGCCGCGCTGCGCGGCCTGGGCGTCGGGCCGGGCGACGAGGTCATCGTGCCCGCGTACACGTTCGTCGCCTCGGCCACGTCGGTGCTGCTGGCGGGGGCCGTCCCGGTGATCGTGGACGTGGACCCGGTGGACCTGCACCTGACGGCCGCCGCGGTCGAGGCCGCCGTCACCGGGCGCACGGCCGCGGTCATGCCGGTGCACCTGGCCGGCAGTCCGGCCGACATGGACGACATCAACGCGGTAGCCGTACGACATGGGCTGAAGGTCGTCGAGGACGCGGCGCAGGCGCACGGCGCGAGCTACAAGGGCCGGCCGGTCGGCGGGCTGGGTGACGCCGGCGTCTACAGCTTCCAGGCCAGCAAGGCGATGACGGCGGGGGAGGGCGGGCTGATCGTCTGCCGCGAGGAGGCGGATCATGAGGCGATCTGGTCGGTCTGCAATCTCGGGCGCAAGCTCGGCGGTCAGTGGTACGGCCACCCGAACGTCGGCTGGAACCTGCGCCTGACCGAGATCCAGGCGGCGCTGCTGCTGCCCTGGCTGGACCGGCTGGAGCCGGAGATCGCCCGGCGCAACGTGTTCGCCGCCGAGGTGGAGCGGGGGCTGGCCGCGACCGGGCTGCCGGTGAGCGTGGTGCCGCAGCCGCCGGGTACCACGCTCGACTCGCGTCACCTGCTGATGCTGCGCGTGCGCGTGCCGTTCGACCGGGCCTTCTTCCTGGAGGCGATGGCGGCGGAAGGGGTGCCGCTCGACGGCGGCTACCCGCCGCTGGGCACGATGGCCGCGCTCACCGAGGCGGGGGCGCGCCCTGAGCCGTGTCCCGCCACCGAGGCCGCCACGCGCGAGGTGGTCTGGATGCGCCAGTCGATGCTCATGGACGATCCCGCCCATGCCTCGCACCTCGTCGAGGCCCTCACGAAGGTGCTGCGCGCATGATCTTATGGAAGGGAGCGCTCGCGGCCGTCCTGGTCGCGGTCACCGCGCTCACCCCGGCCCCCGCCCCCGCTCCGGAGAACCTCGGCGTCCCGCTCCAGGACGTGCTGCTGCTCGGCGGCGCCGTAGCCCCCGGGCCGGAGGGCGGGACGGTGATCTGGAGCGCCTCCTCCGGCGTCCCCGCCCATCTCAACGCCGTGGACCCGGCGACCGGGGCGCAGACGTCCCGGTTCGACCTGCCCGGCTCCGGCGGCGCGTGGGCCGTGGAAGCCACACCCGACGGCAGCGTGTACGCCGGCACGCACGGCGGCAGCAAGCTCTTCCGCTGGACGGCCCAGGGCGGCGTCCAGGATCTCGGCAACCCGCTCCAGGGCGAGACGTTCGTCTGGACCCTGGCCGCGGGCGAGGGCGCGACCGTCTACGGCGGCACCTCGCCGGGCGGCAGGCTCTTCGCCTACGACCCCGCCACCGGCGTACGCGACTACGGCCGCCTGTCCGCGGGCCACGCCTACGTCCGCAGCGTCTCCTACGCCGGCGGCAAGATCTACGCCGGTACCGAGGCGCCCGCCAAGATCTTCGAGGTGGACGCGGCCAGCGGCGCGATCAAGGAACTGCCCGCCCCCGAGGACACCACCGGCAAGTGGGCCTACGACGTCAACACCGCCGCCGGATATCTCTACGTACGGCTGGGCAGCGCCAGTCCGGGCCCCCTGCACGTGTGGGACATCGCCGCGGGCACGTGGTCCGACCGGCTGGACGCCGCCCACGGCCTGGACGTCTCGCCACCGGACGCCGAGGGGCGGGTCTACTTTGTAAAGGGCGGCGAGCTCGTCCGCTACGACCCCAAGACCAAGGCCACCACCCCCACCGGCCTGCCGGTCACCGGCCGCGTGGCCAACACCCGCGGCATCGGATGGGCCGAACTCGGCCTGCCCGACTACCCGGGCAAGAGCCTCGTCGGCCTGCTCTGGCGCGGCCTGATGTTCCGCTACAACCCGCAGACCGGCGCCAAGGCGTTCGTCCAGAGCGGCATCAAGGGCGAGCCGATCGACGTCACGGCGCTGTCCGAGGGCCCCGACGGCCGCATGTACGCCGGCGGCTTCCTCAACGGCGGCTTCGCCGGCATCGACCCCAGGTCCGGCAAGGCCGAGGAGTTCCACACGTTCTCGCAGAGCGAGGACATGACCACGCACCGGGGCAAGCTGTACATCGGCGCCTACCCCGAGGCCCGCGTCTACTCCTACGACCCGAGCCTGCCGTGGAACAGCACCGAGTACTCGCCCAGCCCGCAGCCCGGCCCGGCCCCGAACCCCGCCCGCCTGTTCGACGGCGCCGCCGACCGGCAGATCCGCCCCCGCGCCATGGTCTCGGCCGGCCGCTACCTCGCCGTCGGCACCATGCCCGACCTCGGTCACCTGGGCGGCGTCCTGTCCGTCTGGGACCCGGAGGCGGGGCGGCTGAAGTCCTCGCGGCGCGACGTCGTCAAGGACCAGTCGATCGTCGCGCTCGCCTACCGCGACGGCGTCGTCTACGGCGGCACCTCGATTTACAGCGGCCAGTCCGCCACCCCGCCGACACAGCCGGAGGCCAAACTGTTCGCCTGGTCGGTGCGCGAGGACCGGCTCCTGTGGGAGATCGTCCCCGCCCCGGGCAAGCCCGCCATCCCGGCCCTCGCCTTCGACGCCGCCGGACGGTTGTGGGGGATCGCCGGTGGGGAGGTGTTCGCGGTGAACACCTGGGCCCGCAAGGTCGTCAAGCGCGTGGTGCTGTCGTCGAGCGAGAGCGCGAGCGGTCAGCTGGCCTTCAACCGCCGCGACCTTCAGTTGTACGGCGCGCACGCCGGTCGGTCGGTGTTCCGCCTGAACCCGTTGACCGGCCGCCACACCGTGCTGCGCTCGGGGGCGGTCCACCAGCTGGCGGTCCACCGCTCGGGCGACCTCTACTTCGCCGAAGGCCCCACCCTCTACCGCCTCCGCCCCTGACCCACCCGGCTCTCGGGCGACCCCGGCCCCGCGCCTGCCTCGGGCGGGTCGTGCGGGGACCGGGTCCATCTTGAGCCGCGCGTCGGGGGCGTCCCTGACCGCCAGTACGGCGGGGCCGGAGGCACTCGATGTGACGGTGCAGACGCGGCCGCGGTGGTGCCGGTGAGGGGAAGCGTGCGGAGGGGCTGGAACCCGCAGCCGGTGGGTGGCGCTGATGCGGCCTGGACCGGAGTGGCGAAGGTGAGGAGGAGTAGGAGGGCTGCGATGAGTGCTCGCAGGGGAGGCCTCCATGGCACATATTAACGGTCTCGACCGTAATGAGAAGAAGGGTCTTCTGGCACCATGGCGGCATGAGCGGACCGGTGCGGATCATCGCGGTGCGACACGGCCAGAGCGAGGCCAACCTCGCCTATGAACGGGCGCGCGAGCGTCCCCTCGTCTACGAGCGCGGCGACCAGGAGGTCACCCTGACCGATCTCGGCAGGCGGCAGGCGGCCGCGGTGGGGCACGTGCTGGCGGCGTTGCCCGAGGCGGAGGCGCCGGAGGTGGTGTGGTGCTCGCCGTACCTGCGGGCGCGCGACACCTGGGCGCACGCGCAACGGGCGTGGGGCGTCGAGACGACGCTGCCGCTCACCGTGGACAAGCGCCTGCGCGACCGTGAGATGGGCGCCCTGGCCCCGTTCAACCGCGCGGCCGTCGCCGAGCGCTTCCCCGAGGAGGCCGCCCGCTTTCTGTCCGAGGGCGAGTACGCCTTCCGGCCGCCGGGCGGCGAGTCCTTCGGCGACGTCGTGGTACGGCTGCGCGCCTTCGTCGGCGACCTGCGCGCGACCGCCCGCGGCCGGAGGGTCCTGATCGTGGCCCACGACGCGGTCGTGCTGCTGCTGCGCCACGTCCTGGCCGGCAAGCCCGACGCCGAACTGCCCTCCGTGCACCGCTACGCCCCGATCCGCAACGCGTCGGTCTCCACCTGGCACGTGGTGGACGGGCGGATGGAGGTGCTGTCGTTCAACGACGTGACGCACCTGGCCTGAGACCGGGCCGCCCCGCCACTGCGGGTGGCGGGGCGGCCGGAGCGGGCGGGCGTGCCACGCGACGGCACGACGGCCCAGCGCACCGCCCTGCCAGCAAGGCGGCGATCCTCCTCCGGGATGGATGTCCCCGACGGTAGGGGAGCCCGCTTTCGATTCGCTTTTCCGGCCCCATCTACCTCACAACCCAGGTAAAAGGGTGACACCTGACCCCCGCCACACCGGCCTGGGCGGCGTGGTGCCGGTCACCGGGCGGCTGGAGCGGCGGCGCCGTACCCAGGAGCGGGTGGAGGAGGCGGCGCTGCGGCGCGGCCTCTGACCGTCCCCGGCATCGCTACCGTTGGGTTCATGCCCAAGACACCCGACAGCTCCCGCCGCAGCGAGCACTCGCGCCAGGCGATCCTCGCAGCCACCCGCGCCCTGATCTCCGAGGTGGGCTACGAGAAGGTCGCCATCGAGGCCATCGCCGCGCGGGCGGGCGTCGGCAAGCAGACGATCTACCGGTGGTGGCCGTCGAAGGGCGCCGTGATCTTCGATTCGATCCTGGCGCTCAGCGAGGACGCCGAAGGACAGGACATGGCTCTGCCCGACACCGGCGATCTGGAGGCGGACCTGAAGCGGGTGATGCGCGCGACCGTCGCCGAGTTCGCCGACCCGGACTTCGAGAAGCCGATCCGGGCGCTGACCGCCGAGGTGATCAACGACGCCGGGCTGGCCGAGCAGTACCGGGACAAGCTCGCCCGGCCCGTGGACGAGGCCAAGAAGGCCCGGCTGCGCAGCGCGCAGCGGGCCGGGCAGCTCGCCGCCGACGCCGACCTCGACCTGGTGCTCGAAGTGCTCTACGCGCCACTGTTCCAGCGGTGGCTGCAGCGCTCGGGCCCGCTCACGCCCGGGTACGCCGACGCGCTGGTCGAGGCCGCGCTCAAGGCGTTTCGGCCCGGGTGAACTCGGCGATCCAGTTGGTCTCCCAGGTACGCTCGCCGTCCACGGAGAAGGCCTGCTCCCACCGGCAGTGGTCGGCGTCGATCCTGATCCAGAGGAAGCGGCAGCGCACCGGCGTGCCCTCGTGCTCGTCGTCGCAGAAGAACGCGCCCCGGTCGCCGTCGAAGCGTCCCACCACGGGCGGCAGCCCGAGCACGGGGTCGGCGCCGCTGACCCAGTAGATCGACCAGAGGTCGGTGGCGGGGTCGTGCAGGCGCAGGGTCAGCCCCGAGGTCCCCTTGGTGGGGAAGGTGACCTCGTCGCAGCTGGCCGCGCCGGACAGGTGCCGCGTGGCGCGCGTGTACCCGGGGAACTCCTCCCAGTCGTCGCTGCCCGCCAGCCGCTTGGTCAGCTTGCGCTGGTGCGAGGTCCAGGTGCCCTCGAAGAAGTCGAAGTTGTTCATGGGCAGAAGCTAGGAGCGCGTCACTGACATCTCCTGTCAGTGCCTGAATCCTTTTATGGTGTTCCTGCCTCTTATGTGTGTCCCGGCGATCCCGCCGGGACCTGACCCGGAGGTTGCCCACCATGACCATCGCCATCATCGCCGTGGCCGCCGTGCTCGTCTGCACGTGTACGGTCGTCGTGCTGCGCCGCAGGAGCCGTGGCCGTGGCTGACACGACCTGGCCCGACGAGCGTCTCATCACGGCCGCGCAGCGGGGCGACGTCGACTCCATCGCCGCGCTGGTGTCACGCTCGCAGTCGCACGTACGGCGGTTCGCCCACGCGTTGTGCACCACCCCGGAGGACGCCGAGGACGCGGCGCAGGAGGCGCTGATCATCCTGTACCGCAAGATCGGGGTGCTGCGGGCCTCGGCGGCGCTGGCGTCGTGGATGTTCCGCATCGTCCGCAACGAGTGCCTGCGCCGGGCGCGGACGCTGACCGGTCACCACCTCCCGATCCTCGACGGCGCCCAGCGGTCGGCCGAGGAGGAGGTGCTGCTGCGCCTGGAGGCCGGGATCGTGGCGGAGGCGATCGCCGAGCTGCCCGCCGACCAGCGCAGCGTGCTGATCATGCGCGACGTCCAGGGCCACAGCGGGCGGGCGGTGGCCGCCGCGCTCGGCCTCAGCACCCCGGCCATGAAGTCCCGGCTGCACCGCGCCCGCACCACGGTCCGCGCCACGCTGCTGAGCTCGGTGGGGGGCGACCATGGCTGACGGACGGGACTTCGCCAGCGGGTCGCTGCCCCGGCACCTGGTGAGGGGCGTGATCGGCTTCGGCGCGCTGGCCGCCGCGGTCGCGCTGCTCCCGGTGACCGGTCCGGTCAGCCTGCTCCTGGCGCCGCTCGGCCTGCTGGCGCTGCGTGGGTGCCCCACGTGCTGGGCCATCGGGCTGATGCAGACGATCTCCAGGGGACGGCTGCGCCGTAACTGCGTGGACGGGCGCTGCGAGCTGACTAGCTCCAGAACCCCGTCGTGAGCGCCGCCTGGAGTGCCGCGTGCGCGGCGTCGTCGTACGGCGTCATGCTGAGGCTGAGCTGGCGGGCGCCGTCGGAGCTGTGGAAGGACAGGGTGGTGTAGCCGAGGATGGCGCCGCGGTGACCGTAGGCGGTGCCGCAGGGGGAGCCGGCGATCTCCAGGCCGAGGCCGTGGGCGCCGCCGATGCCCGGGGTCTTCATCAGCGCGAGTTCGGCGGGCGGCAGCAGGCCGCCGGTGAGCAGGGCGTGGAAGAAGGTGTTGAGGTCGGCGGCGGAGGACATCATGCCGCCCGCGGCGCCGGCCGCGGTGGGGTCGAGGCGGGTCACGTCGCGGATCCTGCCGCCGGTCATGAGGTAGCCGCGGGCGTGCGGGCCGTTGATCGCGGTCGAGGAGGTGGGGGTGCGGGTGGCCGTCAGTTTCAGCGGCTTGATGATCCGGTCGGTGATCTCTCTGGTGTACGGCCGGCCGGTCACCTCCTCGATCACCATGCCGAGCAGGAGGTAGCCGGTGGCGGAATGGGCGTACCGGGTGCCGGGGGCGGACAGGACGGCCAGGTCGACGAGCTCGCGCGCCCGCCGGGGGCGCCCGGGGCCGGTGTGCTCGGCGACGGTGTTCTCGGGCAGGCCGCCGGTGTGGCCGAGCAGGTGCCGGACGGTGATGTCCGGCACCGCGTTCCCCAGGTGGGCGCCGAGCGGGTCGTCCAGCCCAAGCCGGCCCTCGGCCACGAGTTGCAGCACGACCGTGGCGGTGAAGGCCTCGGTGACGCCGCCGATGCGGAAGCGGCCGTTGACGGGGGCGCGGCGCGGACGGCCGAGCTCGATCACGCCCGAGGCGAGCCTGGTGGTGCGGCCGTCCCAGCGGAGCTCCGCGATCACCGCGCCCGCTCCGGCCGCTACGATCCTGTCCAGTTCCGGCTGCAGCGGGGCGGTGGTCACGCGCACGATGGGCCCTTCCGAAGGGGGGACGACCCTTCGACACTGGCAGCCCGAGGATGGCCGCGCCTCCCGCCTGAAGCCGAGTCCGCGCCTCCGTCGCCGGTCGGAGCGGCATCGACCAAAGTCGTGGTTCAGGGGGTCACGGCGATGCGGTGATCGTAGGACAGGCCGTGGGGTGAGCAGGGCACGCCCGTCTCGCGTGGGCACAGCACGTGGTGGTCCTCGGCGCGCGCCACGTAGAGGCGGTAGGGGTGGGGCGCGCTCAGGTGCTCGGGGGTCATGGGACGCCCGCCGCGCGCCGGGTCGCCCGGGTAGACGGCCAGGGCGGGCTCCAGGTCGGTGACCTGCCTGGCCGTGGCCGACATGTAGACCGCCTGGCCGCTTCCCGGGGTGACCTGGGAGTCGAAGACGACCATGCTCAGCCGAGGGCGGACCGCCAGGTTCCCGGAGTGGACGGTTTCGGGGGAGGAGACCCAGTAGAAGTCGCGGTAGCCGTCGTGGGCGAAGAACACCGGGCTGGCCCACGGGGTGCCGTCCCGGCCGGCGGTCGCGAGCGTCACGTACACGTTGGCGTCGATGATGGAACGGGCCATCGCCGCCAAGTCGTCGTTCATCAGGATCGTCCGCCTCTCCGGTCGGTCGCGCCGGGTCTCGAAGGCGTGCGTTCCCGGTCGAGGCGGCAACCCTAGTCCCCGGACGCCGCACGGGCCAATGCGGCGGCCGGGGAGCGGTGGCGGGCGGCTACTTGATCGGGCCGCAGGCGATCCGGCCGCCCGCGTCGCCCGTGCGCTGGGTGGCCTCGTCCGGGCCGGTGGCGCTGTAGCGCTCGGGGATGTTGGCCAGGTTGTCGGGCAGGGCGTGCACGATGACGGCGCTGCCGTCGGCGTCGGTGAGCTGGCGGACCCGGAAGCGGTCGGTGACCACCGAGGCCGTGCCGGAGCCGTCCGCGGCGACCAGCAGCGGCGGCAGGTCGCCCGAGTGGTGCGAGTGGGTGGAGCCGCCGAGGTCGAAGTGGCCGCCGGCGGTGTAAAACGGGGACACCTTGCCGGTCGCCGGGTCGATGGCGGCGGGGTCGCAGATGCCGGTCGTGTGGACGTGGAAGCCGTGGTAGCCCGGGGGCAGGCCCTTGACGGTGACCGACAGGCGCGACTTGGTGTATCCCTCCGCCCGCAGGGCGAGAGTGCCGACCGGTTTGCCCGCGACGTCGCGGATCGTGACCGCGACCGGGTGCGCCTCCTGCGTGGTGGCGGTGGCCTGGGCCACGGCGCTGACGCCGATGGCCGCGACCGCGGTGAGGAGCGTGGCGCAGATCGTCAGGTGGAGGGTCCGTGGCTGCGGTAACGGCGCCATCGCGAACGGCCTTTCGCTGCGGGGAAGGGACTCCGTCGAGGGTAAAGGCCATCCGCCGGGATTCTGTATAGGATTTGGTATAGCAATGTGGTGGGTGGCCGGGGTTATGGCCATCCTTTACAGTCAGGTGGACATGACGAGGTCGGCTCGGGATCGGGTGGCGTCGTCGGCGAACCAGCGGTCCTCCGCGGCGAACCACGCCTGCCACTCCGCCTCCAGGCCGACGCCGTCCCTGGCCCGCACACGGTCCCAGCGGGTCGCGCGTGCGGCCTCCAGCCAGACCCGGAAGGCCAGGAGGTGGTCGGCGTCGCGGCGGGCCGTACCCACGCCCTCGATCACCAGGACCGGAGCGGGCGGGACGTCGAGCCACGTCGTGTAGCGTGCGCGGTGCCAGTCGTAGCGGCGGAAGCGTCCGGGGCGGCCCGCCGACAGCGGGTCCAGGACCTGCTCGCGCAACGCCGCGAACCAGGCGCCGGGGCCCTCCGGCCACGGCACGGGGAAGTCGTCGCTGTGGATCACCTGGCAGTCGAGCGCCTTGCCCAGCCGTCCCGCGAACGTGGTCTTGCCCGCGCCGGCGGGCCCGTCGACGGCCACGAGGCGGACCGGGCCGCACGACGGCGGGAGGTCGCTGATGCGCTGGGCGAGGGTTTGCACGCTGTCGAGGGTAGGGGGCGACAGAAAGGACCTGGCAAGCTGAGAATATTGACTTTCCCCGGGATGGAGGTTGATCTTGCTCGGACCCCTAGGCGACATCGTCGTGCTCGATCTGTCCAGGGCCCTCGCGGGTCCGCACGCCGCCCAGATGCTCGGTGACCTGGGCGCCAAGGTGATCAAGGTGGAGCACCCTGACGGGGGTGACGAGTCGCGGGGCTGGGGACCGCCGTTCGTCGGGCCGGAGCATGACATCTCCACGTACTTCCTGGCGGCCAACCGCAACAAGCTGTCGGTCGCCGTCGACCTCAAGAGCGACGGCGGCAGGGCGCTGATCGAGCGCCTGGTCCGGCAGAGCGACGTGCTCATCGAGAACTTCCGCACCGGGGTGCTCGACCGGCTCGGCCTCGCCGTGGAACGGCTGCTTGAGCTCAACCCGCGGCTGGTGGTCCTGTCCATCACGGGGTTCGGGCACGACGGCCCGGAGGGCGGGCGGCCGGGCTACGACCAGATCGCGCAGGGCGAGGCGGGGCTGATGTCGCTGACCGGTCCCAGCGCGGAGGAGCCCTACCGCGTGGGGGCCTCGATCGCCGACCTGCTCGCGGGCATCCACGGCGCGTACGGCGTGGCCGCCGCCCTGTACGAGCGCGAGCGCACCGGCGAGGGCCGGATCGTACGGACCTCCCTGCTGGCCGCGGTGACCGGCGTGCACTCCTACCACGGCACCGCCTGGACGGTCGGCGGCCAGGTCCCGCGGGCCAACGGCAACCACCACGTCTCCATCGCCCCGTACGGGGCCTTCCACTGCGCCGGCGGCATGCTCCAGATCGCCGTCGCGAATGAGACTCAATGGCGAAAAGTCGCCACCCTCCTCGGCATAGACCCAGATATCGCGAAATATCGCACCAACCGCGACCGCTTCCGCCACCGCGAGGACCTCATCCAGGACATGGAGAAAGCCCTGGCCGCCCACGACCGCGCCCACTGGCTGGCCGCGCTCGGCGAACTGGGCGTCCCGGCCGGCGCCATCCGCTCCCTCGACGAGGTCTACGCCTGGGACCAGACCCGCTCCCAGGGCCTGCTCGTCACCGTGGAGCACCCGGTCCTGGGCCGCATCGAGCTGCCGGGCCCGCCGCTGCGCTTCGACGGCCTGCCGCCGGCCGAGCACACCGCCCCGCCCGAGCTGGGCCAGGACGGCGACGCGGTCCTGGCCTGGCTGGAAGAGCGGGAGCGATGATCGACAGCCGTCCCGACGCGCACGCCCTGATCCGCGCGGTCCTGGACGAGGGCTCCTGGCGTTCCTGGGACGCGCCGCCGGTCGACCCGGTGCGCCCCGACTCCTCCTACGCCGACGAACTGGCCGCCGCCCGCGTCAAGTCCGGCTACGACGAGTCGGTCGTGACCGGCGAAGGACGGCTCGACGGCCGGCGGGTGGCCGTGGTGGCCAGCGAGTTCTCCTTCCTGGCCGGTTCGATCGGGGTCGCCGCGGCCGAGCGGATCGCCGCGGCGGTGGAGCGGGCGACCGCCGAGGGGCTGCCCCTGCTGGCCGCGCCCGCCTCCGGCGGCACCAGGATGCAGGAGGGCGCTCTGGCTTTCGTGCAGATGGTGAAGGTCACCGCCGCGGTGCAGGCGCACCGGGCGGCGGGCCTGCCGTACCTGGTGTATCTGCGGCATCCCACGACGGGCGGGGTGTTCGCGTCGTGGGGCTCGCTCGGCCACGTGACGGCGGCCGAGCCGGGGGCGCTGATCGGCTTTCTCGGGCCGAGGGTGTTCGAGTCGCTGCACGGCTATCCGTTCCCCGAGGGCGTGCAGGTGGCCGAGAACCTCTACCGCCACGGCCTGGTCGACGCGGTGGTCTCGGCCGAGGCGGCGCGGACGATCGCGGTGCGCGCGCTGAGCGTGCTGTGCGCGCGGGCGGAGGAGCTCGACCCGGGCCGGCCGCCCGAGGAGGACCTGCGGCCGGTGGAGGCGTGGGAGGCCATCACCCGCTCCCGGCGCGACGACCGGCCGGGCGTGCGCACGCTGCTCAAGCTGGCCGCCACCGACGTCACCCCGCTCAACGGCAGCGGCGAGGGCGAGAACGAGCCCGGCCTGCTCCTGGCGCTGGCCAGGTTCGGGGCGGCACCGGCGGTCGTGCTCGGCCAGGACCGGCGCCGCCAGCGGGTCGGCGCGCCGCTGGGCCCGGCGGGGTTGCGGGTGGCCAGGCGCGGCATGCGGCTGGCCGCCGAGCTGGGGCTGCCGCTGGTCACGGTGATCGACACGGCGGGCGCGGCGCTGTCGAAGGCGGCCGAGGAGGGCGGCCTGGCCGCGGAGATCGCGCGCTGCCTGGCCGACATGGTCTCGCTGGAGGCGCCGACGGTCTGCCTGCTGATGGGGGAGGGGGCGGGAGGCGCCGCGCTGGCGCTGCTGCCGGCCGACCGCGTGCTGGCAGCCCAGCACGCCTGGCTGTCGCCGCTGCCGCCGGAGGGCTCTTCGGCGATCCTCTACCGCAGCGTCGACTTCGCCCCGGAGATCGCCCAGGCCCAGGGTGTACGCGCGACGGACCTGCGCAGGAACGGCATCGTCGACCGGGTCGTGCCGGAGCTGCCCGACGCCGCCTACGAGCCGAGGGCGTTCGCCGAGCGGGTGGGCAGGGCGCTGGAGTACGAGATCGCCACGGTGCTCCGGTTGAGCCCGCAGGAGCGTAAGGAGGCCAGGAGATCGCGCTATCGCGCGCTTTGACACGAAAAAATATGACTGGACACTTGTATGGTCGCCAATACATGCGTATAGCATGTTGGACATGCGACCAGTTTCTGATGAGGATCTGACGGCACGCGCCCGTATCCGGGACGTCGCCATGGCGCTGTTCGCCGACAAGGGCGTCAGAGCCACCACGATCCGCGGCATCGCCGAAGCGGCCGGGGTCTCGCCCGGCCTGGTCCAGCACCACTTCGGCTCCAAGGACCAACTGCGCGAAGCGTGCGACGAGTACGTCCTGTCCTACATGCGCGCCCAGGCGAAGGCCGGGGTCACCGACCACAACCTGGAAGATCCCGACTTCATCGAGAGCGTCCACCGCACCGCTCCGCCCCTCATGCACTACCTCGGCCGGGCCCTCGTGGACGGCTCGCCCGGCGCGGCGGCCATGTTCGACCAGCTCGTCAGCGTCACCGAGGAACACCTGTCCAAGCTCGACGACAGCGGCGTCGACCACCGCGCCCGCGCGACCGTGCTGACCGCCATGAAGCTCGGCATCACCGTGCTGCACGAGCACGTCACCCGCGCGCTCGGCGTGCCCATGTTCTCCCCCGACGGGGCCCTGCGCGTGGGCAAGGCCCAGCTCGACCTGATCAAACCGGAATTCCTGGGCCGCGAGCTGTTCGAGCAGGCGCGGACAGGCTTGGAGAAGTTCGAGGAACGCCAATGAGCACCGCTGTACGCGCCAAGGGCCTGGTCAAGACGTTCGGCCAGGCCAGGGCCCTGGACGGCCTGAACCTCAGCGTCAAGACGGGAGAGGTGCACGGCTTCCTCGGCCCCAACGGCGCAGGCAAGACCACCACCATCCGCGTCCTGCTCGGCCAGATGCGCTCAGACGGCGGCGAGGTCGAGCTGCTCGGCGGCGACCCCTGGCGGGACGCGACCGAGCTGCACCGCCGCCTCGCCTACGTGCCCGGCGACGTCACCCTGTGGCCCTCGCTGAGCGGCGGCGAGGTCATCGACCTGCTCGGCCGGGTACGCGGCGGCCTCGACCCGCGCCGCAGGGCCGAACTGCTCGACCGGTTCGAACTCGATCCGCGCAAACGCTGCCGCACCTACTCCAAGGGCAACCGGCAGAAGGTCGCGCTCGTGGCCGCCTTCGCCTCCGACGTCGAGCTGCTGATCCTGGACGAGCCCACCTCCGGCCTGGACCCGCTGATGGAGGCGGTCTTCAACGACTGCGTCCAGGAGGAGAAGGACCGCGGCCGCACCGTGCTGCTGTCCAGCCACATCCTGTCGGAGGTGGAGACGCTGTGCGACCGCGTGTCCATCATCCGCGCCGGCCGTACCGTCGAGTCGGGCAGCCTCGCCGACCTGCGCCACCTCACCCGCACCTCGGTCACGGCCGAGCTCATCGGCCCGGCCGACGGCCTCGCGCGGCTGCCCGGCGTGCACGAGCTCACCGTGGACGGCGACCGGCTGCGCTGCCAGGTCGACGGCGCGGCGCTCACCCCGGTCCTCACCGAGCTGGCCAGGGCGGGCGTGCGTTCGCTGACCAGCCAGCCGCCGACGCTGGAAGAGCTGTTCCTGCGTCACTACGAGGGGTCGGCGCGATGACCGGCCTCGGTGCGCTGATCCGGCTCATCCTGCGGCGCGACCGCGTCCTGCTGCCGGTCTGGATCCTCATCAGCGCGGTGCTCCCGGCCACCATCGCCGCCAGCACCGTCCGCCTCTACACCGACCAGGCCGCGCTCGACGCCTTCACCCACGCCTCGATGAACAGCCCCGCCCAGCTGGCCACCCGCGGCGTCATCTACGACGCGAGCGTCGGCGGCCTGACCGCCTGGACGCTCGGCTCCTCCGGTGCGCTGATCGGCGGCCTGATCAGCATCCTGCTCGTCATCCGCCACACCCGCGTCGAGGAGGAGACGGGCCGCCGCGACCTGCTGTCCTCCGGCGTCGTCGGCCGCCACGCGCCCCTGGCCGCCGCCCTCGTGGTGGTGCTGGCGGCGAACCTGCTGCTGGGCCTGCTCAGCGTGCCCGGCCTGGTCGCCAACGGCCTGCCCGCCGGCTCGTCGCTGCTGTTCGGTCTCTCCAGCGCCGCCGCGGGCTGGTGCCTCGCGGCCGTGGCCGCCGTCGCCGCGCAGCTCACCGCCGGATCCGGTACGGCCCGCGGCATCGCGATCGCCACCAGCGGCGTCTTCTTCGGCATCCGCTCGCTGGCCGACTCCGGCGGCATCGGCTGGCTCGCCTGGCTGTCGCCGTTCGGCTGGGTCCGCCTGACCCGGCCCTACGGCGGCGACCATTGGTGGGTGCTGGCCGTGGTGGTGGTGTTCGTCGCGGTGGCGGGGGCGGCGGCGTTCGCGCTGTCGGCCCGGCGCGACCTGGCCGGCGGCCTGCTGCCCACCCGCGCGGGACCGGCCGAGGGCTCGCTGGGCGGCGCGTTCGCGCTGGCCGGGCGCCTGCACCGGGGCACGCTGATCGGGTTCACGATCGGCTTCGCGGCGATCGGCGGCATGATCGGATTCTCGGCGCGCGGCCTGGACACTCAGCTGGACACGCAGACGCTCCGGCAGCTCGCCGAGACCATCGGCGGACCCGGCGCCGGCGTCTCCGACGTGTTCTTCACGTTCATCCTCTACGTCATGAGCCAGCTCGTCGCCGGGGCCGCGCTGGTCTCGGCGCTGCGCGCCCGCGCGGAGGAGGCGGCGGGCCGGGCCGACCTGCTGCTCTCCACGCCGGTCGGCCGCCTGCACTGGGCGCTCGGCCACCTCTTCTACGCGGTCTTCGGGCCGGCGCTGCTGCTGGCGGTGCTCGGCGGTGTGGCCGGGCTCGCCTACGACGGCGCCCCGCTGCGCGTCGCGGGCGCCACGCTCGCCTACCTGCCCGCGGTCTGGACCGTGGTCGGGGTGGCGGTCCTGCTGTTCGGCGTGCTGCCGCGGCTGGCCGCCGCGGTCAGCTGGAGCGTGCTGGGCCTGATCCTGGCCGTCGACCTGGTGGCGGAGTTCAAGCTGGCCGACGGGTTCGTGCTGGAGCTGTCGCCGTTCGTGCACGTGCCCGCGCTGCTGCTGGGCCGGGGCGCGCCGGCCGCGGCGCTGCTGGGGCTGACCGCGGTGGCGGCGGCGCTGGCCGCGGCGGGGCTGGTGGTGCTGCGCCGCCGCGACCTGGCGCCCTCTAGCTGAGTCCCGCCCTGTCCCACGTCCACAGCACCTTCCCGGCGGCGTCGTAGCCGGTGAAGGAGAGGTCCGGCCAGTGCAGGCCCTTCTTGGCCACCCCGTCGGGGACCGGTGCGGCGAACATCGCCACGCCGTGTCCCCACGGGTCGGGGACGGTCTCGGCGGCGACCCTGCCGCTCCTGGACGCGCCCTCGATCCGGGCGGTGCCGGGAAGGGCGAAGCCGTACCAGGTGTCCTTGTGCTGGCTCCACTGCACGGGCTGCTCAAGGCCGACGATCGCGCGCAGGTTCGTCCCGGGCAGGCGCTCGAAGGAGCCGGGCAGCACCTTGCCGTCCTTCCAGAAGTGCAGGCACATCGGGGCCCGCAGGTGTGCCGACACGCCGCCGGGCAGGGCCTGGCCTGCGCCTTCCCGCGTGGGGATCTGCGAGCAGTTGTGGTCCCACACGTCGACGCGTTCGAGCTCGCGGCCCTTCTCCCGGTGGGCGAAGGCGGCGATCTTGACGTTCGCCGGGTGCCGGACCGCCCACACCGCCGCCGGTCCGCCCTTGACCTTCAGGATCTGGGCGGGAATGCGGGTGCCGTCGACGGTGACCGCCGTGACCGCCTCGGTCGCGGGCGACAGGGCGCCGTAGGCCAGCACGGCGCCCGGCTCCGGCAGGTAGGTGGCGAGGAAGTCCCTGGAGGAGAACCGGCGGTCGAGCTCGATCGTGGAGCAGCCGCCGGACTTGCGTCCCTCCGGCCGCACGCCCCCGGAGGCGCACAGCAGCGTCCCGTCGGTGTTCTTCGTGAACCACAGCTCGACCGGCCCGAAGGAGAAGTCCTCCGTGCCCGGCACGACGATCTTGTCGCTGATCCGCTCGCCGGAGAAGGCGAACTCCTCCTGCTTTTCCGGCGGCGGGTCGTCGCGCCAGATCTCCGCGCCCCGCGCGTCGTAGGCGACCAGCGTGTGCCGGCGATCCTCGTCCCGGGCGTCGGCCGTCAGCGCGAACAGGCCCAGGTTCAGCCCCCACGGGTCGGGCCGCGGGGTCAGCGTCAGCTCGCGGCCTTCCCGCGTCCACACGATGCGCGCGACGTCGGGTCGGGCCGCGCCGAACACCACGCCGTCCTCGGCCTGAAGACGGACCGGCCACGGCCGGTCCGCGGCGCCGCCCTTCCACAGGTACGCCTCCTTGAGCGGTATCGAGCCCACCTCCTTGCCGGCGCGCGTCCAGATCACCTCCAGGTCGGTCGCGCCGGGCTGGGTGTCGTTCGGAACCTGGTAGGGCCGCAGCGACAGCCCACCCGCCATCTCGTACGGCAGGCCGGCCGGCTTGGCCTTGCGCGAACGGCTCGTCAGCATCGCCCGGGGCATCTCCCCGAGCACCCGCTGCGCCGCGTCCAGGAACTCCACCTTGGTGACCTGCTCGGCGGCCGCGAAACTCACACTCCAGATCACCATCGGCGCCCCCGGCACCCGGTGCACCGCCCCCGCGATCCGCCGTCCGTCCCCCGTCACCGCCCTGACCCCGGCGCTCTCCGGCTGGGCCAGGCCGTAGTCGAGGACCGTGGCGGCGTCCTTCCCGGCCGCCGAGCCCTCGTAGGTGCCCGGTCCCATGCCGTGGACGGGCGCGCAGGAGCCGACCGGCTCCCGCCCCCGCCCGGACAGCGCGCAGAACTGCGGATTGCCGAGCTTGCCCTTGGCGAACCACAGCTTCAGGCCGTCGAGCTCCACCGGCTCCCCCACCGGTGTCAGCCCTGTCATCAGCCGCCGCTGAAGCGTGCCGGGATCGGCCGCCGAGTTCCTGCCCAGGCCCCCGTTGAGCAGGACAGGAACGAACAGCGCGATCACCGCGACCGGGATCGCCGCCAGCAGCCAGCGACCTCTCCGCGGTGGCAGCGGCGTGCGCGCGCGCACGCTCAGCCAGGCGTTCTGGCCGGCCTCGTAGGTCTGGGCGCGAGCGTCCAGCGCGGCCTTCAGCCGCTCCTCCAGGGGGGTCACGCGTCCTCCTCGAGCGCCCGGCCGAGCGCGGCCAGGCCCCTGCTCGCATGCGTCTTCACCGAACCGGGCGAGACGCCCATGGCCGCGGCGATCTCACGTTCGGAAAGGTCCAGCCAGTAGCGCAGCACCAGCGCCTCCCGCTGGCGGCGGGGGAGCCGGTCGAGCGCCTCCAGCAGTTCCCGGTGCTCCTCGGCGAGGATGACCGACTGCTCGCTGCTGCGCGCCGGCTCCGGCGGCTCGGGGCGGCGCAGCCGTGTCAGGCGCAGGTGGCGCAGACGGTTGCGGGTGAGGTTGCAGACGATCGCGCGCAGGTAGGCCACGGCCGCGCCGTCGTCGCGCAACTGCCCGGTGTGCAGGCGGGCGAACGCCTCCTGGGCGATGTCCTCGGGGTCGTCGGCGCCCAGCAGTCCGGCCAGCCGTACCAGGGGCTGATAGTGGACGGCGAACAGTTCGGCGAACGACGGCGGCGCCTCCCGCACCGGCGCGACCGAGGTCGTTTGTCGGTTCACGCCCCTATAGACCCACGGATAACGCATCGGTTGACAAGGAATGCGGAAATGTCATCGCTTAGTCGGTGATGGCGGCCGCTGTGCTCTCTTGCGGTTACTCGGGAACCATAGGAGAGTCTTGGCTGACGTGCACTTGTGAGAGGCTGGGAGCCTGATGGTGGCCAAGCAGTACAGCGGAACGGCGGACGAGGCGGACCTCAGGCGCGCGGACTCCCTGGCGAGGGAGATCTTCTCGGACGTCGCCAACAAGTGGGCGCTGCTGATCATCGAGGCGCTCGGCGAGCGCACCCTCCGCTTCAGCGAACTGCGGAACGAGGTCGAGGGCATCAGCCACAAGATGCTCACCCAGAACCTGCGCATGCTGGAGCGCAACGGCCTGGCCATGCGGAAGGTGCACCCCACCGTGCCGCCGCGGGTCGAGTACACGCTCACCCAGCCGGGCCAGGCCCTGCGGGCGACGGTCGACCTGATGTGCGGCTGGACCCACCAGTACTTCGGCCACATCGAGACCGCCCGCCGCACCTTCGACGCCTGACCGCTAGGGCACGGGGATGCGTTCGACCCTGATCGAGAACACTTCCTCGCGGGGCACCACGACCTCGTAGGCGCCGTGGTCGACCATCCAGTAGCCCAGGGTCTCGGCCTTCATGCCGCTGTGGCCGGTGTAGGCGATGTGCAGGCCGTCCTCGTCCTCGTCCAGCACGATGCAGGGCTCGCCGCCGAACGCCGCCACCGTGCGCACCAGCACCAGCCACTCGACGTCGGCCCGCTTGACCGTGCGCCGCCAGTAGCCGGAGGCGGCCTCGAAGCCCGCCAGTTCCTCCTCGCTGAACAGCACGACCTCGTCGCTGTCCGGGCCGAGCGCGGTGGGAAAGGTGCGCTCCTCGAAGCGCGCCACGAAACCCGAGGTGATGGGAACACTCATGCCGCGGGCCGCCAGGTCAGCCCGTCGTAGGCGGCGAACGGGCGTTCGGACTCGGGGCTCACGTGGACGATCTCGGCACCGGCCGGGATCGGCATCGGCATCGTGTGGAACTGCGGCACCACGTGCTCGCGCGAGGTGGTGAAGCCGTTGCCGGCGAACGGCGGCGTGTCGCTCCAGTCACCGCCCATGTGCGGTCCGTACGGCACGGCGTAGGTGTCGACGTCGCGCGCGTACCAGCGCATCACATACAGCTCGGGCACCTCGGCCGTCAGCTCCGATCCTTCGAACGACAGGTCGAGCCCGTGGAAGAGCTGCCTGGGCGTGCTCAGTCGCGCGCAGTCCTGCACGCGGTAGACATATCCGGAGATGACCGTGCGCTTGCCCGACAGATAGGGCACGAGCAGACGCGGCGGGACCACCTTCTGCATTTGCGTTCTGCTCACGTCACCACTTTACGATCGCATGACCCCGAGCACCCGATGTTCAAGGCACGGAAGAGTCTTCCTCATCGCGGCCGTCGCCTCCAGATCGGCCTCGACGAGCTGGACTCCTGACGCACTGCCCAGATCCGCCCGGACCACGCCCAGCGGGTCGACGAGCATGCTGCGGCCGACGCCGAAACCGTCACTCGACTCGGCCGGGTTGGGCGCCTGGCCGACGGCGGCGGTCCACATGGTGTTCTCCAGCGCGCGGGCGCGCACCAGCGTGATCCAGTGATCCTCCTTCAGCGGGCCCGACCCCCAGGCGGCGATCACCGCGAACATCTCCGCGCCCTGGTCCACCAGCGCGCGGGTCAGCTCGGGGAAACGTACGTCGTAGCAGGTGACGAGCCCGATCCTGAGCCCCGCCAGCTCGACCACGGCCGGTTCGGCGCCCGGCTCGACCAGCTCCGACTCCTTGGCGCCGAAGGAGTCGAACAGGTGGATCTTCCGGTACGCGGCCTGGATCTCGCCGCGGGCGTCGAGGGCGACGGCGGTGTTGTACACGCGATCCTCGCCGGGCTCGAACACGCCGGCGATCACCGCGGTGCCGTGGGCGCGGGCCGCCTCGGCCACGCCGGTCACGAACGGCCCGTCGAGCGGCTCGGCCAGGTCGGTGATGCGCTTGCCGTAGCGGGTGAGCGTCGCCTCCGGGAAGATGGCCAGGTCGGCGCCTTCGGCCTCGGCCAGGGCCTGCCGTACCCGCTGGAGGTTGACGGTGGGATCAGGGGACACCGGGATCTGACAGAGGGCGATTCTGGTCACGCCTCGACTCTAGACCGTTGGGCACCCGGCGGAACCAGGTCAGGCACCGCCAAATCCACTCCAGCGGCCCGTAGCGGTGGCGGGTCAGCCACCATCGGCTGAAGACCGCCTGGACGGCCACCGTCGCCCCCGCCACGACCAGCACCCACCAGCCGTCGGTCACCGGACCGGTCAGGAAGATGACCAGCGTGCCGGAGACGTAGTTGGTCAGCGCCAGCCTGCCCATCGGCTCCAGCACCGCCGACAGCCAAGGCCGCAGGACCAGCAGCAGGCCGGTCCCGTAGGCGAGCCCGCCGGTCACCGCGCCCAGCGTGTAGTAGGCCGGGATCTCGCTGGAGTAGTAGAAGACCGTCAGCGCCAGCGAGGCCACCGCGCCGACGGCGAAGAACGGCAGGAGCAGCCGCCGGTCCGGCTTGAGCTGGATCAGCGCCATCCCGACCAGGAACAGGCCCGGGATGATCAATGTGCCGCCGCCCTGCCACACGCCCCAGCCGAGCGCCGCCAGCCCGAGCACCAGCACCGGGTAGCCCGGGGCCAGGAACGAGGCGGGCAGCAGCACGGCCGCGCCGAACGCGGCGTAGTCGGTCAGCACCTCACCCTCGTAGAAGGTGTGCTGGACCAGCCCGAACATCAGCAGGAAGAACAACCTGCGCAGCAGCACCACGCGTGAACCGCTGCGCAGGAACAGCACGAAGCTCATGCCGAACAGCAGCGAGAAGATCGGGTAGAAGCGGCCCTGGAAGGCCGACTCCATGACGGCGTCCAGCGGCTGCTGGGGTGGTTCGTGCGGGGCGTGCTGCCAGGTGTTGACCAGCATGATGCCGCACACCGCGAAGCCGCGGAGCGCGTCGAGCTCTCTGATGCGCGTTACAGGAACCAGGCGAACCACCATACGAGGAACCCGCCGCCCACCACGAGGGCGACCAGGTGCGGCCACAGTCTTCCTGCCGGTTTCGCCTCGATGGCCCACACCGCCGCCGCCACGCTCAGGGCCACGGCGCCCACGGCCAGCCAGCCGTACACCTCGACCGAGGCCGGCACGCCGACGGCCAGGGCGGTCTCGTTGGTGGTGAGCAGGCCGTACACCGACTGCACGGTCAGCCCGGCCGCCGCGAGACCGGTCAGCCCCGCGAACGCGCTCAGCCCCCGCCCCCGCACCCCGCCGCCGACCAGCTGCACGAGCGCGACCAGCGCGAACAGCACCAGCGGCACGGCCAGCCACGGCGCGAGCATGATCTGGTACGGCGCGCCCGTCACCAGCATCGACCCCGGGGCGAACCGCTCAAGCGCCGCCCGGCTCGGGACACACGGCTGGCTCCAGGAGCCCGGGGCCGCGACGAACGCCGCGATCGTCTGGCGGCCGCAGGTGGTGGCCATGGCCAGGAAGACCGCGTGACCCACACCCGCGAACTCGACGAACGTGGCGCCGGGCAACTCGGCGGCGGCCGGCTTGCTGGTCCTGGTCGGCGTCGTGGGATCGAACTGCCCACCCAGCACCAGCACCGGCACCCCCTCGACACCCCGAGGGGCACCCGCGCCGAGTTGCCCGACACCCACTCCGTCACGCCCGACACCCGCACCGCGTTGCCCGACACCCGCCCCATCACGCCCGGCGTCCACCCCGTGTTGCCCGGCGTCCGCTCCGTCTCGCCTGACACCCGCATGGTGTTGCCCGGCACCCGTGCTGTGTTGCCCGGCATCCGCGCCGGGTCGCTCGGTCGCCGTGTGCGCCTGCCGGACGCCCGCGTGCGCAGCCGCGGTGCCGGGTTGGGCAATGCCCGTGTTCACCCGCGCGCCTGTGTCCACCCGTGCGCCTGTGGTGCCCTGGCGGGCGCGCGGGTCCGATCCTGTGGCCGCCGGGTCCGCCTGGCCGGGGCCCGTGTTGTCCTGTCCGTCGCCTGGGCCGGTCCGCTCCGGGGTCGCGCCCCCGGCGCCGGTGCCCGCTTGCGGAGTTGGGGGAGAGAGAGGCAGGTTCCAGGCTTGGCAGACGGCCTTGTCATTGGTCACGGTGAAAAGTCGCGAAGAATCGGGAAATGTCGCCTCATCCTGGCATTGGACGGCGTGATACAGACCGAACTCGTGCGACGTCAACCCCCCGCCCACCGCGTCGGCCAGCGGCCGCAGCAGTTCCTCCCGCCCCGAGGCCAGCGCGTCGATCAGCGCAGGGGCCACCGCCACCAGCTCCGACTCGTGCAAGGCCTCGGCCAGGACGGTCGCCACGTCGTCGCCGCTCATCCGCGCCGTGAACGGCTCGCCGAGCAGCGGATCGGTCGTCGGCACCAGGGCGGGAGCGCGGTTGTAGCGCTCCACCATCGCCTCGAACCGGTCCTTCACCCCCAGCGCCGTCACCGTGTCGGCCAGGTTGCGGTCGGCGTCGCGGTACCAGTCGACCTTCTCCGGCAGGTAGGAGTCGAGGATCATCGCCCGCACCCCGTCCGGGTCGGCCTTGGCCGCCTCCACCATGACCCGCGTGGAGTAGCTGACCCCGAACAGGTTCCAGGCGGGGTAGCCGAGCTTCTTGCGCAGGTCGACCACGTCCGCGACGATCTCGCGCGTGGTGTAGCCGCGCAGGTCGACCCCGCGCTCGGCCAGCCGCTTGCGACACGCGACCGCGCCGGCGGCCACGCCCGCCGCCCCGGTCTCCGGGCGGCGCAGCCGGTCGAGCATGGCCTCGACCGTCTCCGGGCAGGTCAGCCGGGGCACGGAGTACTTGCCGCCGCGTTGCTCGATCGTGACGATGTCGCGGTCGGGGAACAACTGGGTCAGGAACCCGGTCAGCTGCAACGACGACGAGGCGGGCCCGCCGCCCATGTAGACGACCGGGTCGGGCTTGCGGGCGGGATCCTGCGAGCGGTGCACGGCGTACCCGACCTTGACGGTACGGCCGGGCGCGTTCCTTCGCTCGGGGACCTCGAGGAACCCGCAGGTGGTGCCGGTGGGAACGGGGACGGGACAGGCGTCGGCGGCCCGGACGGCGGCGGCCGGAGGGGGGACGCTCAGAGCGAGCGCGATCACGACCCTGATGATCACAGGTCGAGCCTAATAGTCTGGGGCCGTGACGGAACCCCTTGTATCCAGGATGCGCGCCTTCGGCACGACGATCTTCGCCGAGATGAGCGCGCTGGCCGTGCGGACCGGCTCGATCAACCTCGGCCAGGGCTTTCCCGACACCGACGGCCCGGCGGCGATGCTCGACCGGGCGGTGGAGGCGATCACGGCGGGCGCGAACCAGTACCCGCCGGGCCCCGGCGTGCCCGATCTGCGGCACGCGGTCAGCGAGCACCGCTCGGCCCACTACGGCCTCGACTACGACCCCGACGGCGAGGTGCTGGTGACGGTCGGCGCCACGGAGGCGATCGCGGCGAGCGTCCTGGCGCTGTGCGAGGCGGGGGACGAGGTGATCGCGTTCGAGCCCTACTACGACTCCTACGCCGCCTCGATCGCGCTGTCCGGAGCCCGGCTGGTGGCGGTCACGCTGCGCCCGGCCGACGGCCGTTTCACCTTCGACCCGGACGAGCTGCGCGCAGCCGTCACCCCCCGCACCCGCGCCATCCTGGTCAACTCCCCCCACAACCCGACCGGGACCGTCTTCACCCGCGCCGAACTGGCCGTCATCGCCGAGCTCTGCCAGGAACGCGACCTGATCGCGATCACCGACGAGGTCTACGAGCACCTGACCTTCGACGGCGTCGAGCACATCCCGCTGGCCACCTTCCCCGGCATGCGCGAACGCACCGTGATGATCTCCTCGGCGGGCAAGACGTTCTCGGTCACCGGCTGGAAGACCGGCTGGGTGTGCGCGCCGCCTTCGCTGGTCGGCGCGGTGCAGACGGTCAAGCAGTTCCTCACGTTCACGGCGAGCGCGCCGTGGCAGCTCGCCGTCACCTACGGACTGCGGCACGAGCTCGACTGGGTGGCGGCGCTGCGCTCCGGGCTCCAGGACAAGCGCGACCGGCTGATGGAGGGGCTGACCTCGGCGGGCTTCGAGGTGTTCCGGCCGGCGGGCACGTACTTCGTGCAGACCGACATCCGGCCGCTGGGCTTCACCGACGGCCTGGAGCTGACCCGCCAACTGCCGTCGCTGGCGGGCGTGGTGGCCATCCCGACCCAGGTGTTCTACGACCATCCGGAGCGTGGCGCGCACTTCGTCCGGTTCGCCTTCTGCAAGAAGGACGAGGTCATCGACGAGGCGGTGGCCAGGCTCAAGCGCCTGCCGTGAACCCGCGGGTCAGGTGACGATCTTGACGGGTAGCCGGCGCTGCCTCACCGCGCTCCTGACCGCCTTGGCGAGCTGCGCGTACTCCGCCGCCCGTGCCGACGATCCCCGGTAGGCCAGGCCGATCGTGCGGCCCGGCGCCGGGGCGGCGAAGCGGCGCAGCGCCAGCCGTACCCTCTTGCCCGTCTCCACGGGCACGGCCGACTCGGGCAGCAGCGTCACGCCGAGCCCGCCCGCGACGAGCTGCACGAGTGTGGGCAGGCTGGTGGCGTAGGTGGTGGCGGTGGCGCGCGCGCCGACCTCCCTGCAGACGTCTATGGCCTGCTCGCGCAGGCAGTGGCCCTGGTTGAGCAGCACGATGTCGAGGCCCTTCAGCGCCGCGCGGCCGAGCGGCTCCTCGCTCGCGGCGAGCGGATGATCCTCCGGTACGGCCAGCAGGAAGTCCTCGTCGTAAAGCGGCTCCTCGACCAGCCCGTTCACCTCGGTGGGCAACGCGAGCAGCACCATGTCGAGCCGCCCCTCGCGTACCTCTTCCAGGATCGTCTCGGTCCTGGCCTCGTGCACGGTGAGCTTGAGGTGGGGGAAGCGCCTGGCGAACATCGGCAGCAGCGCGGGCAGCACGTACGGCGCGACGGTCGGGATGACGCCGAGGTGGGCGGGCCCGCGGAAGGGTTCGCGGTTCTGGGCCACCTCGCCCATGAGGTCGTCGACGGCGGCCAGGACGCGCCGCGCGTGCCCGGTCAGGCGTTCTCCGGCGGGGGTGAGCAGCACCTTGCGGGTGGTCCGCTCTACCAGCTGCTGGTCCAAAACCTCCTCCAAAGCGGCGATATTTCCGGACAAAGCGGGTTGGCTGATCCGAAGCGTGCTGGCCGCCTCCCTGAAGTGGAGATGCTCGGCCACGGCCAGGAACGCGCGCAGCTGAGCCAGGGTCGGCATGGGCTCACTGATAGGGAACACCTCTCAGATTGGTCTGACTGAGCGATTTCTCAGATCAATGCTACGTGCGGGACGCTAGGGCCCCTGACCTTCACCTTCATCCAAGGAGACACGCACTTGCTCACCGTCGGTGACCACTTCCCCGAGTACGAACTCACCGCCTGCGTCGACCTCGACCCCGAGAAGGCGTTCGCGGAGATCAACCACAAGACCTACGAGGGCAAGTGGCGCGTGGTGTTCTTCTGGCCGAAGGACTTCACCTTCGTCTGCCCGACCGAGATCGCCGAGTTCGGCCGGCTCAACGAGGAGTTCGCCGACCGTGACGCCCAGGTCCTGGGCGTGTCCGTGGACTCCGAGTTCGTGCACCACGCCTGGCGCAAGGACCACGAGGACCTTCGCGACCTGCCGTTCCCGATGCTGAGCGACATCAGGCGCGAGCTCTCCGCCGACCTCGGCATCCTCGGCTCCGACGGCGTCGCCCAGCGCGCCACCTTCATCGTGGACCCGAACAACGAGATCCAGTTCACGATGGTGACCGCGGGCTCGGTCGGCCGCAACGTCAAGGAGGTCCTGCGGGTCCTGGACGCGCTGCAGTCCGACGAGCTGTGCCCGTGCAACTGGAACAAGGGCGAGCGGGGCCTCGACGCCAAGGCGCTGCTGGGCGCATGAGTATCGCCGCGCTGAAGGAAGCCCTGCCGGCCTACGCCAAGGACATCAAGCTCAACCTGGGCTCGGTCACGACCACCTCGTCGCTGACCGACCAGCAGCTGTGGGGGGCGATGCTGGCGTGCGCGCTGGCCGCCAGGTCCGGCCGGGTCATCGCCGAGGTCTCGGAAGAGGCCGCGCGGAACCTGCCGGAGGAGGCGTTCACGGCCGCCAAGGCCGCCGCCTCCATCATGGCGATGAACAACGTGTACTACCGGGCCACGCACCTCATCGGTGACGAGACCTACGGCACGCTGCCGGCCAAGCTCCGGATGACCGTCATCGGCAACCCGGGCGTGGACCAGGCCGACTTCGAGCTGTGGTGCCTGGCCGTGTCCGCGATCAACGGCTGCGGCCGCTGCCTGGAGTCGCACGAGCAGGTGCTGCGCGGCTCCGGCCTGCCCCGCGAGCAGATCCAGGAGGCTCTGCGCGTGGCCGCGGTGGTGGCCGCCGTCGCCGCGACGCTTGAGGCCGAGGCGGCGCTGGTCGCCGTCTGACCCCCCCGCTTCACGAACGGGACGTCCGCGACGGGCGTCCCGTTCTCGCTTGACCGTGGGACGGTCCTGGGCTTCGGCGTTCCCGCAGGAACACCTTCTCGCACCGAGGATCGTGCCGGATCGTCGCCTCACCCGCGAGATGAACGTCCGGTGGGAGCGCGGTGAATTATCCAGGGCGGTTGGATAATGCCTCTTCTCCGCCAGAGGGGACGCTCCCTACGCTGCCGAACATGTCTAGACAATTAACGTCATTGTGGCAAGCCATCGTGCTGCTCTTGGCGGTCGCGGCAGGGGTGGCGCTGTGCGCAGGCCCGGCCTCCGCGCACCTGACCCGGCAGCACGCGGAACTCGTCGTGGCCACCTCGGAAGGGGTGACCAGCGGACGGCTGATCGTCCACCGCGACGTCGTCAGCCCGGAAGGCGCGGGCGCGTGGGCCTCCGCGCTGCTCCCCACGCCCTGCCCGGTCAGCGCCCACGGCGTCTCGGGTGACGGCGGCGGGGTGCCCGGGGGAGTGGTGGTCGAGCTGGCCTGGTCGTGCGCGGTGGACACGCTTGACCTGGCGCCCCTGCTGGACCGGGGCGGGTTCACCGAGGTGATCGCCGAGTTCGACGGCACGGCGGCCAACGTGAACGCCGCCGCGCCGGTGATCGACGTGACCGGCGCGCACGCTCCGGTCCGCGCGGTGTGGCCGGTCGTCGTGGGCGTGCTGGCCGCTTTGGCGTTGCTGGCGCTCCTGGTGGTGGTACCGCTGCGCCGTACCGGAAGGGGCGCCACGGCGGCCACCGGACGGGGAGCCACGGCGGGCACCGGACGGCGGACGTGGCGGAGCAGGGCGGCGATCGCGGTCGCCGTGAGCGTCGCGGTGCTCGCCCCGCAGGCGGCCATCGCCGCGAGCCCCGAGCCCGCGCCGACGCCGGCCGTCGAGCGGCCCGCTGCCGAGACACGCGCCGCCGAGACGCCCGGTGCCGGGACGACGGCGGAGGCCACGCCCGCCGGGGGGACTCCTGACGGCGAGAAGGCGGCCCCGGACGCCACGCCGGAGGCCACGCCCACGCCGGAGGCCACGCCCACGCCGAGCACGAGCACGAGCACGAGCGCGAGTCCGAGTCCGAGTCCGGGCAGCGCGGACGCGGCGGCCGGGACGCTCAAGATGACCACGGCCGACCCCAAGGCCGGTCAGCCGGTGACCTTCAGCTACTCCACCGACCGGGCGAACGCCCTGAACTGGATCGGCGTCTACGGACCTGGCGAGAAGCCGGGCGTCGTGGCCTCGCGCGTCTGGGTGCGGGCGCCGCAGGGTTCCGGCACGGTCTCGATCCCCACCACCGCGCTCGGTGAGGGCTCCTGGACCGCCTACCTCATGTTCAACGACGGCTACGAGTCGCTGAGCGACCCGGCGACGTTCACGCTGGCCGGGGCGAGCGCCGACATCGTCACCGTCACCGGCACGGTGTTCAAGGACGGGAACGGCAACGGCGCCAAGGACCGCGGCGAAGCGGGCTTCCCCCGCGTGTCCGTGACCGACGGCGCCACCTGGGCGACGACCGCGGCGGACGGCACCTACAGCATCCAGGTCGACCGCAACCGCCGCGAGACCGACATGGTCTACGTCGTCTCCCCCGACGGCTACCAGCCGGTGCTGCGCGAGGACTACATCCCGCGCTTCTTCCGCCAGCTGGACAGGCAGACCGGCGTCGACTTCGCCCTGGTGCCCACCAAGGCGGCGGCCGACCCGAAGGAGAAGTGGCTCATGGTCTCCGACGTCGAGGTGGGCAACCGCACCGACGAGGAGTACCAGAACGCGGCCCCGCGCTGGACCGGCCAGGTCAAGGCGATGTCCGAGGTGGACGGCGCCACGCTGACCATCACCACCGGCGACCTGACCGTCACCGACTACGCCGACGCCGCCCGCCGCCAGGGCGGCTACGACCTGCTCAGGAACGGCCTGCGCGACGGCAAGCTGGGACACCCGTTCTACCCGGTGATCGGCAACCACGACGTGGGCGGCACCGCCACCTCCGTCGGGTACGGCGGCAGCCTGGAGTTCTGGCGGCGCAACGTCGGCCCCGAGTGGTACAGCTTCGACCGCGACGGACGGCACATCGTCGTGCTGGAGGACAACTACGACACGCGCGGCCTGGCCCCGCAGCTGCAGTGGCTGCGCGAGGACCTGCGCAGGCACGCGGTGGGCAAGCAGGTGTTCGTGTTCGCGCACCGCTCGCTGTTCACCCGCTGGGGTCCGGGCGCCGGGATGCAGCCGACGGTGGACGAGCTGGCCAAGTACGACGTGCGGATGTTCGCCGCCGGGCACAACCAGCAGGCCGAGTACCGGCGGGGCGCGTTCGCCCGTTCCGTCGAGGTCAACAACATGGGCACGTACGGCATCGACGCCGCCCGGCCCGACTACAAGATCCTCGACTTCAGTGCGATCACCGGCAGGGACAAGGGCTACGTTACCGGCGTGCACCGCCAGTTCGGCGTCAACGACGACGTCTCGCTGGTGAGCCCGGCGACCGGCAGCGTCCACGGCAAGAAGGCGGGCGTACCGCTGGAGATCTACGCCGAGGACGACGGCCGCACCCCGTCCAGGGCGGAGCTGACCGTCCGCGCCAAGAACGGCAGGACCGTCTGGGAGCGGGAGCGTCTGCGCTTCGGGGAGGAGACCCGGCCGAGCGGCATCGTCAACTGCTACAAGGGCGAGTCCTGTCCGCGGGCGCACGTGTCGTGGACGCGGGTCAGTGACCGGATCACCGGCCTGCATCCGGGCTCGTACACGGCCGAGCTGACCGTCAGGGACAGCGAGGGCAAGCCGTTCCCGAAGGTGCGCACCACGTTCGAGGTGCGGCCGGACTCCCGTGTCTCGCGGCCGGAGCCCAAGGGCGACTGGCTGCGGCAGGGCGGCGACGAGCAGGGCCGCTCGGCCTCCACCGGCAACCCGGGCGCCGCCCTGGATCTGCGGTGGGCGGCGAACACGGGTGAGCAGTTCCACCTCAACGGGGCCGCCGTCTCGGGTGGCAGGGTGATCGTGGCCTCGCAGGCGTTCGCCTCGCCGTACAGCATGATGCTGGCCTACGACGCGCGCACCGGACGCGAGCTGTGGCGCACCTACCTCGACGGCGACGCCGAGTCCTTCCCGACCGTGCACGGCGGCAAGGTCTACCTGACGACCGGCGTCGGGCGCGTCTACGCGCTGGACGAGCGCACCGGCAGGGTGGCGTGGGAGACGATCGACGCCGAAGAGGTCAAGCAGGGCACCGTGCGGCGTTACGGCCGTGCGGGCGGGCCGGTCAGCGTGTTCGACCTGCCCGGCGGCCGCGCGGTCGCCGTCTACCACGAGTGGGACGGGGTGCGCTGCCGCGACGCCCGTACCGGCGAGCGGCTGCCCGGCGGCTTCAACGCGCCGGTCGCGTGGGGCGAGTTCCACAGCACGGCGATCAGGAAGCCCGGCTCGACCACCGCGTGGCTGCACTCGGGCTCCAGCCAGTCGCTGATCTCGATGGATCTGGCCACGTGCAAGCAGCTGTCCAGCGTGGACACCGGGGGCGACATCTTCTCGCAGTCCTCGCCGGTGTTCAGCGAGTCCGGGCTGGTGACGACGACCGCCACCGGCACGCGCGGGCACGGCGCCGACGGCGCGGTGCGCTGGCACGCCAAGGTGGGCACGGCCGCGGTCTGCGAGTACGGCCCGCCGCCCGTGACCAGCCCGGCGACCTGGGGCGACCTCGCCTATGTCGCGAGTCAGGACGGCATGGTCCGCGCCTACGACAGCGCGACCGGCAAGACGCTGTGGGAGACCCCCACCGGCTACCTGCCGGGCGAGAGCCCGATGGAGGACCCTTGGCGTTCCGGCACCTCGTGCAAGGCCAACGGTCCCGGCTCGCCGGCGGCGCACGCCCTGGTCACCGAGACCACGGTCTACGCCGGCACCTGGGACGGCCGGGTCGTGGCCCTGGACCGGGCGACGGGACGGCACCTGGCCGCCTACGACCTGGGCGGCGGGGTCGCCTCGGCGCTGTCGGTGAGCGGGAACACGGTGTTCGCGCTGACCGACGACGGGTCGTTGCACGCGCTGGCGGCTAGATGACCAAGGGATTGGCTCGCCTGCTCGCGGTCGCGGGCGCGGTGGCGCTGATCCTGCTGGGGGCGGCGGGTCCGGGGTGGGCACACCCCTTCGGCCCGCCGCCCGTGGCGAAGATCCGCGCCGACGGCCCGGCGGTCGAGATCACCTGGTCGGCGGCGGCCGACGACATCGCCGCGCTGACCAAGGCCGTCCCCGCCCTCGACGGATATTTCCGGCGTGGGGTCACGGTGCGGCAGGGCGCGGCGGACTGCCCGGTGACCGAGGTCCGCACCGGGGCGCTGGCCACGACCGGCGCCGTGCTGCGTTTCCGCTGCCCGCGGGCGGCCGACGAGCTGCGCGTGAGCGTGACGTTGCTGCACGACCTCAACGTCGCCTACCGCACGGTGTCGGTCACGCCGTCGGGCTCGGGCGCGCTGCACACCGCCGACGAGCCCGCCCATCCGGTACGGCTCAGCGGCATCGCAGCCACCACCACCTCCACGTCGTTCACCACGGACCTGCCGTCGCTGATCGACCGGTTCCTGCCGCTGGCGCTGCTGGTGGCCCTGGTGGCGGGGGCGGCCCACGCCTGCGCCCCCGGGCACGGCAAGACGCTGACCGCCGGTTACCTGCTCGGCGGCCAGGCCCGGCCCATGGACGCGGTGCGGCTGGGCGGCGTCGTGGCGCTCATGCACACGGTGTCGGTGGCGGTCCTGGCGGTGGTGTGGTGGCTGGCCGTGGACAACGCGCCCGACCTGGGCGCGGTGACCCGCTGGCTGCAGCTGGCCGGGGCGGCGGCGGTCCTGGCGGTGGGCGGCGGTCTGGTGCACCGCCACCTGCGCGGCCAGGGCCACGGTCACGGTCATGGACACGGTCATGGTCATGGTCATGGTCATGGACACGGCCACGGTCATGGGCACGGGCATGAGGGGTCGCTGCTCACCCGGCGCGGGCTGGTCACGCTGGGGGTCTCCGGCGGTCTGCTGCCCTCGCCGTCGGCCTTTCTCCTGCTGCTGACCGGCCTGCTGTCCGGCCGGGCGTTCGTCGCGCTCGTGCTGGTCGCCGCCTTCGGCGTGGGCATGGCGCTCACCTTGTCGGCGGTCGGGCTGGCCGTTCTGCGTGGGAGTGATCTTCTGGGTGCCGTGACCAGGCACCGCTGGACCCGCCACCTTCCCCTCGCCGCGGCGCTGCTGGTGCTGGCCGGCGGGATGGGCAGCACGGCCCTGGCCGCGGTGGAGCTGGTCAGGGCTGGGTGAAGTCCAGCGGGGGCAGCGCGGCCGTGGCCTCCTCGTTGCTGATGCCGGTGGCCTGGAGCAGGTCGACCACGATCGAACGCAACTGGGCGAGTATCACGTCGGCGGAGAAGCCCAGCCGTTCCGGACGCTGGCGGGCGGCCACGGCGAGCAGGGCCTGCCGGGCGAGCTGGGGTTCGCGGCCCGCTCCGAGCTCCAGTTGCAGGAGCAGGGCCGCCTCGGAGACCTCGCGCAGCGAAGTGGCCAGCGTGGTCGGCGGCGGCGACGCCTCGCCGAGCGCGGCCAGCGTGCGGCGGGCCAGCACGCGGGAGTTGCGCAGCGCGAGGTCCACGGGCACCGCGGCGCTCTCGTAGCGGCTCAGGCGGGCGCGGCGGTGCCAGTGCAGCGGCGAGATCGTGGCGATCTCCCGGCTGGTCTCCAGCGCCTGCTCGAACTCCTCGATCACCGCCTGGGTGCCGCGCGCCTCCTCCAGCGCCTCCGCGGCCAGGTCCGCGTCCCGCTTCTCGATCGCCTCCGCGCACTTCTCCAGCACCGTGGACAGCGCGTCGAGCACTCCCGAGGCGTGCTTGGCGGCGATGGCGAAGGGGCTGGCGGGCAGCAGCGCGACGGCCGCGATGCCGACGACGCCGCCGGTGAGCGCGTCGAGCATGCGGTCCAGGCCGCCGGTGTCGCCGGGCGGCAGCAGGGTGGCGACCAGCACGGCCGACGAACCGGCCTGCGCGACGAACAGCGCGCCGCTGTTGAGCAGCACCGCCGCCGACATGGCGAGGCCGACGACCAGCGCGATCTGCCACGGTCCCGAGCCGATCGAGGCGACGAGCAGGTCGCCCACGCCGACGCCGAGGCTGACGCCGACGACCAGTTCGATCACCCGGCGCAGCCGCTGCCCGAGCCCGACGCCGACGCAGATGAGCACGGCGATGGGCGCGAAGAACGGGCGGGCGTGGCCGAGGAGCTGGGTGGCGATCACCCACGCCAGCGCCGCGCCGACCGAGCACTGCGCCACCGAGGGAGCCATCAGCCCGAACGTGCGCAGCCGTTCCCGCATGTGCTCGCCGAGCTTCGTACCCACTCTCCCTACCTTCGCGGATCTTTGTGACATTAGGGTCACGCCTGATCAGCCCATTCTGGACAGCATCTCCGCGGTGACCTCGTGTTCCAGCGGCCGGTCCGCGGCGAAGCGGGCGATCTCGCCGATCACGATGTCGCCGAGCCGCCGGTAGCACTCCTCGGTGCCGGCCGCCCGGTGGGGGGTGAGCAGGACGTTCGGCAGCCGCCGGTACGGATGGCCGGTGGGCAGCGGCTCCTCGTCGAACACGTCGAGCGCCGCGTCGAGCCGCCCGGTACGCAGCTCCGCCAGCAGCGCCTCCTGGTCCACCAGCCACGAGCGCGCGGTGTTGACCAGCATGGCGCCGTCCGGCATCAACGCCAGCTCGCGCGCGCCGATCATGTGCCTGGTCTCGGGCAGCACCGGCGCGTGCAGCGCCACGACCCGGCTCGTGGACAGCAGCTCGTCCAGGCCGACCGAGCCCTCGTGGTACGGATCGTGCACCGCCACCTCGGCGCCCAGGGCGCGTACCAGCTCGATGTAGGCCCGGCCGGTGCGCGACGCGCCGACCACCCCGATCCGGCAGCCCAGGATCTCGTGCCGGGGCGGCGCCTGGGAGGCGGCGGCCCATTCTGCGCCGGAGCGCAGCGCGTGGTCGAAGCGCTGGATCCGGTACAGCAACGCCAGCGTGAACGCCAGCGACGCCTCCGCCACCGACCTGGCCATGCCCGCGCCCGCCTGGGTGACCCGGACGCCGCGGGCCCACGACTCGCCGGTCACGAACGGTTTCACGGTCGCGCCCGTGTGGGCCAGCAGCCGCAGCTCGGGGGCCAGGTCGAGCAGCTCACGTCCGAGCGCGGGCGCCCCCCAGCTGGTCACCAGCACCCGCGTGCCGGGCAACGCTGCGGGCAGGCCGGCGTGGTCGTCCACCAGCCGGACGTCGCCGAGTGCGAGCAGCCGGTCGAGGTCGGGGAAGAACTGGGTCCGAAGGGCCGGGGAAGCGCTTACCGTGATCCGCATGCCTCAGCACTCTACGATCAGGCGTCCAGGAACTCCTCGACGGCCTCCAGGAAGGCGGCGCGCGCGTCCCGGTGGATCAGGTGGCCGACGTCGATCGTGACCAGCTCGGCGCCCGGAATGAGCTCGGCCACGGGCTCCGCCCTGATCTGGCTGCTCGGCCCGCCCGACAGCACCAGCGCCGGCACGGCCAGCCGGGTGAGCCCCTCGGCCCACGCCGGGTCCGGGTCCACGAACTGCCGCTCGGTCTGGAACACCATCTCCCAGTCGAACCCGGTGGAGTCGTCGCGGACGAGCGCGGCCCGCCCGGTCATGGGCAGGGGCGCGCCCGGATCCTCCAGCACGAGGCGCTCCACGAGCTCGGGACGGCGCATCGCCAGGTGGAAGGCGACCATCGCGCCCAGAGAGTGCCCCACGATCACGGCCCCGCGGCCGTCGAGCAGAGCGGCGACGTCGTCGGCCATGTCCGGCAGCGCGTAGCCGCCCGGGTACGCGCTGCCGCCATGCCCGCGCAGGTCGGGTGCCAGCACGTGGTAACGCGTGGCGAAGTGCTGGATGATGCCGTTCCAGTCGTTGTGGTTGGCGGTCCTGCCGTGGAGCAGCACCATGAGGGGAGCGTCGGCCGGGCCTTCCTCCCGATAGACGATGGTCAACCCGTTCGCCGTGGTCTCACGCATCATGCGGTGACTCTACCGACGCCTGCTCCCGCACGATCTCCATGGCCAGACGCTGGTCCTCCAGAGCCTCCTCCCACCGGCCGAGCAGGGTGAGCGCCCTGCTCCGCCCGGCCAGCGCCACCTCGTAGCGGGGCACCAGGCCGCTCGCCCGGGAGAAGTCGGCCAGGGCCCGCTCGTACTCCGCGCGCTTCAGCCGGATGCTGCCCCGCCTGCACAGCGCCCAGGCGTAGCGCGGGGCCAGTTCGATGGCGCGGTCGAGGTCGGCCAGGGCCTCCTCGGTCCGGCCGAGCGCCTCGTGGCTGTCGCCGCGCGAGGCGATGGCCCAGGCGTTGCCCGGCTCGAACTCCACGGCCCGCGACAGGTCGGCGACCGCCTCCGCGTGGCGGCCGAGGTCCTGGTGGACGACGCCGCGGTGGGCCAGGGCCCAGGCGTCGTCCGGCTCCAGCGCGACCGCGCGGTCCAGGTCGGCCAGGGCGGCGTCCGGATCGTTCATGAGCCAGCGGGCCCGCCCCCGCACGGTCAGCGCGAGCACGTCGTCGGGCACCAGCGCCAGCGCCCGGCCGAGGTCGGCCAGCGCGTCCGCGCGACGCTCGCGCGTCAGGTGGATGAACGCCCGGTGGGTCAGCGCCGCGCAGGAGGAGGGGTCGAGCTCGATGGCCAGGTCGAGGTCGGCCAGGGCTTCCTCCAGCCGCTCGCGCAGCAGGTAGAACCGGCCACGCGCCTTCAGCGCGCCCGCGTCGCGCGGCTCGGCCGCGATCAGCCGGTCGAGTGCCTGGCGGGCCTCTTCATGGCGCTCCAGGGACTCCAGGGTGTAGGCCCTGCCGAGGGAGACGAGCCGGTTCTCCGGCGCGAGCTCCAGCGCCCGGTCGAAGCAGGCCAGCGCCTCGTCGTGGCGGCGGGCGAGCCGTAAGGTCTCGGCCCGTCCGGCCAGCGCCTTGGCGTGGGCGGGGTCGAGCTCGATCGCGCGGTCGTAGTCGGCCAGGGCCTGCTCGTAGCGTCCCGCGTAGCGGTGTTCGCGCCCGCGTAGCCGGTGGACGTGCTTGCGCTGTTCGGCGGGCAGTTCCCGGCGGCGCAGCAGCAGGTCGGCGAAGGCGCTCAGGTCGCAGCCCTCCGGCACGCTGTCCCGCAGTTCCCGCCCCAGCGCGGCCAGCCGGGTCGCGTCGGCGTCCACCCCGGCGGCCGCGATGGTCTCGGCCCACCGGCGCGCCTGCGGAACGCCGTGCGCGCACGCCGCCACCCCCACGGTCAGCAGGCCGGGCAGCGCGGCGGCGGGGGCGGCGCAGGCGCGGTGGTAGCACTCCTCCAGCAGCCAGCCCTCCGCCCGCTCGTCGCCCCACGCCTCCTCCATCGGCACGGTGCGCCGCTCGCGGTAGACGGCGGCCAGCTTGACGTGCAGCTCCGACCAGCGCTGCGGGGAACGGCTGCGGCTGAGGCCGATCATCGGGCGGCGCACGGTGTCGTGGTAGCGGCAGGTGCCGCCCTGGCGGGTCAGGAAGTCCTGGGCGTGCAGCCACGTGTACAGCTCGGCGGCGTTCTCGCCGGTCAGCGCCGCCACGATGTCCTCATCCAGGCGGCGCGGCAGCGCGGCGTCCAGGACGAGGGCGCGCCTGGCCGGGTCCGGTTCCCACTTCAGGAAGCGTTCGACCAGATCGCTCGACGGGTCGAGGCGCGCCTCGGCCTCCGCGCCGGGACACTCCCCGCCGGGCCGGTGCCGGCGGCTGAGCATGGCGACGGCCAGGGGCAGGCCGCCGCTCTCGTGGCAGATGGCCCCGACGGTCGGCTCGTCCACGACGTCGAGCTGCGCCAGGAACTGCCTGACCTCGACCTCGGTGAACGGCATGAGCGGCATCTCGGCCACGACGCCCAAATAGGGGTCCCAGCGGATCGGGTCGAGCGGGCGGCGTCCGGCGATGGTGATGATCAGGTCGGCGGGGGCCTCGCCGTACCGGCCGGTGAAGACGGCGCGCAGCCAGTCGTCCAGGTAGGCGTCCGTGACCTCGTAGGCGTCCAGGAACAGCGCCAGCGGGCGGCGCAGTTCGCGCAGGCCCTCCAGGAAGGCGGGGGTGAGCTCGCCGGTGGGCGGGCGGCCGCGCAGCTTGTCGGCGGTGGCCAGGCGCAGCTGGTTGACCCGCTCGGGGTCGACCGCCTTGGTGATCAGCTCGGCCCCGGGGACGAGCGTGTTCACCACGCCGGTGGTCAGCTCCGTGGCGGTCCTGGTGAGGGCGCCGGCCACGTCGGCGGCGGGCGGCTCGCCCTCGGTCCCGCGCTTGCGCCGGGCGGCGTGCTGCTGGGTGAAGCGCCTGAGCTTCGCGTCCTGCTCCTCCAGCTGTACGGCCAGCGCCGCCATGACCTCCACGGCGTCGTAACAGCTCTCGTCGGCCCCGGCGGTCAGCCAGCCGTGTTCGGCGGCGACCTCGCGCAGCCGGCCGAGCAGGGAGGTCTTGCCCACGCCACCGGCGCCGTGGATGGAGAACAGCAGCCTGCGCTCTCCGGGCGGGCGGGTGATGTTCGCCCGGAAATGGGCGAGTTCGCCGTCTCTGCCGATGAAGTCGGCTTTCTGGCGGCGGCGTACGAGGTCCTGGAACGAACGAGGAGTGTCCGCCATGCCGTACATCTCATCACGACGTCGGCAGACATTGCCCATGAACGGTGAGGAGCCGCTCGGCTAGCGTCGCCTGCGTGGGGGAACGGCTACTCATCGCACTCGGCGGCAACGCCATGACCGCCCCGGACGGCAGCGCGGCGCCCGATCACCAGCGCGCGGCGGTCGAGGAGGCGATGCGGCACGTGCGCACGCTGATGGAGGCCGGCCACCGGGTGATCCTCACCCACGGCAACGGTCCCCAGGTGGGCAACCTGCTGCTGAAGAACCAGCTGGCCGCGGCCGTGGTGCCGCCCGTGCCGCTGGACTGGTGCGGCGCGCAGACCCAGGCCACGATCGGCACCCTGATCATGAACGCGCTCGGCCCCCGCGTCGCCACCGTCGTCACCCGTACGCTGGTCGACCCCGCCGACCCGGGCTTCACCGAGCCCGTCAAGCCCATCGGCCGCTACTTCACCGAGGACGAGGCGCGGCGCTTCGAGAAGCTCGGCCAGACGTGGCGCGGCTTCACCCGGGGGTGGCGCCGGGTCGTGGCCTCGCCGGAACCGCTCGAGATCCTCGACGCGGGCGCGGTGACCACGCTCATGGACGCCGGGTTCACGGTCGTGGCCGCGGGCGGCGGGGGAGTGCCGGTGGCACGGCAGCCGGACGGCGCCCTGGCCGGCGTCGAGGCAGTGATCGACAAGGATCTGGCGGCGGCGCTGCTGGCGCGGGCCGTACGGGCGAAGGTGCTGATCATCGCGACGGACGTGCCCCACGCCATGATCGGGTACGGCGGGCCCGACCCGCGCCCGATCGGCCGGATTTCCGTGCCGGAGTTGCGTGTCCTGCACGCCGCCGGGCACTTCGCCGGGGGGAGCATGGGACCGAAGGTGGAGGCGGCGCTGCGCTTCGTCGCGGCGGGCGGGGAACGAGCGGTCATCACCTCGCTCCCCGAGATCGCCGCCGCCCTGGACGGAGATGTCGGTACACAAGTGGAGAAGGGGCAATAGATGCCGGACCCGATCGAGGTACGCAAAGTGCCGATCGAGAGCGTGACGGACGCCTCCGGGCTCGAACGGCTGATCGCGGACGGGGTGATCGAGGCGCCCCGGGTGCTCGCGGTGGTCGGCAAGACCGAGGGCAACGGCGGCGTGAACGACTACACCCGGATCCTGGCCGACCGGGCCTTCCGCGAGGTGCTGGAAAGGCACGGGCACCCGGCACCGGACTCGGTGCCGCTGGTGTGGTCGGGCGGCACCGACGGGGTGCTGAGCCCGCACGCCACGATCTTCGCCACGACCGCGGCCGCGCCCGCCTCCGACGAGCCGCGCCTGTCGGTGGGCGTGGCCATGAGCGAGGTGATCCTGCCCGAGGACATCGGCCGCCCGGCCATGGTGGAGAAGGTCGCGGCGGGCGTACGCGAGGCCATGAAGATCGCCGGCATCGACGACCCGGCGGACGTCCACTACGTGCAGACCAAGACGCCGCTGCTGACGCTGGCCACGATCACCGACGCCAAGAGCCGCGGCCAGGACACCGCGATCGAGGAGACGGGCCCGTCCATGGACCTGTCGAACGCCACCACGGCCCTCGGCGTCGCGGTGGCGCTGGGCGAGATCGAGATGCCCTCGGAGGAGCAGATCTTCCGCGACCTGTCGCTCTACAGCAGCGTCGCCTCCTGCTCGTCGGGTGTGGAGCTGGACCGGGCGCAGATCGTGCTCGTGGGCAACGTACGCGGCGTCGGCGGGCGCTACCGCATCGGGCACAGCGTCATGAAGGACGCCCTCGACGCCGACGGCATCTGGGCGGCCATCCGCGACAGCGGCCTCGACCTGCCCGAGCGGCCGCATCCGTCGGACCTGGGCGAGCGGCTGGTCAACGTCTTCATGAAGTGCGAGGCCGACCCTTCCGGCCGGGTGCGCGGGCGGCGCAACATCATGCTCGACGACTCCGACGTGCACTGGCACCGGCAGATCAAGGCGACCGTGGGCGGTGTGGCGGCGGCGGTGACGGGCGATCCGGCGGTGTTCGTCTCGGTGGCCGCGGTGCACCAGGGCCCCTCGGGCGGCGGCCCGGTGGCCGCCATCGCCGACCTGGGCTGATCTTCCCGGTACCCACCACGTTTTCATCGCTCAGGGACGCAAGCGTGCACGAATCTTGGGGTCGTCCCTCCATCTGGTCAGCATTCTCACACCTGACCGGAAGGAGCACCCCCCATGAGACGGATCGGCGCCGGCCTCTGCGCGCTCACCCTGGCGTTCGCCGTGCCCGCGGCTCCCGCGGGCGCGGCGGCGCCCCCCGCGCGGTCCACCGTGCTCCGCGCCGCCATGGACGGCTCGGGCGTGGACACGCTCAACCCGTTCCTGGCGTTCTTCAACGGCGCCCTGGAGACGTTCGGCATGGTCTACCCGTCGCTGAACTCCCTGGACCCCAGCGGCGCGCCCGGCCCGTACCTGGCGACGAAGTGGGAGCCGTCGGCGGACCGGCTCACCTGGACGTTCACGATCCGGGAGGGCCTCAAGTGGAGTGACGGCAAGCCCATCACCGCCGAGGACGCCGCCTGGACCCTCAACCTGATCATGACGGACGCGGTCGCGGGCACGGCCAACGGCTCCCTGGTCTCCAACTTCGAGAAGGTCGCCGCCGAGGGCCCGGCGACCCTCGTGATCAGGACGAAGGCGCCGCAGGCGAGCGTGCCGTACGTGAGCCACCCGATGAGCGGCATCCCGATCGTGCCCAAGCACGTCTGGGAGCCGCTGGCCAAGAACCTCAAGGACGTCAAGAACGACGTCTTCCCGCTGGTCGGCTACGGCCCGTGGACGCTGACGGAGTACAAGCAGGAGCAGTACGCCAAGTTCACCGCGAACAAGGAGTTCGTGCTCGGCCCGCCGAAGTTCGACACCCTGGTGCTGCAGAGCTTCAAGTCGGGCGACGCGGCCGTGGCGGCGCTGCGCAGCGGCCAGATCGACTACAAGGCCGGCGTCAACCCGACCCAGTTCAAGGCGCTCCAGGCGGACCCGAAGATCGCGGCGGTGCGGACGGTCGGCAACGGCTGGATGGGCCTGGAGATCAACCACAACGCCCGCACCCGGTCCGGCAAGAAGATCGGCACGGGCCACCCGGCACTCGGCGACCCCGCGCTGCGCAAGGCGATCGCGCTGGCCACCGACAAGCAGACGCTGGTCACGAAGGTGATCGACGGCGTGGGCCGGCTCGGCCACGGCTATCTGCCGCCGGCCTGGCCGCAGTGGTTCTGGACCCCGGCCCAGCCGACCCCGTACGACCCGGCGCAGGCCAACCGGGTGCTGGACGAGGCCGGTTACACCAAGGGCGCCGACGGCGTGCGCACCGACCCGAAGAGCGGCAGGCCGCTCGCCTTCCGCTTCGGCATCCACTCCGACGACGCGGCCGACGCCGCCATCTCCGGCTACGTGGTGGGCTGGATGAAGGAGATCGGGATCAAGCTGACGATCCAGTCGCTCAGCATGAGCGCGCTCAACAGCGACCTGGCCAAGGGCGACTGGGACCTGCTCATGGACGCCTGGACCACCGGGCCCGACCCCACGTACCTGCTGGGCATCCAGAGCTGTGGCACCCTGCCCAAGGACGACGGCACCGGCGGCAACACCGACTCCTTCTTCTGTGACGCCGCCTTCGACGACCTGTTCAAGAAGCAGCTCACCACGTTCGACCAGGCCGAGCGGGCCAAGGTCATCGCCCAGATGCAGGAGATCCTCTACGCCGCCAACGTCAACCAGATCTACTACTACGCCGACGGCCTGGACGTGGCGCGCAAGGACACCGTCACCGGCCTCACGCTCGGCAAGCCGGACGCCGACGGCGTCCACCCGTCGCAGACCGCCTTCTGGAGCTACCTCAACGCCGCCCCGGTCACCGCGACGACGGCGGCCAAGGCCGAGGGCTCCTGGAACGGCATGACCTGGGTCGCCGGCGGGATCGCCCTGGCCGTGGTGCTCGGCGGCGTGCTCGTCTGGCGCCGCCGCGCGGGCGGGGCCGACCGTGAGTAGGTACCTCGGCAAGAAGGTCGCCGCGGCCCTGGTGAGCTTCCTGGTCACGCTGGTCATCGGGTTCGTGATCTTCAGCCTGATGCCGGCCGACCCGGTGCGTACGCTCACCAGGGGGCGGCCGACCAGCGAGGAGCAGCTCGCCCAGATCCGCGTCCAGCTCGGCCTGGACGAGCCGGTCTGGTACCGCTTCCTCACCTTCGCCGGCGACACGCTCCGCGGCGAGCTGGGCTTCTCCTGGCAGTTCCAGCAGTCGGTCTCCTCGCTGGTGGCCGAGCGCCTCGGGCCGACGCTGCTGCTCATGGGCGCGGCGGCGGCGATCTCCATCGTGCTCGGGCTCTGGCTGGGCGTGCACAGCGGCTGGCGGCACGGCAGCCTGTTCGACAAGGTCTCCTCCGGCGCCTCGCTGACGCTGTGGTCGGTGCCCACGTTCTGGCTCGGGATGATCCTGCTCGTGCTGTTCAGCGGCTGGTTCCCCAGCGGCGGCATGACCGACCCGTCGCTGGCCGCCACCGGCCTCGAGCACGTGCTGGACGTCGCCCGCCACCTGGTGCTTCCCGCGCTGACGATGGTGCTGGTGGTCTTCGCCCAGTACGTGACGGTGATGCGCTCGTCCGTCATCGACGAGCTCGGCAGCCCATACCTTCTGACCGCCCGCGCCAAAGGGCTGACCGACGCCGATGTGCGCAGGAAGCACGCGGTGCCCAACGCGCTGCTGCCCTCCGTGACGATGATCTTCATGCACCTCGGCACGCTCGTGACCGGGGCCATCACCGTCGAGGCCGTCTACTCCTGGCCCGGACTCGGCTACCTCACCTACGAGGCACTCAAGATCCCCGACCTGCCGCTCCTGCAGGGCACCTTCATCATCTTCAGCGCGAGCGTGATCCTCATGAACCTGCTGGCCGACCTCGCCTACCGCTTCCTCGACCCCCGGGTGCGGGTCCAATGAAGCGCTCCGGCCTCTGGGGGATCGGCGTGCTGGCAGCCTTCGCCCTGCTGGCCCTGACCGCCCCGCTGCACATCGGCGACGACCAGCTCGACGTGGTCAGGGTCGACGGCCCGCGCCTGGCCCCGCCCAGCGCCGCCTACCCGCTCGGCACCGACCTGGCCGGCCGTTCGATCCTCCACCTGGTCATCTGGGGCAGCCGCGAGTCGCTGAGCATCGGCCTCATCGCCACCGCGCTGACCGTCCTGCTCGGCACCGCCGTCGGCCTGCTCGCCGGCCACTACCAGGGCCGCGTCGGCCAGGCGCTCATGCACGTGACCGACTGGTTCATCGCCCTGCCCAGCCTGCCGCTCGCCATCTCGCTGTCGGCCGTGCTCGGCCAGGGCGCCGCCTCCATCACGATCGCCATCGCCGTCACCTCCTGGACGGCCACCGCCCGCCTCGTCCGCGCCCAGACGCTCGCCGTGGAGGCCAGGCCCTTCATCGAACGCGCCAGGGCGCTCGGCGCCGGCAACCGCCAGGTGATGCTCCGGCACGTGCTGCCCAACGTCATGCCGCTCGTCCTGGTCTCCAGCACCCTGACCGTCGCGTCGGCCATCCTGTCCGAGGCCACCCTGACCTTCCTCGGCCTGGGCGACCCCACCAGCGTGACCTGGGGCTCGATGCTGCAGACCGCCTTCTCCGGCGGCGCCGTCACCGCCGGCGCCTGGTGGTACCTGATGCCGCCCGGCCTGGCGATCCTGCTCGTCGTGCTCGGCTTCACGCTGACGGGCCGCGCCGTGGAACACCTGCTCAACCCCCGGATGGTGCAGCATGCTTGAGGTCCGCGACCTGCGCGTCGCCTATGGAGGTACGCCCGCCGTACGCGGCGTCAGCTTCACCCTCGAACCCGGCCGCACCCTCGGCGTGGCCGGCGAGTCGGGCTGCGGCAAGTCCACGATGGCACTCGGCCTCCTGCGCCTGCTGCCCGCGAGCGCCCAGGTCAGCGGCGAGGTCATCTTCAAGGGCGAGAACCTGCTGACCGCCCGCTGGGCCCGGCTGCGCGCCGTGCGATGGTCGGCCGCCTCGGTCGTGTTCCAGGGCGCGATGAGCGCGCTCAACCCGGTGCGCACCGTCGGCGAGCAGCTGTGCGAGCCGATTCTGCTGCACGACAAGACCACCCGGAAGCAGGCCGGGCAGCGCGCCGCCGAACTGATGGAGGGCGTCGGACTGCCACCTGAGCGGCTGCGCGGCTACCCGCACGAGTTCTCCGGCGGCCAGCGCCAGCGCATCATGATCGCGATGGCGCTGGCCTGCCGCCCCGACCTGATCATCGCCGACGAGCCCACCACCGCCCTCGACGTCATGGTCCAGGCGCAGATCATGGACCTGCTGTCCGGCCTCGTGCGCGAGTCCGGCATCGCGGTCATCATGATCAGTCACGACCTGTCCGTCCTCGCCCAGCTCTGCGACACCCTCGCCATCATGTACGGCGGGCGGATCGTCGAGCAGGGCCCCGCCCGCGAACTCATCGGCGACCCCCGGCACCCCTACACCAGGGCCCTGGCCGGAGCCTTCCCCGCCATCGGCGACCCCAGCTCCCGCCGCAACCCGGTGGGCCTGGCCGGAGATCCTCCCCGCGGGGCCGACCTGGGCGCGGGGTGCGCGTTCGCGCCCCGGTGCGGGGACGCGGGGGAGGCCTGCCGTACCGGGGAGGTCGTGTTGTGGCCGAGCGGACCCGCGCGGACCGCGGCCTGTGTGCGCGTGCTGGAAGGAGAGCTCCATGCTTGAGGCCCGCGACCTGACCGTCGTCCACCCCGCCCGCGGCGGCCGCCCGCCCGCGCGCGCCGTCGACGGCGTCAACCTCCAGGTACGGCCCGGGGAGATCGTCGCCCTCATCGGCGAGTCCGGCTGTGGCAAGAGCACGCTGGCCAGGGCGCTGGTCGGCCTCGTGCCCCCCACCTCGGGCCAGGTCCTGTACCAGGGCGTGCCCTTGGACCCGCGCCGCATGCGCGCCTTCCGCCGGCGCGTTCAGCTCGTCCTCCAGGACCCCGGCGGCGCGCTCAACCCCCGCCAGAACGTCTTCGACGCCGTCGCCGAGGGCCCCCGCCTGCACGGCGAGGGTGGTGGGCGCCTGCGTGCCGGGGCCGGACGACCGCTCCACACCGAGTGGCCGCGCGGAGGAGGCGGTCGGCCGCGTGGCAGAGGCGACCGGCCGCCGCACGCCGAGGACACCGCGTGGCTGGGCGGCAGAGGCGAGGGCGAAGAGCCGCGGTCCCGCGCCCCGGAGGGGTTTCCACCTCACGACAGCGACGAGCTGCCGCCCCGCACCGGGGAGGCGCGGCCGCCCCGCGAGCCTGAAAGGCGCACGCGCGGTGAGAGCGAGGGGCGACAGCGTGGCGGGGGGTTGAATGAGCGGGTGCGGGAGGCGCTCTCCAAGGCCGGGCTGCGGCCGCCGGAGGAGTTCTACCGCCGCTTCCCGCACGAGCTGTCCGGCGGGCAGCAGCAGCGCGTGGTCATCGCGGGCGCGCTCGCCCTCGACCCGGCGGTGATCGTCGCCGACGAGCCCGTGGCCTCGCTGGACGCCTCCGTCCGCGGCGAGATCCTCAAGCTCATCCTGTCCCTGCGCGACGAGCTGGGCCTGTCGGCGCTCGTGGTCAGCCACGACCTCGGCCTGGCCTGGAACATCGCCGACAGGGTCGCGGTCATGTACCTGGGCAGGATCGTCGAGACCGGCACCGTCGAGGACGTCCTGCTCCGGCCCCGCCACCCCTACACCCGGGCGCTGCTGTCGGTCCTGCCCGACTCGCCCCAGCGGATCGTGCTGACCGGCGAACCGCCCGACCCCACCCGCGTGCCCGCAGGATGCCGCTTCCACCCCAGGTGTCCCGTCCGTGTCGCCGGATGCGAAACGATCGATCTGCCCGTCCTGTCCCCGGCCGATTCCGTGGCCTGTTCGGAGGTACCTCAGTGAACCGCCTCATCCCCCCGCCCGCCCTGCGCCCCGGCGACCGGGTCGCCGTCATCGTCGCCTCCAGCCCGTGCAACCAGACCAAGCTGGCGGGCGGCGTCGCGGCGCTCAAGGCGTTCGGGCTGGAGCCCGAGGTCTTCGACTCCGCGCGGGCCGCCGGGACCGGCTTCGACTACCTCGCCGGTGACGACGCCCTGCGCGCCGCCGACCTCACCAGGGCGCTGGCCGACCCCGCGTACGCGGGAGTGCTCATGGCGGGCGGCGGCTACGGCGCCCAGCGCACGCTGGAGCTCGTCGACTGGTCGCGGATCGACCCGGCGGCGCCCAAGGTCGTGGCGGGCTACTCCGACGTGACCGCGCTGCTGGAGGCGGTGGCCGTCAAGCTCGGGTGGGGCAGCTTCTTCGGGCCGATGGTCGCCTGCGACGCCTTCCACGAGGGCGCGGGCTCCTACGCCTTCGACAAGCTCATGGCCATGATCACCACGCCGGTCACCGAGCTGCGCTTCGCAGGCGCGCGCGCCATCGTGCCCGGTGTGGCGGAAGGCGTCACCGTCGGCGGCAACGCCAGCCTGCTGGCCGCCGGCGTCGGCACCGACACCTCGCTGCCCGCCAAGGGCGCCATCCTGTTCCTGGAGGACGTGGACGAATACACCTTCCGCCTCGACCGCATCTTCACCCAGCTGCGCCGCTCCACCTACACCGACGGGGTGGCCGGGATCCTGCTCGGCACGTTCACCGAGTGCGGCGACCCGGGTGACGTGGAACGGCTGCTCGCCGATCGCTTCGGCGACCTCGGCGTGCCGGTGCTGGCCGGGGCGGACATCGGCCACAACGTCCCCATGCAGACCTACCCGGTCGGCGTGCCCGCCCGCCTCGACGCCGACGCCGGGGTGCTGACCCTGCTCAAGCCCGCCCTGGCGTAGCCCGCCGTGCCCTGCCGCGTCGTGCCGGTGCCCTGCGACGGCAGGGCGCGGCAGGGCGTAACCTCGTGCGTTGTGCCGAGCATTCCGCAGCCCCTCGTACCCGATGACGACGGCAGCGCCGACGCCGCCGTCGCCGCCGCGCTGTCCGCCTACGCGGCGGGCGAGGCCGACGCGTCCCAGGTGCTGTCGGCGCTGAGCGGCGCGCGGCTGCTGGTGCCCGTCGTGGCGCTGCTGACCTCCTCCGAGGTCGGCGAGCACGGGCTCAGGCAGGAGAAGGAAAGCGAGATGGCACTGCCCAAGCTCGTCGGCCAGGACGGACGGGAGGCGGTGCTCGCCTTCACCTCGGCGCGGTCGCTCGCCCTGTGGCGGCCCGACGCGCGGCCGATCCAGGTGAGCACCCTCGACGTGTGCCGGGCGGCCGCCGCGGAGAAGGCCGCCGCCGTGGTGGTGGACGTGGCCGGCCCCGTGTCCTTCGTCATCGAGGGCGAAGTGCTGGCGGCGCTCGCCGCGATCGCCACCGGCGCCACCGCGGAGGGCGTCACCGTCGCCCGCCTCGAACCGGCCAGGCGCGGCCTGCGCTGGCCCTGGCGCCGGAACTAGCCGCATGGCCCCGCTCGGGGGCCGGTGGATGGACGCCGCGTGCCGAGCCTGTCGCGGGTGCGACGGGCGGCTCTTCGCCGATGAGAAGACCGCCTCTGCGCCTGTGCGCACGGGCCGGCTCTTTCGGCTGTGCGGGGTGGGTGCGCGTGGTTACGCTCGGAGGGTGGGCGGCCTCCTCATAGCGGTCAGCGCGTTCGCCGGGCTGCTCTGGGGCGGGTACGTCCGGGCGATGGCCGACGGGTTCGAGGCCGAGCCCGCCGACACGCGGGCCGAGGCCAGGCGGGCGCTGGCGCGGTGGCCGCGGTATCGGTTCCCGCCCTGGTTCGAGCTGGCCGGTGCCGTGATCTGCGCGCTGGTGGTCTGGCGGGCGGGCCTGCCGTACCTCTTCTTCGTGCTGGCCGGGTTCGCGCTGGCGGTCGTCGACTGGCGTACCTCGCGGCTGCCCGACGTGCTCACGCTGCCCGCCTATCCTCTGCTGGCGCTCACGCTGGTTCCCACCGGCGAGGTGGCGCGGGCCCTGCTGGGCGGTGCCGCGCTGGCCTTCCTGTACGGCGTGCTGTGGTTCGCCAGACCGACCGCCATGGGCCTCGGCGACGTCAAGCTGGCCGGGCTGATCGGCATGGCGGCGGGCGCGCTCGGCTGGGAGCAGTGGGTGGCCGCGGCGCTCGGCGGGCAGCTCCTCGGCGCCCTCTACGCCGTCTGGCTGCTGGCCACCAAACGGGGCGGGCGCGACACCCAGTTCCCGTTCGGGCCGTTCATGCTGCTCGGGGCGCTCGGCGCGCTCTGTCTCGGCAACTGAACACCGACATCAGCACACTGCCACGCATGGAAGACTTGGGGGCATGTTGCGCTGGTTGACCGCCGGAGAGTCCCACGGCCCCGAACTCGTTGCCATCCTGGAGGGCCTGCCGGCCGGGGTCGAGGTGACCACGGCCGCCATCGACGAGGCGCTGCGCCGCCGCCGCCTCGGCTATGGGCGCGGCGCCCGGATGAAGTTCGAGCAGGACGAGGTGACGATCGCCGGCGGTGTGCGCCACGGCCGCACCATGGGCAGCCCCGTCGCCATCCGCGTCGGCAACACCGAGTGGCCCAAGTGGGAGAAGGTCATGGCGGCCGACCCGGTCGACCCGGCCGAGCTGGCGGGCATGGCGCGCAACGCGCCCCGCTCGCGTCCCCGCCCCGGCCACGCCGACCTGGCCGGCATGCAGAAGTACGGCTTCGACGACGCCCGCAACGTCCTCGACCGGGCCAGCGCCCGCGAGACCGCCGCCCGGGTCGCGCTCGGCGAGGTCGCCAGGCGCTTCCTCAAGCAGGCGCTCGGCGTCGACATCGTCAGCCACGTCACCGAGATCGGCGGCGCGCGCACCCCGGCCGAGATGCTGCCCGGCCCCGGCGATCTCCAGCGCATCGACGACGACCCGGTGCGCTGCTCCGACGCCGAGGGCAGCGCCGCGATGGTCGCCGTCATCGACCAGGCGCACAAGGACGGCGACACGCTCGGCGGCGTCGTCGAGGTCCTCGCGTACGGCCTGCCGCCCGGCCTGGGCAGCTACACCCACTGGGACCGCCGCCTCGACTCCCGCCTGGCCGGGGCGCTCATGGGCATCCAGGCCATCAAGGGCGTGGCGGTCGGCGACGGTTTCGAGACCGCCCGCCGTCCCGGATCCCGCGCCCACGACGAGATCGAGTACACCACCGAAGACGGCGTCAAGCGCGTCACCAACCGCGCGGGCGGCGTCGAGGGCGGCATGACCAACGGCGAGATCCTGCGGGTCAGCGCCGCGATGAAGCCCATCTCCACCGTCCCGAGGGCGCTGGCCACCATCGACGTCCTGACCGGCGAGGCGGCCAAGGCCCATCACGAGCGCTCCGACGTCTGCGCGGTCCCGGCCGCCGGCATCGTGGCCGAGGCCATGGTCGCGCTGGTGCTGGCCGACGCGGCGCTCGAGAAGTTCGGCGGCGACTCCGTCGAGGAGGTCGCCCGCAACCTGTCCGGCTACCTGTCGTCAATGGTGATCAAATGAGCCGCGCTGTACTCATCGGGCCGCCCGGGTCGGGGAAGTCCACTCTCGGCCGGTTGCTGGCCGACAAGCTCGGGGTCGGCTACCGCGACACCGACGCCGACGTCGAGGCGGTCGCCGGCAAGCCGGTCAGCGACATCTTCATCGAGGACGGCGAGGAGCGTTTCCGCGAGCTGGAGTTCGAGGCCGTACGCGAGGCGCTGGCCGGGCATGACGGCGTGCTGGCGCTGGGCGGCGGCGCCATCCTGCGCGAGGACACCCAGGCACTGCTCGCCGGCCACCCGGTCGTCTACCTCCAGGTGGGGCTGACCGACGCGGTGCAGCGGGTCGGGCTCGCCTCGGCCAGGCCGCTGCTGGTGCTCAACCCGCGCAGCCAGCTGAAGAAGCTCATGGAGGCCCGGCGCCCGATCTACGAGCGGCTGGCCGTCCTCACGGTCGCCACCGACGGGCGCGAGCCCGCCGAGCTCGTCGAGGAGATCGTGAAGGGGCTCGGGGCGTGAGCGTCGGAAGGATCACCGTCAAGGGCGACAGCCCGTACGACGTCGTCATCGGCACCGGCGTGCTGGGCGAGCTGCCCGGCCTGCTGGGCGAGGGCGTGCGCACGGTCGCGGTCGTGCACCCCTCGACGCTGCCCGAGATCTCCCGTCCGGTCTGTGAGGCGCTGACCGGGGCCGGCTATGACGTGGTCGAGCTGCCGGTGCCCGACGGCGAGCAGGCCAAGAGTGTCGAGGTGGCCGCCGGGCTGTGGTCGGCGCTCGGACGCTACGGCGTCACCCGCTCCGACGCGGTCGTCGGCGTGGGCGGCGGCGCGACCACCGACCTGGCCGGGTTCGTCGCGGGCACGTGGCTGCGCGGCATCAAGGTCGTGCTCGTCCCGACGACGCTGCTGGCCATGGTCGACGCCGCGGTCGGCGGCAAGAACGGCATCGACACCCCCGAGGGCAAGAACCTCGTCGGCACCTTCCTGCCGCCCGCCGGCGTGCTGTGCGACCTGGCGACGCTGCCGTCGATGCCGCGCGCCGACTACGTGGCCGGCCTGGCCGAGATCATCAAGGGCGGGTTCATCGCCGACCCCACGATCCTCATGCTGATCGAGGACGACCCCGACGCGGCCACCCGGCCCGAGGGCGAGCACACCCGCGAGCTCATCGAGCGCAAGATCCAGGTCAAGGCCGACGTCGTCGGCGCCGACCTGCGCGAGTCGGGCCTGCGCGAGATCCTCAACTACGGCCACACGCTGGCCCACGCCATCGAGCGGCACGAGCACTACCTCATGCGTCACGGCGAGGCCGTGGCCATCGGCATGATGTACGCCGCCGAGCTGTCGCGGCTGTCGGGCCGGGCCGACCTCGTCGAGCGGACCAGGAGCATCCTCACCTCGGTTGGCCTGCCGACCTCCTACCGCGCCGACGCCTGGCCGGAACTGCGCGAGCACATGCGCATGGACAAGAAGAACCGCGGCGCCAAGCAGCGCTTCGTCGTCCTGGACGGCCTGGCCAAGCCGGGCCGCCTGGAGGATCCGGCCGAGGAACTGCTGGCGGCGGCGTACAAGGAGATCGCGCGATGATCTACGTGCTCAACGGCCCCAACCTGCGCCGCCTCGGCACCCGCGAGCCCGACGTCTACGGCGCCGAGACCTTCGCCGACCTGACCGAGCTGTGCCGGGCCACCGGCCGCGAGCTCGGCGTCGAGGTCGAGGTACGCCAGACCGACGACGAGGCCACGATGATCGGCTGGATCCACGAGGCGGCCGACGGCAGGATCCCGGTCGTGCTCAACCCGGCCGCGTTCACCCACTACTCCTACGGCCTGCGCGACGCGATAGCCCAGCGCACCGCGCCGCTGGTCGAGGTGCACATCTCCAATCCCGCGGCGCGGGAGGAGTTCCGCCACAACTCGGTGGTGGCCGGTGTGGCGACCGGCACGATCGCCGGGTTCGGGCTACGCTCCTACGTCCTCGCCCTGCACGCGATCATGGAGATGGCAAGCAAGTAATGCGGCACTACGGCTCTTTCGTCGCGCTCGGCGACAGCTTCACCGAAGGCCTGAACGACCCCGGCGCCAACGGTCATTACCGCGGCTGGGCCGACCGGGTGGCCGAGCGCCTCGCCGTGGACCACCCCGCCTTCCGGTACGCCAACCTCGCCGTCCGCGGCAAGCTGATGGACCAGATCGTCGCCGAGCAGGTCCCGGTGGCCGCCGAGATGGCCCCCGACCTGGTGAGCCTGTGCGCGGGCGGCAACGACCTGCTGCGCCCCGGCAGCGACCCCGACACGATGGCCAAGAAGCTCGCCGCCGCCGCCCGTACCCTGCGCGCGGCCGGCGCCGACGTCCTGCTGTTCACCGGCGTCGACCCGCGCGACACCCCGCTGATGCGCCACATGCGCGGCAAGTTCGCCGTCTTCTACCTGCACGTACGCTCCATCTCCGACCTGTACGGCTGCCGCCTGGTCGACCAGTGGTCCATGCAGGGGCTGCGCGACTGGCGGGCATGGAGCGCCGACCGCCTCCACATGAACGAGGACGGCCACCGCCTGGTCGCCGCCCGGGTCCTGGACGTGCTCGGGGTGCCGTTCGACGAGTCGTGGCAGAAGGAGTGGCCGGAGCGCGCGCTGGACCCCCGTGCCAAGCGGCGCGAGGACGCCCAGTGGATCAGGGAGCACCTGATGCCCTGGGTCACCCGCCGCCTGCGCGGAACCAGCTCAGGCGATGGCGTCCTCCCGAAACGCCCCGACCTGACCCCCTGGTCATAGGGCGAAAAAGCCAATCAAAAGCGGCGTCTCCTAGGCTCTCTTCCCGTCGGGACTGGAGGGGCAGAGCACGGCGACGTGCCTGACTCGACGTGTACTGACCGAGGGAGCGTGGTGGCGGCGTCGGGGCGGACGCCGCCACCACCACCCTCCCTCTTCTCCTCTTCAGGGCTTCCATCCGTTACGGCGCCCCGCGGACACGCGCCTCGCCGCCCTTCGGGACCCGGCACGAAGCGCCTCGTCTTGTGCCCGTAACGCTGCGGCTCGTGTCTTCGGCGCCCTGGCGCGTGCCAAGAGGGCGCCGTGACGGTGGTCGGCCCGTCCGGCGTGAGAAGCGATCCCCCCGATCTGCGCCCGCGCACGTCGGCGGGTGGCGGGTGGGGCGGCTCGCCGTAACGGATGGAAAGCCCTTAAGCGCCGGAGAGGCGCTTCAGAGCGGCGCGGGGGACGGCCGGGTCGGTGGTGCGCCAGAACGGGGGAAGCGAGCCGAGGAGGAAGCCGCTGTAGCGGGCGGTGGCGAGGCGTGGGTCGAGGACCGCCACCACGCCCTTGTCGTCCATGGAGCGCAGCAGCCGCCCCGTGCCCTGCGCGAGCAGCAGGGCCGCGTGCGTGGCCGCCACGGTCATGAAGCCGTTGCCGCCGCGCGCCTGCACGTGGCGCTGGCGGGCCGAGGTCAGCGGGTCGTCAGGCCGCGGGAACGGCACGCGGTCGATGATGACCAGCCGCAGCGAGGGGCCGGGCACGTCGACGCCCTGCCACAGCGACAGGGTCCCGAACAGGCAGGTCGGCTCGGACTCCGCGAACTGCTTCACCAGCAGCATCGTCGAGTCGTCCCCCTGGCACAGCAGCGGCACGTCCAGCCGCTCCCTCAGCGCCTCGGTGGCGGCCTTGGCGGCGCGCATCGAGGAGAACAGGCCCAGCGTGCGCCCGCCGGCCGCCTCGATCAGCTCGGTGATCTCGTCGAGGTACTGCTGCGGCAGGCCGTCGCGGCCGGGCTGTGGCAGGTGCTTGGCGACGTAGAGGATTCCGGCGCGGGGGTGGTCGAAGGGGGAGCCGACGTCCAGGCCGTTCCAGCCCTTGTCGTCGGTCAGGCCCCACTGCCGCGCCATGCCGTCGAACGTGCCGCCGAGCGCGAGCGTGGCGGAGGTGAGCACGACCGTGCGCTCGCCGAAGAGCTTGTCGCGCAGCATGCCGCCGACGTTGAGCGGCGCGACGCGCAGGACGGGCGGGCGGCGGTCGTTGCCGTCCTCCAGCCAGACGACCTCGGCGCGGTCCTCCTCGGCGGCGTGGCCGTAGGCCTCCAGCATGCGTACGGCGGTGTCGTGGACCTCGTCGAGCGCGTTGAACGCGGCCTTGCGCTGCCCGGCGCGCTCCGGGTCGTCCTTGTCGGCGCCGCGCGGACCCATCGCGGTCACGCATCGTGCGGCCGAGTCGCGCACGAGCGCGAGCGTCAGGCCGAGCACCTCGGGCAGCTCGTCGATACGGCCGGCCGGCGCCGCGGCCAGCAGCGCCTTGAGATCCTCGCCCGCCTCCATGAGCTGGTCGGAGACCGGCTGGTCGATCAGGCGGGCCACGCGGCGCACCGCCAGCGAGACCGACGCCTCCGACAGCTCGGAGGTGACCACGGAGGTGACCCGGTCGACCAGTTCGTGGGCCTCGTCGACGACCACGACCTCGTGCTCGGGCAGCACCGGGATCTCGCCCATGGCGTCGATGGCCAGCAGCGCGTGGTTGGTGACCACGACGTCGACCTCGCCGGCGCGGGCCCTGGCCATCTCGGCGAAGCACTCGGCGCCGCTCGGGCAGCGCTGGGCGCCCAGGCACTCCTGGGCGCTCACCGAGAACTGCCGCCAGGCCTGCTCGCTGACGCCGGGCACGAGCTCGTCGCGGTCGCCGGTCTCGGTCTCCTCCGCCCATTCCTGGATGCGCTGGACCATCCGGCCGGTGGCGCTGACCTCGCGCGGGTCGAAGAGCTGGTCCTGCTCGTCCTCTTCCGGCCAGCCGGCGGTGGCCTTGTAGCGGCACAGGTAGTTGCGCCGGCCCTTGAGTATCGCGAAGGACGGCTCGTGGGGCAGCTCCTTGGCCAGCGTCTCGGCCAGGCGGGGCAGGTCGCGGTCGACGAGCTGGCGCTGCAGCGCGATGGTGGCGGTGGAGACGACGACGGGGGAGTCGGTGCCCATGGCGTGGCGGATCGAGGGCACGAGGTAGGCCAGCGACTTGCCGGTGCCGGTGCCCGCCTGGACGGCCACGTGCTCCTCGGTGTCGATGGCCCGCTGGACGGCCCGCACCATCTCGATCTGGCCGGCCCGCTCGCTCCCTCCGAGGGCGGTGACGGCGGCGCTGAGAAGCTCTTCGACTGGGGGCAGATGGGAGTCCGGCACCCCACAAAGCTACCGGCATTTCCGAGGTAGTCGGGGAGTGATCGAATGGACGCATCCCGGCGTTACCGAACCGGTCGGGCATCTCGCATGGCACACTTGCGGTCGGAATCCCAACCGGTCAAGAAAGATCTTCCTAACGTGATCAGAGGGGGTTGCGGTGGGTTTGGGTCGGCCGGTTCAGTAGGGTTTTCCGGGGTTGAGTGGACGAATAAAGGCTGGTTAAAGCAGTATGTCTGCCATGTCGGAAGTTGTCCCGTTGCCGTCGTTCGGCGAGGTGTTCTTCGATGCGCGAGGCCAGGAGCGGTGTCTCCGGGTCACCTGGCACGAGGGAACGCTCGTTCTCAGCCTATGGCGTGGGGAGATGTGCACGGCCTCCTTCCGCATGCCCATGGACGACGTCGGGCGCCTGCTCGACACCCTCGACGAGGGCTTCGCGGAGGCGACGGGCGAGCAGCCCGCCGTGCCCGCGCACGACCCCGAGGCGATCCCCGGCACCGGGCAGTACCACCGCCCGCCGGAGAGCGGGCTCCCGCAGCCACCGCACTACTCCCAGGCCCACGCCGACGAGCGCCCGACCGCGGCGCTGTCGCCCAACGACGTCCTGGTGGCCAGGGGAGCTCCCGCGCCGCCGGACAAGCTGGTGGCCTCCTACGACACCACCCCGCCGCGCGAGATGCCCATCCCGGGGTACGGCGAGCAGCGCCCCGCCTACGGCGACCAGCCCACCTACGGCGACCAGCCGTCGTACACCGAGCAGCAGTCCTACGGCGAGCAGCAGCCTTATGGCGAGCAGCAACCCGCCTACAACGACACGCCGCTGTACAACGACACGCCCGCCTACGGCGACCAGCAGCACTACGGCGACCGGTCCGGCTACCACCCCGACCAGACCCAGCCGGTCAAGCAGCCCTTCACCGGCCCGCAGTACGCCGAGCCCGCCGCCCAGGCCGACCCGTTCTACCAGCTGCCCGCCACCGAGTCCCGCCACCGGCAGGCCCCGCTGTCCACCGACCCGCTGGGTTTCCCCTCGCAGGCGGCCGAGCCGTACCACCAGCAGCAGCAGGGCGGCCACTACCAGACGAACCAGCAGTACACCCCGCAGCCGGACCCGTACGCGACCGGCCAGCACGCCGCGCCCGCCGCCTACCAGCAGCAGCCGCAGCACCAGCGTGAACGCGGCCAGGGCACGGCCGGGCTCGGCACGCCCATGCACGGCATCCCGGGCGCCGGACGGCGGGCCCAGCAGGACTACCACTCGGGCGACCACCAGCCCTACCAGGCGCCGGCCGCCAACCCGGTGGACCCGCTGCTGGCCCTGAGCAACCCGGTGCCGCCGCACCACCAGGAACCGGACATCACCCGGCCCTACGTCGGCGACCCGATGTTCTCCACGGGCGAGCGGCTGCGCCCCGAGCAGCAGTACGACGACCGGGGCGACCGGCGCGAGTGGTGAGCCGCGGCGCGTCGGCGGGGAGATCCACGACGACCTCCTGATCGGGCATCATGCCATGTGACACAGCGTGTCACCGCCCGTTCCGAGGAGGCTGCCGTGAACCCGGAGATGGCCCTGCGCCTGCTGCTCGTCGCCGCGGGCGCGCTTCTGGTGGCCGCCGTCGCCAGGCGCAGAGGCTGGCCGGCGCCGCTGCTGCTGGTGCTGGCCGGGCTGGTCGCCTCGCCGCTGGTGCCGCCGGTGCCGCTCGACTCCGAGGTCGTGCTGCTGGTCTTCCTGCCGCCGCTGCTCTACTCGGCCGCCCTCGACAGCTCCTACCTGCGCCTGCGCGAGGTGACCAGGCCGGTCGCGCTGCTGTCGGTCGGGCTGGTGCTGTTCACCATGGTCGTGGTCGGGTACGTGGTGCACCTGCTGGTCCCGGCGCTGCCGATGGCCGCAGCCTTCGCCCTCGGGGCCATCATCGCCCCGCCGGACGCGGTCGCCGCCGTCGCCGTGGCGCGCCGGCTGGGGCTGCCGCGCCGTACGCTGACGATCCTCATCGGCGAGAGCCTGTTCAACGACGCCACCGCGCTGACCGCCTACCGGGTGGCGATCGGCGCGGCCACCGGCACGGTCTTCCAGCTGACCGGCGCCGTCGGGCAGTTCCTGTACGCGTCGGTGGTAGGCGTGGTCATCGGCGTGGCGCTGGCGCTGGTGTTCGGATGGCTGCTGCCCCGGCTGAAGGACGCGCTGGTCGAGAACACGATCATGCTGATGATCCCGTTCGGCGCCTATCTGGCCGCCGAGCTGGTGCACGCCTCCGGGGTGATCTCGGTGGTGATCGTCGGCCTCTATCTGGGGGCTCGGATGCACCGGCAGGGGTTCGGCACCCGGCTGGTCGCCTCCGGGGTGTGGAAGATGGTGGACTTCTTCCTGGAGACCATCGTCTTCGCGCTCATCGGGCTGCAGCTCACGTACGTGATCCCGAAGGAGTACACGGGCTGGCAGCTGGCCGGGTACGCGCTGGCCGTGTTCGCGGCGGCCGTGGTGGCCCGCTTCGTGTGGGTCGTTCCCACCTCCTACCTGCAGAAGTCCCGGCCGCCCTGGCCGAACGTGGTGATCGTGGGCTGGGCGGGCATGCGGGGCGTGGTCTCGCTGGCCGCCGCCTTCGCCATCCCGGAGGGGTTCGAGGGCGCGGATCTGATGATCTTCCTGACGTTCACCACGGTCATCGGGACGCTGCTGGTGCAAGGGCTGACCTTCCCCACGCTGATCCGCCGCCTCAGGGTGACCAGCGAGAACGAGGTCTACGAGGACAACCTCGGCGAGGCCGCCGCCAAGCAGGCCGCCATCCAGGCCGGTCTGGACGCCCTGAACAGGCAGCTCCCGCCGGACGACGAGCTGGACGAGATCACCCAGGACGTGGTCGGCCAGCTGCGCCAGAAGACGGAACGGCGGGCGATGTCGGCGTGGGAACGGCTCGGCGGCGGCACCGCCCAGGGCGGCTCGGAGACGCCGAGCGCCCTGTACCGGCGGCTGCGCGGCGACATGCTGGTGGCCGAGCGCGAGGTGTTCGTCAGGCTGCGCAACGAGCGGCGCATCGACGACGAGGTGATGCGCCGGATGATGGCGGAACTGGACTTCGAGGAGGCGATCCTGGAGCGCTAGGCGCAGGGGTCGCTGAAGGGGAGATCGTCGCCGACGTACGCGCGCCAGTCCGCCCGTGACAGCGGCCGCTCCATCCGCGCGCACACCTGGGGCAGCGCCCGCTCCGCGCTGACCGGCAGGTCGCGCAGCGTCCCGTCGTAGCCGAGCACTCGCAGGTCGCCGCCGGGCAGGAAGGCCAGGCGCGGCGCCGCCTCCAGATCGTCCATCTCCGGCCGGGTGGCGGCCACGGTGCGGGCCGCGCCGAGCTGGTGGCCGGTGCCCAGGTCGAAGACGGTCAGCTGCTCGTCGTGCGCGAGTACCAGCGTCCCGCCGTCGGGGGAGAAGGCGGCCGCGCGCACCGTTCCCGCCACCTGGAAGACCTGTCCCGCCGGCTTCCACGCGGCCGCGTCCCACAGGGCCACCCCGGCCCCGCCGTACGGCGAGGCCCCGCGCCTGCCGGAGCGGTCGAGCACCATCCACAGCCTGGCGACGGTGCCGGGCCCCGACGTCCTGGGCAGGACCGTCATCGCGGCCAGGTCGATCACGTCGACCCGCACCGAGTCCCCGGCCAGCAGGTGGCGCCCGTCGGCGCTGAACGACAGGTCCTGGGAGGAGACCGGCCCGAAGACCTTGGCGATCCGGCGGCCGGGCACGTCCACGAGCGCCACGTGCCCGGTCCCGGGGTAGTCGCTGGACCAGATGAACCCGATCGCCACCCACCGCCCGTCGGGGCTGAACACCATCCGCCCCATGTTGTCGGCCACGCCCTGCTGAGGCCGCTTGATGACCCCGGTGCGGCGGCCGGTCGCGGTGTCCCACACCTGGATCGGCGTGGTCTGGTCGTTGGGGACGACGGTGAGCAGAGTACGGCCGTCGGGGCTGAGGGCGAGGTCGGGTTCGAGGCCGAACTCGAGCTTGCCGAACGCCTTGATCGCCGGGCGGGCCGGCGTGAACGACGGCAGCGCCCACGAACGCGCCTCGGAGCCGACCAGCCCGTAGGCGGTGCTCCCGTCGGCGGTCATGCGCAGCCGCGTGGTCCCGGCGGGCACCGCGCGCTCTCCGCCGGTGTACTGGGCCAGGTCGTAGACGGTGGCCCGGCCGCCGTCGTCGAGCAGGGTCAGCCGCTGGTTGTCGGCGCTGAGCGCGGGCCGCTGGGTGAGGGGCGCGGTCGTGGTGAACCGCATCAGCCTGGCCCGGTCGCGTACCCGCCAGAGCGTGACGACCGAGGGCGCGGTCTCCACGACGCCGTAGTCGCTGAGGTGGCTGAGCGTCACCATGTACGCCCCGTCGGCGGAGAAGTCGGCGGTCTGCGCCTCGCCGGGGAAGTCCCGCACGCGCTTGCCGTCGGCGAGCCTGACCAGGGCCAGGTCGTCCTCCTCCGAGACCGCGGCGGCGGCGCCGTCGGGCGTGATGCCGGCCACCGCGCCGGGCAGCCGGCGCGGCAGCTTCCTGGCCGGGCCCGAGGGCAGCTCGCGCACCGCGCTGCCGCCCTCCTCCTCGCCGGTGTCGTCCATGACGGTGAACCGGTCGCCTGGGCCCACCTCCTGGTCGCCGGTCCCGTGCCGGGTGAACGTGCCGGCCGCCCTGCTCCACAGCCCGATGAACGGCCCGCCCTGGTTGGCGGTCACCTCCAGGTAGCCGCCCGCCGGGCTGAAGCGCAGCGATCCGGGAATGTTGGCACCGGTGCCGAGCACGTCCTTCGACCGGTCCTGCGCCACGAGCTTGCCGGTGCGCAGGCTCCACAGCCGGATCCTGCCGGAGGCGCCGAGCGCGAGAGTGTCCCCGTCGGGCGACAGCGCCGCGCGGAACGGTCCCGGCCCGACGCCGCCGAACTCCCGCCGCACCGCGCCGCTGCGCACGTCGTAGACGCGCACCCGGTCGTCCCCGGCGCTCACCAGCAGTGAGCCGTCGCGGCTGAGCGCCCGTCCGGTGTTGGTGAGCAAAGGATCCTTGAAGGTGTGCGTCTCGGGCTGGGCGAGCGAGCTCAGCACCGCCGCCTTCGCCTCGGGCACGGGCGCGATCCGGTACGCGGCCGCGCTCAACGCCATCGCCTTGGCCGGATCGGTCTGGCGCAGCCCGTCGGCCTGGAGCGCCACCAGCCTGGCCCGCTCCTCGGCCCGCTTGTCGGCGAGCTGCTTTCCGCTGGCCTGGCTGAGCCGCGTCTGCTGCCAGGCCAGGACCCCGGCCACGAGCGCGGTGATCGTCAGGACGGCCACGCCGCCGGTGACCAGGCGCCGCCGCCTGGCCCTGCTCCGGTCGTGGCTCCGGCTCGCCTCGACGAAGGCCCGCTCGGTGGCGTTCAGTGTGAGGTGGCCGGGCACGGGCCGGTCGACGGCCTCGCGCAGGGCCGTACCCCGCAAGAGGTCTTCGTCGCGGCGGCCGTGCGCGGACCAGCGGCGGGCGGCCTCGCCGAGCCTGCGGTGGCGGGCCAGGGCCGCGCGGTCGCCGGCCACCCACTCGTGCAGGCGTGGCCAGGCGCGCAGCAGCGCGGGACGGCCCAGGGAGACGGTGTCGGGGCCGCGCTCGATCAGCCGGGCGCGTTCGAGCTCGGCCAGCACGGGCTCGGCGGCGGGGCGGCCGTCGAGCAGTTCGCCGAGCGTGGCCGAGCGCGGGCTTTCCTCGCCTTCGCGCACGTCGACCAGGCGCAGCAGCACCTGGCGGGCCAGCTCGCGTTCGGCGGGCGGCAGCGCGGCGTAGACCTGCTCGGCGACCAGGCCGAGCGCGGGCTCGCCGGCCAGTTGCTCGGGCGGGCGCACCCTGGCCGCCTCCCGCGCGGCGGAGGCCATGAGCGGCTCCTCGGCCATGGAGGCGCCGAGCAGCGCGCTGAGCAGGTCGTGCGCGCTCGGCCGCAGCTCCGGGTCCTTGGCCAGCGCGGCGGCGACGTGCGGGCGCAGCGGCGCGGGCACGGGCGTCAGGTCGGGCTCGTCGTTGAGCAGCCGGTTGATGACGGCGACCGTCGTCGGCGCGGTGAAGGCGTCGCGGCCGGCGGCGGCGAAGTAGACCAGCGCGCCCCAGGCGAAGACGTCGGCGGCGGGCTCGGCCCGGCCGCCGGAGAAGACCTCGGGCGCCATGTACATGGGCGTGCCGGTCAGCTCGCCGGTCGAGGTCATCGACAGGCCGGCCGCGCGGGCGATGCCGAAGTCGATGACGCGCGGGCCGTCCGGTCCGAGCAGCACGTTCTCCGGTTTGAGGTCGCGGTGGACCACTCCGGCGTGGTGAATGGCGGCCAGCGCGGTGGCCACGCCGAGCGCCAGCCGGTGCAGCGCGTCGCCGGTGAACGGCGCGGCTCTGCGCAGGCTGGGACCGGCCACGAACTCGGTGACCAGGTAAGGCCGCTCCCCGGTCAGGTCGTGGTCGATGATGCGGGCGGTGCAGAAGGAGGCGACGCGCTGGGCGGCGCGCACCTCGCGCAGGAACCTCCTGCGCAGCGCGGAGTCGCCCGACAGGTAGGCGTGCAGGACCTTGACCGCCACCCTGTTGGCCGCCTCGTCGTAGGCCTCGTAGACGACGCCCTGGCCACCGGCTCCCAGCCGGCCGGCCAGCCAGTATTCCCCCAGCCGCAGCGGTTCCCCGTTCACGAGCGGTTAGATGCGCGCTCAGCCCATCTGGTTGTCGACGTAGCACCACCGCCAGCTCTCGCCGGGCTCGAAGGACTGGATGACCGGGTGGCCGTCGCCCCCGGCGTGCTTGCTGGCGTGCCGGGACGGTGAGGAGTCACAGCAGCCGATATGTCCGCACGACAGGCAGCGCCTCAGGTGCACCCAGCGGCCACCGGTCGCCAGGCACTCCTCGCAGCCCTCGGGCGTACGCGCGGGCGGGTCGCCGGCGTTGGAAAGATGTTCGCAGATTGCCATAAGCGAAATCGTAGGACTAGAAGCACATTCCAATTTGGCCGCACCTATTGATCGAGCGCTTGGTCCAGTGGACTCTTTGCTAATCGGGGGCGGCGAAGGGAGCCCTCGTGCTTGAGGTCCGCAACCTCGAGGTGATCTACGACGACGTGATGCTCGTCCTGCGCGGCGTCAGCCTGAGCGTCCCGCCCGGCTCGATCGTGGCGCTCCTGGGCGCCAACGGCGCCGGCAAGACGACCCTGCTGCGCGCGCTGTCCGGCCTGCTGGACGTGCACGACGGAGAGATCACCAAAGGGACGGTCACCCTTGAAGGCCAGCCGATCCACCACCTCAAACCCGCCCAGATCGTACGGCGCGGCCTCAGCCAGGTCATGGAGGGCCGCCGCATCCTGGCCGAGCTGACCGTGGAGGAGAACCTCAAGGTCGGCGGCCACACCGCGGCGCGATCCCACCTCGACCGGGTCTACGGCCTGTTCCCCGTGCTGGCCGAACGCCGCAGGAGCGTCTCCGGCTACCTGTCCGGCGGCGAGCAGCAGATGCTGGCCGTCGGCCGCGCGCTCATGGCGGGACCGGCGTACCTGCTCCTGGACGAGCCCAGCCTCGGCCTGGCCCCGTCGCTCGTCGCCCAGATCCGCGACCTCATCGTCGAGATCAACAAGCAGGGCACCACCGTCCTGCTGGTCGAGCAGAACGCCACCATGGCGCTGTCGATCGCCGCCCACGGCTACGTGATGGAGACCGGAAAGATCGTGATGGACAAGCCGGCCGCCGAACTGCTGGCCGACGAGGACATCAGGGAGTTCTACCTCGGGCTCGGCGCCGAGGGCGCGGCCAGGTCCTTCCGCGAGGTCAAGCACTACAAACGGAGGAAGCGATGGCTGTCCTGAGCGTGGAGGACGTCGGCCTGTCCTTCGCCGGCGTCCGCGCCATCGACGGCGTCTCCTTCGAGGTCGGTCCCACCGAGCTGTTCGCGGTGATCGGCCCCAACGGCGCCGGCAAGACCTCGATCTTCAACGTCCTGTCCGGCGTCTACCGGCCCCAGCGCGGCAAGGTCGTCTTCCTGGAGACCGAACTCCTCGGCCGGCGCCCCGACGAGATCGCCGCGATGGGCCTGGCCCGCACCTTCCAGAACGTCGAGCTCTTCCACAACCTCACCGTCCTGGACAACCTCATGCTCGGCCGCCACTGCCACTTCCGGTACGGCACGCTGTCGGCCATCGCCTGGTTCGGCCGGGCCAGAAGGCAGGAGCTGGAGGCCAGAGCCAGGATCGAGGACATCATCGACTTCCTGGAGCTGGCCGCCTGGCGCCGGCATCCGGTGCGGCTGCTGCCGTACGGGATCCAGAAGCGGGTGGAGCTCGGCCGCGCGCTGGCGATGGAGCCCAGGCTGCTGCTGCTCGACGAGCCCGTCGCCGGAATGAACCTGGAGGAGACCGAGGACATGGCCAGGTTCGTCCTGGACATCCGCGACGAGCTCGGCATCCCGATCGTGCTGGTCGACCACGACATGGGCCTGGTCATGGACCTGGCCGACCGGGTGCTCGTGCTCGACTTCGGCCGCCAGGTGGCCCTCGGCACGCCCGCCGAGGTGCAGCGCGACCCCAAGGTCATCGAGGCGTATCTGGGAGGGACCGCGTGAGGCCGACCATCGTCACCCGGGTCCAGGACCGGGCCGCGCGCACGCCCGGCGTCGTCGCCCTGCGGCACAAGGACTTCGGCGTCTGGCAGGAGATCACCTGGTCCGGCTACTGGAGCCGGGTCGAGCTCGTCGCGCACGCCCTGCTGGCCCTCGGGGTCGAGCCGGGCGACCGGGTCGCCGTCCACTCCGAGAACCGCCCGGAATGGCTCTACGCCGACCTGGCCACGGTCGCCGTGCGCGGCATCACCGTCGGCCTCTACCCGACCAACCCGCCGGCCGAGGTCGCGTACCTGCTGGCCGACTCCGGCGCCCGCATCCTGCTGGCCGAGGACCAGGAGCAGCTCGACAAGGCGCTGGACATCGAGGACCTGGAGCGCATCGTCTACCTGGAGCCCCGCGGCATCCGCGGCAGGTACGACGACCCGCGACTGCTCCACTGGCCCGACCTGCTGGCCATCGGCGCCGCCCACCGCGCCGAGCACCCGGACGCGCTGGCCCGCCGGATGGACGAGGCGACGGCCGGCGACGTGGCCACCCTCATCTACACCTCCGGCACCACCGGCCCGCCCAAGGGCGTCATGCTCACCGTCGGCAACATCGAGTTCGCGATCAAGACGCTCGTCGAGGACGGCGGCTTCACCTCGCCGCCACCGTCGGAGCGCGACCTCATCCTGTCCTACCTGCCGCTCTGCCACGTCGCCGAGCGCGCCTTCACCGTCTGGTTCAACGCCGGCGCCGGCGTCCAGGTGAACTTCGCCGAGTCGATCGAGACCGTCCAGGCCAACCTGCGCGAGGTGCAGCCGACGATCCTGTTCGGCGTCCCGCGCATCTGGGAGAAGGTGCTGGCCCAGGTCAACATCAAGCTCGACGCCGCCTCTCCGCTCAAACGCGCCGTGACCGGGCTCTGGCTGCGGATCGCCGACCGGGTCGGCGACACGCTGGTGCGCACCGGCGGCACCCACACCGCCGCCACCCGTCTGCTCTACGCGCTGGGCTGGGTGTTCTGCTACCGCTCGCTGCGCGAGCGGCTCGGCATGCGCCGCGTCCGCTACGCCGCCTCCGGCGCCGCCCCGATCGCCCCCGACGTGCTCAAGTTCTACATGGGCGTCGGCGTGGCCATGCACGAGGTGTACGGCATGAGCGAGAACACCGCCATCGCCACCGCCAACCGTCCCGGCCGGGTCAGGCTCGGCACCGTCGGCGAGCCGCAGGCCGGCATCGAGCTGAAGATCGACGAGGCCACCGGCGAGATCATGACCAGGCACCCGGGCACCTTCGCCGGCTACTGGCGCAACCCGCGCGCCACGGCCGACGTGCTCGACGCCGACGGCTGGCTGCACACCGGCGACGTGGGGGAGTGGGACGGCGGCACCCACGTGCGCATCACCGACCGGATGAAGGACATCATCATCACCGGCGGCGGCAAGAACGTCGCGCCCTCCGAGATCGAGAACGCGCTGAAGGCCTCGCCGTACATCAAGGAGGCGGTCGTCATCGGCGACCAGCGGCCCTACCTCGTGGCGCTCATCGGCATCGAACTCGACACCGTCGGGGAGTGGGCGCGCCGGCGCGGCATCGCCTACACGACCTACCGCGACCTGTCCGAGCGGCCGCAGACGCGGGCGCTGGTCCAGGACGTCGTCCTGCGGGTCAACGAGCGCTTCGCCCGGGTCGAGCAGGTCAAGAAGTTCGCGTTCCTGCCCAAGGAGCTCGACCACGAGGACGGCGAGCTGACCGCCACGCAGAAGGTCAAGCGCAGCGCCATCGCCAAGCTGTTCGAGGAGCTGGTCGAAGGGATGTACCGCGCGTGATAGGAGTGCTCGAATCGGTCATCAGGGGACTGGGCAACGGCTCGGTCTACGCGTTGCTGGCACTCGGATTCGTGATCATCTACAAGGCGACCAGGGTCATCAGCTTCGCCCAGCCCGCGCTCATGCTGGCCGGGGCCGTGGCGGTCAGCTACCTGACCGAGGTGACCGGCTTCTACCTCGCGGTCCTGCTGGCCGCGCTGCTCATCGCCGGGGTCGCGCTCGGCATCGAGCGGGTGGCGATCCGGCCCATGGTCGGCCGCCCGGTGTTCGTCGTCGCGATCATCACGCTGGGCGTGGACGTGGTCGTCCGCGTGGTCGTCAACGGCTTCATCGGCCGCGACGTGCGGCAGATGGGCGACCCGTGGGGCCTGAACCAGGTCGCGCTCGGCCCGCTGGTCGTGCAGCAGCGGTGGCTGGCCATGCTCGCCGTGACGGCCGTGCTGGTCACGCTGCTGTTCCTGTTCTTCCGCCACACCAGGTACGGCCTGGCCATGCGGGCCGCCGCCTTCGACCAGGAGACCGCGCTCGCGCAGGGGGTCTCGGTCGGAGCGGTGTTCGCGCTGTCGTGGGCCCTGGCCGGGTTCCTGGCCGCGATCGCCGGCATGTTCGTCGGCACCGGTCAGGGCGTGGAGCAGCTGACCTGGATCGTCGCGCTCAAGGCGCTGCCGGCCATCATCGTCGGCGGCCTCGACTCGCTCGGCGGCGCGGTCGCGGGCGGGCTGACGATCGGGGTGGTCGAGTCGCTGTTCCAGAGCTACCAGGGCGAGTTCGCGCCGTGGCTGGGACAGAACTTCGCGGTGGTCACGCCGTACGTGGTGATGCTGGTCGTGCTGCTGGTGCGGCCGTACGGGCTGTTCGGCACCCGGGAGGTCGAGCGCGTATGACCGACACCAGGTCCACCGCCAAGGCGGAGGCGCCCGGCACCCCGGCCGGGCGATCGCGCCGCCCGCGCGGGCGCCCGCTGCTCTACACCTCCTACGCCCAGGACATGGCGCTGCTCGACACCCGGGCCAAGAAGGTCTGGACCGGGCTGCTGGTGCTGCTCGCGCTGTCGCTGTCCGTGGTGCTGGCCGACCGGTCGCTGGAGGTGCTGGCGGGGGCGTACGTGCTGGCCATCGGGGCGATCGGGCTCAACATCGTCACCGGGTACGCCGGGCAGGTGTCGCTGGGGCACGCGTTCTTCGTGGCCATCGGGGCGTACACGGCGGCGGCGGTCTCCGGGCCGCGCGGCGGCGAGCACCTGGGGTTCGGCCTGGCCGAGATCTGGATCTGGCTGCCCGCCGCCGGGCTGGTCGCCGCGCTGTTCGGCGTGCTGGTCGCGCCGCTGGCCACCCGGCTGCGCGGGCTCTACCTGGCCGTCGTCACGCTCGGGCTGGTCTTTCTCGGCGAGCACGTCTTCAAGGAGTGGGACCACCTGACCGGCGGCCCCGGCGTGGGGCGGGAGGCGGCGGTGCCCCAGCTCTTCGGCCTCCCCCTCGACCAGGACGGCGCCGCCACCAAGGAGCAGCAGCTCTACGTGCTCATGCTCGTGCTGCTGATCGCCTTCGCGGTGGCCGCCCGCAATCTCGCCCGCTCGCGGATCGGGCGCGCCTTCTCGGCCATCCGCGACCGGGACATCGCCGCCGCGGTCATCGGCGTGCCGCTGACCCGCTACAAGGTGCTGGCCTTCGGGATCTCCTCCTTCTACGCCGGGTGCGCCGGGGCGCTGTTCTACAGCATCTCCGGGTACGTGGAGCCCGGTTCGTTCAGCCTGCTGCTGTCGGTGCAGTTCATCGCGATGGTGCTCATCGGCGGGGTGGCGACGGTGTCCGGGGCCATCGCGGGGGCGCTGTTCATCTCGCTGCTGCAGCCGATCACCCGGTCGCTGCCGGAACTGCTGCCGATCGTCAGCGCCGACACCACGGTCACGCCCAACGTGTTCCAGGTCGAGACCGTGCTCTACGGCCTGCTGATCATCTTGTTCCTCGTCTTCGAGCCGCGCGGGCTGTTCGGCATCTGGATCCGCGTGCGCGCCTACTGGAAGTCCTGGCCGTTCTCCTACTAGTGAGAGGAAAACTGATGAAGGTGCGCTATGGCGTGACGTTCGTCGCGATAGTGGCCCTTCTGTCCGCGTGCGGCGTCATCCGGGGGGACGACGAGGGCAGCAAGGGCGCCGTGACGACCGGCGTCACCCGGGAACCGTGTCCGCTGGCCGTCGACAAGAACAAGGGCTGCATCTACCTGGGCACGATCTCCGACCTGACCCAGGGGCCGTTCGCGGCGCTGGCCGTACCGATCACCGATGCGCAGAAGGCGTTCTGGAAGCGCGTCAACACCGCCGGCGGCATCGGCGGCACGTACGAGGTGGACGTGCAGGCCTACGTGCGCGACAACAAGTACAACCCCGAGGTGCACCGGCAGGTCTACAACGAGATCAAGGACAAGGTCCTGGGCCTGGCGCAGACGCTCGGCTCACCCACGACCGCGGCGATCATCGGCGACCTGAAGGCCAACAACGTCGTCTCCGCACCGGCCTCCTGGACCTCGGCGTGGGAGTTCGAGGACGTGATCGTCGAGAGCGGCGCCAACTACTGCGTCGAGGCCATGAACTCCGTCGACTACGCGATGGAGACCTACAAGCCCAAGACCGTGATGGCCGTCCACCTGGCCGGGGACTACGGAGCCGACGCCGCCGCGGGCGCGAAGGTCGCGGCGGAGAAGAACGGGCTGACGTTCACCGCCGTCGAGACGCCGCCCGGCGCCACCGAGCAGGGCCGGGCCATCACCGAGATCACCAAGAACAAGCCCGACCTGGTCATCCTCACCACCGGCCCCGCCGACGCCGCCGCCATCGTCGGCCAGTCGGCCGCCGCCGGGTTCAAGGGCCGCTTCATCGGCACCGGCCCGACGTGGAACCCCGCGCTGCTCAAGTCGCCCGCCGCGCCCGCGCTCAAGGCCCTGTACGAGCAGTCGTCGCCCGGCAAGCCCTTCAACGCCGACACGCCCGGCCACAAGGCCATGCGCGAGGCGCTCACCGGCGTCACCCCCAACGACGGCTATACCTCCGGCTGGGTCTGGTCCTACCCGCTGAAGGCGGCGCTGGAGAAGATGGTGGCCTCGGGCGACATCAGCCGCAAGGGCCTGCTGGCCGCGGTCAAGACGCTCGCGACCGTGGACTACGAGGGCATGCTGCCGCCGGAGGCGGGCAACTTCTCCGGCGACCCGAACACCGCCACCTTCCGCCAGACGCTCGTCAACAAGCTCGATGAGACCGCTCCCACCGGTGTCACCACGGTCAAGGACTTCTTCATCGGCCCGACCGCCCAGGCCCACGCCATGGACGGTCCTTGCTACGCCAAGCTGTAGCCGCCGCCGGGGGCGCGAGCCGTTGGGTAGGGTCGCAGGTATGCGACTCCGGTTTGTGCCCCTAGCCCTTTTCGCCTCTGCCGTCTTCCTCGCCGGGTGCGGCGAGGTCAACAGCACCATCGACAAGGCCCAGGCGTGCCTGGAGGCGCCGAAGATCGTCGCCGACCTGGTGGCCGAGGTCGGCAAGTTCACCAACGATCCGAAGGCGATGGACAAGGCCATCGACGACGCCGCGACCAAGCTGAACGGCGTGGCCGACAAGGCCTCCAACACCACGCTCAAGGAAGCCACCGACAGCCTGGCCACGTCGCTGGGCAACATCAACGTCAAGACCGCCAACGACGCCGTCGACTCCGCGCAGAAGGTGACCGCCGACACCGCGGCCTACCTGGAGAAGATCGCCAAGGCCTGTTCCTAGCCGCTGCGCCCGCGCGGGCCCTCCGATGGCGTGAGCCTGACGGCCCACGCCACGGCCCGCGCGGTTGCCGCCGTCACCCGTCGTGTTCCGCGGCCAGGTGCGCGGGCAGCAGCGCGGCCCCGAAGTCGGCGCCGGGACGACGCAGCACCGAGTGGGCGTGGTTGGCGCCGTTCTGGGTGTTGTCGTACTCGATGAGCAGGCCGGGGCCCTGGATGCGGTAGTAGTGGCCCAGGCCGCGCCCGGCCGGTCCGGCCCAGGCGAAGGCCAGCTTGCCCGGCTCCACCGGTACACGTAGCGCGGGCGCCAGGCGGTCGACGTAGACCGAGGCCAGCTTGCCCAGCAGCGCCGCCGCCGAGCCCGCCAGCTCCGCGCCGCGCACGCCCGGCGGGTCCAGGGGGTCGGTGGCGATGGCGGTGCCGGTGAGGATGTCGGGCGGGGCCGTACCGGCGATGAGGGCCGCCGCGCGGTGGGCGGCGGGCAGGTCGGCGAGCAGTGCCCGCGCGAGCTCCTCCTCCAGTGGCAGCGGGCGGGTGACCGCGACGCCCTCGTAGGTGATCACGGCCGGGTTGGCGCCCAGGAACAGCGGCGCCACCTCCACCTCGTCCCCGCTGACCGTGGCGGTCACCGAGACGTGGTGGCCCTCGAAGCGCCAGCTCCAGCGGGGCGCGCCGGGCGAGCCGAAGAGCGCGAGATGGTAGTCGTCGCTGTGGCGCCTGCCCCGGCCCTCCTCGCGCAGGTCGAGCACCTCTTCCAGCGCCATCACCGTCACGGCCTGCGCGAAGGCGTGCGGGGCGAGCGCGGTGGCCAGCAGGCGGTGGGCGGCGTTGCGGGCGCTCCTGCCCAGCCCGAGCAGCGGAACGCCCGGCCGCCACGCGGGCACGTACGTCCACTGCACGCGCAGCGGGTCGGCGAAGTCGTGCGCCGCGAGCCCCCGTTGGTCCTCGTCCAGGGCGTCGAGGAACTCCCCGGCGACGGCCGCCATGGCCTGTGCGGTCATGGTGATTCCCGCCTTCTCTAGGGGTTGTATGTACGAATTATGGTGATTCTATGGAGCCCGACCCCAGGTTCACCCTGGCAAATGAACGTACCTTTTTGACGTGGTTGAGCACCGCTTTGGCATTGAGCGCGGGCGGCGTGGCGATGGCCGCCGTGCCGGAAGACGTCTTCGTCCCCTGGATCCGCACCAGCCTGGCCATCATGCTCGTCGCCCTGGCTGCGCTCGCCGCGGGCATGGCCTACCCGCGCTGGCGTAACATCCAGCGCGCCCTTCGCGATCAGTCTCCCCTGCCGCCGCCCGCCCTCGCCGCCGTCTTCGGGTACGGCGTCGCCGCCGTGGCCGTCATCGCCCTGGTGCTCATCGTTCTCGCGATCTGACCATGTCGAAGGAGATCTGGGACCCCGGGCTGCAGAGCGAACGCACGCGCCTGGCCTGGGTACGGACCGCCGTCGCCCTCTCCACCGGCGGCCTCGCGGCGGCCGGGCTCACCCTGCGGGCGGGACTGCCCCCGGCCGCCGTGGCCGGCTTCGCCCTGGCCGCCCTGAGCGGTGGCGTCCTGCTGGCCAGGACCGGGGCCCGCTTCCGCAGCCACCAGCGCGCCCTGCACGAAGGCGTGCCCCTGGACGCCGGCCTCGACGTGCTGTTCGCCTGGCTGGGCACCCTCTGCGTGGTGGGCGGGGCGATCTTCTTCGTCCTCAGCTGAGGCTCCGCGTACGCCACCCGTCGGGGAATTCCCTGCGCCCCAGATCGTCCAGCAGAGACAGCAGCCGGTAGCGCCCCGGGACCGGCGGATCGTCCAGCAGATCCCAGAAGCAGCGGAAATAGCCATCCGCCCGTTCCCGCCCGCGCAGCGGCTCCAGCTCCCGCACCGCCTCGTCGGTGCGGCCCAGGCAGGCCAGCGCCAGCGCCCGCACGTGGCGGTCCTTCTCGCTGCCGGTGTGCGCCGGGTTCGGCTCGGCGGCCTGGACCAGCAGCCGCTCCGCCCGCTCCGGGTCGGACCTGCGCAACATCACGCCCAGCCGGACGCTGTAGCCCCGGTAGCCGTCCCGCTCCGCCGCGTGCGCCAGCTCCAGGTGGGCGCGGGCCGCGTCCGGGGCGCCGCGCATCAGCTCGACCATGGCGCAGTCCAGGTGGTCGGCGTTCGCCGCGTCCGCCTCGCTGATCTCCGCCGCCTCGCCCGACATGGCGTGTACCACCGCCAGCCCCGCCTTGATCCCGGAATGGTCGGGACCGGCCCGCAGCCCCTGCCGGTAGACCTGAGCCGCCTCCTCCAGCCGGCACAGCGCCGTCAGGTGCCCGCCGAGCAGGTAGTAGGCCCTGGCGTAGTCGGGGGAGATCCTGACCGCCGCCCGGTAGGCGCTCTCGGCGGCCCCGTTGTCGCCGAGCGCGAAGTAGGCGTTGCCCAGCTCCAGGTACGCCGCGGCGTGCTCAGGATCCAGGCGCACCGCCTCCTCCAGCGACCTGGCCGAGGCGCCGGCGTCGCGCAGGCACGCGTGCAGGACGCCCGCCAGATAGTGCAGCCCCGAGGAGTCCGGCCGCCTCTCCAGCCGCCGCTCGGTCAGCTCGGCGGCCGTGCTCCAGGCGACGACCGCCTCCGCGTGCCGATCGAGGTCGCGCAGCACGTACCCCAGACCCTCGTAGGCGTAGGGGTTGCCGGCGTCCATCTCGATCGCCATCCGGTACGCCGCCTCCGCCTCCTGCGGCCGGTCCAGGGCGTGCAGGGTGTCGGCCAGCTGCTTGCCGATGAACATCGTGCGCCCGATCTCGATCACCCGCTGGTAGGCGCGCGCCGCCGCCTCATGCTCTTCGAGGTTGGAGTGCAGCGCCCCCAGCCACTCGTACATCGGGCCCGACCCCGGATTGCGCTCCACCTCCGCCTGCAGGATGCGCAGCCCGAGCCGCCACTGCCGCCGCGCCTCCTGCGGCCGGTCGAGCTGCGCGAGCACCGACCCGAGCCGGCCGTAGGCGCTGAAGTCCTCGGGATCGAGCTCCACCACCAGCCGGTAGGCCGCCTCCGCCTCCTCCATCCGGCCGAGGGCCAGCAGGGCGTTGCCCCGGTAGGTGTGGGTGTCGGGGTTGTCGGGGCGTACCCGGGTCAGCCGGTCGGCCAGGGCCAGCGCCTGCTCGTGCTCCTCCGACGCCTCGGCCAGCAGGCACGACCAGTCGAGGAAGCTCGGGTCCTCCGGCGCGTGTTCGAGCTGCTCGGCCAGGATGCTCCTGGCCCGCCCCCGGTGCTCCAGCTCCAGGACCCTGGGGCCGGACAGGTGGTAGGAGTTCCAGATGTGCAGCGCCGGCCAGAAGCGTTCCCCGTCATCGTTCCTGGCCGCCTCGAACGCCTGGATGGCCTCGGCGTACCTGCCGTACTGGCGCAGGGCCAGGCCGAGCTGGGTCCAGGCGCCCTCGTCGCCGGGCTTGAGCTCGGCGGCCTCGCGGTAGAAGCCGAGCGCCAGCCCCTGGTAGCCGAGGGCGGTGATGTCGTGGCCGAGTCCCATCGCCAGCGACGCCGGGTCGGCGGCGAGCCTGACCGCGGTGGCGAAGGCCTCCTCCGCCCGTGACTGCTCGCCCAGGGCCAGCGCGGTCAGCCCGAGGTGGCGCCAGGCGTCGGCCGCGTCCGGCGCGTACCTGGTGGCCAGCTCGGCCGCGCGCAGCGCGTCGTTCGACGGCGAACGGCGCAGGTTGGCCGGGTCGACCAGGTCGCGGGCGATCTCCATCGCGGCCTGGGCGACCTGCTCCAGCGCGGCGGGCGACGACCCGGCCAGGAGCGCGGCGGCCCGCTCGGTCAGCACGATCCGCGCGCCGGTGTCGAGCGACAGCCAGCGGGCGTGCCGCAGCCGCAGCAGGTCGACCAGGCCCGCCCGGATCTCGCCCTCGACCGGGCTGTAGTCGGAGCGGGCGCTGTCCATCAGCGCGAACGTGCGCTCCAGTGTCTTCTGGTAGGGGGTGAAGCCGGGCCTGAGCATGTCCTGCATGGTGTCCAGGTGCTCGCGCTGGTCGGGCGTCAGCACAGGCTCGAAGAAGCGCGCGGTGAGCAGCAGGTCGCCGGCGAAGCCGCGGTCCAGGACGCAGATCGGGAAGAGCCTGGCCATCAGCCGCAGGCCGTCCACGTTGTCGGTCCAGAACGCGTGCCACAGCAGCGTCTCGACGTTCTCCCGCCAGGCCCGGTCGTCCAGGCGCTCGGTGCCGTCCAGGCCGTCCTGGCCGGCCAGCCGTTCGCACAGGACTTCGATGGCGCGGCGATTGGCCTCCAGCACGGTGTAGCGATCCTGCGGCCCGAGCAGGAACGAGCGGAACGTCGAGCGGACCGCCTGGTGCAGGCGCCGGGTCCTGGTCAGGATGAAGTCGTGCCGGCGCACCAGCTCGTCCATGATGCGGGCGAAGGCCAGCGGCTCGCCGACGTCCCACAGCGCCGACAGCAGCGAGGCGTCCAGGCGCTCCGAGCGGTGCAGGGCCATGCCGAACAGGAGCATGCGCTCCAGCGGGTCGTGGGTGTGCTTGAGATAGCGCTCGGCCAGCGTCCTGATGACGAAGGAGACCTCGCCGTTCTCGCCGATCTCGGCCAGCGCGTCCTCCACGTCGCCGGTGCTCTCGATCTCGTGGCACAACATCGACACCGCCAGCGGGATGCCCCTGCTGGCCCGCCAGATCCGCTCCACCGGCAGGTCGTCGGCCACCGGGCCGAGGCGGCGGTCCAGGTACTCGGCGAGCGTCCCCATGTCGAAGACCTCCATGAGGATGCGGCGGAAGCGGGTGCCGGGCAGCTCGCGCTGGTAGAGGGAGGCCTCGTTGCCCTCGGTCGGGCTCAGCTCCTCCTCCAGCCGCATGGCGATCACCCAGACGACGCCGGGCCCGGACAGGCGTATCGCCTCGCGCAGCCGCCGATGGTCGGCCGGGCGCAGCAGTTCCGCCGTGTCCAGGAAGATCGCGATGGGCGAGCCCTTACGCCCGCCGGTCAGGCCGCGCAGCCCCGCCGCGAACGCGGACACCACCTGGTCGCGCATCCGCGCCACCCGGGCCTGCTCCCTGGCCTGCCGCTCGGCCTTCTGCTGCTTGCGGCGGTGCAGCGCGTCGGCGCCGCGGTCGACCATCCGGTCCAGCGGGCTGGTCGGCAGCGGCACGCCGAACAGCGCGTCGCCGACCAGCTCCCCTCCGAGCTCCAGCGCGCCCTTGGTCCAGGCGCGGGCGCCGGAGTCGGCCTCATCGCCCTCCGGCGCGTCCTGGTCGCTCTCCCCGAGCGCGTCCACGGCGGCGACGAAGTCCTCGAACTCCTTGCCCGCCGCGCGGCCCTGCCGCCGCTCGCCCGGCGGGCACAGCTCGAACGCGATCCGCTCCAGCGTGCTCACCAGGCTGGCCCGCCACAGGCCCACCGCCTGGTCGAGGTCCTGCACCTGCTCGGCGTCGAGGTCCACCAGCACCCCGCGCAGCCCCGCCGCCGCGGCCATGTCCACGTAGCGGTTGACCAGCGTGCTCTTGCCCATGCCGCCGTGGCCGTGCACGAGAACGGCGAAGCCCTCGTCGGGTCCGTCCCCCGGATCGCGCAACGCGCTCAGCAGCGAGGCGAAGCGCTCCTGCTCTTCCGTACGGCCTACGAAGATCTGACGCGCCACTGCCGCTCCAGGTGGGGGGGTTACCGGGTCCGTGCCGATGTTTCTACCCCGCTTGCGGGCATGCGCAAGCCGGGCGGACACTCGAAGAGAGGGGGTGACCTCATGGAAGAACAGCGCAGGAGCGTGCCGTTCGAGTGCCGGGGATGCTGGCATGTCTGGGAAGAGGACTACCTCGTGCGATCGGTCGACGACCGCCATGGTAACGAAAGGGAGGTGTGGGTCCGCTCGGGCGTGCTCGTCCCGCCGCCGTCGAGCGCCGCGGTCTGCCCCCATTGCGGCGGGCAGCAGACCACGACCTTCCCCGAGGGCTATCTCGCCCGCCACCCGGAGGCGCGGCTGGCCGCGCAGCCGGTGGCCACCGACGAGACGGCTCTGCTGAGCCCGGTACGGCCACGGCTGCTCTGAATCCTGACGAAGACCTTGGACCCCGCCGCGAAGGGGAATCCCGGAGGGGCCTCGCGCCCCTCCGGGAAACGGTCAGCTGAGGCTCTCCAGCCAGGCTCTGTGCAGCCCGGCGAAGCGGCCGGAGGCGGCGATGAGCTCGTCGGGATGTCCGTCCTCGACGATCTCGCCGCGCTCCATCACCAGCACCCGGTCGGCGATCTCCACCGTCGACAGCCGGTGCGCGATGATCAGCGCCGTACGGTCGGCCAGGATCGTGCGCAACGCCCGCTGGACCAGCCGCTCGCTCGGCACGTCCAGTGACGAGGTCGCCTCGTCCAGGATGAGCACCGCCGGGTCGGCCAGGAACGCCCGCGCGAACGCGACCAGCTGCCGCTGACCGGCGGACATGCGCCCGCCGCGCTTGCCCACCTCGGTGTCGTAGCCGTCGGGCAGCCCGCTGATGAACTCGTGCGCGCCGATCGCCTTGGCCGCCTCGCGCACCTCGCGGTCGGAGGCGCCCGGCCGGCCGAAGCGGATGTTGTCGGCGACCGTGCCGGAGAACAGGAAGTTCTCCTGGGTCACCATGACCACCGCGCGGCGCAGCGTCGGCTCGTCCAGCATCGTGAGGTCGACGCCGTCGAGCAGGACGCGCCCCTCGGCCGGGTCGTAGAAGCGGGAGATCAGCTTGGCCAGCGTCGTCTTGCCCGCGCCCGTCGCCCCGACCAGCGCCACGCTCTGCCCGGCCGGGATCGTCAGGTCCAGCCTCGGCAGGATCGGCATCTCCTCGGTGTAGGCGAAGCGCACGTCCTCGAAGCGCACCTTGCCCCTGGCGCTCTCCAGCGGGGCCGGCTTGCGCGGCTCGGGCACCGCGGGCTGCTCCTCCAGCACGCCGGACAGCTTCTCCAGCGCCGCGCCCGCCGACTGCAGCGTGTTGTAGAACTGGCTGATCTCCTGCATCGGCTCGTAGAACTGGCGCAGGTAGAGCAGGAACGCCGCCAGCACGCCGACCGTGACCTCCTGGTGCAGGGCCAGCCAGCCGCCGTACATGAGCACGCCGGCGACGGTCACGTTGCCGATGAGCTTGATGCCCGGCATGAAGATCGCGAGTAGCTGCATGCTGCGCGCGTTGGCGTCGCGGTAGTCGGCGTTGAGCTGCTTGAAGATCTCCTGGTTGCGGTGCTCGCGGCGGAAGGCCTGGACCGCGCGGATGCCGGTCATCGACTCGACGAAGTGCACGATGACCAGCGCGACCGTCTCGCGGGTGCGCCGGTAGACGATCGCCGACTGCCTGCGGAACCACCGGGTGAACAGCAGCAGCAGCGGCAGTGGGATCAGCGCGAGCAGGCCGAGGTGCACGTCCAGGACGATCAGCAGCGCCGCCGTGCCGAACATCGTCAGCACCGCCGTGACCAGGCCGTCGAAGCCCGACTGCAGCAGTTCGGCGATCGCCTCGATGTCGGAGGTCAGCCGCGAGATGACCCGGCCCGAGGTGTACTTCTCGTGGAAGGACAGCGACAGCCGCTGGAAGTGGTCGAACACGCGCCGGCGCAGCTCCAGCAGGATGTCCTGGCCGATGCGCCCCGACAGCTTCAGGAACGCCTGCCGGGTGAGCGCCTGGGTCGCGGCGGCGGCCAGGATCACGCCGACCACGGTCAGCAGCGTGCCGGTCCCGGTGCCCTTGAGCATCGGCGGGATGCCCTCGTCGATGCCCACCTTCACCAGGTACGGGATCGCCAAGCCCGCCAGGTTGGAGACGACGATGATCGCGGTCAGCGCCGCGATCTGCTTCTTGTGCGGTTTCAGCAGGTCACCGAGGAGCTTTCGGGAGCGCTCCCGCAGCAACACCGAGACCTTGTCGTCGAGCTCGTCCTGCTCCTCGGAGGCCACGCCTCGCCAGGCCTTGGCCGGGGTGGTCATCGCAGCGCTCCTTCCGAGGGGTCGAGGTCGGCGTCCTGGGCCAGCAGTTCCCGGTACTCGGGCACCGCCTCCAGCAGTTCGTGGTGGGTGCCGACGTGCGTGATCGTGCCGCCGCGCAGCAGCGCCACCTTGTCGGCCAGCAGCACGGTCGAGGCGCGGTGCGCCACGACGATGCCGGTCGCGTCGCGCAGCACCCGCCGCAGCGCCTCCTCCACGAGCGCCTCCGTCTCGACGTCGAGCGCCGAGAGCGTGTCGTCCAGGACGAGGATCCTCGGCTTGCTCAGTACGGCCCGCGCCAGCGCCAGCCGCTGCCGCTGCCCGCCCGACAACGACATGCCCTGCTCGCCGATCCGGGTGTCGAGCCCCCAGGGCAGGTCGTAGACGAACTGCGCCTGCGCGGTGCGGATCGCCGCTTCCAGCTCCTCCTCGGAGGAGTCGAGGTGGCCGAGCGTGAGGTTCTCCCTGACGCTCATCGAGAACAGCGTCGGCTCCTCGAACGCGGTCGCCACGATCTGCCGCAGCGAGCCCAGCTCCAGCTCGCGCACGTCGTGGCCGTCGATCGTGACCCGGCCGCGGGTCGGGTCGAGCAGGCGGGGGACCAGCGAGGTCAGCGTCGTCTTGCCGGAGCCGGTCGCGCCGACGACGGCCACGGTCTCGCCGGGCCGTACCTCCAGCCAGAGGTCGTCGAGCACGGGGCTCTCGGCGCCGGGGAAGCGGTACTCCACGCCTTCGAAACGCAGGTGGCCGCGTGGTTCCCGGGCCGTGTCCGCGCCGTCCTGGATCGCCGGGACGGTGTCCATGACCTCCATGACGCGGTCGGCGGCGGTCATGGCCTCCTGGGACATGGCCAGGATGTAGCCGAGGCTGGCGATCGGCCAGACGAGCTGCAGCATCAGCGTGGTGAAGGCGACCAGCGTGCCCAGCGACAGGTCGCCGCCGCCCACCGCGAGCGCGCCGAGCAGCAGGACGAGCGCGAGCGTGAAGTTGGGGATGACCTCGAGGAAGGTGAAGAAGCGCGCGGAGTGGCGCACCTTCTCCATGGAGGTCCCGTACACCTTGCGCGCGGAGTCGTCGAAGGAGTCGAAGACGTGGTGCCGGCGGCCGAACGCCTTGATCGTCCGGATGCCGATGGCCGACTCCTCGACGAGCGTGGCGAGGTCGCCCTGCTCGTCCTGGACCCGGCGGGAGATGAGGATATAGCGCTTCTCGAACCGCAGCGACACCACCACGATCGGCACCGCCGACCCGGCGACCAGCAGCCCGAGCGGCCAGTACATGTTGAGCAGCACGATGGTGACGGTCGTCAGCTGCAGGATGTTCATGACGAGGAAGAGCATCCCGAAGCCGAGGAAGCGCCGGATCGCCGACAGGTCCGTCGTGGCACGTGACAACAGCTGGCCGGACTGCCATTCGTTGTGGAAGGCCATCGGCAGCCGCTGGAGGTGCCGGTAGAGGTTGTCCCGGATGCGGGTCTCCAGCCCGAGGACCGGCCCGACCTGGGCCCAGCGGCGGAGGAAGGTGAGGAGTGCTTCGATGACGCCGACGCCGAGCGCCAGGAGCCCGAGCGGAAGGAGCGCCCCCTGGTCACCGTGGGCCACGGGCCCGTCGATGACTTCTTTCCCGATGAGGGGGAGCGTGATGCTGGCCCCGATGCCGAGGAGGGCGACCAGCCAGATGAAGACGAGTTTGCCGATGTAAGGGCGGAGGTAGCCCTTCATCCGCCAGAGGGAGTTGGTAGACAGCACAGGACGGCGGGAAGTTGTGGTATCGGGAGGCACTCAATCAATGCTAACCCGACCGATCAACCCATTTTTGGCCGGGGCTGGTTTCGGTCGGGCCCTAAATCGTCGTGGCGGACGTGCGCGTGGTCCAATGTCGCGCGTGACCGTCATCGTGAACGCTGAAGCGTCCCCCGTCCTTTTCCTCCGTCCCTGGCGAGACGACGACCTGGCCGCGCTGGTGAGCGCGTACCGGGATCCCGAGCTGCGCAAGTGGACGCTTCACCCCATCGTGACCGACGACGACGGGCGGCACTGGCTGGACCTTCAGCACCAAGGCTGGGAGAGCGGGGAGCGGATGAGCTTCGCCGTACGGGAGGAGGGGAAGGACGCGCTTCTGGGCAACGTGGTCATGAAGCGCACCGACCCGCAGGGTGACACCGGCGAGGTCGGCTACTGGACGGCGGCGCCCGCCCGCGGCAGGGGAGTGGCGCCGCGGGCCGTGGAGTCACTGACCGCCTGGGCGTTCGCCACCTATCCCGCCTTGGCGTCGCTGGAGCTGCTCCACCAGGTCGACAACCTCGCCTCCTGCAGGGTGGCGGAGAAGACGGGCTACCTGTTCGAGGAGATTCTCCCGGCCGAGCCGCCGTTCCCGAACGACGGGCACCGGCACTGTCGCCGCCGCCCCGATTAGGCAGGGAATCGGTCAAGGCGGCGCGTCGCGCGGCTGGCGCGCGTGATCACCCGGGGCACAGTGGGACGCGACCGGCCCACGATCCCGCCGGACCGCCGTTGCCCGTGAGGAGCGCATGGAGCCGCTGCTGATCCTGCACGCCGTGGCGGCGATGTGCGCGCCGGTGCTCGTGCGGGTGATGGGCAGGGGCGCCTTCACGGTGCTGGCGGCGGTCCCGGCGATCGCCCTGGTGTTCGTCGCGGGGCGGGTGCCGTACGAGCACACGCGCGCGTGGGCGCCGCAGCTCGGGCTGGAGCTGGCCTTCCGGGTCGACGAGCTGTCGGCGCTCATGGTGACGCTGGTGACCGGGATCGGGGCGCTGGTCCTGTGGTACTGCTCGCGCTACTTCGGGCGGGACGCCCAGGGGCTCGGGCGCTTCGCCGGCTTCCTGGTGGCGTTCGCGGGGGCCATGCTCGGGCTGGTGGTCGCCGACGACCTGCTCCTGCTGTACGTCTTCTGGGAACTGACCACCGTCTTCTCCTACCTGCTGATCGGCTACGACCCCGAGAGCCGGGCCAGCCGGGTCGCCGCCATGCAGGCGCTCACCGTCACCACGCTCGGCGGGCTGGCGATGCTGGCGGGGCTGGTCATCATCGGCCAGGCGGCCGGCACGTACCGGATCTCGCGGATCGTGGCCGACCCGCCCCAGGGCGGCATGGTGGCGGCGGCGCTGGTCCTGGTGCTGGCCGGCGCGCTGGCCAAGTCGGCGATCTTCCCGTTCAGCCTGTGGCTGCCCGGCGCGATGGCCGCCCCGACCCCGGTCTCGGCGTACCTGCACGCGGCCGCGATGGTGAAGGCGGGCATCTACCTGCTGGCCCGGCTCGGGCCGGCGTTCGGCGACGTGGCGGTGTGGCGGCTGGTCGCGGTGCCGCTGGGCCTGGCGACCATGCTGATGGCCGGCTGGCGGGCGCTGCGCGAGACCGACCTGAAACGCCTGCTCGCCTACGGCACCGTCAGCCAGCTCGGCTTCCTCACCGTGCTGTTCGGCGCGGGCACGGGCGCGGCGGCGCTCGCGGGCGTGGCCATGCTGCTGGCGCACGCCCTGTTCAAGGCGGCGCTGTTCCTGGTCGTCGGAATTGTCGACCACGCCACCGGCTCCCGCGACCTGACCGTGCTGAGCGGGCTGCGCACCACGATGCCGTGGGTGTGCGCCGCCTCCGTCCTGGCCGCCGCGTCGATGGCGGGGCTGCCGCCGCTGCTCGGCTTCGCCGGCAAGGAAGCCGCCTTCGAGGCCCTGCTGCACGACCCGTTCGTCCTGGCCGGTGTCGTGCTCGGCTCGGTGCTGACCGTCGCCTACACCGCCCGTTTCCTCTGGGGCGCCTTCGCCGCCAAGCCCGGCCTGACGCCCACGCCGGTGCGGCCCACGCCGGCGCCGATGTTCATCCCGCCCGCGCTGCTGTCCGTCCTCGGCCTCGCCACCGCCGTCGCCGCCGGCCGGTACGGCGCGGCCATGACCCCCTACACCGCCACCTACCCCGACCACGGCCCGGAGGTCCACCTGGCCCTGTGGTCCGGCGCCGTGACCCCGCTCGCCCTGTCGGCGGTCGCCCTCGTCTTCGGCCTGGCCCTCTTCCTGATCAGGGAACCCGTGGCCAGGCTCGGAGCCTCCCTCCACGTGCTCGACGCCGCCCAGCTCTACTGGGCGTTCATGCGCGGTGTGGACCGCAACGCCACCATCCTCACCGGGCTCCTCCAGCGCGGCTCCCTGCCCGCCTACCTCACGCTCGCCCTGGCCGTCATGGCCGCCACCGGCTGCTTCTCCTTCCTGTACGGCGGCGCCCCCGTCCTCGACCTCGACGTCACCGCCTGGGCCAGGCCGGAGCAGCCGGTCATCGGCGCGGTCCTGACGGCCGGAGCCGTCGCCCTGCTGTTCGTGCGCGGCCACATCCTGCTCGCGCTGATGGCCGGCGTCACCGGCTATGGCGCCGCCCTGCTGTTCCTGGTCCACGGCTCGCCCGACCTGGCGCTCACCCAGTTCCTCGCCGAGACGCTCAGCCTGGTGATGTTCGCGCTGGTGCTCAGGCGGCTGCCGGTCAGCCCGGCGCGCGACTCGGCCCGGGTGCCGTTCGGGCTGCGGCTGGGCCTGGGCCTGGTCACCGGGGTCGTGGCCGCGGGGGCGGGGATGGTGGCGCTGCACGAGCGCACCGCCGTACCGGTCGGGACGCAGCTGGCGGCGGCGGCCGAGCGGGCGGGGGCGACGAACATCGTCAGCGCGCTCCTGGTGGACATCCGCGCCTGGGACACGCTGGGCGAGAGCTCGGTGATCATCGTGCTCACGCTCGGCGTGACGAGCCTGGTCTTCCTGCGCCGCCGTACCTTCAGCCTCGAACGCGAGGACGCGGCGCCGCTCCCGGACGGACGCGCGCACTGGTTGTCGGCCACGCTGCCGGCCGGCCAGCGCTCGGTCATCTTCGAGATCGTGGCCAGGCTGACCTTCCACACGATGCTGCTGCTGTCGGTGTTCCTGCTGCTCACCGGGCACGGCAGGGTGGGCGGCGGGTTCGCGGGCGGCATCGTGGCCGGGCTCGCGGTGGCGGTGCGCTACCTGGCGGGCGGGCGTTACGAGCTGGCCAGGGCGCTGCCGGTCAACGCCGGCGTGCTGATCGGGGTGGGGCTGACGCTCTCGGTGTGCTGCGCGCTGATCGGGTGGGGCGCGGGCGGGGACACGCTGCGGATGCTCGCGGCCGACGTGACGCTCCCGCTGGTCGGGACCTTGCACCTGTCGACGGTGCTGTTGTTCGACTTCGGCATCTATCTGTCCGTGGTCGGCATGGTCGGCGACGTCCTGCGCGGCCTGGGGGCCGAGCTGGACCGGCAGATGGAGGGCTCGTGAGCCTGCCGCTGGTGCCGTTCGCGCTGTCCGCGGTGCTCATCGCCGTGGGCGTCACGCTGCTGCTGGAGCGGAGCCTGGTCAGGATCCTGGTCGGCGTCATCGTCCTGTCGAACGGCGTCAACCTGCTGATCGTCACCGCGGGCGGGCCGGCGGGCCGCCCGCCGTTCGCCGGCACCGAGGGGATGGCCGACCCGCTGCCGCAGGCGATGGTCCTGACCTCGATCGTGATCACGCTCGGCGTGACCGCCTTCCTGCTGGCCATGGCGCACCGTTCGTGGCAGCTGACCGGCGACGACGCGGTGCAGGACGACACCGAGGACCGCCGGGTGCGCATCAGGGCCACCGCGGGCGAGCTGAGCCGGGGGCTGCGCGACAGGGAGAAGTCCTACGAACGGCTCGTCGCCGACCAGCGCGCCGAACTGGCCCGCCTGGACGCCGAGCGGATCGAGCGCGAACGCCGCGCGGCCGCCGAGCTGGAGTCGCGGATCCTGGAGATCAACGTGGACCTCGGCCGCTGGATGGAGGCGCACAAGAACGACGGGCTGACCTCGGAGGAACTGCTGCGCCGCTTCGAGGAGGCCAGGCAGCAGGAGGAGGCCCAGGCCCGCGGCAAGGACGATCGGGTACGCGAGCTGCGCGACGACTTCGCCCGCAGGCGGCGCGAGCAGGACGCCGCCGAGCAGGAACTGCGGCGCAAGCTGCGGACCAGGCAGCGCGAGGCGCGCAGGAAGCTGCGGGCGGCGATCCGCGAGGACCTGCGCAGGCAGGCGCTCGCCCAGGATCCCGAGCTGGAAGGGGAGGACTGACGTGCAGGCGCTGATCCCCGCGCCGGTGCTGCTGCCCCTGCTGGCCGCGGCGCTGAAGCTGGCCATCGGCGGGCGGCTGCGCCGGCTGCACGCGCTGATCAGCCTGGCGACGCTGGGCGCCATGGTCGTGATCTCGCTGATCCTGCTCGTGGCGGCCGACCGCGGCGGCCCGCTGGTCGCGTGCGTAGGGGGCTGGCCGGCGCCGACCGGCATCTGCCTGGTCGCCGACCGCCTGTCCACGCTCATGCTGGTGGTGTCGTCGGCGGTGACGTTCTGCGTCATGCTCTACTCGCTGGCCAACGCCTACGCCGACCAGGAGCACCTGGCGCCGATGGCGATCTTCCACCCGGCGTACCTGATCATGGTCGCGGGGGTGGCGGACGCGTTTCTGTCCGGCGACCTGTTCAACCTGTTCGTCGCCTTCGAGATGCTGCTGGGCGGCTCGTACGTGCTGCTCACCTTCGGCGGGACCCTGCCGCGCATCCGGGCCGGCGCCACGTACACGGTCATGGGGCTGGCTTCGTCCATGCTCTTCCTGATCGCGCTCGCGATCACCTACGCCAGCACGGGCACCCTGTCGATGGCCCAGCTCGCCGAGCGTTTCGCCGGGCTGCCGCAGCACCTCAAACTGCTGGTCGAGCTCACGTTGCTGCTGGTCTTCGCGATCAAGGCGGCGGTCTTCCCCATGTCCGCCTGGCTGCCCGACTCCTACCCCACCGCCCCCGCCCCGGCCACCGCCGTCTTCGCCGGCCTGCTGACCAAGGTCGGCATCTACTCGATCATCCGGCTGGAGGCCCTGCTGTTCCCCGGCGGGCCCGTGTCCACGATCCTCATGTGGGCCGCCCTGCTGACCATGCTGATCGGCGTCGCGGGCGCCGTCGCCCAGACCGACATCAAACGCATGCTCTCCTTCACCCTGGTCAGTCACATCGGCTACATGGTGTACGGCGTCGCGTTGTCGTCGATCGCGGGCATGGCCGGCGCCGTCATGTACGTCGTGCACCACATCACCGTCCAGACCAGCCTCTTCCTGGTGACCGGACTGATCGAGCGGCGCACCGGCACCACGTCCGTGGACCGGCTCGGCGGGCTGATGCGGCTGGCCCCGTTGATCGCCGTGCTCTTCTTCATTCCCGCCATGAACCTGTCCGGGATACCCCCTATGTCAGGATTTTTGGGGAAACTTTTGCTGGTCCAGGCGGGGCTGGCCGACGGCGGGCCGCTGGCGCTCACCCTGGTCGCCGGCAGCCTCGTGACCAGCCTGCTGACCCTGTACGCGGTGGCCAAGACCTGGGGCAAGGCGTTCTGGCGCAGCCCGCCGGCCGCGGACGGAGCGGAGGAGACCGTGCTGGACAGCGAGGAGTCGTCGGAGGAGGGCGCGATCCGCACCACCGTGCTGCCGCCCTGGCCCATGGTGGCGGCCACGGCGGCGCTGGTCGTGCTGGCCCTGTCGTACACGGTTCTGGCCGGGCCGCTGTCGGCGCTGGCCGGGCGGGCCGCCGGTGAGCTGATGGCGCGGCAGCCGTACCTGGAGGCCGTGTCGGGGAGCGGCCGATGAGGACGCGACTGTTCGCGCCGCGGGTGTTCGGGCGGCACGTGCCGTTGCCGCTGGTGATCTGGCTGGCGCTCGTCTGGGTGCTGCTGTGGGGCGACCTCAGCGTCGGCAACGTCCTGGGCGGGCTGCTGGCCGGGGCGGTCATCTCCTGGATGCTGCCGCTGCCGCTGCTCGACCCCGGCATCCGGCTCAGGCCCGTCGCGCTGCTGGCCTTCCTGCCCCGCTACGCGCTGGACATGGTCGTCTCCAGCGTGCGCGTGGCCTGGTGGGCGCTGCGGCCGGGGGCCTGCGACCCACCGGTCCACCTGGCCACCGCGACGCTGCGCACCTCGTCGGAGCCGATGACCACGCTGATCATCGTGGCGCTGTCGTCGCTGCCCGGCAGCCTCGTCGTCGAGGCCTACACCGGAAGGAAGGAACTGGTCGTGCACGTGCTCGGCACCACCGACACCGGCTCTGTCCAGGAGGAGGTCACCCGGCTCGAAAGCCGGGTGATCGCCGTCTTCGGCACCAGGGCCGACAGGGAGGAACTCCGATGAGCGTGGTCTACGCCGCGGTGGTGATCCTGCTCGGCAGCGCGGCGGCGATGACCGTCTACCGGCTGGCCCGCGGCCCCTCGATGCTGGACCGGGCGGTCGCCTTCGACGTGCTGACGGCCGTGGCCATGTGCGCCGTCGGCACCGCCGCCGCCTTCTACCGCGAATACTCGGCGATGCCGATCCTGCTCGTCCTGTCGCTGCTGGGCTTCGTCGGGTCGGTCTGCCTGGCCAGGTTCTTCGCCAGGAGCGGCCGATGACCGACATCCTCGCCGGAACCTGCCTGCTGCTCGGCGCCGCGCTGACCTTCGTGGCCGGGATCGGGCTGGTCCGCTTCCCCGGCACTCTGGCCCGCATGCACGCCGGCAGCAAGCCCCAGGTGCCCGGCATCCTGCTCATCCTGGCCGGCATGTGGCTGCGCGAGCCCACGGCGGCCGTGGGCGGACCGCTGCTCATCGTGGGCTGCGCGCAGATCATCACCGTGGCCGTGGCCACCTACGTGGTCGGCCGCGCCGCGTACCTGTCCGACTGACCACCCGCGCGCCGTCCGACCTGACCATGCCCCCGCTGTCTGACCTGACCACACGCCCGCGCCGTCCGGCTGACCGCGGGTCCGCGTCATGAGGCCTGGCGGGCCTCCCGCGCGGTGAGGTGGTCGTCCAGGACGCGGGCCGCGCGGACCAGGGCGTTGGAGCGGGGCCGGTCGGCGAGGTGCGCGACGACCGGCACCGTGCCCGTGGCCCCGGCCCAGCGGGCGACGTCCAGGGCGAAGGCGAGGGTCCTGGTGTGGGTGGTGGTGCCCCGCTCGCCGGCCGCCGGCAGGTAGGACGTGAGCAGGCCGGTCATCAACTCCCAGACCTCGCGGTGCGCGCCCTGCCTGGCACAGGACTCCAGGGACGAACGGACGTCGGCCGCCTTGATCACGCCCGCCCGCAGCCCCAGGCCGAGCTGGTGGCCGCACCGCTCGCCGGGCAGGCCGCCGGTGGCCGCGGCCTCCAGCAGCAGCCGCTCGGCCCGCTCCGCCGGCATGTACCAGCCGTGCTCGCCCAGCAGCGCCGCCAGCAGCGCCCCGACGGCCTCACCGGCCGGGCCCTCCAGGTGGAACAGGGCGGAGACGTGGTCGGCGAAGTGCGCCGGCCGCTCCCAGCTCGCGCTCGCGTACGGCAGCATGTGCATGGCCAGCGCCTCCCGGTCCGACGGCAGCACCCGGTGCCAGTCCTCCATCGACTCGCCGCGGCGGGCGGAGGAGGCGCCGCCGAGCAGCGCGTCGACCAGATCGAGCCCGGTCGGCTCCAGGTGCGCGACGACCTTCGGGCGCTGCTCGTGCCACAGCACCCGCGGGCGCGGCTCGGGCCGGTCGGCCAGCCAGCGCGCCAGCGTGCGGCCCGCCTCGGACGTGAGCCGCCCGGCACGCTCGGCCACCTCCGCCGGGACCGCGCGCGGCAGCCTCAGCAGCGCCTGCTGCAGGTCGGCGGGCAGCGCCACCGCCCCGGTCCGCTCGTAACCCTCCAGCCGGGTGACCAGCTCGGCGGCCTCGACCTGCCCCGCCGCCGTCGTGGGCAGCGCCAGCAGGTACGGCGGCAGCGTCCCGGCCCGCAGCCCCGCCAGGATCTCGGCGCAACGCTCCAGCGTCATCCGGTACGGCGCGGCGACCGCACGCCGCTTCGGCAGGCGATCCCGCGGCTGCCCCGTGCTCTCACCCGGATGGGCGGCCTCGCGCAGCAGCGCCTCCACCCACAGCTCCACGCTGGCCCAGGTGCGCTCGGCGTCGAGACGGCTCCGGGACAGAGGCCGGTTCAGCACCGCCATCAGCGCCCCGCGCACGGCGCCCGGCGGAGGTCGCCGCCCGGCCGCCGCCGGCGCGTCGCGGACGAACCCGTCGAGCCACTGCTCGAACGGATCCGGCTCAAGCACCGGCCGCTTGACCTCCGGCAGCGGAACCGCCAGGAACCCGTCGTCCAGGCCGGCGTCCGGCTCCACGTGGCCGTACGCCTCGGCCAACCGGCCCAGCAGGTCCGCCGGCAGCACCGTCGCCGCCTCGCGCACCGCCTCGGCGCCGACGGGAGTGAAGCGCCCCGCATGCCGTACGGCCAGCCGTACCGTCCGCTCCTGGACCGGGTAGGACTCGCACAGGAACGCCGACGCCAGCGCGGGCGCCAGGTGGTCGAGGTCACCGTCGCTCTCGCGGGCCAGACGGTCCAGCCAGGTCAGCCCGGCCCGCACCAGCTTGCTCTCGGGCCGGAACAGCAGCGCGGACACCGCCTCACCGGCGTCGTCGCCGTCGAGCGTGCCGCGTAACTGCTTGAGCGCCACTTCGGCGATCGGCCCCGGCGTGGCGGGCAGCAGCCGCAGGTAGTCGCGGGCGCGGCCGGGGTTCGGGGCGGGGTCGAGCAGCTCGTGCAGGCGGACGAAGAAGCGCAGGTCGGCGGCGTTGCCGCCGCGCAGGAACCGGCGCACGCAGCCGTCGATGAGCATCTCGCGGTCGAGGACGCCGGAGGCGGCCAGGTCGCGCAGCGTGCGCAGCCACGAGTGCTGCGGCTCCCACTCCCACCGTGGCGGCTCGATCCGGTCCTCGCGCAGGGCCCGGCCCACCCCTTCCGCCTCGAACATCCGCGGCAGCAGGTGCGCCGCCAGCGGATCGTCGGGCAGCCTGGGCGGCAGGGCGACCCAGGCGGCCACGAGCGGTTCGTGGTCGGGCGGCACGGTCCCGGTCCTGCGCAGCAGCTCCAGCGCCAGGGCCGCGCTGTCGTCATCGGCCTGGGCGCGCGAGCCGCGCAGCCGCAGCGCGAGCCGTACGGCCAGGTCCGCCTGCCACGCGGCCGGGCGGGCCGCGATGACCTTCAGCAGCGGCTCCATGTCGGAAGCCGGTGACCATCGGGCGAACTCGCGCCGGAAGAGCCAGCTCGCGACCGCCGCCGCCCCGCCGATCGTGCCCGCTCCCGCCACCCTCATGGGCTCGATCCACTCCTGGGTCAGCTGCCAGTCCCAGGTGCGCCGCCGTTCGGCCAGCCGCCGCTGCGCCGTCCTGGCCGGGGCGATGTGGCCGGGCAGCTCGCGGGCGACCTCGCGCCGCCCGGCCTCGTCGAGCTCCAGGACCCGCTCGGCGACCTCACCGGCGTCGGCCCGGGTGATCCCCTTGCGCACAGCCTCCCACGCCCGGCCGTTCACGCGACCACCCCGACGGCCGCGCGGCTCTCTCGCGTCAGCCCGCTCACGTGCTCAGCCCGACGGCCGCGCGGCTCGCCCGCGTCTGGCCTGCTCATGCGTTCACCTCGACGGCTACGCGGGCGACGATGCGGGCGGCGAGCACGTGTTTGCACGGCCCGCGTGAACCGCGGTGGTCGAACCACCACTCGCACGTGCACGAGCCGGCCGCCAGCCCGACGATCCTGACGCCGCCCGGCGTGGTCACCTCGGCGCGATCGCCTGACACCCGCACCGCGCCGGAGGACGCCAGCGCGCGGGCGGCGGTCAGCCGGGGGTTGAGCTCGGCGACCTGGTCGCGGTCGTAGGGGAGTTCCCGGTGGAAGTGGGCGCTCTCGTGGAGGTCGTAGCCGACCCGGCCCGCCGTGCCGAGCTGGGTCAGCGCGGCCCGCACCCGGACCGGCGTCAGGCCGGAGGCGTCGGCCAGCGCGCCGACCTCGATGGCCGGTTCGAAGGCGAGCAGCGGGGCCAGCACGTCGGCGTCGCCCGCCGCCTCGTCGGTGGACAGGTGGTCGAGTACCGCGCCCTCGCCGGAGAAACCGCGCGAGGGAGCGGGGGAGATGGCCAGTGTGTAGCGCATTCCGGGCAGCTCCAGCTCCCATACGCTCGCGGTGGAGCCGGATCCGGCGGCCGGGCCGTACACGCGAAGGGCCTTGGCGAAGCGCAGCAGGGGCAGGAGCGTCGCGACGCGGCCCGCGCCCGCCAGGCAGACGGCGCCGGTCCTGGCGTCGGTGTGGACGCGCAGGTCGCGTCCGGCGGGAGTGACCCAGACGGTGGCGCCGGCGGCGCGCGGCAGCGAGCGCAGGAAGCGCACCGCGTGCGGGCCGGTCAGCTCCGCGCGCAGGTCGAATCCGGCGGCGATGACCTGGACCTCGGCGAAGCCGCGCAGCCAGCGCGGCGGCAGTGGGACCTTCTTCTCCACGACCGCGCCGTCGAGGGTGGTGACGGCCATCTCGTCGGCGCCCACGCCCAGGTGGAGCGGGTCCTTGCCGCCGACGCGGGCCAGCGCCTCGCGCAGCGGGCCGTTGACGTCGACGTTGGTGGTGCCGCGGTCGAGGATGTTGCCGTCGAGCGCGGCCAGGTCGAGCCGGGCGTAGACGCCGCCGCACGCGGAGAACGACTCCATCCGCAGCCGCTGCCCGTCGCAGGTCACCACCGGGTCGCGGGTCCAGCCCGGACGCGGCTGGTGGTAGCGGGTCATCGCCACGTCCGACAGGGCCAGCAGCCCGGCGGCGGCGGGGGCGGCTTCGGTGACCAGCCCGCTGAAGAAGCGCGGGCGGGGCAGCGGCCCGGACAGCGCCCGTCCGCCGGAGGTGGACAGGCCCAGCCGGGAGCCGTCGAGGAAGGAGGGAGCGGCGTAGGAGTACGCCTGAACGGCAGTCATGGCGGTGAAGTTAGAGATCGACTCCGACAAAATCGCCGACGCCGCTTCCGCTCCTGCCCGCCCGCCGCTTTCGGCCCTGCCCGCTCGCCTCTTTCAGCCCGGTCCGCGCGCCTCTTCCGGTCCTGTCCGCGCTTCTTCCGGCTCTGTCCGCGCGGTGCTTTCGGGTTGTCTCGGGGCGGTGTGTGTGGCTTTTGCGGGTTTGGGGCTGGTGCGCCCGGCCGGAGTCAGGCGGTGACGCCGCCGTCGATCACCAGGTCGTGGCCGACGGCGAAGCCGGCCTCGTCCGAGGCCAGCCAGAGCACCGCCGCGCTCACCTCGTCGAGCGTGCCGATGCGGCCGAGCGGGATCAGCGAGGCGTAGCGGGCGGCCCGCTCCTCGTGGCTCTCGCCGGGCAGCGACGACATCGGACCCTCGTTGGCCCCGGGGCTGACGGCGTTGACGCGGATGCCGTCGCCGATGTGGTCGCGGGCCGCGGACCTGGTCAGCAGGCTCACCGCGCCCTTGGAGGTGGCGTAGGCGGCGAAGCCGGGGCGGCGGCCGTGCGCGCCGATGTTGGAGGAGGTGTTCACGATCGCGCCGCCGCCGTGCAGGCGCATGTGGGCGATCTCGTGCTTCATCGACAGGAACACGCCGGTCAGGTTGACGTCCAGGACGTGGCGCCAGGTCTCGGTGTCGAGGTCGGCGACGGGGCCGAGAGCGCTGAGGACGCCGGCGTTGTTGTGGGCGACGTGCAGCCCGCCGTACCTGCGCACGGTCTCGGCCACCATCGCGGCGACGTCGTCCTCGCGCGTCACGTCGGCGGCCACGGCCGCGGCCTCGCCGCCGTCGGCGGCGATGAGCTCGACGGTCTCCTTCAGCGCGCCGGCGTTGCGCCCCGCCACCATCACGGCGGCGCCCTCCCGCGCGAACGCCCGCGCGGTGGCCCGCCCGACCCCGCTGCCGCCACCCGTGACCAGAACGACCTTGTCGCTGAAACGCATGACACGACTCCTCGATATATTTAAGAACGATCAGTCTTGAAAAAGGACATCAGTCGAGCAGTGACAGCGCCTGCTCGGCCGCGTCGCGCACGCGCGCGGCGTCGTCGGAGGCCTTGCCGATCACCCGCAGGCCCTGGAGCACGACGAGAAGCATGCGGGCGATCGCCCGCGGATCCTTGTCCTCGGCCAGCTCGCCCCGCTCGCGCGCCCTGGAGAGCGCGGCGGCCAGGCTGTCCTCGACGAAGTCCCAGTTGACGCGGACGCGCCGGGCGATCTCGGTGTCGTGCGGCGCGAGCTCGACCGCGGTGTTGACGACCAGGCAGCCGCGCCGCTGCGCGTCGTGCGCCGCCTCCTCGGCGTACTGCCGCACCAGCTCCCGTACGGCCGGCAGCACCGGCCCGGGACCGCCCAGCCGCCCGGTGAAGTCGACCCCGTTCTCCAGGTAGCGCTCGTAGGCCTGGAGGTAGAGCTCGCGCTTGCCGCCGAACGTCGCGTAGATGCTGGCCCGCGCCACGCCCAGGTGCTCGACCAGATCGGCCATGGAGGTGGCTTCGTAGCCCTTGCGCCAGAAGAGCTCCATGGCCCGGTGCAGCGCGAGGTCCGGGTCGAACTCCTTCGTCCTTGCCATGCCCGGAATCTAGCTCATTCAAGAACGACCGGTCAAATATTCTCGTCGCCCAGAGCGATGGTCTCGGCGACCTCGGCGTGGCGCTCCGCCTCCTCCTCGGCGAAGCGGGCCTCGTCGAGCTTGTCGGCGATCTCCTCGTCCTGCCGCATGAGCGTGTCCAGCGACTGCCCGGCCATGTCCAGGACGCCCATGTCGGCGTAGGCCTGCTGCAGGCGCGGGCTCCACAGGCCGATGTCCTTCACGCAGGGCACGATCCGGCTGAACAGCAGCGACCGGAACAGCCGCAGGTACTCGGACTGGTCGACCGCCCGCATGGCCTCCTCGACGTCCGCCTTCGACAGGCCGATCGTCTCCCAGGTCTCCCTGCCGCGCAGCCGGTCGCGCATGAGGTAGCAGCCCTCGATGACGAAGTCCTCGCGCTCGTTGCGCTCGGCCTCGGTCAGGTTCTGGTAGTAGTCGCGCAGCGCCATCCGGCCGAAGGCGACGTGGCGGGCCTCGTCCTGCATGACGTACGCGAGGATCTGCTTGGGCAGCGGCTTGGTGGTGATGTCGCGCATGACGCCGAACGCGGCCAGGGCCAGGCCCTCGATGAGCACCTGCATGCCGAGGTAGGGCATGTCCCAGCGGGAGTCGCCGAGCGTGCTGTCGAGCAGCGCCTTGAGGTGCTCGTTGATGGGGTACGCCAGGCCGACCTTCTCCTGCAGGAAACGGGCGTAGGTCTCGGCGTGGCGGGCCTCGTCCATGGTCTGGGTGGCGGCGTAGAACTTGGAGTCGAGGTCGGGCACCGACTCGACGATCTTCGCCGAGCAGATCATGGCGCCCTGCTCGCCGTGCAGGAACTGGGAGAACTGCCAGGCGGCGCTGTGCAGCCGCACGTCCTGGCGCGTCTTCTCGTCCATCCGGTCCCAGAGCGGCGTGCCGTAGATGGCGATGGTCTGGTCGGGGATGCCGAGCACGTTGTACGGGTCGACCTCGAGGTCCCAGTCGATGCGCTTGGCGGAGTCCCACTGCTTGTCCTTGCCCTTCTGGTACAGGGCGAGCATGCGGTCGCGGCCGTCGTCGTATTCCCAGGTGAATCTGCTCGAACCGGCCATCTCCACGTTCCAGGTGGAGAGCTCCGCGGGGATCGTGTAGAGATCGTGCGTCGACATGCCGCCTCCAGGGGGACGTACACCGTACGTATGTCTGCAGGCTCGCATGGAGTCTCGGGGTCCGTCAATGAAACTAGAATGAGCCATGCCCTCCGAGCCGCTGTCCAAGAAGCGCATCGTCACCGCGGCGATCGGCCTCATCGAGCGCGAGGGCGCCGACGCGATATCCATGCGCAGGATCGCCGCCGACCTGGGCGTGGGCGTGATGTCGCTCTACAACCACGTGCCCAACAAGGACGCCCTGCTGTCCGAGGTGGCCGAGGCGGTGCTCAGCGAGATCGAGTTCACCGACGACCCCGGCGCCGAGTGGACCGAGCGGGTCCGCATCCAGGCGCGCGCCTTCCGCCAGATCGCCCATCACTACCCGCGCTCGACCATGCTGGTCGTCAGCCGGCAACTCCACTCCAACGCCGGGCTGCTGCCGGTGGAGCGGGCGCTGGCCACGTTGCGCAGCGCCGGGTTCGACGGGCCGGAGGCGGTGAAGGTGCTGCGCATGTTCATCGCCTACATCGTGGGCTCGCTGCTGCGCGAGGTCGGGGTGACGCCGTCGTTCGCGCCACTGCCCGCCAGGATGCGGGCCGAGCGGGTCGACGCCGAGTTGTTCCCCACCGTCGCCTCGCTGGCGCCGCTGCTCGACTCGTGCGATCCGGACGAGGAGTTCGACTTCGGTGTGGAACTGCTCATCCAGGCGATCGCCGTACACAGGAAAAGGGCACCCGGCGCGCCGGATGCCCTTTCCGGGGCAGCCGCCCCTTCCCCTGAGCGGCTGTCCTAGTACCAGTTGTGCGACCTGAAGTGGCCCCAAGCGCCGCACGGCCTGCCGTACCTGCCCTTGATGTACTTCAGGCCCCAGCGGATCTGCGTGGCCGGGTTGTAACGCCAGTCGTGCCCGGCTCCCCGCATCTTGCCGCCGGGCAGTGCCTGCGGGATTCCGTAGGCGCCCGACGAGCGGTTGTACGCCCGGTGGTTCCAGTTGCTCTCCCGGGTCCACAGGCTGTCCAGGCACTGGAACTCGCGAAGCGACCAGGCCCGCTGAACCACCAGGCCGAGCGCGATCCTCTTGTTCCGTCCCTCGGGCCGCCTGGGCGTGGTCTTGGGCCTGGCCTTGGTGCTCCAGGTCCCTCGCCTGACGTCCGGTGTCTCCACACTGGTACGCCAGAAACCCCGGTGCTCCACCTCGGTGTCGGCCGAGGCGGCGGCAGTACTCCCGCCGGTCGCTCCCGCGAACGAGAGCAGGGTGACGAGGGTGCTGCGCAGAGCGCGTTTGCTGTCCAAATCGATCCTTGCTGTCAGGCCGTGTGCGGACGATTACTCAGCGTCACCGCCTTGTACCTGCCGATCCCCGATCCGTGGCGTGGATGAGGAGGGTCCGCGCGGCTTCCCGGGATCTGGTTCCGCCCGTTGAGGGTGGCCCGGAAGCTCCACGACATGTCCTAGGCGTTTTCTAATGCGCGGGGTCGGCGCGGGTCAGGGACCTCGGGCCTCCCGAGGACAGGACTTTGTGTTCTGGCGGGGTCGGGTTGCCCTGGCCCGGCCGCTTCCTGGACCGGGGGATTCGAACATCCGGTTCCCGCTTGGGGAAGAGCGCCCGCGGGGGGTGGATGGCCAGATGGGGCCCGGCGCGCCGCCGTACCGCCGGGGGTGGGGTTTTGCCTGGTCTGAGCGGTATTGGGGAGGAGTACTGTGGGGATCATGAGCCTTCGTGACATCCCCGTCCGCACCCTCGCGGACGTCCCCACCACACTCGCCGAACTCGCCGGCGACAAGGCGCTACTCATAGTGAACGTGGCCTCCCGCTGCGGGCTGACCCCGCAGTACTCCGGGCTGGTCGAACTCCAGCAGGAGTACGGCCCGCGCGGCTTCACGGTCGTCGGCGTGCCGTGCAACCAGTTCATGGGCCAGGAGCCCGGTTCGGCGGAGGAGATCCAGGAGTTCTGCTCGACGACCTACGGGGTTGACTTCCCGCTCCTGGAGAAGGCCGACGTCAACGGCGACACCCGCCACCCCCTCTACACCGAGCTGACCAAGACCGCCGACGCCGAGGGCGCGGGCGGCGACATCCAGTGGAACTTCGAGAAGTTCCTCGTCACCCGGGACGGCGCGGTCGCCGGCCGCTTCCGCCCCGGCACCGAGCCCGGCTCGCCCGAGCTCGTGCGCGCGATCGAAGGCGTGCTCTGAGGACGCCTCCTTTGAGGACGCCTACAGGCGGGGGCCGCAGCTGCCGCGGATGACCAGTTCGGTCGGCAGCAGCACGCTGCGCGGGCGGCGGGAGCCGGCGCGCAGCACCAGCTCGGCCGCCCGGTAGCCCATGTCACGCGCCGGCTGGGCGATCACCGTCAGCGGCGGGGAGCACAACTCGGCCCACGGCACGTCGTCGTACATGACCACCGACAGGTCGCGGGGCACGCGCAGGTCGAGTTCGCGCGCGGCCAGCACCGCCGCCTCGCCCAGCATGTTGCCGCCCGCCACCAGCGCGGTCAGGTCGGGGCGCGTCTGGAAGAGGCCGGAGGCCGCCGCGTAGGCCGAGTCGCGGCTGCCGTCGGAGAAGACGATCAGCTCCTCGTCCGGCACGCCGCCCACGGCCTGGCGGAACGCCTCCACCCTGCGCTCGCGGCCGGGGCCGCCCAGGTAGGCGATGCGGCGGTGGCCCAGGCCTCTGAGGTACTGCACCGCCGTACGGATGCCCGATCGGTCGTCGGTGAGGATGGCGGGCACGTCCAGCGGCCGCGCGGCGGGACGCGGCGCGGCCGGGCGGGCGCCGGGCAGCGCGCCGACGCCGTCGAGCATCATCAGCTCCGACAGCGCCGCGGAGCTGAGGCCGCTCAGCGCGCCTTCCAGCTCACCTTCCGGTACGGCTCCGCCCGGATCGGGCTGAGGCGTGCCCGCGTCGGGCTCGGCCGGCAGCCGGTCGGCGAACACCACGGTCATGCCCGCCTTGAGCGCCGGACGCCAGGTGTCGGCGTCGCCGCAGGGCACCGCGATCACCCGGTCGACGCTCTGCTCCAGCAGCATGCCGATCAGCTCGGCCTCCTGCTCGGGATCGTCGCCGGTGGAGCCGACCACGACCGGCTCCCCGGCCGAACGGGCACAGGCGAGCACGCCCTCGGCCAACTGGCCGTAGAAGCTGTCGGTCAGGTCGGGCAGGAGCAGGCCCATGCCGCCGGTACGCCGCTGGCGCAGGTTGCGGCCGAGGGCGCTGGGCCGGTAGTCGAGCTGCGCGGCCACGGCCAGCACCCGCTCGCGGGTCTGCGGGCTGGCCGAGCCGCCGGACAGCACCCGGGATACGGTCGCGACGCCGACGCCCGCCGCCTCGGCCACATCCTTGATGGTCGCCCTCTTCATGGAAACGATTCCATCATGGTTTCGACGCGCTTTCCAGTGTTGCCCCTGGCTCTTGACATGGATGTCCGTTTCGGGTGAGATGCATGAAAACGTATCCACGCAGGAGTGCGCATGGCTTCCATCGTCCTAAACAACGTCGACAAGATCTACGCCGGTGGCGTCAAGGCTGTGAACGGGCTCAACCTTGAGATCAAGGATGGCGAGTTCATGGTGCTGGTCGGCCCGTCCGGTTGCGGCAAGTCGACCGCGCTCCGGATGATCGCCGGCCTCGAGGACATCAGCGGCGGCGAGATCTCCATCGGCGACAAGGTGGTCAACCACCTTCCGCCGAAGGATCGCGACATCGCGATGGTCTTCCAGAACTACGCGCTCTACCCGCACATGACGGTCGAGGAGAACCTCGCCTTCGGTCTGAAGCTCCGCAAGATGCCCAAGGCGGAGATCCAGAAGCGGGTCGGCGAGGCCGCCAAGATGCTGGGCCTCGACACCTACCTCAAGCGCAAGCCCGCCGCGCTCTCCGGTGGTCAGCGCCAGCGTGTCGCCATGGGCCGCGCCATCGTGCGTGAGCCGCAGGCCTTCCTCATGGACGAGCCGCTGTCCAACCTGGACGCCAAGCTCCGTGTCTCCATGCGCGCCTCGCTGAACACGCTGCACGAGCGCCTCGGCGTCACCACCGTGTACGTCACCCACGACCAGGTCGAGGCCATGACGCTCGGCGACCGGGTCTGCGTCCTGCGCGACGGTCTCCTGCAGCAGGTCGACACCCCGCAGAACCTGTTCGACAAGCCGGTCAACCTGTTCGTCGCGGGCTTCATGGGCTCGCCGTCCATGAACTTCGTGACCGCGGAGCTCGTCCGCGACGGCGGCGGCGCGGCCGTCTCCTTCGCCGACATCAAGCTCTCCATCCCCGAGTCGACCTTCTCCGACAAGCCCGGCCTCGACCAGTACATCGGCAAGAAGATCATCCTCGGCATCCGTCCCTCCGACTTCGAGGACGCCGCCTCCGCCGGCAACCACGCCAACGGCTGGGCCACCCTGCACGTCAAGGCGGAGGTCACCGAGGAGCTCGGCTCCGAGATCAACGTCCTGTTCCTCATCGACGCCCCGCCGGTCGAGCACAAGGACACCGTCGCCGCCCAGGACACCGGCGACGACGACGAGGCCGCGCTGCCGCTCGTGGGTGACAAGTCCCTGTGGACCGCCCGCGTGAACGCCCGCAGCCACGCGCGTCCCGGCCAGAGCATCGACCTGGTCATCGACACGCACAACCTGCACTTCTTCGACTCCGCTTCCGGCCTGTCGATCGGGCACGAGGCGAACATCGGCAAGTAACGCACTCCGAGCTCCGATCCCCACCACAACCCCCTCCTGTGGTGGGGATCGGCTGTTTCCGGGACCCCTTCGGGGGTCCCTTTTTGTTTGGGCGGAGAGACGGACCGGCTCCGGAGCTGTTACCAGGCGAAACGCTGTCCTGAAGGTGCGAAGATCCTGACCAGGCGCCCCAACCTCTTGAGCCGATCGTTACTGATCCACTACTGTCGGTAATCGTTCGCAGCCTGAAACAGGAGGTTTCATGCCCCGCACGACTCGTCTCCTCGCCCTCTCCGCCCTCGCCGCAGGCGGCCTGCTTCTGGCCACCGCACCGGCCCATGCCGTGGTCGACCCCGCCGCCGTGCTCGGCTGCCTCACCGAAACGGCCGTCGACGTGACCGCCCTGGTCGACCCCACCGCGCCGGGCGTACCCGCTGAAGTGCCGGCGGTCCACTGCCTTCAGCCCTGACCAGGCAGGCGGCGCGGCGAGCCACGCCGCGCCGTCCCTCCGGCATCCCCCCTTCGCGAAGGAGTTCCGTTGGACATCCGAGCCCTCGTAGCAAGAACGGCCGCGGTTCTCGCGGTCGCCGCCGCCCTCATGGGCAGCAGCGATCCGGCCACCCTCAATGTGCAGGCCATCGTCGACAGGCTGAATCTGTACGTCCTGACCTCCTGAGATGCAACCACTGCTATCCATAGCCCGAGTGCCTCAGCCGCGCGGCGCGCTGAGGCGCCTCGGCTACATCATGTTCCTGAGCCGCTGGATCCAGGCCCCGCTCTACCTCGGTCTCATCGCCGCCCAGGTGGTCTACGTCTGGCGCTTCATGGCCGAGCTTCTCCACCTCATCGAACTCGGCTTCGGCGGCAGGCCCGCCGAGACCACGGTGATGCTGATCGTGCTCGGCCTGGTCGACGTCGTGATGATCTCGAACCTGCTGATCATGGTGATCGTGGGTGGCTACGAGACCTTCGTCTCGCGGCTGCGGATCGAAGGACACCCCGACCAGCCCCAATGGCTCTCCCACGTGAACGCCAACGTGCTCAAGGTCAAGCTGGCCATGGCGATCATCGGCATCTCCTCCATCCACCTCCTTCAGATCTTCATCAACGCGGCCAAGCCCGCCATAACCGACAGAGAACTCCTATGGAAAACACTCATTCATTTGACCTTCATCCTCTCGGCGGTGGCGCTCGCCGTGATCGATCGCATCATGGACGGGCCCCGTCCCGCCCACCGGTCCGACCCCCAGACCCCGGCCGCCGACGAGCAGCCCCGCAAACAGATCGCCGCCTGACGGCCGGGCTCGCCCTGGCCGCCGGACTGCTCGGCGGCGCGCTGCTGGCCGTACCGGCCCAGGCCGCACCCACCCAGGCCGCACCCACCCAGGCCGCACCCACCCAGGCCGCACCCACCCAGGCCGCACCCACCCAGGCCGCACCCACCCAGGCCGCACCCGTCCCGGCCGCACCCGTCCCGGCGGAATCCACCCAGGCCGAGCCCGCTGAGGCGGAACCCGCTCAGGCGCCCACGGCCCTCGTGGGCGACGTGATCATCTTCAACGACGAGATCGTCGAGCCGGTCTCCCTTCCGGTGAGCACCTGTGGCGGCCCCGGCGTCCTGTTCAGCACCTCGGTCACCGACTGCGGCGGCGCCTCCCGGGTGTCCGACGACGACGCCTGACCCTCCGAGCCGGGTGCCCGCTTGCCGCGGCGGGCACCCACCCGGCTCCGGCGGTCGTGATCTTCCAGACTGACACCGGCGAATGGCCTCGCGGGCGTGTCGAGCTCGTGGGGTTGGGGCAGGTGAGAGGTTTCCAGGCTTGCATCGTTAGTTCTCTTGTATCGTTCGTGTTTATGCGGGTAACTTGGGCGCCATGACCGCATCCGAGACTCCGACCACCGCCGAGGAACTGCGTGGGGCCGGCCTCCGGGTGACGGCCGCCCGTGTCGCGCTGCTCGAAACCGTCCGGCACGGCGACCACCTCGGTGTCGAGGAGATCGCCTCCAGGGTGCGTGAGCGCGTCGGCCACATCTCGCTGCAGGCCGTGTACGAGGCACTCCACGCGCTCACCGCCGCGCGCCTCGTCCGGCGTATCGAGCCGGCCGGCAGCCCCGCCCTGTACGAGGGGCGCGTCGGGGACAACCACCACCATGTCGTGTGCCGCTCGTGCGGTGCCGTGGCCGACGTCGACTGCGCCGTCGGCCACGCGCCCTGCCTGAGAGCCGCCGACGACCACGGCTTCACGATCGACGAGGCCGAGGTCGTCTACTGGGGCCTGTGCCCCGCCTGCACCACCGCACGCAGTGCCTGAACATGATCCGACAGTCCGGAAGGATTCCCATGTCTGAGAACCACGACGCGATCGTCACAGACGCGAAGACAGAGGAAGCGGGCGGGTGCCCGGTCGCGCACGGGCGTGCCGCGCATCCGACCCAGGGCGGCGGCAACCGCCAGTGGTGGCCGGAGCGGCTCAACGTGAGAATCCTCGCCAAGAACCCCGCCGTCGCCAACCCGCTCGGCGAGGAGTTCGACTATGCCGAGGCCTTCCAGAGCCTCGACCTCCCGGCCGTCAAGCAGGACATCCTGGAGGTGCTCACCACCTCGCAGGACTGGTGGCCGGCCGACTTCGGCCACTATGGCCCGTTCATGATCCGGATGGCCTGGCACAGCGCGGGCACGTACCGGATCAGCGACGGCCGCGGCGGCGCGGGGGCCGGCCAGCAGCGCTTCGCCCCCCTCAACAGCTGGCCGGACAACGGCAACCTCGACAAGGCCCGCCGCCTGCTGTGGCCGGTCAAGAAGAAGTACGGCAAGAACCTGTCGTGGGCCGACCTCCTGATCCTCACCGGCAACGTCGCCCTGGAGTCGATGGGCTTCAAGACCTTCGGGTACGCCGGCGGCCGCGAGGACGTGTGGGAGCCCGACGAGGACGTCTACTGGGGCCCCGAGTCCACCTGGCTCGGCGACGAGCGCTACACCGGCGACCGTGAGCTGGAGAACCCGCTCGCCGCGGTCCAGATGGGCCTCATCTACGTCAACCCGGAGGGCCCGAACGGCAACCCGGACCCGCTCGCCGCGGCGCGCGACATCCGCGAGACGTTCCGCCGCATGGCGATGAACGACGAGGAGACCGCGGCACTGATCGTGGGCGGTCACACCTTCGGCAAGACCCACGGCGCCGGCCCGGCCGACCACGTCGGCGACGACCCCGAGGCCGCCTCGATCGAGCAGCAGGGCCTGGGCTGGAAGAGCTCGTTCGGCACCGGCAAGGGCGCCGACACGATCACCAGCGGCCTTGAGGGCATCTGGACGAACACGCCGATCACCTGGGACAACAGCTTCCTGGAGATCCTCTACGGCTACGAGTGGGAGCAGTTCAAGAGCCCGGCGGGCGCGCACCAGTGGCGTCCCAAGGACGGCGCGGGCGCGGACACCGTTCCCGACGCCCACGACCCGTCGAAGCGCCACGCCCCGACGATGCTGACGACCGACCTGTCGCTGCGCGTCGACCCGATCTACGAGCAGATCACCCGGCGCTGGCTGGCCAACCCCGACGAGCTCGCGGACGCCTTCGCCCGCGCCTGGTACAAGCTGACCCACCGCGACATGGGCCCGGTCGTGCGCTACCTCGGCCCGGAGGTCCCGGCCGAGACGCTGCTCTGGCAGGACCCGCTGCCCGAGCGGACGCACGACCTGCTCGACGCCGCGGACGCCGCGGCGCTCAAGGCCCAGGTCCTCGACTCCGGCCTGTCGGTGTCGCAGCTCGTGTCCACCGCGTGGGCTTCGGCCGCGTCCTTCCGGGGCAGCGACAAGCGCGGCGGCGCCAACGGCGCGCGGGTACGCCTGCAGCCGCAGAGCGGGTGGGAGGTCAACGACCCCGACCAGCTCGCGACCGTGCTGCGCACGCTGGAGGGCATCCGGCAGGCGTTCAACGCGGGCGGCAAGCACGTCTCGCTGGCCGACCTGATCGTGCTCGCCGGCAACGCGGGCGTCGAGAAGGCCGCCGGCGACGCCGGCTTCGACGTCGAGGTGCCCTTCGCGCCGGGCCGCGTGGACGCCGCGCAGGAGCAGACGGACGTGGAGTCGTTCGCCGCGCTCGAGCCGACCGCCGACGGCTTCCGCAACTACCTCGGCAAGGGCAACCGCCTGCCCGCCGAGTACCTGCTGCTCGACCGGGCGAACCTGCTCACGCTGAGCGCCCCCGAGCTGACGGTCCTCGTCGGTGGCCTGCGCGTCCTGGGCGCGAACCACCAGCAGTCGTCGCTGGGCGTCCTCACCACGACGCCCGGGAGGCTGACCAACGACTTCTTCGTCAACCTGCTCGACCTGGGCACGACGTGGAAGGCGACCGCCGGGGACGCCAACACCTTCGAGGGCCTCGACGCCTCGGGCCGGGTCAGGTGGACCGGCACCCGGGCCGACCTGGTGTTCGGCTCGAACTCGGAGCTGCGCGCGCTCGCCGAGGTCTACGCGAGCGACGACGCTCAGGAGAAGTTCGTGAACGACTTCGTCGCGGCGTGGAACAAGGTCATGAACCTGGACCGGTTCGACCTGCGCTGATCACCCTCGCCCGACCGGAAGCCCCCGCCCTCCCGCAGGAGGACGGGGGCTCTTCCTTGTCCTCAGCGGCCGACCTTGGTGGAGATCTGGGCGGCCAGGTTGCGGGGGACGAGCCGGCCCACCGCGACGATCGCCTTGTAACGCAGGTCCGGGATGCTGATCACGCGGCCCAGTGCAAGGTCGCGCATGGCCTCGCCGACCACGTTGTCGGCCTTCAGCCAGAGGAAGCCGGGCAGGCCGGAGGTGTCCATGTTGGCGCGTTCGTGGAACTCGGTGCGGACGAGCCCCGGGCACAGGGCCATGATCTTCACACGGGGGTGGCCCACCTCGACGGCGGCGGCCGTGCTGAAGTTGACCACCCAGGCCTTCGAGGCGCTGTAGGTGCCGCGGGTGAAGAAGGCGGCCACCGAGGCGACGTTGATGACGGCGCCGCGGCCCCGGGACTTCATGCCGGGCAACGCGGCCAGCGTCAGGCGCAGGACGGCTTCGCAGTGCACCTTCAGCATGCGCCGCTCGTCCTCGACCGAGGTCCGCAGGAAGGTGTCGGGGTGCGCGAAGCCGGCGTTGTTCACCAGGAGGTCCACGCCGTCGCGGACGCGGGATTCGACCGCGGTGAGACCGTCCTCGGTGGACAGGTCGGCGGGCAGGGTCTCGACGGCGCCGCCGTACCGGAGCTTGAGCTGCTCGGCGCTCTCGGCGAGGCGCTGCTCGTCGCGGGCGACGAGGACCAGCGTGAAACCGTCGGCGGCCAGGCGACGGGCGAAGGCGGCGCCGATGCCGGCGGTCGCGCCCGTGATCAGTGCGGTAGGCATGTTCGCAGATTAGCCCGCCGTGGAGGGCGAGGGTGGCGTGAGAGGATCGGGGGGTGCGATCGGCTCTTCACGCGCCGCTGGCCGTCGTGGTCCTCACCGTGACGGCGCTGGCCTGCGCACCTTCCGCTCCCGTGGCCGGTACGCCCTCCGCCCCGGCCGCCGCGCCCTCGTCCACGACGCCTTCCCCCGAGGCGCCGGCCAAGCCGGACAAGCCGGGCAAACTGGTGTTCACCGAGGTGGCCACGATGGACAAGCCCGTGGCCTTCGCCGTACGTAAGGACGACGAGCGCGTCTACGTCGCCGAGCAGGGCGGCAGGCTCCGCACGCTGGACGGCGCGACCGTGCTCGACCTGTCCGGCGAGGTCAGCACCGGCAACGAGCAGGGGCTGCTCGGGGTGGCCTTCCATCCGAACGGCCGATGGCTGTACCTGGACTGGACCGACCGGGACGGCCACACCCACGTGACCGAGTGGGCCTTCGACGGGCGCGAGGCCACGGGCCGCCGGGACGTTCTGCGGCAGGACCAGCCGTTCGCCAACCACAACGGCGGGCAACTGGCGTTCGGCCCCGACGGGTATCTGTACATCGCGCTGGGCGACGGAGGCAGCGGCGGCGACCCGGAGGGGAACGGGCAGGATCTCGGCACGTGGCTGGGCAAGATCCTGCGCATCGACCCGCGCGGGACGCCGTACAAGGTGCCGGAGGACAACCCCTTCACCGGGAAGGAAGGCGCGAAGCCGGAGATCTGGGCCTATGGGCTGCGGAACCCGTGGCGGTTCACCTTCGACCGGGAGAGCGGCGACCTCTGGATCGGGGACGTCGGCCAGAACGCCTGGGAGGAGGTCGACTTCCAGCCGTCCGGTTCCGAGGGCGGCGAGAACTACGGGTGGAACCTGCGCGAAGGCGACCAGCCGTTCAACGGCGGCAAGGGAAAGGAACTCACCGACCCGGTGATCACCTATCCGCTGGGCGAGGGCGGCAACTGCTCGGTCATCGCCGGGTTCGTCTACCGGGGCGAGAAGATCCCGTGGTTGCGGGGCCGGTTCCTGTACGGGGACTTCTGCGCGGGATGGGTGAAGGCGGCGCAGGCCGACGAGCTGGAAGACGTCGTCGACGTGGGCACGGTCGAGCAGCTGTCGTCGTTCGGGCAGGCGGCCGACGGAGAACTGTACGCGCTCAGCCTCCAGGGACCTGTCTACAAGATCGAGGCGGCGTCGTGAGCCGCCTGCTGATCGTGCACCACACGGTCTCACCGGCCACGCACGAGCTGTACGAGCAGGTGCTCAAGGGGGCGACCACCGACGAGGTCGAGGGGGTCGAGGTGGTGACGGAACCGGCTCTGGGCGCCACGGCGGCCGACCTGCTCGCCGCCGACGGGCTGCTCATGGGGACGAGCGCCAACATCGGCTACATGTCGGGCGCGCTCAAGCACTTCCTGGACACCGTCTACTACCCGTGCCTGGCCGAGACGCGGCGGCTGCCGTACGGGCTGTGGGTGCACGGCGACAACGACACCACCGGAGCGGTGCGCGCGGTGGAGTCGATCGCGGGCGGGCTGGGCTGGGAGCGCGCGGCCGCGCCGGTCAGCGTCACGGGCCGCCCCGCCAAGGCCGACCTGGAAGCCTGCTGGGAGCTGGGCGCGACCCTGGCCGCCGTCATCGGCCCGGCCGGCTGACCTCCGGCGACCTCACGAACCAGGCGATCATCAGGGCCGCCGTCGCCGCGTGCGTGATGCTGGAGGCCACCCCCGCGCCGGTCGCGCCCCAGGCGGGGATCAGCGCGGTGTCCAGGCCGAGGTTGAGCGCCAGGGCCGACAGCGTGATCATGGTCATCGGGCGTGGCCTGGCCAGCCGGGCCAGATGCTGCTCGACGGGTTTGATGAGCGCCGCCATCACGGCCGCGGGCGCGAGCGCGAGGAGCGGGGCCACGCTCGCGGCGTACGGCGGGCCGTACACGAAAGGCAGCGCGTACGCGGCACCGGCGGCGATCAGCGCGACGCACCCCAGCGCGATCACCAGGTTGAGCGTGAGCATGTGGGCGGTGACGGCGCGCGAGCCGGAGTCGGTGCCGTCCGCCTGGCCCGGCAGGCACACGTGGGCTACCGCCTCGGTCGGGATCTTCACCAGCATCAGGACCCCCGCGGCGACGGTGTAGAAGCCCGCCTCGCGGGGCGAGTGCAGGAACCCGAGCAGCAGCGTGTCGGCCGCGGGCAGCAGGTGGAAGGCGACGAGGCCGAGGTGGTAGCGGCCGGACAGGGCGAGCTGGCGGACGGCCAGTGCCCTGGCGGGGCGCAGCGCGCGTGCCCCGAGCGCGCCGGTGAAGCGCAGCACGGCCGGTACGCTGGCCGCCGCCCAGCACGCGACGACGGCGGTGAGCGTGAGCAGGTCGAAGGCGGCCAGCGCCAGGATCGGGAGGTACTGCGCGAACCCGGAGGCCAGTTGTGCCTGGTTGACCAGCCGGGTGCGGCCGCGCAGGAGCAGGACGCCGCGCAGGTTGAGCCAGCAGACGGTGAACGGGACCGACGCCAGCGCGATCGCCAGCGCGGGCGTGGCGGTGCGCGGATCGCAGGCGGCGGCCGCGGCGAAGGCGAGCAGGGCGGTGATCGTGCCCATGCCGAAGCCGATGACGACGGCGTTGCCCGCCAGCCGCGCCCGCAGCACCCGGTGCGGCCAGAAGGCGATCTGCGAGGTGTTCAGCGACCAGTGCCCGATGAGGACGGCGGTCGTGGCGATGCTGACGATCGCCGCGTACAGGCCCCGGCCCTCCGGGTGGAGGGCTCGGGCCAGGGCGGCGCCGGCGACGATGCCGAGTGCCGTCTTCACGGCCTCGGCGGCCATCATCGGAAAGGCCGCGCGGATGGTCGTTCTCAGCGCCCGGCCCATGGGGCAGATCCTATGGACCACTCCCGTCGCGGATTATGTGGCGTGGTTTTCCGTGAAGTCGGGAGATCGTCTGCATTTGCCAAGGAGGGGAATTCAGCCGGAAATCTGGTCGATGAGATCCTCCACCTGGGCGTTGAGACGGGCGCCGCGTGTCCAGCCGGCGTAGTGGGTGAGGAAGGCGACGACCTCCCGCAACTCCTCCACGCTCAGCTCTCTGGCCCGCACCGCCGCGTCCAGCTGGATCAGCAGTTCCTCGTCGAGACCGCCCTGGCCGACGAGCAGGCCGAGCAGCAGGAGCCGGCGTTCTCGGAAAGAGAGCGCGTCTCGTGACCACAGATCGGCGAAGGTCATCTCTGCCATACAAACCGCGCTCCCTATCCGGGTGATCCTCTTATCTTTCGCTACTTCCGGAGATGAACCAATGGGGGGTTGCGGGAACGTTGCGGCGGAGTGACCGTGAAGGCATGCGTGCCTTAGGTCTACTCGCCGCCGCGCTGCTGCTCGTCACGGCCTGCGGGGCCGATCAGGGGGAGGCGCCGGGCGCGGCGCTGCCGCGCAACGACGGCGGGAACGCCAGCCGGCGGGGTGTGCACGTGCGCAACGCCTACCTGCTGAAAGGCGGCTCGCTGCACGCCGTGCTGATCAACTCCGGCGCGCGGGCCGACCGGCTCGTCCAGCTGACGATCACCTCAGGGAACCTCGCCCTGCCGGCCCCGATCGAGTTGCCGCCCGCCGAGCCGGTCGGCGGGGACCGGGCGATCGCCACCGCCACCGGGCTGGAGGCGCGGGTGGGCTCGTGGGTTCCGGCGACCTTCCAGTTCCAGGAGGCGGGCACGGTCACCGTGCAGGTCCCGGTCAAGGAATACCCTTAGGTTTTCGTAACAAGTAAAACCAAGGTACGGCCAAGATTTGGTCAAGATTTGTCACCGGTCATGACGCTCATTCCGCATGAAAAAGGGCACAACAACACCGTTGGTCCGTTAAGCGGAGGTAAGCCCCGGTGATATCGGTACGGACCTGGGCCGCGGTCATGGTCGCGGCCCTCCTGGCATCGGCCTGCGGCCAGCCGGCCTTCCACTACGTACGCGACAAGGGCGGCACGACCTACTTCAAGGTCCCCTCCACCTTCGCCCAGCTCGACGCCTACCCGATCGAGCTCTACCTGAGCAGGCTCCACCCCGACTCCGAGGCCGCCAGGCTGCGCAAGGAGCGGGTGTGGTCCACTGCCTTCGACCAGGCGGGCGCGCCGACCCTCCAGCACCTGCTCAGCTCCGGCGAGCCGTTCGTGTACTCCACCGTCCACCAGCTCACCGTGCGCGAGCGCGACCGGGTCTCGCTCGACGGGCTGCGCGACTTCGTCTTCCCGGTGACGGAGCCGGCCAGGACCGCGTACGTCACCGACCGGCTCGGCAGCGGGCAGATGCCGCTCTACCTCAAGTTCGAGCCGTTGCTCGACCGGGTCCTGACCCTGGACGGCGGCGCCAGGGGCGTGCGGCTGCGCTTCAGCTACCAGATCGGCCCCGACGTCCAGACCTTCGACCAGACCGCGATCCTCGACGAGAAGGGCTCCACGGTCTCGGTGCTGATCGTCAGCTGCCGATCGCTCTGCTTCAGGGAGCGCGGCGGCGAGATCGACCAGATCGCGCGATCGTTCAAGCTGCTCCGGCTGCCCGGATGAGGGAGCTCCAGTGACCACGACCACGCCCCACGAGGGGCTGCGCGTCACCAGGGTGAAGGTGCGGCTCTGGGACCGCGGCATGTTCCTGATCGGGCTGCTGGCCGCCTTCCTCGTCCTGACCTTCACCACGATGGCGGACTTCGAGGGGATCATCTCCTTCGGGGAGGCCGCGCAGCACACCGGGCGGGCCCATCCGTGGATCTTCTGGCTGCTGGCCGCCGAGACGGTACGGCAGGCGCACTTCCTGGCCGCGGAGCGTTCCTCCGGCTATCACCGGTTCTGGAGCCGGAAGGTCTTCGGCGGCTGGGAACGCTGGTCGCACCGCCGCTTCGGCGACTGGACCCGCTTCCGCGTCGCCAGAGCCGTCAAGATCGCCTTCTGGATGTCGCTGGTCGCGCTGGTGCTCGGGGCGGTGCTGGACGTCAGCCCGTTCATCGCCCCGTTCAGGGCTCCGGCGCTGGTCGTGCAGGCGCTGCCGTTCGTGCTGCAGGTCGTCTTCCTGGTCTCGGTGATCGTCATCCAGGTCGCCGGGCTGCTCTGGTTCCTGGCGCGCGGCGGCGTGGAGTCGTACCCGCCCGACGACATCCAGACCCGCTTCGCCGACGTGTGGGGGCAGGACCACGTGCTCGAACGGTTCAAGGAGAACATCGTCCTCCTGGACAGGCCCGGCGCCATCGAGGAACGCGGCGGCTACGTGCCCGGCGGGCTGCTGCTCTGGGGGCCGCCGGGCACCGGCAAGAGGCTGATGGCCGAGGCGGTGGCCGGTGAGACCGGCAAGCCGTACGTGTCCGTGGATCCCGGCGCCTTCACCGGCATGCTCATGGGCGGCCTCAAGGTGAAGGCGCTCTTCAGGAAGCTGCGCAAACTCGCCCTGCGCCACGGCGGCGTGATCGTCTTCTTCGACGAGGCCGACGCGCTCGGCAGGCGCGAGCGCCCGGCCCGGCAGGGCGTCAGCGCCTGCCACGGCCTGGACTACCTGTCGCAGGAGACCCGCTCCGTCCTCGCCTTCACGGCGCGCCGCCCCGAGGGGGGCGGCATGAACGACAGTGGCGCCCTGCGGGCGCTGCTCACCGAGCTGTCCGGCCTGAAGAAGCCGCGCGGCCTCTTCAACCGGCAGGTACGCCGCGTGCTGGGCATGCGGCCCAAGCCGCCACCCAAGTACCGCATCCTCGTCATGATGGCCACCAGCCGCCCCGGCGCGCTCGACGAGGCGTTGTTACGGCCCGGTCGCATCGACCGCGTCCACAAGGTCGGCTACCCGTCCAAGGCCGGGCGGGTGCGCACCTACCAGGGCTACTTCGACAGGGTCCGGCACGAGCTCACCCCCGGGCAGATCGGCAAGCTGGCCGCGATCACGCCCTACGCCACCGGCGCCACGATCAAGGACCTGGTCAACGAGTCGCTGATCACCGCCATCCGCGACGGCCGCGAGGTCATCACCTGGGCCGACGTGCTGCGGGCCCAGCGGTTCAGGCGGCTCGGGCCGCCGGAGGACGCCGAAGACGTCGAGCGCGAACGGCACGCCGCCGCCGTCCACGAGGCCTGCCACGCCGTGGTGGCCTACCACACGCGCTCCCACCTGGAGATCGACGTCGCCACGATCGAGAAGGGCGCCGACCACCTCGGCATGGCCGCCTCGATCGGGCCGGAGGACCGGGTCACCCGGTGGAAGTCGGAGTACGAGGCGGACATCATGGTCTCGCTCGCCTCGCTGGCGGGGGAGCGGATGTTCTTCGCCGGGGACAACTCCTCGGGGGTCTCCGGCGACCTGCACGCGGCCACACTCCTGACCGCGCTCATGGAGTCCTGCTGGGGAATGGGCTCCGGAGTCGCCTCGCTGCCCGCGCTGCGGGAGCTGGAGATCATGGGCGGCAGGACCGGGCAGAGCGGCCTGGTGCCGGACATGCTGGGGGAGCGGATCGAGGTCACCCTCGCGCGGCTGCTGGAGAAGGCCGAGCGGCTGCTGCGGGAGCACCGGCGGGAGGTGCTGGGCGTCGCCCACGCGCTCGAGACGCACCGCACGCTCGACGGGGACGACGTGGTGGCGATCATCGAGCGGCGGGCCGGGCCGCTGGTCGACGGGAGCGTGTACGTCTCGGACGAGCTCCACGCCGAGCTGGAGGACTACCACCGGGAGGCGGCCAGGGCGCACCACGAGCACGGCCGGATCGAGCGGGAACTGCCGGGCGTGGCGGCGGACGAGGTCGTGCAGCCCGCGGCCGTGCCCCTCCGGAACCCGCCCGTGCCCGCGCCGCCCGTGCCCTCTCCGGCCGGGCCGGGCCGGCCTGGGGCCGTGCCTTCTTGGGGCGGGTCTGGTTCCGGCGGGCCTGCCGTACCGGCTGCCGGGGGTACGGCGCGGCCGGAGTTCGTGGCCTGGGCGCCCCCGCAACAGGCCCGCCCGCAGCAGGTCCAACCGCAACCAGCCCGCCCGCAGCAGCGTCGGCCACAGCAGGTCCAGCCACAGCAGCTTCAACCGCAACAGGTCCCACCGCGACACGTGCACGCGCACCAGGCCCGCCCGCAGCCCGCGCACCCGCACCCGCACCAGGTCCGTCCACCGCGAGCGCACCCGCAGCGGCCCGTCGATGAGCGCGCCCGGCCGGGTCTGGGCCGGGCGGTGCTGATCGCGGCCGGCAGCCTGGCCGGGCTGGTCGTGGTGGCGGTGCTGGGCGCTCTGGCGGTCACCCGGTCGGGACCCACCGTCGAGCCGGCCTCGCCGGGACTTCTGGTGATCCTGTTCGTGGTCGTGGTGGCGCTGATCGTGGGCGCCTGCCTGGCGGTCGTGGCCGTCAGGGGGCTGCGCGCCGCCCGCGCCAGGGCGGAGGGCGAGCGCGACCGGGCCCATGCCCGCGCCCAGCTGCTGGCCGCCGCCATGGATCCCGACACGGCGATGCGCCTGCTCGGCTACGACGGCGGACGGGCTGCCGGAGAAGGATGACCTCAATCACACAAGGTGCTCGCTTCATTGCTTAGGGTGATACGGACCCGAGCAAGGAGTGATCGTCGTATGGGTCCTGGAATCGTCCGCAGCCTGGTGCCCGCGCGCATGGACCGCCTGCCCTGGTCGCCGTTCCACACCCGGCTGGTGATCGCGCTCGGCGTCGCATGGGTGCTGGACGGGCTGGAGATCACGATCGTCAGCAACGTCGCCGCGTTCCTGCAGCGCTCCGACACGCTGGGGCTGACGTCGGCGGAGGTGGGCCTGTCGGCGACCGTTTACCTCATCGGCCAGGTGGTCGGCGCGCTGTTCTTCGGGTGGCTGTCCGACCGGATGGGCAGGCGCAGGCTGTTCATTCTCACGCTGGCCGTCTACCTGATCGCCAGCGGCCTGACCGCCTTCTCCTGGGACCTCGGCAGCTTCCTCGTGCTGCGCTTCGTCGCCGGAACCGGCATCGGCGGCGAGTACGCCGCGGTCAACTCGGCGATCGACGAGATGATCCCCTCCAAGTACCGGGGCCACGTGGACCTGGCCATCAACGGCACGTACTGGCTCGGCGCGCTGCTGGCCACCTCGGCGACCTTCTTCCTGCTCAACCCGGCGGGCCCGCTCGACCCCGACTGGGCGTGGCGGCTCGGCTTCCTCATCGGCCCGGTGCTGGGCATCCTCATCTGGGGCCTGCGCAGGCACCTGCCGGAGAGCCCGCGCTGGCTGATGACCCACGGCCGCGAGGACGAGGCGGAGCGGGTGGTCACCGCGATCGAGAAGGAGGTGGAGAAGGAGGACGACCTCGTCCTGGAGCCGGTGCCGGAGAGCGCGGCCATCGAGGTGGTGCCGCAGAAGCAGCTGCCTCTGGTCGAGGTGGCCAGGACGCTCTTCCGTACCTATCCGGGGCGCTCGTTCCTGAGCGCCACGCTGATGATCTGCCAGTCGTTCCTCTACAACGCGATCTTCTTCACGTACGCGCTGGTGCTCACCCACTTCTACGACGTCGAGGCCGGAGAGGTGCCCAAGTACATGTTCGCCTTCGCCCTCGGCAACCTGCTCGGCCCGATCGTGCTCGGCCGGCTGTTCGACACCGTGGGGCGCCGGCAGATGATCTCCGGCACCTACATCGTCTCGGGGTCGCTGCTGGCCTTCACCGGGTGGTTGTTCGAGCGCGGCGTGCTGACCGCGACCACGCAGACGATCATGTGGTCGGTCATCTTCTTCATCGCCTCGGCGGCGGCCAGCTCGGCGTACCTGACGGTCAGCGAGATCTTCCCGATCGAGATGCGGGCGCAGGCGATCTCGCTGTTCTTCGCGATGGGTCAGGTCGTGGGCTCCTTCGGGCCGACCATCTTCGGCGCGCTCATCGGCGACCAGGCCGACCCGGAGCCGACGCGGCTGTTCTACGGCTATCTCTTCGCCGCCGGGATGATGATCTTCGCGGGCCTGGTGGAGCTGCGCTTCGGGGTGAAGGCCGAGCGCGCCGCGCTGGAGACCATCGCCGAGCCGCTGAGCGCGATCGAGGCCAAGGCGCGGCGGCTCAAGAGCGAGGAGCCGTGAACCGGTCGTGGTGGCGGGCCGTCGTCAGGATATGAACCGCCTTCTCCCGCTGAAGGGCATGTGCGTGCTTCTCGCCGCCCTTCCGCTCGCCGCCTGCCAGAGCGACCGGATGTGCACACTCATCGGTACGCCCGTGGGCATCCAGGTGGACGTGGCGCCGCCGATCTCCGACCGGGTGGCGGCGGCCGAGATGGAGGTGTGCCAGGCGGGGACGTGCCGCCCGGCCAAGCTGGAGCTCTTCCGGGCCGACCGGGGCGGCCGGTCCGGCTTCGGCGACGTGGAAGGGCTGCGTAAAGAGCCGGCCGAGGTCTCGCTGAAGCTGACCGACCCCGCGGGGAAGCCGGTGGTGGAGCGGGACATCCAGGTGACGCCGCGCGGCCGCTTCCCCAACGGGCCCGAGTGCGGCGAGGGCGGGCCGAACGCGAAGGTGCAGGTGGACGGCCAGGGTCTGTTGCACGAAGTACCCTGATGTCTTGACCGGACCGCCCGGCGCCCCACTAATTGGACGTAGCTGCTAATAGTGGGGTGTGGGATGCCGGAGGTCGTGCGGATCAGCCTGCGGAACCGGTTGCGGGCGCTATACACCTTCCAGGACGTGCTCGATCGCTTCGACATGATCGCCGACCGGTCGGCGGGAGCCGTACAGGTGCGGACGAGCCGGCGCGGCGGTTACGTCGTCGTGTGGGCGCCCGAGCACGTCGAGCGCGTCTTCGTCACCCACAAGCACCTCTACGCCAAGTCCGCGCAGTACCGGCTGCTCGCCGTCGTCACCGGCGACGGCCTGCTGACCAGCGAGGGCGAGCGCTGGGCCGCCCAGCGCCGGCTCATCCAGCCGATGTTCGCCAAACGCCACCTGGGCCGCTTCGCCGAGCACATGACCGAGGCCGTCGCGGACTTCGCCAAGGAATGGGAGCAACTGCCGGACGGCGCCCGGGTGGACGCCGCCACCGCCATGAACCGGCTCACACTCGACGTGGTCGGCCGGGCGCTGTTCGGCTCGGGCCTGTCGGAGCAGGCCGCGCGGCTCGGGCCCGTCCTCACCTCCGGCCTGCGCGCGGGCGTGCGCGCGACCCGCCTGCAACTGCTCTTCCGCACCCCGCCGTGGCTGGTGGACGCCGCCCACGCCGTCGTACGGCGGGCGCCCAGGTGGATCCCCGGCATCCGGGGCCTGCACGACGTCCTGACCACCACCGACGAGGTCGTGGAGGCGGTCGTCGCGGCGCACCCCGGCGGCACCGACGACCTGCTCGGCCTGCTGCTCGCGGCGCCCATGGACCGCGGGCAGGTACGCGACGAGGTGATGACCTTCCTGCTGGCCGGGCACGAGACCACCGCCAACGGCCTGGCCTGGTTCTGGCACCTGCTCGCCCTGCACTCCGGGGCCCGCGCCCGCGTCGAGGCCGAGGTGGCCGAGGTGCTCGACGGCCGCGTGCCGACCGCCGAGGACGCCGACCGGCTCGTCTACACCGCCGCCGCCTTCCAGGAGGCCTTACGCCTCTATCCGCCGGCCTGGTCGATCGTGCGTACGGCGGTGGCCGACGACCACCTCGGCGACCTGTTCGTGCCCGCGGGCACGAACGTGGTCGTCCCGGTCTACCTGGCGCACCGGGACCCGGGCGCCTGGCCGGATCCCGACCGGTTCGACCCGGAGCGGTTCCTGCCCGGGGCGGCGCCGCGCCGCTTCAGCTACCTGCCCTTCGGCGCCGGGCGGCGGATCTGCGTGGGGGCCGGGTTCGCAGTAATGGAGGCGACCCTGATCATCGCCATGCTGGTGCGGCGATTCCGGCTGGAGATGGAGCCGGGCGCGGAGGTGCGGGCGGAGGCGACGGTGACACTCCGGCCGCGCGATGGGATTCCGATGAGACTGTACAAAGTGGTCTAATTCAATCGGATCCCGCGAAGATCGGAAGGACGCCCTTGACCCGGCTCCTCAGCGCGCAGGGGCTCATCCAGGCCGTCCTGCGCCGCACGAACCTGCTCATGGCCGGAAAACGCGTGGCGATCGTCGGCGACGCGCCGCCGGGCCTGGCCACGCGGCTGCGCGCGATGGGCGCCCATCCCGGCAGCCCCGTCGAAGAGGCCGACCTGATCTTCGGCGACGGCGTGCAGGCCGTCGCGCTGAAGCCGGGCGCCGTGGTCGTGGGCAGCGTACGCTGCGGCGTCCTCGGCATGACAGAGGCCAGGCAGGACGTGACCCGCGTCAACCTGGGCGGCGGCGACGCGGATGTCTATGTCGTGAGCGTCCCGTGCTGACCGACATCGCCAACCCCGGGCTCTGGCCCGGTGGAGCCGGCCGGATCGCGTGGGCGCGGCGCTTCATGCCCGTGCTCGGCGCCCTGTCGGGGGAGCTCGACCTGGACGGCTGGCGGGTCGGCCTCGTGCTCGTCCTGGAGCCCAAGACCGCCAACCTGGCCCTCGCGCTGCGGGACGCCGGGGCCGAGGTGATCGTGCACTGCCCCGGCAGGGAGACCTCCGACGACGTGGCCGCCGCGCTGGTGCACGCGGGCGTGTCGGTGCTGGCCAGATCCCGCACGACGCGCGCCCAGGACGACGACCTGGCCCGCCGGATGCTCGACGCCGGGCTCGACGCGCTGGTCGACGACGGCTCCCGGGTGATCAGGCTGGCCCATGCCGAGGACCGGCTCGGCCCGCTCAGGGGCGCCGCCGAGGAGACCACGAGCGGCCTGCGTCCGCTGCGGGTCATGGCCGCTGACGGCACCCTGCGGGTGCCGGTCCTCGCGGTCAACGACGCCCGCTGCAAGGTCCTGTTCGACAACGTGCACGGCACCGGGCAGTCGTGCGTCATGGCCGCGCTGGACCTCAGCGGACTGGAGCTCGACGGGCTGACCTGCGTGGTCGCCGGATACGGGCACGTGGGCCAGGGCGTGGCCCGCTACGCCGCGGCCCTGGGCGCGGAGGTCGTGGTCAGCGAGGTGGACCCGTTCGCCGCGCTGCGCGCCCACCACGACGGCCTGCGCGTGCTGCCCCTGATCGACGCCTGCCCGGAGGCGGACCTGCTGTTCAGCGCCACCGGCGTCGCCGGCACGATCACGGCCGGGCATCTCGCCGCGCTGAAGCCGGGCGCCTTCGTGGCGGTGGCCGGGGGAGTGGAGGACGAGGTGGAACGGCCGCCGGGCGGCCGCCCGGTCCGTCCCGGCGTCACCGACCACGGCGGCTGGTACCTGCTGGCCGAGGGCGAGTGCGTCAACTGCGCCGCGGCCGAGGGCAACCCGATCGAGATCATGGACCTGTCCCTGTCGCTGCAGGCGCTGGCCGTCGGCCACCTGCTCGGGCGGCGCCTGCCGCCGGGCGTGCACCCGCTGCCCGACGAGCTGGACGAGCGGGTGGCCCGGCTGAAGCTGGACGCGCTGGGCGTACGGCTTGACCGGGCGACCGATCGGCAGCGCGCGTTCCTGGACCGTGGACTGTGATCGTCGACGTCCGCGACGCCACCGTCCGGTACCGCTCGACCGGGCAACAGGTGCTGCACGGCGTGGACCTGGCCGTGGAGCGCGGCGACTTCGTGCTGGTCGCCGGGCCGTCAGGGTGCGGCAAGAGCACGCTGCTGCGGCTGCTCAACGGGCTGGTGCCGCACGCCTACCGCGCCGAGGTCACCGGGCGGGTGGAGATCGGCGGCCGGCCCGCCCTGGAGCAGTCGATCCGGCAGCTCTCCACCGTGGTCGGCACGCTGCTGCAGGACCCCGCCAAGCAGATCGTCGGCACCACGGTCGCCACCGAACTGGCCTTCGGCCCGGAGAACCTCGGCCTGCCCCGCGCCGAGATCCGCGCCAGGATCGACGAGGTGGCCGCCCGCGTCGGCATCGTCCACCTGCTGGCCCGCCCCACCCACGAGCTGAGCGGCGGCGAGCTGCAGATGGTGGCGTTCGCGGGCGTGCTGGTGATGCGCCCGGACGTCGTGGTCGTGGACGAGCCGCTGGCCAACCTGGATCCGGACGCGGGACGCCGCCTGCTGGGCGCGTTACGCCGCTTCGTCGACGACGGCGGCGCGGCCGTGGTGGTGGAGCACCGGGTGGAGGAACTGCTGGAGTTCGGCCCGGCCAAGGCGCTGTACATGGAGGAGGGCCGCACCCGCTACTCGGGCGACATTTCGGGATTCCTGCGTCAGGCGCCGGTGGCGCACGTCAAACTCCCCTTCGAGACTCTCGTGGCCCGCGCCGCCGAACTGCCCAGCCTCCCCGAGCCGGCCCGCCCGGCCCGCACCGGCCCCTCCCGCCTCGCCTACAAGAACGTCTCGCTCGGGTACGGCTCCCGCACCGTCCTGCAGGACACCGACCTCGACCTGAAGGCCGACGAACGGGTCGCCGTCCTCGGCCGCAACGGCGCCGGCAAGTCGACCCTGCTGCGCGCCGCCGTACGCCTGCTCGAACCCACCAGCGGCGAGATCCTCGTGGACGGCGAGCCCGTCGGCGAACGCGACACGCTCAGCCTCGCCACGACCTTCGGCTACGTCTTCCAGAACCCCGGCCAGGCGCTCTTCTCCGCCACCGTGGAGGAGGAGCTGGCCTTCGGCCCCCGCAACCTCGGGCAGAACCCCGAGCAGATCGCCGAGGTCTCGCGCGAGGCGCTGGCCACGATGCTGCTCGACCGCGAGCCCGGCATCCTGTCCCGCCCGCCGCACACGCTCTCGCACGGCCAGCAGCGCCGGCTGACCGTGGCGCTCGCGCTGGCCATGCGCCCCAGGACGCTCGTGCTCGACGAGCCGACGGCCGGGCAGGACCTGCGCACCACGACCACGTTCATGGACCGCGTGCTCGACGGCATCCAGAGCGTCTACTTCATCACCCACGACGTGGACCTGGCGATCACCCGCGCCGACCGCATCGTCATCGTGGACGGCGGCCGCGTCGTCGCCGACGCCTCACCGGCCGTGCTGGCCCACGACGAGCGGTTGTGGACCGGCAGCGGCCTGCGCGAGACCAGCCTGGTCCGCGCCATCCGCGATCTGCTACCCGGGGAAGGAGCGATACCGCACCCGTTCGAGCTGGCCAGATCTGGAAGGACTCACCTGCCATGACATCCCCCGACGCCTTACCCGTCCGCACCTCGCTGTGGGAGATCAACTCCCGCGTGGTCGTCTTCGCCGCCGTCGGCGCCGCCCTGTACGCGGTGCTGGGCCTGATCAGCTTCACCATTCCGGGCACCCAGAACGTCGACATCCGCCCCGCCTTCGCGCTCGTGCCGTTCATCGGCATGCGGTTCGGCCCGATCGCCGGATTCTTCACCGGCCTGGTCGGCAACATGGTCATCGACCAGATCAAGGGCTACGGCGCGCTGTTCTACTGGAACTGGAGCCTGGCCAACGCGCTGACCGGACTGCTGGCCGGCATCCTGTTCGCCCTGCTCGTGACGCGTATCGGCGCCTCCAAGGAGATGCTGCGCCTGGTCCTGGTGGGCGCCATCGCGTGGGTCGCGATGCTCATCGGGTTCGCCACGACCTTCACCGACATGTGGCTGCAGGACCTCACGTTCGGCGGCTGGGCCTCCTTCGCCTTCGGCCCGCTGCTGCTCAGCAACACGCTGGTCGCCCTCATTCTGGTGCCCGCGCTCGACGCGATCTGGGAACCGATCTCCAAGCGCATGGGCAGGTAACCGCGTGGACGTCACGCCACGGTATCTGGGAGGCGCGTCCTTCCTGGGCCGGCGGGACCCGCGTGTGCTCCTGCTGGTCCCGGTCTGCTTCCTCGTGGCGGTGGCGCGCGTGAGCGACCTGCGCCTCATGCTGGTCTGCGCCCTCGTGGCCCTGGCCTACTACGGTGCCGCGGGCATCCCGTGGCACGCGGTCAGGGCCAACTGGGCCCTCGTCCTGACGCTGATGACACTGACCGTGCTGGTCAACAGCGTCTTCACCAACGCGCTGCAGATCGAGGCGACCAAGCAGGCGCCGCCGTTGTTCGACATGCCGGTCACCGGGAATCCGGTCAGCCTGGCGACGCTGTCGTACTCGCTGACGCTTCTGATCAGGTTCGTGGCGATGGCGATGGTGGGCTTTCCCGTGGCGTTCTGCATCGCGCCGGGCGACCTCGGGGTGAGCTTCGCCCGGCTGCGGGTCTCGCAGCGGCTGGCGTTCGGGGTGGACCTGACGTTCCGGTTCCTGCCGTCCACGGCGGCGACCATGCAGCAGATCATCGACGCGCAGCGGGTACGCGGCTACACCCACCCGCGCACGAATAATCCGATAAAGCGGCTAATATCCCTCAAACCGGTCGTGATCCCCCTGACCGTGAACTCGCTCATCGACGCGGAGGACACCTCGAACGCCATGGACCTGCGCGGCTTCGGCGCCAAGCACCGCACATGGATGCGCGAGCTGGCCTTCGACCGCGCCGACTACCTGCTCCTCGGCGCGTTCGCCGCCTTCGCGCTGGCGCTGCTGGCGTACAAGATCCTCGGCACGGACGTCGTATGGGTCCCGTAGTCCACGGCGCGCCGCTCGTCCTCACCATGGACGGCCCGCCCATCCAGGACGGCACCGTCACCGTCGAGCACGGCCGCGTCGTCGAGATCGGGCGGGGCAGGGCCGAGGTGCGCTGGCCGGGCGTCCTGGTCGCCGGTCTGGTCAACGCCCACACCCACCTGCAGTACACCTGCATGGCCGAGGTCGGGCGGCGCGTCTACGACTCCTTCGAGCACTGGTCCGAGGTCTTCAACCAGGCCTACTTCAAGGGCGGCGAGGGCAGCTGGGACCCCGCGCTCAGGACCGGCGCCTGGGACTGGGCCGCCGCAGTGACGGAAGGCGCCTGGCAGTGCCTGCGCTCGGGAACCACCGCCGCCGCCGACATCGTGACCGATCCGGAGGCGTTCGTGGACACGCCGCTGGGCGGCCTGGCGTACCTGGAGATCATCGGCGACACCGACGCGAGCTGGCACGAGAACGGGCGCGAGCGCTTCCTCAAGACGCTCGGCGGGCGCCGCGCGGGCATCTCGCCGCACTCGCCCTACACGCTCGACACCGGCGTGCTGGCCGACGCGGCCGTGCTCGCCCGCGAGCGCGGCGCCCGCATCCACATCCACCTGGCCGAGTCCGCGCACGAACGCGAGTACACGATGGCGGGCACCGGGCCGCTGGCCGAGCTGGTGCGCCAGTGGTCCGCGCCGTTCGCGCTCCTGGAGGGCGGCTCCGGCCTGGCGCCCGCCGCCTACCTCGACAGCCTCGGGGTGCTCGGCCCCGACTGCCACCTCGCCCACGGCGTCCACCTCGGCCCCGACGACCGCGCGCTGCTGCGCGAGCGCGGCACCGCGATCGCGCTGTGCCCCCGCTCCAACCGCACCCTCGGGCTCGACGGCCCCGACGTGGCCGCGCTGCTGCGCGAGGGCAACCCCATCGCCGTCGGCACCGACTCCCTGTCGTCCTCGCCGTCACTCGACCTGCTCGCCGACGTCGCCGCGCTCAAGCACCTCGCCGTACGGCAGGGCTACCACCACCCCGACCTCGACCGGCGGCTCATCGAGGCCGCGACACTCGGCGGCGCCCACGCCCTCGGCCTGCGGGACGAGATCGGCGTCCTGCGGCCGGGAGCGCGCGCCGACTTCGCCGTCTTCGACGTGGATGCCCGCGACCCCTACGCCGGCCTGGTGGAGCACGGTTCTGGACGGTGCGTGGCCACGGTTGTGGGCGGCGCGAAACTTTGGGCCCTTTAGGGGCGTCCGAGCAGGTGCTAGCGTCCCGGGACGATGGCATCGCAGAGCCTGCGCTTCAAGCTGTACTCCCTCCTCAGCCTGCCGATCGTGGCGCTCGTCGCACTGTGGACCTTCGTCGCCGGTCACGTGGTCGGAGACTTCTTCGAGCTGCGCCGGGCCACCACCGCGTTCGAGAAGATCAGCGCCCCCGCGGCGGCGCTGGTCACCGAGCTGCAGCATGAGCGCAAGTCGGCGGCGATGTTCCTGTCCTCGCCGCCGCCCGACGGCAGCCTGCTCGTCTCCGCGCGCAAGCGCACCAACACGGCGGCGGCCGCGTTCCGCACGCTGTCGGCCTCCGAGGAGGCGCAGACCATCACCACGCCCGAGCTGCGCAACGCCATCGACGCCGTGCTGCGCAAGATCGGCGGCCTGGACGCGGTGCGCAGGGAGGTCGACGACCGCACCACCAGCCGCCTGTCGGTCGTGCAGGCCTACGGCGAGGCCACCGACGAGGTCTACCGCCTCTACGACCAGGCCGTCACCGTGCCGGACATCAAGCTCTACCAGCAGGCCGCCGGGCTCCAGCGCATCGCCCACGCCCGCGACCTCATGTCGCGCGAGGACGCGCTGATCTCCGGGGCGACGCTGGCCGGGCGGATCACCAGGGAGGAGTACGAGGCGGTCGAGGTGCTCTCGCCCAACAGGAAACTGCTGCTCGAAGACGGCGTGGCCGCCCTGGAAGCCGAGCTGCGCGCGCCGTACGACCTGTTGCTGGGCTCCCCCGAGCACCAGAGGATCTCCGAGATCGAGCGCGAGATCATCGAGACCGCGCGGCTGCCGCGCGTGCGCAACTCCTGGCAGGCCGCCGCCGACAGCTTCGGCGCCACCCTCGACCGGCTGCTGGTCAGCCGCTCCGAACTGCTGAACGCGCGGGCCGAGGCCGCCGCCGGCGAGATCGTCGTGCGGATCGTCGTGGTGGGCTTCCTCGGCCTGGTCTCCATCATCGCGGCCGTCGTGTGGTCGGCCCGCCTGGGCCGCCGCCTGGCCACCGAGCTCGACACCCTGCGCGACGCCGCCGCCGAACTGGCCGACGAACGGCTGCCGCGCGTGGTGGAGAAGCTGCGCGGCGGCGAGGACGTGGACGTCGACGTCGAGGCCCCGCCCATCCCCACCGACGGCGCCACCCAGGAGATCCGCGACGTCGCCCACGCCTTCGCCGGAGTACGCCGCACCGCGGTCGAGGCGGCCGTCGGCCAGGCCGCGCTGCGCAAGGGCCTGGGCCGCGTCTTCCGCAATATGGCCCGGCGCAACCAGGCGCTGGTGCACCGCCAGCTCGTCCAGCTCGACGTGATCAGGCGGCAGATCACCGAGCCGGAGACGCTGCAGGACCTGTTCACGCTCGACCGGCTCACCACCCGCATGCGCCGCCAGTCCGAGGGCCTGCTCATCCTGTCGGGCGGCTCGCCGGGCCCCGCCAACGGCGACCCGGTCCCGCTGGCCGACGTGGTGCGCGAGGCGATCTCCGAGGTCGAGGCCTACACCCGGGTGAACGCCCCGCCCATCCCCGACGCCTTCCTCGACGGCGCCGCGGCCACCGACGTCACCCACCTGCTGACCGAGCTGGTCGCCAACGCCACCGCCTTCTCCCCGCCCACCACCACCGTCCAGGTGTACGGGCAGGTCGTCGGCCGGGGCTTCGCCATCGAGGTGGAGGACCGCGGGCTCGGCCTGCCCGACACCGTCCGTGAGGAGGTCAACTCCCGGCTGGCCGACCCGCCGGAGTTCGACCTGGCCGACAGCGAACGGCTCGGCCTGCTCGTGGTCGGACTCCTCGCCCGCCGCCACGGCATCAAGGTCACCCTCAGCAAGTCGGCTTACGGAGGTATCACCGCAGTCGTCCTGCTTCCGCAGTCCCTCATCGTCTCCGGATTAACACGGCGTTCACATTCGGGCAAAAACCGGGAAACGGCAGCCTGGCAGCCTCGGCGTGGCTGAGTAAAACCCCGAAAGGACCTCCGTGAGCTACAAGGCTGAGTACATCTGGATCGACGGCACCGAGCCCACGGCTCTGCTCCGCGCCAAGACCAAGATCCTTGCCGACGGCGCCGAGCCGCCGGTGTGGGGTTTCGACGGCTCCAGCACCAACCAGGCCGAGGGCCACGCTTCCGACCGGGTGCTCCGCCCCGTGTTCACCTGCCCGGACCCGATCCGCGGCGGTGACAACGTTCTGGTCCTGTGTGAGGTCGAGGAGATCGACGGCGAGGCCCACCGGAGCAACACCCGCGCCCTCCTGCGTCCGATCGCCGAGCAGTTCGCCGACCAGGAGTCGTGGTTCGGCATCGAGCAGGAGTACACCTTCTTCAAGGGCTCGCGCCCGCTCGGCTTCCCCGAGGGCGGCTTCCCCGCGCCCCAGGGCCACTACTACTGCGGCGTGGGCGCCGAGGCCGTCTTCGGCCGCGAGATCGTGGAGCTCCACCTCGACCGCTGCCTCGTCGCCGGCCTGAAGATCTCCGGCATCAACGCCGAGGTCATGCCGGGCCAGTGGGAGTTCCAGGTCGGCCCGGCGAGCCCGCTCGAGGTCGCCGACCACCTGTGGGTCGCCCGCTACCTGCTCTACCGCACCGCCGAGGAGTTCGGCGTGGAGGCCACCCTCGACGCCAAGCCCGCCCGCGGCGACTGGAACGGCGCCGGCGCGCACACCAACTTCTCCACCAAGGCCATGCGCGAGGGCTACGACGCCATCATCACCGCCTGCGAGGCGCTCGGCGAGGGCGACAAGCCGGTCGAGCACGTCCGCCAGTACGGCGCCGACATCGAGTCCCGCCTGACCGGCGCGCACGAGACCGCCCCGTGGAACAAGTACTCCTACGGCGTCTCCAACCGCGGCGCCTCGGTGCGCATCCCGTGGCAGGTCGAGGTGGACCGCAAGGGCTACATCGAGGACCGCCGACCCAACGCCAACGTCGACCCGTACGTGGTGACCCGTCTGCTGGTCAACACCTGCTGCGCCGCCCTGGAGAAGGCCGGCCAGGTCTGACGGCACGCTCTCCGGAGGAACGCGGGCACCCCCGATGGGACCCGCGTTCCCCCGTTTCCCTTGGTAGAACCGTCACGCCAGGCGCGACTGGTAGACCCTGCGGGCCTCCGTCACCAGCCCGCCTCTGTCCTTGACGAGTTCCTCCAGCAGGTCCAGCCAGCGCAGGCAGAACGTCACGTCCTCTTCTCTCGCCACCCTGCGGCGCTCCACGTCCAGGTAGACCGGGCTCGAATGCGCCCGCACCAGGCCGCCGCCCTCCGCCACCGCCACCACGTACGTCGGCCAGTCCACGCGTAACTCGGCCGACACCTCGTTCGGCGGGCCCGAGGCCAGTTCGCCGTCGGCGGTCAGCAGCCGCACCCGCTGCACGCCGGGGCCGATCACCCGCGCCACCGCCCGCACCCGGGTGCCCGCCTGCAGGTCGATCGTGGCGCCCGGTCGCTCGCCCTCCACCGACAGCTCCAGGAAAGGGCCCGTCGTGGCGAAGGTACGGCTGTGCCGTACCGCGTGGGCGTAGGACTCGGCGGTGAGCGGCCCGTCCACGTGCGCGTACGTGCGCTCGCCCCCGATCGGGCCGAGGCGTCCCGCGGTGCCGGCGACCGCGGCCACCCGGTTGCCGGCCCCGATGAGCCGCCGGTAGGCCCGGTCGGAGCCGATCGCCGAGGAGAAGCTGTCGACCAGCCCCAGCGCCGCGTCCACGACGGACATGCGGGCGTCGAAGATCGGGTAGCCGCCGTCGAACAACTGCTCCGGCGTCTCGACCGGGCCGCGGAAGGCGTTGGCGTACCCGATCAGCGCGCCCCGCTCGCGCAGCTTGTCCACCAAGCCCGACGGGACGCTCGGCGCGTCCTGCGCCAGCCCCACCCGGGCCACATGGGTGGCGTCCGACCAGGGCAGGTTGCGGCCGGCCCAGAGGTCTTCCGTGTCGCCGTCGCCCGCGAGCAGGTTGACCACGTGCAGGTCCTCGCCGTGCTGGGAGTCGGCCACCCACTGGGGCGGGCGGTTGAGCCGCACGTGCAGGTCGCCGCCGTACCAGCCGCGGGCGGCTGCGTCGTAGATGCGCGGCGGGGCCAGTTCCACCAGCGTCTCGCCCTCGCCGGGGGTGAGCGTGGTCTCGGCGTGGCCGTACTCCATCCCCCGCGCCGCCCTGACGGTGATCCGGCTCGACGGCACCTCCAGCACGACGTCGTCGCCGTGGAAGTACGGCAGGCCGTCGATGTCCCTGGCCGGTGAGGTTCCGTGCGGGTACCAGCCCCTGCCGTCGGCCGTCCAGACGCTCCACCGGCATGGGAAGCCGGCGCGCAGGCGGAGGGTCTGCTGGGCGGCGAGTAGTGTCAGATCGTCACGCATCGGCTTCTCCCCGTAATCGAAGGCGCCGTTATCGTGCCACGACCCTGACTCGCCGGAAAGCCCGTCCATTCCCGGCGGAGTGGCTTTCTTACTCCGAGGTAGAAGGATCTAGAGCCGAGGTGGGGGTTCGTATTTGGGCAGATCCGCGCGTTTCCCATGAAGGTGGGCAATCAGCGCACGCTGTGATTCCGGGTCGCCGCGCCGGTCCGACTCCAGGTCCCGGATCGCCACCTCGATCAGCCCGCGGGTACGCGGCGGAGCCTCCTGGAACGCCTGCTCCAGGGCATGGTCGTACGCCGTCCTCGCCGCCTCGTCGTCGCCCTCGGCCCAGGCCAGCAGCCCCAGGTCGAACAGCAGGAAACCCGGCCGATCCGGCTTGACCGCCTGGTACTGCTGGTAGTAGTCGAGCGACTCCTGGTAACGGCCCAGCCGGTAGAGGCACCACCCCCTGGTCGACAGGTGGTCGGGATCGTACGGGCTGAGCGCGTCGAGCACCGCCTCGTAGCACGCGGCGGCCCGCTCCCGCTCGCCCAGCGAGAAGAGCGTGTCGCCCTGACCCGCCAGCGCCCCGGTGGAGCCCGCGTCCAGCGCCAGCGCCCGGTCGTAGGCGGCCAGGGCCGCGTCCAGATCGGGCGTCTCCCGGTAGCGGTAGGCCCAGGCCAGCATCTCCTCGCAGTAGGCGGTCACCTGCCGGCCGGGCGCGGTCGCCTCCAGGCCCGCCTCGATCGCCAGCTCCCACGCGGCCACGTACGACAGCGTGATCGACAGCTCCGCCCAGATCCAGGCGGCGTCCGGCTCCCGTTCCACCGCCCGCGTGAGGTTCCTGATGGCCGACAGCGGATCCCTGGCCGTGCGCTGGATGGAGCCGAGCACGTAGAGCCGCTCGGCGTTGCCCGGCGCCAGCTCCACCGCCCGGCCCGCGGCCTCCAGCGCGGCCTCGTAGCGCCCCGTGGCCGCCTCCAGCCAGGCCCGCGCCGAGTGGATCTCCGGGTCTTCCGACCAGATCCGGACCGCCTGGCTGAGCACCTCCCTGGCCTCGTCCAGGCGGCCGTCGTACTGCAGGGCCTCGGAGTAGTGCACGACGACCTGGGGATCGGCCTCCCTGCTGACCACCGTGCCGGTCATGGCGTGGCCGCGCAGCAGGCGTACCGCCTCTTCGCCCCTGCCCAGGCGCTGCAGGGTGTTGCGGAGCATGACCAGGGCCAGCAGATCGACCGGCTCGGCCGGGTGGCGCAGTTCCGCCGCCTCGCGCAGGTCGGCCTCCGCCTCCGCGTAATGGCCCTGGGCGAACTTGGCGGCGCCGCGTACCGACAGCAGCCACCTGCTGTCGTCGGACTGGGGGATGGCCCGGGTGGCGTGGGCGATGGCGTCGTCCAGTTCGCCGGTCATGCGGTAGACCTCGGCCAGCGTGCCGCGCGCCCAGGACAGCTCCGGGTCGATCTCGATCGCGAGTTCCAGGTCCTTTCTCGCCTCGGACAGCCGCTGGAGAGTGTAGTAGAGCTGGCCGCGCGAGCCGATCGCGAAGGCGGACGGCTGCAGCCGTACGGCCTGCTCGGCCAGCTCCAGGCCCTCCTCGGGGCGGCGCGTCATGCGCAGCACCTCGGCCAGGTCGAGCAGTGGGTCCGAGGCCCCCGGCCACAGCTCGATCGCCCTGCGCAGGTGCGGCTCGGCATCCTCGAAGCGCCCGAGCGCCAGCAGCGCGTTGCCGAGCCTGGCCCGCGCGAACGGATGGTCCTCGTTGAGCTCGACGGCCTTGGCCAGCTCGCGCTCGGCCTCCTCGCGCCGGTCGGCCAGGCCCAGCTCGACACCGAGGTGGGCGTGGAGGTCGGCGTAGCCGGGAGCGAGTTCGATGCCCGCGCGGAAGGCGGCCACCGCCGCCTCGCGCTCCTCCAGCTTGCTGTAGGCCAGGCCCAGCAGGCGGTGGTCCTCGGCGTCGCGCGGCGGCATGCGGGTGATGTGCCTGGCCACGTCACGGGCGTCCTTCGCCTGCTCCTGCACGCTGAGGATCTCGCTGTAGGCCCACCGCAGCGGGATGTCGTCGGGGGCGCGTTCGATGGCCCGCTCGACCGCCGCCCTGAGGTCGGTGACGTCGGCGACGGGCAGCTCCGGCAGCCAGAACTCGGTCAGCTTCGTCAGCGCCCGCGGATCGAGCGGGTCGATCTCCAGCGCCCTGCGGATGGCGGCGTCGGCCTCAGGAACACGTTTCAGCCCGTGCAGGATCTTGCCGCGGGCGGCGTGCGCGGCGGCGTCCTCCGGGTCCAGCTCCAGCGACCGGTCCAGCAGCCGCAGCGCCTCCGCCGGGTCGTCCGCCTCGGCGACCTGGGCCAGCGCGCGCAGCGTCCACGCGTTCTCGAAGCCCACGCTCGCGGCCCGGTCGAGGTCCCGCTTGGCGCCGGGCAGGTCCATCAGCCGCCTGCGCAGGTCGCCGCGTACGGCCAGCATCCAGCCGTCGTCCGGGTTCAGCTCCAGGGCGTGGTCCAGCAGCGGCGCGGCCTCCTCCAGCAGGCCCAGATCGAGGCGGGCGACGGCCAGGTGGCGCAGCACGACCGGCTCGTCGGGCATGAGCGCGGCCGCCGAGCCGAGGGTCCGCTCGGCCTCCCGCACCTGGCCGACGCCGAACAGCGCGATGCCCTCCACGATCAGCGCCCTGGGGTCGTCGGGCAGGTCGGCCCTGATGGCGCGGACCAGTTCCAGCGCCCGGTCCATGTCGCCGGTGCCGAGCAGGATCTGGGCGGCGGCGAAGCGGACGACGTGGTCGTCCTCCGCGCCCAGTGCGGCGTCCACGTGCTCGCGCGCCTGGGGGCGGCGGCGCGCCCTGGCGCAGGCGTCGGCGGCGTCCAGGTGGAGCGCCGCGCCCGGACGGCGGCGGGCGGCCTCGGTGGCGGCGTCGGCCGCGCTCTCGTCGTCGCCGACGTTCTGGAAGGCGATGGACAGCCACTCCAGGATGTCCGGATCGTCGCGGTCGGCCTGCAGCAGCGCCTCGATCGCCTCCTCGTGGCGGTCGGCCGCCAGCAGCGCGCCGCCGAGGTCGCGCCAGGCCGCCGAGGTGAGCTTGCCCAGCCGCTCGGCCAGGCCGAGCCGGAGCCTGGACAGCCTGACGTCGCCCTCCCACCGGGCGCAGGCGCGGTCGGCGAGGTCGAGCGCGGCGTACGGGTCGCCGGTCTCGGCCAGCAGCACGCGCGTGTAGGCGGTGTAGGGGCTCTCGGCGTCGCCGCCCTCCGCCACGATCCGCGCCGCCTCCTCGCGGCGGCCGGTGTGCAGCATCGCCAAGGCGTACAGCGGCGGTGAGAACGACGGCGGCGAGACCTTCAGCGCCCTGGCGAACAGCTCGCCGGACGCCGCCCGGTCGCCGGACTCGCGCGCCAGCATGCCGCGGGCGATCAGCACGAGGCCGAGCAGGCCGTTCAGCTCCGCGTGCCAGTGCGCGGAGCGGGCCTTGAGCGCGGCGTGCAGGGTGTCCTCCAGGACGGCGGCGCGCTCGGCCAGGCCGCCGGAGTGCTCCAGCCACAGGCCGGCCAGCAGCCAGCCCACCTGCTGCGACAGGTCGCCGGTGTCGGGGACCAGGTCGGCGCGCCGGCGGTTACGCCAGAGCTCGGCCATCGCCACGTGGTGTGACGTCATCATGTTCCCCTGGGGGTTCGGGTGGTGAGCGGGCGGCCGCCGCTCCTGGCATCCGGGGAGCGGCCCGTGCCGTCGTGCTTGAGATGGTGCATGAGCCGGCCGGCGATCACGTTCGTGTGGAGGGGGTCCCGATGCCTGGCCACCCAGCCCGCGTTGAGGAGGATCACCACCCGGTCGACGGGGGTCAGGGGCGGCAGGGTGTCCCCGAGGAGGAGGTGGTCAGCACATGTTTGCACGTCTGCCCAGTTCTTTGCGGAAAAGCCGCGCAAGCGGTCCCTGTGCAGCGCGGTGTGCAGGTGGCGGCAGAAGTCCGGATCGAGGACGGGCTCCGCGGGGACGCCGAGCTGCCGCAGCAGGTCCGTCCAGAAGTCCTCGAGCTGGTCCACCTCCTCGGCGAAGGCGTCCTGGCCGTCGGCGGGGCCGGCCAGCCGCAGCATGGACAGGATCATCTGCGCTCTGAGGGTGTCCGGCGGCAGGTTCGAGACCGACGGCACGCTCGGGTGCAGGCGGAAGGTGAACATGGCGCGGGCGTAGGCGGGGCCCAGCATGAACGCGGCCAGCGCGTCCTCGGCCAGCCGGGCCGCGTACGGCGTCGGCGGCCGGGCGAGCAGCTCGTTGAGCATCCTGGCCCTGTCGGCGGCGTGCTTGACGACGCTGGCCCCCGCCTCCCTGGCCGCCAGCGGGACGCCCCAGATGTTCCAGTCGGGGAAGCCGAGCTTGATGACCGCGCGCATGCTGAAGGCCGGTGTCCGCGAGGGCAGGGACAGCGCCTGGTGCGGGCCGAGCATCCGGGTGAGCAGGTGGTCGGTCACCGTGCACACGCTGTCCTCGACGGCGCTGTCGCGCATGGCCAGGCCCGCGACGAACTCGACGTAGTTGTCATAGACCGGCTCGGCCTCCGTCTTGACGAACTCGGCGTACCCGCGCCACAGCTCGGGCAGGTCGGCGCCGTCGGAGTCGAGCCGGTCGCGCAGCTTCTCCGCCTCGAAGCGCAGGTTCCCCGTGGCGGCCCGCAGGTCCTCCTCCAGCACGGTCTGCTTCTCCAGCTCCACCATCCGGTCGCTGAGCGGCTCGATCGTCTCGCGGATCCTGGCGACGCCGTCCTCGACCGCCCGGATGTGGCCGTCCAGGTCGGTGATGCTGGTCGTCAGCGGCCGGTTGCCGAGTTCGCCGAGCCGGCCCTTGCCCGGCCTGGCCAGCTCCTGCTTGATCGGGGCCGCGTTGCTGGCGAGCTCGCCGACGGCGTTCTCGGCCTCCTGGAGCGCGTCCAGCACCTCGCGCATGTGCTCGCGCTTGCGGATCGCGTCGGTCACCGCGCCGCTGATCCGGTCCAGGTCGGCCAGCAGGCAGTCCAGCCTGATCGTCAGGATGAGCTTGCCGTCCACGTCAGCCGCCCCTGGCGAGCATGGCCAGGGCGCGGACGCCGGTCTCCCCGGCGGCCCCGCCGTCGAGGCGCAGGCGCCAGACGGCGTTGAGCACGTGGGCCGGGGTGATGCCGGGGCGCCGGCGTTCCTCACCGGTCAGCGCGCGCTCGGCCGCGCCGACCATGCCGCCGGGTTCGTAGCGGGCGCGGGGCAGGTGGCGCTCCAGCAGGTCGAAGACGGCCGCGGCGGGAATGTGGGCCCGGTCCTCCCGCACGGCGTTCCCCTCCTCGCCGGTGAGCGCCGTCCAGGCCGGTGCGATCATGGCCTCGACGGCGCGGGCGTACGTCCTGCCGTGCTTGTCCGACATCGCCATGAGCATCTCGGTCATCGTGTGCACGCGTATCCGCCACGACGGGTGGGACGGGCCGGTCAGGTCCACCTCGTCCGGGTCGATGCGCAGGCGCACGCACGACAGCGGGTAGGCGGGGCCGAGGGCGTAGGTGGCGTAGCAGTCGGCGATCAGCTCCTCGCGGTGCCGGTTGTCGGCCCGTTCCAGCAGGGGGCGCTCGTCCTTGTCCCGGACGTGGCCCACCTCGCGGATGACGTAGTGGCCGAGTTCGTGCGCGAGGACCGGGAGATGCCAGGCGTCGGGGGAGGGCGGCAGCCGGAGCATGTCGGAGGTTCTGGTGTACGACTCCGAGCGCGCGCACGCGGCGATCACCACGTGGGCGGGGACGCCCGCGCGCTCGCACAGGAAGATCACCAGCGCCTCGGCGGCGCCCCCGTCGTCGCCGAGCACGTGCCGGCGCAGCAGGACGGCCTGCGCGTAGTCGAGCGCCTCGACCCGCAGCGCCTCGGTCTTCTCCCGCAGGTGGCGCAGGTGGGCCCAGTCGCGCACCTCCCGCAGTTCGAGGATCAGGTCGTCGGCGTGGCGCCTGATGGAGCGGGCGGTGGCGGTGCGGGGCTCCGAGCGGAGCGCCAGGTCGGCGGCCTGGTTGAGGGCGTCGATCTCGGCGCGGACGTGGTCGTCGATCATGCGGTGGCGTCCTCGACCACGGTCCGCACCCCGCGTACGGTCACCGGCAGGGACCACGCGTCGGCGTAGTCGGCGGCCAGCACGAGCACCACGCCGAGCAGGAGCGCGGCCACCGCGCCCGCGGCGAGCGGTGTCGCCAGCCATGCGGCGAGGCCGGTGCTGACCGTGATCGCGATCGCGAGCACGTCCATGTGCTTGCCGAAGCGGTCGCCGAGCTCGGCCAGCTCGGCACGGGCGCCGTCGAGCCTGGCACGATCCAGGGCGTCGCGGCCGAGCCGCTCGTCGAGCGCGGATCTGACGCCGTCGGTGCCGAGCAGCGCGGACACCAGGAGCGGGCCCGCCGCCTTGTCCTTGTCCAGGCCGTCAGCCAGCTGGGAGACGGCCGCGTTGACCCGGTCGAGGGCGGCGGCGGGGATCAGGTGGTGCAGCGCGGTGAGCGCCTTGTGCAGGGCGCGGGCGGCGAGCTTGGTGAGGGTGCCGGTGAGCGCGCCGACGCCGAGCTTGTCGAGGATCTCCTGGGTGGTCGTGGCGACCGTGCTCACGACGGGGATCTTGGCGAGGGCGGCGCCGGCCACGCCGGCCGAGCGTTCGTGGATGCGATCCAGGCAGGCGGCGGCCTCCTGGCGGAGGGTGGCGATCGCGGTGGGCAGGTCGGGGGAGGCGCTCGCGGCGGCCTCGAAGCCGAAGTGATCGGGGGGTTTCAGCGCAGCGGCCAGCCGCCCGAGGGAGTCTCCGGCCGCACGCAGCCGCCCGGACCCGCCATCCACCCCAACCCCGCCGCCGCTGCCGTCGGCCTCGCCTCCGTCGGCCGCGGCGGAGATCAGGGCTTGGGACAGGGCCAGGTCGCGCACGGCCCCGGCGAGCAGGTCGTCCGGGTCCGGCGTGGGTGCGTGCGGGCCGGGGCGGGGTGGCTCGAAGCCGTACGCGCCGCTGTCGCCCAGGGCGGCGCGCGCCTGCTCGGCGAGGCGGTCGCGGGCGTAGCCGGCCCGCCGTTCGTCGCCCGCGGTCAGCGCGGCATGGAGCTCACCGACCGTGTCCTGCAGGGATCGTGCCGACCGCGCGAGGCCGTCGAGGTGCTGTCGTGAGCCCACTGTGCATCCCTCCGGAGCACATTGTGATGCTCCGGAGGGAATGTTGCCTAGGGGAGGCGGAAGTCCAGGTCAGGAGTGATATCTGCCACGTCCATCTGGGCCTTTTGCAGACGTCCGGAATGGTCCCAGTTCATGGCCTGCCAGCGGGTGAACTGGTCAAGTACCCACATACCGGACTGGCGGCTGCCGTTGCCCGACTTGCCGTTGCCGCCGAACGGCAGGTGCGCCTCGGCGCCGCTGGTGGAGTTGTTGACGCTGACCATGCCGGCCGAGACGCCCTCGCGGAAGCGGAAGGCGTTCTTCGCGTCGGTGGTGTAGATGGAGCTCGACAGGCCGTAACCGGGCAGGTTGGCCAGCTCGATGGCCTCGTCCATGGTCTGGAACGTGGTCACGCCGACGATCGGGCCGAACGTCTCCTCCAGGAACAGCCGGTCGCCGGGACGCACGCCGTCGACCACCACCGGGTGGTAGTAGAGCCCGCCCTCGCCGGTGAACTCGTGGTGCGGGCTCTCCTTGCTGATCTTTCCGGTGTCGCCGGTCACGACCTCGTGGTGCGGCTGGATCCAGGTCAGGAACTCCTCGTAGCGGACCGCGAACTTCTCATCCAGCAGCGGCCCGGCCAGCACGTCGCCCATCGGCTCGCCGATCTTGGCGTTGGAGACGGCGCGGGCGAAGCGCTCGACGAACTCGTCGTGGACGCTCTCGTGCACGATGACGGTGCCGAGGCTGGTGCAGCGCTGGCCGGCCGTACCGAAGCCGCCGAACAGCGCGCCCTCCACGGCCAGCGCGAGGTCGGCGTCCGGCATGACCACCATCGGGTTCTTGCCGCCGAGTTCGAGGCAGGCCGACTGCAGGTGGCGCCCGGTCAGCTCGCCGATCTTCCTGCCCACCTCGGAGGAGCCGGTGAAGCCGACCTTCTGCACGGTGCCCTCGGTCAGGGCGAGGTCGAGGCCCTCGAAGGTCTCCTTGCCGTCGGCGAAGACGATGTTGAGCACGCCTTCGGGCAGGCCGGAGGCGGCGAACAACCGGTACATCGCGTGCGCGGAGGCGGCGGCGTACTCGGCGGGCTTCCACACCACCGCGTTGCCGCACAACAGCGCCGGAACCAGATACCACGAGGGCACCGCGACGGGGAAGTTCCCGGCGGTGATCACCGCGGCCACGCCGACCGGGTTGCGGAAGGTGAACAGGTTCTTGTCCGGCATCTCCGACGGCACGGTCTGCCCGTACAGCCTGCGGCCCTCGCCCAGGAAGAAGTCGCAGGTGTCGACGATCTCCCGCACCTCGCCCAGCGACTCCTTGTACGGCTTGCCGATCTCCTCGGTCACCAGCCGCGCCAGCGCCTCCGCGTTGGCCTCCACCAGCCGCCCGATCGAGGCGATCACCCTGCCGCGCACCGGCGCCGGCACCTTGGCCCACTCGCGCTGCGCCTCCTTGGCGGTACGGCACGCGGCCGCGAAGGCGGCGGCGTCCGCGAGGCCCACACCGGCCACGACCTCGCCGGTGCGCGCCGGGTTGGCCGAGATGTAGGTGCTGGTGGCAGGGACGTCCTTACCACCAACAATGGAGACAATCTGACGGGTCACCGATGACCTCCTCGTAGTTCCTCCGCAAAGACAATCATCCTGCCGCACATTTTCCCAAGCCCTGGCGAACGTCCGGCGATGTCCTGGTTCGTATTACTGCGAAGGCGAATCTCTGGACCTGTCCGGATGCGTATAACCGGACGACCGTCTTCCCGGAAAAACGGCTGGGGTGCCGTTCCTCGAAGGGGTGTGTGCGGGGAGACGGCCGTGCGCGCGCGTCCCCGGGTGCTGTGGCGGTCCACCGGGGCGCGCGCCCTCACACCTGGAGTGACGATGCTCTTCCCCGGCCCGGTTCTGGAGGCTCTGGAGCGCGCGCCGGCGCGGACGGCGATCGAGCACGGCGAGCGGGTGGTCACCCGCGGGGAGCTGCTCGGGCTGGTCGCGCGGTGCGGGGACGGCCTGCGCGCGAGGGGGCTGCGGCCCGGCGCCGGCGTCCTCGTCGTCGCCGCCTCGACCCCCGAGGTCTACGCCGCGCAGCTGGCCGCGCACGCGCTGGGCTGCCTCGTGGGCATGGCCCGGCCCGGCTGGGGCCCGGTGCGGACGGCCGAAGCGCGGGCGGCGGGCTTCGACGTCGTGCTCACCGGCGCCGAGGTGGACGAGCTGGCCGCCGGATCCGCCGCGGGCGCGGCCGAGGCGGGGGCTCGGCCGGACGACCTGGCCCGGCTCACGTTCACCAGCGGCAGCACCGGGAGCCCCAAGGCGCCCGTCCAGACCTACCGCGCCTACAGCCTCGCCTACCGGCCCGCCGCCTGGCCGCCGCCGCTGACGGCGCTGATGGCGAACTTCGAGCGCTGCCTCATCCACGCCAGCCTCGCCGGCCCCGTCATGATGACGTACCTGGGCAGGACGCTGGTCGCCGGCGGCGTCGCGATCATCCCCGAACTACCTCTGGCCGAGGCGATCTCCGCCCACCGGGTCACCGCCACGATGATGGCGCCGCCGGTCCTGGGCGGCCTCCTGGACCAGGACGCCGATCTGCGCGGTCTTCGGGCGCTGATGCTCGGGGGCGCGCCGGCGGCGCCGTCGCTGCTGGAGCGGGCCGCCGACCGGCTCGGGCCGGTGGTCTGGCAGGGGTACGGCCAGGCCGAGGCGGGCGTGATCGCCATGCTGACACCGGATGACGTGGCGGCGGGCCGTACCGGGGCGGTGGGGCGGCCTTTGCCCGCCGTACAGGTGAGCCTGCGTGACGGCGAGGGGCGGCCGGTGCCGCACGGCGCGGACGGCGAGGTGTGGGTGCGCAGCCCGCACATGATGGCCGGATACTGGCGCGCGCCCGAGCTGACCGGCGAGGTGCTGCACGAGGGCTGGCTGCGCACCCGCGACCTCGGCTTCCTGGACCGCGACGGGCTGCTCCACCTGACCGGCAGGACGCGCGACGTGATCATCGTCGGCGCCGAGGTCTGCTACGCGGGGGCGATCGAGCGGGTGCTGGCCGCGCATCCCGACGTGGAGCAGGCGTTCGTGGTCGGCGCGCCGGACCGGGAGACCGGCGAGGCGGTGCACGCCTTCGTGGTGCCCGCCGCGGGGCGGGCGCCCGACCTCGGCGCGCTGGCCGCGCTCGTGCCCGAGGCGTTGAGCGCGGCCAGCACACCGAGAAGCATCACCGTCATCCGGGAGGTCCCGCTGAACGCGGCGGGCAAGCCGGACAAACGCGCGCTCAGACCCACGGGGCCGTCGGCCACCAGATGATCTCGAAGCGGCCGAGCAGCCTGCCCACCCAGTACAGGGCGGTGAAGGAGCCCGCGACGATGAACGCCGTGCCGGTGATGACGGCCAGCCGTCCCGGCCCGGCGCCCAGCCAGCGCCGCGCCCGGCCGCCGAGCGCGAGGGCGAGCAGCAGCACGAGCACCGCCATGACGACGATGTTGCCGAGCGACTGCAGCATGAACGCCAGCGCGCCGTAGAGCGGGTTGTGGCTGGCGGCGGCGTCGCGGAAGAGCTGACGGAACAGCCCGAACGGCCGGCCGATGAGGAAGGCGCCGATGAGCGCGCCCATGACCACCATGCGCGCGTTCGGGAAGCGCCGCTCCAGCCGGGCCAGCGGATCCCTGACCAGGCCGAGCGCGGCCAGCCCCAGGAAGACCAGGATCAGCCCGATCACGCCGAAGGTGACCATCGACTGGATGTTGCGCGCGAGCAGCCCGCCGGCCGGCGGCGCGTTGGCGAACTGCGGCATGGCGGTGCCGGCCAGGCCCACCACGAAGCCGTAGACGCCGGACACCGCCAGTACGCCCACGGCCAGCCAGCCGAGAGGCTTCAGCGTGCGCGCCATCCGCGCGCCCGCCGAGCTGCCGGCGCCCACCAGGGGCGCGACCGCGCCCATCGCGGCGATGTTGCAGGCGGTGAACGTGCCGGCCAGCCCGGTCACGAACGCGAAGACGACGCCGGACAGGATCCCGGCGATCGGTGTCTCCGAGGCGTCGTGGCCGAGGAGGGTGTCGGCGACGTTCGCGCCGATGGTCTGGTCGACGAACTCGGCCGACCACACGACGGTCAGCAGGAAGCCGGCCAGCACGCTGAGCAGGACGACCAGCCACCGGCGGGCCGTGGGCCGCTCAGCCGGCGTGGTCGGGGTGGCGCGCAGGGTCATGGGAGATGTTCCTCTCCTGTTCGAAGTGGCGCTCGCACAGGCGCAGGCGCCTGGCGTGCCAGACCATGTACGTGCCGAGAACGAGCTGGAGCGGGCTGCGCCACACCTCCTCCCATCGATCGCGCAGCCGCAGACAGGCGAGGACGAGCCGCCGGAGCCGTACCCGGTGGCCGCGCGGGGTCATCAGGCAGGGGCCGCGGTTGGGCAGCGGCCGGGTGTGCCGGGCGGTGGAAGCGAGATCGTGTTCGCGCAGGACCTCCCTGACGACGGCTCCGATGGTGATCGGCGCCAGGTGCCAGGCGGGGCAGGGCCGGTTGGCCGCCACCCCGAACGGGATGTGGCCGCCCGAGCGGTGGAACTCCGGGTAGCTGAAGCAGAGCACGGAACCGGCCGGGATCGGCTCCGCGCCCTCCAGGCAGATGTCGGCCGAGGTGATCCGGTGCGCGACGCCGAACAGCGGGAAGTCGTGCAGGGTCCGCTCGATGACCGCCTCCAGCGGCCCGTCGGCGCCGTGGGCGGCGATCTCCATGAGCACGTGCGCGGTGGCTTCGGCGCTCTGGACGACCGCCGTGTTGAAGAAGGTGCCCTGGAGGTAGAAGGCGCGCTCCTGCTCGTCGAGGGTCTGAGGCAGGGGGTGCGGCACCTGCCCGAGGGTGTCGCGCAGGTGGCGGGTCAGGCGCAGGCGCCGGTCCATGTGGCGCAGGCCGCAGCACTTCAGCGAGGTGACCACGTCGTCCGAGTGGTCCACGATGAGGTCTCTGACGCCCGGCGGGCAGGGGACGCCGAACACGACCCGGTGGTAGAACTCCGCCCAGACCGGCATCATCAGGTCGCGCAGCCGTACCAGGCCGTTCTGGTGGGGGAGGGCCGCGCGCAGGCTGGCGGTGGCGAGCTCGTCGGCGGTACGGCTCGGCATCGTCAGGATGCGGCGGGTGCAGCGGGCGACGTCGTCGTAGCGGGGGCCGGGTTCGAGGTGTTCCTGGTGGACCTCGGCGCCGGGCGAGAGCCAGTACCAGAACAGGTCGGACAGGGCCGCGCCGCGGCTGCGGCCGTCGGCGGCGGGGTGCGCGTAGAGCTCCATGAAGCGGGAGAGGTCCACGAGGTCGCCGGGCACCGGGATGCCGTCCGCGCCGTTGATGCGGGCGAACAGCCACGTGCGCAGCTTGGTGACGGCGCCGGGCAGCCAGTACGGCAGGCTCAGCAGGACGGCGAGTGCCCCGAGGGTGGCGACCACAACAATCACACCCGGTTCTACGAATGCCGATATGTCCCGAGATTCACCGGAATCTTTTGGGCTGTCGTGATCCGTACAACTCACATGGAGGTCTTCAACCTGCGCGACTTCGAGGACGTGGCCCGGGAGAAGCTCGACCCGGTGTACTACGACTACTTCGCCGGCGGGGCGCAGGACGAGGTGACACTCGCGGCCAACGAGGCGGCCTTCCGGCGGCTGGCCCTGGTACCGAGGATCCTGCGCGGCCACGGCCCGCCCCGGCTCGCGGGCAGGGTGCTGGGGTGTGAGAGCTCGATGCCGGTCCTGCTCGCGCCGACCGCGTTCCACCGGCTGGCCTGTCCCGAGGGCGAGGCGGCCACCGCCCGCGCGGCGCGCGAGGCCGGCGTCATCATGATCGCCGCGATGCTGTCCACGATCACCATCGAGGAGATCGCGGCGGCCGGGGGCACGCTGTGGTTCCAGTTGTACATCCAGCCCGACCTGGGTTTCACCAAGTCGCTGGTACGGCGGGCCGAGGCGGCCGGCTGCCGCGCCCTGGTCGTGACCGTGGACTCACCCGCGCTGGGCAGGAACGAACGTGGCGACCGCAACGACTTCCACGACCTGCCGCCGGGCATCTTCTGCGCCAACATGCGCGGTGACGGGAACATCCGACAGGTCCGCCTTTCTCCCGAAATTTCGTGGAACCATGTGGAATGGCTGTGCGGGGAGACGCAGCTCCCCGTTCTGCTGAAGGGCGTTCTGCACCCCGCCGACGCCGCCCAGGCCGTGGACTGCGGCGTGGACGGCCTGATCGTCTCCAACCACGGCGGACGGCAGCTCGACACCACCCCCGCCACCATCGACCGGCTGCCCGTGATCGCCGACGCGGTCGGCGGCCGGGTGCCCCTCCTGCTGGACGGCGGCGTACGGCGCGGCACCGACGTGGTGAAGGCACTCGCGCTCGGCGCCTCGGCCGTCGCCCTCGGCCGCCCGGTGCTTTGGGGACTGGCCAGTGGCGGCGCCGACGGAGTGGCCCGCGTGCTGTCCCTGCTGCGGAGGGAACTGGAGAACGCGCTGACGCTGTGCGGGGCCGACTCGCCGGGCGCGCTGACCAAGGACCAGGTGGTGGGATGAAGGTCATCGGTGTGGGCGTCGGCAGGACCGGCACGCTGTCGCTGAAGGCGGCGCTCGAACGCCTCGGCCTCGGCCCCTGCTTCCACGGCCGCCACGTCCTGGACCACCCCGACCGGCTGCCCATGTGGCGAGCGGCCGCCGCCGGCCAGCCGGTGTCCTGGCAGGCGGTGTTCGCCGGGTACGCCTCCAGCGTGGACTGGCCGGGCGCCGCCTTCTGGCCCGAGATCCTCACCACCTTCCCCGACGCCAAGGTGATCCTGACCGAACGCGACCCCGAGGCGTGGTACGCCAGCGTGTCCAGGACCATCTACCGCATGTTCGGCGACGCCGAGCCCGACGCCCGGGTGGCCGAGGCCAGGCGGACCGTGCCCGGCCTGGACGTGTTCACCGCGTTCCACCGGGCCATGATCTGGGACGGCTTCTTCTCCGGCCGCTTCACCGACCGCGCCCACGCCATCGCCGTCTACGAGGAGCACAACGCGGCGGTACGCCGGGCGGTGCCGTCCGGGCGGCTCCTGGTGATCGAGCCGGGATCGGGATGGGGGCCGCTGTGCGACTTCCTGGGCGTGCCGGCGCCGGGCGAGCCGTACCCGCACCTCAATGATCCTGAACGGTTCTGGGCGCGGGTCGAGGCCCGGATGGCGGAGTCCCGTCCCGGCTGAGTCTCAGGTACGGCGGGCGCTCACCATCGCGAACGACAGGAACGCGCCCTGGTCCGCCTCCAGCATCGCGACCGTCTGCCCGGCGGCGTCGCCGGGCCGGTGCTCCATGCAGGCGCGGGCCCACAGGAGCCAGTCGTTCCAGCCGCCGGGCTGCAGGCGCGCGGACGTCACCGTGACCAGTTCGGTGATCTCCCATTGGAAGCGCCACCACTCGGCGGTGTGCCAGGCGAGCGCCTCCCAGCCCACCAGGGCCTTGATGTGCGGCGGGATCGCGCCGAGGTCGCGGACCTCGGCGGTCATGCCGGGGGTGGCGATCCCCAGCTGACCGCCCGGCTTGAGGAAGCTCGTGATGTAGGCGAGATAGCCGTCGGCGGTGCCGAAGTACTCGTAGGCGTCGATGCTGACGATCGCGTCGAAGGACTCTTTCTCGAACGGCAGCGCGTGGGCCTCGGCGTTGACCGCCTGTACCCGGTCGGCGACCCCCGCCTCCGTGAACACGGCCGCCGCCGTGCCCGCCGCCACCCAGAGGTCCGCGGCCACCACCTCGACGCCGAACTCCCTGGCCAGGAACACCGACGTCGCCCCCATGCCGGAGCCCAGGTCCAGCACGCGCATGCCCGGCTTCAGGTCGAGGTCGCGGGACAGGTCCTCCAGGAGCCACAGGGGATGCGGGCCCATGTCCAGGCCGACCACCCAGGCGGGGTCGTAGTGGGAGGAGCGGGGATAGACGTCGGGGCGGTGCAGTTCACTCAGTGCGGTCACAGAGCGGCATCCCACCACGTCACCACCTCCACCATCAATCCAATATCCACCCACCCACCCGACCCGGCCCGCCTACTCACCCGAAAACGGCCCGCTCACCCACCCGGCTCTCCCACCCGGCCCCGGCCCACCCGCTCCACCCGGTAACGGCTCCACCTGGCCCCGGCCCACCGGGCGTCCGGCGCCGCGACCAACAGGCCCGGCCCTCAGCCTCTGGTCGCCCAGAGCCGCCCGCTCAGGTGTCCAGGCACATCCAGGGCCTGTGGGCCTGCCGGTCGTCGGGCCGCCGCGCAGGGTGTCGGGCGGGTGGCGCGTTGAGGTTCGGGGCGTTCCGGGCGGGAGGAAGGGGCGGCCGGTGGTGGGCGGTGGTAGGTCGGGGAGTGGCGGCCGGGGGTGGCGGGGCGCCAGGGGTCACGGGGTGGTGGTCAGGGCGGTGCGGATGCGGGCGAGGCCGCGGCGGATGCGGGTCTTGGCGGTGCCCAGCGGGATGCCTTCGCGGTCGGCGATCTCCTGGGCGGTCAGGCCGTACAGGATCGACAGGATCAGCGGGCGGCTCTGAGAGGCGGGGAGGGCGAGGAGTTCTTCTTGGATGCGTTCGACTCGGGCGCCGGGGTCGGGGCGGGGCGCCGGGATGGGTAATCGCCACGGGTCCACGGGCAGGTCGCGGCGCAGGCGGACGGCGTCGACCGCCAGGTTGCGGGTGATGGTGAGGAGCCAGGTCGCGACCCGGCCGCGGCGGGGGTCGTACGCGGCGGCGTGCCGCCACGCCCGGACGAAGGCGTCCTGGGCCACCTCTTCCGCCAGGCACGGGTCGGCGACCACGCTCAGCGCCAAGCCGTACACTCTGGGTTGAAAGCGCCGCACGAACACGGCCGCCGCATCGGTGTCACCCGATGCCATTCCCGCCATGAGCGTCTCATCGGAGAGTGTCCACACATCCCACGACGATTCCCGCTGAGGGATGGTTCAAAGTTGAATGGCTGTTTTTATGCCCGGAAATCTGCGAATTCGAAGCCTGGCGACACCACGCAGCTGACCAGAACCTCCTGACCGGCCGCCGGGCGGGCCGACTGCCACACGCCGCCGGGCACGATCGCCTGCGGGACCTGCCCGTTCTCGACGTCCGGGCCCAGGACCACGTGCTGGTCGCCGATGGTCAGGTCGAGCGGGCCGCCCCGGTGCCACAGCCACACCTCGTCCGAGCGGACCACGTGCGGGACCGACTCCTCGCCGGGCATCAGCAGGAAGTAGATGCCGGTGGCGGTGGCCCGTTCGCCGTCGTAGCCGCCGGGGGTGAAGCGGACGGCGGTCTTCCAGGTCTGGCGGTACCAGCCGCCCTCGGGGTGGGGGAGCAGGTCGAGCGCGGCGGCGACCGGCGGGCGGGGCACGAAGGCGACCGCCTTGCCGTGGACGTCGCGGCGCAGGAACCGGTCGCCGTCCAGGACGAGCTGGCCGTCGAGCGGGCTGGCCAGGGCTTCGGCCTCGTCAGCGACCTGGGTGGTCGGTCCGTCTGGGTAAAGGGTGAGATCCACAGGAGTGATGCTAGTCAGGGTTGACGACGAGGCCGGGGACGGCGGTCAGCGGGGTGAGGTCCAGGCCGTCGGCCGGCAGGACGCTGACCAGCTTGAGCGTGGGCAGCCGGGTGATGATCGACACGTCCGTGACGTCGGTGTGGTGAAGGCGCAGATATTCGAGGGGCGGGCCCGCCGACACCACGGCCTCCAGGCACTCGGGGACGCCGTGGAGGTCGCGCAGGGTGATCGAGAACAGTTCGCGCGCGTGGGCGAGGGCCGAAGGGGACAGACGCTGCCGGACTCCTCTGAAGGAGACGACCCTGAGCTCCGTCTGCCGCGACAGCGCCTCCGCCGAGAACTCTTCCTCGAGCAGGCTCAGGCCCAGCTGCTGGAGCCGTGGGAGCCGGTCGAGGAAGGCGAGATCCGGCTCGTGGACCGCGCCCCACGCCCAGAGGCCGAACAGGCTCTCCATGTCCTGGAGGGGGGTCAGGTCCAGCGGCCGGCCGGTCCGCAGCCACAGGCGTTTCAGGCCGGTCAGGAAGCGGACGGGCCCGAGGTCGCCCGCCAGCTCCGACAGCTCCAGGAACTCGAGTTGCGGCATGTCCTTCAGGAACGCCAGCGAGTCGACTCTCCGGTCGACCCACAGGGCGGTCATCCGCTTCAGGTGCCGCAGGCTCCGCAGCTCACGCGGGTCGCTGACGACGATCCGCGGCGGGTCGGGGATCGCCGCGAGCACGTCGAGCGCGTAGCGGCGGGAGTCGAAGAAGCGCCACATGTCGACGACCGTGAGCTGCACCGGCCGCCGGGGGTCGGTGGCGAAGGCGGTCAGCTTCCTGATCGCGGCCTCGCCGTTGATCAGGCCGGTCATCCGCACCGTCAGCGCCGCCTGCAGCGGGGTGAACGCCGACAGGTCGTCAGGCACGCGGCGCAGGATCTCCTCGCCCGCCGCCGCCAGGATCCTGGCCTCGTCCTCGCTGCGCGGCGGGATCACCTCGGCCAGGCACGCCTCCACCCGCTCTCGTAACTCCAGCGGGATCTCTCTGATCGTCTCCAGGCAGGACGCCACCAGCAGCCGCAGCCGCCGCGTGTGCCGTCCGCCGTCGTCGGCCCGGTCCAGGAGGCCGCGCAGCAGGTCACGGCGCAGACGGCCGGTGGCGTGTCCGGCGGTCATGACGACGACCTCGCGCCACTGGTCCAGGTGGGCGCGTTCGACGGCGGCCTCGACGTCGTCGTCCTCGACGAGCTGGCCCGCCGCCAGGTACTCCTGGACGGTCTTGTGGGCGAAGTCGATCCTGCCGGGCACCGGCTCGCGGAGCACGCCGCTGCGCCGCAACAGGTACTCCAGAACGTCCGCCGCCTGGTACGGCATGCGCGTCATCCCGGTCAGCCGCTGCTCGATGCGGCGCAGGGCGGTCGCCTTGGCCAGTTCGGAACGGCCCATGGAGACCACCCGCCAGGCCAGGTCACGCAGGATCCAGATCTTCTGCTCGGGGTCGAGGACGATGTCGTCCTGGATGCCGCGTTCGGCGTCACGCCGTTCCAGGAGGAGGGTGAGGACGGCGTCGTACAGGGCCATCCTGCTGCGGGGCAGCTGGGTGCGGCGGTCGAGGTTGAGCGCGCACAGCATGGCGGCCAGCAGCGGCGTGGAGGCCAGCAGGCGCAGGTGGGGGTTGCTCTCCAGGCGGGCGAGCAGGGCGCGTTCGTAGGAGGGCAGGTCGTCGGCGTGGCAGGGCAGGCTGGGGCACTCGCGCATGGCCACGTGCCACTGGCGGACGAGTTCGCCGAGGTCGTGCGGGGTCATGGGCTCCAGCAGGGCGGCGGTGAAGCCTTCGTCGGCCAGCCAGCGCACGTCCGCCGCCGCGGGCCGGGAGGTCACCACGACGCGCAGCTCCGGGTTGGCCGAGAGGAGCCTGGACAGCCACTGGCGGACGGCGTTGCGGTGCCGTACCAGAAGCTCGTCCACGCCGTCGACCAGCAGCAGGCCGCGGCCGGACGCGAGCACGCGCTCGGCCCAGCCGCGCGGCATCCGTCCCGCGACCTCCTGGGCGACGTCGTCGAGCAGGTCGGCGGGGGCGGGCAGACGGCCGTCGGCGTGGCTGCGCAGCTTGACCATGAGGGGGACGCGGCCGTTCCAGGCGGCCAGGTCGCCGGTGAAGCCGCGGCGGGCGGCGGTCACGGCGAGCCAGCGCAGCAGCGTGCTCTTGCCGGATCCGGCCTCGCCGCGCAGCAGGGTGAGGCGGCCGAGCGCGGACTCGATGCGGCGGCCGCCGGGCTCGCTCTCGTCGCGGCCGGTCAGCGACGACGGCGCGAGGCGTTCCGGCGGGCGGCGCTCGTGGTCGGCGCTGACGGTGAGTGAGATGTAGGCGACGCTGAGGGAGGTGCGCGGGCGGTAGGTCTCCATGGGCACGCCGAACAGCTCGATCTCGTCGAGGGTGCGGCTGAGGAAGGACAGGTAGTGCTGCTCGAAGGCGAGGTCGTCCTGGGAGCCCTCGGGGGCTTCGAGTGTGCGGACGGGCAGGCGGGCCAGGACGCGTTCCATGCCCTCGGCCAGGCCGCTGAGGCGGGCGAGGTTCTCGGTCGCGGCGCGCGGCAGGTACGGGGGAAGCTGCTGCATCATGCCGACCAGGCAGGCCACGCACTCGGCCAGCAGCACGCCGTAGAGCGCGTCCTCGGTGGTGCCGAGGCGGGGCGGCGCGACGGTGTCGAGCACGCGCCTGGCCAGCCGCGCGGGGTCGGCGTCGGCGTCGAACAGCGCCTGGTCGGACAGGTCCGCCGTGCGCAGCGACTCGACGACCTCCAGGAGTACGGCGGAGCGGGCGTCCTCGCCCAGTCCGCGGTACTCCTGCTCGACCAGGTCGCGCAGCCGGGCCTCGACGGCCATGGCCATGCCTTCGAGCTGGTTGCCGAACTTCCTGGGGGCCAGGCGGTCACGGAAGCCGCTCTGGATCATGTCCTTGAGCTGTGCGTCCCGGTCCCGGTTCGCGGCACGGGCGGCGAGCCATTCGCGCATCGCGCGTTCCGCGATGGCCTTGCCCGCCGCCACGACCGCCGTCTCCACACCTGGCATAAATGCGATCATGCCGGAAATCTCACCCCTTTACGGCGCCCCCCAGCAGACCGGCCACGAACTGCCGCTGGAACACCAGGAAGACCAGCATCAGCGGCAGCGTGGCGAGGAACGCGCCGAGCATGAGCCCCGCGTAGTCCACGTGGGACAGCCCGATCAGGTGGTTCAGCGCCACCGGCACGGTGTAGCGCTCCTCGGAGTTGAGCATGAGCAGCGGCCAGATGAAGGAGTTCCACTGCGTCATGAACGTGAAGATGACCAGCGCGCCGAGCTGCGGCCGGACCACCGGCAGCACGATCCGGTAGAAGATCCGCATGTCGCCGGCCCCGTCCAGGCGCCCGCTCTCCAGCAGCTCGTCCGGGAAGTCGAGGAACGCCTGGCGCATGAGGAAGATCCCGAAGGAGTTGGCCAGGAACGGGATGATGATCGCCTGGTAGGTGTCGACCCAGCCGATGCTGGCCATCATCTGGAACAACGGCACCAGCAGCACCTGGAACGGCACCATCATCGTGGCCAGGACGATTCCCAGGAGCAGGCCCCGGCCGCGGAAGCGGAACTTGGCCAGGCCGTACCCGCACATCGCCGACACCAGCGAGCTGAGCGCGGTGTAGACGAGCGCGGTCCAGATGCTCGTGGCCATGACCCGTGCGAAGTGCACGGACTCCTCAAGCTTGACGATGTTGGCCAGCAGGTCGCCGCCGGGCAGGAACGGCGGCGGGGAGGCGAACAGCTCGCTGCCGTCGTGGGTGGCCGCCACGATCATCCAGTAGAACGGCACCACGCTCACCAGGGCGCCCAGAACGGCCAGCACCCACACGAGCCGCCTCATGCGCGCTCCTTCCCGGACGTACGCGAGCCGAAGTAGCGGAACTGCACCCAGGACAGCGCCCCGATCAGCGCCACCACCGCCCACGCGATCGCCGCCGCGTAACCGAAGTCGAACTGCTTGAAGCCGACCTGGTAGAGGTAGAGGATCGGCGTCAGCGTGGCGTCGCCGGGCCCGCCGCCGGTCAGCACCAGCGGCTCGTCGAACAACTGCAGCGTCCCGATCGTCGAGGTGATCGAGCAGAACACCACGACCGGCCGCAGCTGCGGCAGGATCACCCGCCGGAACGCGGTCAGCGGCCCGGCGCCGTCGATGGCCGCCGCCTCGTACTGCTCGCGCCCGATCCCCTGCAGCCCGGCCAGCAGGATGACCGCGTTGTACCCCACCCAGCGCCAGGTCAGCGACGCGATCAGCGCCACCCGGGCCCAGAACGGGTCGTTCAGCCAGTCCACCTGCAGCCCGAGGAACTGGTTGACCGCCCCGCCCTCGGTGCGCAGCAGCACGCGGAACACCACCGCGTACGCCACCAGCGTCGTCACCGCCGGCAGGAAGTACGCCACCCGGAGCGTCGCACGGAACTTCAGCCACGACTGGTTGAGCACGTAGGCCAGCACGGTCGCAAGACCGATCATGACCGGCACCTGGATCACGAGGATCAGCCCGGCGTTGGCCAGCGACCGCAGGAACGACGGGTCGCGCACCAGCCGCGCGTAGTTCCCGAAGCCGCCTTCCAGGCTCTGCAGCAGCGACGCGGCCAGCGGGTAGGCGAAGAAGAGCGCGAGCAGCGCCGCCGCCGGTCCCGCGAAGACCCATCCGACGGTACGGCGACGCCGGCCGTACCGGCGCCGGGTCCTGGGAACATCGACCGCGACGGAGCTCACGGGGCGATCTCGCGCTGGGTGGCGGCGGCGAGCTGCTCGGCCGCGCCGTCGAGCACCGCCTTGGGGTCCTCGCCGTTGAGCAGGCAGGCCGAGACGGCCTTCTTCAGCAGCTCCTCCGCCTGCTTGTCGTCACCGGTCAGCTGCACCGGCGGGATCTCCTTCACCTGGTCGGCGAACAGGCGGTTGACCTTCTCGCCGCCGAAGTACGGCTGCGGCTCGTCGAACAGCGGGTCGCTCAGCGCGGGCAGGTAGGCGGGGAAGAGCGCCTCGGTCCGCATCATCGAGACCTGCCGCTCCTTGTTCGCGAGCATCCAGTCGAGGAAGGCCCAGGCGGTCTGCTGGTTCTTGGTCTGCGCGGTGATCGACAGCGCCGACCCGCCATTGGCCGAGGTACGGCTGCCGCCGGCGTCGAAGGCGGGCAGTGGGACGACCCCGAACTTGCCCGACAGCTCCGGCATGTCGGCCGTCAGCGTGCCGCTCCACCAGGCGGCGGTCGGCTGGGTGGCGGCCTTGCCCTGCTTGGTGGCGGTGACGCGGCCGTCCCAGCCCTTCTCGTTCTGCAGGAGGTCCTTGTCCTTGAGCGTCTTGAGCAGGGTGAGCGCGCGGACCGCGTTGGGGGAGTTGACCGCGACCTTGCCGTCGACGAAGTAGCCCTGGCCGAGCTGCTGGAGGAGCGTGGTGAACCCGGCGGCGGTGGTCAGGTCGGAGACGAACAGGCGCTTGCCGGTGGCCTGCTTGATCTTTTCGCCGGCCTTGACCGCGTCGTCCCAGGTGGCGAGCGAGCTGGGGTCGACCTTGGCCTTCTCGAAGTAGTCGCGGCGGTAGTACAGGCCGACGGGGGCGGAGTCCCAGGGCAGGGCGTACAGGCCCTTGGCGGTGGAGGCGGCCTGCCACTTGGCCGGGTCGAAGTCGGCCTTGTACTTGCCGGCCACCGAGGTGAGGTCGACCAGGCCGTCGGGAAAGTTCTCGGCGTAGCCGGGGACGGCGGTGTCTTCGAGCGTGATGATGTCGGGCAGGCCGGCGCCCGACTTGAGGCCCACGGTGATCTTGTCGTAGGCGTTGTCGTAGCCGATGTCGGTCACCTTGACCTTGACGCCTGGGTTGGCCTTCTCGAACTCCGGGGCCAGCCGCTGGAGCGCCTTGGCGGCGACATCCCACGACCAGATCTCGATATTTCCGGACACCTTGGCATTCGTGGATGAGGCGATCTTCGGCGCTTCCTTGGCCGGGACGCCGCCGGTGGCGCAGGAAGCGGTGAGAACGAGTGATAGCCCGGCGATGGCTCTCTTCACGGGGTTGCTCCCGGTGGTATGTCACGTGATGTATTCTGAGTTTTGAATACAGTAGACGTGTGGTCCCGGTCACGCCAGTCCCTTTGCCAGGAAATGTCGGTCTCGCCCGCTACCCTGCATCGAGTGATCTCCGAAACCCCAGCTCAGACCGCGCGGCACGCGAGAGTGGCCGCCGGGCTGGCTGAGCTGGAGCGGTGGCTCGGTGACCAGGTACGGCTCGGCCTGGGCCAGGCGGAGGATCGCGACTGGGATGATCTGGTCAAGCGGCTGGTCGACGCCCAGGCCCCCGGGGCGGCCGGGCTGGTGGCGCGGCTGGAGAGGGTGCGGGCCGCGGCGGGCTGGCCTGGTGCGCTGCTGTCAGAATACGCCCTGCTCAACCTGCTGGCCGTGGCGTACCGGCGGCGTGCCGAGCTGCCGCCGGCCTTGGCGCGTACCGTGCTGACCCGGGTCGGATTCACGACCTCGCGGGCGGAGGTGCTGGCCGGGCCGCACGTCCATGACCGGTGGCTGGTGCTCGGGGTCCGGGACGAGCCGCTCGACCACGTGACCGCCCGGCGCGTGTGGCTGCGCGGCCTCGCCACGGGCCGTCCGGCCCTCATCCTGACCTTCACCCCTGCCGCCCACCCCATGGACGGGACACCGCCGCCCGGCTCCACCCTGGAGGCGGCCCTGGCCTTCTACCCCGCCGCCGCCCCGTTACGGGCCCTGATCGCCGGCCCGGACGGGGAGGAGCCACCGGAGTTCGCCCGCCCGGACACACCCGCGCCCGGTCCCCACGGCGCCTTCCCCGCGCCGGACGCGGTGGCGGGGCCTGATCTCCACGAGGCCTCTCCCGTGCCCGGCCTGAGGGCCCGGGTGGTTGCCGGGCCGGTTGCCGGGCTGGTTTCGGTGGAGGCCGCGCTGGAGGAGGTGGCCGGGGCGCTGGCGGCCGATCCCTGGACGGACGCGTGGCCGTTGCTGCTGGACGGGGTGCTGCCGGGGCGGGCCGACCTCGGGGGGTTGCCGCTGCACCCCGCCTGTCACGACCCGTGGCGGCTGATCGCGGTCTCCGGCGGCGGGCCGGTGACGGTGGCCGCCGAGTGGACGCCGCGCGGGCTGCGCCCGCTGACGGTGTGGGACGACGACGCCAGGCCGGTGCCCCTGTGAACGGCCCGGTGGGGCACGAACCTGTGAACGGCCGGGCGGGGCACGAACCTGCGCGCGGTCCGGAGCCTGCCCAGAGTCCGGAGCCTGCCCACGGTCCGGCGATGGGTGGTCCGGTGGACCGTCCTGCGTGGGAGGTGATGGTTTCCACGGCTCTGGTGGGGACGGCGCGCCGGCCGTACCGGGGAGAGCTGCTGGGGGATGCGGCGGTCGAGGTGGTGCGGTGGCGGGCCGGGCAGGTGGCCCTCGGCCCGCGGGACGGTGAGCGGGCGGAGGCGGAGGAGCGCGCGGCGGTGCCGTGGCGGGCGGCGGAGCGGCTCGGGCGGATTCTGGGCGGCGAGCACGGCAGGGTGCTGGGCGAGTGGCTGGCGGTGGCGGCGGCGAGCGGGCGCAGGGTGCCACCGCACGTCCTGCCCGACCTGCTCGAACGCGGCAGGCGCGACCGCTCGATCAGGGCATGGCTCGGCGTGCTGGCCGGGCGGCGCGGGCGGTGGCTGGCCGCACGGAACCCGGCCTGGGCCTTCCTGCTCGACGAGCCCACCGGCGAGAGCTGGGAGTACGGCTCGCCCGCCGACCGCCGCGCCCACCTGCGGGCCGTCAGGGCGGCCGACCCGGCGGCGGCACGGGCGCTGCTCGAAGGCACGTGGGAGCGGGAGACGCCGGAAGATCGGGCGGAGTTCGCCGAGGCACTGGGCGTGGGCCTGAGCATGGCCGACGAGCCGTTCCTGGAACGCGCGCTGGACGACCGCCGCCGCGAGGTACGCCAGTCGGCGGCCAACCTGCTGGCAGGACTGCCGGACTCCCGGCTGGCCGGGCGGATGGCGCGGCGGGCGGCGGCCTGCCTGGTGGTGTCCGGTGGCCGCGTCGAGGTGCGGCCGCCGCGCGGGTGCGACGCGGCGATGGAGCGTGACGGCGTGCGCGCCAAGCCGCCGCGAGGGATAGGCGAGCGGGCCTGGTGGCTGCAGCAGGTGGTGGCGCGGGCGCCGCTGCGGATGTGGGCCGAGCCGCGGGTGATGCTCGGGCTGCGGATCTCCGACTGGGACGCCGAGGTCAAGGCGGGATGGGTGCGGGCGGCGGTGCTGCAGCGGGAGGCGGGGTGGGCGCGGGCGATGTTCGCGCACGATCCGATCGCGGATCTGCTGGGCGTGCTCCCGCCAGAGGAACAGCAGGAACTAGCCGCCGAGTTCGTGAAAAATCAGGACATGGATAGCCAGCTCATCATGGTCCTCGGCGGCGTCGAACGGCCGTGGGGGGCGGCGCTGGCGGCAGCCGTACTCGACAAGATCGCCATGATCGCCGCCACCCAGCCCTGGAATCTCGGCGAGCTCGCCAGGCTCGCCGGTGAACGCGTCGATCCGGCGCTGCATCCGCTGGCCGAGCGGAGCGGTGCGGCGGAGGTGGCCGAGGTACTGCGGTTCCGGGCCGAGATGGTCGGGGAATTGGGAAGGGAGTGCGCATGACGGTCCTGCGGGCCCACGCGGAGGACGAGTACGCCGAGGAACTGGCGCTGCTGGCCAAGGAGGACGACCGGCCCAGGCCGCCCGGCTGGGCGCTGTCGCCCTGGGCCGTGACCGCGTACGTGCTGGGGGACGGGGGCCGGATCTCCCCCAAGTACGTGGGCGCCCGCCGCATCGTCGAGGTCGCCGTCGCCACGCTGGCCACCGACCGGGCGCTGCTCCTGCTCGGCGTCCCCGGCACGGCCAAGACGTGGTTGTCGGAGCACCTCGCCGCGGCGATCAGCGGCGACTCCACGCTGCTGGTCCAGGGCACCGCGGGCACCCCGGAGGAGGCCGTCCGCTACGGCTGGAACTACGCCCGTCTGCTGGCGGAAGGTCCTTCGCGCGACGCGCTCACGCCGAGCCCGGTCATGCGCGCGATGGCCGAGGGCCGCATCGCCAGGGTGGAGGAGCTCACCCGGATGCCCTCCGACGTCCAGGACGCGCTGATCACCGCGCTGTCGGAGAAGACGCTGCCGATTCCCGAGCTCAACACGGAGGTCCAGGCCCAGCGCGGCTTCAACCTCATCGCCACCGCCAACGACCGCGACCGCGGCGTGAACGAGCTGTCCAGCGCGCTGCGGCGGCGCTTCAACACCGTCGTGCTGCCGGTCCCCGCCACGGCCGGGGAGGAGATGGAGATCGTCACCCGCCGCGTCGCCCAGCTCGGCCGCTCCCTGCAGCTGCCCGAGACCACGACCGGCCTGGAGGAGATCCGGCGGGTGGTCACCGTCTTCCGCGAGCTGCGCGACGGCGTCACCGAGGACGGCCGCACCAAGCTCAAGTCGCCCAGCGGCACCCTGTCCACGGCCGAGGCCATCTCGGTGCTGACCAGCGGCATCGCGCTGGCCGCCCACTTCGGCGACGGCGTGCTGCGCGCCGCCGACGTGGCCGCCGGGCTCGTGGGCGCCGTCGTGCGCGAACCGGCCGCCGACCGGGTGGTGTGGCGGGAGTACCTGGAGACCGTGGTGCGCGAACGCCCGGACTGGCATGACTTCTACCGGGCCTGCCGCGAGGTCTCATGATCGAGGTGTTCGGCGTCCGGCATCACGGCCCCGGGTCGGCGCAGGCCGTGCGGGAGGGCCTGGCGCGGTTGCGGCCCGACGCGATCCTCATCGAGGGCCCGCCCGAGGCCGACGCGCTGGTCCGGTTCGCCGCCGGGTGCGAGCCGCCGGTCGCGCTGCTCGCGCACGTTCCGGGCGACCCGTCGCGGTCGGCTTTCTGGCCGTTCGCGGTGTTCTCGCCGGAATGGCAGGCCCTCCTGTACGGCACGCGCCACGGCGTCCCGATCCGCTTCTGCGACCTGCCCGCCGCCCACCTGCTGGCTCCGGAGGGCGGCGGCGAACCAGGCGTACGCGACCCGATCGGCGAGCTGGCCGCGGCCGCCGGGCACGACGACCCGGAACGCTGGTGGGAGGACGTGGTCGAGCACCGGCCCGGCGCCTCGCCGCAGTTCGAGGTGATCGGCGAGGCCATGGCGGCGCTTCGGGAGGGCTACACGCCGGACGCCTTCGAGGCCCGGCGCGAGGCGTACATGCGGCGTGTCCTGCGCGCGACCGTCAAAGCCGGACATGAGCGGATAGCGGTGGTCTGCGGCGCCTGGCACGTGCCCGCCCTGGCCGGACCGCCGCCTCCCGTGAAGGCCGACGACGCGCTGCTGCGCGGCCTGCCCAAGGTGAAGGCGGCGCTGGCATGGGTTCCGTGGACGTACGAGCGGCTCGCGATCCGCTCCGGCTACGGCGCGGGAGTGGGCTCGCCCGGCTGGTACCACCACCTGTTCACGGTGGCCGACCGACCGGTCGAGCGGTGGCTGGGCGCGGCCGGAGCGGTGCTGCGCGAGGAGGGCCTGGCCGTGTCGTCCGCGCACGTCATCGAGGCCGTGCGGCTGGCGCGAAGCCTGGCCGCCCTCCGCGGCCGCCCTCTGCCGGGACTGAGCGAGGTCACCGAGGCGGCCAGGGCGGTGCTCTGCGAGGGCGACGAGCTGCGGGTCGCGCTGATCCAGCGCCGCATGGTCGTCGGCGACCGCCTGGGCCACGTGGGCGACGACGCCCCGCTCGTACCCCTGCAGCGCGACCTGCGCGAGCAGCAGCGCCACCTCCGCCTCCACCCCGCCGCCCGGGAGGAGCAGGCGGCCGCGCCCGTGCGCGAGCTGGAGCTGGATCTGCGCAGGACGGTGGACCTGGGCAGGAGCCACCTGCTGCACCGGCTGCGGCTGCTCGGCGTGCCCTGGGGGGTGCCGGGGGAGGCGCGGGGCAAGGGGACGTTCAGGGAGACCTGGCGGCTGGAGTGGCGGCCGGAGTTCGACCTGGCGCTGATCGAGTCCGCGGCGCTCGGCACCACGGTGGAGGCCGCGGCCACCCGCCGCGTGCTGGACCTGGCGCCCACCGGCCAGAATCTGGGCGAGCTCGCGGAGACGGTCGAGAAATGCCTGCTGGCCGAGCTGCCCGGCGCGCTGCCCGGCGTGCTCGCCGCCCTGTCGGAGCGGGCCGCGCTGGACGCCGACATCACGCACCTGATGACCGCGCTACCGGCGATCGTCCGCGCTCACCGCTACGGCGACGTCCGGGGGACACCGGCCGAGGGTCTTGCGGCGGTCGCCCGCTCCATGCTGGACCGCGTCCGGGCCGGCCTTCCCGTCGCGCTGCCCGGACTGTCCTGGCAGGCGGCGGGCGCGATGCTGGCCCAGATGGACGGTGTGCACGCCGCGGTCGACCTGCTCGGCGACCCGGCGGCCCGCGAGCGCTGGCTGGCCACGCTCCTCGGGATCTGCGACGCCGCCGGCGCGCACGGCCTGGTCGAGGGGCGGCTGACACGGATTCTCCTGGACGCCGGCGCGCTGGCCGACGCCGAACGGCGGCTGGCGCGGGCCACCTCGCGCGGCGGCGGGCCCGCCCGCGCGGCGGCGTGGATCGAGGGGTTCCTGGCCGGGGGCGGGCTGCTGCTGGTGCACGACGCGCGGCTCCTGGACCTGGTCGACGCCTGGATGAGCGGGCTGTCCGCTGAACAGTTCACGGAGGTGCTGCCGTTGCTGCGGCGGACGTTCGGCGGCTTCGCCGTACCGGAGCGCAGGGCGATCGGGGAGCGGGTGCGGTCGGGCGCGGGCGGTGGGCGGCCCGAGCGGGAGGTCGACGAACGGCGGGCGGCGGCGGCCGGGCGGACCGTGCTGACGATACTCGGGAGGGCCCGTGGATGAACGGCTGCGCAGATGGCGGCTGGTGCTCGGCGGTGGCGAGGCGGACGGCACCGGCGTGGGCCTGCACGGCGACGACGCCCGGATGGACGCGGCGCTCGGCTCGCTGTACGAGAGCGGGGAGCGGGGCGGCCTCGGGGCCTCCGCGCCCAGGGTGGCCCGCTGGCTGGGGGACGTGCGCACCTACTTCCCGCCCGGTGTCGTGCGGGTCATGCAGCAGGACGCGATCGACCGGCTCGACCTGACCCGGCTGCTGGTCGAGCCCGAGATGCTGGAGGCGGTCGAGCCGGACGTGCACCTGGCAGCCACGCTGCTGTCGCTGGCCAAGGTGATGCCGGACGAGGCGCGCGAATCGGCGCGGGCGCTGGTCAGGGCGGTGGTCGGCGACCTGGAGAAGCGGCTGACGGCCAGGACGCGGACGGCCGTGGCGGGGGCGCTGGACCGGGTGGCGCGCACGCGGCGGCCGCGCCGTACCTCCGACGTCGACTGGAACCGGACGATTCTCGCCAACCTCGGCCACTACCTGCCCGACCGCAACACCGTGGTGCCCGAGCGGCTGGTCGGGCACGCCCGCAAGCGGCGCTCGCTCAGGCGCGACGTCGTGCTGTGCGTGGACCAGAGCGGCTCGATGGCGGAGTCGGTGGTGTACGCGGGGGTGTTCGGCGCGGTGCTGGCCTCGATCCCGGCGCTGCGCACCCGCATGGTGGTCTTCGACACCGCCGTGGCCGACCTCAGCGACCTGCTGCACGACCCGGTCGAGCTGCTGTTCGGCACCCAGCTGGGCGGCGGTACCGACATCAACCGGGCCCTGGCCTACTGCGAGGGGCTGCTCGAACGCCCGGCTGAGTCGGTCCTGGTGCTGCTCAGCGACCTGTTCGAGGGCGGGGTCAGGGACGAGATGCTGGGCCGGGTCGCCGCGATGACCGGTGCGGGCGTGCGGGTGATCGTGCTGCTGGCGCTGTCGGACGAGGGCGCGCCGCTGTTCGACCGCGATAACGCCGCCGCCCTGGCCGCGCTGGGCGTGCCCGCGTTCGCGTGCACGCCCGACGCCTTCCCCGAGCTGATGGCGGCGGCGATCGAGGGCCGTCAGCCGGCCGCCCCGTAGACGGGCTTGCGTTCGCGGGTACGGCTCCGCAGCACCAGGACCAGCACCCCGGCGACCAGCCCGCCCACCCCCGCCACCAGGTAGGCCGCGTTCAGCCCGCCCGCGAACGCCTCCCTGGCCGGCCCCGCGGGCAGCAGCCCCGCCTGCCCGGAGGCGAGCAGATCCGTGGCCCCCGCCGGGTCGGCCAGCCGCCCGGCCATCCGCCCCTCGGCCGCCGCACGGAACACCGACCCGAGCACCGCCACGCCGAACGCCTGCCCGAGCTGCCGGAACGTGTTGAGCGCCCCGGCCGCCATCCCGCCGCGCTCGGGCGCCACCGCGCCCATCGCCGCCGAGGACATGGCCGGGCTGCAGACGCCGACGCCCAGCCCGGTCAGCGACAGTCCCGGCAGCAGCGCCGCCCAGCCGGAACCCGCGTCCAGGACGGCCTGGGCCAGCGCCCCGGCGCCGATGAGCAGCATGCCGCCGCCCACGAGCAGCCTCGGGTCGGCCCGGTGCAGGTACGGCCCGGCGACGAGGGCGGCGACGAAGGCGATGCCGGACAGCGGCAGCAGCACGAGCCCGGCGCCGGCCGCGCCGAGGCCCAGCAGCGACTGAAGCCACAGAGAGGTGTAGGCGAGGTAGCCGAAGGCGGACACACCGAGCGCCATGGCCGCGATCATGATGCCGACGAAGCGCGGCGACCGGAACAGTGACAGGTCCAGCATGGCGTTCCCGCCTCTGGCCTGGAGGAAGACGAACACGGCCAGCGCCACCAGGCCCGCTGCGGCCCAGGCCAGGGCTGCGCCGTCGGCCCAGCCGTACTCACCGGCCCTGATGAGGGCGTAGGTGAGCGCGCCCGCGGCGAGCGTGAACGTGGCGGTGCCGGAGACGTCCACGCGGCCGGCGCGCGGATCGCGCGACTCGGCGAGCACCGCGAGCGTGAGCGCGATCGCAGCGATCGCCAGCGGCACGTTGACCAGGAAGACCGCCCGCCAGTTGCCGTGCTCGGTGACGGCGCCGCCGAGCAGCACCCCGGCTCCTGCCGCGGCGCCGTTGACCGCGCCCCAGACGCCAAACGCGACGCCCCGGTCGCGGCCCTTGTAGGTGGAGTTGAGCAGGGCCATCGTGGTGGCGAACATGATCGCCGCCCCGACGCCCTGCGCCACCGAGGCCGCCACCAGCAGGCCGATCGACGGCGCCAGCCCGCAGGCCAGGCAGGCCAGGGCGAACAGCGCCAGCCCCGCCACGTACGTCCTTCTCCGGCCCACCAGGTCGGCGAGCGAGCCCGCGCCCAGCAGGAGGGCCGCGAGCGCCAGCGCGTACCCGTCGAGCACCCACTGCAGCGACGAGAACGTCGCGCCGAGATCGCCCGCCATGCCCGGCAGCGCGACCGCGACCGCGCCCGCCTGCATCAACAGCATGAACGCACCCATGCAGACCGCCACCAGCGGCCACCACTTGCTTGTCATGCCACCGACCATCACCCCGGACTGGTGCTTTATCGTGCTAGATAGCGAGATATCGCGGCTTTTCGACATGAGATGGGCTGAGGGCGTGGAATCCGACATCATCGACCGGCGGCTGATCCACGCGCTCCAGATCGACGGGCGCGCGCCGTTCAGCAAGATCGCCGAGGTGCTGGGGGTCTCCGACCAGACCGTCGCGCGGCGCTACCGCAGGCTGACCTCGGGCGGACGGCTGCGGGTGGTCGGCCAGACCGTGCCCAGGCTGGTGGGGGAGGTGCGCTGGTACGTGCGCGTCCGCTGCCGCCCCGACGTCGCCCTGGCCGTCGCCGAGGCGCTGGCCCGCCGGCCCGACACCTCGTTCATCATGGTCACCTCGGGCGGCACCGAGATCAACTTCGTCGTCCAGTCCCGCACCGACCGCGACCGCGACGCCCTGCTGCTGCAGAAGCTGCCGCGCACACCGCGCGTGGACTCGGTCAGCGCGCACTGCCTCCTCCACGTCTACTACGGCGGCGCCCACGAGCACCCGCGCTTCCTGGCGGCCCTGACGGAGGAGCAGGCCGCCGCCCTGCGCGGCCCGGAGCCCACCGGCACCCCCGTCGAACTCTCCCCGCAGGACGACCTCCTGCTCGGCGAGCTCACCAGGGACGGCCGCGCCACCCTGGCGGAGCTCGCGGCGGCGACCGGCTGGTCGGAGACGAGCGCGGGACGCCGCCTCGACGCCCTGCTCTCCGGCGGCGCCCTCTACCTCGACCTGGACGTCGACTCCCACGTGCTGGGCAGGGGTACCCAGGCCCGCCTCTGGATGTCCGTCCCGCCCGCCGAGCAGGACGCCGTCGGCGACGCGCTGGCGGCCCACGAGGAGGTCGCGTTCGTCGCGGCGACCACCGGCCCCAGCAACCTGGTCGCCGCGGTGGCCTGCCGGGACGTGTTCGGCCTGCACGAGTACATCACCGGGCCGCTGGGACGGCTGCGCGCGATCCAGCACCTGGAGACCGCACCGGTCATCAGAAGCGTCAAGGGCGCCGCAATGATCATGCCCTAGGCCGGATTGCCTAGGTCCTGCGCCCGATGTGCCTGACCTGGGATGATCGTAAGTTGCCTGGCATGACAACCGTTGCTGAAGCCCCACCTGCCCCGGCAAGCGTGATCTCGCGGAAGTACCGCTCACTGAGCTTCGGGCTGGTCGCGCTCGTCACCCTCGTCGCGTTCGAGGCGATGGCCGTGGCCACCGCGATGCCCGTGGTCGCCCGCGAACTCGGCGGCATGGACCTGTACAACCTGGCCTTCAGCGCGACCCTCGCCGCCAGCGTCATCGCCACCGTCCTCGGGGGCCGGTGGTCGGACGTGCGCGGCCCCCTCCAGCCCATGGGCACCGGCGTCGTCACGTTCGTCGCCGGTCTGCTGCTGGCCGGATTCGCCCCCACGATGGAGATCTTCATCGCCGGGCGCTTCGTCCAGGGCCTGGGCGCCGGATTGATCCAGGTGTCGCTGTACGTGGTGGTCGCCCGGGTCTACCCGGGTTCCATGCACCCCAAGGTCTTCGCCCTGTTCTCCGCCGCCTGGGTGGTCCCCTCGATGGTGGGCCCGGCCATCGCCGGACTCGTCGTCGAGCAGGTCGACTGGCGCTGGGTCTTCCTCGGCGTCGCCGTGATCGTCGTGCCCGCCGCCCTGCTCCTGTGGCGCGGCACCGCCGGCTCCGACGTCCGCTCCGGCTCCGCGGAACCCGCCCCCGGCCTCGGCCGCAAGCTCGTCTGGGCCGCGCTGACCGCCGTCGCCGCCGCGCTCATCCAGTACGGCAGCGCCCTCGGCCTGGCCGGTCTGCCCCTGCTCGTCGCCGGTGTCGTCGTCCTGGCCGTGGCCCTGCCCAGGCTCCTGCTCAAGGGTTCCCTGCGCGCCGCCCCCGGCCTGCCGACCGCCCCGGTCCTGCGCGGCCTGGCCTTCGGCTCCCTGACCGCCTCCCAGGTGCTCATCCCGCTCATGCTCATGAACGAGCGCGGCCTGTCCCCGATCGGCGCCGGCGTCGTGCTGACCGTCGGCGCGCTCGGCTGGTCCACCGGCTCCTGGTTCAAGGGCCGCGGCACCATCAGCAACATGGCCGCCCTGCGCGGCGGCGCCCTCATGATCGCCCTTGGCATCGCGCTGGTCAGCCTCGTGCTCGTGGACGCCGTCCCGCTCGCCGTCGCCTACCTCGCCATGGCCATCTCCGGGCTCGGCATCGGCGCCCTCCACCCGACCGTCTCCGTGCTGGTGCTGGAGATGTCCAAGCAGGGCGAGGAAGGCCACAACTCCGCGGCCGTCGGCGTCGGCGAGTCCGTCTTCACCGTCGTCGCGGTCGCCGTCACCGGCGCCCTGTTCACCGCCACCCACGAGACCTACATCGCCGGTTTCGCCTTCACCTTCGGCCTCGCCATCCTCGGCGCCATCCTGGCCCCCCGTTTTGCCCAGTCCGCGAAGACGGGCACACTGGAGGGGACCGCGTCATAAAAGGGGGGTACATGCCGCGAGTGCGGGAGCTTGAGGTCTTCAGGCTCGTCCTGCCGTTCGGCGGACGCCAGGAGACCCTGCTCGTCAGGCTCACCGACCACGGTGGCATGACCGGCTGGGGCGAGGCGATCGCCCCCGAGGCCAAGACCTGGACCAACCTGGAGGAAACCCTCGGCGCTCGGCTCATCGGCGTCGACTGGGAACACCCCGACAGCGCGCCCAGCGGCGACCCGGCCGTGGACATGGCCTGCTGGGACCTCTGGACCAGGATGCGCGGCGTACCGCTGGCGCACGCGCTGGGCGGCAGCCGTACCTCATTGATGGCGACCGTACGGCTGACGCCGGACCCGTCCCTGGAAAGCCTGGTCTCCCGCGTGAACCAGCAGGTGTGCGCCGGGTACGGACACGTGACGCTGGACATCAGGCCGGGCTGGGACGTCGAGCCGGTACGGGCGGTGCGAGCGGCGTACCCGGCGCTGACGCTCGCCGTCGACGGGGCCGGGTGCTACACCACCCCCGAGCAGCTCATCGCCCTCGACTCCTACGGCCTGGAAGTGATCGAGCGCCCCTTCGCCGTCTCGGACCCCTACCTTCACGCGACCCTTCAGGACCAGGTGTCGGCGGCGGTGGCGGTGGAGGCGAGCACGGCGGCCGAACTGGACGACTACCTGACACTGCGGGCGGGACGAGTGCTGTTGCTGCGGCCCGCGGCGTTCCCGTCGCTGAGCGAGACCCGCAGAGCCCATGACCGCGCGGCCGCGGCGGGCTGGGACATCCAGTGCACCGGCGGCCAGGGGGCGGGCTTGGCAAGGGCGGCGACGGTCGCGGTCGCGAGCCTGCCGGGGTGCACACTGGCGTGCGACGTGACCCAGCCGCCACGCAACAACCAGATCGTGGACCCGATCGTGGGCGCGAACGCGGGCGTGATCGCCGTCCCGTTCACCCAGCCCGGCCTGGGCCACACGATCGACGAACCCCGCGTACACCGCCTGGCCAAGGACCGGTTCCGCGCCTGAGAGGCAAGGCGTTCCGCTTCGTTCCACACGTGTTTCCGGTCGAGCTGAAGCTCGGCCCCTGAAGGCCCTCGCTCCGCTCGGACGTCTTGCCGGTGGCCCCACCCGTTGACCAGAGCGGTGGCCACCCCTTCCGCCCATCCAACAGGCGGGTGGGACGGCCGGTTGGGTCGCCTTGGCCGCCTGGGGTGACCCACGAGGGCGCGTCGTGGCGGGCAACTCTAGAGGCCGGATCTCACTGCCCTGCGCCGTGCTCGGAAGTTCATCCAGGCCAGAATCGCGACTGTGGTGATGAGGAGCACGGCAACACTCCCTGAGAACAGCCGACGAGTCGGGCACCCGGCGTCAGTCGGTTGATAGCCGTCTCCGCATGGCCCGCCACGTCAGATCAGTGGACGAGACGCCGCCAGTCAAGGTCGCCGAGTTCATGCGCCTGCCCGCGCCGGGGGACCGGGGGGATCCTTCTCGGTGGCGACGGCGGAGGCGGAGAGGAGGGTCGTGGCGGCCAGGCTGCCCCAGAGGGCGGCCGGACCGTGGGGTGCGAGAGCGGTGATGACCGCCGGGGAGACGGCGAGGCCGAAGCCCGTGGAGAGCTGGAAGCGGGCGAGGGCGCGTCCCAGGACTTGGGCCGGGGCGAGGGCGGTGACGAGCGCGGTGGCGCTCCCGGCGTAGATGATCTCGCCGACGGTGCAGACCACGGACACCATGACGACGGCCGGGGCGCCCCAGCCGGGCCCCAGGGAGGTGGCCGCGAGGAAGCCGAGGTAGGACGCGGCGATCACCACGCCGGAGAGAGTCAGCACGGCCCGCCGGGCGAAGCGGGACAGCAGAACGGTGACCGGAACCTGCAGGGTGATCACCAGCACCGTGTTGGCCACGAAGATGGCCGCCGGCCACACCGGGGAGACGTGCATCTGTGTCACCAGGACCAGAGGGAGCGCGATTTCGGGGACGTTGAGGCAGAAGACGTAGATCACGTTGGCGGACAGCAGGGCGCGCATCGGGGGCGCGGGCTCGCCGGCCGGGGTGGCGGCCGTATGAGCGCGCACGCGGACCGACCACGCCAAGGCCGCCGCGGCGAGGTAGGCGAGCCCGGTGACGGCCGCCATCGCCTGCAACGCGGTGGTACCGCCCGCCAGGCACGCGGTGGCGAGGAGCGCGCCGGCGCCCAGGCCGGCGTTGCGCAGGGCGCGGCCTCCCGCGAGGGCGGCGTCGCGCTCGCGGCCGTGGGCGATCGTGGCCACGAGGGCGGCGTGGGCGGCCGGCCCGGCCTGGTTGCCGATGCCGAGGAAGAGCGCCGCCGCCGCGAACAGCCAGACGTTCCCCGCCGGGGTGACCGGCAGCAGGGCCACACCCAGCAACCGCACCAGCATCGACGCCGCCACGACCGTGCTGCGTGCGCCCCGGTCCAGCCATCGGCCGACCGCGGGCACGCACACCAGGCCCGCGACGGCGCCGGCCGTCATGGCGATGCCGGTGGCCGGCGCGGACAGCCCCAGGACCGTCACCCCGTACAACAGCAGATAGGGCCGCAGCAGGCCGGTGCCGAGCGCGTCCACGACCAGGGCGACGGCGTAGCGGGGGCCTCCTGAGGCACGGACGAGGGCACCGGGCCGGATCTTGGTGGTTGCCATGGCGTCAACGATGCGTACGGCCGCCGGGCCGGCGGCGCCGGTTGACGGACCCCGTCAACCGGCACCGTCGCCGGCCGTCCGACCGGCGATGATGAGGGGATGACGTTGAGGATCGACATCGGCGGTCTGCCGTCCGGGCGGCTGCGGTTCGCCGCCTCCCCGCTGGCCGAGCTGACCGCGATGCTGCACGTGCTGGCGGAACCCGGGCACCACCCGCAGCTCTCGGGCTGGGCCGGGGACGTCTGGGCCGGGCTGCGGCCGGAGCTCGCCGAACGGTTGCGGGAGGCGGAGTTCCTCTGGCGTTCCTCACGGGCCGACTTCCTGGTGCCCGCTCGTCCGAGGCCGACCCTCGCCGAGGAACTGGACGACGTGGACCGGATCGACGACGAAACCTATGTGACCGCCGCGCTCGTCACCACGTGCGGCAGCAACCGGGTCCACTTCGCCGCGCCGTCGCCGCTCGCCGACGCGACGGCGCGCGAGCGGGCCCTGGACCTGGCCCAGGCGCGCGGCGCGCTTCAGGAGGCCTTCGCGGAACGGCTGCTCGCCGACCCGGCCGCCGTGCGGGCACGGGTGCGACACACCCTCGAACAGTGCGCCGAAGCCTTCTTCGACACCGCCTGGACGGGCGTCGCCGCGCGACTCGCCGCCGACCTGCGCCTGAAGAACGACCTGCTGAAGCGCCAGGGCATCGGGGCGGCACTCGCGTCCGTCTCCGGCGCCGTCACCCTGTCGCCGGACGGCGACAGCATCATCGTGGACAAGCTGCAGGACAAGGCGACCGCCGCCCACGAGGCCGGGGTCACCTTCCTCCCCAGCGTCTACGGCCGCCCGCACCTGGTGATGGTTCACGCGCCCGGGTGGCAGCCGGTGGTCCAGTACCCCGTGGCCGAGGCAAGCCCGTCGAAGCCGGTGTCGCTGGAATCCGTCACGCTCCGCCTGGAGGCACTCGCCCATCCGGTACGGCTGCGCCTGCTCCGCACCCTCGCCCGCGGCCCGCACACCACCGGTGAGCTGGCCCACGCCTGGGACCTTTCCCCGCCGGAGGTGTCCCGCCACCTCGGCGTCCTGCGCCGCGCGGGCCTGCTCACGGCCCGGCGGCACGGACGATACGTCCGCTACACCGTCAACCTCCCCGATCTGACAGCCCTGGGCGCCGACCTGCTGACGGCCGTACTGCGCTGAGCAGCTCCGACATGGGCGCCCTCCCCTGAAAGGCAAGGCGTTCCGCTTCGTTCCACACGTGTTTCCGTCAAGCTGAAGCTCGACCCCTGGAGGCCCTCGCTCCGCTCGGACGTCTTGCCGGTGGCCCCACCCGTTGACCAGAGCGGTGGCCGCCCCCTTCCGCCACCCAGGGGGCGGGTGGCTGGTTGGGTCGTGTTCGCCGTCTGGGAGTGCGGCTGGGGGCGGGCACATCCACAGACTCGGGGCACAATGGTGGAGTGATCACCTTCACGTGGATTCTGCTCGTCCTGGCCTCGCTGAACGCCGCGCTGGGCATCCACAGCGTGATCATCGACCGGGCGCCGTCCTGGGCCTTCTGGCTGAACAGGCGGCGCCATAGCCGTCTCGGTGGCTGGGCCAATCTCCTGGTGGCCGCGTTCGTGGCCCTGTTGGTGATCGTTCAGAACGCCGAAATGCCGCACGAGGTTGAGATCTCGTTGATCGCGATACAGTTCATGGCCGTCCTGGGCGCGACCGCTCTGTGGGTGGTCGAGGCGGGCCGTCAGCGGACGTAGCCGGTCAAGAGCCGGGCGGGTAGGGCGGGCCGAGGCTCCATACCCGCACCCTGCCGTCGTCCCCCGCCGACACCGCCACCCGCCGATCGTTCAGCACCCCGATCGTCACCGCCTCGATCAGCCCCCGGTGGCCGAGGAACGGACCGCCGATCGGCGCCCCGGTGGCCAGATCCCACACCCGTACGGTCTCGTCCCTGTATCCGCCGGACACCACGACCGCGCGGCCGTCCTCCAGTTCTCCCGCCGCCAACCCCAGGGCCCAGCTCCGGTGGCCGGTGAACGGCCTGCCGATCGGTGCCCCGGTGGTCAGGTCCCAGACGCGTACCGAGTGGTCGCCGTCGCCGCCGCCCGAGATCGCCACCTGGCGCTCGCCGAGCCGGCCCACCGTCATCGACTCCACGGGCCCGCCGTGGCCTTGCGCGCGTTCGGCCACCTTCGCGCCGGTGGCCAGGTCGGAGATGAGGATTCTGCCGTCGTAGCCGCCGGAGGCCACGACGGGGCGGCCGGCGGACTCTCCCGCCGCGACGGCCAGCACCCAGGTCGGATGGCCTTCGATGGGTCCGCCGATGGGTGCGCCGCTGGTCAGGTCCCAGCGGCGTACCGTGTGATCCTGACCGCCTGAGACGGCCACGGGACGGCCGTCCAGCAGACCGACGCCCACTGACTCGACCGAGCCCCGGTGGCCCGTGAACGGTTCGTGGATCGGCGCGCCGGTCGCCAGGTCCCACAGGCGTACCGTGCCGTCGAGGCCCCCGGAGACCACGACGGGGGTGTCGCGCACCAGGCCCGTCGCCACCGACCAGATCGGTCCCTGATGGCCCTGCGGCGCCGCGCCCACGGGAGCGCCGGTGGCCAGGTCCGCCACGGCGATGGTGCCGTCGTAGCCGCCGCTGACCACGACCGGGCGGCCGTTCACCTGGCTCAGCGCGAGCGACAGGATCCACTTCTGGCGGCCCGTGACCGGCTGGCGGACCAGGCCTCCGAAAGGCACGCCGGGGGTGGTGGAGAACAGGCCGTAGACCGCGGGCACCGCGGCGACCAGGACGCCCGCGGCCAGCACCCGCATCATGCGGCGGCGGCCCACGGCCACGCGCGGGGTCGTCAACGGGCGTTCATGGGTCAGGGCGGTCAGGAGGTCGGCGACCGCGGGCCGGGAGGCGGGATCCTTGGACAGGCAGGCGGCCAGCAGCGGGCGCAGATGGCGCGGCACGCCGGTCAGGTCGGGCTCGCGGGTCATGATCGCGTTGAGGATCGCACCGGGGGTCGAGCCGGGGAAGGCCCGGTGCCCGGGCGGCGTACACCATGGTCGCGGCCCAGGCGAACACGTCCGAGGCCACATTGGCGACGGCGCCGCCGAGTAACTCGGGGGACATGTAGGCGGGCGTGCCCACCAGGCCGGAGGTGGTGGCGGAGTGTTCGAGGGCGCGGGCGATGCCGAAGTCGATGACCACCGGCCCCTCCTGGCCCATGATCACGTTGCCCGGCTTGAAGTCCCGGTGCACGACGCCGGCCCGGTGGATCGCCTGCAGCGCCATCAGGGTGGTGATCGCCAGCCGGTCCAGGCCGCCGCCGGCGCGCGGCCCCTCCCGGGTCACGAGCCGTTCCAGGGACGGGCCCTGGACGTACTCACTGACCAGGTACGGTCGCCCGCCCGCGATGCCCGCGTCCAGGACGCGCGCGGTGCAGAAGGCGGCCACGCGGCGGGCGATCTCGGTCTCGCGCAGGAAACGCGCCTGGGCCAGGTCGTCGCCGGCCATGCGGGCGTGCAGCGTCTTGACGGCCACCGGGCGCCCCAGCGGGGTCCGGCTCAGGTAGACCACCCCCTGGCCGCCGCTGCCCAGTACGCCGGTCAGCGGGTAGTCCGCGATCCGGAGCGGATCGCCTTCGGCCAGCGGGTGCGGTTCGGACGTGAAGTCTCCCTCTCCCGGCCCCACAGGCGAACGGTACAAGCCGCCGGGAGAGAGGGGAAGGCCGCGGGATCGGCATCCGTCAGGCGGCGTCGAGGGCTTCGGTGATCTTGCGGGCCATCTCGGTCATGGTGGGGCCGGGCTCGCCCTGGTGGCTCCGGGAGGCGGCTTCGACGGCGACGATGACGGTGCGGCGGAAGTTGCCGGCCTCGGCCGGGTCCTGCCGCTTGAGCAGGTTCACGGCCGCGGTCAGGGCCGGGAGCACCTGGTCGGCGAGTTCGGCGACGGTCTTGCCGTACTTCACGCCCTTGGGCGTCTTGGTGATCACGTGGCCGACCGGGCCGGTCGCCGCGGTCAGGGCGAGGGAGCCGTGGGTGGCGGCCTTGTGGGCCGAGCCGGCCGCGCCCGCTGCGGACATCAGGGAGACGGCGCCCCAGGCGGCGAGGCGGAGGGTGAGTGCGTCCTGGTCGTTGAGGGTGATGGACATGGTGGGTTCTCCTTCGGGTCTGTCGCCGGGTCTCGCTGACCCGTTCATGTGCCCAACCTTCGCCGACCGTCCTGACCCCGGGCCGTCGCCGTCCTGATACGGCGGCTGACACGGCACCGCCGCCGGTGGTTTCCTGTCAGGGGCTGACGGCATGATGTGCTCATGAGTGAGACGTTGACCTTGCCCCGGGCGGTGGACGCCGCCGCTCTGCTGTCCCTGTCCGGCGAGCACCACGCCCGCGCCGTCCGCGCGCTGGGCGTCCGTGAGTCCGGCGGCCACCTGGTGAAGGTGTACGCGCTGGAGAAGCCGGGCCGGAGCGCCATCGACATCGAGACCGGCCTGGACATCGCCGGCGGGCACCTCGCGCCGGGCGCCCTGCGCGGTTCCCTGGGGTTGTCGGTGCTGATCCTGCACGCCGGAGGCGACGGCGACTACGTCATCATCCATACCTGGATCGAGGGCCACATGTCAGACCTCGCGATCTTCGTCGGCCCCGCTGACGACCCCGCCGGGCTGCGGCCGGGACGGGCGGGGCTGGCGCCGTGCGTGTGGGAGGCCGCGATCCTGGCGCACGAGCGGGAGGCGTTCGTGCGCCACGTGCTCGACGGTGACGGGCCGATCGGGCGACGGGTGTCCGCGTGGGGCGCCGACGTGATCTCCGGGGAGGTCCGTTGAATCCTCGTGTACGGCCGGCCGTACCCGCCGACCTGCCCCGCGTCGTCGAGCTGGTCACCGAGCACACCGCCTACGAGAAGGCCCCGCCACCCCCGCCCGACCTGCCCGAGCGGCTGTCGGCCCTGCTGTTCGGCGCCGCGGCCCCCCGGCTGCGCTGCCTGGTGGCCGAGACGTCTTCCGGCGAGGTCGTCGGCTACGCCACCTGCGCGGCCGAGGTGTCCACGTGGGGCGGGACGGAGTTCCTGCACATGGACTGCCTGTTCCTGAACGAGGCCAGCCGGGGCCACGGCCTCGGGCGGCTGCTCATGGCGGCGGTGGTCGAGCAGGCGCGGGAGCTGGGCCTGCCGTACGTGCAATGGCAGACGCCGATCTGGAACGAGGGCGCCATCCGCTTCTACGACCGCCTGGGCGCCAGGTCGCTGGAAAAGCGCCGCTACACCCTGGACGTCTGAGCCGTGTCGAACTGGCGATTACTCCAGATCGTGCTCCGGACGCAACCCTCCGCGCTGATCCCCTACTGGCTGTTCAGCATCCCCTGGCTGTCGTGGACGGTCGTCGCCGTGGGCGCGGGCGGGTGCTGGTGCTTCCTGTGGCTGGGCGGAGCCGAGGTCTGGCCGTGGACGCTGCTCTTCGCGGTGACCATGGGGCTCTGCGCGTGCGTCGCCGGTGTCAGGAGCTACTCCTGGAAGAACCCGCGGCTGTCGCTGCGCAAACAGCCGCGGCTGGCCGCCGTGGTGAAGGACGCGGCCCGGACGGCAGGGTTCCGCCGCATGCCCCAGATCCGGATCAGCGCCTTCGTGTGGACCGGCGTCGCCAGGAACTGGCACGGCAAGCCCCGGTTGCGGATCGGGCTGCCGCTGCTCCTGCAGTTGCCCGAGGACGAGCTACGCGCCCTGCTGATCATCGAGCTGACCCGGCTCAAGAACGGCACGCTCCGTAAGCACCTGCTCCTGGATCTGTACGGGGACGAACTCCTGAAGCCGACCCCATGGCAGGCGGAGATCGTCGCGGCCGTCAGGGAGATTCGCCGGGCCGACTGGCTGGCCGGGGCATAGCTGGCCGGGCAGGAGCCGGTCGCCGCGGTGCTGCGGCGGTTTCTGGTGAGCATCTGGGCCTTCGACTGGCTGATGGCCCACGCCCCGGGGACGCCCGCCGACGCCTATGAGGCTTTCATGTGGAAGTTGCGGCACGACCGGCTGGCCGAGCGGATCGGGCCCAACGTCTGGGGCTGGATGCGGGCCCACCCGGCGTTCGCCGAGGGCCGCGCCATGGACGACCTTGGCTGGAGCGACGGGCCCGCGCCAGAACCGGCCGACGACCCCGTCGTGACCGAGGTGCCGCGGCGGTTCGTCGACCGCCTCCTCTTCGGGGTCAGTCCCGGGACCGGCGCGACCCCGCAGCTCGCCGGCCTCGACCTGGACCAATGGCTCGCCAACGGAAACGAGCTTCGCCTGATGGTGATCGAGGCGGCCGGCACATTCCTCGGCAGGGACGCCGACGACGACGATGTGATCGCGCTGGTCCGCTCGGGCCAGGCGGCGGCCCTGCAGTGGTGGCACACCAGGTGGCCGTGCCCTCACCCCGATCGCGACGTCTGCACCCTGCTCCCGCTCCTTCAGGTGAAAGCCTGGAAACAGGGATATGTCGCGAAACATCCCTACCGGCAGCGGGAGCTGGTCGGGCCGGACGGCCATCTGATAGACCTCGTGGAGCTCGCACGACACGGAGGACACATGCGCGACCCCGACGAGGACGCCCGGCGGCTGGCCGCCGCATCCCTGGCAGGCGGCGACGCCACCGGCTGGTTCGAGAAGCTCTACGCCGAGGCCGCCTCCGGCGAGGCCATCGTGCCCTGGGACTCCAGCACTCCGCACCCGCTGCTCGTCGAGTGGTCGCGGGGGGCGCCTGGGGAGGGACGGCGGGCCATGGTGGTCGGGTGCGGGCTCGGGGACGACGCCGAGTACGTGGCCGGGCTCGGCTACGCGACGACCGCCTTCGACGTCTCCGAATCGGCCGTCAAGGGCGCCAGGACCCGCTTCCCCGAGTCGGCCGTCGACTACTCCGCCGCCGACCTGCTGGACCTGCCGGGGGAGTGGCGCGGCGCGTTCGACCTGGTCGTGGAGATCATGACGGTGCAGGCGCTGCCCGAGGACCTGCACGCGCGGGCCACCGCCGCCGTGCGGGAACTGGTGGCGCCGGGCGGCACGCTGCTGGTCATCGCTACGGCCAGGGACGAGGGCGGGCCCGTGTACGCGCCGCCGTGGCCGCTGACCCCGTCAGAGGTCGCGGCCTTCGGCGAGGGCGGGTTCACCGCCGCGATCGAGGAGATCGGAGACGGGGAACGCCGCCGCTGGCGCGCCGCCTTCCACCGCGGCTGAGCCGTACCGGAGAAAAGGGGGTCACAGGACGCCGCAGCCGTCGCCGAGGCTCTTCGTGGGGTCGAGTGAGGTGGTCTTGCGGGGTTTCGGGGTGCTGGAGCCGGACGGCGTGGCGCTCGCGGCGGCGGCCGGGCGGCGCTCGGCCGAGTCGCGGATGGCCTTGGTGGAGATCTGGCGGATCTTGTCCCAGTCGGGATAGCCGGTGCTGATCAGCGGCGGGACGAACTGGATGCTGGACACCTTCGCGTTCTTGACCTTCAGGGCCAGCGGCACCAGGTGGGCGAGCATGTTGCGGGGGATGTCGGTCCTGATGAGTTCCTTGGTGGCCAGCGCGATCTTGTTGAACCGGGTCAGGACCGTCGCCGGGTCGGCCTGGTCGAGCAGGGCGGCGATGACGCAGCGCTGGCGGCGCATCCGGGTGTAGTCGTCGGAGTAGGTGCGCGAGCGGGCGTACCACATGGCGTCGCCGCCGTTGAGCTTGCGCGTGCCGGCCTTGACCAGGCCCTCGTTGTACTTGCCGAAGACGATGTCCTTCTCCACGCTGATCGTCACGCCGCCGATGGCGTCGATCAGCTTGGCGAAGCCCCACATGTTGACCAGGGCGTACCAGTCGACCTTGACCCCGAGGGTGTGGCCGATCGTCTCCATGAGGACCTTGGCGCCCTGGTGGGTGCGGCCGCCGAAGATCTCCGGGTGCGCGTCGGCGTACTCCCAGACGCTGTTGAGCAGGTCGCTGCGGCCGCCGCCGGGGTCGGCGGGGAGGCGGAAGCCGTTCGGGAAACGCTCGGCCATCGGCGTGCCGGGACGGAACCGCACGTTCTCCAGGTTGCGCGGCAGGCTCATCAGCACGGTGTTGCCGGAGGCGACGTCGATGCTGGCCAGGTTCATGCTGTCGGTGCGCACGCCGGTCCTGTGGGTGTCGGCGTCGCCGCCGAGCAGCAGGATGTTGACGCGTTCGCGGCCCGCCCACGGGTCGACCGGGCGGCCCTGCTGCTGCGGCCGGTCCGCCAGGGGCTCGTCGGGGGCGAAGATGTTGCCGATCGTGCTGTGGATGGTCCAGACGGTCTGGGCGGCGTAGGCGAAGGGCGTGATGACCGCCACCGCGAGCAGCCCGGCGAGCGTCCCGGTGAGGATCTGCGCGTTCTGCGGCAGCCGCCCGGGGCTGAGCACGATGAACGTGTGCACGACCAGCGCGAACCAGGCCAGCCCGAGCACGAGCGAGCCGATCGCGATCGTCCGCAGCCAGTTGACGGCCGTTCCGAACAGGTCGCCGTCGGCGGTCAGCGCGACGAAGAGCAGAGCGAGGAGCCCGGCCGCGTAACAGCCGAGCAACGCCAGTCCGGTTCTACGCCAGCCGGCCCGCAGATGGCCCGCCCCTGGCACGAACGCCGACAACAAGGTCCATCCCAGGACCGCGCCGGTGCTCACCGGTACCTTGCTCCGTGACACACCCATCCCCGCTTCCCCGCGCAGTCCACCGTAGGCCGCTTTGGGGCGGCAGCATACGGATGGAATGCGAAATATGACGTTAGTGGAGAGTGAACATCAGTAACCGAATAAGATTCGGTCCATGGCATTCTCCGAGATCGACTACACCGTGACGGACGGTGTCGCCACCGTCACATTGAAGCGTCCCGAGCGCCTGAACGCCTTCACCTTTACGATGCGCGGTGAGTTGATCGACGCTTTCGACAGGAGCGACGCCGACGACGAGGTTCGCGCGGTCGTCGTCACCGGCGCGGGCCGGGCGTTCTGCGCCGGCGCCGACCTGTCCGGCGGGGGCAAGACCTTCGGCCACGGCAAAGGGGAGCTGATCGACGGCTACCCGCGCGACGGCGGCGGCACGGTCGCGCTGCGCATCGCCGCGAGCCTCAAACCGGTCATCGCCGCCGTCAACGGCCCCGCCGTCGGCGTGGGCGCCACGATGACCCTCCCCATGGACGTGCGGCTGGCCGCCGACACCGCCCGCTTCGGCTTCGTCTTCGCCCGCCGGGGCATCGTCACCGAGGCCGCGTCGAGCTGGTTCCTGCCGAGAATCGTCGGCATCGCCCAGGCCATGGAATGGTCGGCCACCGGCCGGATCTTCGACGCCGCCGAGGCGCTCGGCGGACGGCTCGTCTCCCGCCTCTACCCGGCCGGCGACCTCCTGCCCGCCGCCCACGCCCTTGCCCGCGAGATCGCCGACAACACCTCGGCCGTCTCCGTCGCCGCCATCCGCAGGCTCATGTGGTCCGGCCTGTCGGCGGAAAGCCCCTGGCAGGCGCACGCCGCCGACTCCCGCCTCATGGCCGAGCTGGGCGGCGCCCCCGACGCGGTCGAAGGCGTCAACGCGTTCCTGGAGAAGCGCCCCGCCGCCTTCCCGATGAAGGTGAGCACAGACCTGCCCGAGGGGCTGCCGGAATGGCCGTATCGTGATGAACATGTATGAGAGCACTGTCCTCCCGCTCCCGCCCGACGCCGAGGGCGAGGTCATCGCGACCCTTCTGACCAGGAGGGCGCAGGCCCCCACCGGCCGGGCCGTTCTCTACATCCACGGCTTCACCGACTACTTCTTCCAGGACCACCTCGCCGACCACTACCTGGCCCAGGGCGTCGACTTCTACGCCCTCGACCTGCGCAAGTACGGCCGGTCCCTGCTCCCGCACCAGACCCGCGGCCTGATCAGGAGCGTGACCGACTACTTCCCGGAGATCGACGAGTCGGTCCGCATCATCCGGCGCGACCACGACTCGCTCACGCTCAACGCCCACTCGACGGGCGGCCTGGTCGCCGCCCTGTGGGCCGACCGGGTACGCGGCCGCGGCCTCACCCAGGGGCTGGTGCTCAACAGCCCGTTCCTCGACCTCAACGTGCCGGCCCCCGTCCGCCTGGCCGCCGACCTCCTCAAGACCCCGCTGTCCTACTCCGACCGGGCGCTGCCTCTCGGCGCCAGCACCGCGTACGGCCAGAGCCTGCACCGCTCGTCCGGCGGCGAATGGGACTACGACCTGGAGCTCAAGCCGCTCGGCGGCTTCTCCGTGCACGCCTCCTGGCTGGCCGCCATCCGCCGCGCCCAGCGCCGCCTGCACAAGGGACTCGACGTCGACGTCCCGGTGCTGGTCCTGGCCGCGAGCAACGGGCTGCGCGTACGCGACTTCGTCCCCGAGGCCCGCTCCGCCGACATCGTCCTGGACCCGCGGCAGATCGCCCGCTGGGCCACCGCGATCGGCCCCCACGTCACCTGCGTACGCATCACCGACGGCATGCACGACTTGGTGCTGTCGGCCGAACCCGCCCGCAAGCAGGTCTTCGCCGAGATCGACCGCTGGAGCGCCGCCTTCATCAACTGATCGGGACGGCTACCAGGGGAAGGAGAACAGGCCGTAGTAGGCGGCCGCCACGAGCAGCAGCCCGGTCCCGCCGGCGACCCCGGCGATCGCCACGTGCTGCCAGCGGCTCGGCTGCCAGCCCTCGCGCAGCCCCGACACCACCGCGGCGACCGCGGTGACCTCCTGGATGAGCATCAGCACGGCCAGCGCCCGCACCAGCAGCCACCCGGCCAGCACCGCGGGCCAGGCGCCCGCCTGGTTGATCGAGAACATCACCAGCAGCCCGATGAACCCGCCCACCGAGATCAGCAGCGCCAGGCCCGTCCAGGCCATGCGGTGCAGGCGGCGCCTGATCGGGGGCCACAGCCTGGCGTTCGTCTCGGCCGTGGCGCGTTTGTGGCCGCGCAGCCGTACCACCATGGAGGCGACGGGACCGGCCACGTAGCCGACGGCGGCCAGGCAGATCGTCAGCCCCAGCATCGTCCCGCCCGCGTACCACGGCGCGGCGGGCACGTCGGCGGCCTCGAAGCGCTGCACGGGCGTCGCGCCCGCCATGTGCACCTGCGGCCGGGCGGTGTGCGGCAGGCCCTTGAGCCAGTTGGCCAGCGTCTCCAGGTACCCCTTGGTGAACGGCCCGCCCGACATCCGCAGCGCGTGGTCGCCCTTGTCCATGAAGCGGATCGTGTACTGGTCGTTGCCCGACTCGGTCAGCGCCTTCGTCAGCGCCTGCGTGGACTCCACGAACGGGATCGACGGGTCGGTCGTGCCGTACAGAGCCAGGACCGGCTGCTTGATCTGCCGTAGCGCGGGCATGGCGTCGTAACGCAGGAAGTTGAAGCCGACCCCGCCCATCGCCCTGGTCAGCAGGTCGCGCGCGCCCACGGGCGCGCGCAGCCGTAGCAGCTGCTCGTTCAGCGCCCAGGCGACCTGCCGCAGCGGCGAGACGTTCGGCGAGGACACGAGCACGGCGAAGCCCACGTCGAGGCTCTTGGCCGCGGCGATCGGCACCACCCAGCCGCCCTCGCTCACGCCCCAGAGCCCCACCCGCGACTTGTCGACGCCCGGCTGGTCGCGCAGCCACCGCACCCATCGCAGCGCGTCGTCGGCGAGCAGGCCGAAGTCGCGCTCGCGGAAGGTGTAGCCGATCGTCCGCTTGTCGAACGCGATCGTCGCCACACCCGCCCTGGCCAGGAACTCCGCCTGCGGGGTGAACTCCTCCCGCGAGCCGTTGCCCGAGCCCGACACGAACACCATCCCCGGATGGGGACCGGGCGTGAGCGGAAAACGGACCGTTCCTGAGAGTGTCTGACGCTCGGCGGAGATCGTCACCTCGGTCGTGCGTACCGGCCCCGCCGCCACCACGGGCCTGACCTCCTCGGCCGGCTGCGGCGCGAGGGAACGGAACGCCTGATCCACCTGCAAAGGCGGCGGATCGAACGCCGGTGGCAATGCGTATCCGACGGTCGCCAAAGCCACCAGCACCAAACCTGCGGCAACGCTCAACGTGCCACGGCCTGTGCGCATCGGCCTCCCCATGTGCGCTGGTTTGCCCACTGATCTTCCACCCTACTCCCGGCTCATGTGGCGCAGGGGACCGCATTTGTCGGTGAGACCTGTTAGCTTCCTGCGACATGCGGATCCTGCACACCTCCGACTGGCATCTCGGCCGCGCCTTTCACCGCGAGAGCCTGCTGGAGGGCCAGGCGGCCTTCATCGATCACCTGGTCGAGACCATCATGGCGGAGCGGGTCGACGTGCTGGCAGTCGCGGGTGACGTCTACGACCGGGCGTTGCCGCCGGTCGACGCCGTGGCCCTGTTCGACGAGGCGCTGAGCAGGATCGTCGACGCCGGTGCCCGGATTGTGATGATCAGCGGTAACCACGACTCGGCGCGTCGCCTTGGCGTCGGGGCCTCCTTGCTGGATCGTGCCGGTGTGCACCTGCGCACCGACCCCGACCTCGCCTGGGAGCCCGTCGTCCTCGACGACGTGGCCTTCTACGGCATCCCCTACCTGGAGCCCGAGCTGGTGCGCGGCCCCTGGGAACTGGCCGAGCGCAGCCACACCGCCGCGCTGGCCCACGCGATGGAGCGCATCCGCGCCTCCGCGGCCCGCCACGCGCGCTCCGTGGCCCTGGCCCACGTGTTCGTGACCGGGGGAGAGGCCAGCGACAGCGAGCGCGACATCAGCGTGGGCGGGGTGGCGCACGTGCCGCTGTCGGCCTTCGCCGGACTCGACTACGTCGCCCTCGGCCACCTGCACGGCCGCCAGCGCATGTCGGAGACCGTGCGCTATTCGGGTTCGCCGCTGGCCTACTCCTTCTCCGAGGTCAACCAGGTCAAGGGCAGCTGGCTGGTGACCCTGGGCGAGGAGCCGGAGTTCGTGCCCGCGCCGGTCCCGCGTCCGATCGGCCGGCTCAGGGGCGAGCTCGAAGACCTGCTGACCTCGCCCCGCCACGCCGCCTACGAGGACCACTGGCTCCAGATCGTGCTGACCGACGCGGTCCGCCCCAAGTCCGCCATGGACCGGCTGCGCGCCCGCTTCCCGCACACGCTCGCCCTCTCCTTCGACCCCGTCGGCGCCGCCGAGGCCACCCCGGTGGCCCCCATCAACGGCCGCGCGGAGGCCGAGGTGGCGCTCGACTTCGTCCGTGAGGTACGCGGCGAGCCCGCATCCGGCGACGAGGAAGACCTGCTCAGACTGGCCATCGAGGCATCGAGGATCAAGGAGGCGATGGCCTAGATGCGGCCGCACCTGCTGACGCTCACCGCGTTCGGATCGTTCCCGGGCACCGAGACGGTCTCCTTCGACGCGCTGACCGAAGCCGGTCTCTTCCTCGTCCACGGCCCCACCGGCGCGGGCAAGACCACCGTCCTCGACGCGTTGTGCTTCGCGCTGTTCGGCAAGGTCGCCAACGCCCAGCGCGACAGCGCCAGAAGCCTGCGCTGCGACCACGCGCCGCCGGACGTCGGCCCGTCGGTGACGCTGGAGGCGACGCTCAGGGGCCGCCTGCTGCGTGTCGAACGCTCGCCCGCCTGGCAGCGTCCCAAGCGGCGCGGCTCGGGGTTCACCGAGGAGAAGGCCAAGGTCATCGTCCAGGAGCGGTCGGGTTCCACCTGGACGGGGCTGACCACGCGGGCCGACGAGGCGGGCGACCTGATCGGCGGGCTGCTCGGCATGAACGCCGACCAGTTCTGCCAGGTGGCCATGCTGCCCCAGGGCGACTTCGCGCGCTTCCTGCGCTCCGACGGCGATGACCGGCGGCGGCTGCTGGAGCGGTTGTTCACCGTCAAGGTCTACACGCAGGCGGAGTCGTGGCTGGCCGAGCGGCGCAAGCAGGCGTGGCGGGAGCAGCAGGACCGACGCCAGCAGGTCGACTTCGCCATCCAGCGGATCGAGGAGGCGGCGGGCGACGACCTGACCCCGCTCCTGCTCCCGGCCGGCGCGCCCGTCGAGGTGCCCGGCGGAGAACAGGACGCGTTGTTCGAACTGACCGAGCAGCCCACGGCCGCCGAAGCGTCCACGGCCGCCGAACCGTCCACACCTGTCGAAGCGTCCACGGCCGTCGAATCGCTCACGGCTGTCGAAGCGTCCACGGCCGTCGGGTCGCTCACTGCTGCGGACGATCCGCTCGGGTGGGCCGGTGGGCTGCTGGCGGCGGCGCGGGCTGTTGTAGCCGGGTCCGCCGATCGGCAGGCCGGGGCGGAGTCCGCGCTGCGCCGGGCCAGGAACGCCTATGAGACGGCCACAGCGCTGGCCGAGCGGCAGCGGCGGCACGCGGCGGCCCTCGCGCTCCGCCGTACCCTTGACGAGCGCGCGGAAGAGCGCGCCGACCTGCAGGCGCTGCTTGATGACGCGACCCGGGCCGATCGGGTGCTCCCGCTGGTGACGGCGGCCCGCCAGCGTGCGGAGGCCGCCGCCAAGACCCGCACGCTCGCCGCCGACGCCATCGCCCGCGCCCGCCCCCTCCTCCCCTCCGACGACCCCCGCACGACCGAAGCCCGCACGACCGACCCCCGCACGACCGAAACCCGCGCGTTGGAGGTCCGCGCGTCGGAAGTCCGCGCGGTCGAGGGGCGGACCGTCGAGGCGCGGCTGCCCGGCCGGCACGGGCAGCAGGGACGACGGGCAGCCGGGGTCGACGATCCTGAGCTGCCGGGCAGGCTGGCGGCGCTGGAGCGGGAGCGGCACGACGAGTCGGCGCGCCTGTCGGAGCTGCTGACCGAGGAAGCGAGGTTGTCGGTGATCCGCCGCGACCTGGCCCGGGTCGAGGACGAGCTCGCCGCCCTGGTCGCCGACGACGAGAGCACCACCGCCCGCCTCGCCGGGCTGCCCGCCCTGATCGAACAGGCCGAAGGGCTGCTGGCCCAGGCACGGGTGGACGCCGCGCGGGTTCCCGCCGCCGAGGCCGTGCGGGCCGCCGTGTCCGACATTCTCGACACCGACCGCGAGCTGGTACGGCTGGCCGCCCAGCTCGACACCCTGACCCGCCGCCAGAACGACCTGTCGGCGGCCGCCGCCGACCTGCCCGGAAAGCTGGCCGAGGCGAAGGACACGCTGGCCCGGGTACGCACGGAGGCCGCCACCGTCCCCGCCGCCATCGCCGCGAGGGACGCGGCGCGCGCCGTCCTGGAGGCCGCCCGCCGCCGCGACGTCCTGACCGGCGAACTCCGCACCGCGACCGAAGCCCTTCAGCGCCTGGTGGACGAGGCCCAGCACCTACGCGAACGCTGGCTCGACCTCCGGCAGGCCCGCCTCGACGGGATGGCCGCCGAACTGGCCCGCGACCTGTCCTCGGGCGCGCCGTGCGCGGTGTGCGGCTCCCCGCACCACCCCGACCCCGCCTCCCCGGCCCCCACGGCTCCGTCCCCGGACGACGAGCTCGCCGCCGAGTCCGCCCACGAGGCCGCTCTGAGCCGCCGGGAGGCCGCCGAACTCACCATCGCCACCCTCGAAACCCGCCTGGCCACCGCCACGGAAGCCGCCCATCCGGCACATCCCCACCCCTGGGCTCCGCCACATCTCTCGGACGGGCGGCAATCCGACGAGCAAGACCTCGGCCCTCGCTCGCCCGACGGCCGACGCTCCGGCGTTCAGGCTCGCCCGGACGCCACTCCGGATGCCGAGAACGCGGCCGGTGATGTCCAGGTTGGGCGGGGCGTCTCGGCTGGTGGGGACGTTGACGCCGGGCTGAGCGTGGAGGACGCTCGGCGGGCGGTACGGGAGGCCGAGCAGGAGGTGGACCGGCTGCGTTCCGTCGCCGAGCGTGAGCCGGGACTGGCCGCCGAGGTCGAGCGGATCGAGGGGCAGCGGCAGCGCGCGGCGGAGCAGGCCCGCGAGGTCGGCGAGGCCATCGCCGCTCAGCGCACCCACCACACCCAGCTGGCCGCCGAACGCGCCCGCCTCATCAACCGCCTCCCCAATCCCGGCACGGACACCGCACCCGGCAAGACCGCTTCCGGGCATACCGCTGGCACGAGCGCGGCCTCGGCAAGCCCCAGGGCTGTCGCCTGTGCGGATGCCGCGCCCGGCGACGATGTCGCGGGGGCCGAGGGCGCGGGGGCCGAGGGCGCGGGCGGATCGGCCGCGGGTGGCGTCGCCTCTGGGGGCGCTGCCTCGGGAGGCACGGCCTCTGGCGACGCTGCCTCGGGTGGTGCTGTCTCGGGGGGCGCTGCCTCGGATGCGGGTGTCTCCGGTGGCGATGGCTCGGTGGCTGTGGGCGGGGAGCCTGTGGTCGGGGTGGAGATGTTGCGGCAGGCCGTGGCCGAGGTGGATCGGTTGCGGCGGTCGGCCGGGCGGGAGGCGGTGCTGGCCGGGCAGGTGGAGCGGTTGCACCGGGAGCGGGCCGAGCTGGAAGAACGGTTGCGGCGGGTGACCGCTCGGGTGGCGGCCTGCCGTACCCGGCAAGAAGAGTTGAGCGGCGACGCGGGACGGCTGGCGGCGCGGCTGGACGGTGCGCGCGGCGACGACCCCACGCTGGCGGCGCGGTTGTCACGGCTGGGGGACGAGGCCGAACTGCTGCGTGAGGCGCTTGAGGCGACGGCGCGCGCGGTGCGGGCGGCGCAGGAACGGGATACGGCCCGGCAGGAGGCCGAGGGGGCGGCGGCCGAGGCGGAGTTCGCGGATGTGGACGAGGCGCTCGCGGCGGCCCGCCCGGACGAGGAGCGCGAGCGGAAGGCGGAGCTGCTGCGGGAGCTGGACGCGCAGTACGCGGCGGTGACGAGCACGCTGGCCGATCCCGCGCTGGTCGCGGCGGCCGGTGAGGCGGCGCCTGACCTGGCGGAGCTGGAGGCGGGGCGGGAGCGGGCCGAGGAGGAGTACGCGGCGCTGGTCTCCTCGCGGGATCAGGCTCAGGCCAGGGCCCGGCGGCTCGACGAGCTGCGCGGGGAGTTGCGCGGGTGCCTGGAGCGGTGGGAGCCGGCCGCGGCGGCCCATCGGCTGGCCGAGCGGATGGCGTCGCTGGCCTCGGGCACCTCCGGTGACAACCAGTGGAACATGAGCCTGTCCTCGTTCGTGCTGGGGGAGCGGCTGCGGCAGGTCGTGGCGGCGGCCAACGACCGGCTGGATCACATGTCGGGCGGGCGCTACCAACTCCAGCACGACCTCCGCAAAACTGCGGGCGCGCGCGGCCGGTCGGGCGGCGGGCTGGGGCTGCGGGTGGCCGACGGCTGGACCGGCGTCGACCGGGATCCGGCCACGCTGTCCGGCGGCGAGAGCTTCATCACCTCGCTGGCGCTGGCGCTCGGGCTGGCCGACGTGGTGACCGCGGAGGCGGGCGGCGCCGAGATCGGAACCCTGTTCGTGGACGAGGGGTTCGGCACGCTTGACGAGGACACCCTGGACGGCGTTCTGGACATCCTGGACGGGCTGCGCGACGGCGGTCGCGCGGTCGGGATCGTCAGTCACGTCGCCGAACTGCGCACCCGGATTCCGGCGCAGCTCAGGGTGGCCAAGACGCGTACCGGCTCGACGCTGTCGGTGACCGGGGTCAGCGGGTGAACCACCAGACGGCGACGACGACGGCGCCGACCACGAGGGCGACGGTGTACTGGATGAGAGCGCGGCCGAGGCGGCGGCGGACGTAGCCGGGGCGGTGGCGGTCTGCGGTCATCGCCCCAGTGTGTCAAGGAATCGGGGAGATGTTGTGACGGATGCCCCCAGCAGGACCAGGGTCGCCGCCGCCAGCCTCGTCGGCACGGCGATCGAGTTCTATGACTTCTACATCTACGGCACCGCCGCCGCCCTGGTCCTGAACGCCGCCTTCTTCCCCGAGCTGGACAAGACGGCGGGCAACCTGGCGGCGTTCTCGACGTTCGCGGTGGCGTTCCTGTCGCGGCCGCTGGGCTCGGCGGTGTTCGGGCACTGGGGCGACCGGATCGGACGCAAGTCCATGCTGGTCGTCTCGCTCCTGCTCATGGGGTTGTCCACGGTGGCGATCGGGCTGCTGCCGGGGTACGCGGCGATCGGGGTGGCGGCGCCGGTGCTGCTGGTGCTGCTCAGGTTCACGCAGGGCATCGGGCTGGGCGGGGAGTGGGGCGGGGCCGCGCTGCTGGCCACCGAGCACGCGCCGCCCGGCAGGCGCGGGCTTTATGCGATGTTCCCGCAGCTCGGGCCGGCGGTCGGGTTCATCGCGGCCAACGGGCTCTTCCTCATCCTGGGCGCGACGCTCACGGACGAGGAGTTCGGGAGCTGGGGGTGGCGGCTGCCGTTCGTGGCGAGCCTGCTGCTGGTGCTCGTCGGGCTGTACGTGCGGGTCAGGATCGCCGAGACGCCGGTCTTCCGGCAGGCCATGGACCAGCGCAGGATCGCTCGCGTGCCGTTCGCGGGACTCGTCCGGCACCAGTGGCGGCGGGTGCTGCTCGGCGCCGGTGCGATGACCGTGACGTACACGCTCTTCTACACCGCCACGACCTACTGTCTCGCGTACGGCACCGCCACCCTCGGCATCCCCAAGACCACGATGCTCGCGCTGACCATGATCGGCGTCGTCTTCATGGGCGCCGGCACCGTCGTGTCCGCCCTGGTCTCCGACCGCCTGGGCCGCCGCCGTACGCTCATGACCGGTGCGGCGGTCGCGATCGGGTGGGGGCTGGTGATGTTCCCGCTGATGGAGACGAGGTCGGTACTGCTGGCCGGTGTCTCGCTGGCCGGGGCGCTCGGGATCATGGGGCTCATCTTCGGGCCGATGGGGGCGTACCTGCCGGAGTTGTTCCAGACCGAGTACCGCTACAGCGGGGCCTCGGTCGCCTACAGCCTCGGTGGGGTGCTGGGCGGGGCCGTACCTCCGCTCGTCGCGACCGCGCTGCAGGGCGGCGGGTTCGGCACGATGGCGGTCGGCGGCTACGTCAGCGCGATGGCCGTGCTCAGCCTCCTGTGCCTGGCCGCGCTGCCGGAGACCGCCGGCGACACGATGTGAACCCCGCAGTCAGGGATCCGCGCGCACAATCGCGGTGACCCCTGCCCGGTTAGGGGTGTGCCCGTCCCGGTGCCGCGTAGCAGGCTCGCAGTTCAGAAGGCCCGATCCGGAGCACTCACTCAGCAGGTGAATCCCCGGTGAACGACCATGAACGGAGACCCCCATGTTCAGGCGCATCCTCCTCGTACCGGCCCTGTTATCCGTCCTGGCCACGCCTGCTCAGGCGCAGACCGCCGCCACGCCGCCGCCGTCGTTGCGCATCCTGCTCACGAACGACGACGGTTACCAGGCTCCGTTCACCCTTCAGCTCCGCCAGGCCCTCGTCGCCGCCGGTCACGAGGTCACGATCGTCGCCCCGGCCGGTGACTCCAGCGGCGTCGGCACCTCGATCAACATCAGGTTCGGCACCACCGTGGAGGCAGCCGAGATGTCGCCCGGGGTGTGGGCGATCGCCGGCAGCCCCGCCGACGCCGTCTCCTTCGGCATCCGCACGGTCTTCGCCGGCGACCCGCCCGACCTGGTCGTCTCCGGACCCAACCAGGGCGAGAACGTCGCGGCCGCCGTCAACCACTCGGGCACCGTCGGTGCCGCGATCACCGCTCTGGAGGTGGGCATCCCCTCCGTCGCGCTGAGCACGGCCCGCGCGGGTTCGGCCTTCCCCAGCGCGGCCAGTTCGATCGCCTTCGGCGTCAAGCTCGTCAACCGCCTGGCCACCACCGCACGCAACGGCCGCCTGCTGCCCGCGTACACCGCCCTGAACGTCAACTACCCGGCGGTCCCGACGGGCGAGGTCAAGATGGCCCGCCTGGGCAGGATGCTGCCCATCACCGTCGACTACCTCCCCGCGACCGACGCGTGCCCGCGCTGCTACCGCCTCGCGCCGCTGACGGCCACCGCCCCCGACCCGGTCCCGGACGCCGACCGCACGCTCCTGTCGAGCGGCGCCGTCACCGTCACCCCGCTGACCTCCTCCTGGGAGGCCGGTCCCGTGGTCACCTCACGCCTGACCGACCGCCTCGAAGGCCTCACCCCCTAACGGGAAAAATCTTGAAATGAGGTGTCACAACCGCGAGGGCTGTCCCGTCTATGTGGGTGAACAACCACTCAAGAAGGACGTGGACGTCATGAGGAAGCAGATTCTGATCGTCGGCGGCGGATATGTCGGCTTGTACACCGCTCTGGGGTTGCGCAAGCTGGTGCGTACCGGCGAGGCGGACGTGACGATCGTCGACCCTCGCGGCTACATGACCTACCAGCCGTTCCTGGCCGAGGCGGCAGGCGGCCAGATCGAGCCGAGGCACGTGGTGGCGCCGCTCAACCGGGTGCTGCCCCGCATGAGGGTGCTGACCGGCAAGATCACCAACGTCGACCACGACGAGCGTGTCGCCACCTTCCAGCCCGTCCAGGGCCGCCCCTATGAGCTCGCCTACGACATCGTGGTCATGGCCACGGGTTCGATCACCAGAGGGCTGCCGATCAAGGGCCTGGCCGAGCACGCCGTCGGCTTCAAGACCGTCGGCGAGGCCGTGCACCTGCGCAACCACGTGCTCGCCCAGCTGGCCGCCGCCGCCTCGACTGACGACCACGACGTGCGCCGCAGGGCGCTGACGTTCGTGGTGGTCGGCGGCGGGTTCGCGGGCGTGGAGGCGCTGGCCGAGATGCAGGGGCTGGCCGACGACGCGTTGCGCTACCACCCGCAGATCCGGCGCGAGGAGCTCAGCTGGACACTGGTCGAGGCCACCGGCCGCATCCTGCCCGAGATCCACGAGGACCTCGGCGTCTGGACGGCGAAGGCGCTGCGGGAACGCGGCGTCGACGTGCGCCTCGACACGCGGCTCACCTCGGCGGAGGACGGCGTCGCCACCATGAGCGACGGCGCCGCCCTGGACGCCGGCACGATCGTCTGGGCCGCCGGCGGCCGCCCGAACCCGCTCGCCGCCACCAGCGGCCTGCCCGTCGACCGGACCGGCCGGATCCTCGCCACGGAGTACCTCGCCGTGGAGGGCCTGGCCGACGCGTTCGCGGCCGGCGACGGCGCGGCGGTGCCCGACCTCACCAGCCCGGGCGCCTTCACCGCGCCGAACGCCCAGCACGCGGTACGGCAGGCCAAGCTCCTCGGCCGCAACATCGTCGCCTATGTCAGGGGCCGCAAGCTGAAGGCCTACAAGCACGCCTACCTCGGCTCGGTCGCCGGACTCGGCCACCACCAGGGCGTCGCCCAGGTCTACCGGCTCAGGCTCACCGGGTTCCTCGGCTGGGTGGCGCACCGGGCGTACCACCTGGCCTGGGTGCCGACCTTCAACCACAAGGCGAAGGTGCTGGCCGACTGGACGCTCGCGATGTTCTTCCGCCGCGAAGCCGTTCAGCTGAGCGGTCTCGAGCACCCGGAGAAGGACTTCCACGAGGCCCTGGCCACCCAGGCCCAGGTGGACCGGGCGGCGTGAGCGTCAGCCGGTGTAGCCGGGGAACAACAGGGACAGTTCACGCGGGTAGGTCGCGATCAGGCGCAGTTCGTCGTCGGTGAGCGGCCTGCCCGTCATCGCGTTGCAGAGCTGCACCACCCGGAACGCCAGGTCCTCCTCGGCCACCTCGACACCGAGCCCCTCGATGACATGCCGGAACCCGGCCTTGCCGCCGTACTCGCCGGTCAGCACGACCCGCCCGTCCCGCGCGTGCCAGTCCGCGGGGAAGGGGCCGAGCGACGCCTCGTCGTAGAGCTCGTAGTTCCCGTGATCCTTGAGCGCGCCGTCCGCGTGGATGCCGCTCTCGTGCGCGAACGCGTTACGCCCCACCCCCACCTGGTTGTACGGCAGCGCCTGCCCGAAGGCGTAGGCCGCCCACAACCCGAACCTCCTGGCCCACGACAGATCGAGTTCGTCGCCGATCTCCGCCTTCTCCAGCCCGAACCCGTGCCGGAACGCCAGGATCGTGGAGAGCAGGTCGGCGTTGCCCGAACGTTCGCCGATGCCGTTCACGCACGTGTTGATCCACGCGTCCTGCCCGGCCTCCAAATCCCCGAGCGCGCCGGAGACGGAGTTGGCCACGGCCATCCCGAGATCGTTGTGGCAGTGGGTCTCGACCGGCATGCCGGTGGCACCGGTCAGGCGGGCGAACCGCTCGCGGATCCGGCCGGGGGTGTCGCCGCCGATCGTGTCGCAGTACCGCACGCGATCGGCCCCGGCCTCCTTCGCCGCCAGCGCGAACTCCAGCAGGAACCCGTCGTCGGTGCGCGAGCCGTCCTCGGCGTTGACCCCGACGGTCTCGGCCCCGGCGCTCTTGGCCACGCGCACCGCCGCCGTCATCTCCCGGATGATCGCCTCCCGGTCGAGGCGCCCCTGGAACTTGTTCTGGATCATGTAGTCCGAGGTGGAGATGGACAGGTTGTAGTGCGTCAGCCCGAGCGGCGCCGCCTTCTCCACGTCCCGCGCGACTCCCCGGCACCAGCCCGACAGCCGCAGCCCCCCGAACGCGCCGGCCCGCGCGAGCGCCACCTGCGCCCGCACATAAGGCACCTCGTGGAACAGAAAGGGGAACCCGATCTCCGACTGCGCCACCCCGAGCTTGCCCAGGTAGAAGTTGACCATGGTCTTGCCGAACTTCGACAGGCCCGTGCGCGCGGTCTGCACGCCGTCCCGGTTGGTGACGTCGAGGAAATGAACCTTTGGCATGTCCTCAACGTTGACACGCGCTCTCAATATGGATCAATATTGATTTTCATCAATATTGAGGGGGGTTCGGCCATGGACTGGATCGACGCCGCCACGGCGGCCGACCGCCTCGGGGTCAAGCCCGCGACCCTCTACGCGTATGTCAGCAGGGGCGTCCTGAAGCGCCGTCATGACGGCAGGCGCAGCATGTTCGACGCCGCCGAGATCGAGCAACTGGCCCGCCGTGGCCGCCCGCGAGGCCAGCCGCCGGAGCTGGTGATCGAGTCCTCCGTCACGGCTTTGGGCCTCGACCGCCCGTACTACCGAGGCCACGACGCCCTGACGCTGGCCCGCACCCACCCCTTCGAATCGGTCGCCGAACTCCTGTGGACCGGCTCCCCGGGCATGTGGCCGGCTGACCCGTCCGCCTCACAGGGCGGTCGGGACACGACGCGCCATGAAGCCGCGGACCCGGGCGGTAGGGGGCTCTCACGACGTGAGGAGGCCGATCGGGACCGCGCCGCGCGAGCGGCGGAGGTTGATCGGGGCGGCGCTTCTCGAGGGGTGGAGCCGGGTGGGTGGGCAGGGGAGGTGGGGGCGTTGCGGGCGGCGGTGGCCGCTCAGCGGGGTCTGCCGGCCGAGCTTCTGCCGCTGGACCGGCTGCAGGTGATCGTCACCGTGCTCGGCGCCTCGGACAGCCTGCGGCACCAGCTCGACCCCGTCTCCGTGGCGGCCACCGGACGCCGCCTCATCTCCGGCCTGGTAGACGCGCTGCCCCTCGTGGGGGCGGAGAGCGCGACGGGGTCGATCGCCGAGCGGTTGTGGCCGCGGCTGACCGGACGCGAACCCACCCCCGCCCTCGTGGACGCTCTGCGCGCCGCCATGGTCCTCCTCGCCGACCACGAACTGGCCGCCTCCACCCTGGCCGCCCGGGTCGCCGCCTCCGCGAAGGCCGACCCGTACGCGGTGGTCCTCACCGGGCTGGGCGTTCTGGGCGGCCCGCTCCACGGCGGCGCCTCCTACGGGGCCGAGCGCATGCTGGCCGAGATCACCGACCCCGGCCTGGCGCCGCGCGTGATCGGCGAGCGGGTACGGCGGGGCGAACGCATCCCCGGCTTCGGCCACAGTGTGTACAAGAACGGCGACGCCAGAGGCGCGGCCCTCCTGGATCTGGTGGAATCGGCCGCCCCCGGCCACGACCGGGTGGCCACGGCCCGAGCCGTCCTGTCCGAGACCCGCCGCCGACGGCTCCCTGAACACAACATCGACATGGCGCTGGCCACGTTGGCGGCGGTGGCGGGCATGGTCTCCGGGGCGGGGGAGGCGGTGTTCGCGATCGCGAGAACGGCGGGCTGGCTGGCCCACGCGATGGAGGAGTACAGCAAGGGCACCCTCCTCCGCCTCCGAGCCTCCTACACCGGCCCACCCCCGATCCACGCCACATGACAACCCCGACCCACTCCACAACCCGACCCACAACGCTCGGGACAACCACGCAAACGCGCCGATCGGGGCCGGTAGCGGAACCTGCCACAACCTCTCGAAACGCGTGCCGATCAGGCGCGGCAGCGACCCGGGGCAACCGATCGAGCCCATGCTGCGAACCCGGGCAACCGCCCCGGTTCACGTGAGGGCTCCGGGTGACCAGACCGGCGCCGATCTGGCTCACGTCACACCAGGTGCCCGGCCGAGGGGGCGTCGTGGCGGCGGGAGTGCTGTCCGACGTGAGAAGCGCCCGACGATCGGCGCCCGCCGACGTCGGTGGGAGGCGTGGGGGCGGCTTGCCGTAACGGATGGGAGAAAGCGCAACCAGAAGCCCTAATATCCCCGGGTGCGGCGGGATGCGGGGCGGATGCGGCGGGCCAGGTCGCGGCCGCGGAAGGCGCGGAGGATCTCCGCGCCCATGATGACACCCGCGCCGATCCCCAGCGCGATCGACAGCGCCTCGATCAGGTGCAGCGTCCCCCGCGACAACTCGCCCAGACTCATCTCCAGCATCCCCTTGTACAGCACCGACCCCGGCAGCAACGGCCCGATCGCCGGGATCACGAACACCATCGACGGCACCTTCACCCGCCGCGCGAACGCCGTCCCCAGCAGCCCGATCACCGCCGCCGCCACCGTCGTGGCCACCACCGCGGGCAGCCCCCGCCATGTCAGGAACACGAACGTCACCCAGATCAGCAACCCGCCCAACGCCCCCTGCACCAGGTACCGCGGCGGCACGAGCAGCGCGACCGCGAACGTCAGGCTCACCCCGAACGCCCCCAGCAACTGCGGCGTGTCCAGCGACAGCGGCGCCGTCGGGACGTTGTCCACGCTGATCGGCACCCCGAGCTGCAACGCGAACGCGAGTATCGAGCTGATGCCCGAGATCACCGCCGCCACGATGAACACGACCTCGGTGAGCCGGGCGGTCGCCGTCACGTACTCGCCGGCGATGCCGTCCTGCACGCACGCCACCAGCGGCCGCCCCGGCAGCAGCGCGATCACCGCGCCGACGACGACCGCCGACGACTGCACCGGCACCTCGCCCCAGATCAGCAGCACCGCGATGAGCGCGCCGAAGCTGGCCGCGACCGCGAGCTGGAAGAACTCCGCCACCCCGCGCCGCCCCAGCCACGCGCCCGCCCGGTCGCCGAGGATCGTGGCCGCGAACGCCGCCGCCGCGACGATCGGCCCGCCGCCGATCAGCACCGCCGCCGACGCCGAGATGAGCGCCAGCGAGCAGACCACCGCCCATTCCGGGTACACCTTGACCCGCCGGGTGATCTCCCGCAGCCGTCCCTCCGTCTCGGCCAGCGACAACCCCTCGGACGTGATCTCGCCGACCAGCACGTGGACGGCGATGAGCCGGTCGTAGTCGGGCTGGCGGCGGCGTACCCTGCGCTCGGCGGTGGCGGCGGCGCGGCCGTCCTCGGGCACGTGCGACAGCGTGATCGCCGACAGGTTGACGTCGGCCTCCACGTTGCGCAGGCCGTAGGACTCCAGGATCCTGCGCATGGCGCCGCCGACGTTCTCGGTCGCCTCGCCGCTGCCGAGCAGCAACTCGCCGACGCGGAGCGCCAGGGCCATGGCCCGATGCCCGTCGGCATCGGAGGCGGTGTACGTCATCGGACTCGGACGCTAGCCGCCCGCCACGCCACCGCCCCGCAGGCACACCGTGGGGCCGCCGGATCTTTATGAGGCGGGCCGCTCCACGTAGGAGGCCAGCGCGCGCACGCGTTCCGCGTGCTGGTCGTGCCCGATGATCACCGGCGGTTCGTTGTACGGCATGGCGTCCGAGGACCGCCGCAGCTTGATGTACTGCCCGCACGCGTCGATCGCATAAGGCTCCATGTCATCCTGCAGCGCGCCGATCACCGTGATCCCGTACGTCTCGCCGATCCGCCGGAACAGCGCCACCGCCTCCCGCCGGTGCTCCTTGCCCAGGTTGCGGCCGAGCTCGTCGAGCACCAGGCACAGGTGCCCGCCCCCGGAGGAGGCGATCGCCGCCGCGCACACCAGCTTGACCGCCTTCTCGTCCATGAGCGCGGTGTTGGCCCGCCGGTTGTACGGCACGAACCCCTGCCCGTCGCCCCGCCGCCACTTCGGCGTGACCCGCCACTGCCAGCGCTGCTCCGGGTCGGCGGGCGGCGGCGGCACCGGGAACTCCAGCGTCGCCCCGTAACCGCCGTACCCGGTGTCGAGCTTGTCGAACTCCTCCGCCACCCGCGTCAGCCGCGCCTTGATCGCCGCCGTCAGCGCCGCCCGGTGCACGGCCGTCGACTGCGCCGCCTCCTCCGCGCCCTTGTCGGCCGCGGCCAGGTCACGCTGCCGGGAGTCGACCTGCGCCTCGATCTGGCGGCGCTGGTGCTTCTCGTACTCCTCCTGCCCACGCAGGTAGGAGGCCAGCGCGCCGCAGACCGCAGCGAACGTCGCCTGCTCGCGCGCCGTGCTGCCCGCCCGTTCGGCCAGCAGGAAGGCCAGCTCCTCCGGGACCTCGGCGTCCTCCTCCGGGAACGTGTCCCGCTGCGCCTGGTCGACGTGGCGCTCGGCCATCCGCCACCACTCGTCGGCGCCGCGCGGGCGCTCCTCCTCCGGCAGCGCCTCGATCCACTCGCGCGCGCCGTCGGCGGTGCCGCCCCAGTCGGCGGCCAGCGCGTCGAGCTTCAGGGCCTCGCGGTCGGCGGCCACCCGCCGGTCCTGCTCGTTCGCCTGGCCGCGCTCGCCCTCGTGCCGCTGCCTGCGCCCCTCCATCCGCTCGATCTCCATGTCGCGGGTACGCGCGCGGAAGTCGAGCGATCCGGCCAGCCGCTCGGTCTCGGCCACCTTCGGGGTGACCTCCTCGACCGCCGCCGTGAGCTCGGCCAGCTTGGCGCGCCGTTCGGCCAGCCGCGCCTCGATCTCGGCCAGCCGCACCGCCGCCTTGGCGCCTTCCAGCCGCCGCTGCGCCTGCGCCACCGCACCCTCGGCATCGTGTACGGCCTGCGTCGCCGACTCCTGCGTGTCCTTGGCCCGGTTGAGCCGGTGCTCGGCGGCCTTGATCCGCGCCTCCCGCCCGGTGGCGACCCCGTCGAACGCGCCGACCACGCTCACCCCGGCCGAGGAGACCAGCACCGACCCCGGCAGCTCGGCCAGCGCGGCCGCCGCGGCCCCCAGCCGGTCGGCGTCCACGATCACCGCGTGCTCGTTCGGCCACCCGCGCAACCCGGCCAGGACCAGCCCCTCCACCTCCGGGCCGTGGGCGTGGTCGCGCGCCTGTTCGGCGACGTCGAGGGCGTCGAGCAGGCCGGTGGCGTCGAGACCGGCGGCCGACAGGGCGTTGAGCTGGGCCGCCGCCGGGCCGCCTTCGGCGTCGTCCAGCGCCGCCTGGGCGGAGGCCACCTCGCGGTCGGCGACGCCCAGGCCCTTCAGCGCCTCGTTCAGCCGCAGCCTGGCCTCGCCCACCTCCCGCTCGGCGGCCGGGACGTCCCGGCCGTCGGCGAAGCGCCGCGTCTCCTCCAGCGCCGGGATCCGGCCGCGCAGCTCGTCGGCGGAGTTGGCGGCCACCGCCCGGTCGGCGTCGAGCTTGGCCGCCCTGGCCTGCAGCGCGGCCAGCTCCTTCCGCGCCTCGCCCACCTTCCTGTCGAGCGTGTCGTCCTTGAGCGTGGCGATCTCCGCCTTGACCATGGCGATCGCCCCTGCGGCCTTCTCGGCCGCCTCCTGGTGGCGGGCCGACTCCGCCGCCAGCAGTTCGTCCTTGGCCGCGGCGTCGGCCAGCTTTCTGGCCTGGCGGCCCCGCCAGCAGCGCAGCGCCTCGGCCAGCCGTACGCGGGCCTGGTCCCTGCGGTCGAACGTGGTCAGCAACGCCTTCGACTCGGCCTCGAACTCGGCCAGCCGTTCGCCCGCCTGGGCCGCGCGCACCCGCTTGGCGTGCTCGTCGCGACGGGCCTCGCGCTCCTGCTCCAGCTCAGTGTCCAGGCCGGTGAGGGCGGCGATCGCCTCGAAGACGCGCTCCGGGGAGATCTCGTTGAGCGGCTGCGACAGCAGGTTCGTGGCCACCTTGCTCCGCACCGACGTCGACAGGAACGACACGCAGCGCACCCGGTCGCCGTAAAGGACCTTGGTGAGGTCGCGGGCCACCACGTCGCGGCGTCCGGCCGACTTCGGCAGCGCGTTCCACATGTCGTCGGCCCTGGCCACCCGCTCCGCCTCGGACGCCGCCGCGGCCAGGTGCACCCCCTCCCGCCAGCGGACCTCCAGGTGCGGGGCCTCCTGGTTGACCCGCAGCCACACGGTCACCGCGCCCCCGGTCGGCACCTGGAACAGCTCCCCGGTCTCCATCTCCGCCGAGATCAGCTCGCCGGACCCGCCCTCGTCGTCGGCGGCAGGCGTGCCGGAGTCGAGCGCGGCGAGATCGGCGTCGGCGCCGGGCGGTCCGAAGACGCCCACGATGTAGCCGTGGTCGGCGCTGGCCCACTGCTTGCCGCCGGCCCCGCTGGCCAGCTCGGCGTTGAACAACAGCTCCGACACCGCCTTCGCCCCCGAGGCGAACCGCCACTGCTCGTCCCCGAGCAACGCCGTGATCGAGGCGATGAACGATGACTTGCCCGCCCCGTTGGAGTCCTTCGGCCCGGCCCCCGCCACCACGATCAGCGTCCCCGGCACGGTCGGCACGGGGTGCGTCGAAAGCCGGGAGATGTTGACCGCCTGCACGGCGATCAGGACCCGGTCCCCGACGACGTTCTCCACCTGCGACACCCTCAACCCCCGAGATTCATCCAACGACCAGCCCAACCCAACCCACCCACACCCCAACCCCCAGCCACGCCCGCGTGGCGATGCCCGTCCGCGAGGCGATGCCCGCCCAGGCGGCGGCACGCGTCCGCGTGGCGATGCCCGTTCGTGTGGTAGCGCCCACTTGTGTGGCGATGTCCGGTCGCTGTCACGATGCGGACCTTCTCGCGCGTACGGCTCCCGCCAGCGGCGTGTGCGGCCCGGCAGCCAGGATCAGCTCCTCCTGCAGCCGCCGCCTGGCCGCAGGGGTGAGCCGGTGGAACTGGGGTCCGGGCACGTACCCGCCCGCCTCCTCACCGGCCTTCACCTGCCCCAGCAGCCCGGCGTGCCGCAGCGCGCGCAGCGCCGACTCCAGCTCGCCGATCGGCAGCTGGGTGTGGCGGCGCAGCTCGTCCACCGGCGTCGGGAACGGCGACAGCCACGTGTCCTCGGGCAGCGCCCCCTCCGCGCGCGGGATCGCCACCGAGTGCACCAGCACCAGCGTCAGCACCGCCCGCTCACTCTCGCCCAGCCCGCCCTCCGCCCGCGCCGCCTCGGCCGCCGTCGCGTCGTCGTAGCCGGAGGTCCAGCGCTCGTGCTGCTGGATGAGGGTACGGCCGCGCCGTCCCAGCATCTCGCCCAGCGTGTGCCGCATGGCGGGGTCGCGCAACGCGGCGAACCTGGCCTCCTGGACAGGCTCCGCCGCATGCTCCAGCACCATGTAGGCGCCGACCAGCTCGGCCCGGCGCCGCTCGTCATAACTGGACAGCAGGTCGTCGAACCCGGCCTCCCCGCCCTCGACCAGCCCGCCAGGCTCGGCGGTTGTTCCGGCCACGAGGTCCTCGTCGGCGACCACGGTCAGTTCGTCGCGCTCCGGCTCGGGCAGCCTGCGGACGAGCTCCTTGAGCTGGGCGAACGACTCGACCGGCCAGAGGGCGCAGCGGGGTCCCAGACGTACCACGCCGTCGGAAAGAACGATCCAGGAGGAGTCGTGCAGGCGGCGCAGCGCGCCGACGGCCCAGTTGCGCATCAGGTCGTCGGAGCGTCCGATCAGCGCCCGGTAGGTGTCGAGCACCTGCTCGGCCGGGGCCGCGACGCCCGGCCACGGGTCGGCGGCCAGGTCGGTCCAGCAGCACTTCAGGCAGGCCGCCAGCACGCGGCGCGCCTCACCGGCCCGCTCGACCGGCATCGGCGCCACCTGCTGCTCCTCCAGCAGGGACGGCGTCGCCCCGTCCGGCCAGACGGGCACCGCCAGCCCGGTGCTGTCGTGGTGCGTCAGCCGCATCATGCCCACCGGCGCCGGAGCCCCGGCCCCGAGCCGCAACGGCCCACCGGAGCGCGCCCGCACATGCGCCACCGCCACAGACCCGCCGCCCGCCCGCCCCGCCACCGCCTGCCGTGCGCCACTCGCGCGCCCAGCCTCCACCCGTGGCGCGGCGTTCACGCGCACTGCCCTGGCCTGCGGCGTGGTGCTCGCGGGCCCCGCCTCGGTCGGCGGCGCCTCGCCGGCCGGCCCCGCGGTGGTCTGCGGCGTGGTGCTCGTGGGGGCTGGTTCGGCCGGGGGTGTGGTGCCGGGGGTGGGGTCTGTTGTCATGGGGTGCGCTCCAGGAAGCCGTGCGAGAGCCAGGCGGGTTCGCGAGCCGGGTCGACCGAGAGCTCGTCGGACCAGGTCAGGCGGTACGGGAGCTCGGGGCGCAGGTCGATGCTGGTGAGGTCGGCCAGCAGGCGGCGTACCGAGGACCAGTCGGCGCCGACCGCGTCGGCCAGGCGCACGCGGGCGGCACCGGCCAGGAGGGACTCGGCGACCTCCGTCAGCCGCTGGACGACGGCGTCGGCCGGGCCGTCGAGGGAGTCGGCGGGGCCGGGGTCGGGCAGGTCGGAGCGCGGGGGAGTGGGCTGGGCGGGCACCGGGCGCGGTGCCTCGTCGACGGCGCGGGCGATCGCGGCCGGATCGTGCCACGGCGCGGGCGCGTCGAAGACGAACCCGTCCAGGACGGCGGCCAGGCGCTCGCGGGAGGCGGTCTGGGAGAAGGTACGCCACGTCTCGGTGGGCAGCAGCGTCAGGTTGCGGGTGGTGCCGGCGGAGTCGGCCAGGCGCCCGGCGGCGCGGCGGCTGGCGTCGCTGTAGGAGTAGATGGCGGCGCGCAGGTCGGTGCAGGTGCGGTCGAGGTCGGGCCAGCGGGTGAGGATGGTGCCGTGCAGGCTCTGCGCGCGCCGGGCGATCTCCTCGGTGCCCCAGAGCTTGGGCGCCTGCTCGCGCAGTTCCTCGATGGTGCCGGTGGTGAGGGTGATCAGCTCCAGGGCCCACAGGCGGAAGGCGCGCGCGAGGTTGGCGGCGCTCTGCCTGGCCTCCTCCATGGTGGTGCGCGGGTCGGCGACGTTGAGGTCTTCGAGTGCCAGCAGGCGGTGCATCTCGGACTGGCCGCCGTCGTCCATCATGCGGCGGATGAACATCAGCCCGACCACGCTGGTGAACGAGGCCCGGTAGCGCAGCTGGTTGGGTTTGGGGAAGACCTCGCGCACGGCGCCCAGCCCCTTGAGCACCCGCAGCCGGTTGTCGAACTGGTCGGCCGGGTAGGCGCGGCACACATGGCGCATCTGCTCGTGCGTCAGCCACTCCTCGCCCGCCTCGGCGAACGCGCCGAACAGCGTCTCGGCGATGTCGACCAGGGCCGAGTCGTCGACCACGGCCCCGCTGTCGCGGGCCAGCGCGGCGAACATCCGGCGGTAGGTCGACAGCACCGCCTCCTCGGAGAGCGCGGCGTCGAGGGTCAGGGGCTGATCAGGCACGCGAACTAAGGTACGGCTTCGCACCGACACTCTGGCACCGGACGCGGCACGCCGTACCGAAGACACCAGGGCCACCACCCGCGACACACCCAAGCCGAAGCCCGCGACACACCAGAGCCGAAGCCCATCCGAGGCCCGAAGGGGCCGCGCGTCAGATGCCGAACGAGCCCTTCGCGGCGCGCGCCCGCAGGACCAGGTCGATGGCGAAGCGCCGGTCCGGCTCGGTCAGGGCGTCGCCGAGGGCGCTCTCGAGCTGCCGCATCCGGTAGCGGACGGTCTGCGGGTGTACCTTGAGCTGCTCGCCGATGTCGGCCGCTGTGCCGCGGGTGGCCAGCCACACCCCGAGCGTCTCCAGCAGTCGTTCGCGCCGCCCGGTCGTGAACGAGCCGAGCGCCGTGAACTCGCGGCGCGCGATCTGCTCGGTGAGTTCGTGGTCGGCCAGCAGCCACAGCGTGACCAGGTGGTCCTCGCAGCGCAGCAGCGGCGCGCCCGCGATGATCCCCTCGTCGGCCAGGGCGAAGACGCGCCGCGCCCACCTCATGGCCGAGGGCGCGCCGGCCAGCGGCACGGTGACGGAGATGACGGCGGACATGCCGCTCAGCAGGGATTCCAGGCGCCGCAGCCGCTCGCCGGCGATCTCGCCCGGATACAGCAGGCAGGGCTCGGCGCTGGCCCAGTCGGCCAGGACGCCGGGTTCGAGCGGGCGGCCCGGGTCGGCGGCGCCGGCGCGCAGCTCGACCAGCGTGATCTGCTCGGCGGGTGTCCAGGCGGCGCGGGCGGCACGCTCGGGTACGGCCCCGCCCCCGTCGAGTATGTGGCGCAGCAGCCTGGCCCGGCGCTCACGCAGGTCCTTGCTGGCTCTGGTCAGCTCCTCCTGATGACCGCGTACGGACTGCTCGGCGAGGTCGCCGATGAAGGCGATGATCGAGTCGCCCATCGTGGCCACGAGTGAGGGGTCGATGCCGTGCCGGTTGCCGACCTCGACGCTGCGCCGCCAGACCAGGCGCAGGCCGAGCCGGTAGGCGGCCTGGAGGCTGTCGAGGCTGCGGCCCTCGCGGGCTTCGAAGCGGCCGAGCTGGCGGCAGACGGCGTCGCGGGCCTCGAAGGAGGCGCTGGGGTCGGCGACCCGCTGGATGAACGAGGTCAGGATGCAGTCGACGCCGCGTCTCAGCAGCTGGCCGTGCTTGCCGGTGGTGCGGTGGGCGAACTCGGGTATCGACTCGCCGATCGCCAGGAGGACCTCGTCCACGATGCTGGGCACCTCTGGCCACATGATCTCGGCGAAGTGCGGCGGGATGGGGCCGGGTAAGTCACCCTGTTCAACGGTTTGCGTCAACAGTCACACCTCCCTCGCACGCCTTGTGACATGTGACACAACGAACATAGGGAAGAGCCCGGCCTCCGACAAGAGACCAGGCACTTCCTTGATCATCGAACCTTTCAGGGCACGATGTCGGTGTACTTCTTGAAGGATCCGTACTGCTGGAAGATCGCGGTGTTGCGACCGGCGGCGGCAGGGGTCCCCGCCTGGGAGTTCACGACCGCGTTCAGCAGGCCCAGGCCGAGCCCGCAGCTCTCCGCGCCCGGCACCGCGAAGGCGTTGTCCACGATCGTGGCCTTCTGGATCGGCGGGTTCGTGGACACCAGGACGGGCTTCACGCCGGAGATGGGCGTGTTGGGCGGTGGCGGGTTGGTCGTGCCGAGGATGAGGTTCAGCCGGAGGGGGTTCCGGTCGGAGCCGAGCCGGCAGTTGTGGCCGAGGACCGGGTTGATGATGCGGACCTTCAACGCCATCTTCCATATCGGGCCGGGCACGACGTCGAACGAGCCCGCGTACTGGGGTTCGGCGTAGACGGCGGTCAGGATGGGGTCCCCGAAGATGCCCTTCCTGACCGTCATGCGCTCGGCGCGCAGCCGGCCGAAGACGGTGACCTGCTTGCGGGTGTCGGGGTCGAGGCCCGTGGCATAGGTGATCTTCATCGTCTTGTTGATGACCTGGTCGAACTTGCCGAGCACGAACTTCCCACCGTTGACGATGATCACGTTGCACGTCCAGAACCGCGGATCGGCGCGGTCGGGCAGGTCGGGGCAGTCGGCGAAGTCGAACGCGGGGATGTCCTCCGCCTGGGCGGGGGTGGCCATCGCGGCGGGTGTCCCCATCATGAGCAGTGCGGCCAGGGCGGCTTTGGCTCGCTTCACTGGATTCCTCACGGGGCCTTGGTCGCGTAAAGCTTCTGGTCGTAGGTGCCGGAGTTGGGCACGGACTCGCCCTTGACCACCACGTTGGCGAAGGCCGCCGCGGCCTCGGGGCAGTACACGTCGTTGGTCTCGGTCGGCATCAGGTAGAACTGCTGCCCCTGCGCGCTGCCCTGGGCCTGGGCCAGTGCCGGGTCGGGGCGGTTGGGGTTGTCCGGGTTGTAGAGGTCGATCTCCAGGGTGGGCGTGTCGGCGGTGAGGCCGTAGTAGCAGGTCTGCGGCTCGGTGGTGACGGCCGGCATCTCGATCACGGCCTTGATCTTCACGCCGGGCTGGTTGCCGGGCAGCTTGAGGAAGGTGTCGCGGCTGTTGAGGTGGTCGTCGTCGTAGTAGATGGTGCCGCTGCCGTTGGTGTTCACGGTGGTGATGGTGGTGGTGCCGCCCTGGTTGTTCGGGCAGGCGCCGCCGGAGCCGTTGTTGTCGATCTGGACGTAGTTGACGTAGCCGCCGGTGCCGTTGGAGTTGACGCCGCCGCGCAGCTGGGCGTACTGGCACGTGGTGTCCACGAGGCCGATGAAGGGGGCGTTGCCGGAGAAGTACACCTCGCCGAAGCTCAGGGCCTGGATCTTCCCCGAGTACGCGGCCGCGGTGGCCGTGCCGGCGCGGATGACGGGGGTGGACTCGGCCGCGACCGCCGTGCCGGGCAGCAGAATCAGCGCGACGGCCGCGGCGGCTAACGGCGCTGACACCCGTGCGATGGATTTCATCGTGTGCCTCCATGAAAGGTGAGTGGTGACGAACGTCACAGAAACAGAAGAGAGTTCTGGCGTCAACAATTCGAATCCCTGAAATATGTATTGCTCAGCCAGTGACAAACAATGCGCGGTGAATTAGTCACCGGCTGCCAAGCGGAGCGTGCTCATCCGTTGACAAAGCCGCGCGGCGCGTTTATCAGCCGATGACAAAGGCTTGAAAAGCGAATGCGTTGTGCTCTACCGTGCCGCGGAAACCGCTGAAGGGACTGCCATGCGCTCAGCCGCGCCGTGGATCGCCGCAGGAATCCTCGCGACCATGTTCGGGTCCGGGGGAAGCGCCGCCACCGGGGCGCAGGGCCCCGTGTCGGACACCGTGTACGGGTGCAAGGTCGGCGCCTCGGCCACGAACCACCGCATCAGGATCCGCCTGACGGTCACGATGAAGAGCCCCGAGGCCGTGGGGGTGGACGTGCGCCCCGGACGCCTCAGCATGAAGATCGTCATGCCCCGCTCGATCCTCGCCGACCTCTCCGACCAGCCGGTGGACTCGCTGAGCGCCACCATCACCCCCAAGGTGGGCGCCGCCTTCAAGGCCGACGAGGGCGAGAGCCCGGAGCCCCGCGTGCTCGCCTGGCGGCAGGTGCGCAGCCCGGCCAAGAGCCCGGTCGCGGCCTCCGGCGAGGTACGGCTGACCGCCGCCACCTGGACCGCCGGCCAGCGCGGCGACGCGTTCAAGGCGGCCGTCCCGGGCGTCGCGACGTTCACCGCCTCGGCGTTGACCATGGTGCTGACCCCGCCCGCCGGCGGCGCCAAGACCGCGACCTGCGTGCCGGAGGCCGAGACCGTGCAGGCCAAGGTGGTCTTCCGCGGCCCGAAGACCGGCGAGGACTGCCCGCCGAACCCGGCCGCCACCGTGCTGAACCCCGACTTCGAGGTCCCGGAGGTGCCGCCGACCGCGGTGCCGGGACCCATCCCGCCCGCCATGGGCTGCGCCAAGCTCAAGGGCTTCTCCAACATCAAGAAGCTCGACGCCGGCGTCTCGGTCGAGTCGCTGTCGGCGGTGAAGAGCCTCAGCGGCTTCCGCTGGGTCGTGCCGAGGGACCCGCCGCCGGGCACGGTGCCGTGGCAGCGTCAGGACTACGTCGGCGAGAACCAGCCGGTCCGCGCCACGGGCACGTTCCTGACCTTCGGCTTCGTGCCGACCACCACGACGGTCGAGCTCACCCAGGTGGGCGCGGCCAACGTGCACCTCATCGACTCCTCCACCTCCGACGGCTCCGACGACCTGGCGGTGGCGGTCAACGCGCGCGTCACCATGCGCGTGCTCAAGGCCAGCGTGAACGGCCGGCCCATCGACGTCGGCCCGAAGTGCCGGACGGCCAGGCCGATCGATCTCAAACTCCGGGGCGGCGAGATGTACGACCCGCCCTACCAGGACAATCTCCTGGTCGGAGGCGTGCTGCGCGGGCTGGTGGAGATCCCGCCGTTCGCCGGCTGCGGCGTCGGCGAGGACATCAGCCGCCTGCTGACCGCCTCGGTCTCCGGCAAGGCCAACGAGATCCAGGTCAACCAGGGCGCCCTGTGCGGAACGGCCGGCGCCCCTTCCGCCCAATGCCCGCCCGAGGTAACCATCAACGGTAAGAAGGCGGGCTCGCGGAAGGGCTGAACCCATGCACCTTCATCGCCACTGGGTCGAGATCGAACGGATCGGCCTGGTGGTGACGCAGGCGTGCGCGCGGTGCGGCAAAACGCGGGTCAGGCTCGCCAGGAAAACCCGCACCCGATGACAAAAGGCGAATCCAAAACAATCAGGCGTTGACAGACGGCCTGACCGATGCGGAATCGTGTCTTTAGTCACTTGCCTCCCGATCGTCGCGATGAGTAACTTGCCCGCACGCAATGCCGCGACCGGTCAGGCGAGGTAATGGGAATCGAAGTGGTGGTCCAGGGACTGTCGAAGTCCTTCGGCGCGCAGACGATTTGGGAAGACGTCTCGCTGATTCTCCCCGCCGGGGAAATCAGCGTGATGCTCGGCCCTTCTGGCACCGGCAAAACGGTGTTTCTCAAATCCCTGATCGGCCTGATCAAGCCGGAAAGGGGGAAGGTCGTGGTCAACGGCGTCGACATGATCAACTCCCCGGACCGCCAGGTCTACGAGGCCCGCAAGCTCTTCGGCCTGATGTTCCAGGACGGCGCCCTGTTCGGCTCCATGAACCTCTACGACAACATCGCCTTCCCGCTGCGCGAGCACACCAGGAAGAGCGAGGCGCAGATCCGCGGGATCGTCCTGGACAGCATGGAGATGGTGGGCCTGGCGGGCGACGGGAAGAAGCTGCCCGGCGAGATCTCCGGCGGCATGCGCAAGCGCGCGGGCCTGGCCAGGGCGCTGGTGCTGGAGCCCGAGATCATCCTGTGCGACGAGCCCGACTCCGGCCTCGACCCGGTTCGCACCGCGTTCCTGTCGCAGGTGCTCATCGACCTCAACGCCCAGTTCGACACCACGATGCTGATCGTCACCCACAACATCGACATCGCCTCGACCGTCCCGGACAACCTGGGCATGCTCTACCGCCGCGAGCTGGTCACCTTCGGCCCCCGCGAGGTCCTGCTGACCAGCGACGACGAGGTCGTCCGGCAGTTTCTCAAGGGGGACGTCCGCGGGCCCATCGGCATGTCGGAGGAGAAGGACGCCGCCCTGCGGGCCATGGAGAGCGCCGTGCCGTACGGCGGCAGGAAGACGATCCCCGAGCAGCTCGCCCCCACGCCGGGGCTGCCCCCGCGCCAGGCCGTGTGGCGGCGCATGGACCGGGTCATGCGCATGCTGCCCGAACTCGCCCCGGCCGCCAGGGACGCGATCGTCTCCCGGCACCTGCCCGGCGTGAAGGAGTAGACGATGGCCTCGATCACCGGCGGCTTACGCCAGACGGGCAGGATGTTCGCCCTGGGCGGGTCCGTGCTCGGGCTGATGTTCCGGCGGCCGTTCCAGTTCGCGGAGTTCATCCAGCAGTTCTGGTTCATCACCAGCGTCACCATCCTGCCCGCCGCGCTGGTGTCGATCCCGATCGGCGCGGTCATCTCCCTGCAGGTCGGCTCGCTGGCCCAGCAGATCGGCGCCCAGTCGTTCACCGGCGCGGCCAGCGTGCTCGGCATGCTCCAGCAGATCAGCCCCATGATCGTGGCGCTGCTGGTGTCCGGGGCGGCCGGCTCGGCCATCTGCGCCGACCTCGGCGCCCGCACGATCCGCGACGAGATGGCCGCCATGGAGGTCATGAGCGTCAACCCCATCCAGCGGCTGGTGGTCCCCAGGGTGCTGGCCGCCATGGGCGTCGCGGTGCTGCTCAACGGCCTCGTCTCCGTCGTCGGCGTCGCGGGCGGCTACTACTTCAACGTCGTCATGCAGGGCGGCACGCCCGGCGCCTACCTGGCCAGCTTCTCCGCCCTGGCCCAGCTGCCCGACCTGTACATCAGCGAGTTCAAGGCGCTGCTCTTCGGCTTCATCGCCGGCGTCGTGGCCGCCTACCGGGGGCTCAACCCGGCCGGCGGGCCCAAAGGCGTCGGCGACGCGGTCAACCAGTCCGTCGTCATCACCTTCCTGCTGCTGTTCTTCGTGAACGTCGTGCTCACGGCGATCTACCTGCAGGTCGTCCCCTCGAAGGTCGGCTGATGCACACGAGAGTCCTCACCTGGCTGGACGAGCTCGGCGACCAGCTCGGCGTCTACATCCGGGCGCTGCTCTGGATCCCGGCCGCGCTCGCCCGCTACTTCAGGGAGATCCTGCGCCTGCTGGCCGAGGTCGCCTTCGGCAGCGGCGGCCTGGCCGTCATCGGCGGCACCATCGGCGTGATGGTCGCCATGACCCTGTTCACCGGCGTCGTCGTCGGACTGCAGGGGTACGCCGCCCTCGACCAGATCGGCACCGCCTCCTTCACCGGCTTCGTCTCCGCCTACTTCAACACCCGCGAGATCGCGCCCATCGTCTCCGGCCTGGCCCTGTCGGCCACGATCGGCGCCGGCTTCACCGCGCAACTCGGCGCCATGCGCATCAACGAGGAGGTCGACGCCCTGGAGGGCATGGGCATCCCGAGCCTGCCGTACCTGGTCTCCACCAGGATCGTGGCCGGGACCGTCGCGATCATCCCCCTGTACGGCATCGGCCTGATCAGCTCCTACCTGTCCTCCCGCATGGTCACCATCTGGGTCAACCAGCAGTCGGAAGGCACCTACGACCACTACTTCGGCGTCTTCCTGTCGCCCACGGACGTCCTGCTCTCCTTCCTCAAGGTGCTGATCTTCAGCGTCATGGTGATCCTGGCCCACTGCTACTACGGCTACCGCGCCGCCGGCGGGCCCGCCGGGGTGGGCGTGGCGGTCGGCCGGGCCGTACGGGCCTCGATCGTGCTGATCAGCGTCACCGACTTCTTCCTCAGCCTGGCCATCTGGGGCGCCACCACGACCGTGAAGATCACCGGATGAGGAGCGCGGGATGAGACGACGGCTGGCAGGGGTGGCGTTCCTCATGGTCCCCGTGCTGCTGGTGTGGTTGTCGGTGGCCGTCTACACCAAGCAGTTCGCCGAGGTCGCCCTCGTCACGCTGCGCACCGGCACGGTCGGCCACCAGATGCACCCGCTGGCCGACGTCAAGGTGCGCGGGGTCGTGGTCGGCGAGGTCAGGACCATCGCCGCCGACGGCGACGGCGCCCGGCTGACCCTGGCCATCGAACCGGGGCAGCTGCGGCTCATCCCCGCCGACGTGCGCGCCCAGATGCTGCCCACGACCGTCTTCGGCGCCCGGTACGTCGCGCTGATCCCGCCCGCGAGGCCGTCGGCACGCCGCCTCGCCGACGGCGCGGTGATCGCCGAGGACCGCACCGCCAACGCCATCGAGCTGCAGGTGGTGCTGAACAACCTGCTGCGGCTGCTGACCGCGGTCAAGCCGGCCAAGCTGTCGGCGACGCTCAACGCGATGGCCCAGGCCCTGGAGGGCAAGGGCGAGCAGCTCGGCCGGACGCTGGTCCAGCTCGACCGCTATCTCACCAGGCTCAACCCCCACCTGCCCGAGCTGAACGCCAACGTCCGCGAGCTGATCGAGTTCAGCCACCTCTACAGCGAGGCGGCGCCCGACATCCTGCGGGCGCTGGCCGACTTCACCACCACCAGCAAGACCATCGCCGACCAGCGCGAGAACCTCGGCGAGCTGTATGCCGGCGTGACCGCCGCCTCCCAGGACCTCACCACGTTCCTGCGGGCGAACTCGGCCAACCTCATCCGGCTGGCCGCCCACAGCCGCCCGACACTGGAACTGCTGGCGCGCTACTCGCCGGAGTTCCCGTGCACGCTGGAGATGCTCGCCGACTTCGTCCCGCTCATGGACAAGGTGCTCGGCAAAGGCACCAAGGAACCCGGCCTGCACGTGAAGGTGATCGCGGTACAGAGCAAGGGCCGCTACCTGCCGGGCAAGGACCGCCCGGTCTACAGCGCGACCGGCGGCCCGCGCTGCTACACCATCCCCTACACGGGCGACGGCGCCCGCCCCACGGGCGCGCCCTCACCGACCGCGACGACCTCGCCGTCACCCACCGGCACCGCCTCACCCACCGCCACCGCCTCACCCACCGCCACCGCGACACCCACAGGCACGACCTCGCCCTCCGGTACGGCCACGCCCACCAGCCCCGCCGAAGCCTTCGGCGGCTCCTACGGCCCGCCCAACTCCGGCGCCGAGAGCCGCCTTGTCAACGAACTGCTCGCCCTGGAGTACGGCGACGACCCGAGCACCCTGCCCGACTGGAGCAGCGTGCTGGCCGGACCGCTCTACCGGGGCGTCGAGGTGAGGATCCGATGAGGGAAGTCACCGCGCCGCTGATCAAGTCGATCGCCTTCGTGCTCGTCACGGTCCTGGCCACGCTCGCCCTGGCCATCAGCGTGGCCAACAGCGATCTGGGCGAGCGGACCACGTACCGGGCGCGCTTCACCGACGTGGCCGGGCTCAACACCGGCGACAGCATCCGCATCGCGGGCGTACGCGTCGGCCAGGTGGAGTCGATCGCCATCGTGGACCGGCGGGTGGCCGAGGTCGAGTTCTCCGTCGAACGCGACCGCCGCCTGCCCGCCTCCGCCACCGCGACGATCAAGTACCTCAACCTCGTCGGCCAGCGCTACATCGACATGGCCCAGGGCGAGGGTACGGCGGGCGGCGCCCTGGCCGCCGGCGCCACGATCCCGCTGGATCGCACCACCCCGGCCATCAACCTGACCGAGCTGTTCCGCGGCTTCCAGCCGCTCATGCGGGCACTGTCGCCCGACGACGTCAACAAGCTCGCCGGCGAGCTCATCCAGGTGCTCCAGGGTGAGGGCGCCACGGTCGAGGGCCTGTTGCGCACGATCGGCGAGCTGACCAACTCCCTGGCAGCCAAGGACGACCTCATCGGCGAGGTGATCAAGAACCTTGACACCGTCGTGGCCACCGTCAACGCCCGCGACAAAGAGCTGACCACGCTCGTGGTCACCCTGCGCAGGCTCATGAGCGGCCTGGCCGCCGACCGCAAGCCCATCGGGCAGGCGATCGGCGCGCTCGGCGAGCTGACCACGAGCACCGCGGGCCTGCTGGCCGAGAGCCGTGAGCCGCTGCGCCGCGACATCGACCAGCTCGGCAGGCTCTCGGGCAACCTGAACGCCGACGCTCCGCTCGTGGAGCGGTTTCTCCAGCGGCTGCCGGACAAGGCCGAGGTCATCACCCGCGCCGCCTCCTACGGCTCCTGGTTCAACCTCTACCTGTGCGAGGCCCTGATCAGCGGGGTCACCTACACCGACGGCCGGCCGGCGCCCACGGGCATCCCGAACACCCAAGGCAGGTGCAAGCAGTGAAGCGGCTGCGCGAGCGCAACCCCATCCTGGTCGGCCTGGCCGGTCTGCTGCTCATCGGCGGCATCGGCACCGCCGCCTACCGGGCCGACGCCCTGCCGGTCATCGGCGGCGGCACCGACTACACCGCCTACTTCACCGAGGCCGCCGGCCTAACCCGGGGTGACGAGGTACGCGTGGTCGGGGTCAAGGTCGGCAAGGTCAACGACGTCGCCCTCGACCGGGGCAAGGTGAGGGTGGAGTTCCGGGTCAAGGACGCCTGGGTCGGCAACCGCACCACCGCCGCCATCATGATCAGGACGTTGCTGGGCGCCAAGTACCTCGCCCTCGACCCGCTCGGCCCCGAGGCGCAGAACCCCGCGCAGGCCATCCCGGTCACGCGCACGCTGGCCCCCTACGACGTGACCGCCGCCTTCGACGACCTCGGCCGCACCGTCGCCCGGCTGGACACCGACCGGATCGCCGAGAGCCTGGACACGATCTCGGCCACGTTCTCCAGGACGCCGCCGCACGTCAAACAGGCCGTCACCGGCCTTTCCGCACTGTCGAAGACGATCTCCTCCAGGGACGCGGAGCTCGCCCGGCTGCTGGCCGGGACCAAGAAGCTCAGCGGCACGCTGGCCGCCCAGAACGACAACTTCGCCGAGCTCCTCAGAAGCGGCAACCTGCTGCTGGACGAGCTGCGCAAGCGCAGGGCCGCCATCCACGCGCTGCTCACCGGCACCAGGGAGCTGTCGGCCCAGCTCGTCGGGCTGGTCAGGGACAACAGGAAACAGCTCGCGCCCACTCTGAGGGCGCTGGAGCGGGTGAGCGACGTGCTGCTGCGCAACCAGCGCGATCTGGACCGGGCGCTGGCGCTGGCGGGGCCGTACACGCGACTGGTCGGCAACACGATCGGCAACGGGCGATGGCTGGACGGCTATCTGTGCGGGGTCGTCCCGAAGCACTACCTGCCGGACGGCGTGCCCGACAAGGGCTGCCTTCCCCCCCAACCAGGAGGACCCCAAAAGCCCACGCCGACCCCGACCGGTAGCCCCACCACTCCTGGAGACGACCGATGACCGCGCACCGGAGGCGCTCTCTCGCCCTGGCCGCGGCGCTGGTCGTCGCGCTCACCGGCGCCGCCGCGCCGCCGCGGGCCCCCGACGACCAGATCACCGCCTACTTCCACTCCGCCGTCGCCGTGTATCCCGGCTCCGACGTGCGGGTGCTCGGCGTCAAGGTCGGCGAGATCGCGTCGGTGACGCCCGAGGGCACGCAGGTCAGGGCCGTGCTGACGCTGGACGACGGCGTCGACGTGCCCGCCGCCGCCACGGCCGTCGTGGTCGCCCCCGCCCTGGTGGCCGAGCGCTACATCCAGCTCAGCCCCGCGTACACGAGCGGGCCGAAGCTCGAGCCGGGCGCCGTCCTGCCCGCCGACCGCACGGCGGTGCCGATGGAGCTGGACAAGCTGTACGAAACGCTCAGCGACTTCTCCCGGGCACTCGGCCCGGCCGGCGCCAACAAGGAGGGCGCGCTCTCCCGCGTGCTCGACGTCGGCGCCGCCAACCTCAAGGGCAACGGCCGTGACATCAACACCATGGTCGCCGAGTTCGGCAAGGCCTCCAAGACGCTCGCCGACTCCAGCGGCGACCTGTTCGCCACCGTGCGGCACCTCGCCGACTTCTCCCGCATGCTGCGCGACAACGACGACCAGGTACGGCTCGCCGAACAACAGCTGGCCGACGTGACCGGATTCCTGGCCGCGGACCGCGACGAGATCGGCGGCGCCCTGCACGAGCTGGCCGGGGCGCTGGGCGAGGTGAAGACGTTCGTCGCCGAGAACCGCACCCTCCTGGCCACGAACGTGGACAAGCTCGCAGACCTCACCCAGACCCTCGTGAACCAGCGGCGCTCGCTGGCCGAGGCCCTGGACAACCTGCCGCTGGCGGCCACGAACGTGGTCAACGCCTACGACCCGGAGACCCGGACCGTCATGGGGCGGGGGGACCTGCTGGAGCTGATGTTCGGACCGGCGGCCAGGGCGCTCGACCCCGAGCAGATCGTGGACGACCCGGCTCCCACGCCGTCGGCCGGCGCCACACCGGAGGCCTCGAAGTCGCCGAGCCCGACGCCGTCGCCGTCGAAGTCGCCCAGCCCGACGGCGCCCGCCCCGACGGCGAGCCCGAGCGGCACCGCCAAGACGAAGGACCCGACGCCGGCGCCCGGCGACGAGCTACCTGGTGAGGAGGAGCGCTGATGGCCATCCACCGGGAAACCGGGTCACGCGCGCCGGGCCGTACCGGAAAGGGGCGGGTGGTCGCGGTCGTGGTCGTGGCCGGGACGCTGGCCGGGTGCGGGATCGGCGGGATCAGGGACGTGCCGCTGCCCGGCGGCGCCGAGCTGGGCGAGCGGCCCTACACGGTGACGGCGGAGTTCGAGACCGTGCTGGACCTGGTGCCGCAGGCGGCGGTGCGGGTCAACGACGTGGCGGTCGGCCGGGTCACCGAGATCAGCCTGCCGAAGGACAGCTGGACGGCCCGCGTCACCATGCTGGTCAACGGCGCGGTGAAGCTGCCCGCCGACGCCGAGGCGAGGCTGGAGCAGACCAGCCTGCTCGGTGAGAAGTACGTGCAGCTGGCCGCGCCCGCCCGGGGCGGCACGGGCGGGACGCTGGCGGCGGGCGCGCACATCCCGCTCACGCGCACCGTCAGGAACGCCGAGGTCGAGGAGGTGTTCGGGGCGCTGTCGCTGCTGCTCAACGGCGGCGGCCTGGCCCAGATCAGGACCATCTCCCGTGAGCTGAACAAGGCGCTCGGCGGCAACGAGGCCGAGATCCGCGACCTGCTCAAGAAGCTCTCCACGCTGACCGGCAACCTCAACCGCCACAAACAGGAGATCATCGACGCCCTCGACGGCCTCAACCGGCTCGCCAAGACGCTCGACTCGCGCAAGAAGGACGTCAACACCGTCCTGGACGACCTGAGCCCCGGCCTGAAGGTCCTGGAGGAGCAGCGGGGCGCGCTGGTCACCATGCTGGCGCAGCTGGAGAAGCTCTCCGACGTGGCCGTGGACGTCGTGGACCGCAGCAAGGACGACGTCGTCGCCGACCTGCGCGCGCTGGAACCGATCCTGCGCAACCTGACCGCCGCCGGACGCGACCTGCCGAAGGCGCTGGAAGTGGCGCTCACCTACCCGTTCACCGACGAGATCACGAACGCGGTCAAGGGCGACTACCTCAACGCCTACCTGTCGATGGCCGCGGGCCCCGACGTCGAGCCGATCGTCCCGACCATCTCGATCAACGCCGACCCGAAGGACGACTGGCCGGAACTGCCGTTCGACATGGTCAAGCAGAAGGCGGGCAGGCAGCCCACGGCCACGCCGTCCCCGGCGAAGTCCAAGACCCCTTCGCCCACGCCCTCGCCGACGAAGCCGAAGACGCCCACCCCCACGCCCGAACCCGAGCCCGAACCCACCCCGACGCCGACCCCCGAGCCGACGCCGACCCTCACCCCCGGACAGGAGGAGTAGATGCTGACCCGCGCCACCCGCATCCGGGTCGCGATCTTCCTGGCCATCGCGATCGTCGTGATCGGCTTCATCGGCATCGAGTACGCCAAGCTCGGTAGGCTGTTCGGCCGCCCCGGCCACTACGTGGTCAAGCTGGAGCTGGCCGAGACCGGCGGCCTGTTCCCCGACGCCAACGTCACCTACCGCGGCGTCACCGTCGGCCGCGTCGGCGAGATGACGCTCACCGAGCGCGGCCTGATCGCCGACCTGCGCATCGACGACGCCGCCCCGCCCATCCCGGCCCGCCTGCAGGCCGTCGTCGCCAACCTGTCGGCGGTCGGCGAGCAGTACGTCGACCTGCGCCCCTCCACCGCCGACGGCCCGTTCCTGCGGGCGGGCTCGGTCATCGCGCAGGGCGCCACCCCCGCGCCGGTCACCGAGATCCTCGGCAACGTCAACGCGCTCGCCGCCTCGGTGCCGCTGGACTCGCTGCGCACCTTCGTCGACGAGATGGGCAAGGCGTTCCAGGGCCAGGGCCCCAACCTGCGCGCCCTGCTCGACTACCAGAGCAGCTTCGTCTCCGCCGCCGACGAGAACCTCGTCCCCACCACGCGCCTGCTCACCGACGGCACCTTCGTCCTGCGCACCCAGAACGAGGAGGGCCAGGCCCTGCGCGACTTCGGCCGCAACGCCCGCCTGCTCGCCAAGCAGCTCAAGGACTCCGACGCCGACCTGCGCACGCTCATCACCGAAGCACCCGGCGCCACCCGCGAGGTGGCCGAACTCGTGCGCGAGCTCGACCCCGGCTTCAGCGTCCTGGTCGCCAACCTCCTGACGACGTCCGACCTCACGCTCACGCGCCGGCGCGGCATGGAGGAGCTTCTGGTACGGCTCCCGCAACTCGTCGCCGCCGGAACCACCGCCGCCAGGTCGGGAACGTTCACCTTCGGCCTGACCAACACCTTCTTCAACCCGCTGCCCTGCGTGAGCGGCTATGGCAAGACGCCCTACCGCAACGGCCTCGACACCAGCCCAGGAACGTCCCTGAACACCGGTGCCCGCTGCCTGTCGCCACCCTCCACCGGGGTCGGCGTGCGCGGCTCGGCCAACGCGCCCAAGGGTGGGGTGCCCGAGGCGGCCAAGCCCGGCTCGTTCAGCCTCGACGAACTGCCCGGCCACCACGACACCCTGCCCGACCCGCCCGCCGACGGGCCCGAGAACAACATGGAGGAGCTCCTGTGGCCCGACCCCGACCGCTGACCCCGCCCGCGTCCGACCGCGACCCGCCGCCGGTGAGGCGGTGGGCGGGGCCGGTCGCCGTCGTGCCGGTGATCCTGGCCGCGGCGTTCTGCGGATGGTCCGGGTGGGCGTCCTGGCAGGCTGCCGGCGACCCGGGCACGGCCTTCGCCGCCGAGCGGGACCGGGCGCTGGAGGCCGGACGACGGCAGCTCGCCGTGCTCAACACCATGGACGCGGCCGCCGTGGACGCTGGTCTCGCCCGCTGGCAGGAGGCCACCACCGGGGCGCTGCGCGACGAACTGGCCGCGGGGCGGGCGAGCACCCGCCAGGCCGTCGAACGTTCCGGCGCCACCTCCCGCGCCACCGTGATCGAGGCCGCCGTCACCGCCCTCGACCCCGAAGCCGGTGACGCGCAGATCATCGCCGCCGTCGAGATCGAGCTCACCGGGCGGGGCGGGCGGGCGTCGGTGGAGCGCAAACGGTTCCAGGCCGGGCTGGCCAGGACGGACGGCGGCTGGAAGCTCAAGTCGTTCACCGCGATTCCCGCCGTGGGCGGGTGACGAGGAGGTCCGCGTGGAAACGGAGTCGGCCCTGGTCGCCGAGCCTGAGGCCGCCGGACGGCGGGGACGGCACGCCGTACCGGAGAGGAGACGGCGCTCGCGGACGGGCAGGATGGGCAGGCCCGCCGCACTCGCGGCGGTCGCGGTCGTGCTGCTCGTGACCGGGGTGGCGGTACGGGCCGCCGCGCCCGCCCGGGACGTCGCCGCGGGGAACCGGGCGCTGCTCGACCGGGCGGGCACCACGCGCGTGGCCGGTGACGTCGGCAACGCACTGGCCAAGATCTTCACGTACTCGCCGGCCGAGATCGAGGCGACCGAGCTGGCCGCGCGGGACTCGCTGGAAGGGCGGGCGGCCGAGGAGTACACGCGGCTGATCGCCCAGATCCGGCGGGACGTGGTGACCCAGCAGGCCACACTCACCACCCGGGTGGTACGCGCCGGGGTCGTCGCCCTGACCGGGGACACCGCGCGGCTGCTGGTTTTCCTGGACCAGACGGCCACCCGCTCCGGCAAGTCCGCGGGACCGGCCGTGGCCGCCCAGCTCACCGTGAGCGCGCGCCTGCGGGACGACCGCTGGCGCATCACCGAGATCACCTCCAGCAAGGCGAAGCGATGACGAGCATCCAGGAAGTCACCGGAGAAACCACGGACCTGGAGTCCGGCCCGCCGGAGGAGACCGGGGCCGGGGAAGGGGCGGGGTGGGTTGCGCGCGTGGCGGTCGTGCTGTGCGCCCTCGCGGCCGCCGGGGCCGTCTGGGCCGGGTGGGCGTGGATCGGCGCGGCCGGCGACGACGGGCTGCGCTACTCCCGGCTGCGCGACGAGGTGGTGCGCGGCGGCTCGCAGGCCGTACAGAATCTGAACACCCTCAGCCACCGCACCGTCGAGCGCGACCTCGCGCTGTGGGAGGACTCCACGGCCGCGCAGCTGCACCAGCAGATCGTGCAGGGGCGGGCGGCGTTCACCGCCGAGATCGCCAAGGCGGGCACGGCCACCAGCGCGAAGGTCCTGGAGGCGGCGCTCACCGAGCTCGACGAGACCGCGGGGACCGCGCGGATCATCGCCGCGGTGCGGATCACCGTGGTCCCGCCCCAGGGTGAGCCGGTGGTCAAGAAGAGCCGCCTCGTGGGCGAGCTGACCCGCACCTCCGGCGGCTGGAAGCTCGCGGCCCTCACCCAGGCTCCGGACGGAACCACCTCATGACCAGCGACGACAAGGAGCCCCCCATGATCCGCGACCCCGAGCCGCAGCCCCAGCCCGGCGACAGCCTGGTGTACACGCCGCCGGTGGAGCCCGTTCCCGTGCTCGTGCCCGCGCAGCCGGGGCCGGTGGAGCCGCCGTTCCCGCCGCTGCCGCCCGTGGAGAAGGTCTCGTTCGCGGCGCGGGCCAGGCCGGTGCTGTCGGTCGCGGCGTCGGTCTGGCGGCGCGTGTCGGCACTGCTCATCTGGGTGGTGAAGGTGGCCGCCCGGCTGATCGCGGTGGTGCTGCTCCTGCACGCCGCGTTCTCGATCTTCAAGGCGAACGCGGCCAACACCTGGTACCAGGTCGTCGACGCGCTGGCCGGCACGCTGTCGCTGGGCCTGACGAGCCTGTTCGATCTGGCGGACGCCCGGTGGGAGGCGCTGGTCAACCACGGGCTGGCCGCCGCCGTGTGGCTGGTCGCCGGCTCGGTGGCGGCGGGCCTCCTGCGGCGGCTCACGCCATGAGCACGACCTGGGCCGCCGCCCGCTCACGCCGGTTGCCCGCCGTTCTGGCCCTCACGACCGTGCTCCTCGGCGGGGTGGCCGGGCTGGCCGCGACGAAAGCGCACGACCTCCGCGACACGACCACGACCCGGAACACGGCCATGACTGATCAAACCCGGACCGGCCAGGTCAAGAGCCAGATCATCGATGCGGTGAACACCGTCTTCTCCTACGACCACGCCGACGTCGCCAAGACCGAGCAGGCGGCCCGCGACCTGCTGACCGGCAAGGCCGTGGAGCAGTACCAGGGCATCTTCGGCCTGGTACGCGAGCAGGCGCTGCGCGACAAGCTGGTGCTGACGACCACGGTCACCGACAGCGGCGTGACGCTGCTGGAAGGCGACCGGGCGCGGCTGCTCATCTTCGCCGATCAGCACAGCACGACGGCGGAGCCGGGCAAGGCCTCCTACGCTCCGGCGATGTTCGCGGTGGGCGCGGTGCTCGAGGGCGACAGATGGAAGATCGAGAACATCGACACGTTCTGAGCAAGGCATGCGCCCTGGTACGGCTGCACGCTATCGTGATGCCCGGTAAGACGGGGGCAAACGCTTAGTAATCGTACATACGGGGTGAGTGACGCATGCGCGTCCGCATTCTCCGAGGCGACCGTGCCACCGCTGTGATCGCCGCAGTGGTGGCCGGTTGCCTCGTCGTCGTGGCGGCGGTGTTCGGCGTGGGCGTGTCGAGCGCCAATCCGAAGCTGGCCGACGTGGGCGCCTGGCTCTGGACCAAGGTCCGCGGGAAGATCGTCCATGTCAACGGCCTGTCCGGAGAGGTCGACGGATACCTCGACGACAAGGCGGGCCGGCCGCTGCGCATCGTGCAGGACGGCCAGACGGTTCTGCTCGTCGACGACCGCACCGGCGTCGTCAGCCGGATCGAGCCGAGCCAGCTCAGCGTGGCCCAGAGCCGCGACTTCGGCGCCGCCGGGATGCAGCTCGTGGTCACCGGCAAGTCCGCCTACGCGGTCAACCCCAAGGGAACGGTGCAGCGCATCGACCCGGCCACGCTGAACTCCCTCGGCGCCCCGCTCGAACTGCGGGGGCCGCTGGGCGCCGCGCGCATCGACGGCGGCGGCAAGCTGTGGGTCCCGGTGCCCGCCACGGGCGAGGTCGTCCCGGTCGCGGCCGGCGTCGCCGAGCAGGCGGTCAAGGCGGGCGAGCCCGGCGAGGAACTCGCCGTCACGATCGCCGGCGGCCTGCCGGTGATCGTCAACACCCGCGCCTCCACCGCCGTGGTGATCGGCTCGGACGGCGGCGCCGGAGAGATCCTGCTGCCCAAGGGCGTCGCCCAGTCGGCCAAGGGCGGCGCGCTCACCCCGCCGACGACCGAGGGTTCGCTGGTGCCGATCCTGGCGCCCGGCCCCGACGGGCTGCTCGTGGTCATCGACACCGCGTCCAACGCCGTCCAGACCACCAAGCTCGAGTCCGACGAACCCACCGCGCTCGGCGTGCCACAGGTGCTCGGCTCCAAGGTGTACGTCCCCGACAACGCCAGCGGCGGCCTCATCGTGTGGGACAGCGCGGCAGGCGGCCGGCCGACCACGATCCAGGTGGCCGAGCAGCCCGGCCCGATCGAGATGTTCGTCAAGGACGGCCTGCTGTGGGCCAACGACGAGAACGGCGACAAGGCCGTCGTCGTCGACCCCGAGGGCCGCAAGCACCCGGTCGACAAGGACGACAGCGACGTCCCCGGCCCGACCAACACGCCCAAGCCCAAGCAGACGCCGAAGCCCGAGCCCACCGCGTCCGGCCGCCAGCCCGACCCGACCAGGACGGCCGACCCGGAGCCCACGGAGACCGAGGAGCAGGAGCCGACGCACAAGCCCTCGAAGAAGCCCACCGAGGAGCCCGAGCAGACGCCCACCCCGACGCGCACGCCGACACCCACGCCGACGCCGACCCGCACGCCCACCCCGACGCCCACGCCGAGCCCGCCGACCAAACCCGGCTCGGTCAGCGCCAAGTCCGGGCCCGGGAAGATCGACATCACCTTCAGCCCGTCGACCGGCGGCAAGCCCGACCGCTACACCGTCCAGGTCAACGGCGGCGACGGGCGCGTGTCGCCGCAGTCGGTGGACGCGAACGGGCCGTTCCAGTTCGAGTTCAGCGGCGGGGACTGCAGCAAGGAGTACACCTTCACGGTCGTCGCCCACTGGAAGGGCGGGGAGGTACCGTCCGCGCCGAGCGCCGGGGTGAAGCCGTGCGTGGCGCCCGGCGCGCCGTCGAACTTCGCCGCCAAGGCCAAGAACCGCGGCGCCGACCTGAGCTGGAGCGCGCCGTCGAACGCCGGCGAGGGCACCACGTACGAGCTGTCCGGCGCCAAGTCGGACAGCTCCATCAGCGGCACCTCGTTCAACGTGGACGGGCTGGACAACAACAAGAAGTACGAGTTCAAGCTGAAGGCCAAGAACGCGGCGGGGGAGAGCCAGGAGGTGGCCAGCGCCACCGCCGACCTGGCCTATCCGCGTCAGGCCTACAAGAACGCCAACAACAACCAGACCAACACGCTCGTACGGCCGGGGCCGTCCAAGAGCGGGGAGGCCGGCACGATCCCGAAGGGCCAGTACATCAGCCTGACCGTGATCTGCCAGGTCAAGGGGGCCTCGGTCACGGAGTCCGAGACCAACGAGACCAGCGACGTCTGGAACCGCATCGAGTGGAACGGCGGTGTGGCCTACCTCAGCGTGACGCTGATGGACTCACCGCGTGGCGCCTTCCCGGCGGCGCCGTTGTTCGAATGCACGGACTGAGAAGGGGGACTCAGCTGTGAGCCACCACCACCTGGAAGAGACCGCGCAGCCGTACCAGCAGCAACAGCTCGCGGGACAGTTCGCCCAGCGCTTCCAGCTGCTCGCGGGCAACATCGAGCACGTCATCAGAGGCAAGCGCGAGGCGATCGAGCTGGCGCTGATCTGCCTGTTCGCCGAGGGGCACCTGCTCATCGAGGACGTGCCCGGCACCGGCAAGACCACGCTGGCCCGCTCGATCGCGGCCAGCGTGGACGCCGAGTGGCGGCGCATCCAGTTCACGCCCGACCTGCTGCCCAGCGACATCACCGGCGTGTCGATCTTCAACCAGGCGTACCAGAAGTTCGAGTTCCACAAGGGGCCGGTCTTCGCCAACATCGTGCTCGCCGACGAGATCAACCGGGCCTCGCCCAAGACCCAGTCGGCGCTGCTGGAGGTCATGGAGGAGCGGCGGGTCACCGTCGACTCCGAGCCGCACCAGGTGCCGCGGCCCTTCCTTGTGGTCGCCACGCAGAACCCCGTCGACATGGACGGCACCTACCCGCTACCCGAGGCGCAGCTCGACCGCTTCCTCATGCAGATCTCCGTCGGCTACCCCGACCACGCCTCCGAGGTCGAGGTGCTCAAGGGCGGGCCGTCCGGGCCCCAGGTCGAACGGCTGCCGGTCGTCGCCCGCGCCGCCGACGTGGCCGGAATGATCGACTTCGCGACCCGCATCCACGTGGCCGATCCGGTCTACGACTACATCGTGGCGCTGTGCGGGGCCACGCGGAACCATCCCGCGCTCCGGCTCGGGGCGAGCCCGCGAGGCAGCCTCGCGCTGCTGCGCGCCGCCCGGGTCAAGGCCGCCGCCGCGGGGCGGCACTTCGTGGTGCCCGAGGACGTGAAGGCGCTGGCCGTACCGGTGCTCGCGCATCGTCTGATCCGCACGCCCGACGCGGAGCTGCGCGAACTCACGGCGGGACAGGCGCTCGGCGAGATCCTCACCGGGATGCCGGTGCCGCAGGCGGTCTGAGATGCTGACACCGCTCGGGTGGGGGACGCTGGGCGGGTCCCTGATGCTGTACGCGGCCGGATTCCTGCTCGGCTACACCGAGCCCGTCGTCCTGGCCACCGGCGGGATGCTCGCGCTCGGCGTCGCGCTCGCCTGGACCGCCCCCAAGCCGCGGCTGGAGGTCAGCCGCGAGGTGACGCCGCTGAAGGTGCCGCGCGGCGACGCCGCCGTGGCCGTGCTCAACGTGCGCAACCTCGGCCGCTGGGCGCTGTCCGGCCTGCGCGCGCACGACCGCATCGGCGCCGCCGAGCACACCGTCGACCTGCCGCGCCTGCCCCGCCAGGGCACGCGCATGGTCTCCTACCCGCTGCCGACCTCCGTGCGCGGCGAGATCCCCGTCGGTCCCTTGCGGCTCGTGCGCGCCGACCCGCTCGGGCTCACCCGCAGAGTCCGCGAGTACGGCGCCGCCGCCACCCTCCTGGTCCGCCCGCGCACCGTGGCCCTGCCCGTGCCCCCGTCCGGACGCGCCCACCACCTTGAAGGCCCCACCAGCGACAACGCCCCCAGCGGCACCGCCACCTTCCACACCCTGCGCGAGTACGTGGTCGGCGACGACCTGCGCCACGTCCACTGGAAGTCCAGCGCGCGCACCGGGACGCTGATGGTCCGCCAGCTCATCGACGCCAGCCTGCCCACCACCACCGTCGTCCTGGACACCCGCGACCTGACCGAGCCCGCCGTCGACGCCGCCGCCTCCGCCGCCGTGGCCGCCGCCCGCGCGGGCTTTCCCGTACGGGTGCTGACCGGCGACGGACCGCTGGCCGAGACCAAGTCCGACGCCGAGATGCTGCTGGACCGGCTCGCCCTGGTCGCCTCCGGAACCTCCGGCGTCACCGAGGCGGTCCGGCTGGCGCGGGGCGGGGGCTCGCTGGTGGTCGTCACCGCCGATCCGGCGGAGGTCGGGAGGTGCGCCGGGGTACGGCGCCGCTTCGACCGCGTGATCTGCGTGTACCTGGGCCACGACCGACCGGCCACCCCCGGCGTCACCCTGGTCCCGATGTCCGACCTCAACGCCCTTACCCTGGCCTGGAGCGCCCGATGACCCCCACCTCGCGCTCCCCCCACCCCACTGGTGCGCCTCAGCACCCGGGCGTGCCCGGCCTGCCGGCAGACTCGTCCTATGGCCAGCCGTCGGCTCCCCCCGGCCAGCCCTCGGGCTCGCCCGGCCCCGGCCAGGACGCTGGGCTGTTCGGCGCGTCCCCGGCCGGTGTTTCCTCCGCTGGTTCTTTCCCGGCCGGTTCCCCGGTAGGTGGGTCGCCGGAGGGTGGCGGGCGGCGGCCGGTCGGTGCCGTGGGGGAGCGTGGTGTAGCCGGGGAGCCTGGTGCGGAGGCAGGCGGCCGGGCGCTCGGGTGGCGGCTGGTTGTGGCGCTGCTGCTGGTCGCGGGGCTGGCCGGGGTGGCCGGCTGGGGGTTCCATCGGGTCTTTCCCGCCCAGCCGCTGCTCCTGGCCCTGGCGCCCGCTGCCCTGGTGCCGCCGCTGATGGCGTTGCTCACCAGGAACCGGCCGCTCTGGCTGGCGCTGGCGCTCAACGTGGTCCTGTGGTTCGCGGCCACCGTCCCGCTCTACCAGGGCGTCGCGCCCGGGATGGTCAAGGACCTGGCCAACTCCTGGCAGGCCCTGCTCACCACCCTCCTGCCCGCCCAGCCGGAACCGCGCCTGCTCATCCTGGTCCACGCGGCCGTCTGGCTGGCCGCGATGGTCGGGGCCGAGACGGCGGTGCGGAGCGCGACCCGGGTCGCCGCCGCGCTGCCCGCGATGGCGGCGTTCGGGCTGGCCCTGCTGCTCGGCGTGGACGGCGACGGCTCGAACCTGCCCGTGGCCGCCGCGCTGGTCGTGCTCACGGCCGCGCTGGCCATGGTGCGCGACGACCGTCCCGCGCTCTGGCTGCTGGCGGGGCTGCCCGCGGCGGCGTTGCTGGCGGGCGCGGCGCTGGTCGCGGGGCAGCTGCTGCCCGTCGCGGCGGAGCCGTACAACCCCCGGCAGAACGCCGAACTGCCGCCCCCGGTCCGCGTCGACAGCGTCAGCCCTCTCGACCGTGTGTCCGCGTGGCTGCAGTTTCCCGACCGCCCCCTGTTCACCGTCAAGGCCGACAGGCCGGCCAACTGGCGGCTGGCCGTACTGGATCGCTATGACGGCGTGCGCTGGACGTCGGGCGCGCGCTTCCAGCCGACCGGCGGGCGGGTGCCCGCCGGTGAGTGGACGGGCGCGGCCGACATGGTACGGCAGAGCGTCACGATCGACGGCCTGCCCGGCGGCTGGCTGCCCGCGGCCGAGCGTCCCGCTGACGTCACCGGCGTGCCCGGCCTGGGCGTGGACCCGAGCAGCGGTGCGTTGCTGGTCTCGGCCAAGCCCTCCAAGGGGTTCACGTACCAGGTGAGCTCGCGGGTGCCCAGGCCGTCGAAGGATGACCTGGTCGGGGCGGTGCCGGTGCACGATCCGGAGCTGACCGCCTTCCCGGACGGGCCGCAGGAGGCGGAGTTCCGGAAGCTGGCGCAGCAGGCGACGAAGGGGGCGGACGCGCCGATCAAGCAGGCGTACCGGCTGCAGAAGTACCTGCGGACCACCGCGAGCAACGACCCGACGGCGCCGCCGGGGCACTCGCTGAAGGGGCTGGAGTTCTTCCTGGAGACCACGCATCGGGGGACGTCGGAGCAGTTCGCCTCGACGTTCGCGCTGATGGCCCGGACGCTGGGGCTGCCGACGCGGGTCGTGGTGGGCTTCCGGCCGGGGCAGCAGTCGAACGGCGTCTACAAGGTCATGTCCGGAGATGTCGTGGCATGGGCGGAGGTCAAGTTCGAGGGGCTGGGGTGGCTGCCCTTCTTCCCGACGCCCGGCAAGAGCGGCTCCAAGGACGACCACGACGTGGTGTCGTCGGCGATCGAGGAGAGCGAGCGGCTGGAGGGCGAGTTCACCCAGGGCGGGGTGAACAAGCCGAAGCCGTCGGCCAAGTCGTCCACGGGCGGCTCGCGCAGCACCGGCGAGGGGCCGCCGCTGTGGGTGATCATCCCGGCGGCCGGGGCGGGCTTGCTCACGATCTACGCGGTGGTGGCGATGACGCTGCCGTGGTGGCGGAGGCGTCGCAGACGTACGGCGGCCGGGGCCGAGGGACGGGTGCTCGGCGCGTGGGTCCAGTCGTGCGACGACCTGGGCCTCAAGGACGACAAGGCGCTGACGGCAGAGGAGGTGGTCTCCCGTCATCCCGAGGCCATCTCCCACCATCTACGGCCTCTCGCCGACATTTCCAACTTCGTCCGCTACGCCCCCTCTGGCAACACGGACGGCACGGACGGCACGGACAGCGCCGCCATCGCCGACCAGGCCGCCGACGAGGCGTGGCGCCGCAGCGACGCGGTCCGCGCCGAGGTCCGCCGCAGCACCCCCCTCAAACACCGCCTCCGCCGCCGCCTGCTCTTCCGCTGACCCCACCCCTCCACGACCCCTCCCCACCCACCACGACCGCTCCCACCCCCCGCTCCCCAACCCCATGGCCCCTCCCGTCACCTACACCCGATCTCCGAAACGCCTCCCACCATCCGTTCCCGGTCATCCTTCGGGAGAGCCACCCCGAGTGGCTCCTTCGCCGGGCATGCCTCTCAGGAGCGGCTGTTCCCGGGGAGCCCTCCTCCCGGGCGGGGTGCTCCGGGCCGTGGTGCTTCCCGGGGTGTGCCTTGGGGCGCGGGGTTCTCTCGCAGGCGCGTGGGCGGGCGTCCGAGAGGTGGTGGGGTCTGGGAGGATTTCGGGGTGCGAAGTGTTGAGGCGCAGCTGATTCACCGGCCGGACGGGCGGGGTGCCGGGGAAGTGGTGCGGCATCTGCTGGCCGTGCAGGCGCAGGATGTGGGGGCTGCTCAGCTGGCTCTGCGGGCGCGTTCCGCCACCGTCACCCGGGCCGAGATCGACGCGGCCGTGGAGCGGCGGGAGATCGTGCGGGCCTGGGGGCCGCGCGGGACGCTTCACTATGTTCATCGTGACGACCTGGCGTGGCTGCTCGCGCTGACCAGTCGCCGGACGGGGTCGCTGCTGCGGTTGTCCCAGGAGGGCGTGCATGGCGACGATCTGCTGCCGCTGATCGAGGGGGCGCTCCTCGGGCAAGGGCCGTTGACCAAGGCTGAGCTGGAAACGCGGCTGGGCGGGCGGGCGGCTGGGCAGGGCATCGTTCACCTTGTCGGGCTGGCCGCTTCTCAGGGGCTCGCGGTGCTCGGGCCTCTGCGTGGTGGCAAGCCCACGTACGTCCATGCTGCCGACTGGCTGGGCGGGCCGATCGTGTTCGAGTCCGATCGGGACAAGGCGCTGGCCGAGCTGGCCGTTCGGTATCGGCGCTCGCACCTTCCGGCCGAGCCTGAGGATCTGGCCGCTTGGGCGGGGGTGCCGCTGGGGGAGGCCCGGCTGGGGTGGAGGGCGGCTTCGGCTCCCGCTCCGGAGGAGACGGCCGAACGGGTGGTCAGGCTGCTGCCGGCTTTCGATGAGTTTCTGATGGGGTGGAAGTCCCGCGATCCGATCCTGGCGCCGGAGCACGCCCGCAAGGTCTTCCCCGGCGGCGGCATCCTGCGCCCGTCGGTGCTGGTGGACGGCAGGGTCCGCGGGACCTGGACGCGTAAGGGCAGTGCCGTGACGGTGGAGGCGTTCGACGAGGTGCCGCCGCTGGACGACGAGATCGCGGATGTCCGCCGCTTCCTGGCTTAGGTCGAAATATCGGGATAACCATGCGCGGCAGCCGCCCGCCGAAAGCGCTCAACCAGCTCGGGTCGTGAAATTTCCGGTACCCACACCGCTTCTGTGAAGCTCCACAACAAGTAGGGATGCGCTCCCATCCCGTAGAGCTCCCCGTAGTCCCGCCGGGCCAGCGCGGCACGCTCCTCGTCGGTCAGCGGGCCGCCTGCCCACTCCCGCACGTACGCCGCAGGGTCACCGGTGTACGCCGCCAGACGGTCAGGCGACATGTTGACCTCGCGCATGAACGCGTTGACCCCGTAGCGGCTCATGGCGCCCACTCGAAGAACGGCGAGGTGGCGAACCGCGAAACCGCCCCTTCGGCCGACAACGCGGGCTTTCCTCCGGCCACCCCCATCGCGACCAGGAAGTTCAGGAACTGGTGCGACACGTTCCCCGCCTCGGTCAGCCGCTCGTAGGTCAGCTCGCCCAGTGCCCCGTCCACATCGCCCGAGGCCACCCACTCCACCGCCCTCTCGTCGAACGCCCGCGACGGCGAGCCCGCGAAGTGCCGCGGCCCGCCCACCTCCGTGGCCAGATGCCCGCTGGCGATCACCGCCACCCGCCGGTCGACCGGCGAGTCCTCAAGCGCCTCCCGCAGCACCTCGCCCACCCGGAAGAACCGGGCCGCGGACGGCAGCGGCGGCGCCATGCAGTTGGTGAACACCGGCACCACCGGCACCTCCAGCTCCGGCGTCAGGTACAGCAGCGGCAGCAGCACGCTGTGGTCGGCGCGGAAGGCGTCGGAAGCGGCGAAGTCCACCCCGCGCTCGATCCCGCCGCCCAGCAGCTCCCGTCCCAGCTCCGCGTCCCCCGGCAGTTCCCGGTACGGCAGGCCGAACTCCCGCTCCTCGTTCCAGAACGTCGCCGGCACATGAGGCGCCTTGCCCACCAGGAAGGCGGGCATCGTGTCGTAGAACCACTGCGTCAGGTGGTCGGTCGCCACCACGACCACGGCATCCGGCTTCGCGGCGGCCAGCCGTACCCGCAACCGCTCGAAACCCGCGCGCGTCGCGGCCAGGTCGTCGCCCCGCGCCCGCCACAGCAGCGGGTTGTGCGTGGTGCCGTAGACGCCGACGATCTCAGCCAAGGCCGAACAGCTCCCTCGCGTTGTCCAGCATGATCCGTTGCCGCGAGGCGGGCTTGAAGTCGAGCGACTCGAACTCCGCCGCCCAGCGCTCGGGTCCCAGCACCGGCCAGTCGGTGCCGAACAGCACGCGCTTCGTGATCACGCTGTCGGCGTAGTGGACCACCTCGGCGGGCCAGTAGCGCGGCGCCCAGCCCGACAGGTCGAGGTAGTAGTTGGCCTTGTGCCAGCATGCGGCCAGGTTGTCCAGGTGCCACGGCCAGCCGGGGTGCGCGGCGATCACCGTCAGCTCGGGGAAGTCGGCGGCCACGTCGTCCAGGTAGGGGATCGGCCGGGTGTACTCCAGCTTGTAGCCCATGCCGCCGCGGGTGCCGGCGCCCGCGCCGAGGAAGCCCCCGTGGAACATGACCGGCAGCCCCAGCTCCGCGCAGACCTCCCAGATCGGATAGAAGCGCTCGTCGTTGGGGAAGAAGCGCTGGCGGCCGGGGTTGAGCTCGCCGACGCCCCTGATGCCGTACTCGCCGTGGCAGCGCCGGATCTCCCGTGCCGCGTCCGGCGACCACGGGTCGATGCCGCAGAACGCGATGAAGGTGTCGGCATGCTCGCTCTGCGCCCGGCCGAGCGCGTCGTTGAGCTCCGGCAGCCCGGCCGAGTTGACGATCACGGCCATCATGTCGCGCTCGCGGTAGAGATCGGCCTGGGCGGCGAACGAGATCGGGGTGCGCTCCTTGCCGAAGTGGGCGCCCATCTGGCCGCGGCGGTGTCCCATCGCGGCCAGGAACTCCTCGGTCTGCGGGTGGGTGTGCACGTCGATGGCTTTCACTGCAGCTCCGGTGCGGGTCTGGTGGCGGGACGCGGCAGCCGCCGCTCGTGCGTGGAGAAGCGGGTGCCCGGCCGGGTGGTCTCGTCGTCGATCAGGCCCAGGTGCAGCGCCTGCGGGTCCTGGACCAGGTCGGCGACGGTGTTCAGCGGCCCGTGCGGGATGTCGGCGGCGGTCAGGCGCTCGAACCACTCATCGCGCGGCCGCTTGGCGGTCTCGGCCCGCAACGTCTCCTCCAGCTCCGCGTAGTGGCGGAAACGCAGCTCACGGGTGGCGAAGCGGGGATCGTCCGCCAGATCGGGACGCTCCAGAACCTTGAGCAGCCCGAGCCAGAACTTCTCCGGCACCGACAGATGGATCACGAACGGCAGGCCCTCCGCGCTCACGCACCCGTACGCCTGCGCCCGCGCCGCCCTGGTCGAAGGCCCGGCGACCGTGCCCGTCTCCAGGTAGGTGGCGATCGGCTCGGTCAGGAAGTCGGTCAGCGCCCCGAGCATGGACACCTCCACACGGCGGCCCGCGCCGGAGGCCGAGCGCGCGTGCAGCGCCGCCAGGATGCCCTGGACCGCCGACATGCCCGACAGAAGATCCGAGAACGCCGGCCCGGCCGGGCGCGGATCGTCCAACGGCACCAGATGCCCGTACATGCCGCCGATCGCCGAGATGATCGTGTCGTACGCGGGGCGCCTCGCGTACGGCCCGCTCGGCCCGAACCCGGTGATCGAGCAGTACACCAGCCGCGGCTCCCGCACCTTCATGACCGGCCAGCCGAAGCCCAGCCGGTCGGCCACCCCGGGCCGGAAGTTCTCGATCAGCACGTCCGCGCCGGAGGCCAGCTCCAGCAGCGCCGCCAGCCCGTCCGGGTCCTTCAGATCGAGCGTCATCGAGCGCTTGCCCCGGTTGTAGGCGGCGAACTGCGGACTGTACGGCCGGCCTCCGCCACCCTGCCAGCGCCGCATCGGGTCGCCGCCCGGCGGCTCCACCTTGGTCACCTCCGCGCCGAGGTCGGCCAGCAGCTTCCCCGCGTACGGCGCGGAGATGTACTGGCCCGCCTCGATCACGCGCAACCCGTTCAGGGGCATGTCGGCTCCTCCTTCGTCACGAGCATCACCTTGCCGAGTTCGTCACGAGCGTCATGTCGCCGGGTCCGGCACGAGCATCACCTTGCCGAGATGGTCGCGCCGGCCCGCCATGGCGAAGGCCGCGCCGACCTCCTCCAGCGGCAGTTCCGCCGCCACCGGCGGCCTGACCAGGCCGCGGGCCACCAGGTCCAGGCCGTCGCTGACGTCGGCGTAGTCCGCGGCGGCGCAGCCGTACAGGGTGACCCGGCGGGTGTAGAAGGCGCGGGTGTCGATCGCGACGGCCGAGTCCGGCAGCGCCGCGGCCACGACCACCGCGCCCGCCCACGCCACGCACCGCAGCGCCGCCGAGATCAGCTCGCCGCTGCCCGTCGCGTCCAGCACGAGCGCGGGCGACCGGCCGTCGAGCGCCTTCTCCAGCGCCTCGCCGGCGCCCTCGCGCGGGTAGGTGACCACCTCGCTCGCGCCGAGGCCGGGCAGCTCGCCGATCGGCTCGCCCTCCAGGGCGCCCGCGGTCACCTCGGCGCCCAGCGCCGCCGCCACCTGCACCGCCGCGCAGCCGAGCGCCCCGGTGGCCCCGGTCACCAGCACCTTCCGCGGGACGCCCCGGCCGGAGCGGCGGATCATGTGCAGCGCGATCGGCACGCTGTGCACCGCCGCCGCGGCCCTCGGGAACGGCAGCGGCCCCACGTCGAAGGCCACGCGGGAGGGGACCGCCACGTACGCGGCGGCGCCGCCGTCACGGTGGACGCCGACGACCGTCTGGGCCGGGCAGTCGGCCTCGCAGCCGGCCGTACACGCGCCGCATCCGCCGCACGGGACGTTCGGCTTGACCGCGACGCGCGCCCCCACGCGGTCGGGCACGCCCGGCCCGCAGGCGACGACGACGCCCGCCGGGTCGAGCCCGATCGTGCGGGGGAGCAGCACGCCGGGGCCGAGCGGCGCGCCCGCCATGACCTGGCGTTCGAGCTGGTTCACCCCGACCGCGCGCACCTCGATCAGCACCTCGCCCGGCCCCGGCTCCGGCACCGGTACGTCGGCGACGCGCAGCCGCGAGCCGTCCCAGCGCGCCGCCCTCATGGGCGCTTGGCCACGCCGAGCGCGTCCTGCGCGCGGGTGAGCTGGCCGAGATGGGTGAACGACGCGAACGGCGCCGGCGGCAGCTTCAGCACGGCGAGCAACTCCTCGAAGCCCTTCGGGTTCAGCCCCATGTCGTCGTCGTAGAGCAGCGGGCCGTTGGCGTAGACCTCGGGCTCCTCCTCCAGCGGCGTCACGGTGAAGCCCTTGGCCCGCATCAGCTTCTGCACGTACGCCTGCTGGGCGGGGTCCTTGTAGACCTTGATGCCCTTGATCGTCGCCCGGATGAAGCGGGCGGTGGTGTTCGGGTTGCGGTCCACGAAGTCCTTGAGCGCGGTCAGGCTGTCGTTGGGCCACTCCTTCATCACGTCCAGCACCATGCGGCCCTGCACCAGCTTCTTGTGCCGGGGGAAGATCACGGTCATCGCCAGCTTGCCCTGCTTGAACTGTTCCACCCAGGCGTTCGAGCCGCCCGGCAGGTTCACGGGCTTCACCGCCACGCCCGTCAGGTCGAAACCGGCCTCCTTGAGCAGTTGTGTCCGCACGTCGTACTCGATCGTGCCGGGGTTGGCGCCCAGCAGCACCGGCTTGCCCGCCAGGTCCTGAGGCTTGGCGATCTCCGGCCGCACCACCACGACGAACGGCTCGCGGTTGCGGTACCCGGCCACGATCCGCAGTCCGGTGCCCGCAGTCGCCGCCGCGACCACGTCGGGCGAGGCCTCGGCGCCGAAGTCGAGGCTCCCGCCGACCAGGCCCTCCCTGATCGACTGCACCTCCACCCGCTCGACCGTCAGCCCCTCCTCCTTGTAGAAGCCCTTGTCGAGGGCGATCTCGACGGGGGCGTTGGTGTCCAGGTTCGGCAGCCGCATGCCGATCTTCAGGGCGGTCTTCTCCGGCGCGCCGATGGGTCCGGTCGCGGCGGGCGCGGGGGTCCGCGGCGCGTTGCCGCCACATCCGGCGATCAGGAGTACGGCCAGCGGCACGATCAGACGTTTCATGACACTCCTTCGGCGTACCAGGGAGCGGCGATCCGGCGAGCGAGGCTCACCAGCGCCATCAACACGTTGGCGATGACGACCAGCAGAAGCGTGAGCGCCAGCGCGGATGCCAGGTCGAAGTCGGCCGACCTGCGGAAGATCAGGTAACCGAGCCCCTGGCTGCCCCCGATGAACTCGCCGACCACGATGCCGACCATGGCCCTGGCCACGCCCATGCGGATCCCGGTGAGGATCAGCGGGAGCGCCGCCCAGAGCTGCACCTTGAGGAACACCTGGACACGGCCGGCGCCGTACACCCGGGCCGCCCGCACCAGCGAGGGATCCACGCCCCTGATGCCGTCCATGGTGTTGATCGCGATCGGGAAGACCGCCATGAGAAAGATGATGAGGATCTTGGGCGCCGCCCCGAACCCGAGCCACAGCACGAGCAAGGGCTGGAAGGCGATCCTCGGCATCGCGTAGGCCGTCCAGAACGGCGGCCCGGCCACATCGCTGACCAGCCGCGACGACCCGAGCGCCAGCCCGCACGGCACGCCGACGACCACCGCCAGCAGGAACCCGGCCACCGCGTTCTGCGTGCTGAACCAGGCGTGCTCCGGCAGCGAGCCGTCGGCCAGCATCCCGGTGAACGCCGTCCAGATCGCGCTGGGCGGCGGCACGAACGACGGGCTGGCCAGCTTGAGCCCGCTGATCGCCAGCTCCCACAGCGCGAACAGCGCCGCCACCTCCAGGACGACCGCCCACCTCTTGAGGTCACGCATGGTTCCTCCACCCGCCGGCCCGGCGTTCGGCCAGGTCGAGCAGCCGTACCAGCACCACCGACAGCACGACGTAGACGGCGATGGCGGCGAACGCCTCGCCGGTCCTGAACCGCGCGGTGGCGTTGACGATGATCGACCCGACGCCGCTGGGTGAGCCCACCATCTCGCCGACCAGCAGGCCGATCATCGACGTGGGCACCGCCAGCCGCAGCCCCCCGATCACGTACGGCACCGCCCACGGCAGCCGGATCTTCAGGTAGACCGCCATCCGGCCCGCGCCGAACACCCGGGCCGCCCTGATCAGCGACGGGCTGGTCTGCGCCGCGCCGGTCGCGGTGTTGAGCGCCACCGGGATCATCGTGCTGAGGAAGACCAGGACGACGATCGGCCCGTCGCCGTAGTCGAGCCAGGCGGTGAGCGTGGGCTGGAGCGCGATGAGCGGCGTCGCCCACAGGGACCAGAGCAGCGGCATGAGCAGCCGGTTGGCCCACGGCAGGCTCCCGGTCACGAGCCCGGTGACCACTCCGGCGGCGGCGCCGAGACTGTATCCCATCAGCCAGCTTCTGGCGCTGGTGCCGAGGTGGCCGGCCAGTTCGCCGCTGGACACGAGCGTGGCCAGCGCGCCCGCCACGTCGCCGGGAGAGGGGAAGAAGACGCGGTTGACCAGTTCGAGCTCGACGACGGCCACGTGCCAGAGCGCCACGAAGACCACCAGGTCGGCCAGGGCGATGAGCGGGGTGCGGTATTTCCACGGGCGGCGGGCCGTACCGGATGGGCGGACTCGCAGGGGTTTGGCGGGGGCGGTGCGCGCGGTCATTCCGCGGCCCCGCGGGCCGCGGCCACGGCGTCGGACTCCAGCGACTTCCACAGCTGGTCGCGCAGCCCGTCGCGGTTGCCCGGCGTCACGGTGACGATCTCCTTGATGGTCCCCGGGTGCGAGCTGAACACCGCGATCCGGTCGCCGAGCTGGACGGCCTCGTCGATGCTGTGCGTGATGAAGACGACGGTCTTGCCGGTGGCGTCGATGATGCGCTTGAGCTCGGCCCGCATGACCTCGCGGGTCAGCGCGTCGACCGCGCCGAGCGGTTCGTCCATGAGCAGGATGCGCGGATCGGCGACCAGCGACCTGGCCAGCCCGGCGCGCTGCTGCATGCCGCCGGACAGTTCGCGCGGGTAGGAGTTCTCGAATCCGGACAGGCCCACGAGGCGGATGGCCTCGGCGATCCGGTCGGCGGCGCCCTCCTTCAGCCGGGGCTGCATCTCCAGCCCGAATCGGACGTTGTCGGCGACGGTGCGCCAGGGCAGCAGCGCGTAGTCCTGGAAGACCACGGCCCGGTCGGGACCCGGCGCGGTGACCGGGCGGCCGCCGGCCAGGATCGTGCCGGTCGTCGGGGTGAGCAGGCCCGCCACGCAGTTGAGGACCGTGGTCTTGCCGCAGCCGCTGGGCCCGAGGACGGTCAGGAACTCGCCTTCCATGACGTCGAGGTCGACGTCCTGCACGGCGATCAGCCGGTTGCCCGTCCTGGCGACGTGGTACCGGACGGACAGGTCGCGGATCTGGATGATCGGATCGGTCGCCATAAACGGCTCCGTACTCCCAGGGGAACGAGATGGCTACATTATTCATGGCCTTAAATCACGGTCAACCCCCCTCTCTCGGACGTTTCTCAGAGAGTGTTGACAAGATTGGATACGAAATCCAGGCTGTGGGCATGCGCACAGAAGAAGTGAGCTGGTACAGCGAAGGCGACCGGATCAGCGCCCTGTGGCGTACTCCCGACGAGGGGGCGGGGCCGTACCGCGCCATCGTCCAGGGCCCCGGCTGGCTGGGGCTCAAGGACGCGAAACTCTACGTCCGCTACCACGAGGCACTGACCGCGGCGGGCTTCGCCGTGCTGGTCTTCGACTACCGGGGCTTCGGCGGCTCCGAGGGTGACCGGTCGATCCTGTCGCCCGCCCGGCAGCTGCAGGACCTGCGCTCCGCCGTCACCTACCTGACCGGCCGCGACGACGTGGTGCCCGACGGCATCGGCGTCTTCGGCAGCGGCGGCACCGGCGGCGGCAACGCCGTGCTGCTGGCCGCCGCCGATCGGCGGGTCCGGGCCGCGGTCAGCCAGTTGCCCGTCGCCGACGGGGCCGACTGGCTGCACCGGATGCGCAGCGAGTACGAGTGGCTGGAGTTCCTGGCCGACGTCGAGTCCGACCGCCTCGACCGCGTACGCACCGGCAAGGGCCGCTTCGTCCATCCCCGCGAGGAGATCATGGTCCCGACCAAGGAACGGCGGGCCACGACCGTCAAGGCCGACGTGGACGAGCGCGTCCCGACCCAGGTGGCGTTCGCGCCCGCGGTGGAGGAGATCCTCGCCTACCGGCCCGCGGCGGCCACGGTGCACACCCCGCTGCTGGTCATCGGCATCGAGAACGACGCCACCACACCCACCGACCATGCCGAGAAGATCTACGCCGCCGCCCGCGGCCCCCGCGAGCTGATCATGCAGCGGCACACCACCCACTACGCCGCCTACGACCGCTACTGGACCGAGGTGACCCCGAGGGTCGTCGCCTGGTTCGACCGCCACCTCGGACCCGCCCACCTGGTGGTCTCCACCCCCGAGGGCGACGCGCGGATCGAGGCGCCCGCATGATGAGGATCGCCGGAGGAACGGTCGTCACCCCCGCCGGCCGCCTCGACGCCGACGTGCTCGTGTCCGGCGGCAAGATCGCCGGGCTGGTCTCCCGGGAGGTGGAGGCCGGAGACCAGGTGGTCGACGCCACCGGCAAGCTCGTCCTGCCCGGGATGGTCGACGTGCACGTCCACACCCGCGAACCCGGCTTCACCCACAAGGAGGACATTCTCACCACCACCCGCCAGGCCGCGGCCGGAGGCGTGACGACGATCTTCGGGATGCCCAACCTCGACCCGCCCACCACCACCGTCGAGACGCTGCGGGACGTCCTGGCCCGGTACGCGGCGACCTCGATCGTGGACTACAACCACAACCCCGCCGCAACCCTGGCCGACCAGGTCCCCAAGATGGCCGAGATGGGAATCAGGGCCTACAAGGTGTACATGGTCGTCGACACCGGCCGCACCTACCCGCACCCCGCCGGAACCGGCATGCACGACCACGGCGACCTGCTGCGCATGATGGACACCATCGCCGCCACCGGCAAACGCTTCATCGTCCACCCGCATGACCAGGCGCTCATGGACTACATCGAGGGCCGCTACCTGGGCCGCGGCGAGAACACCCCGCAGGCCTACGCCCAGGCGTACGCCGAGCGCGAAGGCGTCATCTGGGACACCGCCATCGACGTCGTCCTCCGCCTGGCCGAGGCCAGCGGCTGCCCCGTCCACCTGGCCCACATGCAGACCCGCCGCTCCGTCGAGGCCGTCCGCCGGGCCAAGGCCCGCGGCGTGGACGTGACGTGCGAGGTCAACCATTGGATGCCGTTCCTGTCCCGGTGGGAGCACGTCGAGCGGCTCGGGCCGTACGCGCTGTCGTACTGGGTGCCCGACGACGCCCGCGAGGCGGTGTGGGAAGGCATGCGCGACGGGACCATCGACATCGCCGCCTCCGACCACGCGCCGCACACGCGGGAGGAGAAGGAGATCGGCTGGACCCGCATGTGGAGCTCCCACACCGGAACCCCCGGCATCCAGTACTTCTACCCCCTCCTCCTGGACGCCGCCCTCTCGGGCCGGATCACCCTGGAACGCGTGGTCGACATGGCAGCCGAGACTCCCGCCCGCACGTTCGGCCTCCCCATGAAGGGGGCCCTGCTCCCCGGCCGCGACGCCGACATCGTGATCGCCGACCCTGACGCGCCGTGGACCATCACCGACGCGGACGTCCTGTCCAGGGTTGGCTGGACACCCTATGCGGGGGTGACGTGCGGCGTCCGCATCGACCGCACCTTCGTCCGCGGAGTCGAGGTGTACGGCGAAGGCCACGTCGTCGGCCCTCCCGGCCACGGCCAACAAGCCTGACCCACTCCCACCTCACCTGCACCACCTCACCTCCACCACCCCTCTCGCGCCGCCTCCCCGTGCCCGCCACCGCTTCCACCTCCTCGACTGCTGCCCTTCTCACCGCCCAGCCTGCGCCGCCCAGCCCCGTGCCCGCCGCCTTCCCGCCCTGCTCACCGCCTCCACCTCGTCCTTTCCGCCCACCGCCGCCCCGCTGTCCGGGCACTCTCTGTCCCGGTCGCCGACCCGCCGGCCCTGGCACATCCGACCCGCCGGAAGCCCCGCAGGACCCCGGATGCCAGGGAGCCCGGAGTTCCGGGGAGCCCGGAGTTTCGGGGCTCGGAGGGTTGAGGGGCTGGGAGAGCGGGGGCGGTAGCCGTACCTCATGGATTTAAGGAGATTTGTCGTGAAATTCGGCCTCTTGCTCCCCCATTTTGGTGAGTTCGCCTCCCGTGACCGGTTGCTCCGTGGCTCGCAGCGGGCGGAGGAACTGGGGTTCGACTCCGTCTGGGTGCGTGACCACCTGGTCTTCGAGCCGCACGGCGAGATGGAGTCGCCCAACCGGGAGTTCTACGACGCGCTCACCACGTTGACCGCCATCGGGGCGGTGACCTCGCGCATCCAGCTCGGCACCGGCTCGCTGATCCCCTTCCGCCACCCGCTGACCACCGCGCTGCAGCTCGGCACCATGACCCAGCTCGTCGGCGACCGGCTCATCCTGGGGTTCGGGGCGGGCACCTTCCAGCACGAGTTCGACGCGATCGGCTGGGGCGACAGGGACCGCGTCTCGCTGGTCCGCTCCAACGCCGAGATCCTGCGCAAGGTCGCCGTCGAGAACGACGTCAGCTACTCCGACGACAACTTCACCTTCACCGGCGTCAGCATCGAGCCCAAGCCCGTCGGCGGCCCCGTCCCCTTCTGGTACTGCGGCGCCACCCCCCGCAGCGCCCGCCTGGCCGCCGAGTGGGCCGACGGCTGGATGCCCGGCCGCATCTCGCTGGCCACCATCCGCCGCCGCGTCGAGAGCATGCGCGAGATCTGCGAGGAGAACGGCAGGAAGCTGCCGACCGTGGCCGTCATCCCGCCCACCTCCGTCGCCGCGACCAGGGAGGAGGCGCTGCGCGACGTCAACGTCCCGGGCCTGCTGGCCTGGGCGAACAAGGCCAAGTTCGCGGTCAGGCCGCCCTCGGGCCGGTTCGAGACGGTCGAGGACCTCGAAGGCCAGCTCATCGTCGGCGATCCGGGGGAGATCGTGGACGAGGTGAAGAAGTTCGAGGCCTCCGGGGTGGAGCACCTCGTCTTCGACTTCCGCTTCTCCTTCCCGCGCTGGTTCGAGGTGATCGACCTGCTCGGGACCGAGGTACTGCCCAGACTCCGGTAGTGTCCCGCATGGCGGGACACCTGTGCTTGGATTGGATCCGATAACCGGATCCCCGGGAGAGGCGTGAGCGTGGAGACCGCGACCAAGCCCTCGTTCGACGATGTCGTCGGCCGTATGTCCGCTGGATACAAAACGGTCGGACAGATGGCCTACGACGTCATCCGCGAGTGCATCATCACCGGCGTGCTGGCACCCGGCGAGCACCTGCGCCAGGAGGAGCTCGCCGAGCGACTCGGCGTCTCGCGCATCCCGGTGCGCACCGCGCTCATGCAACTGGAGTCCGAGGGGCTGGTCTCCTTCCACCCCCACCGCGGCGCCGTGGTGCGTACCCTCACCGTCGAGCAGGTCCGCGAGATCTACGAGCTGCGCGTCCTGCTGGAGTCGCACGCCCTTCGCAAGTCCATCGCCAGGATGACCTCCGCCAGGGCGGCCCGGCTGCGCGAGCTCGGCACCGCCCTCGACGAGCCCCACGTCAGCAGCTCGCTGGCCGAGGAACGGGCCGCCTTCTACCGGGAGCTGTACGACGCGGGCGAGAACCCCGTCGCCGTCGGCATCATCGAGGACCTGCGCAACTCCGTCGGCCGCTACCTCCTCGGCCTGCGCGTCGGCCACGACCAGGGCGGTCACCGCCACCTCGCCACCCTGGCGGCCCGCGGCGACGTCGACGCCGCCGTGGCCCACCTGCACGAGCACCTGGAGATCGTCTCCCGCCGCATCATCGAGGTGCTGTCGGAGGAGGCGGAGACCGCGGCCCCCGCCAAACCCCGCCGCCGCCAGGCCAAATAGGCCGCGGCGCGGTAGAGGGCCGCGCGGCCGATCCACCAGGGCCGGCGCGTGGGAACTCCAGGTACGTCCAGGTTCCGTGTCGCGGGACCCGGGGTTGATCGGGGCGGGTGGCGGTGGGCAGGGTGGGCCATGTCCCACGTTCAGTCGGTCTCGAAAGCCGCGTGTGTCCTGCGCACGCTGGCCGGCACCCAGCGCCCGTTGTCGGTGCGCGAACTCGCCGGCCGTACCGGAATCCCGCGCAGCACGGTGCACGCGCTGTGCACCACGATGTGCCGCGAAGGCCTGGTGGAGGCCGAGCCGGGAGAGGGCTACCGGCTGGGAACGCTGGGACGGCGGCTCACTCCGAGGTAGACGCGGCGGCGTTGGGTGCGGCGGCGTCGTTGGGCTGGAGGCCGCCCGGCCGGGCGCCGCGGATGCACGTCGGCTTGGACCAGGCGACGCTGGTCTTCTGCGAGAACTGCAGGGGTACGCCGACCAGGAAGCAGTAGCCGACGCCCTTGGTGAGGCCGGTCACGCGGGTGGACGTCGTGCCGGCGGGCAGCGGGATGAGGGGCTCGTCGTCGGAAGGTTCGCGCTGGACCACGATCGGGTACTCGCGCGCGCCGCCGGGCAGGCGCCAGGTCAGCGTGACCGACACGCCCAGGTCTCTCCCCACCTTGAGCACGCGCGGCCGGAGCGCGTCGATGGACTCGCGGTCGACGGTGGGCTTGCTCGGCTGCTTCAGCTGCGTACGGCCGGCCGTGGGCACCGTGCCGGTCGGGCGCTGCGACAGGTAGACGGCCACTCCGGTACCGGCCAGGGCCACCGCCGCCACGGTCACCCCGATCACGATCTTGCCGCGCCCGGAGGAACCGCCGTCCTTCCTCCGCCGGCCACCGGGCGCCCCCGGGCCGCCTCCCTCATGCTGCTGAGGCAGGGGGGCCTGGGCGTTCAGGGGCAGCTCGCCCTGAGGCGCCCATGGGCTCGTGGCCTGACCGGTGGCGGGCCGGGTTTCGGGGCGGGTCCCGGAGGGGGCCGGGCCGGCCTGAGGGGCCCACGGGCTGACCGGGGCAACGGAGCCGGTCGCCGGATAGGTGGAGCCCGGCGCCCAAGGGCTGGGACTGGCGGGCGGGTACGCGGGGGCCTGGCCGGGGCCGTTCAGGTCGGCCGGGGCGGTCGCCGGGTACGTGGCCGGGTGGGTCTGCGGGCCGGACGAAACGTCGGGCCGCGGCGCCGGGGAAGGGCCGGGGTCGGCGCCGAGCAGGTCGGTGACCGGCAGCCCGAGCTCCGCCTGGATCTGCCGCAGCCGCTCGGCGAACTCGCGGGCCGTGCCGTACCGCTGCTGAGGGTCCTTGGCCATCGCGCGCAGGACCGTGGAGAAGACCACGGCGGGCACGTCGGCGCGGTCGATGGGCGGCGGGTCGCTGCTCAGGACGCGGTACATCAGCGGCGCGATCGACGGGTCGGTCGGGCTGTGGAAGGCGGGCTGGCCGGCCAGCAGGTGGTAGAGGGTGGAGCCGAGCGAGTAGATGTCGGTGGCGGCGGTGTGCTGGTGGCCGCTCAGGACCTCGGGCGCGGCGTGCAGCGGGGTGAACGCGTGGGTCGAGGCGGACACCTCGGCGGTGTCGATGACGCGGGCGACCCCGAAGTCGGCGATGGCGGGCTCGCCGTACCGGGAGATGAGGATGTTCTGCGGTTTGATGTCGCCGTGCAGAACCCCGGCCTCGTGGACGGCGGCCAGCGCCCCGGCGAGCTTGACTCCCGAGCGCAGCACCTCCTGCAGGGGGAGCGGCCCGTTGTTGCGGATGCGGTCGCGCAGGGAACCGTTCTCGAAGAAGTCCATCGCGATGTACGGCTTGCCGGACCGCGTGGTGCCGGTGTCGAAGACGGTCACCACGTTGGGGTGGCCGGTGAGGCGGCCGGTGAGCTGGAGCTCGCGCTGGAACCTGCGCATCGTCTTGCCGTCGACCCGGTCCACGGACAGCACTTTCAGCGCCACGACCCGGTCGAGACGCTCCTGGTAGGCCCGGTAGACGATGGCGAATCCGCCCTGACCGGCCTGATCGAGCACTCGATAGCCGGGGGCGTCCTCGACGTGCTGCACAGTGCTTCCCCCCTGTCAGGGGCGAGTTTAGCGATTTGCCCGGGTGTGGGCGTCAGAAGGGCGACATCAGGTACGCGCCGCCGAACATCGAGGCACCCGCGACCAGCAGGAAGAAGAAGACGTAGAAGCCGCCGGGCAGCACCGTGAGCCTGGCGAGCTGGTCGGCGTCGGAGTTGCCGGCCTGCCTGCGACGTCGTTTGCGCTGCAGCTCCATGATCGGGCGGACGCCGCCGAACAGCAGGAACCACACCGCCACGTAGGCCACGATCTGCTGGACGTCGTCCGGCGCGTACATGGACAGGGCGAAGATCGCGCCCCCGGTCGCGAGCAGGATGAGCGCGCCGTAGAGGTTGCGGATCAGCAGCAGCATGCAGACCAGGAACAGCAGGACGACCCAGATCAGCAGCGTGATGCGCCCCTGGTCGGTCAGCCACGCGCCCGCCAGCCCCAGCAGAGACGGCGCGACGTACCCCGCCAGCGCGGTCAGCACCATGCCGGGCCCGGTGGGCTTGCCCCTGGTCAGGGTGACGCCGGAGGTGTCGGAGTGCAGCCGGATGCCCTCCAGCTTGCGCCGCGTGAGCAGGGCCATCAGCGCGTGCCCGCCCTCGTGGGCGATCGTGACGAGCCCTCGCGTGAGGTGCCAGGAGGTGGTGTAGGAGACGACCGCGAAGGCGAACACCGCCGACACCACGATCACCCATGGCTCGGGGGCGGGCTGGACCTCCACGAGCTGTGCCAGGAACTTGTCCATCGAGTAGAGACCCTATCCGGGTAAAGTCACCGCCGTGGTCACAGAACTTCATTCTGATTCCGAGGTTCCCGCCTGGCGGGCGGCGCGCGGGCTGCCCGGCCTGATCGACCTGCACGTGCACTTCCTGCCCGAACGGATGGAGCGCCGCGTCTGGCACCACTTCAACCACGGCGGCCCGCTGCTCGGCGACGGCTGGAAGGTCACCTACCAGTGGCCCGTGGAGCAGCGCCTGGCCCGCCTGCGCGAGATGGGCGTCACCCGCTTCTCCGCCCTGGCCTACGCCCACAAACCCGGCATGGCCCGGGACCTCAACGCATGGACGCTCGGCTTCGCCCGCCGTACCCCGGAGTGCGTCCCCTCCGCGACCTTCTACCCCGAGCCGGGCGCTCTTTCCTATGTACGGCAGGCCGTCGACGCCGGCGCCCGCATCTTCAAGATCCACCTCCAGGTGGGCGACTTCGACCCCCGCCTGCCCGAACTGGACGACGTCTGGGGCCTGCTGGCCGACGCCGGGCTCCCGGTCGTCGTCCACGCCAGTTCCGTCCCCGTGCCCGGCGGCCGCGTGGGCCCAGAACCCATCGCCGGCCTCCTGAAAAGACATCCGCGCCTGCGCCTGGTCATCGCCCACCTCGGCATGCCCGAGTACGAGCCGTTCTTCGACCTGGCGGAGCGCTACGAACGGGTGGCGCTCGACACCACGATGGCCTTCACCGACTTCGCCGAGCTCGGCATGCCCTTCCCCGCCGCGCTCCGCCCCGTGCTGCGTGAACTCGGCCGGGCGGGGAAGGTGGTGCTGGGTAGCGATTTCCCGAACATTCCCTATGCGTACGCGCACCAGTTGCACGCGCTCGACCGGCTCGGCCTCGGGGACGAATGGGTCAGGGCCGTGTGCTGGCACAACGGGTCGGACATGATCTGATGGAGGGGTGAACGATCGGCACGAGGCGCTGGTCCGCGGCAACCTCGCGGTCATGGAGCGTTGCTACCATCCGGACGTCAACTTGGGCGATCCGGATGGGCTCATCGTGCGGCACCACGACGAGTCTCGACGAGGTGTCGTAGAGGAGTGAGCGCATGGCACGCATGAAGGGCTTCCTGCAGAGCAGTCGCATCCGCGAGCAGGCGCCGGAGCACTCCATGGATCCCCGGGCCGTGGAGGAGGAAGCCCCCTACCGCCCGACCGTGATCGACAACGCCATCTACCAGTACGGCGAGCGCATCGACAACCCCGGCTCGCTGGCCGACGCCTTCGAACGGCTCAAGGAGATGCCGGGCACCATGGCCTGGATCGGCCTGTACCGCCCGAAGGAGTGGGAACTGGTCAAGCTGGGCGAGGAGTTCCAGCTCCACGAACTGGCCCTCGAGGACGCCATCGTCGGCTCCCAGCGCCCCAAGGCCGACCGCTACGGCGACACGCTCTTCGTCGTGCTGCGCGCCGCGCGCTACCTCGACGACGTGGAGGAGGTCGCCTTCGGCGAACTGCACGTCTTCGTCGGCCCCAACTTCGTGATCACGGTACGGCACGCCGAGGCCCCCGACCTCCAGGCCGTGCGCAAACGCATGGAATCCGACCCCGACCTCCTGCGCCAGGGCCCCCAGGCGGTGCTGTACGCCATCCTCGACGCCGTCGTGGACGGCTACGCCCCGGTCGTGGCCGGGCTGCAGAAGGACCTGGAGGAGATCGAGGGCCAGGTGTTCAGCGGTGACCCGGCGGTCTCGCGCCGCGTCTACGAGCTGAGCGGCGAGGTCATCGAGTTCCAGCGGGCGACCGCGCCCCTGTTGAAGATGATCGACGGCTTCATCGCCGGCGCCACCAAGTACGGCGTGAACGAGGAGCTCCAGAGCTACCTGCGCGACGTCGCCGACCACGCGATCACGGTGACGGAGCGCGTGGCGGCCTTCCGCCAGATGCTCCAGGACATCCTGGTGATCAACTCGACCCTGGTCACGCAGGCCCAGAACGCCGAGATGGCCAAGATGACCGAGGCCAGCATCCGGCAGGGCGAGGAGGTCAAGAAGATCTCCGCGTGGGCGGCCATTCTCTTCGCCCCGACGCTGGTCGGCACGATCTACGGCATGAACTTCGACTTCATGCCGGAAACCCACTGGACGCTGGGCTATCCGTTCGCCGTCGTGCTGATGGGCGGGGTGTGCCTGATCCTGTACATCGTCTTCAAGAGACGCGACTGGCTGTAGGGGTCTGCCGGACCGCGCGGGGTGCGTGGTCCTAGCGTGGTGCCCATGAGTGAGTTCGGGTGGATGGAGGCGGGCGGCCAGTACTTCGCCCGCAAGGTGGACGCGGCCGTCGAGGCGGGACTGGACGGGGCCTCGCAGCTGCCGGGATGGCGGCGCCGCCATGTGGTGGCGCACGTGGCCTGCAACGCGCGGGCGCTGTCCCGCCTGGTCCACTGGGCCAGGACCGGCGAGGAGCGGGCGATGTACCCGAGCCGGGAGGCCCGCGACGCGGAGATCGAGGAGACGGCCCGCATCCCCGCGCCGGAGCTGGCGGCCCTGTCGGCCGACTGCGACCGGGAGCTGCGCGAGGACCTGGCGGGCCTGTCGGACCTGCAGTGGAACACGAAGGTCCGCACCGCGCAGGGCAAGATCGTGCCCGCCTCCGACGTCCCCTGGATGCGGGCGCGCGAGCTGTGGATCCACGCCGTGGACCTCGGCGCAGGAGGGTCCTTCGACGACTTCCCCGACGGCATGGTCGACGCGCTGCTCAGCGACGTCACCGCGGCCATGGAGAACCGTCCCCAAGGCCCGGCGCTGCTGCTGGTCCCGCTCGACCGGGCGCGCACCTGGCGCGTCCACCCCGGCGGCCGGCCGGACGAGGGCGACCTGGTCGAGCGGGTCGCGCTGGTGCGCGGGAGCGCCGCGCGGCTGGCGGCGTGGCTGACCGGACGCGGCCCGGCGCCGGAGCCCGGCGCGCCGTCGATCGGGCCGTGGCTGTGACCCCTGTCCGGATCTGGACAGGATGTCAGAACGCACTTACCGTCCGAGAATGCGGTTCGGAATCTTCTACGAGCACCAGCTGCCTCGGCCCTGGAAACCGGACAGCGAGCAGCGGCTCTACAACGACGCCCTGGACCAGATCGAGCTCGCGGACCGGGTCGGCTTCGACTACGCCTGGGAGGTCGAGCACCACTTCCTGGAGGAGTACTCCCACTCGGCGGCGCCGGAGGTGTTCCTGGCCGCCGCCTCCCAGCGCACCACGAACATCCGCCTGGGCCACGGCATCATCCAGCTCCCGCAGCAGGTGAACCACCCCGCCAGGGTGGCCGAGCGGGTGGCCACCCTGGACCTGGTCTCCGGCGGGCGCGTGGACTTCGGCACCGGCGAGGCCAGCTCCGCCGCGGAGCTCGGCGGGTTCGGGGTGGCGCGCGAGCTCAAGCGCGAGATGTGGAAGGACGCGCTCGACTGCGTCACCCGCATGTTCGCCGAAGAGCCGTTCGCCGGGTGGAACTCGCCCCACCTCCGCATGCCGCCGCGCAACGTGATCCCCAAACCCGTGCAGAAGCCGCACCCGCCGCTCTGGGTGGCCTGCTCGCGGCGCGAGACGATCCGGCTGGCCGCGCGCAACGGGATCGGCGCGCTGTCGTTCGCGTTCGTGCACCCCGAGGACGCGGCCACCTGGTCGCGCGACTACTACCGGCTGCTGGCCTCCGAGGAGTGCGTGCCCGCCGGGTTCGCGGTCAACGCCAACCTCGCGGTCGTGCTGCCGATGATGTGCCACGAGGACCCGGAGGAGGCCAGGCGGCGCGGCGCGCTCGGCGCCGGGTTCTTCGCCTACGCGCTCGCGCACTACTACGGGCCGTCCAGGCACGAACCGGGCCGGGGCTCCATCTGGGACGACTTCACCGCCCGGCGGCCCCCGCTCGGAGCGCGCGGCGACGATCCGCTGGCCGGGGCGCTCGGCAGCCCACGGCAGCTCGTCGAGCTGGTCCGCCGCTACGAGGACGCCGGCGTCGATCAGATGATCTTCGTACTGCAGGCGGGGCCGAACCGGCACGAGCACATCTGCGAGAGCCTGGAGCTGTTCGGCAAGAAGGTCCTGCCGGTCTTCACCGACGGGCGCGAGGAACGGGAACGGGCCAAGGCGGAACGGCTGGCGCCCGCCGTCGGAGCGGCGCTGGCCAGGCGGGCTCCGGTCAGGGTGATGGCGCGGCCGTACCGGATCGAGGAGGACGCCGAGGTCGCGCGGATCGGGCGGCGGGCGCCGGCCGGGCCGGGGGAGCGGCTGCGGGCGGCGCGCAAGGCGGCGCGGCGCGGCGGGCAGGGGCTGCTGGCGCGCTTCGTCGGCGGGCGCGAGGACCGGGAACTGGAGCGGTGGTTCGGGCCGGGGCAACAGCGGCTGCTGTTCCGGCTGATGGCGCGCTCCTTCGACCCGGCCAAGGCCGGCGGGTTCCAGGGGACGCTGGAGTTCCGGCTCGAACCGGCGGCCACCTGGACGATCACCGTGCGCGGCGAGCGGGCCAGGATGGCACAGGGCCGCGCCGCCGATCCGGCGCTCGTGCTGGCGATGCCCGCCGCCGACCTGTTGCGCGTCCTCGCCGGCACGGTCAACCCGGCCGACCTGCTGATGTCCGGGCGACTGCGGGTCGAGGGCGACGTCACGCTGGCCTCGCGGGTGGCCGAGATGTTCGGCGGGCCGTCACCGTATTGACCTAGCTGAGCAGCTTGCGGGCGGCCGCCTCGATCTCCTCCTCCGACAGCAGCACGTGGCCGGCCGCCTCGCCGAGCGGGATGAAGCTGTCGGAGGACGTCACCCGCGCGATCTGCCCGGTGAACCCGGCGTCGACCAGCTCGGCCACGACACCCTCCGAGACGCTGCCCGAGCGGCGCGTCTCGTCGGCGATCAGCACCTTGCCGGTCAGCTCCGCCGCCCGCACCAGGTCCTCGACCGGCAGCGGCGACAACCACCGCAGATCCAGCACCCGGCAGCTGTAGCCCTCCTGGGTCAGGCGGACCGCGGCCCGAAGGCTCATCCGCAGGCCGTTGCCGTAGGTGACGATGGTCAGGTCGCGGCCGTCGCCGTAGGAGCGGGCCCGCCCGATCGGCACGTGCGTGTCGGCCCAGCGGGTCGGCGGCGCGTACGAGGCCAGCCAGCCGCCGTCGCCCTCGTCGAACAGGTCGCGCGTGTGGTAGAGCGCGATCGGCTCCAGGAAGACGCAGACCGCGCCCTGGGTACGGGCCGCCGCCAGGCACGTGCGCAGCATCGCCGAGGCGTCGTCGGGCCGCGAGGGCGAGGCGATGACCAGGCCGGGGATGTCGCGCAGCGCGCCGATGGCGTTGTCGTTGTGGAAGTGGCCGCCGAAGCCCTTCTGGTAGGCGTAGCCGGCCACGCGGACGACCATCGGGTTGGTGAAGGCGCCGCGGGAGAAGAAGGAGAGCGTGGCGGCCTCGCCGCGGATCTGGTCGAGCGCGTTGTGCAGATAGGCCAGGTACTGGATCTCGGGCACCGGAAGCAGCTTGGCGACGCCGGAGCCGAGCGCGAGGCCGAGGATGGCCTGCTCGTCGAGGAGGGTGTCGAAGACGCGGGCGGCGCCGAAGCGCTTCTGCAGGCCGCGGGTGACGCCGTAGACGCCACCCTTCTTGGCGACGTCCTCGCCGAAGACCATCATCTCGGGGTAGACGGCCAGCGCGTCCGACAGCGTCCTGTTGATCGCCTGCGACAGCGTCATCGCCTTGTCGTTCTCGGGCAGCGCGCCGGCGAAGGCCTTCTCGCGCACCGACGGCTCGGCCGCCACCGGGCTGATCTTGGCGATCACGTCCTCGCTGCGCGGGGCGATGGGCGCCATGACCTCCTCGGCCGTGGACAGCCGCGGGCTGCGCGTGGTCTCCAGCGCCATGCGCAGCACGTGCTCGCGCGTGGACTCGTACGACTTGAGTAGTTCGTCGGGGGTGGCGAGGCCCGCCTCGACCAGCATCGCGGCGCTGCGCAGCAGCGGGTCGCGCTCCATGTCGGCGCGGATCTCGCGCTGGGTGCGGTACGCGACCTCGACGTCGGAACCGGCGTGGCCCATCAGCCGCACCGTCGACAGGTGCAGGAAGGCGGGGGAGCGGTTGGCCCGCACGTGCGCCACCGCCTGCGCTGCCGCGTCGTAGGCGGCGGCCAGGTCGCAGCCGTCGGCGGCGAAGTACTCGATGCCCGGCCGGTTCGCCGCCGCCTCGACCCAGCCCTTGGGCGTACGGACGCTGATGCCGATGCCGTTGTCCTCGCAGACGAACAGGATCGGCACCGCCTGGCCCTGGTAGGTGGCGTAGGCGGCGGTGTTGAAGCCGGACTGCGCGGTGGCGTGGTTGATGGAGGCGTCGCCGAAGCTGCACACCGCGATCGCGTCTCCGGCCCACGCGGCGGGAACGTCGAGCGCGCGGGCCCGCTCGATGGCGAAGGCCACGCCCACGGCCCTGGGCAGATGGCTGGCGATGGTCGAGGTCTGCGGGATGACCGCGAGCTCGGGGTGCCCGAACACCTTGTGCCTGCCGCCGGCGATCGGCTCCTCCGCGGCGGCGGTCAGGCCCAGGAGCACGTCGCGGATGCCCTGCTCGGGCAGCCGCCCGGCCAGGGCCGAGCGCGTGAGGTAGAACGCGCCGGAGCGGTAGTGCAGCAGCGCGGGGTCGTCGACGCGCAGCGCCGCGGCCACCGCGGCGTTGCCCTCGTGCCCGGCCGAGCCGATCGTGTAGAAGCCCTGGTCCTGCTCGCGCAGCCAGCGGGCCGCGATGTCGAGCAGCCGGCTGTCGAGCTGGCGGCGGTACAGGTCGAGACAGAGCCGGCCGCTGAGCGTGCTGCCCTCGCGGACCGGTCTTGACGGGTCACGAGGGGTGCCCATCTTGAGGTCGGCTACGGCTTCGAGGAAGTGAGTCTCAACTGTGTCGCGCGCCACAAGCCCGATTATGCCCCCCAGACGCCTCGTCGGGAGGTGACATGTTCTGGACCGGTGTAACTGACTCAGTTTCGTTACGGCGTGTCAGCTTTACGAACCTTTTGCCCGTCCTAAACGTCTACTAGAGAGAAACACGTGGCACCCTCAATGCCGCGTTGACCACTTGCGGACTCCAGAAGGGACGGAAACCCGCATGTCGCAACGCATCCGCGCTGTGGCCGTCGCGCTCGCGATGGGAGCCGGAGCGATCGCTCTGGCCTCGCCGGCGACGGCATCGGCCGGGGCGAAGGCCCCCAGCATTTCCGACGTGGACGTCAGCCCGTCGCCGGTCGTCGTGTTCGACGACTCGGTCACGGCGACGTTCAGCTTCACCACGAAGGGCGCGGGCAAGGCTGAACTCCAGCTCCGCGCGCCCGGTGACGTCAGCGTTCCCACCCCGGTCGACCTCAAGTCCGCGCCGCACGGCGAATGGACCAAGTGGACCGGCACCAAGTCCTTCGACGCCAAGAGCGCCGGACGCTGGAACATCCTCGCCATCGCCCACGGCGACGGCGAGAGCTCCTCGCGCGGCTCGTTCGAGGTCAAGAAGGCCCTCGACACCAAGATCGTCGACTTCGACGCCAGCCCCGACCTGGTGGCGAAGGGCTCGACGATCAAGGTCTCCGGCCGTCTCCTCGCCGAGGGCAAGGGGTACGGCGGGCAGCAGGTCACGATCACCTTCCGCGAGAAGGGGACCGACGCCTACCGCCACATCACCAAGACCGGCACCAGCCGCTCCGGCTGGTTCTCCACCGGCGTCAAGGCCGAGGCCACCGGCTGGTGGCGGGCCGAGTTCGACAAGACCGGCTCCGCCAGGGGCTCGGTCAGCGACACCGACCGCGTGGACGTCAAGGCCGCCGACCGGCCCACCCGGATCATCGGCTTCGACGCCTCGCCCGAGCCCGTGGACAAGGGCGACCGGCTCGCGCTCAGCGGCAACCTGCAGGTCGAGGGCTGGGAAGGTCTGCCCGGCCAGCGGGTGGCCATCCAGTTCAAGGCCCACGGATCCTCGCGCTGGGAGCACGTGACCAGCGACGTGACCGGCCGCAACGGCCGATTCTGGGCCGACGCCAGGGCCTACACCTCCGGTTGGTGGCGGGCCGTGTACGGCGGCTCCTCCGGCATCCAGGGCTCGGCCAGCGACGCCGACTGGGTCCGCGTGGAGCGGCACACGCCGCCTCCGCCGCCGGAGAAGGCCGACAGCAGGCTGATCAAGTTCAACGCCTACCCCGAGCCCGTCAAGCGCGGCAAGTACCTGAAGTTCAAGGGCAAGCTGCAGATCCTCGACGACGGCTGGGACGGCCACCGAGCCAAGATCCGGCTGTACTTCAAGCCCAAGGGCTCCAGCAAGTGGTACTACTACAAGGCCACCTGGTCCAACAGCAGTGGCAACATCTACACCAAGGTGAAGGCCTCGAAGTCGGGCACCTGGAGATTCGTCTTCCAGGGCGACTCGGACGCCTACGGCGACACCAGCGGTAGCGACTACGTGCGCGTCAAGCGGTAACCGCCGGCACGACCCGGGCGCGGGCCTCCGATCCAGGGGGCCCGCGCCCTCCGCATTCCTCCAGAGGCTCCGGAGAAGGCCGCGTTGACAGGCCCCGCGTTCGGAGGCTTCAGAAGAGGCCTCGTCCGGGGGTTCTACAGGAGGCCGCGTTCCATCGCGGCGACCACCGCCGCCGCCCGCGTCTCCACGCCGAGCTTGGCGAAGACGTGCTTGAGATGCGTCTTCACCGTCGTCTCGCTGATCAGCAGCGTCCTGGCGACCTCCTTGTTGCCCGCGCCCTTGGCGATCAGGCGCAGCACCTCCAGCTCGCGCGGGCTCGGGTCCTTCGGCTGCCGACTCTTACCGGCCATCAGATGCCCGGCGATCGCCGGTGACAGCACCCTGCCGCCCGCGGCGGCCGTGCGTACCGCAAGGTGCAGTTCCTCGCGCGGCGTGTCCTTCAGCAGGTAGCCCGCCACGCCCTCGGCCAGCGCGCGGCCGACGTCGCCGTCGGTGTCGTAGGTGGTCAGCACGATCACCTTCGTCGCGGGATGCGCCGCGTGCAGGCGGCGGATCGCGCCGACGCCGTCCAGGTTCGGCATCCGCAGGTCCATGAGCACGACGTCCGGCTCGGTGCTCCTGGCCAGCGCGAGCGCCTCACGGCCGTCGGCCGCGGCGGCGACCACCGTGATGTCGGGCAGGCCGTCGAACATGCCGCGCAGGCCGTCCCGCACCACCGGATGGTCGTCGACGATCATCAGGCGGACGGGATGCTCACGCACAGCGCCGTCCCCTCTCCCGGCGCCGACTCCACCGTCACCGTGCCGCCGACCGCGGCCGCGCGCTCGCGCATCGCCGCCAGCCCGTAACCGCCGCCCGGCGCCGCGTCCGCGTCGAATCCGGCGCCGTCGTCCAGCACGTCCAGCGTCACTTCGTCCTCCATGTACGACAACGTGATGGCCACCCGCCGCGCCCCCGCGTGCTTGGCGGCGTTGGCCAGTCCTTCCTGCGCGGCGCGCAGTAGCGTCGCCTCCACGTCCGGCTCCAGCGGGCGGCGCGGCCCGTCCACCGCCACCGTGGCAGGAACTCCGCTCGCCGACGACCAGCGCGCCGCCACGTCCCCGAGGGCGAGGTCGATCCTGGCCCGGTTCAGGGGCTCGGGCCGCAGCGCGTCCACCGAGCGCCGCGCCTCGCCGAGGTTCTCGCGAGCCAGCCGCTTGGCGACGGCGATGCGATTCCGTACGGCCGGCAGATCGTCGATCGCCTGCTCCGCCGCCTCCAGCTGGGTGATGATCCCGCTGAGCCCCTGTGCCAGCGTGTCGTGGATCTCCCTGGCCAGGCGGGCCCGCTCCCGCAGCACCCCGACCTCGCCGGCCTTGACCAGGTGGTGGGCGAACAGGCCCATGATCGTGACCAGCCCGGCGTTGGCGAGCAGGCCGCCCAGCACGCCCGGGTTCACCGCCAGCTCGGTCACCCGGCCGCTCGCCACGAACGTGGTCACCACCAGCGTCACCGCTCCTGCGTAGCCCCACCGGCCGGGCAGCAGCACGTACGGCAGCGGGCACATGCCGAACTGGACCAGCTCGAAGACCGGCTCGCGGCGGAGCAGAAGGAAGAGCAGGCAGAGCAGGACCAGGAAGTGCCAGGCCATGGGGTTGAGGCGTTCGAGGTCCTCGCTCCTGCGGACCACGAAGAGCCAGTAGTAGACCCCCATGGCCGCGGCCAGCCCCAGCGTGAGCGGCCGGCCGCCACCGGTCCCCATGAGCGCGACCACGGCCGTGGGGAACGTCAGGCAGGCGTAGAAGAGAAGGTGGAAAGCGTGGAGCCAGCGGCTCATTCCCACCTGAACGTGAACGCGGCTATCGCCGTACATACGATGATTATCCCCGTGAGCAGCAGCAACGGCGGCGCGGCCGGAGCGCCGAACCAGCCCTCCCGCATCGCCGTCACCGCCTGGGTGAGCGGCAGATAGTCCCCGACCGTCCGCAGGGTCTCCGGCAGGCCCTCGCGCGGGATCGCCGCCCCGGCCAGGAAGATCATCGGGAACATGACCGTGAGCCCGAGCAGATCCGCCGTCCGCGCCCGGGGCGCCACCGCCGCGATCACGAACCCGATCGCGCAGGTCATCAGCGCGCTCAGCGCGAACGCCAGCACCAGCGGCAGCGGGTGCGCCGGCGGCGCCACCCCGAAGACCGCCATGCCCGCCCCGACCACCACCAGCGACCCGGCCAGCCCCATCACCATCTGGGCCGCGACCTGCGCCCCCAGCAGCATGACCGGCGAGATGGGCGTGACCGCCAGCCGCCGCAGCACCTTGCGCTCCCGGTAGGTGGCCACGATCCCCGGCAGCGCCGCGATGCCGCCGATCGCCAGGATCATCGCCATGTAGCTGGGCAGGAAGATCTCCAGCCGCTTGTTGCCGCTGTTGAGCACCAGCAGCATGAGCGGGAAGGCGACCATGAAGAACAGGCTGCCGGGATCGCGGGCCAGCAGCCTCAGCTCGTTGAGCGACAACTGGACGAACGCCCTCACAGCACACCCTCCAGCGACGCCGTGCCCGCCTGGGCCATGAGCTCGGCCGGGCTCCCGACCGCCGCGATCCGCCCGTCGCGGAAGACCGCCACCCGGTCGCACAGCTCTTCCGCCTCGTCCATGAAGTGGCTGACCAGCACGATCGTGGTGCCCGCCGCCTTGAGGCCCCTGACCAGCTCCCACGTCTCGCGCCTGGCCACCGGGTCCAGGGCCGTGGTCAGCTCGTCCAGCACCACCAGCTCGGGATCGCCCACCAGGGCCAGCGCGAGCAGCAGCCGTTGCCGCTGCCCTCCGGAAAGGTCGCTGAAGGCGCGATTCCTGAGCTTCTCCAGCCCCCAGGTGCCCATGATCTTCCTGGGGTCGGCCGGCCGCGCGTAGAACGAGGCGAACAGCCTGAGCGCCTCACCCACCTTGATCCGGTCGGGCAGCGCGCTGTCCTGCAGTTGCACCCCGACCTTCCTGGCCAGCTCCCGCCGCCGCGCCGGATCGATCCCGAGGACCCGGACGCTGCCCGCATCCTGCCTGCGCAGCCCGACCAGGCACTCGACCGTGGTCGTCTTCCCGGCCCCGTTGCGCCCGATGACGCCGAACGTCTCACCCCGCGCGACCTCGAACGACACCCCGTCCACGGCCACCACGCCGCCGTAGGCCTTGCGCAGGTCGCGCACTGTTATCGCTGTCATACGGCGATGCTCGCGCCCGGTCGCGCCCCCCGGCATCCCCCACCCCGCCACCCGGCATCCCCCATTCGGAGGACCCCCGGCGCCCCGGGCCCACCGTCGAGCCCGGGACATCAGGGAATCGGGCTAGTTGGGGTTCTTGGCACCCAGGCTGATCAGCATGGCCTTGATATCGACCAGCTGACCCTCTACCCGAGTCATCCGGTCTTCCATCTGCTCGAACCGCTGGTCAACCTTCTCGAACCGCTCGTTGATGCTTGCTTCCAGTGTGTCGAACCGCTGGTCGATGGCGTCGAACCGCAGGTCCATGGCGTCGAGCCGTCGGTCGATGCCGTCGAATCTGAGGTCCATGGCGTCGAGCCGCTGGTCGATGCCGTCGAACCGCAGGTCTATCGCGTCGAGTCGTTGATCGATGCCGTCGAATCTGAGGTCCATGGCGTCGAGCCGCTGGTCGATGCCGTCGAACCGCAGGTCTATCGCGTCGAGTCGTTGATCGATGCCGTCGAATCTGAGGTCCATGGCGTCGAGCCGCTGGTCGATGCCGTCGAACCTGAGGTCGACCGCGTCGAACCGCTCTTCCATCTTCTCGATGATGTTGCGGCTGGTCTCGTCGATGCGCGTGTGCAGCGCGTCGAACCGGTCGGCGATGCTCAGCATAGGCACGCCGCTGAATATAGCTTCTTCCAGTACAGTGACACGCCGCTCCAGAAGCGGAAGGTCGATCTCGCTGACATGCACAGGCGTCTCCTTCGAAAGGGAGGGGGGCGAAGATGCCATCGGGAAAGATACCTTCCGTCACCGACAGAACGCGGTGCGTTATATCGAATCGGCATGGACGCTCAGTCGGCCCGCCGGAACTGGATGATCCCCACCCCCAGCAACGCCGCCCCCAGCCCGGCGACGACGCCGATCTCCAGGAGGACCGGCACCTGCCACCCGAACCACTGCACGCCCGGGTTCAGCATCGCGTTCACCTCCGGCGGCACGGAAAGGTGGGAGAAGACGGCCTGCCGCATCGGGTCCACCGCGTACGTCATCGGGTTGACCACGGTCAGGACGTGCAGCCACGACGGCAGGTTGGCCAGCGGGAACATCGCCCCGGACAGGAACATCATCGGCATGATGGCCATCTGCATCAGCCCGAAGAACGTCTGCATGTTCTTCATCCGTGCCGCCAGCATCACCCCGAACGCGGTGATCGTGAACGCCGCGAGGAACATCTCGGCCAGCAAGGTCAGCATCAGCGTCCCGGAGTACGGCACGCCCACCAGTCCCGCCATCGCGAGGATCACGACGCCCTGCGCGGTGGCCACGATGGCGCCGCCGAGGCACTTCCCGAGCACGATGGCGCCCCGGGAGACCGGCGCGACCAGCATCTCGCGCAGGAAGCCGAACTCCCGGTCCCACACGATCGACCCGGCCGAGAACATCCCGGTCATGATGACCGTCATCGAGATCATCCCGGGATACATGAAGGTGCGATAGTCGACGCCGGGGATGCTGCCCTGCACCAGTGACCCCAGCCCGGTGCCCATGATGAACAGCCACAGCACCGGCTGGAAGAGCATGGACAACATCCGCGTCCGGTCGCTGAGGAAGCGCAGCATCTCGCGGTGGAGCACCACTTTGACCGCGCGCAGGTCGTGCCCGGCGCTGCGGGCCGGAACCACGACCGAGATGGTTTCGGTGGTCATCGGCGCACCATCGCTCTCATCCAGGCGTTCTTGTCGTCGGCTTCGGCGTCCCTGATGGTGGAGCCGGTGTAGGACATGAAGACGTCGTCGAGCGAGGGCCGCGACACGCTCACCGACCTGATCGGCTGACCGAGTTCGGCGAAGAGGCGGGGCACGAACTCCTCGCCCGAGGCGACCGCGAACGTCACCGCCCCCTCGTGCACCGTCGCCTCGAGCCCGAACCGCTCGCGCAGCGCGGTGATGGCACGTTCGTCATCGCCGGTGTGGATCTGCACGCGGTCCTTGCCGACGCTGGCCTTGAGCGCCTCGGGGGAGTCCACGACGACGATCTCGCCGTGGTCGATGATGGCGATGCGGTCGCAGTACTCGGCTTCTTCCATGTAGTGCGTCGTCATGAAGATCGTGATGTCCTCACTCAGGCGCAGCTTGTTGATGTAGCCCCAGATGGCGGCCCTGGTCTGCGGGTCGAGGCCGACCGTGGGCTCGTCCAGGAACAGCACCCTGGGCGAGTGGAGCAGGCCGCGGGCGATCTCCAGGCGCCGTTTCATGCCGCCGGAGAACGTCATGACCTTGGCGTCCTTGCGGTCCCAGAGCGCCACCATCTCCATGACCTGGCGGATCCGGTCGCCGACGATGTGGCGCGGCACGCCGTACAGTTCGGCATGGAAGCGGAGGTTCTGCTCCGCGGACAGGTACCCGTCGAGGGTCGGGTCCTGGAACACCAGTCCGATGTTGCGCCGCACCTCGTCGCGGGCGCCGACCACGTCGTGGCCGGCGACGCTGGCGCTGCCGCCGGTGGGGTTGACCAGCGTGCAGAGCATGCTGATGGTCGTGGTCTTGCCGGCGCCGTTCGGGCCGAGGAAGCCGAACACCTCTCCCGGCCGGACCTCGAAGCTGACGCCTTTGACCGCTTCGACCTTTCCGTAGGTCTTTTTCAGATCTTGTACGGCTACCGCCGGAGTTAACGTCATCTAATCCTCCGCCAGAATCTGGAACACAGACTTGCGCGTCTGCCGGAGCAGCTTCTTGGCCTCGGCGACCTGCCGGTCGTTGGCCGTGTGGGTCAGGTGGACGAACGCCTCGCCAAGCGCCCCCCACAGAAGCCGCAGTTCGTGCCGGTCCTCGGGGACCGTGCGTGCGACCTCGTCCCACGGCGCGCTCCCCGTCGCCAGCCGTTCCGCCTGCTCACGCCCCTGCTCGGTGAGCTGGAAGGTACGGCTGCCGCCGGACTCGCCACCGCTGACCAGGCCCTCGTCCTCAAGCTGCTGGAGCGCCGGATAGACCGACCCGGGACTCGGCCGCCAGACGCCGCGGCTGCGCTCGGCGATGTCCTGGATCATCTGGTAGCCGTTGCGCGGCCCCTCGTGGATCAGCACCAGCAACGCCGCCCGCACGTCGCCCCGCCGTACTCGCGGGGCCGTCACGGGGATCGGCGGGCCCGTCGCGTGGAACGGGGTGCCCAAGGGAGCGAACGCCTCGGGCCAGTCATCGGATTCCTGCACGATGATCACCCTTCTACTATCTAGATGCTTCAAAGATATATCTAGATAATTGGCAGTCGCAAGCAATTAACGGACCATCGGTGACCCAGGGCAGCACGGCGACCACGCAAGGACCGCGCGTGGGCAGCGAGAGGCGCCGCATGGCGGCCGGAACCCAGGGCGAGGCGCCTGGGTGGAAGGGAGCACGACAACCACACGCGGACCGCGCGCCGCGATCGAGAGGCGGCCGCGGCCCAGGGCAAGGCTCTGGGGGAAGGCGATCTCCAGCGCGAGGCGGGCAGAGGGCCCGCCGCCGGGCGTGCGAGGGAGACGAGGTGTGCGGTCCGGAGGTGCTCGCCTGGTTAGGGGATGTTAACCAGGGCGGTGTGGGCGAGCTCGTACAGCAGGGTGGCGGTGTCGTCGGCGGGGAGGTCGCCGGCGCTGTGCGGGGTGGAGTTGAGCAGGCCGAAGACGGCGTGCGTGGCGGCGCGCAGCCGGGCGGCTGGGCGGCCGGGCCGCAGTTCGGTCAGGACGGTGACCCATTCCTCCACGTACAGCCGCTGCAGGCGGCGGATCTGCCGCCGCTGCGGCTCGGGCACGTTGCCCAGCTCCCGGTCGTGCACGGTGATCAGGTACGGCTCCCGCAGCGAGAACGCGATGTGCCCACGCAGCAGCGCGGACAGCGCCTCCTCCGGCGTCCCGGCGGCGGTGACCAGGTCGCCGGCCCCGCTGTGCAGCCGGGAGCTGATGCCCAGCAGCATCTCGGCCAGCAACGCCTCCTTGCCGCTGAAGTGCTTGTAGAGGGCGGGGCCCGACACTCCCACCGCGGCCCCGAGCTCCTCGATCGAGACCCCGTGGAAACCGCGTTCGGCGAAGAGCCGGGCGGCGGCGTCGAGGATCTCGGCGCGTCTGGCCCCTCGGCTGCGGGTAGGAGTGCTCATGTCTCACATTCTAGACATAGACGTTAATGATGACTAACCTTTCCAGCATGACTCACTGGCCGGTGCTGAAAACGGTCGCCGACCTCGGGGGCGAGGCTTTCAAAGCCAACGCCGACCTCAACGAGCGGCTCGCCGCCGAGTTGCGCGACAGGCTCGCCCGCGCGGCGCTCGGCGGGCCGGAGCGCTCGCGGCAACGCCATGTGGAGCGCGGCAAACTGCTGCCGCGCGACCGCGTGGACGGGCTGCTCGACCCGGGTTCGCGCTTCCTGGAGCTGTCGCCGCTTGCGGCCAACGGACTCTACGACGATCAGGCGCCCGCCGCGGGCATCATCACCGGCATCGGCCGGGTCTCGGGCCGCGAATGTGTGATCGTCGCCAACGACGCGACGGTCAAGGGCGGCACGTACTACCCGATGACGGTCAAGAAGCACCTGCGCGCCCAGGAGGTGGCGCTCCACAACAACCTCCCCTGTGTCTACCTCGTCGACTCCGGCGGCGCCTTCCTCCCCAGACAGGACGAGGTCTTCCCCGACCGCGAACACTTCGGCCGCATCTTCTACAACCAGGCCACGATGTCCGCGCGCGGCATCCCGCAGATCGCCGCCGTCCTCGGATCCTGTACGGCCGGCGGCGCCTACGTCCCGGCCATGAGCGACGAGGCGGTCATCGTCCGCAACCAGGGCACGATCTTCCTGGGCGGCCCGCCGCTGGTCAAGGCGGCCACCGGCGAGGAGGTCACCGCGGAGGAACTGGGCGGCGGCGACCTGCACGCCCGGATCAGCGGCGTCACCGACCATCTGGCCGAGGACGACGCCCACGCGCTGGCCATCGTCAGGGACATCGTCGCCACGCTGGCCCCCCGGCCGCCCCGCCCCTGGGCGAGCGCCGAGCCGGAGGAGCCGCTGCTCGACCCGCGCGACCTCTACGGCATCGTGCCGGCGGACACGCGGCAGCCGTACGACGTGCGCGAGGTCATCGGGCGGGTCGTGGACGGCTCGCGCTTCCAGGAGTTCAAGGCCGAGTACGGGCACACGCTGGTCACCGGCTTCGCCCACATCCACGGGCACCCGGTCGGGATCATCGCCAACAACGGCATCCTGTTCGCCGAGTCGGCGCTCAAGGGCGCCCACTTCATCGAGTTGTGCGACCGGCGCCAGGTGCCGCTGGTGTTCCTGCAGAACATCAGCGGGTTCATGGTCGGCAAGGCCTACGAGGCGGGCGGCATCGCCAAGCACGGGGCCAAGATGGTCACCGCGGTCTCGTGCGCGCGGGTGCCGAAGCTGACGGTGATCATCGGCGGCTCTTTCGGCGCCGGGAACTACGCGATGGCGGGGCGGGCGTACTCGCCGCGGTTCCTGTGGATGTGGCCCAACGCCCGCATCTCGGTCATGGGCGGCGAGCAGGCGGCCAACGTGCTCACGACCGTGGGCAACGCCGACGCCGACGCCATCCGCGCCCAGTACGAGGACCAGGGCAACCCCTACTACTCCACCGCCAGGCTCTGGGACGACGGCGTGATCGACCCGGCCGACACCCGCACCGTCCTGGGGCTGGCACTGTCGGCGGCGGCCAACGCGCCGCTGGAACCCATCGGCTATGGCGTCTTCAGGATGTGACGATGTTCTCCACCGTTCTGATCGCCAACCGCGGCGAGATCGCCGTCCGGATCATCCGGACCTTGCGCACGATGGGCGTCACGAGCGTCGCCGTCTACACCGAGGCCGACGCCGGCGCCCTGCACGTCCGCGAGGCGGACCACGCCCTCCAGGTCCCGAAATATCTGGACATGGGAGCCATCGTGGCCGCCGCCCGCGACGCCGGCGCGCAAGCCGTACACCCGGGCTATGGGTTTCTCGCGGAGAACCCGCAGTTCGCCCGGCTCTGCGCGAAGGAGGGGCTGGTCTTCATCGGCCCGCCCGCCGAGGCCATCGAGGCCATGGGCGACAAGATCCGCGCCAAGGCCACGGTCGCCGCGGCCGGAGTGCCCGTGGTGCCGGGCGGCGCCGAGCCCGCCGACGACCTGCGCGCCTGGAACGTCTTCCCCGCGCTGATCAAGCCATCGGCCGGCGGCGGCGGCAAGGGCATGGTGCTCGTCCGCGCGGCCGGGGAACTGCCCGAGGCGCTGGAGTCGGCGCGCCGCACCGCGGTGAACGCCTTCGGCGACGGCACCCTGCTCATCGAGCGCTTCATCGAGAACCCGAGGCACATCGAGATCCAGGTGCTGGCCGACACCCACGGCGCCGTCGTGCACCTGGGCGAGCGCGAGTGCAGCCTCCAGCGCAGGCACCAGAAGATCATCGAAGAGGCGCCCTCGCCCTTCGTCACCCCGGAGACGCGCGCCGCCATGGGCGCGGCGGCGGTCGAGGCGGCCCGCTCGGTCGGCTACACCGGCGCCGGCACGGTCGAGTTCATCGTCGACGGCACCACCGGCGACTACCACTTCATGGAGATGAACACCCGCCTCCAGGTCGAACACCCCGTCACCGAGCTGGTCACGGACGTGGACCTCGTGGAGCTCCAGCTGCGGGTGGCCGCGGGCGAGCCCCTGACGTTCACTCAGTCCGAGGTACGGCTGCGCGGCCACGCCGTCGAGGCCCGCGTGTACGCCGAGGACCCGGCCAGGGGCTTCCTGCCCACCGGCGGCCGGGTTCTCGCGCTGGCGGAGCCCTCCGGCGTGCGGGTCGACTCCTCGCTGGCGGCGGGCACCGTGGTCGGCAGCGACTTCGACCCGATGCTCTCCAAGGTCGTCGCCTGGGCGCCCACGCGTGAGGAGGCGCTCAGGGCGCTCGACCGGGCGCTCGGGCGCACGACGGTGCTGGGCGTGACGACCAACATCCCGTTCCTGCGGGCGCTGGTGACGCGGCCGGAGGTGGTGGCCGGCGAGCTGGACACCGGGCTGGTGGAACGCGTCCTGCCCGGCCTTGACCTGTCCGCCGCGACCCCGGCGGACGTGCTGGCCGTGGCGGCGCTGATCTTCCACGACGCTCCGGCCGGGCGCGACCCTTGGGACGTGGCCGACGGCTGGCGGGTGGGCGAGCGGGCCTGGACGACGCTGCGGCTGGAGTCCCGCGAGGGCGTGCGCGAGGTGGCCGTACGCGGCCTGCCCACCGCCGCGGAGATCCGGCTGCCCGGCGCCGCCGCCGGGCAGCCACCGGCCGAACGCGAAGCCGTGCCGAAAGACGCCGTCCGACAGGAAGCCGCGCGAACCGAAGGTGCGCCCGAAGAAGGTGTGCCCGGAGCGGTCGTGTGGTTGCCAGCCGTACCGGCGAAGGTGCGGGTCGCGGGGGAGAGGGCCGCGCTGACGCTCGGCGGGCGGGTCGCCTCCTACACGTTCGCGCGCGACGGCGAGACCGTGTGGATCGGGCGCGACGGCGGCGCGTGGGCGCTGACCAGGCACCGCATCGGCGACCCCGGCGATCGTCCGGGCGCGGCGGGCGGCGGCGACGGCGTCGTGCGCAGCCCGATGCCGGGCACGGTCCTGCTGGTCAAGGCGGCCGTCGGCGACGAGGTCACCAAGGACCAGCCGCTGGTCGTCGTGGAGGCGATGAAGATGGAGCACACCGTCACCGCGCCCGTGGACGGCGTGGTGCGCGAGCTCCCGGTACGGGCGGGCCAGTCCGTGGACATGGACGCGGTCCTCGCCGTGGTGGAGGCGTGATGCACAAGCTCGACGGCCTGCCGGAGCGGGTCACGGTCTACGAGGTCGGCCCCCGCGACGGCCTGCAGAACGAGAAGGCGGTCGTCCCCGTCGAGGTGAAGGCCGAGTTCATCGGCCGCCTCGCCGCCGCCGGGCACACGGTGATCGAGACGACCAGCTTCGTCCACCCCACGTGGGTGCCCCAGCTGGCCGACTCCGGTGAGCTGCTGGCCATGCTCGAACGCGGGCCCGGCATCCGCTATCCGGTGCTGGTGCCGAACCTCAAGGGGCTCGACCGGGCGCTGGAGAGCGGCGTCGAGGAGATCGCCGTCTTCGCCAGCGCCACCGAGACCTTCGCCAACCGTAACCTCAACCGCGGCCTGGAGTCGCAGTTCGAGATGTTCGAGCCGGTGATCGCCGGGGCGCTGGAGCACGGGCTCAGGGTGCGGGCGTACGTCTCCATGGTCTTCGGCGACCCGTGGGAGGGCCCGACCCCGATCGAGCAGGTCGTGGGCGTCGGCACGCGGCTGCTCGACCTCGGCTGCTTCGAGCTGTCGCTGGGCGACACCATCGGCGTCGGCACCCCCGGCCACGCCACCGCGCTGGTCGAGGCGTTCGGCTCGCCCGAACGGCTGGCCGTCCACTTCCACGACACCTACGGCCAGGCCCTGGCCAACACGATGGCCGCGCTGAAGGCGGGCGTCACCGTGGTCGACGCCTCGACCGGCGGCATCGGCGGCTGCCCGTTCGCCGGCTCGGCCACCGGCAACCTCGCCACCGAGGACCTGGTCTGGATGCTCAACGGTCTCGGCATCGAGACCGGGCTCAACCTGGACGAGCTGGTCGCCACAAGCGTCTGGCTCGCCGAGCGGCTGGGCCGGCCGAGCCCATCCCGCGTCGTCCAAGCCCTCTCCCAGACGGCCCTCTCCCAAAAGGACTAGCCATGCTCAACGACGAGTACTCCGAGCTGCGTAAGACCGTCGAGGCGTTCGCCCGCGAGGTCGTGGCGCCGGTGATCGGCGACTACTACGAGCGCGAGGAGTTCCCCTACGACATCGTCCGGCAGATGGGCGCGATGGGCCTGTTCGGGCTGCCGCTGCCGGAGGAGCACGGCGGCATGGGCGGCGACTACTTCGCGCTGTGCCTGGCCCTGGAGGAGCTGGCGCGGGTGGACTCCAGCGTGTCGATCACGCTGGAGGCCGCGGTCTCGCTGGGCGCGATGCCGATCTACCGCTTCGGCACGGCCGAGCAGAAGGCCACCTGGCTGCCCAGGCTGGCCAGCGGGGAGATGCTGGGCGCGTTCGGTCTCACCGAGCCCGGCGGCGGCTCCGACGTGCCGGGCGGCATGCGGACCACCGCCGTCCTGGACGGCGGCGAGTGGGTGATCAACGGGACCAAGGCGTTCATCACGAACTCGGGCACCGACATCACCGGCGTCGTCGGCGTCGCCGCCATCACCGGGGAGCGCGACGGCAAGAAGGAAATCTCCACCATCTTGGTCCCGGCGGGTACCCCCGGCTTCACCGTCTCGAAGAAGTACTCCAAGGTCGGCTGGAACGCCTCCGACACCCGTGAGCTGTCCTTCACCGACTGCCGGGTCCCGGCGGAGAACCTCCTGGGCGAGCGGGGCCGGGGCTACGCGCAGTTCCTGCAGACGCTCGACGAGGGCCGCATCGCCATCGCCGCCCTCAGCGTCGGCCTGGCCCAGGGCTGCGTGGACGAGTGCCTGCGCTACGTACGCGAACGCCAGGCCTTCGGCCACCCGATCGGCCACTACCAGGCGATCCAGTTCAAGATCGCCGACATGGAGGCGCGGACCCACACCTCCCGCCTGGCCTACTACCACGCGGCGGAGAAGATGCTGGCCGGCCAGCCGTTCAAGAAGGAGGCGGCGATCGCCAAGCTCGTCTCCTCCAACGCCGCCATGGACAACTCCCGCGAGGCCACCCAGATCTTCGGCGGCTACGGCTTCATGAACGAGTTCCCGGTCGGCCGCTTCTACCGCGACGCCAAGATCCTGGAGATCGGAGAGGGCACCAGCGAGGTTCAGCGCATGCTGATCGCCCGCCAGCTCGGCCTCTCCGATCTATGACGCTGGGTGGTGGTGTAGAGCACCCTGCGTTCGCTATTCTCCCTGCCTTGACCACAATTCGTGATTGTCCGGTTGCAGAGCTATAAATCGGCATCGGTGAAGTAGGGTGCGCAGGGTGACATCTGACGATCTTGTAATCAGGCGGGCCGAGAAGGGCGACGCGGACGAGATCTTCGCGCTGGCCCGCGAGTTCGGGATGACGTTCCGCCCGGAGCGCGAGGCGTTCGACGTGGCCCTGCCGCAGTTGCTGCGCAACGAGGACGCGCTGCTCCTGGCGGCGGTGGCCGGCGGGCGGGTCACCGGATACCTGCTCGGCTTCGTGCATTTGACGCTCTTCGCGAACGGACCCGTGGCCTGGGTCGAGGAGGCCATGGTGCAGACCGGCTCGCGCCGCCAGGGCATCGGGCGCTCGCTGCTGGAGGATTTCGAGCGCTGGGCGCGCGAGCGCGAGGCGGGGTACGTGGCCATGGCGACCCGCCGGGCGCCCGAGTTCTACTCCGCTCTGGGCTACGAGGAGTCGGCGACGTTCTTCCGCAAGGTTCTTAGGTGACCGTTCTGTCCTAGTCAGGTGGCATCCTATGGGGCGTGAGCATCCATACGGTGAGCCCCCGGTTCGTCGGGCGCGCGAGTGAACTCGGCGCGCTCGGTCGTGCGCTGGCCCGCGCCCGGTCCGGATCGGCCTCGACCGTGCTGGTCGGCGGCGAGGCGGGCGTCGGCAAGACCCGCCTGATCAAGGAGTTCGCCGAGCGGATCGGCGACGCCCGCCAGCTCGTCGGTCACTGCCTGGAGCTGGGCACGGACGGCCTGCCGTTCGCGCCGTTCACCGCGGTGCTGCGGCGGCTGCTGCGCGACATCGGGCACGACGGCATGTCCGCGCTGGTGCCCGGCGGCAACACGCGCGGCCTGGCCCGCCTGCTGCCCGACTTCGGCGAGCCGGACGGCGACGGCGCCGAGGCGCGCGCCCGGCTGTTCGAGCTGGTGCTCGGCCTGCTGGAGCACCTGGCGGAGCAGCGGCCGGTGCTCATGGTGATCGAGGACGCCCACTGGGCCGACCGCTCCACCCGTGACCTTCTCTCGTTCCTCGTGCGCTACCAGCGCACCGACGTGCCGCTGCTCATCGTCGTGACCTACCGCACCGATGAACTGCACCGCACCCATCCGCTACGCCCCCTGCTGGCCGAGCTGGGCCGCGTCGACTGGGTGACCAGGATCGAACTCGGCCGCCTGACCCGCAAGCAGGTCGTCGCCCAGGCGGCCAGCATCCTCGAACACGAGCCGTCGCCCGTCGCCATCGACGAGATCTACGCCCGCAGCGAGGGCAACCCGCTGTTCGTGGAGGCGCTGCTGAGCGAGGGCGGCGGCGGTGACAGCCTGCCGGAGTCGCTGCGCGACCTGCTGCTGGCCAGCGTCGAACGGCTGCCGGAGGAGACGCAGGAGCTCATGCGGGTGGCCAGCGCCGGCGGCCAGCGCATCGAGCACGACCTGTTGCTCGCGGTGACCGGGCTCGACGACGGCGAGCTCTCGCGCTCCCTGCGGCCCGCCGTCGCCGGCAACGTGCTGGTGGTGGACGGCGAGGGCTACGCCTTCCGCCACGCGCTGATCCGCGAGGCGCTCCACGACGACCTGCTGCCCGGCGAGCACTCCCGGCTGCACACCCGCTTCGCCGAGGCGCTCGAACGCGACCTGGCGATCCTGCCCGCCCCGCGCGGCGCCATCGAGCTGGCCCACCACTGGCACGCGGCGCACGACGCGCTGTGGGGGCTGGTCAGCGCCTGGAAGGCGGCGGCCGCCGCGCGCAAGTCGGCCGCCTACGACGAGCAGCTGCGGATGCTGTCGCGCGTGCTCGAACTGTGGTCGAAGGTCCCCGACGCCGCGGAACGCATCGGCGCCGACCGCGTGCAGGTCCTGCGTGCCGCCGCCGCGGTGGCCTTCAACGCCGGGGAGTTCGACCGCGGCATCTCGCTGGCCAGTGCCGCGCTGGAGGAGGTCGACCCGGTCACCGACCCGGTGCGCACCGCGCTGCTGCTCAGGTTGCGCGGGCTGCTCCGCTACGACCTGGGCCGCAAGGGCAACCTGGAGGACCTGCAGGCGGCGGCGAAGCTGGTCCCCGCCGAGCCGCCCACCAAGCTGCGCGCCCAGATCGCCGAGTCGCTGGCGCGCATGTGCAACACCCGCGAGATGTGGCCGGACAAGATCGCCTATGCCGAGGAGGCGGTGCGCATCGCCCGTGCCGTCGGCGACGGCGCGACCGAGGCGCACGGGCTGACGACCCTGGCGTGGGGCCGGTTCAGGTTCGGCGACGTGGAGGCGGGGCTGGTGAAGTTCGCCGAGGCCCGCGAGATCGCCATGGGCGACAAGGCCTACAACGCGCTGATGCGCACCGCGATCTCCGAGTCCGACCGGCTGGAGGGCGCCGGCTGGCACGAGGAGGCGGTCAAGGTGGCCCGCCGCGGCATCGCCGACGCCGAGGAGTACGGCCTCGCGCGCACCTCGGGCACGTTCCTGGCGATCAACCTGGCCGAGCCGCTGGTCTCGCTGGGCCGCTGGGACGAGGCGCTGGAAGTGATCGAGCACGCGCTGGATCTGGCGCCGCCCGCGCCGTACCGGGCGAGCCTGCAGGGGTTCGTCGGCGACATCGCGTTGTGGCGCGGCGACCTCGACAAGGCCGAGGCGATGTTCGCGGCCCAGCAGAGCGTGATCAAGCGCACCATCTACCGCGACCAGCACATGCTGCCCGTCGCCGCCCGCGAGATCGACCTGCACATCGCTCGGGGGCGGACGGAGGAGGCGGTGGAGGCGGCCATGCGCGTGCTGCGCGAGCAGGATCTGGCCGCCAGCCCCCGCTACGCCTGGCCGGTGCTCATCCCGTGCGCGATCCTGGGCGGCGCGGCGCTGGAGGAGGCCAAGGCGCAGGCGCAGTGGATGACGGCCGAGGGCGTGCTGCAGGAGGCGGAGCGGCTGACGTTCAACGCGATCGCGGGGGCGGCCGGCGATCTGGTCGCCTGGGACGCGGCCGCCGAGGCGTGGGCCGGGTTGCGGCAGCCGTACCAGGAGGCCAGGGCTTTGGCGGGAGCGGCCAGGGCCGCGCACGCGGCGGGCGCGCGCAAGGACGCGGCCGAGCGGCTGACCAGGGCGCGTGAGCGGGCCGAGCGGCTGGGCGCGCGGACGCTGCTGGAGGAGCTCGACGCGTTCGCGCGGCGGGCGCGCATCGCGGTGGCCGACGAGCCGGAGCCGCAGGGGCCGCAGTTCGGGCTGACCGCGCGAGAGCTGGAGGTACTGCGGCTGCTCACCGACGGCAAGAGCAACCGGGAGATCGGCGGCGAGCTGTTCATCTCGGTCAAGACCGTCAGCGTGCACGTCTCGAACATTCTGGGCAAACTGGGCGTCTCCTCCCGCGGGGAGGCGGCCGCCACCGCGCACCGCACGGGGCTGTTCGACGGCTCAGCCGGTTAGCTGGGCCTCCAGCCGGTAGCCGTCGACGGTCACGTAGACCTGGTCGCCGGGGCGCGCGTTGAGCCGCATGAGCACCGGCTGCAGCGAGTCGAACACCGGCTGGTGCCCCTGCCAGACCAGCACGATCGCGTTGTCGCCCGGTCCGGTGACCGACAGCAGCGTGCCGGGCCGCATGCCCAGCTGGGCCGCGTACCCCTCCGGCACCGGCACCGGGCCGCCGCGCAGGTGCTCGGGTGTGACCTCGATGCGCTGCCAGCGGCGCGGATCCGAGGTCGGGCTCGGCGGCGGGGGCGGCGGCGTCGAGGGCGTGCCGGCCAGCATCGGCGAGCGTCCGCCCGACAGCGCCGACAGCGTCGCGAGCGCCGCCGACGGGTCGATGTTCCCCGCGGGCGCGGCCGGGATCGGCGTGCCGCCCCGGTGATGGTGCCCGTTCGCTCCGGGGGTACGGCGGGGCAGCGGCTGCTGCGGCGCCGCTTCCGCGGCCGGGGCGGCCGGGGCGCGGGGTGACTCCGGCGGCAGGGCGTCCAGCCACGCCTGCGCGGAGTGGCGGCGGATGCCGAGCTGTTCGAGCAGTTCGTGACGGTCGGCGTCGTTCGGGGCCGTGGCCAGGAGCTGGCGGGTGCGGTTCTGCAGGCCGTGCAGGTCGCCGACCACGAGCCAGCCGTCCTGCAGGCGGCGGTCGGGCATGAGCGTGACCAGCACGCGCCACAGCGGGCTGCGCAGCGAGGGGACGATCACCGGGTGGGCCGGGTCGGCGCCGATCAGCTGCTCCTGCGTGGCGGCGGCGCCGAGCCACTCGGTGAGGCGGAACATGTGGCCCGTCACCGGCGCGGACTCCGACGAGCGCAGCCAGTGCAGGACACGTTCCTCGGCCATGCGCTGGGCCTGGGACAGGACGTCCCGCTCGACGAGCATCTTGTGGGCCAGCGTGCGCAGGCTGACCGGATCCTCGGCGAACAGGCGGTGGGTGGCCACGGCCAGTTCGAGGCGGTCCATGCCGCGGAACAGCCCGTCCACCACGCGGACCATGGCGTGGTCGGTGTCCGACGGTTCCGGGGTGGGGCTCGGCAGCGGGGCGCCGGGCAGGCGCTGGGGCAGCGCGCCGGAGGAGCCCGGAGCACCGGGACCGGCCGGGGGCGCGCCTGCCTGACCGGCACCGCTCTGGCCCGCGACGTTCTGGCCAGGGGCCGTTTGGCCGGGTGCCGCTTGTCCGGGGGCTGCCTGCCCAGAGGTCGTGGCGCCCTGTCCGGCGCCGGGCCGGCCCGGGAGCCCGGCGTTCTGGCCGGGGCTGACGGCTGGTGCCCGGCCGGGCACGGTACCTCCCGGCGCTCCTGGCACCGATGGAGCTCCGGGGGAGGGTTGCGTGCTACCGACCGGGCGGGTCGGGCCGTCGGCGGGCGCGGGCGGTGACGTGGCCTGCGCGGGCGCACCGGCACGAGAAGGAGCGCCGGGTACGGCACCCGGGTGGGACGGCGCGCCACCGGGCTGACCGCCACCGGGCTGACCGCCAGCGGGTTGTGCGCCACCCGGCTGGGCGGTGCCCGGGTGTGCGGCGGCCGGCTGTGCGGCGCCCGGCTGTGCGGGCATGGCGCCCGAGTGAGTGGGCGCGGAGCCCGGCTGTGCCGGGCGGGTGGGCAGGGCGTTCGGCTGGGAGGGCGCACTGCCCGGCTGGGAGGGCACGGTGCCCGGCTGGGACGGTGCCGTGCTCGGGTGGGACGCGGCTCCCGGGTGGGATGGTGGCGTGCCCGGCTGGGAAGCGCCCGGCCGGGATGGGGCGCCGGGGGCGGTCTGGACCGGCAGAGGGCCGGTCTGGGTGGGGAGGGGGCCGGTCTGGATCGGGATCTGGGCGAGGATCTCGCGGAAGACCGAGCCGATCACCGCTTCTCCCGGCGTGCCGGGCGTGGCCAGGTCGCCTGGACACAGGCGGCGCAGCCGGTGCCACCCGCCCAGGCCGTTGATCGCCGAGCGGGTCGGTTCCGGCCAGCCGGGCAGCGTCGGGTCCACGTGGTGGACGGTCAGCGCGGGCAGGACGTCGGCGAGGGACAGATGGTCCCATCGAGCCGAGGCGAGGCGGGCGAGCCGCTCGCACACCCAGTCGAGGCCCGTCGCGCCGAGTGCCCGGGACAGCGCCAGCGAGCTCCACCACCCTGCCGGCAGCCGAGGATCGGCCAAGATCTCCGCTACCTGCTGAGGACGGCTCCAGCGCAGGGCAGGGACCAGGTCGCTCAGGCAGATCGATGACTCGACGTCCATCGGCGGACCGTATCCTCCCCAGAGTGATGCATGTGGCTGGTGGTGCAGCCTACGCGGAAAGCTATCAATCGGTGTGAATAGGGTAAAGATGGTTCAACTGCAAACCGTACCGTGGACGGCCCCCCACTAGGGCCACACAATCGGCACCCGCACGGCATCCTGCCCGCAACGCGGCCCCTTCTCCGGCCCCGGAAAGCCGCGCCGTGAGATACCCGGCGGCGAACGCGTCACCGGCTCCCGTCGAGTCCACCGCCTCGCTCGGCAGCGCCTCCGCCGCGGCCACGATCCGCCCGTCCATGGCCGCGATCGCGCCGCCGGGGCCGAGTTTCACGACCGCGGTGCCGTACCTCTGGCTGAGCAGTTCCGCGGCGCGTTCCGGCGCGGTGGCGCCCGTGAGGAGCAGGGCCTCGTCGCGGTTGGGGATGACGAGGCAGGCGGGGGCGCTCTCGCGCAGGAACCGTTCGACGCCGAAGGCGCGCAGCGGTCCGGTGGAGGCGGGGTCGATGCTGATCGAGACGCCGCGGCCGGCCGCCTCCGCCATCACGTTTCGTGCAAGTTGGAGCCCCTGGTCCGCGAAAAAGGTGTATCCGGACAGATGGAGATGGCGGATGCCGTCCAGCATCGACGGCGACCAGTCGGCGGGGGAGATCCGGCCGCCGGCGCCGCGGTTGGTGAGCATGGACCGCTCACCCGTACGGTCGACCATCGCGATGACCACCGCGGTCGGGTGGTCGGAGTCGACGGAGAGCAGCGGGCGCACACCCGCCTTGACCAGCTCGTTCGTGTGCCACTCGCTGCTGTCGTAGCCGACGCGGGACAGCAGGGCCGTCGGCGCGCCCAGGTGGGCGGCCCAGGAGGCGGTGTTCGCCCCCGAGCCGCCGGGGCGCAGCACGATGTCGGCCTCGGTGTCGGTGCCGGTGGCGACCGGCGTGCCGTGCACGGCCACCACGTCGGTGACGACGTCGCCGATGACGAGCAGGCCCTCGGCAGTCCCGCCGTCCATTACTGGGCCCAGGCGAGGGCGATGCGGGAGGCGAGGGCGACGTTGCCGCGGACGGCGGCGAGGTTGGCCTCCAGGGAGGCGCCGCCGGTGCCGCGCACGAGATAGTCGAGGAGGAACGGGGTGATCGCCTGGCCGGTGACGCCCTGGCGTTCGGCGGCGGCCAGCGCCTCGCCCAGCACGCGGTCGTGCAGGGCCGGGTCGAGCTGCTGGTCCTCGGGCACCGGGTTGGCCACGATCAGCGCGGTCTCGGGGCCGCCGAAGGCGTCCTGGCCGCGCATGATGGCGGCGGCCTGCTCGGGGGCGTCGATGCGCCAGTCGATCGGCTCGCCGGAGGTGTGGAGATAGAAGCCGGGGAAGGTGTCGGTGCGGTAGCCGGCGACGGTGACGCCGCGCGTCTCCAGCCGCTGCAGCGTCGAGGGCACGTCGAGGATGGACTTCACGCCCGCGCACACGATCGTGATCCGGGTGCGGGCCAGCGTGTCGAGGTCGGCCGACTCGTCCTGCTCCACGGTCCAGCCGCGGTGGACGCCGCCCAGGCCGCCCGTGGCGAAGATCCGGATGCCCGCGCGCGCGGCCAGGAACGAGGTGGCCGAGACGGTGGTGGCGCCGCTGGCCTTGAGCGCGGCGGCCACCGGCAGGTCGCGCTGGCCGAGCTTGCGCAGCCCGGATTCGGTGGCGATGCGCTCCAGCTCGACCTCGTTCAGGCCGATCTTGGCAATGCCGTCCAGCACCGCGATCGTGGCCGGCACCGCGCCCGCGTCCCTGACGACCGCCTCCAGCTCCCTGGCCACCTCCAGGTTGCGGGGCTGGGGCAGGCCGTGCGAGATGATCGTGGACTCCAGCGCGACCACGGGCGAACCGCCGGCCAGGGCCGCGGACACCTCGTCGGAGGGCTGGAGAATGAGGTCGGCGGTGGTGCGCATGATCGGGTACGTGCTCCTTGTGGGACCTTTGACGTGGCACTCTTTGGAACGGTCTATTTCCTGATGTTGTTCCAAAATGAGCACGTTACGGGGCGATCCCTGACGCGTCCACCCGAGATCACACCAGAAGCGCCACCCCTGCCAGCGAGATACCGGTGATCAGCGCGGTGGAGATCCCGCCCAGCAGGACGGCCCGCCCGCCCTTGGCCAGTTTCCGCAGGTCGATGTTGGTGCCGAGGCCGAAGAGCGCGGCGGCGAGCAGCACGCTCGTCACCGGGGGCACCGCCGAGGTCAGCGCCTCGGGCAGGACGCCGAGGCTGCGCACCACGACCATCGCCAGGAACCCGGCCACGAACAACGGCATGATCGGCGGCCGGCCACCCCGGCGGGCGGGCGCGGCCGGGGTACGGCAGGCGGCGCCGGCCTGGGCGCGCAGGGTGGTGGCGGCGACCATGGGCGCGAGCAGGACCACGCGGGCCAGCTTGGCCGTGATCGCCACGCCCAGCACCGCCGCGCCGGAGGCGGCGCCGATGGCGGCCACCTGGGCCACCTCGTGCACCGCGGCCCCGGCCCACACGCCGAGCTGCCGTCCCGTCAGCCCCAGCCAGCCGGCCAGCAGCGGGACGGCCACGATGGCGGCGGTGCCGTACACGGTGATGACGCCCAGGGCGGAGGCCACGTCGTCGTCGTCGGAGTCGGCGCTCTCGTGCATGGCGGCGATGGCCGAGGCGCCGCAGATGCTCACCCCCGCGGCGATGAGCAGCGCCGTGCCGGGCGCGACCCGCAGCCACCGTCCGAGCAGAGGCGTGAGCACGAACGTGAGGCCGGTCGCCGCCGCCACGATCAGCAGCGTCGGCGCGCCCAGCGTGAGCACCTGGGGCAGGGCGATCTGCAGGCCGAGCAGCACGATCGCCACCCGCAGCACCCGCTTCGCGACGAACTGCAGCCCCGGCCGCAGCCGCTCGTGCAGCCAGCCGAGGTTGTGGAAGGCCGCCCCCGCCGTCACGGCGATGATCGCCGGGCTGAGCGCGGGCAGGAACCGGCTCACGACCAGCGCCATCGCGACCGCCGCCGCGGCCAGGGCGATGCCGGGCAGATGCAGGCGGGGCCAGGCGCGCGTGACGGTGAGGGAGACCATGATCCGAGTCTCCGGCCGTCCGGTACCTCCCAGTAGACATGCATTGCCTGGCAGGTCATAGCCTTAGGCTATGAGCGCGCTGCCGGATCTCGACTCGCTGAAGCTCCTCGTCGACGTGGGCGAGCTCGGCAGCCTGGGCCGTGCCGCGCGCGCCGCGGGCATCGCCCAGCCGTCGGCCAGCAAGCGCATCGCCCAGCTCGAACGCCGCCTCGGGCTGCCGCTGCTGGAGCGTACGCCGCGTGGGTCGGCGCTGACCGCCGAGGGGAAGATGGTCGCCGGCTGGGCCTCGCAGGTGCTGTCGGCGGCGCAGGAGCTCATGCGCGCGGCCGCGGCCGTGCGGCTCAGCGAGGCGGCGCACCTGCGGGTGGCCTCGTCGATGACGGTGGCCGAGTATCTGGTGCCGCGGTGGCTGGGCGAGTTCCAGAACCGCGAGCCGGACGTGCAGGTGGGGCTCGACGTGGTGAACTCCGCCGAGGTCGCCGCGCTGGTGCTGGCCGGCGCGGACGGGACGCCGAGATCGGTCGAGCTGGGCTTCGTGGAGGGGCCGAACGTCCCCGACGGGCTGGACTCGCGCGTGGTCGGGACCGACCGGCTGGTGGTCGTGGTGGCGCCGGGGCATCCGTGGGCGCGCCGCCGTACCGTGCTGCGGGGGGCGGAACTGGCCGCGACGCCGCTGGTGGTGCGCGAGCCGGGCTCGGGCACGCGCGAGACGCTCGACCTGGCCTTCCGCGACCTCCACCAGGCCAGCCCCCGGCTGGAGCTCGGCTCGAACTCGGCGGTGAAGGGCGCGGCCTCCGCGGGCGTGGCGCCCGCGGTGCTGAGCGGCTACGCCGTCGAGGCCGACCTCGCGACCGGCCGGCTGGTCGAGGTGCCGCTGGCCGGCCTCAACCTGGTCCGCAGCCTGCGCGCGGTCTGGCGCCGCGGCCGCACGCTCCCCTCTCCCGCCGCCACGCTCCTCTCCATCGCCAGCCGCCCCTGACCCATCCCTTAGGGCGCTCAACCCCTTCCATCCCTTACGGCAAGCCGCCCCCACGCCACCCGCCGACGCGCGCGGGCGCCGATCGTGGGGGTCGCTTCTCACGTCGGACACATGCCCCGCCGTCACGGCCCCCGGCAGCCTGGTCTATAAATCCCGCTAAATGGTGAATTGATAAACGAGTAAGAGGATTATCTCCTGGCTGGCCGGATCATCGGATGGCATATTGAAGAACCCAGGCGTCCGATTGAAAGGCACCCCCATGCCTGCGTTGCACGGCGAGACCTCGCGCCCCGGCGAAGCCGCGGTAAAAGGCACCAGTAAGAGCGGCCCCGGAGTTCACGGCATCAGCCAGGAATTCGACGGGGTGCACGCGACCACCAATTCCCCGCAGAACGCGGCCATAGCCGGATACAACCTCAACGCCGAAGGGACCGGGGCGACCCTGTTCGCGGAGAACCGGGGGCGCGGGCCCGGTGTGTTCGTCAGGACCGGGATCGGCGCCGCGGTGGACGCCAAGAGCGAGGGGTTCGAAGCCGTCCACGCCGAGACCAACGCTCCGGCCACCGCGGCCGTGGCGGCCTACAACCTCAACGCCGAGGGCACCGGGGCCATCCTGTTCGGGGAGAACCGGGGGCGGGGGCCGGGCGTGTTCGTCAGGACCGGGCAGGGGGCGGCCCTCGACGCCAGAAGTGAGACCTACGAAGCGCTGCACGCCGAGACCAACGCCAGTGAGGTGGCCGCCATCGCCGCCTACAACGTCAATCCGACGGGCACCGGCGCTTCGGTGTTCGCCGACAATCGCGGGCGCGGCCCCGGTGTGTTCGTCAGGACCGGGATCGGCGCCGCGGTGGACGCCAGAAGTGAGGCTTATGAAGCCGTTCACGCCGAGACTAATTCCCCTAATACCGCGGCTATCGCCGCCTATAATCTCAATGCGGACAGTACCGGTGCCGCGCTCTACGCCGACCATCGCGGCGTCGGCCCCGCCGGATTCTTCAAGGGAAATGTCATCGTCACCGGCGACGTCCTTCTCACCGGCGCCGATCTGGCCGAGAATTTCTCGCTCGCCGAAACCGAGACCGACGAGGTCGTTCCCGGCACGGTGGTCGTGCTCGACGGGATCGACCGGGTGCGGATGAGCACCAGCGCCTACGACTCCAAGGTCGCCGGAGTGGTCTCGGGGGCGGGCGACTACCGTCCGGGCGTCATCCTCGACCACCGCGACCAGCGCGCGGGACGTTATCCGCTCGCGCTCGTCGGCAAGGTCTACTGCCGGGTCGACGCCTCCTACGCCCCCGTCGGCGTCGGCGACCTGCTCACCACCTCCGACACGCCCGGCCACGCGATGAAGGCGCTCGACCCCGGCCGGTCCTTCGGCGCCGTGATCGGCAAGGCCATGTCCGCGCTCGACGGGGGCATCGGGCTGATCCCGATCCTCGTCCTGCTCCGCTGAGCCCCGCTGGAGGAATGCCATGCTCTCCGTCCGACTGAGCAAGGCGGTCCGGTCGCTTCCGATCAGCGTGCGCGCCCTGGGGCGCGAGGCGGGACTGCCGGGCCAGGTGTCGGTGCGCGAACTGCTGCGCCGTACCGGCACGCACACGCGGCCGCTCAACGTGAAGGTGCTGCGCTACACCTGGGCGACGAACGCCCCCGACGCCAACGTCCACCCCGTCTGGCCCGACGCGGCGCTGCGCGAGGTCCTCGACGCGCCGAACGGCTGGAGCATGCTCGACTTCTGGTCGGCCTCGACCCTGCGGCTGCGCGAACTGCGCTTCAGCGTGGAGCCGTGGCGCGTGCTGACCGGCATCTCGCAGGTCGGCAACCGCGACGACCGCGGCGGCATGGTCAACCAGACCCGCGCGCAGGCCGAGCGCGACGGCGTCAGCTTCGACGGCGTGGACCGCGTGGTCGTGTTCATGCACCCGCCGCCGTGCAACTCCGGGGCGATCGGCGGCGCCGCCGTCCTCGACCAGGGCGGGTTCCTGTCCTTCTACGACCACGAGATCGGCCACGTGATCGACTTCGAGCACGCCTTCGGCCCCTGCGGCGACTACGTCTACCACGACGACTACTCGGTCATGGGCTTCACCGGCGTGCAGGACCGCGCGGTACCGACGCCGCCCGCGTTCGTCGGCGTCACCGTGATCTCGCCCGGCTTCTTCCGCAGCGACCGCAACCTGTCGCCGGCCGCCCTCTACCGGTACGTGCCGGAGTTCGCCGCGTCCAGCAGCGTGCTCCGCCCGGACCTGTCCACCTCGCCGCGCATCCGCCTGGCCGCCTTCGGCCAGGCGAACCTGCACGACCCCGTGCTCGCGGTGGTCCCGACCAGCCAGGGCGAGATCACCGTCGAGTACCGCGCCCGCTTCGGCCAGGACGCCGCCGTCCAGCCCGCGGTGGTCGTGCACTCCATCGGCCGCCGCCCCGTGCTGGCCTGGCACGGCGAGCAGAACCCGGTCTGGTTCGAGGGCACCGCCGCGGTGGGCGCGAGCCTGCCCACCGAGTACGCGGTGGACACCGTGCTGAAGGTTCAGGTGGTCGCGGTCACGCCGGATCGCCGATACGTGGAGGTGGTATTGACCGATCCGTGACGGGTAAGGTCCCGGGCATGGTGTCCAGGGAGGAACTGCTGCGGCCGGAGCCGCACTGGCAGACGGGGCTGTAGCGGGGCGCCGTTCGTGCCGTCCCATCCCTGCCTCCTGCTTAAGGATCTTTCATGCGTTATGACGCCGTCATCGTGGGCGCCGGGCACAACGGGCTCGTCGCCGCCGCCTATCTCGCCCGCGCCGGTCGCCGGGTGCTCGTCCTCGAACGGCTCGCCCACGTCGGTGGGCTGGCCATCTCGGCCCAGGCCTTCCCCGGGGTGGAGGCGCGGCTGTCGCGCTACTCCTACCTGGTCAGCCTGCTGCCGACGAAGATCGTCACGGATCTGGGTCTGCGGGTCGAGCTCCGGCGGCGGCGTTACGCCTCCTACACCCCGGTCGGGCGGACGGGGCTGCTGGTGGACAACGAGGACGCCGGCCGTACCGAGGAGTCCTTCCGCGCCGTCACCGGCGGCGCGCGGGACCACCGGGCCTGGCGGGAGTTCTACGGGATGACCGCCGAGGTGGCGCGGGCGCTGGCGCCCACGCTGCTCGGGCCGCTGCCCGCGGCGCGTGAGGTCGAGCGGCTGGTCGGGGCGCGGGCCTGGGGGGAGATGTTCGCCGAGCCGATCGGGCGGGCGGTGGAGGCGCGCTTTCGCGACGACACCGTGCGCGGCGTGGTGCTGACCGACGCGCTCATCGGCACGTTCGCCGACCCGGCCGCCGACCTGCTGGCCAACCGGTGCTTCCTCTACCACGTGGTCGGGGACGGGACCGGCGAGTGGAACGTCCCCGTCGGCGGCATGGGCGCGGTGTCCGGCGCGCTGGCCACGGCGGCCCGCGAGGCGGGGGCGGAGATCAGGACCGGGGCCGAGGTGACCGGGATCGACCCGGAGGCCGGGGAGGTGACCTTCCGGCTGGGGGAGGCCGAGCACGTGGTGTCGGCGGAGCGGGTGCTGGCCAACGTGCCGCCGGCCGTACTGGATCGGCTGCTGGGACGCGAGCCGGAGACGCCCGAGGGAGCCCAGCTCAAGGTCAACATGGTGCTGCGGCGGCTGCCGCGGCTCAAGGACGGCGGCGTGGAACCGTACGCGGCCTTCAGCGGCACCTTCCACATCAACGAGAGCCAGGAGCAGCTCGCGCGGGCCTTCGCCCAGGCGGCGCGGGGCGAGATCCCGGCGCTGCCGCCCGCGGAGGTCTACTGCCACTCGCTGACCGACCGGTCCATCCTCGGCCAGGACGGGGAGACGATGACGTTGTTCGGGCTGCACATGCCCGCCCGCCTCTTCCGGGACGACCCGGAGAAGTCGCGGCGCGAGGCCCTGGACGCCACGCTCCGCTCGATCAACTCCGTGCTGGCCGAGCCCATCGAGGACTGCCTGGCCACCACCCCCGAGGGCGAGCCCTGCCTGGAGGCCAAGACGCCCGTCGACCTGGAGAACGAGGCCGGGCTGCCCGGCGGGCACATCTTCCACCGCGACCTGAGCTGGCCCTACGCCGACGAGGGCGGCTGGGGCGTCGAGACCGGGCACCCGAGGCTGCTGCTGTGCGGGGCCGGGGCGCGGCGCGGCGGCGGGGTCAGCGGCATCCCCGGCCACAACGCCGCGATGTCGCTGCTTTCCTGACCTCACGTCCTTCAGCGAGTTCTCATGATGGCGGCATAGCGTTGGCCCATGAGTGAGCCCATGAGACTCCTGGTGGTGGACGACGAGCCGGCGCTGCGCGAGGCGCTGCAGTCGAGCCTGGAGTTCGAGGGCTACCAGGTGGCCACGGCCGTGGACGGGCTGGCCGCGCTGGAGGAGCTGGCCCGCGAGGTCTACGACGCGGTGCTGCTGGACGTCATGATGCCCAGGCTCGACGGGCTGACCGCGTGCCGGCGGCTGCGCCAGGGCGGCAACCACGTGCCGGTGCTGATGCTGACCGCCCGTGACGCCGTCGGCGACCGCGTCTCCGGGCTGGACGCGGGCGCGGACGACTACCTGGTCAAGCCGTTCGAGCTGGACGAACTGCTGGCCAGGGTACGGGCGCTGCTGCGGCGCAGCGCGCTCGGCGCCGTGCCGCAGGACGGCCTGCTCTCCTACGCCGACCTGCGCATGGACCCGGCCACCCGCGAGGTCACCCGCGGCGCCCGCAGGCTCGACCTGACCAGGACCGAGTACCAGCTGCTCGAACTGCTGCTCAGCCACCCGCGCCAGGTGCTGACCCGCGACCAGATCCTCGGCGAGGTGTGGGGCTTCGACTTCGAGCCGACCTCCAACTCCCTCGACGTCTACGTCATGTACCTGCGGCGCAAGACCGAGGCGGGCGGCGAGCCCCGGCTGATCCACACCGTGCGCGGCGTCGGTTACGTGCTGCGGAACGCGCCGTGAGATGGAGCAGCCTGCGCGCCCGGATGACGTTGCTGGTCACGGCGGCGGTGGCGCTGGCGGTCGCGCTCTCGGCGGTCCTGTGCTTCTCCATCGTGCGCATGGAGCTGCTCAGCCAGCTCGACCATGAGCTGGAGGGCCCGCCGGGCAAGCGGCCCGACGTGAGCAAGCTCCTGGTGAGGTGCTCGACCGAGCCGCCGCGTGCGGACGCCTACGCGCCGCCGTACTCCGAACAGATCATCTACGCCGACCAGAGCCCGACCTGCTCGTTCGGCACCCCGATCCGCGTGACCGAGGACGACCTGCGGGTGGCCCGTTCCGGCGGCCAGTGCCTGCACACGAGCGTCACCAGCGACGGCGCGCAGGTCCGCGTCGCCACGAAGTGGGTCGCGCCCGGCGTGGCGGTCATGAGCGCCCGCCGCCTCGACCGCCTGCAGAACTCCCTCAACACGGTGGCCGCCCTGCTCGCGGGCGTGGCCGGCCTCGGCGTGCTCGGCGCCGCCTCGGCGGGCCTGATCGTCTCCCGTACGGCCCTGCGCCCGGTGGGAGAGCTGACCAGGGCGGTCGAGCACATCGCCACCACCGAGGACCTCGACACCTCCATCCCCGTCAAGGGCGACGACGAGATCGCCCGCCTGAGCGCCTCCTTCAACGCGATGACGGCCGCCCTGGCCGGTTCCCGCGACCGCCAGCGCCAGCTCGTCGCCGACGCCGGCCACGAGCTGCGCACCCCGCTGACCACGCTGCGCACCAACATCGACCTGCTGCTGCGTAGCGAGCAGACCGGCAGGCAGCTCGACCCGGCCGCCAAGGAGCGGCTGCTGGTCAACGTGAAGGCCCAGTTCGCCGAGCTGTCGGCGCTGGTCGGCGACCTGCTCATGCTGGCCAGGGGCGACACCGACCACGAACCGCACGTGGAGCTGGCCCTGCACGAGGTGGTGAAGGCCGCCGCCGAGCGGGCCAGGCTGCGCGGCGCTGAGCTGAGCACCGACCTCGGCACGTGGTACACCGTCGGCAACGCCGCCTCGCTGGAACGGGCGGTGCTCAACCTCATCGACAACGCCCGCAAGTTCAGCGAGAACGGCATCGAGGTGATGCTGCGCGGCGGCGTACTGACCGTGCGCGACCACGGGCCCGGCATCCCGCGCGAGGAACTGCCGCACGTCTTCGAGCGGTTCTGGCGCTCCCCGTCGGCGCGCGCACTGCCCGGCTCGGGGCTCGGGCTGGCGATCGTGGCGCAGGCGGTGGCAGAGGCGGGCGGGAGCGTCCGGCTGGACAACGCGCCGGGCGGCGGAGTGATCGCCACGGTGCGGCTGCCGGGAAGTCTCACCCCGCTCTCACCATCGGCTAAGCCCGGCTAAAGACCGGGCCGGTGACCTGGGGAGCATGCCAACATCCATCAAGACGCGGCTGGTCGAGGTGGTCGTCCCGGTCCACAACGAGCGGCGTGCCCTGCGCGCGAGCGTGACCCGGCTGCACGACTATCTGCTGGCCACCTTCCCTTACGGCTTCCGCATCACGATCGCCGACAACGCCAGCACGGACGGCACCTGGCCGCTGGCCGGGGAACTGGCGGCCGAGCTGCCGCACGTGCGGGCCGTACACCTGGAGGAGAAGGGGCGCGGCAGGGCGCTGCGCCGGGTGTGGTCGCAGAGCGACGCGGACGTCGTCAGCTACATGGACGTGGACCTGTCCACGGACCTGGACGCCTTCCTGCCCCTGGTCGCGCCGCTGCTGTCGGGCCACAGCGACCTGGCCATCGGCACCCGGCTGGCACCGGCGGCACGTGTGGAGCGCGGGCCCAAGCGTGAGGTCATCTCCCGCTGCTACAACCTGCTCCTGCACGCCCTGCTCGGCGCCCGCTTCACCGACGCCCAGTGCGGCTTCAAGGCGGTGCGCACCGAGGTGGCGCGGGCGCTGCTGCCCGCGGTCGAGGACGAGCAGTGGTTCTTCGACACCGAGCTGCTCCTGCTGGCCCAGCGGCACGGGCTGCGCATCCACGAGGTGCCGGTCGACTGGGTCGACGACCCGGACAGCCGGGTCGACGTCGTGCGCACCGCCCTGGACGACCTGCGCGGCATGGCCAGGCTGGCCCGCGCGCACGCGCTGCGCGCGCCGATCCCGTCACGGGAGGTGCCGAGCGGGCTGGCCAGGCAACTGCCCCGCTTCGCGATCGTGGGAGTCATGAGCACGCTGGCCTACCTCGGGCTGTACACGCTGCTGCGCGGGGCGCTCGCGCCCATGCCGGCCAACACGATCGCGCTGCTGGTCACCGCCGTGGCCAACACCGCGGCCAACCGGCGCTTCACGTTCGGGATCAGCGGACCGGCGGGCGTCGTACGGCACCAGTTCGAGGGCCTGGTCGCCTTCCTCGTGGGGCTGGCGCTCACCACCGGCGGGCTCGCGCTGCTGCCCGCCGGGGTCTCGCACGGCATCGAGCTGGCCGCCGTCGTGCTGGCGAACGCGCTGGCCACCCTGGTGCGCTTCCTGCTGCTGCGCGTGTGGGTGTTCAACCCGCGCAGGGTGAGCCGATGACGCGGGCACGCTGGGCGCTGGCCGGGGTGCTCGCCGCCGCCCTGGTCCTGTACACGTGGGCGCTGAGCGGGATGGCCAACACCTATTACTCGGCCGCCGTCCTGTCGGCCACCCAGAGCTGGAAGGCGTTCTTCTTCGGCGCGCTGGACGCCGGATCGTTCATCACCGTGGACAAGCCGCCGCTGGCGTTGTGGGTGATGGCGCTGTCGGCGCGGATCTTCGGGTTCTCGACGTGGAGCATGCTGGTGCCGCAGGCGCTGGCGGGCGTGGCGGCGATCGCGGTGGTCTTCTCGGCGGTACGCCGCAACATGGCCGCGTCCTTCGGTGAACGGCGGGCGGAGGCGGCCGGGCTCGTCGCGGCACTCGCGATGACGCTGACCCCGATCACCGTGGCCATCAACCGCGACAACAACCCGGACACGCTCCTGGTGCTGCTGCTCACCGTGGCCGCCTGGTTCTGCCTGGAGGCGCTGCGTACCGGAAGGCTCCGCGGGCTGCTGCTCTGCGCGCTGTTCGTGGGCCTCGGGTTCAACACCAAGATGCTCCAGGCGTACCTGGTGCTGCCCGCCTTCGCCCTCGCCTACCTGCTCTGCGCCCGCGCCGGCGTGGTCGGGCGGCTCGGTCACCTGCTGGCCGCCGGGGCGGTGCTCGTGGTGTCGAGCGGCTGGTGGATGGTGATCGTCGACCTGTGGCCCACCGGCTCGCGCCCCTACGTCGGCGGATCCACCGACAACTCGGTCCGGGACCTGGTCATCGGCTACAACGGCCTCGGCCGGATCTTCGGCCAAGGCGGCGGGCGCGCCGGCGGGCCCTCGTTCGGCGGGGAGTCCGGGGCCGGGCGGCTGTTCAACGAGGTGATGGCCGGGCAGATCTCGTGGCTGCTGCCGTTCTGCGCGATCGCCCTGCCGCTGGCGGTCGTGACCGGTCTGCGGGCCAGAAGGGCGGGGCGGGCGTGGGCCTGGGGGCCGTGGCTGGTGTGGGGCGGCTGGCTGGCCGTGCACGTCGTGGTCTTCAGCTTCTCCAGCGGCACCTTCCACCCCTACTACAGCACGGCCATGGCTCCGGCGGTGGCGGCGCTGAGCGGGATGGGCGGGGTGCTCATGTGGCGGGCCTACCGGGAGGCGCGGGTGCTGGGATGGGTGCTGCCGGTCGCGGTCGTGGTGACCGGGGGGTGGGGGTTCGCGGTGCTGCGCCGTACGCCGGAGTGGACGCCGTGGCTGGCCTGGGCCGTGCTCGGGACCACCGCTCTGGCCGGGCTCGCGCTGATCCTGGCCCGGGTACGGCGCGGCCCCGCGATCACCGTCGCCGGGCTGGTCCTGGCCCTGGTCGCGGGCCTGGCCGGACCGGCGGCGTACGCGGTCACCCCGCTCCGGTCCCCGGTGAACGGCACCAACCCGACCGCGGGCCCCGACACCGGCGACCGCGGCTTCGGCGGCGGCCCGATGGGCCTGCCGGGCGGCCGTCAGCCCGCCGGAGACCGCCCGCCCGGTGGTGGCGACCCCGGCCGTTCCGGAACTCCCGGCCTTTCCGGCTACCCGGGCTCTTCTCACGACCAGGGCTTTTCCGGCGGTCCGGGTGGGCGGGAGATCGGCGCCGAGCTGGTCACCTTCCTGGAGGCCAACCGGGGGAACGCCGACTGGCTGGTCGCGGTGGGCAGCGCCCAGCAGGCCGCCTCGCTGATCCTGTCCACCGGCGAGCCGGTCATCGCCATGGGCGGCTTCACCGGGGCCGACCCGGCCATGACCACCGCGCGCCTGGAGGAGCTGACCTCCTCCGGCCGCCTGCGCTACGTGATGACCGGCGGCGGCAGGGGCGCCGGCCAGACCACCTCGTGGGTCCAGGAGAACTGCGCGGCCGTGCAGGGCCAGGACGGCCTTCACGACTGTTCTTGATCGGGGGTTGACAACGATGTCAACCCCGCTCTTGATAGATCTATGGCCGGACCGCTGCTCGAAGCCCGCGGCATCGTCAAGAGCTACGGCCACGTCGAGGCGCTGCGCGGTGCCGACCTCGCGCTGCCGCCCGGCGAGGTCGTCGCACTGATCGGCGACAACGGCGCGGGCAAGACGACCCTCGCCAAGATCCTGTCCGGGGTCGAACCGCCCGACGACGGCGAGATCCTGCTCGACGGCAGGCCCATGGCCTTCTCCTCCGCCGAGGACGCCAGGGCCGCCGGGATCGAGACCGTCTACCAGGACCTCGCCCTCTGCGCCGACCTCACCCCCGCGGCCAACTTCTTCCTCGGCCGCGAACTGCTCAGGCCCGGCCTGCTCGGCCGCCTCGGACTGCTCGACGACGCCGCCATGCGCGAGCGCGCCCGGCAGGCCTGCGAGCGCCTCGGGATCGAGCTGAAGTCGCCGGACGCGCCGGTCTCCACGCTCTCCGGCGGCCAGCGGCAGGGCGTCGCCGTGGCCAGGGCGGTCACCTGGGCGCGCCGGGTGGTGTTCATGGACGAGCCGACCGCCGCGCTCGGCGTCGTCCAGACCCGCCGCGTGCTCGACCTCATCCGCGGCGTGCGCGACTCCGGCGTGACCGTGCTGCTGATCAGCCACAACATGCAGGACGTCAAGGCCGTCTCCGACCGGGTCGAGGTGCTCAGGCTCGGCCGCCGGGTGGCCCGCTTCGCCACCGCGCAGGTCTCCATGGAAGAACTGGTCGGTGCGATGACGGGAGCCCGCGGATGAGCGGGCGGCTGCTGTCGGCGCAGGTGTTCTGGATCGGGCTCGTGCTCGCGGGCCTGCTCGCCGCCTTCGCCCTCCTGCGGCCCGGCAGCTTCGCCACCCCCTTCAACCTCCTGAACCTGGTCAGCGACGCCGCCATCCTCCTGCTCCTGGCCACCGGCATGACCTACGTGATCATCACCGCGGGGATCGACCTGTCGGTCGGCGGCGTGCTGGTCTTCTCGGCCGTGGCCGCCGCCTTGACGGCCGAGGCCACCGGCTCGCTGCTGGTGGGTGCGGCGGCGGCCGTACTGTCGGGGCTGGGGTGGGGTCTGCTCAACGGCGTGCTCGTCGCGCACGGGCGGATCCCCGCGCTGATCGTCACCCTCGGCACGCTCGGCATGTCGCTCGGCGCCGCGCTGCTGCTGACCGGCGGCGTCGACCTGCGCGCGCCCGGCGAGCTGAACCTCGGCCTCGGCCTGGCCCGCTGGCTCGGCGTGCCCCACCTCGTGTGGATCTGCGGCGCCCTCACCGCCGTGCTCGGCTTCGCCCTCGCCCGCACCCGCTTCGGCCGCCACACCTACGCGATCGGCTCCAACGCCGAGGCCGCCCGCCGCGCCGGCGTGCGCGTCACCAGGCACCTGGTCACGGTGTACGGCCTCGCCGGACTGCTGGCCGGGCTGGCCGGCTACCTGTCACTGGCGAAGTACGGCATCGCCGGCGTGTCCGCTCATTCCACCGACAACCTGCAGGCCATCGCCGCCGTCGTGATCGGCGGCACGTCGCTGTTCGGCGGCGTCGGCACCGTCGCCGGCACCGTCATCGGCGTGTTCATCCCGGCGGTGCTGCAGAACGGCTTCCAGATCCTCGGCGTGCGGCCCTTCTGGCAGCAGGTGGTGGTCGGCGCCGTGCTGATCGCCGCCGTCTACGCCGACCAGCGGCAACGCGCCCGCCGCGACCCATGAGGAGACCCGACATGCGCAAGGCCCTCGCCGCCGCCCTCCTGCTCGCCCTCGCCGCCTGCGGCCAGCCCAGCGCCGGCGGCGCCGTCAGGGTGACACTCGTGCAGGGGCTGGCGGGGGAGGAGTTCTACGAGACGATGGCCTGCGGCGCGCGGGCCAAGGCCAAGGAGCTCGGGGTCGAGCTTGAGGTGCAGGGGCCGCAGAAGTTCGACCCGACCCTGCAGACGCCGATCGTGAACTCGGTCGTGGCCGCCCAGCCGGACGCCCTGCTCATCGCGCCCACCGACGTCAAGGCGATGATCGCCCCGCTCACCCAGGCCAAGCAGCGCAACATCAAGATCATCCTGGTGGACACGGTGGTCGAGGACGCCTCGATCGGCCTGTCCAGGATCAGCACCGACAACGTCAAGGGCGGCGCGGCGGCGGCCAAGGCGCTGTCGGAGCAGATCGGCGGCAAGGGCAAGGTGCTGGTCATCTCCACCGACCCCGGCGTGAGCACGGTGGACGCCCGGATCAAGGGCTTCGAGGAGGAGATCAAGGCGGCACATCCCGGCGTGAGCTCGCTGGGCGTGCAGTACTCGCACAACGACGTCGGCGAGGCCTCCAAGATCGTCAACGCCGCGCTGGCGAAGGACCCCGACCTGGCCGGCGTCTTCGCCACCAACCTCAACTCCGCGACAGGCGCGGGCACGGCGCTGCAGCAGGCAGGCAAGCTCGGCCAGGTCAAGATGGTCGGCTTCGACGCGGGCCCGGCCCAGGTCAAGCAGCTCAGGGACGGCGTCGTGCAGGCGCTCATCGCCCAGTTGCCCGGCGAGATCGGCGCGAAGGGCGTGGAGCAGGCGTTCGCCGCGGTCAAGGGACAGCAGGTGACCGCCGCCATCCCGACCGACGCCACCATCGTGACCCGCGAGAACGTCGACACCCCCGACGTGCGGAGGGTCCTGTACAAGGCGGGATGCTGACGGAGACCGGCGTACGGCCCGGCGATAGGATTTCGTGGTGCGAAGTGCTTCCTCCCGAGCCGAACAGGCCGACCAGCGCCGGGCCGAGCTGCTGGCCGCCACCCGGCGCGTCGTCCTCGAAAAAGGGCTGGCCAACACCCGGATCGCCGACATCGCCAAGGCGGTCAACGTCAGCGGCGGCCTCATCCACTACCACTTCGCCACCAAGGACGAACTCATCACCGCGATGCTCAGGGCCACGCTCGACGTGGAGAGCGCCCGGCTGGAGGAGATCGTGCGCGGGCCCGGCACCGCCGTGCGCCGCTTCGACCGGGTCCTCGACTACTACATCCCGCAGTCGCGCGCCGACCAGAGCTGGCTGCTGTGGCTGGACGCCTGGAACACCGCCCTGCGCGAGCCCGCGGTCAACGCGATCGTCCTGGAGCTGGAGGCGACGTGGCTGCGCGCGATCGAGCGGGTGATCACCGACGGGGTCGACGGTGGCGAGTTCACCTGTGACGACCCGGCCGGAGCGGCCGAACGCCTCGACGCCATGCTCGACGGGCTGGCCATCCGCTACACGCTCCACCCCGGCGTGCTCACCCAGGAGCGACTGCTCGCCCACGCCCGTACCGCCGCCGCCCGCGAGGTCGGGCTGTCTCCCGAGGCGTTCTCCGCATGACGGCCATGCGCGCGCGTGCGTACGGTCTGGCCGGCGGGCCGTACCGGACGGGGGAGCACAACGCGATCACCGACGTGCCCGGCGTGCGCGTCGGCCACACCACGCTGCGGCGTGAGCCCGCGATCCACACCGGCGTGACCGCGGTCGTCCCCGACCGGCTGCCGCTCAGCGCCGGCGTCTACGCGGGCAACGGCTACGGCAAGCTCGTCGGCACCACCCAGGTCGCCGAGCTCGGCGTGATCGAGACGCCGATCCTGCTGACCGCGACCATGTCCACCTTCCGCGTGGCCGACGCGCTGATCAGCTGGATGCTGGCCCGCGACCCCGGCCTGCCGTCGGTCAACCCGGTCGTGGGCGAGTGCAACGACGGCTGGCTGTCCGACATGCCCGCGCGCCCGATCACCGCCGAGCATGTCTTCGCCGCGCTCGACGGCGCCCGCCCGGGACCGGTCGAGGAGGGCTGCGTGGGCGCGGGCACCGGCACCGTCGCCCTGGGTTTCAAGGCAGGCATCGGCACCGCCTCGCGCACCCTCGACCTGGCCGTGGCCGGTCGGGTGACCGTCGGCGCCCTGGTCCAGGCCAACTTCGGCGGCACCCTGCGCACCGGGGCCCGTACGCACGAGGCCGAAGCCGCCTCCGAGCTGGAGCTCCTCGGCCTGGAGACACCTCCCGACGACGGCTCCTGCATGATCGTCGTGGCCACCGACGCCCGCCTGGACGGCCGTCAGCTGACCCGGCTCGCCAAGCGCGGCGTCTACGCCCTCGGCCGGGTCGGCGCCTCCTACTCCCACGGCAGCGGCGACTACGGCCTGGCCTTCTCCACCGCCGTCTCCGGCGAGCACGTCGCCGATCGGCACCTCAGCCCGCTGTTCGAGGCCACCCTCGACGCGGTGGAGGAGTCGGTGCTCAACAGCCTCCTGGCCGCGGTGCCCACCCGGGGCCGCGCCGGCCACACCGCCGCCGCCTGGCGGCCCGTCTAACGCCACCACGGCCGGTCGGCCGGTGCGGTGCGCAGCACGTTCGTCCCGCAGTGGATCGAGCCCAGGCGGACGTGGTAGTACCACGCCTCCACCCACTGCACGCGGTAGCCGAGCTTGTCGGCGACCGCCTCGGTCCAGGCCTCGAACAGGTCCACCTTGTTCTCCGGGATCACCAGCTGCCGCCAGCCGCCGCCCTTCAGTCGCCCGGTGGCGTCGAAGGCGTTCGCGTTGGCCCGCAGGACGAGCCGGCGGACCTGGGCCTCCGGCATGCCGCGGGGGAAGCCGTCGGCGAAGGCGAACGCCAGGTTGGCGAGGTCGGTGGCCGTCGGCTTGCCCACCGACTGGTGGCGGGCCCAGAACGTGGTCCGGTTCAGGCCTCGGGCGCGTAGCCACTGCGGCGTGAGACGCGCCGCGCGCACGGCCTCGGGGAAGCGAGCGGCCACCGCCCGCAGCACCCGGGCCGCCGACTCCGGCGACATGCGCGGCCCGTGCGGGCGGGGGATGAGCAGGCGGTCTCCGGCCACCTGCAGGTTGGCGAGGTTCGGGGTGAAGGCGGTGCTGCGGCCGCTCGCGGGCGAGCGCCGGTCGAAGAAGACCGGGAGGCCGTGGATCGGCATCCTGCCGTCGTACTCCGTGGTGATCCGCTCAACCGCCTCGGTGAGCTGGCCCACCGCGGGGATCTCCGACCCGTCCGGCCCGCTCCTGGCGGGCGCCGGCTCCGCCTCCAGGTCCTCGTTGAGGTTGTCGCTGAAGTAGTACATCTCATAGACCGAGATGCCCGCCGGGTAGACCGGCGCGGGCTGGGTGCTCCAGGGCGAGACGGGCAACGGGATGTCGTGCGCGGTCGGGCCCGAGGCGTTCTGCCGGGCGAGGCGCTGGTAGATCTCCGGGGGTTCGGTGGGCAGGGTCTGGCCCGGTTCGTGATGCTGCAGCCAGCGCAGGCCCCGCAGCAGGTGGGTGATCGGCTTGGTGCCCTGGATCGTGTGGCGGCTCCTGGAGCTGATGTACTGCCAGTTCGTGTACTCGGCGAGGTCACGGGCGTTCAGCCCGCTCAGGAACTCCCGCTTGGCCTCGGTGATGATCAGCAGGGCCATGGCCGGGGCGGCGCGCAGCACCGTGCCCGGGCCGCGCGGGTCGCGCAGGTCCGGCACGAAGGCCAGCATCTCGTCCACGTGGCCCACGTCCAGCCAGCTCGTGTCCACCTCCACCACGCTCTGGTGGCCGTGCGCCTGCCCGCGCAGGAAGGCCAGCAGGTCCGGGTCCATGTCGGTGAGCGTGGAGCCGTCGCCGGCCTGCTGCGTGGTGTTGCCCACGACGACCACTCCGGCGGGGCCGTTCTTGGAGGGCGGGCCGACCTCGATGTTGCCGCCGTAGTTGTGCCCGGAGTGCCAGTTGCCGAGCTGCCGGTCGAGCTTGACCAGTTCGTCGGCGCTCAGGACGAACTCCCGGGCCGGGCGCGGGCCGGCGGCGGGCAGCCGTAGCCGGGCCCGGCCGCCCGCGATCGGCATCTCGGCCGTCACGGCGGCCACCTGCCGGCCCGCGTCGTCGAGCAGCGGGTCGATCAGGTCCTTCTTCCACGGGGTGTCCGGGCGGGTCAGCGCCGCGCGTGCCGTACCGCGCAACAGGCTCAGCAGCAGCTCAAGCTCCGAGCGGGACTTCCACACGTCCGCCCGCGCCGGGCCGATCGCCTTGCGCATGCGGGCGAGGTCCTCCGCGGTGCCGATCCTGGAGACCGTCTCCACCATGTGCCGGCGCAGCACGAGCACCTTCGTCAGCACCGTCAGCAGGCGGTCGCTCTCGGCGAAGCCCATCCGCGCGGGCGCGCCGTCCGGCCCGGGGACGGTCAGCTCGCGGTCCCAGAACGCCTGGCAGACCCCGATGTCCTTGCTCAGGAAGTGCCCGGCCAGCACGCCGCCCAGGTTCGGGGCGCCGGTCCTGGAGGCGTCCGAGCGAGTGCGCGGCGTGTGCAGGAGCACCCGCTGCACCCCGTCGGGGGTCCGCGTATAGCCGAGCTGGTACTGGTCCTGGATCCAGCTGTCCCCGCCGTGCACCTCCTGCGGGATGAGCACCAGCGGCACCCGCAGCGGGGCGAGCGCGGCGCGCACGTCGGCGACGGCGGGCCCGTTGTCGTCCAGCGATCTGGCCGGGTCGTCCTCCCGCACCGCGCACATGTAGAGCCGCTCCAGCCGCCCCGCGTTGCCGATCAGCACGAACGGCGCCAGCGTCACCACCGCCTCGTCCTCGACCACGGTGCCGCCCGCGCCGTCGCGCTCCAGCCGCACCACGATCCTGGCGCCGGTCGGCGGCCCCGCTCCGGGGACCAGCAGCCTGTTGGTCGCGGGACTGGCCGCCAGGTCCACCGCCTCCAAGGCCAGCCTCTTCGGGAACGGCCCCGCCGGTAGCGGATAGCGGGCCAGGTTCCGCATCGGCACCGGCCGGATCCGCACCCCGGTCGAGTCCACGACCGCGATCCGCTGCGGATCGGCCCCCTGCAGGACCACGAACAGCGGGCCGGGCTCGTGGCTCACCTCCTGCACCTGCATCCTGATCGGCTCGTCGTCCCCGGCCGTCTTGGCCTGCCGTTCCCGGTCGGGGGTGGCGGGGCCCGACCTGGCGACCGACGCGGGCAGCCTCCTGGCGTCGGCGTCCAGGTTGGCGCGCACCAGGGCGCCGGGCTCGCGCTTCCTGCCGGCCCACTCCGCCGCGTCCCCGCTCAGCCGCCCGGTGCGGTCGTAGTCGGCGTGCAGGCGGTAGGCGCACACCTCAGCCTTCGCCGGCGTCGAGGGTGACGTGGGCGCCGGGGCGCAGCGCGTCCCGCAGCGGCGGCACCTCGGACAGATCCTGGACCAGCACCAGGTCCGTCGGCACCACCACCTCCCACGGCCTGGACCCGGCCGGGTAGGGCACGCCGCCGTCGATCCTGCCGAGGTTGGTGGTGATCTCGTCGATGATCGGCACGTACAGCTCGTCCTCGACCGTGGGCACGTCGTTGCCGTCCCACACGTTGCCGGTGTGCACGAAGTAGGCCACCGCGCGCTCGAACCCCGGCCGCACCGGCACCTGCACGCGCGCCGCCCCCGCCCGCAGGAACGCGGCGAAGTCCGGGTCGGGGTCGGTGACGTTCAGCGCCGGCACCCAGCGCGCCCGCCGCCCCCACAGGTGCGGGTAGAAGACGTAGAGCATGTTCTGCCACTCGAAGGCGTTCTCCAGGAACCGGATGTAGCGGCCGTTGGCGTTGGCCTTGTCGAGGTCGAGTATGGGCGCGCCGGTCGGGCTCTTGAACGAGTCGAGATTGAGCTCCGGCTGCTTGGCCAGCATCATGATGACCCACTTCTTCAGCTCGTCGCGCTCCACCCGCCGGTTGGCCAGCGGGTTGCGGCCGAACTGCTGAGTGCTGCTGCGTTCGAGCTCGCGCTGCGCCTTGCGCTCGTTGTACTCGGCGAGCTGCTGCTGGTAGGCGGCGATGATGGCGTCGAAGGCCTCGTGCTGCCAGCTCGCGTACGCCTCGGGGGAGAGCTTGCAGTCGACGTCGATCGCCACCGCCCACGCGTTGGCCGCCACGGAGATCGAGACCGACGCGTCCTTCTCCAGCCGGCTCGTCGGGCCGCCCTGCGATCCCCAGGTGTCGTGGAAGTCGTACATCTTGCCGTCGAAGACGATCTGGAACGGGTGCAGCTGGATGTCCGCGGCCCAGATGTGGGTGGCCTGCACGGTCGCCCGGTAGGCGCGGTAGCCCTCGGGGATCTCGACCTTGCCCGCCGCGCCGGTGGAGGTGTAGTTGCCGCCGTCGTACTTGGCGAAGAAGCTCGCCGTGCGCAGCTCCGGCGGCTGCGGGGGCGCGTTGGTCACCCGGTAGCGGGCCAGCAGCGGGCCGTAGGTCCCGGCGTCGATCTGCGCCGGGGTCAGCGGATTGCCCGCGACGGTCGGCGGGGCCGGCTTGACCAGCTCGCTGTCCTGCGGCGGGTTCTCCACCAGGCCGTACAGATAGAACGCCGCCGGCTCCGGCACCACGAAGTCGAACATCATGCGCTGGCCGTAGTTGAAGACCTGGGCGTCGTAGACCTTGTTCAGCCAGCGGTAGATGCCCCGGACGTGGCGGGCCAGGTTGTTGCTGAAGCCGTGCCGGTTGTTCTCCTCGAACTCCTCCAGCGTGCGCTTGCGCACCAGCGTGCGTACCTTCTCGCGGACCTTCTCCACCGTGCGCTGGGTGACCTCCTGCGAGAACGAGGACGCCTTGCGCTGCGACTCCTCGGTGGTCGTGGAGAAGCCCGCCTTGAGGCTGGAGGTGAAGGAGACCGCGGGGCCGTAACTGCCGCTGACCTGCAGGCCGGCCTCGATGTCGAGCTGGCTCTTGACGTGCTTCTCCGCCTCGTTCTGCAGCTCGTTGCGGGTCGTGGACTGAAGGTCCTTCTCCTTTTCCGTCTCCGTCTCGGTCTCCCGCTCGATGATCTCCTCGACCTGGGTGAGGCGGCGGGTGGAGCGCTCGCGGGACTCGCCGGCCATGACGTTCTCGATGTGGGCGTACTCGCCCAGCTCGTAGGCCTTGATCTTCTGCCGGACCACCAGCAGGTCGGCGACGCCCGCCTGCGAGTGCTGGGGGACGGGCGGCGGGTCGGTGACGGCCGGGGAGTCGCCGAGGGCGCGGTGGTAGCGTCCGAGATCGATCTCGCCGCCGTCGAAGGCGAGCACTCCATCGGGTACGGCCCGCGTCCCCACATGTGCGCCGGTCCGCCGCATCTCCTCCTCGATGACCGGAACCGCCCGCAACGGCAGCACCTCGCCGTCGAGCTGCCCCAGCTGTTCCAGGACGCCGGTGGCCGTGCCGCTCAGCCGCGCCACCCCGGAGGCCGACAGCCGGGGGCGTCCGGCATCGGCCGCCCGCAGCCCGGCCAGTTGCCGCTCGACATCGCCGTCCGGCAGGACGGGGGCCAGAACGTCGGGGTACTCGACATGCCGCCCGTCGGTGACCAGCCGCACCAGCTCCCGCCGGGTCTCCTCCAGCCGGGCCAGCCAGTCGCGCGCCTCCTGGTCCGCATCCCCGGAGGGCAGGGACGGCGGCACCGGAAGGGGTTCCTGCCGGGCCCGCCCCAGAAACCCGGGCAACACCACGACGCCCCCACCCACGACGTCCCCCAAGGTCCTCCGCCCACCTCCCACGCGGTGCCCCGGTGCGCCCTGGCCCGGACGCCCGTGATCCACCTGGCCCTGATCCACACCTCCGTGATCCACACCTCCGTGATCCACACCTCCGTGGGCAGCATCGTCCTGGCCCGCGGTCCCGTGGGCCGAGTCGCCCTGGCCGACGTCCCCGTGAGCGGTCTGGCGGGGGATCACCTGCTCCGGGATCGCATGCCCCGAGACGGTCAGGTCTGGGGTGGCCCGATCGGGGATGGCCTGATCCGGTGTGCTGTGGTCCGAGGTGCTGTGGTCCGAGGTGCTGTGGTCCGGTGTGCCTTGGTCTGGGGTGCTTTGGTCCTGGGCGCTTTGGTCCGGGGTGGCGGAGAGGGTGACGGCGAGGGCGAGGAGCTTGGCGTCGAGCAGGTGGCGCTGGCCGTCGCCCGCCGGGTCGCCGAGCAGCGCGGTGGTCAGCACCTGGTCGGTGACCCGGGCCCGCGTGGCGGCGAACCGTTCCCCGGCCACCAGCTCCGGCAGCGCGCTCCCGTAGGCGTGACGGACCAGCGCGTCCAGGTCGGCGTCTTCGAGGGGACGGTCCTGGTTGGCGTAGAACCATTCGCGCAGGGCGGCGGTGTCGAGCGGCTCGGGGTGGTCGGCGGCTGCGCTGTAGCCGCGGGCGATCTCCCGCAGCCCGGCCCGGTCCGCGCCGCTCGCCACGGCCGCCGCGAGCTGCTGGAAGAGCCCGGCGGCCGGGATCAGCACGTTCGGCGGGGGCTGGACACGCGCCTTGGCCGGCCGGACGGTGATGAACCGGAGAATGCCTTCGCTAGCCAATGGGCACCTCACCCTCGCTGAATCCGCTCGACAGCACTCTTGGTGGTGACATGACCACTCAGTGTGCTGAGCTTGACGCGCCAACATTACGTCCGTTAGGTCGGGCTGTCACGGGGTTTTCCCGCTCAGCGGGCCGACTCGGCGGCCGCCACGGCGGCCGGCCCCGCGCGCCCGACGACCGTCACCCTGGACGGGGCCCGGCCGCGTGTGGTGGGTGGGGTGGGGGCTGACGCGGGCGGACATTGGGCGCGCGGAGGGGCGATGGCGGGGGAGGCGCTTTGTTGGGGGAAAGACTGTGGGGGAGAAAGTCCGCGCGGGGAAAATTGCGGGGAGGAGACTGCGCATGAGAAGACTACGCATGAGGAGATTGCGCACGAGATGATTGTGCGCGAGGTGATTGCGCCGGGATTACGCGGGCAGCGCGGCGAGGAGGAATGCGAGGCGGGCGGCGGCGGCTTCCACGTCGTCGGTGCTGCCCAGGCGGTAGCCCCAGGAGGTGACGAAGGCGCCCTCGTCGGAGCACGTGACGGTCTCGGTCAGCGTGGTGGAGAAGCGGTTGCGGACCGACACATAGGCGGGATCGCAGGCCAGGGCCACACTTTGGACCGAGAGGTCGGCGTGGCGACCCGCGTACCAGGCGAAGCGCTCCAGGCAGAGCGTGGTGTCCAGCATCAGGCGTCACCTCCGCAACGTCTCGCGCCACAGAATTGCACGATCTTCGCTCGCGGGGCAAGCAATTGCAGGGATTAAAGTGAGGATTGTTTCCCGTATTCGTGAAGAATCCGGATGATGAGAGCCCTGCCGGATTCGTCGAAATGGGCGACCTTGCAGTACTCGTCGAACGCGCTCACGTAGAAGGCGATGTCGTCGGGATCGCGGAGGACCAGGTCTTTCGTCATCGTGGCGACCCCGACCATGGCCTCGTTGTAGATCCAGAAGCCGTTGATCGGCGAGGACGGCAGCTCGGCGGAGTAGGGGATGACGCCGAACTCGACGTTCGGCAGCGTGCTGACGGCCAGCAGGCGGTCGAGCTGGCCGCGCATCACGTCGATCGGGGCGAGCCTGGTGTGGAGCACCGCCTCGGGCACCACGAAGCGGAAGGTGCGCGTCGGGTCGTAGAGGATCTCCTGGCGTTGCATCCGCACGCGTACCGCCGCGTCGATCTGGTCGGGGGCGCTGTAGAGGCGTTTGACCTTGCGGAAGACGTGCCGGGCGTACTCGGTGGTCTGCAGCAGGCCCACCACGATGCCCGGCTCGAACACGCGGAACAGGCGGGTGCGCGCCTCCAGGTCGCGGATGTCCTCCTGGATGGCGGCCAGTCCGCTGCGGTGGCGTTGCTTCCAGTCGTCGTGCCGCTCCAGCAGGGAGATCGCCTGGCCGATCAACTGGTCCGTCACCTCCGGAGCGGCCTGTACGGCGGTCGCCCACACCACCACGTCGTCCTCCGTCGCGGTCTGGCGGGCGTTCTCCAGCCGGGAGACCTTGGACGGTTGCCAGCCAAGCCGCTCGGCCAGATCCTTGCCGGACAGGTGCACGGCCTCGCGCAGATGGCGAAGCTGGGCGCCGAGGTCGATGCGCGCCTGCTGAAAGGACGTCACGCCGCTAGAGGCTAGACCTGTGGGCATGGATCATGCCAGGCCCGGTTTCGCAATTGTGATCATTCGGTCGCGGCGCGTGGCTTTCCGGCGGCCGGAAAGCGGAATGCCCGCGCCGAGGGGTGACGCGGGCAAGAGGGGCGCTCCGGGGCGGGCGAGCGTCCGTGAGGGGTCAGAGGACTCGGCGGGCGATGTCTACGAGCAGCTCACGTGGTACTTCGACCGCCGTCTCGCCGTCGAGGACGTCGCGCAGATCGGCGAGCGCCTCGGGGTCGGTGAGCTGGAGGCCCTGCACCACGATGGTGCCGCGGTCGGTCTCGTAGAGGGTGGGACAGGCCCCGGCTTCCGAAGTGGAGCCGAGAAACCGCATACGCATGACGATCCTTCCCCGATCAATCCTGCAATTGCGTGCAATTGTAGGAGCTCCAGGGATTTATGTGATCGTTTTAGTTCAAATTGGTATGAGTCGGTCACCGGGGGCCGGTCAGGCGCACGTCGCCCTTTGTCGACAACACGAAGACCTGCCAGTTGTAGTACGCGTAGAAGCTGCGCGGGTCGCGCTTGATCTGGGCGGCGTGGGCCAGCACCGCGTCCACGTAACGCACGTCGTGGTTGTAGGCGAAGACGGCGCGGCGGTAGTTCCGGGGGGCGCCGGTGGCCTTCAGATAGTTGGCGGCGGCCATGATCGAGTCCCTGGACTTGTGGACGTCGCCGCCCATGCCGTACATCTTCCAGGTGCCCGGCATGAACTGCATCGGCCCCTGCGCGCCCGTGGAACTGGCCGAGCGCACGCGGCCGAACTTCGTCTCCACCAGCATGATCGCCGCCAGCACCTCCCACTCGACGCCGAAGCGCTTCTCCGCCCTGACCATGTGGCCGCGCAGCGTTCCGGCCGGTTCCGCCTGCGCGAGGCGCATCTTCGCCCGGCGGGCCGCGGTGATCGGGCGGGCCATCGACAGCAGTTTGCCGACCGCCTTGGCGTTGTCGCGGGCCTCGGCGGCCACCGGCCTGGGCAGCTTGGCGATGACGGCGCGGGCCAGCGTGGAGTTTCTGGCCAGCTTGCGGTAGACGCGCTGGTGGTGGAGGGCGTACAGGACGACCTCCTGCGGCGGCTGGACGGCCTTGCTCCTGGTCCAGGCGTCGATGCCGGAGTAGAGGGCGGCGGTGGTGGCCTTCAGGTCGGCGGCCAGCTTGGCGGGGTCCGACGGGATGGGCGCGTCAGGGGCGGGGGCGTCGCCGGGCGCGTTCTGGGAGGTGCCCTGGGGCGTGGTGGCCGGAGACTCGGCCGCGGGCTTGAGCTGTTCCCGGGCTGCGCTGCCGCTTGCCGTACCGCCGCATCCGGACAGGACGACGGCCAGGGACGCTGCGAGGACGAGTCTCATGACGTCCCACCGTAGTGCCTGATCAGCTAGATATCGGCGTATTTCGCCCGAGCGGCAGCAATCTTGTCCGGCAAGTACTCCGTGGGCCACAAACCCGGCGCCGGCGCGTAGTCCTTCAGCACGCGGCGCGCGATCGAGGCCTGGTGCACCTCCGTCGGCCCGTCCATGATTCCCATCAGCGGCGCCGCCTGCCACAGCCGCGCCAGCGGCGTGTCGTTGGAGACGCCGAGCGCGCCGTGCAGGTGCATCGCCCGGTAGACCACGTCGTGGAAGACCCGGGCCGCCGCCACCTTGCAGGCCGCGATCTGCGTGCGCGCCTCCCGCGTCGACGACCGGTCGATCAGCCACGCCGTGTGCAGCACGAGCAGCCGGAACTGCTGGATCTGCAGGTAGGAGTCGGCGATCGCCGCCTGAACGAGCTGCTTGCCGGCCAGCACCCCGTCGTGGGTGGCCCGCGACAGCGCCCGCTCGCACATCATGTCGAAGGCCCGCTTGACCGCCGCGACCGTGCGCATCGCGTGGTGCACCCGGCCGCCGCCCAGCCGGGCCTGCGCCACCGCGAACGCCCCGCCCTCCTCGCCGAGCAGCGCGTCGGCGCCCACCCGTACGCCGGTGTAGCGCAGGTGCGCGTGATGGCCGGAGCGGTCGCCCATCGTGCCGATGTTGCGCACGATCTCCACGCCCTGTGTGTCCGACGGCACCAGGAACATCGACATCCGCCGGTACGGGTGCGCCTCGGGGTCGGTCACCGCCATCACGATGAAGAAGGCGGCGTTGTGGGCGTTGGAGGTGAAGTACTTCTCGCCGTCCAGGACCCACTCCTCGCCGTCCCTGGCCGCGCTCATCGTGAACAGCCTCGGGTCCGATCCGCCCTGCGGCTCGGTCATCGAGTACGCGGAGAACACCTCGCCGTCCAGCAGGGGACGCAGGTAGCGCTCCTTCTGGGCGGCGGTGCCGTACATGGCGATGATCTCGGCGTTGCCGGTGTCGGGCGCCTGGCAGCCGAAGATGACCGGGGCCCAGGTGGACCGGCCGATCAGCTCGTTCATCAGGGCCAGCCTGAGCTGGCCGAACCCTTGGCCGCCGAGTTCGGAGCCGAGGTGGCAGGCCCACAGGCCCTGCGCCCTGACCTGCTCCTTGAGCGGGTCCACGATCTTGCGCAGCCGCTCGTCCGGCGTGCTGTACGCCTGGCCGGGGAAGACCAGGTCGAGCGGCTCCACCTCCTCGCGGATGAACGCGTCCATCCAGTCGAGCTTGGCCTGGAACTCCGGCTCTACCGCGAAATCCATGTCTGTGCCCTCGCAAACAGGTCCAGGGTGGTCTGGTGGAGGAGGTCCCCGATGTCCTTGGGCGCCTTTCCCGCGCAGGCGCGGGCGTGGCTGCCCTCGAGCACGATGCCGAGCTTGAAGCAGGCCATGACCGCGTACCAGTCGATCGCCGACATGTCCCGGTCGGTCAGCGAGGCGTAGCAGGCGACGATCTCGTCCTCGGACGGCAGCCCCGGCACGTGCCCGGCGTTCGACGGCCAGGTGGCCAGCAGCCAGCCGAGGTCCAGCAGCGGGTCGCCGACCGTGCACATCTCCCAGTCCACGATGGCCGCCACGCGCGGGCCGTCGTGGGCGAACATCAGGTTCGCGAAGTGGTAGTCGCCGTGCATCACTCCCGGCGTGAACGACTCCGGCCGGTGGCGCTCCAGCCAGGTGGCGGTCTCGCTCAGCAGCGGGATCTCGGGGCCCGGGTAGCCGTCGAGCTTGCCGTAGGACTCCAGTTCGGCCGTCCAGCGCGGCACCTGCCGTTCCAGGAACCCCTCGGGCCTGCCGAACCCCGGCAGCCGCCCGGGATCCACCCGCCCGAGCTCGGCCAGCGCGACCGCGGCCTCCAGCCCCATCCGGTGCCGGATCGCCGCGTCCGAGGCGTGCGGCTCCGGCAGCCCGGTCGAGGGGTTGAAGCCGTCGACCGGCTCCATCAGGTAGTAGACGGGCTCGTCCGCGGTCTGCGCGGCGATCAGCCGCGGCGCGGGCACCGCGGTGTCGCGCAGCGCCGCGAGCACCCTCGCCTCACGCCGCAGCACCTCGTTGCTCTTGCGCCGCGGCCGCAGCGGCGGCCTTCTCAGGATGTACGGCCGGCCGCCCCGCGAGAAGCGCACCATCACGTTCTGCGTGCCGCCGAGCACCGGCGCGACGTCCCCGATGGGCCCGCCGGGCAGGCCATGCCCGTCCATCCAGGCCCCGAGCGCGTCGAAGTCGATCGTGCTGACGTCGATGTGCGTGGAGGTCATGGCACCCTTCGGACCCGGATCAGAATCAAATTCTAGTCGTGAATCTACGGCCGCCCTTCGCCGAAGGTCAACCCAGCGAGACCATCAGCGGCAGGAACCGGCGCGCGTGGTCGCCCGGCAGGGCGCCGCCCCGCACCATCACCGTGTTCGGGAACGGCGAGCCGAGCCCGCGCTCCACCGCCCACGCGACCAGTCCGGGACGGCTCATGTCGAGGTCGAGCCTGACCGGCAGGTCCCAGCCCGCGCCCAGGTCGCCGATGAGCGCCGTGGCCTGCTCGGTGTCCTGGGCGACGAGGGGGCCGATGACGATGTGGGTGTCGTTGTGCCACGCGCCGCCGTACCCCTCGATCCTGCCGCCCGCTTCCAGCACCCTGACCCGCTCGTGGAAGGCGGGCATGCGGCGCAGCAGGTCCGAGCGGTCGGCGCCGAAGACCTTCGCGTCCAGCGCGAGGATGTCGTCCAGGTCGCGCTCGGTCGCGGGGCGGGTCGCGCCGGACGGCGCGCCCGTGAACGGGCCCCGGTGGGACTCGACGCGGCCCACCGCGCGGAAGCCGAGGCGCTCGTAGACGGGTCGGCCGTTGGCGGTGGAATAGAGCCAGACGGTGCGCTCGCCCGCCGTGTCGAGGATGTGGCCGACGACGCGGCCGGCCAGGCCCCGGCGCTCGTGCTCCGCCGCGGTCAGGACCATGCTGACCGCGGCGGCGTCCGGCCCGTAGGGGACCAGGAGCGCGGTGGAGGCCAGGCCGCCGCCGGGGGCGTCGATGCCGTAGACCTCGCCGACGTCGAACAGGAAGCGCCACTTGTGCTCCTCCGCACCCCAATGGCGGGAGACGGCCAGGCGGGAACAGGCGGGCAGGTCGTCGTGGGTGAGTCGCCGAACGTGCATCCGGACATGATGCCCTGACCGGGCATGGGCGATGATGTCGGGTCATGGAGTGCGTGGTGGCGGTGGACGTGGGCGGGACCCCATCGGCGCGATCGTCATCGGCGGCGGGCTGTCGCTGGCGGGCGAGGACCTGCTCACCCCGCTGAGGGAGCGCCTGAGCGCGCGACTCGCCTTCCGCGGCGCCCCGGAACTGGCCGTCTCACGGCTGGGCGGCGAGGCGGGACTGCTCGGCGCGGGCCTGCTGGGCTGGCGCCAGGCGAGGTAGGCAGGCGAGCCAGGGCCGGGCGGGAAGGCAGGCGAGCCAGGGCGGGTGGTCAGGTCAGGTAGTCCGCCGGGATGTCGGCCGTCTGGGCCCGGAGTTCCTCGCCCAGCGCCTTGGCCTGCGGGTCGAGTCGCGGGCTGGCCGCCACGCCTCGCCCCAGCAGCCCGTGGACGACGAAGTTGACCGCGTTCAGGTTGGGCAGCTCGTACCGGTCGAGGCGGTATCCGGCCAGGTGGGGGAGCAGCTCCCGGAGCCGGTCGGCGGTCAGGTAGGCGGCCAGCCAGCCGTACTGGGCGGGCGATCGCACCCACACGCCCAGGTTCGCGTTTCCGCCCTTGTCGCCCGACCGGGCCCCGGCCACCCGGCCCAGTGGCGCCCGCACGGTGGGCCCGCCGGTGTAGGCGGGCGCCTCGGCCGCCGCCCCGCCGAAACCGCCCGAGGCCGTCGCCCCGTCGAAGCCGCCCTCGGCCGCTGCCCTGTCGAGATTGCCCGTGTGCTCGGCCTCGGCGGGTACCTCCACCGGCGTACCGTCCACCGTCACCCGCGCCCGCACCGAGCCGGCGGGCACGAGAACGGGCCAGTACACCCCATAGGGCGAGGCGTTCCCCGGCGGGGTGAGCCCGTAGAAGCCCGGATAGCTGGCCAGTCCCGTCTCCACCACCGCGGAGGAGAACGCGCGCCCGGCCACCTTCGCGTCGCCCGACATGACGGTGATCCGCAGCAGCGGCGGGTCGACGCTCACGTCCACCTCGTCGAACGCCTCGCGCGGCACCCGGGCCCAGATCGCCTCCTGCGCCACCCGCGCCTTCTCCTCCAGGTCCAGGCCGGTGAGCATCAGCGTCATCGTGTTGCGGTAGCCGCCCAGGTAGTTGACGGCCACCTTCAGCGTGTCCGGCGGCGGCGATCCGCGTACGCCGCTGACGCGGACCCGGTCGGGCGCCTCCTGCTCCAGCGTGACGGTGTCGAAGTGGGCGGTGACGTCGGGGCCGAGGTAGCGGGGGCCGCCGATCTCGTACAGGAGCTGGGCGGTCACGGTGCCGACCGTGACGGCGCCGCCGGTGCCCGGGTGCTTGGTGATCACCGCGGAGCCGTCGGGCTCCAGTTCGGCGATCGGGAAGCCGCAGTGCGCCAGGCCGGGGATCTCGGTGAAGAACGCGTAGTTGCCGCCGGTGGCCTGGCAGCCGCACTCGATGACGTGCCCGGCGGCCACTGAACCGGCGAGCGCGTCGTAGTCGGTGGGGCGCCAGCCGTACCGCCAGATGCCGGGGCCCGTGACCAGGGCGGCGTCGGTGACGCGGCCGGTCACCACCACGTCGGCGCCGGCCGTGAGGGCGGCGGCGATGGGGCGTCCGCCGAGGTAGGCGCTGGCGGTGAGCGGGGTGGCGTCGAGCTTCTCGCCGGTGTCGGCGTTCGTGAGGTCGAGGTCGCGGCCGGTCAGGTCGTCGCCGCTGACGGCCGCGACGGAGGCGCGCAGCCCCAGGCGGGCGGCCAGGTCGGTGACGGCGGCGGCGCAGCCTTCCGGGTCGAGCCCGCCGGCGTTCGAGACGATCTTGATGCCGCGGTCCAGGCAGGTGCCCAGCACCTCCTCCAGCTGCCTGAGGAAGGTGGGGGCGTAACCGGGGCGGCCCTTCAGGCGGTTGCCGGCCAGGATGAGCATGGTCAGCTCGGCCAGCCAGTCGCCGGTCAGCACGTCGATCGGGCCGTCCTCGACCATCTCGCGGGCCGCGGACAGGCGGTCGCCGTAGAAGCCGCTGCAGTTGGCCACGCGCAGGGTCACGGCACCCACTTCGGCGGGCGTTTGTCCACGAAGGCGGAGATGCCCTCCTGGCCCTCCTCCGAGGTGAAGCGCTGCGCGGACAACGCGGTCATCTGCCGCAGGCCCTCCTCGAACGACACCTGCGGGATGTCGCGCACCATCCGCTTGGTGATCGCGAGCGCCTCGGGTCCGCCCCTGAGGAGCATCTCGGCGTAGCGCGCCACCTCGGCGTCCAGCCTGTCCCCGGGTACGGCCCGCGTCAGCAGCCCGATCTCCGCGGCACGGGCGGCGTCGAAGACCTCGCCGGTCAGGAAGTACTCGGCGGCGGCCCGGGGGTCCAGCCTGCGCAGCACCGGCACCGAGATCATCGCCGGTACGACGCCGAGCCGTACCTCCGTGAAGGCGAACGAGGCGGTGTCCGGGGCGATCGCGAAGTCGCAGGCGGCGACCAGCCCGAGTCCGCCCGCCCGCGCGGTGCCGTTGAGGCGGCAGATGACCGGTTTGGGACTCTCCCAGATCAGCCCCAGGATCTCCGGGAACGACGCCGTCACCGGCGCGTCCCCCGCCCCGGCGGCCGGTTCGATGCGCTGCTCCTTCAGGTCGGCGCCCGAGCAGAAGACCGGGCCGGTGCCGGTCAGCACGATCAGGCGTACCTCCGGCTCGGCCAGCGCCCAGTTGAGCCTGGCCTCAAGGTCGCCGAGCAGACGCACCGACAGGGCGTTGCGGTTCGGCGGTGAGTCCAGCGTGATCGTGGCGATGCCGCCGTCGAGCTCCTTGTGGACCAGACTGCTCACTCGTCCCCCTCCTGGATGATCGCCAGCACGCTGCCCGCCTCCACCTGCTGCCCCTTTTCCACGCGCAGCCCGGCGACGACGCCGTCGGCGGGCGCGGCGATCTGATGCTCCATCTTCATGGCCTCCAGCACCAGCACCACCTGACCCTTGGTCACGCGCTCGCCGGGCTCGACCTCCACGCGCAGCACGCTACCGGGCATGGGCGCGAGCAGTGATCCCGGGGCCACGTGCTCGACCGGCTCGGGCAGCCGCGGCAGCGGCGTCAGGCGGGCGGAGCCGACGTAGACGGCGTCGTCGTAGCGGGCGACGTCGTGGGCGTGCCTGATCCCGTCCCGCTCCAGCACCACACGGTACGGCGTCGCCGTCACGACCGTGACCCCCTCCGGCAAGGGGCGATAGACCACCTCGATCTCGGCGAACCTCACGCGTTCCTCCTGCGAGCGGACATTGCGCCAGCCGGCGGGCAGCGTGGCCAGGACCTTGGCCCCGGCCCGGTTGGCGGCGGCCAGGGCGAGGGCGGCCGCCAGGGCTTCCAGCTCAGTGGGTTCCGGGGTGGCGGTGAGATCGTGCTGGTCGAGGAAGCCGGTGTGGGTGGCGCCTGCCACGTAGTCCGGATTTTTCAGGATATTGAGGAGGAGATCGCGGTTTGTGGTGAGGCCATGGAGTTTGGCGTGTTTAAGGGCGCCGGTCAGTTTCCTGATCGCCGCGGCTCGGGTGTCCCCGTGGGCGATCACCTTGGCCAGCATGGCGTCGTAGTGGGTGGAGACCACGGAGCCCGATTCGACCCCCGAATCCACCCGGACCGGGCCCTCGATCTCGAACCTGTGCAGGGTGCCGGACTGCGGGACGTAGTGGGCGTCCTCCGCGTACAGGCGGACCTCGATCGCGTGGCCGGCCGGTTCCGGGGGCGCTTCTGGCAGGGCGGCGCCCTCCGCGACCTCAAGCTGGAGCCTGACCAGGTCGACGCCGTAGACCAGTTCGGTGACCGGGTGCTCCACCTGAAGGCGGGTGTTCATCTCCAGGAACGCCACGGTGTCGTCCTTGACCAGGAACTCCACGGTGCCGGCACCGGTGTAGCCGATGGCGCGGGCGGCGCTGACGGCGGCCCGCTGGAGCCTGTCCCGCATCTCGCCGGAGATCGCGGGGGACGGGCATTCCTCCAGCACCTTCTGGTGGCGGCGCTGGACGCTGCACTCGCGCTCGCCCAGGGCCCAGAAGGTGCCGTGGGTGTCGGCCAGGATCTGCACCTCGATGTGCCGGGCGCCTTCCAGCAGCGGCTCCACGAACACCGTGCCGTCACCGAAGGCCGCCTCGGCCTCCCGCCGCGCCGAGGCCACCTCCCGCTCAAGGTCGTCGGCCGAGCGCACCACCCGCATCCCCCGCCCGCCGCCCCCGGCCGACGCCTTGACCAGCAGCGGATAGGGCAGCCGCTCCGGCCGGCCGAGGGGGAGTGACGTCAGGGCGGGCACGCCCGCCTCGGCCATCAGGCGTTTGGCCTCGACCTTGGAGCCCATGGCGGCGATCGACTCGGGGGAGGGGCCCACCCAGGTCAGGCCCGCGTCCAGGACCGCTTGGGCGAAGGCGGCGTTCTCCGACAGGAAGCCGTAGCCGGGGTGGACGGCGTCGGCGCCGGACACTCGGGCCGCCTCGATGATTCGGGAAATGTCGAGATAGGTGGCGCCGGGGGTGACGCCGCTGAGCCGTACCGCGTGATCGGCTTCTGCCACGTGCGGCGCGTCCGCGTCGGCGTCGGAGAAGACCGCGACGGTCTCGATGCCCAGCTCGCGGCAGGTGCGGAAGACGCGCCGGGCGATCTCCCCGCGGTTGGCGACGAGCAGGCGCGTGATCACGGTCATGGACGGAACACCCCATATCTCTGCGGTTCCGGCTCCGGCGCGTTGTTGATCGCCGACAGGCACAGTCCCAGCACGGTCCTGGTGTCGCGGGGGTCGATGACGCCGTCGTCGTAGAGGCGGCCCGACAGGAAGAACGGCAGCGACTCCGCCTCGATCTGCGCCTCGACCAGGGCGCGCATGGCCGCGTCCTGTTCCTCGTCGTACGGCAGGCCGCGCGCCGTCGCCGAGGCCCGCCCCACGATGGACAGCACCCCGGCGAGCTGGGCCGGTCCCATGACCGCCGACTTGGCGCTCGGCCAGGTGAACAGGAAGCGCGGGTCGTAGGCGCGGCCGCACATGCCGTAGTTGCCGGCGCCGTAGGAGGCGCCCATGGTGACGGTCAGGTGCGGCACGCTGGAGTTGGAGACCGCGTTGATCATCATGGCGCCGTGTTTGATGATGCCGCCCTGCTCGTACTCCTTGCCGACCATGTAGCCGGTGGTGTTCTGGAGGAAGAGGAGCGGGGTGCGCGACTGGTCGGCGAGCTGGATGAACTGCGTCGCCTTCTGCGACTCCTCGCTGAACAGCACGCCGCGGGCGTTGGCGAGGATGCCGATCGGGTATCCGTGCAGGGTGGCCCAGCCGGTGACGAGGGAGGGGCCGTAGAGGGGCTTGAACTCCTCGAAGGCGCTGCCGTCCACGATCCTGGCGATGACCTCGCGGGGGTCGAACGGGATCTTGAGGTCCTCGGGGACGATGCCGAGAAGCTCGTCAGCCGGATATTTCGGGTCATGGGTGGTTCCGGGGGTGGCGCCGAGTTTGCGCCAGCGCAGCGATTTCACGATATTTCGGCCTATGCGGAGGGCGTCATGCTCGTCCACCGCCAAATAGTCGGCCAGGCCGCTCGTGCGCGCGTGCATCTCCGCCCCGCCCAGCGACTCGTCGTCGGACTCCTCGCCGGTCGCCATCTTGACCAGCGGCGGACCGCCCAGGAAGACCTTCGCGCGCTCCTTCACCATCACCACGTGGTCGCTCATCCCGGGCACGTAGGCGCCGCCCGCCGTGGAGTTGCCGAACACGAGCGCGATCGTCGGGACGCCCGCCGCGCTCAGCCGCGTCAGCTCCCTGAAGATCTGCCCGCCCGGGATGAAGATCTCCTTCTGCGTCGGGAGGTCCGCCCCGCCCGACTCCACCAGATTCACGTACGGCAGGCGGTTCCGCAGGGCGATCTCCGAGGCGCGCAACGTCTTCTTCAACGTCCACGGGTTCGACGCCCCGCCCCGGACCGTCGGATCGCTGGCCGTGATCACGCACTCGACGCCCTCGATCACCCCGATCCCGGTCACCACGCTCGCGCCCACCGGGAAGTCGCTGCCCCAGGCGGCCAGCGGCGACAACTCCAGGAACGGCGAGTCGGGGTCGACGAGGAGTTCGATGCGTTCTCTGGCGAGGAGTTTGCCACGCTTGCGGTGCCGGTCGACGTACTTCTCACCCCCGCCCGCGACGGCCTTGGCGTGCTCGGCGTCCAGGCCGGCCAGCTTGGCGAGCATCGCCGCGCGCCGCTCCCGGTAGTCCGCGCCGCCCGTGTCCAGCCTGCTCGTGATCATCGGGACGGCTCCAGGGGGTCTGCGCCGGGAGGCGGAAGTGGCTCGGCAGGATGACGGCCGGTGAAAGCGTCGGGGCGGAGAGGAGGTGAAGTTGACGTCGGCGTCAAGCCGATGGCACGGGCCCAGAGTTTGGTGAGCAGGTCCACGGCGGCCGCCTCGTCGGCGTGCTCGCCCAGGTCCAGCCAGACGTGGGCGAAGTGCTCCACCATGCCGCCCAGCATGATCGCGGTCAGCCTGGGGTCGAGCGTGGGGTCGGCCAGGCCCTGGTCCTGGAGGCGCCGCAGGCCCTCGGCGCCCCGCCGTACGAACACCTCACGCAGTTCCAGCAGCAGGCCGGCGAAGCTCTCGTCGGTGGTGGCGGCCTGTTCGAGCATCCTGACCAGGCGGGAGTTGGCCGCCCAGGCGCGCAGGTAGAGGCGGTTGGCCGCCTCTATCCGCTCGTACGGCGCGCCGGAGGCCGCCGGGCCGACGACGCTGGCGGTGAACATCTCGCCCACCACCACCCCGGCGACCTCCCTGAACAGGGCTTCCTTGGAGTCGAAGTACGTGTAGAAGGTGCCGTGGGAGACGCCCGCGCGGGCGCACACGTCGTCGATGCGGACGGCGTCGAGCGGCTGCGCCGCGAACGCCTCCCTGCCGGCGTCGACCAGAGCGGCTCTGGTCCTGCGGCCGCGGGCGGTCAGCACCTCAGACTTGACGATCACGTCAACTACCCTACGGCCGCCGTCCTGGCCGGCGGAAGACCCTGCCGGCAATCACCTCACGGCCACATGGGCGGAAATAACGGCGGCGCCGCACCCCGGCGAGGGGTGCGGCGCCGCCGGGAGGGGGTCTAACCGCAGTGGCTCCAGCCGGACTTCCAGGACAGGTTGCCCCAGGAACCGCCCCAGATGACGCACTTCTTGAGCGCGGCCAGGCGGACCGGGCCGGCGTAGGCGGTGAACGAGCCCGGGTTCGAGCCGGAGGCGCCGCCCTTGACCTGGAGGATCGCGTTCATCGGCATCTTGGTCGTGTACATCAGGCGCGACATCGTGACGACGCAGTTCTTGCCCTGGGCCGAGTTGTACATCAGGTAGATGGTCGCCTTGTCGCCCAGCGCGTGGGAGTTGACCGTCTTGTAGCCGGCGCCGCAGACCTGGCCGACCGTGTACAGGTTCGGCTTGGGGGTCGGCTTGATCGTCGGCTTCGGGGTCGGCTTGGGGGTCGGCTTGGGCTTGGCCGTCGGCTTCGCGGTGGGCTTCGTGGTGGGCTTGGGCTGGCCGGACGGCGGGTCGGTGGTCTCGCCGCCGGGGTCCACCTGGTTCTCGGACTTGCTGGGCGTGGTGGTGGGCTTCTTCGAGGAGGGCTTCTCCGACGGGCGCGTCTCGTGCTTGGGCGGGTTCGTCGGGTTGGGCTGCTGGTTCCTGGACTGCACCGGCTCCGGCAGCGTCTCCAGCGACGGCTCCTCGAACGTCGGGTCCTTGCTCGGGAGCAGCTCGGTGGGCTCGCCCTTCGTGGGGTCGTTCGACGGTACGGCGGGCGGATCCGTCACCACGGGCGGCTGCTGCTGCCCGGCATCACCGGAACCGTCGCCCGCCGGGGTCGGCGACTCGTCGGAACCGAGGGCGTTGACCAGCGTGACCGGCGTCTGGCCGTTCTGCGCGGCGATGACGACACCGCCCACGACGAGCAGCGCCACCGCGGCCACGCCGGACAGCGCGTAGGTCAGCGTCCGGCGGCCGCGGGAGGCGGGGTCGGCCTTGCCGCCGTTGCCTCCCTGCTGCCCGGCGACCGCGGCCGCCATGGGCCCGCCCTGCGTGGGCACACCGGGTCCCGGCCCTCCGCGCTGTCCGGGTGCGGTGGGGTGACCCTGCGGGGGCACGCCGGGCGGCCCGAACATCCCCGGCTGGCCCGGCCCCTGCTGCCCGCCTTGAGGATGCGCCTGCCCGGGACCCTGCGGCCCGGCCGGACCCTGAGGACCGGAAGGAGCGTGAGGCCCGGAGGGGGAGTGGGGTCCGGAGGGATGCGGTCCTGGCGTGTTCGGCCCGGGTGCCGCACCGGACGCCGCCTGAGCACCGGGGGCGGGGTGAGGGCCGGAAGGGGCGCTCGCGGCGGAAACGGGCATACCGGCGCCGCCCATGGGCATACCGGCCACGGGTTGTGGGCCGGAGGGGCCGTGCGGACCGGCCGTCGGCTGCGGGCCGGGCACGGCCTGGGCTCCGGTGACAGGCAGGGAGCTGTCCGGGATGGGGCGGACCTGGGCCGTGGGGCCGGTGACGGGTTCGACGGCGGCGCGGGGGACCGGCTGGCCGGTGAGACGGACGATGATCTGGTCCGCGGTCGGCCGGACGGCAGGGTCCTTGGACAGGCAGGCGGCCACCAGTTCGGCCATCGTCCCGTCCAGCCCGACGATCTCGGGCTCCTGGTGGAGGATCCGGTTCATGACCACCGGGATCGAGTCGGACCCGAACGCGGGCCGCCCGGACGCGGCGAACACCATCGTGACGCCCCACGCGAACACGTCCGCCGCCTCGGACACCGGAGCGCCGCTCAACTGCTCGGGAGCCAGGTACGACGGCGTCCCCATGGCCATCCCCGTGGCCGTGGCGCCGGGAGAGTCCAGAGCCCGCGCGATACCGAAGTCGATCACGACGGGACCCTCGGGCCCCATGAGGACGTTCGCCGGCTTGAAGTCCCGGTGCAGGATCCCGGCGCGGTGGATGGCCGCGAGCGCGGTGGCCGTGCTGATGGCGAGCCGTTCGAGCGCCGCGCCGCGGCGCGGCCCCTCCTGGTCGACGAGCTGACGCAGCGACGGCCCGGCCACGAACTCACTCACGATGTACGGCCGGCTGCCCTCCAGATCGGCATGAAGCACCGGAGCGGTACAGAACCGGGCCACCCGCTGGGCGACCGCGACCTCCCGGAGGAACCGGTCACGAGCGGTCGGATCGGCGGCCAGAGCATGATGCAGCAGCTTGACCGCGACCTGCTCACCTGAGTCAGATTTGCCCAGGTAAACAATGCCTTGGCCACCCTCGCCGAGCCGGGCGACGATGTCGTACGCACCCAGCCGTCGCGGGTCGTCCGCCGCCAACGGCTGGTACTGATTCACGTCGGACCCCCATAAGTCATCAATAGATGGGGCAAAACGCTACCAGTGTGCTACTTGGTGCGTCTGCCGACCTGAGAGATCTTTCACGTTTTAACCCGGCGCTCACGCAACCCGCCCGCCAGTCAAGACGCCGTTTACCCGATCATTCCGGCGAGCCGGACAGCCCGAAATCCGGGGGCCGACCAGGCGTGGCCGTACCGGAAAAGGGGTCAGATGGCCTTGCCGGGGTTGAGGATGCCCAGCGGGTCGAAAACCGCCTTGATTCCGTGATGAATCTCCTCCGCGACCTCGCCCGTCTCCAACGCCAGCCACCGCTTCTTCAGCAGCCCCACTCCGTGCTCACCGGTCAGCGTGCCGCCGAGCGCGAGCGCGCGGGTGAACACCTCGTCGGCCGCCGCCCACACCTCGGGCGGGGGTTCCGCGGCGCCCCGGTCGAAGATGAAGACCGGGTGCAGGTTGCCGTCCCCCGCGTGGGCGACCGTGCAGATCTTCACGCCATGCCGTACGGCTGCCGCCTCGATCGCGCCGATCATGTCGGGAAGGACCGAGCGCGGCACGCACACGTCCTCCACGAGGCAGGCGCCCAGGCGTTCCTTGGCGTGGTAGGCCATGCGGCGCACGCCGATCAGCTCCTCGGCCTCGGCCGGAGACGACGAGACCGCCACGAAGGCCGCGCCGTGCGCCTCGCAGACCTCCTGCATGCGCGCGACGGCCGCCGCCGAGTCGGTGGCGTCGGACTGGCCGATCAGCATCGCCATCGTCGCCGCCTCCAGGCCGATGCTGCGCATGTCGTCGATGGCCTCCAGCGTGGCGCGGTCGAGCAGTTCCAGCAGGGACGGCTGGCAGCCGGCCGCCATGATGGCCGACACCGCCGCGCCCGCCTCGCGCAGCGAGCCGAACTCGGCCGCGAACGTCGCCGGCGGTGCCTCGGGTGCCCTGCGCAGGCGTACGGTCGCCGCGGTGATCACCCCGAGCGTCCCCTCGGAGCCGACGAACAGGCCGGTCAGGTCGTAGCCGGTGACGCCCTTCATCGTGCGGCGGCCGGTGTTCAGCACCCGGCCGTCGGCCAGCACGACCTCCAGGCCGAGCGCGGAGTCGCGGGTCACGCCGTACTTGACGCAGCGCAGCCCGCCGGCGTTCGTGGCCAGGTTGCCGCCGATCGTGGAGATCTCGTGGGAGGAGGGGTCGGGCGCGTACATGAGGCCGTGCGCACGCGCCGCCCGGTCCAGGTCGGCGGTGATCACGCCCGGCTCGACCACGGCGATCTCGTCGGCCGGCGACAGCTCGCGGATGGCCGTCATCCTGGCCAGGGAGAGCACGATCGAACCGTCGCCCGCCGTCGCCGCCCCGGCCAGCCCCGTCCCCGCGCCGCGCGGCACCACGGGAACCCGGTGCTCACTGGCCCACCGAAGCGTGGTCACCACGTCCTCACGCGACCCGGCGAGAACCACGCCGAGAGCCTTGCCCGGCTCACAGAACGTCTTGTCCCGGGCGTAGGAGTCGATCACATCAGGGTCGGTAAGTACGCGTCCGTCCGGAAGGCGGTCGATCAAGGTATCAATCACGCTCACAGGAGAACCTTACGGTTTGCGCTGGCCACGGCTTCCGGCCAGACTGCACCAGGTGGATGTGACGTGCCCGGTGTGTTCCCAGGCTGATCAGGTGGCCTCGGTGCCGGGGGTCGTCGCCGCCGGCACGACGTACAAAATCGGCCGGGTACGTCTGCCCGGCGACAAACAGGTCCATGACCTGCCCACCGCACCCGCCCTGGGCGTCTCCAAGCGCGCGATGAGCCGGACCCAGCTCGCGGTCTGGCTCTCCTTCCCCAGCCGCCACTACACGCCATGGGCCCGCAACCAGGGCTACCTCATGCTGCTGGGCGCCGCGCTGGTACACCTGGTGGTCGCGCTGGTCATCGCGATGGGCGGAAACGCGTCCTGGGGCGAGGTACTGCTGGCGCCGTTCTGCCTGACCGGCCTTTTCTGGATCTTCGGCACGTTCTTCGTCGTCGGCTCGTACGGTGCCCGCAAACGCGACGACGCCGAAACCCCGGCGAGGGAACGCGCGATAGAGGTCTGGCACGGCCTGTACTACTGCACCCGCGACAACGCCGCCTTCGAACCCGGAGTGGGAGTGTCCTTCCACCCCAGCGAAACCCGCGAATACATCTTCGGCTTCCGCCGCTGACCACCCCACCACCCGCCCCAAGCCCCACCCACCCACCCGCCCAGGCGGCGTTGGTACGCCGCGGTCCAAGGGGCGATCCAGGGGCGGGCCACGGGCCGAGGGACCAAAAGCCGGGGCCGTGGGCCGAGAGGCTAGAAGCCGTGGGCGGGCTGAGGGCCGAGAGACTGAACCATGGGCAGGGTGAGGGCCGGGAGGCTGGAGCCGGGGAGGGTGAGGGCCGGGAGGCTGGAGGCGGGGCAGGGTGAGGGCCGGGATGGGGCGGCTGCGGAGCGTCAGGTCCTCGCGGGCAAACCCCTGCTTTTCGCTCTTCCGCGCCGAGACGGCGGGAAGTCCGGCGGTGGTGTCCGGCGCGCCGGTACGGCGGCTCACCCAGGGCACGGAACCCTGCCGGCGAACCGCCGTAGCGGCGGGCACCACGTCAGACTGTCGGCCGACCCCGCACGGATGCGAGCCCGCGACGGCGGGAGGCGCCCACTGGGCTGCGCCGTAACGGACAAGGGCACAGCAGAAGGTAAAGCGGCCTCAGCCGGCCGTCACTGCGCGGCGATCACTGCGCGGCGATCACTGCGCGGACAGGCGGATGCAGGTGACGAGGCCGAGCATGGCTTGTTCGAGTTCGTCCAGGCTGGGGAAGGTCGGGGCGATCCGGATGAACCGGTCGGACGGGTCGTGGCCGTACGGGTGGGTGGCGCCCGCGGGCGTCAGGGCGATGCCCGCGTTCTTGGCCAGCTCCACCACCCGCCCGGCGTGCGGCACCTCAAGGGTGATGAAGTACCCGCCCTTCGCGCTGGTCCACGAGGCGAGTTCGGCCAGTTCCTTCGACAGGATCTGGTCCACGATCGCGAACTTCGGCCCGATCAGCTCGGCGTGCTTGCGCATGTGCGCCGCCACCCCGGCGCCATCGCGCAGAAACTCCACATGCCGCAGCTGGTTGATCTTGTCCGGCCCGATGGACTGCTTGGCCGTGTTGGCCAGGAACCACGTGACGTTCGCCGGTGACGAGCCGAAGAACGACACCCCGCTCCCCGCCATCGTCACCTTCGACGTGGAGCCGTAGACGAACACCCGGTCGGCGTTGCCGTGCGCGGCGCTCAGGGCCAGCAGGTCGGCGATCTCGGCGTGGTCCTCGGTCAGATGGTGCACCGCATAGGCGTTGTCCCAAAAAATCCGGAAATCGGGGGCGGCGGTACGCATCGACGCCAACCTCCGCACCGTCTCGTCGCCGTACACGATCCCCGAGGGGTTGCTGTACTTCGGCACGCACCACATGCCCTTGACGCTCGCGTCCTCGGCCACGAGCCGCTCGACGACGTCCATGTCCGGCCCGTCGGCGTTCATGGGCACCGCGACCATCTTGATCCCGAACCGCTCACAGATCGTGAAATGCCGGTCATACCCGGGAACAGGGCAGAGGAAGGTGATCTCGCCGGCCTCCACCCACCGCACCGGCGCGCCCGGCACCGGGCTCAGCAGCGCGTGCACCACCGTGTCGTGCATCAGCGTGAGGCTGGAGTTGCCGCCCACCACCAGCTGCTCCGCCGGGACCTGCAGCACGGGCCCGAACAACTCCCGCAGCTCGGCCAGCCCCTGCAGGTTGCCGTAGTTGCGCCCGTCCATGCCGTCCCTCGCGACGTGGGACGTGGGCAGCGTCAGCATCGCGTCGGCGAGATCGAGCTGGCGCGGCGACGGCTTCCCCCTGGTGAGGTCAAGCTTGAGGCCCCGGCTGACCAGGGTGTCGTAGTCGCGCTGAGCGTTCACGTGATCTCCTCCGATCGATTCGTTACGAAGGATAGAAGAAGCCGGGCCGCCGCGGGTCAGCAGCCGCCGATCGCGCACAACTTGGCCGCCATCCGCCTGGCGTCCCGCTCGTGCCGCGCCATCGTGCGCAGCGGCTTGGCGGCGTTGGCCAGGTCCCAGTAGAGGGCCACGGCCGCGCCCCGCCGTACCGCGACGAACTGCTGCGTCTGCGGGATCTTGCCCTTGACCTTCAGCACCCCGCCCACGGCCTCCTCGCCGATCCGCGGCGCGCTCGCCCTGATCTGCGCGCAGCCCTTCATCAGCTTGCGCATCCCGGCCATCATCGCCCGCGCCCCGCTCGCCCCGGTGAAGACGAACACCTGCTCGCCGCGGATCGCGTTGGTCTTCTCTCCGCCGCCGATCTCGGTGTCGTAGGTGAGGTCCCGCCGCGCCGACCAGCCCTTGAGGGTCGCCGGGCGGCACTGCGCGTTCCAGACGTCCTCGTGCTTGGCGCCCTCGACGAGGATCCAGTGCGCGCCGCCCGCGTCCTCGCGCGCCTGCTTCTCGTAGAGGAGGAAGTTCTTCGGGATGGACGGCTTCGCCTGCGCCGTCTGCCCCGTGAACATCCCCGCCACCACGACCCCGGCGCACACCAGCGCGACCCGCTTCATCTTTGACCCTTCCGTCAGCCGATCTTCGCAAGGGTAATTGCGCCAATGCTGCGGTTGGCGTGGAATGGGGTCATCGGGGGCACCGCGTCGGAGGGAGCTGCCGTGACGACCGTCCGCGAGACCTCCATCGAGCGGGTACGGCGCCGCCGTACGGGCACCGTGATCGTCTCCTGGATGTCGACCACCGACCACAAGGTCATCGGGTACCTGTACCTGATCACCTCGTTCGTGTTCTTCCTCGTGGCCGGGCTGATGGCCATGGTGATGCGGGCCGAGCTGGCCCAGCCGGGGATGCAGCTGGTCAGCCAGCAGCAGTACAACCAGCTGTTCACCATCCACGGCACGGTCATGCTGCTGCTGTTCGCGACGCCGCTGTTCGCCGGGTTCGCCAACGTGGTGATGCCGTTGCAGATCGGGGCTCCGGACGTGGCGTTCCCGAGGCTGAACGCGGTGGCGTACTGGCTGTTCCTGTTCGGCGGGATCATGGTGCTGGCCGGGTTCGTCTCGCCGGGTGGCGCGGCCGACTTCGGCTGGTTCGCCTACACGCCGCTGTCGACCGCCACGTACTCGCCGGGGCTCGGCGGCGACCTGTGGATCATGGGTCTCGCGCTGTCGGGGCTCGGGACGATCCTCGGCTCGGTCAACTTCATCACCACGATCATCGGCATGCGGGCGCCGGGCATGACCATGTTCCGGATGCCGCTGTTCACCTGGAACACGCTGCTGACCAGCATGCTCGTGCTGATGGCCTTCCCGGTGCTCGCGGCGGCGCTGCTGGTGCTGGAGTCGGACCGCAAGCTCGGCACCCAGGTGTTCGCGCCGGAGAACGGCGGGGCGATGCTCTGGCAGCACCTGTTCTGGTTCTTCGGCCATCCCGAGGTCTACATCATCGCGCTGCCGTTCTTCGGCATCATCACCGAGGTCATCCCGGTCTTCAGCCGCAAGCCGATCTTCGGCTACATGGGGCTGGTCGGGGCGACGATCGCGATCGCCGGGCTGTCGATGACCGTGTGGGCGCACCACATGTTCCCGACCGGGCAGGTGCTGCTGCCGTTCTTCGCCTTCATGACCTTTCTCATCGCGGTGCCGACCGGCGTGAAGTTCTTCAACTGGATCGGCACGATGTGGCGGGGCCACCTCAGCTTCGAGACGCCGATGTTGTTCGCCGTCGGGTTCCTGGTGACGTTCCTGCTGGGCGGGCTGACCGGTGTCATCCTGGCCGCGCCGCCACTCGACTTCCACATCTCCGACACCTACTTCGTCGTGGCCCACTTCCACTACGTGGTCTTCGGCACGGTGGTGTTCGCGATGTTCTCCGGCTTCTACTTCTGGTGGCCGAAGATGACCGGCAGGATGCTCGACGACCGGCTCGGCAAGGTGCACTTCTGGACGCTCTTCGTCGGCTTCCACACGACGTTCCTGATCCAGCACTGGCTGGGGACGCTCGGGATGCCGCGCCGCTACGCCGACTTCGGCGCGGCCGACGGCTTCACCACGCTCAACGAGATCTCCTCGGTGGGCGCGTTCCTGCTCGGCGCCTCGACGCTGCCGTTCCTCTATAACGTCTGGAAGACCGCCAGGCACGGGGCGAAGGTCACCCTGGACGACCCGTGGGGCTACTGCAACTCGCTGGAGTGGGCGACGTCCTGCCCGCCGCCGCGCCACAACTTCGTCAGCATCCCGCCGATCCGCTCCGAGCGCCCCGCCTTCGACCTGCACTATCCCCGCGAGCCTGCGCCGGTCCAGGCCCCGGCGGCCGAGCAGGCGCAAACCGAGAGAGACATCTGACCTATTCAGGAGGTCCTCGTGGTGCTTGTGTGGAGATGACATTTCGCCTTTCTAGGGAGATCGGCGATGACGGGCACCAAAATCCCCTTCACTCCAGAACAGGCCCCCTGCGGGAAGCGGTCCGGCGGTGAGCGCCTCGTCGACGACGACGGCTACGGCCTGGTCATCAGGGATCAGTTCTTCGAGTGCGGCTGCCGCAGGATCCGCCACGAATACCACGACGGCAGCATCCATCTGTCCGCCATCCGGCACGACGGCAAGCGGGTGAAGGACCCCATCGAACCCGACCACGGGAAGTGACGCCCATGATCGATGTGCTCATCGTCGGAGGGGGCGGCGCCGGGCTCCGCGCGGCCATCGCGGTCGCCGAGACCGACCCGGAGCTGAGCGTGGCGGTCGTGTCGAAGGTCTACCCGATGCGCAGCCACACGGTCTCGGCCGAGGGCGGCGCCGCCGGGGTGATCGCGGCGGGGGACTCCCTGGACGAGCACTGTTACGACACCGTCTCCGGCGGCGACTGGCTCTGCGACCAGGACGCCGTCGAGGCCTTCGTGGCCGAGGCGCCCCAGGAGCTGATCCAGCTGGAGCACTGGGGCTGCCCGTGGAGCCGGGAGGCCGACGGGCGGGTGGCGGTGCGGCCGTTCGGCGGGATGAAGCGCGAGCGCACCTGGTACGCCGCCGACAAGACCGGCTTCCACCTGCTCCACACCCTGTTCCAGACCACCATGAAGTACGGGGAGATCCGGCGCTACGACGAGTGGTACGTCACCCGGCTGATCGTCGACGACGGCCGCGTCCACGGCGTCGTGGCCGTCGAGATCAGGACCGGGCGCATCGAGACCATCGCCGCCCGCACCGTCATCCTGGCCACCGGCGGCTGCGGCCGGGTCTTCCCCTTCACCACGAACGCCGCCATCAAGACCGGCGACGGCATGGCCCTGGCCTACCGGGCCGGGGCGCCGCTGAAGGACATGGAGTTCATCCAGTACCACCCGACGGGCCTGCCGTTCACCGGCATCCTCATCACCGAGGCGGCCCGCGCCGAGGGCGGCTGGCTGATCAACAAGGACGGCTACCGCTACCTGCAGGACTACGACCTGGGCAAGCCGACGGACAAGCCCAAGCTGCGCAGCATGGAGCTGGGCCCACGCGACCGCCTCTCGCAGGCGTTCGTGCACGAGCAGGGGCGCGGCCGTACCGTCGAGACGCCCTACGGCCCCGTCGTCTACCTGGACCTGCGCCACCTGGGCGAGGGCAAGATCGACGCCAGGATCCCGTTCGTGCGCGAGCTGTGCCGCAGCTACCAGAACCTCGACCCGGCCACCGACCTCATCCCGGTCCGCCCGGTCGTGCACTACGTGATGGGCGGCGTCCACACCGACCTGGACGGCGCCACCCCGATCGCCGGCCTGTACGCGGCGGGCGAGACCGCCTGCGTCAGCATCAACGGCGCCAACCGGCTCGGCTCCAACTCGCTGCCCGAGATCCTCGTCTTCGGCCGCAGAGCCGGTACGGCCGCCGCCGCCTTCGCCCGGGCGCACCGGCAGGCGGAGCCGCCCGCCGTACGCGCGCAGGGGGAGGACGAGCGGCGGCGGCTGGAGCGCGCGCGGGAGGGCAACCACGGCGGCGATCGCATCGCCGACCTGCGGGAGCGGATGCAGCACACGCTGGAGGGCGCGGCCGGGATCTACCGCACCGGCGCCGAGCTGGCCAAGGCCGTGGACACACTGGCCGAGCTGCGCGAGCGGGCGGACGGCGCGCGGATGGACGACACCAGCGCCACGTTCAACACCGAGCTGATCAACCTCCAGGAACTGCACACGATGCTGGACGTGGCCCAGACGATCGCCGCCTGCGCGCTCAACCGGCGCGAGTCGCGCGGCGCGCACCAGCGCACCGACTACGAGGCGCGCGACGACACGGAGTTCCTGGCGCACTCGCTCGTCTACCGCGCGCCCGACGGCGCGCCGTCCGTCGGGCTGCTGCCCGTGACGATCACCCGCTGGCCTCCCGGCGAAAGGGTTTATGGCCGTGACTGAGGCGAAACACCACGAGGCCCGCCAGACCACCACGCGCACCATCACTCTCGAAGTCACCCGATACCGGCCGGGGCACGACAGCGCGCCCGTGCTGGAGAGCTTCGACGTGCCGCTCATGGACGACTGGGCGGTGCTCGACGGGCTCAACTACATCAAGGACCAGCTCGACGGGACGCTGTCGTTCCGCTGGTCGTGCCGGATGGGCATCTGCGGCTCGTGCGGCATGAACGTCAACGGCGAGCCCCGGCTGACCTGCGGCACGTTCTTCACCGAGTTCGGCGACGGACCGATCAGGATCGAGCCGCTCAAGGGTTTCCCGATCATCCGCGACCTGGTGGTGGAGGTCGACGACTTCCTCGACAAGCTGCGGCACGTGAAGCCGTGGCTGATCAGGGAGGGCGAGGAGCTGCCGCTGACGACCGAGCACGCGCAGACCCCGGCGCAGCTGGAGGCGTACAAGCAGTACTCGATGTGCATCAACTGCATGCTCTGCTACTCGGCCTGCCCGGTCTACGTGCTCGACCCCGACTTCCTCGGCCCGGCCGCGATCGCGCTGGCCCAGCGCTACGAGCTCGACTCGCGCGACATGGGCGACCGCTTCGACCTGCTCAACCTGAACGAGGCGGTGTGGGGGTGCACGTTCGTCGGTGAATGCACCCGGGTCTGCCCCAAGCACGTCGATCCGGCCGAGGCGATCCAGCGCTACAAGGTCACGGCCGCGATGCGGTCCATCCTCCCTTGGAGCAGGCGATGACGACGGCGTACCGGCCGCCGCGCGACCACGCGTGGTTCCTGCGCAACCGCACCTACGCGTTGTTCGTGGCGCGCGAGCTGACCAGCGTGTTCGTGGCGTGGGCGATCGTCTTCCTGATGGTCGTCATCGACGCCGTGCTGAACGGCGGCGACCCGGCCGCCTTCGCCGGGCAGCCGTGGGTGATCGCGCTCAACGTGGTCGCGCTGGCCGCCACGACCTTCCACGCGGTGACGTTCCTGAACCTGGCCCCCAAGGCCACCGTCGTCCGGCTGGACGGCTACCGCCTGCCCGCCTGGATGATCCAGGGCGGCAACCACTCCGCCTGGCTGCTGATCTCGGCGGTCATCGCCTACTTCGTGCTGAGGACGCCATGAGCCGGCGGCGCACGGCCGAGCCGTATCTGTGGCTGCTGTTCAGCGGCGGGGGAGTGGTGGCCGCGCTCCTGCTGCCCGTGCTGGTGCTGCTGTTCGGGGTGCTCATGCCGCTCGGTGTGCTCGCCTGGCCGTCCACGCCGCATCTGACCGCGCTTCTTGACCCGGTTCCGGTACGGCTGGCCCTGGTGGCCGTCGTCGTCCTGTGCCTGTTCCACGCGGCGCACCGGATCCGGCACACCAGTGAGGAACTTCTGGGCGTGGCCAGATTCGACCTGTTCATCGCGCTGCTCTGTTATGGCGGCGCTATTGCGGGCGGCACTCTAGCCGTACTTCTGCTGTTCTGAAATTCCCCACTGATACATCACATTTCCCGAAAGGGCTTTACGATCACTTGACCTTGGGCTTAGCGTCCGCTTTGTGCCAAGCAGACGCTACTTAGCCACAGTCCCCGCGATCACCCTCATCGCCACGGGACTCGCCGTCGCACCAGCGGACGCCTCTATCGCGAGGTATGTCCCCAGCGCGGCAGACGCCTACATCAACTACGCACCGCCCCGGGTGGAGAAGACCCTCGAGGAGCCGCCGACGCCGGGTTCGCCCGCCGCCCGCAGCCTCTCCCCGGCGCAGAAGTTCGACCAGAAGTTCACCAGCGGCAACCCGGTCGCCGGCCGCGTCCTGGCCGCCCGGGAGAACGAGGCCATCAGAACCGGCCGCAACCCCGCCGACTGGATCTTCAAGAAATCCAAGCAGACCAAGACGGCCAAGCTGCTGACGCTGCTCGTGGAGTTCAACGAGAACGCCAACGACGACTTCTCCGGCTACAACCGCCTGCGCACGCCCGACAGCGCCCCCGAGGACTGCGTCGTGGAGCCGCCGGGCACCAAGATGAACGGCCCGCTCCACAACAACATCCCCGACCCGGCGAGCCTGCCCCAGAAGGACAACAACTCCTTCTGGGTTCCCGACTTCAGCCCCGCGCACTTCAACAAGATGCTCTACACCGACAAGGGCATCACCGAGCGGGTGCGCAAGGATCTGAAGGACCCGCGCGACGGCCGCCCCGGCATCGACATCTCCGGCCACACCATGAAGAAGATGTACGAGGAGATGTCCAAGGGCGCCTACTCCGTCACCGGCTCCGCCGTCGGCTGGATCAAGGCCCCGCACTCCGAGGCGTGGTACGGCGCGGCCGCCTGCGGTGGCGCTCCCCAGGACATGTCCGGCCACCCGGACAACCCGCTGGGCGCCGGCCAGCTCGCCATCGACGCGGTCAACGTCCTGGCGCAGACGCAGCCCGGCTTCAACTGGGCCGAGTACGACCAGGAGGACACCTCCGACGCCGACGGAGACGGCAACTTCGCCGAGCCCGACGGCGTGATCGACCACCTCGTGCTCGTCCACGCCGGCAAGGACAAGTCCTCCGACGGCGGCAAGGAGGGCACCTACGCGATCTGGGCGCACTCCAGCGCGGTCGCCGGCGGCTACCAGGTCCCCGGCACCGACAAGAAGATCTCGAACTACATCGTGCAGCCCGAGGACTCCGGCGTCGGCGTCTTCGCCCACGAGTACGGCCACGACCTCGGCCTGCCCGACCTGTACGACACCAGCGGCGCGGGCAGCTCCGCCGTCGACTTCTGGGACCTGATGTCCAGCGGCTCGCACTCCGGCCCGATCTTCCAGTCGATGCCGACGCACATGGGCCTGTGGGACAAGTGGGTCCTCGGCTGGGCCAACCCCAAGACGCTCAACCCCGGTGACGCCAGCAAGCTCGTCACCGTCGGCCAGTCCTCGCGCACGCCCAAGTTCACCGCCGACGGCATCCGCGTCAACCTGGCCAGCCAGCCGCTGAAGATGATCGACGCCCACAGCGGTACCAACGCCTGGTGGTCCGGCATGGACCAGGAGTGGGCCAACGTCAAGGTCACCCGCGACGTGCAGGTGCCCGCCGGAAGCGACCTGCGCTTCTGGATGTGGAACAACTACGAGATCGAGGCCGACTGGGACTACGGCTTCGTCGAGGTCTCCACCGACGGCGGCAACACCTGGACCCAGCAGAAGGTCTTCAACGAGGCCGGCCAGGAAGTCACCACCCCGGACGACTACCCGGACCCGAACAAGAACCTCAAGACGTTCGGCAACAAGAAGTACGGCCTCACCGGCAACACCGACGGCTGGCGGCACGACTACGTCAACCTGACCCCGTTCGCCGGCCAGACCGTCAAGCTGCGCCTGGCCTACAACACCGACGCGGCCTCCACCCCGCGCGGCTGGCACGCCGACGACTTCCAGCTCACCAACGCCGGCACCGCCGTGTGGAGCGACGACGTCGAGGGCGGCGAGAACGGCTGGAAGGCCACCGGCGGCACGTTCACCAACACCAGCGGTCAGGGCTGGACCGTGAACAACGGCTCGCGCGAGATCTCCCGCTTCTACCTCGCCGAGTGGCGTAACTTCGACGGCTTCGACAAGGGCCTGCAGTACGCCTACGACACCACCTACTCGCGCGACGGCGCGTGGAATGTGCAGAAGGTCAAGTACAACGCGCCCGGCCTGCTGGTCTGGCTCCGCGACTCGACCTACACCAACAATGTGATCATCCCGAGCCTGGAGCAGCTGCCCAGCATCGGAGCCAAGGGCAGCCTGCTGGTCGTGGACTCCCATTACGAGCCGCTGCGCCGTACCGGGACCGCGGCCGCCAAGGACCCGAGCCGCAACAAGAACCTGGAAGGCCGCTCCCAGACCTCCAACGCCGCGTTCTCCTTCAACAAGACCTACCCGTTCAAGGAGTGCCTGGAGGCGCCGGACGAGCCGTTCAGCCAGTACTGCTCGGACATCGCCCCGCTGAAGGGCGTGCCGAACTTCACCGACGCGAAGACCTGGTACCCGGGCTTCGAGCTGCAGAACGGCTCGTTGTTCTACCGCGACTTCGACGCCTCGGCGGTCGTCCCCGCGAAGGGCGACCAGCAGTACAGCACGCGCGTCGTCAACTTCGACGGCACTCCCGCCACCGACCTGTACGGGACCGACATGGGCCACGGCCACAAGCTCGGCACCGGCAACCCGGGTGACGAGGGCAAGGCGCTGGGCGTCCAGTTCAGGCTGGTCAGCCCCCTGCCCGGCAACCTCGGAGCCATCGTCCAGGTCGTCGCGCCCAAGAAGTGATCGTAGGGGCCGCTCCGGCGGCCCTACGATGAGGGACCATGACGGACCTTAGGACCAAGGCGGAGCACACCGCGGCCATCCGGCGCGAGCGCCGGGTGGCCGTGGTGATCAACACACGCTCACGCCGAGGCCGCCGCCACTACTTCGAGGCGCTCGACCTCATCCACGGTCTGGGCTTCGAACCGCTCGCCGAGTTCTCGGTGCTCAAGCCCAAGCGGCTGCGCGAGCATCTCGACAGGGCGCTGGCCACCCAGCCCGACCTGCTGATCGTCGGGGGCGGTGACGGCACCCTGTCGTCGGCCGTGCGCCACATCGCCCACCGCGACGTCGCGCTCGGCGTGCTCCCGCTCGGCACCACCAACAACTTCGCCCGCAGCCTCGGCCTGCCGCTCGACCTGGCCGGCGCGATCAACGTCTTCGCCACCGGCAAGGTCGCCGACATCGACCTCGGCATGGCCGACGACCGCCCGTTCGCGAACTTGGCCAGCTTCGGCGTCTCCGTCGAGGTGGCCGGCAAGGTCAAGCCGTGGCTCAAGCGCATCATCGGCCGCCCCGCCTACCCGCTAACCGCGCTGACGATCCTGCCGGGCCACCGGCCGTTCCGCGCCTTCATCACCGTCGACGGCCAGCGCCATGAGCTCCTCACCCACCAGCTCAACATCGCCAACGGCCGCTTCCACGGCGGCTGGCAGGTGGCCAAGGACATCAGCATCGACAACGGCCAGCTCGTCGCCTACCAGCTCGGCTCCGGCAAGAAGCTGCGCCTGCTCGGCGAGACGCTCGTGCGGGCGGCGTCCGGCCGCTGGCGCAGCATGGCGGGCGGGCCGTTCGTGACCGGCCGCGAGATGCTGCTGGAGACCGACCCGCCGATGGCCGCCGACGTCGACGGCGAGGTGCGCCTACGCACCCCCATCCGGCTGCGCGTGGTGCCCAACGGGGTGCGCGTGATGGTCCCGGAGACCTTCGAGGATCGCTGAGATCCGCTCCAGCGTGAGCGGCCGCGTCAGCATCTCGCGCAGCCGGGCGCGCGAGCGCGCCCGGTTCTCCTCACCCTCCGCGGGATCGGTCGCCCGCCGCGCGTAGAACTCCAGCAGATGCCCCTGTACGGCCACGCGCATCGAGAAGTCCTCCGGCCGGGTCACCCGGGCCGGACCGCCCGCCGCCACATAGGCGGGATAGACCCCGGGGTCGCGGGCCACGATCGCGGCCAGCTCCCAGGCGGGCACGGCCGGGCCGCAGTTCTCCCAGTCCAGGACGGTGAGCACGCCTCGGGCGGACAGGCGCAGGTTCTCCTCGTTGAGGTCGCGATGGCAGGTCGTCACCCGTGCCGGATCCGGCACGGCCACGACCGCCTCCACCGCGACGAGGTCGTCCAGCCAGGTGCGCAGCGCGTCCTCCCACTCCTGGCGCCGCGAGATCCCGGCGATCCCCGCCCACCCCTCCGCGCCCAGCGGGGCGGCGAACCACTCGGACACCGGGCCGCGGGCGGCGTGCCGTACCCGATGGACGCTCGCGGCCGCCGCGCCCAGTTGGGCGGCGGTGATCTCGCCCGCGGCGAGATCGGCCCACTCGTAGACCCTCAGGTCGTACGGCCGCGCCCGCAGGATCACCCGCCCGTCGCGGTCCACGACCGGAGCCGGGAGCACCACGCCGGCCGCGGCGGCGGCGTGCTGGAAGGCCACGTCGGCGGCGGCGTCGTCCTCGGCCACGTCGATGAGCGACTCCTTGACCGCCCACGAACCCCGGTCGGTGTCCACCCGCCAGATCAGGCCCAGCTCGCCGCGTGCCGCGTAGACCGGCTCCGCCGCCACCTCGCCCAGCTCGAACTCCCGCGCCACCCGCTCGGCCGTCTCCATCAGCATGCGCCGACGCTACGGCACCCCGCGGATCTTCCACACCAGCAGAGCGCCGGCGACGCCCACCGCGGCCGTGACCGTGTAGAGGGCCGGATAGCCGCCCAGCTGCGTGACCAGCGGCGCGGCCAGCACCGGCGCGAGCACCTGCGGCCCTGCCGAGGCCAGGTTGAGCACGCCGAGGTCCTTGCCCCGGTCGAGGTCGGTCGGCAGTACCTGGGTCAGCAGCGCCTGGTCCACGGCCAGGAACGCGCCGCTGCCCGCCCCGAGTATCACGGCCGCCACGATCACCGTCGGCCAGGACGTGGTGAACGCCAGCAGTACCCCCGCCGAGGCGGTCAGCAGCGCCGCCACGCTGACGATCGGGCGCCGCTTGCCTATCTTGTCCGACAGCCAGCCGGACAACAGCGTGGGCGCGATACCGGCCACCGTGGAGACCGCCAGCAGGATGAGCACGCCCTCGTCCACGCCGTGCCCGGGGAAGAGCCGCTCGTAGCCGATCGCGTCACGCAGGTAGTAGAGCAGGTAGCCGGTGCCCATCGAGATCGACAGGTTGAGCAGGAATCGCGTCACCCACGCCCACGCGAAGTCGGGGTGGCGGCGCGGGCTCACCCAGAGCGTGCGCCAGTCGAAGCGGGCCTTGGCCGTCTCCGGCACCGGCCCCTCTCCGGTCGCGAGCGCGAACGGCAGCACGGTCGCCAGCAGCAGCAGCGCCATCGCCAGATAGGACGGCAGCACGCCGGTGACGACCAGCGCCACCACCAGCCCGCCCAGCAGCGGTCCCGCCGCCTGCGCCGCGCCCGCCACCGCCAGTACCCGGCCACGTTGCCACTCCGGCACCCGGTCCGGCACCACCGCGACCGTCGAGGCGTACGCCGCGTTGAACGTCAGCTGCACCAGGCTCCAGCCGATCGTCATGCCCAGCACCGTCTGCTGGGTGCCGAGCAGCGCCAGGGCCGCGGCGCCGGTCAGCGCGCCGAACATGATCCACGGGCGGCGCCTGCCGAAGCGGCCGCGGGTACGGTCCGACAGCGCGCCGAACGCCACGTTCGACACCATCGACACCGCCGCCCCCACGGCGAACACCACCGCCAGCGACGCCTCCTTGTTCGCGTCGTCCACCACCACCATGTGCTGGGGGAGCACGATCTGGATCAGCGTGAACCAGCCCATCATCAGCCCGAGCTGGGCCAGGGCGAGCCGTGCCGTCCAACCGCCGGAGACCTTTGCCGTTAACACGGGTGAGCTCACGAGGAGTCCTCTCCGGTTTCGGGGCGAGAGGGCCCTCATATTAGGTCTCGTCGGCGGGTGCCTCAAGATCTGCGGCCATGCCGATATAGGCCGGTCCGAGCTGGTGCGCCAGGCCCTCGGGCGGCGGGAACAACCGCAGCAGCAGATCGGGCGCGCCCGCCGGTCGCCGCTCGGGCCGCCGCACGCTCGCGCCCGCCGCGTAGAAGTCGGCCAGCCGGTCGGCGAACGGCACGTCCGCCACCCCCAGAGGGTCGCCGCGCGCCCCGCCGTCATCGGCCAGTGACCCCAGCAACTGCTCTTGGGTACGGCCCCGCCACGCCAGCACCAGGAACGGGTCGTCGTCGAACGACTCGGCCAGCAGGTAGAGCACCGCCGACAGGTGCTTGCACGGAAACCCCCAGTCCGGGCACGAGCACTCCATGTCCAGATCGCGCGGGAACAGGTCGACGCCCATCGCGGCGAAGACCTCCTCGATCTCCGCCGGCATCTCCCCGGCCAGCAGTTTGGCCCGGTGCACCGCCTGCCCGGCGATCGCCGCCTCCAGCTCGGCCCACAGCGCCTCCGCGTACACCTCGACCCTGACCGCCACCTCGTACGGGTCCGGGCGCGAGCCCTGCACCCTGGCGCTCACCAGGCCCGCGGCCAGCTCCAGCGAGAGCACCTGGCCCTTGCGCGCGTACGCGCGCCCGCGTGACAGCCGCCCCTTGTCGCACACCCGCTCCAGGATGTCGATGAACCTGCGCGACCACCACGAGGCGCCGATCGTGCCGCGCTGGGTGCGCGCCCTGAGCCCGCCCTCGACCGCGATCGGCCGGCCGCCGTCGTACCATCCGTCCCTGCCGACCGGCATGCTCAGCTCACCGCCCCGGCGCCCAGGCGGAAGACCTCGCGCAGCTCCTGGGAGGACAGGTCGGTGAGCCAGTCCTCGCCGGTGCCGACCACCCGCTCCGCCAGCGCCTTCTTACGCTCGATCATCTCGTCCACACGCTCTTCGAGGGTGCCCGCGCAGATCAGCTTGCGTACCTGGACGTTCTTGCGCTGCCCGATGCGGAACGCCCGGTCGGTGGCCTGGTTCTCGACGGCCGGGTTCCACCAGCGGTCCACGTGGATGACGTGATTGGCGGCGGTCAGGTTGAGGCCGACGCCCGCGGCCTTCAGCGAGAGCAGGAACACCATGGGCTCCGGGTCGTTCTGGAACCGGTCGACGAGCCGGTCACGCGCCTTCTTCGCCAGGCCGCCGTGCAGCCAGAGCACGGGGCGGTCCAGCCGCGCGGCCAGGTACGGCTGCAGCATCGTGCCGAACTCCGCGTACTGCGTGAAGACCAGCGCCTTCTCACCCTCCGCCACGATCTCCTCGGTCAGCTCCTCCAGCCGGGCCAGCTTGCCCGAGCGGCCCGGCAGCCGCGAACCGTCCTTCAGCAGGTGGGCCGGGTGGTTGCAGACCTGCTTGAGCTTGGCCATCGCGGCCAGAACCAGTCCGCGCCGCTCGATGCCCTCGCTGCCGTCGATCTTGCCCATCATGTCGTCGACCACCGCCTGGTACAGGGAGGCCTGCTCGGGGGTGAGCGAGCACCACTCCTTGACCTCCAGCTTCTCCGGCAGGTCGGTGATGATGGACCGGTCGGTCTTGAGGCGGCGCAGCACGAACGGTCCGGTGGCGCGTTTGAGCGCGAGCGTGGCCTGCTCGTCCTGGCGGGCCTCGATCGGCTCCTGGTAGCGGGAACGGAACCTGGTACGCGTGCCCAGCATCCCGGGATTGCAGAACTCCATGATCGACCAGAGCTCGGCCAGGTGGTTCTCCACCGGGGTGCCGGTCAGGGCGAGGCGGGTGCGGGTGGGGATCGCCCGTACGGCGCGGGCCTGCAGGGTGCCGCTGTTCTTGATCGCCTGGGCCTCGTCGCAGACGACGCGCTGCCAGGTGAGGCCTTTCAGGGTCTCCAGGTCGCGCTGGGCGGTGCCGTACGTGGTGATCACCAGATCGGCGTCCTCGGCCTGGGTGGCGTCACGTCCGCCGCCGTGGTGCACATAGACCTTCAGCCCCGGCGCGAACCTGGCCGCCTCCCGCTGCCAGTTGCCGACCAGCGACATCGGGCACACGAGCAACGTCGGCGAGGTCTGGACGGCCTGAGCCTTCTCGTGGGCCAGCAACGCCAGCGTGGTGATCGTCTTGCCCAGGCCCATGTCGTCGGCCAGGACGCCGCCCAGCCCCAGCTCCGACAGGAAGCTCAGCCAGGCCAGCCCGCGCTCCTGGTAGGGCCGCAGGGTGGCGTCGATCCCGGCCGGGGTGGCCAGCGGGGTCAGCCGCCGCTCGGCCTGCCCCGACAGCAGATCGCCGAGGACGCCGTCGGCGTCGATCTCCAGCAGGGGCAGCTCGTCGTCCTCGCCCTGAACGACGTTCCGCAGGATCTCGGCCGCGCTCAGCTCGCCGTCCCTGCGTCCCTCCACCGCCCTCAGGGCCGCCTTGAGCTGGCGTTCGTCCAGCTCAACCCACTGCCCGCGCACGCGCACCAGCGGCACCTTGAGCCGGGCCAGCTCCGCCAGCTCCGCCTCGCTGATGCTCTCGTCACCGACGGCCAGATCGATGCGGAAGTCGACCAGCTCCCGCAACCCGAACCCCTGACCGGTCGCCGCCGACTGGCTCTTGGTGCGGGTGGTCAGCTTGAGCCCCAGCTTGGCCCGCCCGGCCCAGCGAGGCAGCTGCACGCCGAATCCGGCCGCCTGCAGCAGCGGCGCCGCCTGCCGCAGGAAGGTGAACGCGCCCGCGGTGTCGAGGACCAGCTCCCGCGGCTCGGCCACCCGGAGGGCGGGGTCAAGATCGGGATAGAGGCGCACCGCCCTGCCCAGCCCGGTCAGGAACTCCCGCTCGGGCCGCGAAGGAAGCCCCGGCAGCGGCTCACCCCGCCAGATCCGGTCGGCCGGGACGTACAGGCTCGGATCGTCCACGGCCTGCAACGCCAGCTCCACCCGCCACCCGTCGTCACTCCCCGAAGCCGCGTCCCCGGCGCCGTCATCGGCGTCGGCGGAGGGTTCGACCAGGCGGAAGCTGACGCGCGCCGAACCGTCGGCCGCCGCCACCGCGTCGTACCACCCGGTCAGCGCCTCGCGCAGCTCCGGCACGTCCGGGCAGGAGGCGCCGGGCCCGGTGAGCGCGGCCAGCCAGCGATCCCTGAGCGTGCGCGTCCGCGCCACCAGCGGCTCCTGGACCCTGGCCCTGACGTGGGCGTCAGCGAAGTGGTCGAGCGCCGCGCGCAACACCCCCGCCGAGGCCCGCTCCACGGCTCCGGTACGGCAGGCGGGCGGCATCGCCAAGGCCAGCTCCCGGAACCGCGCCGCGTCCTGCCCGGTCAGCACCGCCCGCCAGCGGGCCCGCGCGGTGTCCTGAGGGATGGCCCACATGGCCGGCCCCTCCTCCACGTCCGCCCCGCCCGCGGATTCCGCGTGCTCGCCGGACGGGATGAGCTGGGGCAGGACACGGCCGCGCCGGACGAGATCGCGGGCGAGCTCGGCCACGACGCCCCAGAACCGCACCGTCGCCCCGCCGGAGCCGAGCAGGCCGAGACAGCGTCCGGTCTCCGGCACCACGACCGGCACCCGCCAGACGCGCACCCGCGGTCGTATCCCGTCGGCCAGAAGCCCGGTCTCCGGCGACGGCACCGGGGCGGCGGCCGAGCCCGGCAGCACCATCTCCATCACCGTGTGCCCGCCGCCGGACAGCCCGAAATGCGCGGCCAGCTCCTCATGCCCGGCGGCGAACGGATGAGGCCGTGGCCAGGCACCACGCGACGCGGCTCCGACCGCCTCGGTGTCCTCCGCCCAGAAGGCGAGCCCGTCACCCGCCCACACTCCATGCACCACCAGCACCCCGGCAGGCTACCGCCGGCCACCGACAGCACGCCGCCGTTGGGGCGACGCTTACCGGATGGATCCTCTCCGGAGGCTCGCGGCGGTGGCGGGGGCCGACGTACGCTGAAGGCATGAGCGGATCCTGGTGCGAACGCCCCAAACCGCCGGCACCGCCGTGCGAGCTGCCCTCGCCGTTCGCCGCGCCGGACAAGCCGGGTGGCTGGTGTGAGGTGCCCAAGTCGTCCGACGCCGCGGCGGTGGTCGGGTTCCTGCTGAGGCTCGCCCGGCGCTGACCACATCGTGGCCGGGGCTTTGCCGTTGATCTCGACCCGTGCGGTTAGAACCACGGGTGAGAGCACGGGAAGGCAGGGCCGATGGAGGAGCACGAGGAGTACGTCGAGGGAGTGACCGCGGGGTACGTCGGCGCGCACGAGGCCGTCGTGGGCACGCCCGTGGACCCGACCTCGATCAACGTGCCGCAGACCCGGGCGGGTGCGGCGGAGAACGCCGAGGCCGCCGAAGCGGCGCGCAAGGCACGCGGGGTGTTCGTCGCGGCGGACAGCACACACGGGGACGTCACCGACGTGCGCGCGGAGGAAGAGCTCGCCGCGAGCCGTGAGGACGCCGAGGAGAAGGACCCGCTCCTCGCCGCCCGCGACGCCATGCGCGAGGACCTGCGCGGGGGACAGCCGTGATAGAGCGCCTCCTGACAGGGTAGGCGCCTTTCTCGTCGGAGGAGGCGGCCACACACCGCGGGCGCCTTCGTCCGCGCCGACGTGGTCAAGGAGGGGACCCGGAGATGACCGAGGCAGATCCCGGGACGGACCGGAACCGCAGCGCGGGAGACGTGGGCGCGCACCGGGCCACGGTGGGTTCCCCGGCCGGCGCGGAGTCCGATGAGACGACCGGAACGAGAGACAAGGCAGGCGACGCGATGGCGACGGCAAAGGATAAAGCAGGCGACATGGCCGACACGGCCAAGGAGAAGGCGGGCGAGGTCGCCGCGACGGCCAAGGACACGGCCGCGACGGCCAAGGACAAGGCGGGCGAGCTGGCCGCCACGGCGAAGGACAAGGCGGGCGAGATGGCGGTGGCCGCCAAGGACACGGCGGCGGCCGCGACGGACAAGGCGGGAGAGGTGGCCGACGCCGCCGCCACGGAGGCGAAGAAGCGCCCCATCCTGGTGGTGGCCGCCGTCGGCACCATCGTCGCCCTCGTCGTGCGCCGCCTGCTCAAGCGCAAGCGCTGAACGCGCCGCCGTACCCCCGAGGAGGGAGCGGTACGCTGCGGCGGGTGAAGAGGACATGGGCCGCGGCGGTCCTTCTGGCCGTCGCGGCGGCGGGATGCGGCGCGGGTTCGGCGGTCAGCGACTACGGCACCGTCGTGAAGGGCGCGAAGGGGCAGACGACCCAGGTCGAGGTGAGCCAGGGCGATCGTTTCTCGCTGGTCGTCGCCGACAACCCGTCGATCGGCGACAACTGGTCGCTGGTCGAGGTGCCGGACGCGACGGTGGCCTCGTTCATCAGCGAGGAGCACGAGAGCGAAGGCGACGCCCCTGGCAGCGGCGGCACCGGCTACTTCGTCTTCAACGCCAAGCGGCCGGGCACGACGGAGGTCAAGCTGTACAACTGCTGGCGCTGCGGGGCGGAGAAGACGCCGTCGGCCCCGGACAGCGTCAGGGAGTCCGGAACCGCGATCTTCACCATCACCGTCAAGTGATCACGACAGAGTGTCTTGAAACCTGACGCGCGGTCGTAGAGGCTTCACCCCATGGATTTCCTTCGGGTGCGCGCCTCGACTGACGGCGCCGAGACGATCTCGTGGTGGACCGGCGACGTGTACGGCTGGCAGGACGACGACGGCCCGCACCACCTGTTCGGGTTCGAAGGCCTCAACGTGGCCCGCGTGGTCGAGGCCGACGGCGCCTGGCAGCTCCTGACCCGCGAGGCCGCCGCCTACCTCGACCCGAAGTCCCGCGAGATCCTCCAGACCTGGGACAACCCGTTCACCGGCCAGGAGGTCGAGGTCCAGCACGTCTTCAACGACCCGGTCAACCAGCGCCTGGGCGCGTACCCGGTCCCGCGGACCCGGATCGGCGACCAGGTCATCTTCAATGTGGACATCCGTCTCGCCTACCCCTCGCCCCTCAAAGTCGCGGAATTTCCGGAAAATTCGGCAAACGACACCTATCGCGCCCTAGAGCTCTTCCAGTTCTTCGCCAAGGCCGAAGACGTCGAGAGCGACGCCCAGAACGTGCCCAGCTTCTTCTCCTGGAGCCGCGTCTCGCCGTGGCTGCCCTGGATGGCGATGGGCCCGCGCCCCGGCGGCCTCGTCTACCACGTCAGGGGCGGCAAGGTCGACCAGGCCCCCGAGCGGCTGGCCGCGCACGTCGGCGAGCACTTCCTGCACGCGCCCCAGGAGTGGGGCGGCCCCAACGTGAGCAGCTGGTCGGCGTTCGCGGCTAAAGTCGGCAGGTGAGCACCGACCTGTTCTGCGAGATCATCGCGCGAGAACGGCCCGCCTTCACGGTCTTCTCCGACGAGGTGGCCGTCGGCTTCCTCGACACGAGGCCGGTCTTCAAGGGCCACGTCCTGCTGGTGCCGCGCCGCCACGTGGAGACACTGGCCGACCTCACCGAGGTCGGCCCGTTCTTCGAACGCGTCCAGGCGGGCGCCCGCGCGGTGGAGGACGGCCTGCAGGCGGCGGGCACGTTCGTCGCGATGAACAACCGGATCAGCCAGAGCGTCGCCCACCTGCACGTGCACATCGTGCCGCGGCACAAGAAGGACGGGCTGCGCGGCTTCTTCTGGCCGCGCACCAAGTACGCCGACGACGCCGAGGCCGAGTCCTACGCCGAGCTGATCAGGAAGTCATGGAACTCGCCGTCGGCCTGATCCTGGCGGTGGTGCTGGTCGGCGTCCCGGCCGTGGTGCTCTGGCGGGTGCTGCGCGGGCGCCGCGAGCTGGGGACCGGGCCGGCCGAGCGGGCCACGTTCGAGACGCTGCACACCGCCTCGCTGGCCGCGCCGCCGCTGCGCGCCGGGCTGACCGCCGAGGGCGCGCAGAAGGCCTCGCGCCACCTGCGCGAGCTGCTCGGCTCCCCGGCGCTGGCGATCACGGACGGCGAGCGGCTGCTGGTGTACGACGGCATCGGCGACCACCACGCCGCCGACGCCCTGGACCACGCGGCGGCGACCTTGCGCGACGGCCGTACCCAGGTGCTGTCGATCCCGTGCGAGCTGCTCGAATGCCCGATCAGGCACGCGGTCGTGGTGCCGCTGACCACCGACGACCGCATCGTCGGCTCGCTGGCCGCCTACGGCCCGCACGCCTCCGCCGGGCTGGTGCGCGCGGCGCAGGAGACGGCCGGCTGGGTCGACTCCCAGCTGGAACTGGCCGAGCTCGACCGCTCCCGCACCCGCCTGATGGAGGCCGAGGTACGGGCGCTGCGCGCGCAGATCTCCCCCCACTTCATCTACAACTCGCTGACCACGATCGCCTCGTTCGTCCGCACCGACCCCGAGCGCGCCCGTGAGCTGCTGCTGGAGTTCGCCGACTTCACCCGCTACTCCTTCCGCCGCCACGGCGACTTCACCACGCTGGCCGAGGAACTGCGCTCCATCGACCGCTACCTGATCCTGGAGCGGGCCCGCTTCGGCGACCAGCTCCAGGTCACGCTCAGGATCGCGCCGGAGGTGCTGCCGGTCGCCGTGCCGTTCCTCTGCCTGCAGCCGCTCGTGGAGAACGCGGTACGGCACGGCCTGGAGAGCAAGAACGGCGTAGGCCGGATCACCATCGTCGCCGAGGACGCCGGAGCCGAGTGCCGCATCAGCGTCGAGGACGACGGCCTCGGCATGGACCCCGACCGGCTGCGGCTCATCCTGGCCGGGGAGGTGGTCAGCGCGGGCGGCGTGGGCCTGGCCAACGTCGACGAGCGCCTGCGCCAGGTCTACGGTGATGAGTACGGCCTGGTCGTGGAGACCGGCAAGGGCGCGGGAACCAAGGTCAACGTGCGCGTGCCGAAGTACCACCCGGGGGTCTCGGCCCGCTAGTGACCTGTGACCTGCGCGTGACGGGCTTGACGCCTCTTGTCGCTTTTATCACTGTCAAGGGATCGGAAGGAGTGTTGCGTGGCTGGCTTGCGCGTCCTGGCGGTCGACGATGAACTTCCGGCTCTGGAGGACCTGTCCTACCTGCTGCGCGCCGACCCGCGGATCGACGAGGTGCTGACCGCCCGCGACGGAGCCGCGGCGCTGCGGCAGCTCGACCGCGGCATCGCCGAGGGCCGCCCGGTCGACGCGGTCTTCCTCGACATCAGGATGCGCGGGCTCGACGGCGTGGTGCTGGGCCGCCTGCTGGCGCAGTTCGCCAACCCGCCCCGGGTGGTGTTCGTGACCGCCTACGAGGAGCACGCGGTCGACGCGTTCGAGATCAAGGCCGAGGACTACCTGCTCAAGCCGGTACGTCCGGAACGCCTGGCCGAGGCGATCCGCAGGGTCGCCCTGTCCTCCGACGTGGCGCCGGACGGCGAGGACGCCGACACGATCCCGGTCGAGCTGGGCGGGGTGACGCGCTTCGTCTCCTCCGCCGATGTCGTGTACGTGGAGGCGCAGGGCGACTACGCTCGCCTGCACACCCAGACGGGCACCCACCTGGTCCGCATCCCCCTCAACACGCTGGAGGAGCGCTGGGCCACGGCCGGGTTCGTCCGGGTCCACCGCAGCCACCTGGTCGCGGTCAAGCACATCGAGGAGCTGCACATCGACTCGGGCAGGTGCACGGTGACCGTGGGCAGCACCGAGATCCCGGTCAGCCGCCGCCACACCCGCGAGCTGCGCGACCTCCTCGTCAGAAGAGCCAAACGATGAGCAGCCGCCGCGTCGCCGTCACCAGCCCCCGCACCGCCGCCGCGCGCCGCCGCCGCTACCCGGCCACGCGCGAGATCGACGAGCAGACCGTGGTCGGCGAGGTCTACATGCGCTCCCTGCTGCGCACCCAGTTCCGCCTGGCGCTGTTCGTCTGCACCGTGCTGGCCTGCGTGATCGGCGGGCTGCCGCTGCTGTTCCTGCTCCTGCCGGACGTGCGCGGCCTGCACCTGCTCGGCGTGCCGCTGCCGTGGGCGGTCCTCGCCTGCCTCATCTATCCCGCCTTCGTCGTGGGAGCCTGGCTCTACGTACGGCAGGCCGAACGCAACGAGCGCCACTTCGCCGACCTCGTCGAGCGCAAATGAGCTTGACCGCGGTCGTGGTCGTCGTGGTGGCCGCGGTGCTCATCGGTGCGTTCGGCATCCGGTTCTCCCGCACCACCTCCGACTTCTACGTCGCCTCCCGCACGGTCAGCCCGCTCTGGAACGCCTCGGCCATCGGCGGCGAGTACCTGTCGGCCGCCTCCTTCCTCGGCATCGCCGGCCTGATCCTCACCTACGGCATCGACATGCTGTGGCTGCCGGTCGGCTGGACCGGCGGCTACCTGGTGCTGCTCGTGCTCGTCTCGGCCCCGCTGCGGCGCTCCGGCGCGTACACGCTGCCCGACTTCGCCGAGGCCAGGCTGGAGTCGATGGCCGTGCGCCGTACGGCCAGCGTGCTCGTGGTGCTCATCGGCTGGCTCTACCTGATGCCGCAGTTTCAGAGCGCCGGGCTGGTGCTGCGCACGATCACCGGGGCGCCGGTCTGGGCCGGCGGGCTGCTGGTGGCGGTCGTGGTGGCGGTCAACGTGCTGTCGGGCGGGATGCGCTCGATCACGTTCGTGCAGGCCTTCCAGTACTGGCTGAAGCTGACCGCGCTGGCGGTGCCGCTGGTGTTCCTGCTGCTGGCCTGGAAACGCGACGGCGCGCCCGGCCTGAGCGCGGCCGACGCGGCCACCTGGCAGATGCCGCTGGGCAGCGGCAAGGAGTACGGGCTGTACTCCACGTACTCGCTGATCCTGGCGACGTTCCTGGGCACGATGGGGCTGCCGCACGTGCTGGTGCGCTTCTACACCAATCCGGACGGGCGGGCGGCGCGGCGTACGACGCTCGTGGTGCTGACGCTGCTCGGCGCCTTCTACCTGCTGCCGGCCGCCTATGGCTGGCTGGGCCGGCTGTACACCCCCGACCTGGCCCGCACCGACGCGGTCGTGCTCACGCTGCCCGGCACGATGGTCGGCGGCACACTCGGGGACCTGCTGACCGCGCTGGTGACGGCGGGGGCGTTCGCGGCGTTCCTGTCCACCTCGTCGGGGCTGACCGTGTCGGTGGCCGGGGTGATCGCGCAGGATCTGCTGGGCGGCGGCGTGCGCTCGTTCAGGATCGCCACGCTGATGGCCGTGGCGGTGCCGCTGGCGCTGGCGTTGTGGGCGCGCTCGCTGCCCGTGGCCGACGTGGTGGGGCTGGCCTTCGCGGTGGCGGCCTCCTCGTTCTGCCCGCTGCTGGTGCTCGGCATCTGGTGGCGGCGCCTGACCACGACGGGCGCGCTGGCCGGGCTGTTCGCCGGGGGCGGGCTGGCCTGCTGCGCGGTGCTGGCCACGATCATCGGCGGGCCGTACGACGGGGTCGTCAACGCGCTGCTGGCGCAGCCGGCGGCGTGGACGGTGCCGATCGCGTTCACCGTGATGGTGGCGGTGTCGTTCCTGACCCCGCACCGGGTGCCGCCGGGCGTGGCCAGGACGATGGTACGCCTGCACACGCCCGAGGACCTCGACCTGGACCGCGGCGACTGGCGGCCCAAGGGCTAGGCGCCCCGCTCGCCGGATCCGCGTACGACCAGCTCCACCGGTACGGTCACCCGGCGCGGCCGTCCGGACGGGTCGAGCAGGAGGCCGACCGCGCTGCGGGCGATGCGGTCGATGTCGTAGCGGACCACGCTCACGCCGGGGTTGAACACCTCGGCCAGCGCGAAGTCATCGAAACCCACGTAGGCGGGGCGTTCCGGGCGCTCGCGCAGGGCCTGCAGGATGCCGATTGCGGCCCGGTTGTTGGTGGCGAAGAACGCCGTGGGCGGATCGGCCAGGTCGAGCAGCCGGGCGACCTCCTGCGAGACGCGCCACGGGTCGAAGACGCCGTGCACGACGAGGCGCTCGTCGGGCGTGCCGAGCGCCTCGCGGTAGCCGGTGGCCCGGTCGTGCACCGAGCTCAGCCGTACGTCGTCGGAGATCAGCGCGATCCTGCGATGGCCGTGCGCGCGCAGGTGCTCGGTGGCCAGGCGGCCGCCCTTCAGGTCGTCGAGCAGGACCACGTCGCTGTCCTGGCCGGGAGGCAGCCGGTCCACGAAGACCGTGGTCAGGCCGGTGTGCCTGGCCAGCCACGCGTGGTCGCCCGACGACGGGACGACGATCAGGGAGTCGACGCCGCGGGCGTACATGGACTCGACCAGCATGCGCTCGCGCTCGGGCCGCTCCTCGTAGGAGCCGAACACGACCAGCGCCTCGTGCTCGGCGGCCGCCGCCTCGACCGCCTTGGCCAGGCGCGAGTAGAACTCGTTGGAGATGTTCTCCATGACCAGCCCGATGGTCAGCATCGTGGCGCCCCTGGCCAGCCGGGCCGCCGCCTCGTTGCGGCGGAAGCCGAGCGCGCTGATCGCGGCGCCCACCTTGAGCTGGACCTCGGCGCTGACGTGCGGTTCCCGGTTGACCACCCGGGAGACCGTCTTCAGGCTCACGCCCGCGTACCTGGCCACGTCGGCCATGGTCGGCTTGCGCGCTGTCATACTCTGCCCCCATGGATGATGAATGGATCTGCGGACGTCTCGGCGAGGACGAGCCCTGGCTGCTCGGCGCGGTCAACCCGCCGGTGTTCGAGAACTCCCTGTTCACCTTCCGCACGGCCGGCGAGCTGGGCGAGGCGATCAAGGACGAGGACGAGCGCTACGTCTACTGGCGCGGCACCAATCCGACCGTCGACCTGGCCCAGCGCAAGCTCGCCGCGCTGGAGCGGGGGGAGCGGGCCAAGTGCTTCGCCTCCGGCATGGGCGCGATCTCGGCCACGATCTCGTCGCTGGTGTCGGCGGGCGACCACGTGCTGGTGCTGGGTGCCGTCTACGGGCCGACGACCCAGTTTCTGCGCTATTTGGAGAAATTCGGCGTCACGCATACGCACGTCAGCGATCTCGCGGGGTGTGACAGCGCTATCAGGTCGAGCACGCGCCTACTCTACTTCGAGTCGCCGTCCTACATGCGCTACGAGGTCTTCGACATCGCGGCCGTCACGGGCTGGGCCAGGGAGCGCGGCCTGGTCACGGCCATGGACAACACCTGGTCCACGCCCATCTTCCAGAAGCCGCTGACGCTCGGGGTGGACCTGGTGCTGCACTCGCTGTCGAAGTACGTGGGCGGGCACAGCGACCTGGTCGGCGGCGTGGTGGCCGGCCCGTCGCGGTTGATCAGGCCGCTCGCGCTGACCGAGTATCAGCTGTACGGCGCCGCCATGTCACCCCACGACGCCGCCAAGGTGATCAAGGGCCTGCGCACGCTGCCGGTGCGGATGGCCGCGCACCAGGAGCGCGGCCTGGCCGTCGCCGCCTTCCTGGACGAGCACCCGGCCGTCCGGGTGGTCAACCACCCCGGCCTGCCCTCCCACCCCGGCCACGCGCGGGCCAAGGCCCAGATGTCCGGCTTCTCCAGCCTGTTCAGCATCGAACTGGACACCGAATCGCGCGAGGAGGCGGCCGAGTTCCTGGACCGGCTGCGGCACTTCCGCATCGGCGTCTCGTGGGGCGGCTTCGAGTCGCTGGTCAACGTGCCGGCGCTGTCGGTCGAAGAGAGCGTGCGGGCGACCATGGGCATCCCGGTCGGCCTGGTGCGGCTGTCGGTCGGCCTTGAGGCCGCGGACACATTGATCAAGGACCTCGGTCTAGCGCTGGAGGGTGTCGGTCGCCTAGCGTGACTGACAGCGCTGTCACATCTATGGAGGCGTCGTGAAATCCTTCCTGGCCCTTGCCGCCGTCACCGTGCTGCTCGCGGGCTGCGGGTCGTCCTCCGGCTCCGGCCCCGGCGAGGTACGGCTGCGCATGGTCGAGAGCCTGACCAGCCCGGAGCGCACCAAGCTGCTCAAGTCACTGCTGGCCGACTTCGAGAAGGCCAACCCGGGCGTCAAGGTGGAGCTCATCTCGCCGCCGCTGGACAGCGCCGACCAGAAGATCACCCAGATCCTGCAGACGAAGAAGGACCTGGACGTGCTGGAGGTCCGCGACCACACGGCCAAGTCCTTCTCCAACAACGGCTGGCTCGGCGAGCTGCCCACGACCGGGTGGAGCGGCTGGGCCGGCCTGACCGACCTGACCCAGAAGAAGGCGGTCGAGGTGGGCGGCAAGCCGTACCTCATCCCCTATGGCTTCTACCAGCGCACGCTCTTCTACCGCACCGACTGGGGCATGGCCGCGCCGCCGAAGACCTGGCAGGAGCTGTACGAGGCGGGCAAGAAGATGACCGGCGGCGAGCGGTTCGGCTACTCCTTCCGCGGCGGCAAGGGCGGCGCCGACTACGCCGTCATGATGATCAGCGCCTACAACGGCGAGGCGCTCAATCCGGACAAGTCCTTCTACCTGACGGACAAGCGCACGATCTTCGCCACGCCCGAGGCCGCGCAGGCGCTCGACCTGTTCGTCAAGATCTTCAAGGAGGCCTCACCGCCGGACTCGGTCTCGTGGGCCTACCCGGAGATGGTGCAGGGCTTCACCTCGGGCGTCACCGGCATGCTCATCCAGGACCCCGAGGTGATCAAGACGGTCGAGGAGAGCGGGGTCAAGGCGTGGTCCACGGCGCCGATCCCGAAGGGCCCGACCGGATACGCCTACCAGCCCGTCGGCTACGCCGGATGGGGCGTCACCTCCTTCACCAAGCATCGCGACCAGGCGGTCAAGCTGGTGCAGTTTCTGTCGGAGTCGCAGCAGAGCATCCGCTTCGCCAAGGGCAACTCGCTCATCCCGATCTCCAAGCAGGCACAGAGCGACCCGCAGTTCTCCCAGGGCGCCTGGAAGGCCTATCTGGAGGCGCAGCAGGACCCCAAGCAGGTGATCACGATCCGGCCCGTGGACTACCCCGGATGGAGTCAGTTCCTCGTCGACTCCGACCGTGACGTGCAGGCCCTGCTGACCGGCAAGAAGAGCACGGCCGACGTGCTCAAGGCCTGGGACGCCTTCTGGGCCGACCAGGCGAAGAAGGTCTCGTGACCAAGAGGGCGTTCACCGGGCGCAGGGCGGCGTTCATCACGCTGTGCCTGCTGCCCGGGATCGTGTTCGTCGTCCTGTTCACCTACTGGCCGATGGTGCGCGGCAGCGTCATGGCCTTCCAGCGCTACAACCTGTTCGACCTGACCCAGACGCCCTTCGCCGGCCTGGAGAACTTCGCCGCGGTGCTGGCCGAGGAGCGGTTCTGGACCTCGCTGCGCAACACCGGCACGTGGGTCGTGGTCTCGCTGTTCTTCCAGTTCGTGCTGGGTTTCGGGCTGGCGCTGCTGCTCAGGAGGCACTTCAGGGGCCGGGGGCTCTACCAGGCGTGGGTGTTCTTCCCGTGGGCCATGTCCGGGTTCCTGATCGGGCTGCTGTGGCGGTGGATGTTCAACGGGCAGTTCGGCGTGATCAACGACCTGCTGCTCAAGACCGGGATCATCGACCAGCGCATCGGCTTCCTGTCCACGCCCGGCTGGGCGATGACCTCGGTCATCGTGGCCAACGTCTGGTACGGCACGACGTTCTTCGCCATCATGATCATGGCCGCGCTGCAGTCGGTCCCCAAGGAGCTCTACGAGGCGGCGGGCGTGGACGGCGCCTCCCGGCTGCGCCAGTTCTGGCACGTCACCCTGCCGCACATCCGGCCCACGCTGGCGCTGATCGTGCTGCTGCGGATCATCTGGATCCTCAACTTCCCCGACCTGATCTACTCCATGACCGGCGGTGGGCCCGCCGGCAGCACCGACATCGTCACCACCTTCCTCATCCAGCAGGTCATGGGCGGCGACTACGGCCGGGCCGGCGCCGTCGGGCTGCTGGTCCTGGCGTTGCTGCTGGCCTTCAGCATCTTCTACCTGAACGTGACGAGGTCCGCCGATGGTGAAAAGGCTCGCTAAGGGGACGGTGCTGGGCGCCTGGCTGCTCATCACCGTCTTCCCGCTCTACTGGATCGTCGTCACCTCGCTCAAGCCCAAGGCCGAGATCTTCTCGATGCCGCTGAAGTACTGGCCGGCCAACCTCACCTTCGAGCATTACGCCGAACTGTTCGAGTTCGCCGACTTCGGCCGCTACCTCGCCAACAGCCTGATGGTCTCGCTGGTCGCGGCGGCCGCGGTCACCGTGATCGGCGTCCTCGGCGGCTACACCCTGGCCCGCTTCACCTTCCCCGGCAGGGGCGCGCTGATGCTGGCCTTCCTGGTGACCCAGATGATCCCGCTGTTCATCGCCCTGGGCCCGCTCTACCTGCTGATGTCCGACCTCGACCTGCTCAACCGGCTGGCCGGCCTCATGGTGGTCTACGTCGCCATGCTGGTGCCGTTCTCCACGATCATCATGCGCGGTTTCTACGAACGGGTGCCGGTCGCGCTGGAGGAGGCGGCCCAGGTGGACGGGGCCTCGCGGCTGTCGGCGCTGGTCCGCGTCGTCATCCCGGTGATGCTGCCGGGGATCGCGGCGACGTTCATCTTCGCGTTCGTGCAGTGCTGGAACGAGCTGTTCCTGGCCATCACCTTCATCGACAGCGAGGATGCCAAGACGGTCCCGGTGGCCATGAACTCCTTCATCACCCAGTACGACATCGACTGGGGCTCGATGGCCGCCGCCACCGTCGTCTCGGTCGTCCCGACCCTCATCCTGTTCGCCGCGATCCGCCGCTACATCGTCGAGGGCCTGACCGCCGGGGCCGTCAAGGGCTGAAGGGCGCGGTGCTCGCCGAGCTTGCTTGATTACACAGGGTAGTTACGTGTATACAAGTCAAGCGGCCATTTATCTCGAATGCCCGGACTTATCCCGTGAAACGACGGCGCTTACCGCTTATCGCGCCAAACGGACCTTTCACCGCAGGCCGTACCCAACTAAACGCCACGCGGCGGCGGCTCGCCGAACGACGGGACTGTGGACCTCCACGGAGGGTAGTTTGCGCTCTTACCTTGAGCGTGATCCCCATCACACTAAGCGGGAGGCATGGTGACAACACAAGAACACGACGCGTCGGTCTATGAACGGGTTCAGCAGAGCAGTGAATTCCAGGAGTTGAAGCGCCGGTTCCGCGCTTGGACCTTCCCGATGACGGTCGCGTTCCTCGTCTGGTACCTCCTGTACGTCGTGCTGTCCGGATGGGCGCGGGACTTCATGGGCATTCAGGTGCTCGGCAACATCAACGTCGGATTGATCCTGGGCCTGCTGCAGTTCGTCTCCACCTTCCTGATCGCCTGGGCCTACTCCAGGCACGCGGAGAAGAAGCTGGACCCGCTGGCCGACAAGCTCCGGCACGAGGTCGAGGAGCAGACCAAGTGAGTTCGTCCACACTTTCCACGATCCTGTTCCTGACGTTCGTGGCCGCCACGCTCGGCATCACCTTCTGGGCCAGCCGCAACACCAAGACCGCCGCCGATTACTACGCCGGCGGGCGGTCCTTCACCGGCGTCCAGAACGGCCTGGCCATCGGCGGCGACTACATGTCGGCCGCCTCGTTCCTCGGCATCGCCGGCATGATCGCGCTGTCCGGCTACGACGGCTTCCTGTACTCCATCGGCTTCCTCGTGGCCTGGCTGGTGGCGTTGCTGCTGGTCGCCGAGCTCATGCGTAACTCGGGCAAGTTCACGATGGCCGACGTGCTGGCCTTCCGGATGAGCCCGCGCCCGGTCCGCACCGCCGCCGGCGTCTCCACCATCGTCGTCAGCATCTTCTACCTGCTGGCCCAGATGGTCGGCGCGGGCGCGCTGGTCGGGCTGCTGCTCGGCATCACCAGCGCCGAGGCCAAGAACTGGACGATCGTCGCCGTCGGCGCGCTGATGATCGTCTACGTGGTGTTCGGCGGCATGAAGGGCACCACCTGGGTCCAGATCGTCAAGGCCGTCCTGCTCATGGGCGGCGCCGCGCTGATCACCGTGCTGGTGCTGGCCAAGTACAACTTCAACCTCTCGGCGCTGCTCGGCGCCGCCACCGAGGCCAGCGGCAAGGGCGCGGCGTTCCTCGAACCCGGCCTCAAGTACGGCACCGAAGCCCAGGGCCTCATGGGCAAGATCGACCTGATCAGCCTCGGACTCGCGCTCGTCCTCGGCACCGCCGGCCTGCCGCACATCCTCATCCGCTTCTACACCGTGCCCACCGCCAAGGACGCCCGCAAGTCCGTGCTGTGGGGCATCGGCATCATCGGCACGTTCTACCTGCTGACGCTGGTGCTCGGCTTCGGCGCCGCGGCACTGGTCAAGATCCCGGCCTCCGACACCGCGGGCAACACCGCGGCGCCTCAGCTCGCGGCGGCCATCGGCGAGAACTTCTTCGGCACCGTCGGCGGCACCGTCCTGCTGGCGCTCATCGGCGCCGTCGCCTTCGCCACGATCCTGGCCGTGGTCGCCGGGCTCACGCTGGCCTCCTCGTCCAGCTTCGCCCACGACCTGTACGCCCACGTGTTCAAGAAGGGCAACGCCACCGAGCGCGAAGAGGTCGTCGTGGCCCGGGTCTCCGCCCTGGTCATCGGCGCCGCGGCCATCGGCCTCGGCATCCTCGCCCAGGGCCAGAACGTGGCGTTCCTCGTCGCGCTGGCCTTCGCGGTCGCCGCGTCGGGCAACCTGCCGGCGATCCTGTACAGCCTGTTCTGGAAGCGGTTCAACACCGCCGGCGCCGTCGCCGCCATCTACGGCGGCCTGATCTCCTGCCTGATCCTCGTGATCTTCTCGCCGGTGGTCTCCGGCTCGAAGACCGCGCTGATCAAGGGCGCCGACTTCCACATCTGGAACCTGTCCAACCCCGGCATCATCTCGATCCCGCTCGGCTTCTTCTTCGGCTGGCTCGGCACCGTGCTCAGCAAGGAGTACAACGCCGCCAAGTACGCCGAGATCGAGGTCCGTTCGCTCACCGGCGTGGGCGCGGAGAAGGCCACCGAGCACTGACCGCGTGGGGCGCCCCGACCCGGGCGCCCCACCCTCCGGGCGGAGACCGGACGATAGAGTCTAGTCATGGAAGACCAGGCCGCCGCGCTGCTCGCCACCTGTTCACCGGAGATTCGCACCCTGGCCGGAGCCGCCCGAAACTTCCTGCGCCGGCTGCTGCCGGACGCGCAGGAAGAGGTCGACGAACCGGCCCGGCTGATCGCCTACACGTACCAGCCCGGCACGTACAAGGGGCTGATCGTGGCGATCGCCCTGCATCAGGCGCACATCAACCTGATGTTCGCCCGCGGTGCCGACCTGCTCACCCAGGACCCGACCGCGCTGCTGGAGGGAACCGGCAAGAAGGCCCGCCACGTCAAGATCGCCACCGAGTCCCGCCTCTCCGACCCCGACCTCGCCACCCTCGTCACCGCCGCAGCCGCCGCCGTCCGCTGAGCGCCGCTGTTCTTTTGCGCTTTCCGGCTTTTCGCGGCTTTACGGCCTTTTGGGGTTACGGCAAGTCAGGCCGGCGCCTCCCTCCCGCCCCCTTCGGCCTTCTCACGGGCTCGATGGTAGAAGGGGGAGTTGTGACGATCGACAGATTCAAAGCGGTGTTCGAGGTCCTGGACGAGCGGTTCGCCTTCGACGGCGGCGACGAGTACGTCGAGGTGCTGCACCGCGGCAGCCGCAAGACCGAGGGCCCTGCCTACTTCGCCGCCGGGCGCTACCTGGTGTGGAGCGACATCCCCAACGACCGGTTGCTGCGCTGGGACGAGACGACCGGCGCCGTCGGCGTCTTCCGGCACGGCTCGGGCAACGCCAACGGCAACACGGTCGATCTCGAGGGCAGGCTGGTCACCTGTGAGCAGGGCGCCCGCCGGGTGACCAGGACCGAGCACGACGGGACGATCACCGTGCTCGCAGACAGCTTCGAGGGCAAGCGCCTGAACAGCCCGAACGACGTCGTGGTGCGCTCGGACGGGACGATCTGGTTCACCGACCCGCGCTATGGCATCACCGGCTACTACGAGGGCAGCCCCGCCGAGAGCGAGATCGGCGGCGACCACGTGTACCGCCTCGACCCGGCGACGGGGGAGCTGCGGATCGCCGCCGCGGGCTTCGTCCGGCCCAACGGGCTGGCCTTCTCGGCCGACGAGTCTCTCCTGTACGTCGTGGACACCCGCGAGCGCCACCTCCGCGTCTTCGACGTGGCCGGGGACGGCGGCCTGTCGGGCGGCAAGGTGTTCGCGGAGAGCTGGTTCGACGGCATCCGCGTGGACTGCCACGACCGGGTGTGGGCCGCCGCCCTCGACGGCGTACGCTGCTACGCCACCGACGGCACGCTGATCGGCAGGCTGCTGCTGCCCGAGTCCGCCTCGAACCTCGTCTTCGGCGGGCCCAAGCGCAACAACCTGTTCGTCACCAACTCGGCCGGCGACCTGTACTCCATCCGCCTGACGGTCGCCGGCGCCCGGCGTCCCGGCTCAGGCGGCTGAGGCCTCGGCCAGGGTGGCGAGTTCCTCGGCGCCCAGGGCCAGGCGCGCTCCGGCCATCAGCGGCCTGAGCTGCTCCGGGGTGCGGGCGCTGGCGATCGGGGCGGTGATCGTGGGCTGGGCGGCCAGCCAGGCGACGGCGATCGCGGCGGGTTCCACGTCGCGGACGGCGCCGATCTTGGCGAGGGCGTCCAGGACACGCAGGCCGCGCTCGGTCGTGAGGTACTCGGCCGCCCTGCCCGCCCTGGGGCTGTCCACGGTGACGCCGGGGGCGTACTTGCCGGTCAGGAAGCCGCGGGCGAGCGCGTGGTACGGCGTGGTGGACAGCCCCTCGCGCGCCACGACGTCGCGCAGCGGGCCCTCGAAGCCGCGTTCCATCAGGTTGTACGCCGGCTGCAGCGCCACATACCTGGCCAGGCCCTCGTCGTCGGAGACCTTCAGCGCCTGCGCCAGGCGTGGGGCGGTGTGGTTGGAGGCGCCGATGTGGCGGACCTTGCCCTCCCGCACCAGCGCGTCGAACGCGGCCAGCGTGTCGGCCAGCGGGGTGGCCTCGTCGTCCACGTGCGCCCAGTAGAGGTCGATCCGGTCGGTGCGCAGGCGGCGCAGGCTGTTCTCCACCGCGGTTCTGATGGTCCTGGGCGCCAGGCCCGTCCACCCGGACAGCATGCCGACCTTCGTGGCCAGGACGAGGGAGTCGCGGTTGCCGCGCTCGATCATCCAGTCACCGATGATCCGCTCGGCGGTGGACTCCCCGGTCGCCCACGCGGGATACACGTCGGCGGTGTCGAGGAAGTTGCCGCCGTCCTCGACGTAGGCGTCCAGGACGGCGTAGGACGCCTCGCGGTCGGCGGTCCAGCCGAAGACGTTGGTGCCGAGGCAAAGAGGGAACACGGACAGGGCCGTGGTGCCGATCGATCTCACCTCGCTATTATCCGCGCATCCAACAGCGGTTCCGCCGTCAGGGTCCGGTGCCGCGTGAGGAGGGCCGATGCGAGCCCGGATGCGTGGCTGCCTGATCGGGGCGACCCTCGCGGGCGCGCTGTTCGTGCTGGTCGTGATCGTCCTGAGGGCCGCCTGGCCGCCTCAAGGAGTGAAAGATCCGGCTCAAGAAGTGAAAAATCCGGAAAAATCGCCGGAGCCCGCGATCGAGGTGCTGGAGGAGAAGCGGCTGGACGAGCGCCGCCTCGAACTCACCCTCCGCTCGCCCGCCCTCGACGCCACCACCAAGGTCCGCCTCCTGCTCCCGAAGGGCTGGGGCGAACGCGCGCGCTGGCCCGCGCTGTGGCTCCTGCACGGCGGCCTGGACGACCACACGTCCTGGACCGCCAAGACCGACGTCGACGACCTCACCCGCGACGACGGCCTCATGGTCGTCATGCCCGACGGCGGCCGGTGCGGCAGCTACTCCGACTGGTGGAACGGAGGCGAAGGCGGCCCCCCGCGATGGCAGACCTACCACCTGAAGGAGCTCCTGCCGCTCCTGGAGTCCCGCTACCGCGCCGGTCCCGCCCGGGTGATCGCGGGCTACTCCATGGGCGGCCAGGGCGCCATGCTGTACGCCGCCAAGGGCGGCTTCAAGGCCGCCGCCTCCTTCAGCGGCGCCGTGCACATCCTCAGCGACGGCGTCCCCCAGGCGGTGATGGCCGGAACCACGCTCGGCTGCCTCGGCACCGACTGGAAGCGCATCTGGGGCGACCCCGGCCGCCAGCGAGCCAACTGGCAGGCGCACAACCCCTACGACCAGGCGGAAAAGCTCAGGGGACTGCGCCTGTACGTGGCCGCGGGCTCCGGCGACCTGGTCGAGGACCTGGCCGGCCGGGCCGCCAGAGCCTTCGCCGGCCGCCTGCGCGAGCTGGACATCCCGGTCACCACCCATTTCTACCGGGGCGGGCACAACCACGCCTTCTGGCAGCGGGAGCTGCGCCGGGCGTACCCGATGCTGAAGCGCGCGCTTCAGTGATGGGCCGCGCCGATGTCGAGCGTGCGCGGCGTCAGCTTCCACACGGCCGCCGCCGCCAGCAGCATCAGCGCCGCGCCCACCGCTCCCGTCACCGCGATCGAGTCGCCGAAGGCCACCTTGGCCTGCTCGGCCAGCCGCGCGCCCTGGGCGCCGAGCGTGGCGGCCACGTCGAGCGCGCCGCCGATCGACTCGCGCACGACGTCCGCCTGGGCTCCGGTGTACGGCAGCGCCGTACGGTAGACCGCCGACGCGACGCTGCCCAGGACGGCCACCCCGAGCACCCCGCCCACCTCGTAGCTGGTCTCCTCGATGGCCGCGGCGCTGCCCGCCTTCTCCAGCGGCGCGCCCGACATGATCACGGCCGAGGCGATGGCCAGCGAGCCCATGCCCGCGCCGATGAGCAGCAGCGCGAGCGCGACCCAGCCGTAGACCAGCGGCGCCGCGAACAACACCAGGAACCCCAGCCCCGCCACGACCAGCCCCCCGGCCAGCACGGTACGCGCCCCGATCCGCCCGGCCATCGCGGGCGCCAGCGGTGACAGGATCAGCGCGGTGATGGCCGTCGGCAGGAGGCGTACCCCGGTCTCCAGCGGTGTGTAGCCCTGCACGAGCTGCATCCACTGGGCCATGAGCAGCATCATCGCGGCCATGGCGATCGAGGTGGTGAGCGCGGCCAGCACGCCGGAGGTGAAGGGGCCGCTGCGGAACAGCCTGACCTCCAGCAGCGGGTCGGGGCGGCGCAGGCTGCGCAGGACGAACCAGATCAGCGCCAGCGCGCCGACGGCCAGCGACACCAGCGCGGTCGGATCGGTCAGGCCGTCCTTGGCGAAGTGCTTGATGGAGTAGACGAGCCCGACCATGCCGACGATCGACAGGACGGTGCCGAGCGCGTCCCAGCGGCCGGGGCGCGGGTTGCGCGACTCGGGCAGCAGGAACAGGCCGGCGAGCACGGCGACGGCCATGACCGGCACGTTCACGAGGAACGCCGCGTGCCAGCTGAAGTTCTCCACCAGGAAGCCGCCGAGGATCGGGCCGAGCGCGCCGCCGACCGCCGCCATGGCCGCCCAGACGCCCAGCGCGGTGGCGCGTTCGCGCGAGTCGGTGAACAGCGCGCGGATCATCGACAGCGTGGACGGCATGATCATGGCGCCGCCCACGCCGAGCAGGGCGCGCACCGCGATCACGGCGCCGGGACTCTCGGCCCACATCACCAGGACGGAGGCGAGTCCGAACACCCCGAACCCGGTGAGCAGCATCCTCTTGCGCCCCCACCGGTCGCCGAGGGCGCTCACCGTGACCAGCAGGCCGGCCAGGACCAGCGAGTAGACGTCGACCATCCACAGCAGCTGGATGGCGTCGGGACGCAGGCTGGCCGAGATCGCCGGCAGGGCCACGTTCAGGATGGTCATGTCCATGACGACCAGCAAGAGGCTGGCCGACAGGACGGCGAGTCCGGCCCATCTGCGCTTGTGCGCGACGGGCGCGGTGGTGAGCGTCATGTGGTCCCCCGATAGAACGTTTCAAGGAAGATGCTGGGCAGGTCCCTGCGCGCGACGTCCCCCCGCCGCATGCTCTCCCTCACGGCCACGAGCAGGCCGTACACGAGATTGCTTACCCAGCGCGGCGGCAGGTCCGCGCGCAGCACGCCGGCCCGCTGCGCGGCGGTGAACAGGGCGATCTCCCTCTCCTCCAGCTCGGCCGCGCGGCGCACCAGGTCCGCGTGCCGGTCCGTGGTGTGGTCGGTGAGCGCGAAGCCGTGCTCGTCCGAGTGGGCGACCGTGACCGTCAGCAGCTCGTCGAGCACCTGTTTGATCCCGGCGGCGTCGAGGCCGGCGCGCAGGGCCTCGTCGAGGCCGACGGCCGCGTGTGTCTTCGCCCAGGCGTCCATGGCCCGGGAGCTGAGCTCGTACTGCAGCTCGGCGCGGGTGCTGAAGTGCCGGTGCAGCGTGGCGCGGCTGATCCCGGCGGCCTGCGCGATCTCCGCCATCGACGCGTTCGGCGCGTGGTTGAGGTGGTGGATCGCCACGGCGACGATCTCGTCACGACTGGCAGCCATCACACATCCTCGTCTTGTTTGCGACATCAATGTCGCAAATACTACATCATTGTACGACATGGTATGTACGGTGATCTCTCCTGGACGGCATGGCCGACGTGTCAGCCGTGGCGATATCGTTCGGCTGTGGTGATCGGTGACGCGCGCACGCGCATCCTGGACGCGGCCGAGGAGTTGTTCGCGGGCGGTGGCTACGAGGCCACCCCTACCGCGGTCATCGCCAAGCTGGCGCGGGTGCCCAAAGGACTGGTCTTCCACTACTTCCCGCGCAAGATCGACGTGCTGGTGGCGCTGATCGACGAGCGCACCCTCGTGGAGGAGACCAAGGAAGTCGACGCCGTGCCGGGCGATCCGGCGAGCACACTGTCCAAGCTGGCCCGCAGGCTGCCGCTGCGCGCCTCACCGGCGATGCGGCGCATCCTGTTCCGCGAGGCCGACACCCACCGCTCGGTCAAGGACCGCCTCGGACGGCTCAACGGCGAGCTGATCAGGCGTTCCAGGTTCGCGCTCGAACTCGCCCTGCCCGGCCGGCGCGGCGAGAGCGCGCGACTGGAGGTGGCGGCGGCCACGTTCGCCGCCGTCCTGCTCTACCAGGAGAACCTCTGCCAGCTAACCGGCCACCAGATCGACCCCGACGCCGTCGCCGAGCTCATCGCCCACTCGCTCATCTAGCAGCTCGTCCAGCGCGGCGCGCAGGTGGCGCGTCAGCGACCACACGTCGTCCAGCCGCTCCGGGCAGGCCACGACGCCGAAGTCGAGCATGCCGTCGTAGGAGAAGCAGGTGATGTTCACCCCGCCGCTCAGGTCGGTCAGCACCGAGATCGGGTAGTACGACAGGACCCTCGCCCCGCACAGATACAGCGGGAACTGGGGGCCCGGCACGTTGCTGATGATCAGGTTGATCGGCGGGCAGGCCACCGCCGCCAGCCGGAAGATCGCCGGGGAGGCCAGCCGGGTCACCGGCGGCGGCAGCAGCGAGCACAGCTCGTGCAGCCAGCTCGACGAGGCCGCGGCGAAGCGCCGCTTGGCCGTGCGCATCATGGAGCGGGTCGCGTGCAGCCGCGCGTGCCGGTCGGCCACGTTCGTCGCCAGCGGCGTGACCATGGCCGCGATGTGGTTGCCGACCAGCTGCCGGGCGCCCGCCGTACGCACCGCCACGGGCACCGCCGCGATCAGCGGCTCCTCCGGCAGCGCGTCCCGATCCCGCAGCCAGGTCCGCAGCGCGCCCGCGCACAGGGCCATGACCACGTCGTTCACGCTCATGCCATGCCTCTTGGCGACGTCCTTGACGTCCTTGAGCGGCACCGAGCCGAACGACAGCCGCCGCTCGGCGCTGATCGGCCCGTTGAACGGCGTGCGCGGCGCGATCAGGCCGGGCAGTTCCGGCCGCGGGCGCCGGTCGCCGGCGACGATCCTGGCCGCCCGCGCGATCCGCCGCGCACCGGGCAGCCCCGCCGCCAGCGGGATCGCGTCCAGCTCGCCCGCCGTCCTGGCGAGCGAGCCCAGGGCGCGCACGGGGTGGGTGGCCGTGCGTACGGCGGCGCCGTACAGCATGTCCGCCAGACTCGGACCCCGCTCGGCCGGCGGCGGCGTGACGTCGATCACCCGTGGCTCCGCCGAGAGGTCGAGCAGGGCGGCGAGCGTCTCCGCGCCCGAGACGCCGTCGATGGCCGCGTGGTGGACCTTCGTGTAGACCGCGACCCTGCCGCCGGTCAGGCCGCGCAGCAGGTGCATCTCCCAGAGCGGCCGGGAGCGGTCGAGCCGGCCGGCATGGATGCGGGCGACCGCGTCCGCCAGCTGGTACTCGCCTCCGGGCGCGGCCACCTCCGTCTCGAACAGGTGGTTGGCCAGGTCGAACGCGGGGTCCGGCTCCCAGTAGGGATGGTCGAGGCCGAAGGGCACCTCGCTCAGCCGCAGGCCCAGCGCGGGCGACAGGTGCATGCGCTCGCGCAGCAGCGCGGCGAGCGTCTCGCGGTCGAGGACGCCGCCGAGCGGGTCGAGGATGGCCAGCCCCGCCACGTGGGCGGAGGTCGTCGCGGACTCGGCGTTGAGGAACTGCGCGTCGAGTGCGGTCAGCTGGCGCATCTGCTCTTCTCCCGGGTGTTCGATTCGAGGTCAGCTTCACATCGCGGGGTTTCCGGGACGTTTCCGCGAGAGTCTTACAGATGAATTCGGATGCTCCGCGCGGACCCGCAGCTCAGCGACTCGGTGACAATTGTCTATCCATGGATAACGGTAATCGGGTGCCTTACCACGGCGTCGAAGTGATAACCGAACTCGTGCCGCGGCCTTTTCAGCTGCTGCGTCGCGCCGCTCGCGTCGGTGGCCCTGACGAGGATCGACCGCTCGCCCAGGCGCCTCGGCACCCACGTGATGTGCCAGGGCAGCCAGGCGCTGACCAGGTGCGGGCCGCGGTGTTCCGCCCGGCGCCAGGTCCGCCCGTCGTCGAAGCTCACCTCGACCTTGACCACCCGGCCGCGGCCCGACCACGAACGGCCGCGCAGCAGGTGCGGGCGGCCGAAGGGCACCTGCGCGTTCCAGCCGAGTTCGAGCGCGCTTTTCACCGGATTCACCGTGACGTCGCGGTAGAACTCCGTGTTCCACGGGGTGAACAATTCACGCGTGGCCACTTCGATATCTCCGAGCCATTTGATGGACGCTATTCCCACCCATCCCGGCACCACCAGGCGTACCGGGAATCCGTGGTCGGGCGGGAGAGGGTGGCCGTTCATCTCGTAGGCGACCAGGACGTCGTCCATGGCCTTGTCGGCGGGCAGGGGGCGGCGTACGTGGCCGTGGTGTTCGAAGGGGGCGTCGAGGCCGGTCGGCAGCACGTCCACGGCTCTGGTGGTGATGGCCGAGCGCTCCAGCAGGTACCGCAGGGGCACACCGCGCCAGCGCGCCACCCCGATCGCGCCGAGCGCCCACTGCGTGCCGGGGGCGGGTTCGCCCTGCTGGGTGCCGTAGAAGCGGCGGCCGTTGCCCGCGCATTCGATCGCCGCGTCGAGGGTGCGGGCGGGCATGGCGCGCAACTGGTCATAGGTGTACGCGCCCGGACATCGCACACCGTCGCCGTGGATGGCCAGTTGCCAGGTGGCGGGGTCGATGGACGGGGTGAAGGTGTGGTTGCGGACGAAGAAGCGGTCGGTGGGGGTGTGGAAACCTTGGCCCGCCATGGCGTCCCAGCGCATCTCCGCGCTCGCGCCGTGCGTCCTGAAGAGCTCTGGGGGGAGCGGCTTGACGATGGTCGCGGTGGCGTACATAACTCCCCTATTCCCTACCAGTTAACTAGCCAATCTCATCCTATGGTGTGACCTGCATGATCGCCCACTCTCCCCTTCTTTTACGTGCCCCCGTGTGTCGCTCGCGAAAACGTGTGCCTGGCTCGTAACTGGGTCTGTGGGGGGTGGGGTTGGGCGTGCATAATCGGCGCAAGCGCTTGTCAGCCGCCAGCGGAGCGAGGCCGCCATGCCCCCCACCCCAGACCCCACCACCCCCGACCAGCCCCCAGACACCCCACCTGCCACCGACCCCCTCTTACCGGACCCACCACAAGCCCCGGCACCACCCACGGGCCCAACACCGGAGCTCCCCGGCGACGCGACGTCGTCCCCGGATCGTCGGCCGGAGCCATCCGGTGGTTCGGTGGTCTTCGCAGGCGCACCGCCTTCGCGGGCCGCTTCCGTGGGCCCGAACGCGGCGGAGGGTGACGGCGCGGCGTCTTCCCCCGGCGGGCTGCCGGAGCCGTCCGAAGGCGTGAGAGCATCCCAAGGCGTGAGGGCATCCGGAGGTGCGCAGCTTTCGCGGGCCGCCTCTGGGAGTGGGGAGTCGGTGGGGCCCGGCGCGGAGTTACCGGTGGGCGTGCGGGTGCTGGGGAGCTTGGTGGTGCTCGCGGTGTTGTCGGCCGGGGCGGGGGCTGTGCATTTCGCCGCCATGGGGGAGCACTTCGCGCTGGACTGGCGGCACGGGGCGTTCTTCGCGGCGGCCGGATGGGCGCAGGTGATCTGGGCCGCGGTGGTTCTGCGTCGCCCGGCGCGGTCCGTGCTGCTGGCCGGGATCGTGGGCAACGCCGCCATCGTGGCCCTGTGGGGAGTCAGCCGGACCCTCGGTGTCCCCTTCGGCCCCGGCGCGGGCCGTCCGGAGCCCGTGGGCGCCCCGGACGTGCTCGCCACCGCCCTGGAGATCGTCCTGGTCTGCTGCGCTCTCGCCCTGCTGGACGGGACCGCGCGCCAGGCCGTTCCCAGCCGGTCGAGGCGGATCGGGGCGGGGGTGGTGGCCGGGTTGGTGGTGGTCGCGGTCGGTACGGTCTTCCTGCCCGTCTTCGGCACCCACGGCCACGCCGTACCCGCGGATCCGGCGGACACCGCGGCGGCAGGCGGCCACCAGCACGGCACCGACCAGAGCCAGAACACCGGCGATCAGGGCCAGAACACCGACGGAGGCCAGGGCACCGACGGAGGCCAGGGCACTGACAGGGGCCAGGGCACGGACGGGGGACAGGGCACTGACAGGGGCCAGGGCACGGACGGGGGACAGGGTACGGGGACGCCGCCTGGCACCGACCCGGGCGCGAGCGCTGACCAGCAGGGTGGGCACAAGCACGGCGACCAGGGGCCGGTGGTGCCGCCGAGCGAGGGCGAACGGGCGTCCGCGGACCTGGCCGTGGCGGCGGCCAAGCGGGAGCTGCCCAAGCGGTGGCCCACGTTGGCGGCTGCCACGAAGGACGGGTTCGCCGAGTCGATCGACACCGGCGGCGTCGTTCACCTCACCAAGATGGCGTGGATCATGGACGACCGGGTGCTCGACCCGACCCGTCCCGAAGCCCTGGTGTACTACCGCAAGCCGAGCGGCGGCAGCATCCTGCTGGGCGCGATGTACATCATGCCTCCGGGCGCCCAGGGCCCCAGAATCGGTGGCTCCCTCACGCACTGGCATGCCCACGACGACCTCTGCGGGCTGCCCGGCGGCGGCGTGGCCGTCCTGAACCCGGACGGCACCTGCCCCAAGGGCACCACGAAGCTCCCCGCCACCCCCGAAATGCTCCACGTCTGGGTCGTCGACTACCCCGAGGGCCCGTTCGGCGACGCGACCGCCCCAGCCCTCCGCACCGCCATCACCACCCTCCTGTCCCAAGGCGCCTGACCCCCACCACCCCACGCGCCTCCCGCCCGTCGCCTGCCCGCTGCTCGTCTCCCGCACAGCCCGACCCGCATCCGGCCCGGGATGATCGAGCGGGTCAAGAGCGTCGCGGAGGCGCTCGGGCCTGCGTGTGCTGCGGGATCCGAGTAGGTCGCCCGGCCCAGGCAAGGTCGCGGGCGATCCGGCCGGCCGTGCTCGCGGGCGATCTGGTCGGCCGGACTCGCTGCCTCGTGAGGCTCGTCGGCCACCCAACCCAGCGCCGCATGTGGAGGTGCGGGCGGGGCCACCGTCCGCGTTGCGCCGTCCACGCCCGCGGAGGTGCTCGCCGTACCGGCGCGGACAAGCGTGGGATGGCGGGCGGACCGGTGGTGTCAGGGCTCCGGGTAGCGGGCGGGGCTTCGGGTGGCGGGTGGGGCTCAAGGCGCGAGTGGGGCTCAGGGTTGGGGGTGGGGCTTGGGGGTGGGGCTCGGGGGTGGGGCAGGGTCGTCGGGGGTTTGGTCGGCGAAGGTGATGATGAGGTAGCGGCCGTTGGAGTAGCTGACCACGCGTTGGCCGAGCATGTCGCTCACCCGGCGGGCCACGTTCTGGAACAGCTCCACCAGGTCCGGGTTGTCGGCCGCCACCCGGAAGTGGCCGTGGGAGTTGAGCTGCTGGGCGACGAAGGGGGAGAAGTTGGCCTCGCTTCTGGCCATTTCCTCCGCGGTGAACGGGGTTTGCCGGAATGCGGGCGAGGTGCCGAAGGACTGGGTCATCGCGTGCCTTTCTTCTGGTGAGGTAGGGGTCAGCGGGCCGCTGTGGTGAACGGCTCGCCGGCGTTGAGCCTGCCGATCAGGCGCAGCACTCCGTCCCGGCCGTCATGGGCCAGAAGCCAGCGGCTGACCTGGCAGGCAGCCTTCGCGTACGTCTGACGATCGGCCGAGGCCGCCCGCAGCCACGCCTCCAGCGTCACCGGCAGCGCCCCCGACGGCTCCACCAGGCAGCGGTCGCCGGTGGGGCCGAGGTAGCGCGGGTCGCCGGAGACCACCACCGCCAAGCCCTCGTCGAACCACTGCGGCACCTCCCCCGACAGCCGCGCGTGCAGCTCCACGTGCGCCATCTCGTGGGAGGCGATCACCGGATCGAGGCCGCCCGGCGACAGCATCACCGCGCGGTTCAGGACCGCCACGCCCTTCTCCTTGCCGCCGCCTATGCCCGTGTAGCAGGGGGCGGTGCCGCACACGAGGATTCTGGGCGTGCTCACCCGCCCGCCGTAGAAGTCGCCGACCAGCCGCCGGGCGGCGGCCACGGTCGCCAGGACCGGCGCGGCCGGCACGCCCTCCTCCACGTAGACGTCGTCACCGGCGGAGCTCAGCCCATAGCAGCCAGGGCAGGCGGTGGCGGCCACCGACGGGTAGGCCCAGGCCACCCCGCCGACGGCCAGCACCAGCACGGTGACCACCGCGATGATGGTGATTCTCATGGGGGCAAGCCTGCCGGGTGGGGAGCGGGATTACATCAGCCCTGGGTATGTCATCCTCAGGTATGCGGCCACCTGCCGCTTGCCTCCGTACTCCGCCCAGTCCAGCGGCGTCGAGTCGTGGTCGTCGTCCGTGGCCGCCGGGTCGGCCCCGAGTTCCAGCAGCGCTGCGACGGTGTCGACGTCGTCGTTCCAGGCCGCCAGGTGCAGGGGAGTGCTCCGCTCCCGGTGCCCGACGTCGAAACCGAGCCCCGCCAGCAGCCGCACCACGTCCGGCCGCCCGTGCTCGGCCGCCCGGTTCATCAGGCCGGGCGTCTCGGCCAGCGCCCGCGCGAGCACCTCGGGCCCGAAGGCGGCGGCCGCGCCGGCGTCGCCGCTCATGCACGCCGCCGCGAACGCCTCGAGCTCGTCGAGCTCCGGCCGCCGCGCCCCCGCCGCCGCCAGCAGCCCGGCCACCTCGCGGTGGCCGTGGACGAGCGCCAGCTCGTACGGCGTCCGCCCGCCGAACGCCGGATGCGCGCCCGGCCGATCGACCGGCACGCCGTACTCCAGCAGAAGCCTGACCCGGCGCGGACCGCCACGCAGCGCGGCCGTCGCCAGCTCCTCGGCGAGCAGTTCGGCGGGCGAGGCCAGCTCGTGCCCGAGCCGCTCGCGCCACGGCCCGCCGTCACCGCGGCCGAGCCCGTACTCCAGCAGCAGCTCCAGATGCGCGGTGTCGTCGGACCAGGAGCCGCCGAGCCCGAGGTTGTAGACGGTCTGGGCGTCGTTGGCGTCGGCGCCGGCGGCCAGCAGCACGCGGGCCAGCTCCAGCCCGCTCCGGTGCGGCGGCTGGTCGCCCTCTCCACCGCCGAACGCGCCGGTCAGGGCGGTGAACGGCGACGGCAGCCCGTCCCACAGGAACCCGGCGTCCGGGTCGGCGCCGTGGTCGAGCAGGACGCGGGCGGCTTCGGCGTACCGGCCGGGCCGCGTGAGCCGCGCGTAGGCCAGGTAGAGCAGCGGCTCCCACCCGAACGGGCCGCCCTGCGCGGTGGCGAGCGACGGGGCGGCGGCCAGCGCGGCGCGCAACGCGGCGGCCGAGCCGGTGGCGGCCATCGTGAAGACGTTCGCCGTGGCCAGGGCGGGGTCGGCGGCGAGCAGCTCGTCCGCCTCGCGCAGGCGGCCGGGGTAGTCGTCGCCGTAGGTGAGGCAGGTCAGACGCAGAAACTCGTCGGCCGGATCGGCGGCGACGGGCACCTCGTGCGGCGAACGGGTGTAGCGGCCGACGGTCTCCAGATGCTTCATCAGCCGTCCCCAGCTGGGAAAACCGTGGCGGCGAGCGGTCACGAGCTGCGCGTCGGCCAGCTTGGGCGCGCTCGGGCGCCGGGGATGGAACTCCTCGACCATGGCCAGCGCCTCCGGCACGCCGGCGCGTACGTAGCGCAGCAGCGTCTTGGCCTGTTTGCGCAGAGCTTCGGCGCTCGGATGGTCGGGAAGACGAGAGATGGGCACGATGGCCTCCCTTCCGTATACGTCTGACGTCCGCATGATCAGACCGGAAAAGAGGTCGGGCCTAACAACACATCGTGACCAGGTGGGCTTCGCCCTTCCCGCGGACCGGATGCGCCCTGACGCGCCCGACCAGCATACATCTGGACGGTTCGGCGGCCCCTGCCACCCAGCGGAACTCCCACGCCGGCCTCCACCCGATCAGGGAGGTGCCGCTCTGAACCTGGGAGTAGGGTCTGCGGATGACGTCCTCCCTGTATGACCGCCTGATCGCCGACCTCGACGCCGCCGGGGCCGGGTATCGCTTGATCGACCACGCCCCGGAAGGGCGTACCGAGCTGGTCAGCGAGCTGCGCGGCAACGAGGTGAGCCACGCTGCCAAATGCCTGATCGTCATGGTGAAGATCGGCAAGAAGGAGAAGCGCTTCGTGCTGGCCGTCGTCCCGGGCGACGCCAAGCTCGATCTCCAGGCGGTCAAGGCGCTGTACGGGGGCACGTACGCGGCCTTCGCCGACAAGGAGCGGGCCGAGGAACTGGCCGGGAGCGTGAGTGGCACGGTGCTGCCCTTCTCCTTCCATCCGGACCTGGAGCTGGTCGTGGATCCCGCGCTGCTGGCCGTACCGGAGATCTATTTCAACGCCGCGCGGCTGGATCGCTCGATGGCGCTGTGCACGAAGGACTACGTTCTCGTCGCCGCGCCCAGAACCGAGCGCATCATTTAATACTGGGAAATATGCGCCACTCCGACTGGGGTACGGTCAGCGCCCGCTGGGCGGGTATTCGCAGCGAGACGGTCGAGGTGCACGGCGCCGCCGTCCACTGTCTCCGGGCCGGATCCGAGCGCGACGGCCCCGCGCACCTGCTGGTCCATCCGCTGGGCGGCAGCGCGACGCTGTGGATGGACCTCATTCCCCACCTGGCCGCCTCCGGCCCCGTCTACGTGCCGGACCTGCCCGGAACCCTGTTCGGCCACACCGAGCTGCCACATCCGCGCGCGGCCAGGCTGGCGCCGAACGTCCGCTTCCTGCGCGCCTTCACCGGGACGCTCGGCCTGGAGAAGGCGACCGTCCACGGCTGGTCGATGGGCGGGCTGGTGGCGGCGATGTTCGCCGGGCTCGCGCCGGAGCGGGTCGGCCGCCTGGTGCTCGCCACCCCGGCCCTGCCCGCCCGGCTGCCGGAGGAGGAGGCGCGGTGGTGGCGCACGATCGGCCGCGTGTGCCTTTCAGCGGCGCAGCCGCTGGCCCGCACGGTCCTGCGCGCCGGCGCGCGTCCCCTCCTGGAGATGAAGATCAGGACGTACGCGGACACCGGCACCCTGACCGGCGGCGAGAAGCTGGTCGGCGGTGACCTGACCCGCTTGTCGCCGGAGATGACCCGGCTGATCGGCGAGGAACTGCGCACGGCGGACCCGGCCCGGCTGGGCGACACCGTCACCGCGGTGACCTCGATCATGCGGGCGATCTTCGTCGACCCCGGGCCCGTCCGCGCGGCCCTTTCCCGGGTGAGCGCCCCCACCCTGGTCCTGTGGGGCGAGACCGACAACATCGTCATCGACGGCGCCCGCGAGGACCTGAACGTCCGCCGCCCCGACTGGACGCAGCACACCATCCCGGACACCGGGCACGTGTTCCCGCTGGAGGCGCCCGGTGTCTACGCGGAAACCGTCGCGCGCTGGGCGGGGTACAGCTCGTAGTCTTTGCCGGATGCAGCACGTTCTGACCACCGATCGCCTCGAACTGCGGCCCGCCGGCGCCGCCGACCTCGCGGCTCTGCTCGCCCACTGGACCGATCCCGACGTGCGGCGCTTCCTGTTCGACGGCGAGGTTCTCACCGCCGGGCAGGTGTCCGAGGCGATCGCGGCCGGCGAGCGCGACTTCGCCGCCTCCGCCCGCGGTCTGTGGCTGATCCGCGAGCGCGCCACCGGCGCCCTCGCCGGCACCGCGGGGCTCCGGCCGCTGGAGGACCTGGGCCTGGAGATCACCTACAGCCTGTCGCCCCCCTTCTGGGGGTACGGCTACGCCACGGAGGCGGCCCGCGCGGTGGTCGAGCACGCCCTGGGCCCGGTCGGCCTATCGGAGGTCCTTGCCGAGGTGGACGAGGGCAACGCCGCCTCCATCGCCGTGGTGGAACGCCTGGGGATGACGCCGTTCGAGACGGTTCCCGGCCTGCTGGGGCCGATGATCCGCTACCGGAGGAGCGCGCATGGCTGACCGCCTCTTCACCGAACCCCGCCTGGCCGAGCTCTACGACACGTTCTGCGCCGGACGCCCCGACTTCGCCTTCTACCTCCCGCTGGTGATGGAGGCCGGATCGGTGCTGGACGTCGGCTGCGGCACCGGCGAACTGCTCATCGCCGCCAAGGACGCCGGCCACACCGGCCGCCTGACCGGCCTCGACCCCGCCGAGGCCATGCTCGGCGTCGCCAGGCGGCGGGCCGGCGTGGAATGGGTGCGCGGCGACCTGTCCACCTTCAGCCGGCCAGGCGCGTTCGACCTGATCGTCATGACCGGCCACGCCTTCCAGGTCCTGGTGGAGGATGACGAGCTGCGCAGCGGCCTGGCCGCCGTGCGCGCGGCCCTGGCCGACGGCGGCCGCTTCGTCTTCGAGACCCGCAACCCGCTCGCCCGTGACTGGGAACGCTGGACGGGCGCCGAGATCACCGACGCCTCCGGCACACCGGTGCGCGTGGACGTGGAGGTGCGGCGGGTGACGGCGGAGCGCGTCACCTTCACCCAGACCTACACCAGCCCGGGATGGGAGCGCCCGGAGGTCAGCTGGAGCACCCTGCGCTTCCTCGGCGTGGCCGAACTCGCCGCGTTCCTGGCGGAGGCGGGGCTGGAGATCGAGGCCCAGTACGGCGACTGGAACCGCGAGCCCCTGACCGACGCCGCCCCGGAGATCATCACGTTCGCCGCCGGGTAGTGCCTCACCGGAGCGCGCCAGCGGACACAATCGGAGTATGCGCTACCGCATCCTGGGCACGACCGAGGTGGCCGGCGAGCAGGTCAACGGGGACGGCCTGCGGGCGCTGCTCGCCGCGCTGCTGCTGGAACCCGGGCGGCCGGTCTCCGCGGAGCGCCTGCGCGAGGTCGTCTACGGCGGCGAGGGGGCCGCGCCCAACGCCCTGCAGTCGCAGATCTCCCGCCTGCGCAAGTTCGTCCCGGTCGAGCGGGTCGGGCCCGGCTACCGGGTCAGCGTGGACCCCGACGACGTGGACGCCCACCGCTTCGCCCGCCTGGTCACCGAGGGGCGGCGGGCCGGCCGTACACCGGAGGCGGTGCGGCTGCTGGGCGAGGCGCTCGCGCTGTGGCGCGGCGAGGCGCTGGCCGGGCTGCCGGGCCTGGACGGCCACCGCGAGCGGCTGGCGAGCCTGCGCGCGGAGGCGCTGGAGAACCGGATCGAGGCCGAGCTCGCGCTGAAGGCCGAGCCCGCCCGCCTGATCGGGGAGCTGCGGACCCTGGTCGCCGCCGACCCGCTGCGCGAGCGCCCGCGTGAGCTGCTGATCCGCACGCTGGCCGCGACCGGCGGGCAGGTCGAGGCGCTGGAGTGCTACGAGGACTACCGCCGCCTGCTGGCCGGGCGCCTCGGCACCAGCCCGTCGCCGGAGCTCAGAGCCCTGCACATCGCGGTGCTGCGCGGCGAGCACGCCCAGCGCCCGCTGATCGCCATGCCGGGGCCGCGCCGCCAGGTGAGCAGCTTCGTCGGCCGCGAACGCGAGCTCGCCGACCTGCGCGCCCTGCTGCGCGAGCACCGGCTGGTGACGCTCGTCGGCCCCGGCGGCTCGGGCAAGACCCGGCTGGCCGCCGAGGCGGTGAACGGGCCGCTCGGGGAGCGCGTCTGCTTCGTCGAACTCGCCCCGGCGGCAGGGGTACGGCAGGCCGTGCTCGGCGCCCTCGGCGGCGCTTTCACGCCCGGCGACCCGGTCGCCATCCTGGCGGGAGAGTCGCTCCTGCTCGTGCTGGACAACTGCGAGCACCTGATCGAGGAGGCCGCCGCCCTGGCCGACCGGGTGCTGGCCGGGGCGCCCGGCGTACGCGTGCTGGCCACCAGCCGCGAGCCGCTCGGGCTCGACGGCGAGGTCAGCCTGCCGCTGCGCCCGCTCGCGCTGCCCGCCGAGGGCGCCGCCCTGGCCGAGGCGCTGGACAGCCCCGCGGTGAGCCTGCTCATGGACCGCGCGCGGGCCGCCGACCCGCACTTCGCCGCCACCGACGCGGTCGTGCGGATCTGCCGCGCCCTCGACGGCCTGCCGCTGGCGATCGAGCTGGCCGCCGCCCGGCTGCGCGCGCTGTCGGCCGAGGACCTGGCCGAGCGGCTGGAGGAGCGGCTCGGCGACCGTCTCGACCTGCTCGGCTCCGGGCTCCGCGGCGGCCAGGCCCGCCATCGCACGCTGCGGGCCGTCGTGGCGTGGAGCTGGGAGCTGCTGTCGGCCGGCGAGCAGCGGCTGGCCGCGCGGCTGTCGGCCTTCCCGTCGGGGGCCTCGCTCAAGGCGGCGGAGCAGGTCTGCGGCGCGACGCCCGGCCTGCTCGCGGCCCTGGTGGACAAGTCGCTCGTCCAGGCCGACCGGGGGCGCTACCGGATGCTGGAGACCGTGCGCGCCTTCTGCGCCGAGCACCTGGGGGAGGACGACGTCCACGCCGTACGCCTGGCCCACGCCGAGTACTTCGCCGGCATGGCCGTGCGGGCGGAGCCGTACCTGCGCAATCATCGGCAGGCGGGCACGATGGCCGAGCTCGCGGCCGAGCACGACAACCTGCACGCGGCACTGCGCTGGGCGATCGCGGCCGGGCGGCCCGCGACGGCGCTGCGGATCACCGCGGGGCTATGGCTCTACTGGTGGCAGCGCGGGCTCGGGCAGGAGGCCGCCCAGCTCACCGTCGCCGCGCTCGAACTGCCGGGAGCGGAGGAGTGCGGCGCCCACTACGTGATGTCCGTGCTGCAGGTGGCATCGGCGGCCAGTCCGCGCGCCCAGATCCGCCCGTTGCTGGAGCGGGCCGAGCGGCTGGCCGAGCAATTGGGGCCGGCGCCCGAGTACCCGCTGATCCAGATGGTGCGCCCCTATCTCGCCGTCGCCGAGAGCGACTACGGCGCGATCGTCCCCTCGCTCCTGACCGCGACCACGAGCTCGCAGCCGTGGTCGCGCGGCTTCGCCCACCTGCTCCTGGCACAGGTACGGCTGGGCGGCGGCAACCAGGTGGACCAGGCCTCCGAGCACCTGAGCAGCGCGCTCACCGCCTTCCGGCTGGCCGGCGACGGCTGGGGCACGGCGCAGGCCCTGCTGCAGATGGCCGAGATCGCCGGCTGGCGGGGCGAGCACGCGCGCGAGCTGGACCTGACCGAGGAGGCCATGGCGCTGACCTCGGTCTTCGGCGACGCGGAGGACACCGTGTTCGTGCTGGCCCAGCGGGGCTCGGTCAAGGCCAGAGCGGGCGACCTCGACGGCGCCAAGGCCGACCTGGAGCGGGCCGCCGGGCTGGCCAGGTCGAGGAAGGGGCCGGAGGTGATGGCCGCGGCCACGTACGTGCGGGCCGAGGTGGCCAGGCTCGAAGGCGACGGCGGACGGGCCGCTGAGCTCTACCGCGAGGCGCTGGCCGGCTGCGGGCACACGCCCTGGGCGGGGGAGGAGGAGCTGCGCGCCCGCGTCCTCATCGGGCTGGGACAGGTCGCCGGCGACGAGGGGCTCTTCCGCGAGGCGTTCGACGTCCTCCTGCGCACACTCGACATGCCGGCCGCCGCCGGCGCGGTCGAGGGCATGGCCGGGCTGGCGCTGGCCGGAGGCGCCGCCGAGCGGGCCGCGACGCTCCTCGGGGCGGCCGGTACGCTGCGCGGGCTGCCGGGCACCGACGCCGCCGGCGTCGAGGCGGAGACCAGGCGCGTGCTCGGCGACGCCGCGTTCTCGCTGGCCTACCGGCGGGGCGCCCGGATGGACCGCGAGGAGATCGTCGTGCTCATGTCAGCGCCGCGTGCGGGCGCGGTCAGCCCCGCCGCCCACCGTTGAGGCATGAGACAGATTCCGATGACGCGCTCCTGTCCTTTCAGCCCGCCGGACGGGGCCGCCGACGAGGCGTTCGGCAAGGTGCGGCTCGACACCGGCGACGAGGTCTGGTATGCCACCAGCCACGACCTGGTCCGCCGGCTGTTCGCCGACACCCGCTTCAGCTCCGAGGTGGAGGGCGGCCAGCAGGGCGTACCGTTGTACGAGGCCCCGCCGCCGCCGGGGATGTTCGTCCAAATGGACCCGCCCCGGCACACCCGGATACGCCGCATGCTCACCGGCCGCTTCACCCTGCAGCGCATGAACCGGCTGCGACCCAGGATCGAGCAGATCATCGCCGACCAGCTCGACCACGTGGAGAAGCAGCCGCGGCCGGTGGACCTGGTCGAGCACTTCGCGCTGCCGGTGCCGACGCTGGTGATCTGCGAGCTGCTCGGCGTGCCGTACGCCGACCGCGAGAACTTCCAGATCGCCAGCGTCCGGCTGCTCGACACGAACCTCGACATCGAGACGGCCACGGCGGCGCTGGAGGACTTCGGGGTCTACCTCACCGAGCTCGTCGCGGCCAAGCGCGCCCGGCCGGGGGAGGGGCTGCTGGACGACCTGCTCGCCGGCACCGACCTGACCGACGAGGAGGTGGCGGGGGTCGCCGTGCTGCTGCTGATCGCCGGCCACGAGACCAGCGCCAGCGTGCTGGGCGTCGGCACGCTGCTGCTGCTCCAGCGGCCCGATCAGCTCGCGCTGCTGCGCGATGAGCCCGAGGTCGCCAAGACCGCGGCGGACGAGATGCTGCGCTACCTGTCGGTCGTCGACACCCTCATGTTCCGGCGGGCCTCGCAGGACCTCGAACTGGGCGGGGTGACGATCCCGGAGGGCGACTTCCTCACCGTCTCGCTGGCCGCGGCCAACCGGGACCCGTCCCTGTGCGAGAACCCCGACGTCCTGGACCTCGCCCGGCCGCGTACCCATCACCTGGCCTTCGGCTTCGGCCCGCACCAGTGCCTCGGGCAGAATCTCGCCAGGATGGAGCTGGAGATCGCCTTCCCCGCGTTGCTGCGCCGCCTGCCCGGGTTGCGGCTGGCCGTACCGCTGGAGGAGGTGCCGAAGCGCGTGGGGATGCTCGTGTACGGCGTGGACCGGCTGGAGGTGACGTGGTGATCGTCGTGGACAGGGAGCGGTGCGCCGCCGCCGGGCAGTGCGCGGCGTGGGCGCCCGAGGTCTTCGACCAGGATCCCGACGACGGCCGGATCGTCCTGCTCGCTCAGGCCGACGGCCCGCAGGTGCGGCGCGCGGTCTCCGGCTGCCCCACAGGGGCGATCACGCTCATGCCGTCGAGCAGGTAGCCGAGGCCGCGGGCGAAGGTGGCCGCCCAGTCGTGGGCCAGGCCGTGCGCGGCCAGCGTGGGATACGGGCGCAGGTGCTCGGTGAGGTCGGCGGCGCTGTCGTGGGCCTGGAGGGTGACCGAGCCGATCACGAACGTGGACAGGCTGTGCGCGGCCGCCCGCACGTCGGGCAGCCCGGCCTCCTCCAGCGTGCGGTAGAGGAAGTCGGTACGGCCGAGCGCGTTCGGCCCCATCATGGGCCGGTCGAGCAGGGTGATCGACCACGGGTGGCGCAGCATCGCCGCCCGCCAGGCCGAGCACAGCCCCTCGGCGCGCGCCCGCCAGTCACCCTCCGAGGGCGGCTTTGCCTCGCCGAACACCGCGTCGAGTGCCAGGTCGAGCACGTCGTCCTTGGTCTTCACGTGCCAGTACAGCGTGGTGGACCCGGTGCCGAGCCGCTCGGCCAGCCGCCGCATGGTCAGCCGGTCGATGCCCTCCTCGTCGAGCAGGGCGAGGGCCTCGGCCACGATCCGCTCGATGGTCAGCACCTGGCGGGCGGGTTTGCGGGGCCGCAGCCACACGTTCTCGTCGCTCACCCGGCCGATAATACGCTGTACGCCGACCGGATCGATGGTCTAGTAATAGAACGGTGAGCCATATCGAGGTCGACGACCTGACCTACGTGCTGCCCGACGGCCGCCTGCTGCTCAACGAGGTGTCGTTCAAGGTCGGCGAGGGCGCCAAGGCCGCCATGGCCGGCCCCAACGGCGCCGGGAAGACCACGCTGCTGCGCCTGATCGCCGGTGAGCTGCGGCCCACCGCCGGGCGGGTGCGCGCCGGCGGCGGGATCGGGGTGATGCGCCAGTTCCTCGACGCGGGAAGCGTCGGGGACCTGCTGCTGTCGGTCGCGCCTCCGCCGGTCCGCGCCGCCGTCGCGTCGGTACGGCGGACCGAGGCGGCCCTGGGCGACGACGAGACGAGCCAGCTCGCCTACGCCCAGGCGCTCAGCGACTACGCCGACGCCGGAGGCTACGAACTGGAGGTCGTCTGGGACGTGTGCACGACGGCCGCGTTCGGCCTGCCGTACCTGTCGGCGCGGGAGCGGGACGTGCGCACGCTGTCCGGCGGCGAGCAGAAGCGCCTGATGCTGCACGCCCTGCTGCGCGGCCCCGACGGCGTCCTGCTCCTGGACGAACCCGACAACTACCTCGACATGCCCGGCAAGCAGTGGCTGGAGGGCGAACTGCGCGCCTCCGCCAAGACCGTGCTGCTCGTCTCGCACGACCGCAGGCTGCTGGCCGAGGTCGCCGACCGGATCGTCACCGTCGAGGCGCGCGGCGTGTGGGTGCACGGCGGCGGCTACACCGGCTACCCCCAGGCCCGCCGCGACCGCGCCGCCCGCCTCGACGAGCGCCGCCGCCGCTGGGAGGACGAACGCGCCAGGCTCCGCGGCGCCGTCCACACGCTGCGCCAGCGCGCCACCCGCAACGACGCGCTGTCCGGGGCCTACCGGTCCGCCGTGACCAGGCTCGCCCGCTACGAGGAGGCGGGCCCGCCGGAGCGCCCGCCGAAGGAACAGAACATCCGCATGCGGCTGCGCGGCGGCCGCACCGGCAAACGCGCGCTCACCGTGCGCGAACTCGCCCTGCCCGGCCTCGTGCGCGCCTTCAGCACCGAGATCTGGTACGGCGAGCGGATCGGCGTCCTCGGCCTCAACGGGACCGGCAAGTCGCACTTCCTGCGGCTCCTGGCCGGGGAGCCGATCGCCCACACCGGGGCGTTCACCCTGGGCGCCCGGGTGCGGCCCGGGTGGTTCGCGCAGACCCACCTGCGTCCCGACCTGCACGGCCGCCCGATCGCCGAGCTGATCATGGCGACCTACGGCGTGGAGCGCAACGACGCGATGGCCGCGCTGGCCCGCTACGAGCTGGCTCCGGCGGGCGGCCAGCACTTCGAGACGCTCTCGGGCGGGCAGCAGGCGCGGCTGCAGATCCTGCTGCTGGAGCTGTCAGGGGCGACGTTGCTGCTGCTGGACGAGCCCACGGACAACCTCGACCTGGCCAGCGCGGAGGCGTTGCAGCGGGGGCTGTCGGCCTACGAGGGCACCGTGCTGGCCGTCACCCACGACCGCTGGTTCGCCGCCGACTTCGACCGCCACCTCACCTTCACCGCCACCGGCCACGTCCACGACTCCCCCAACCCCGACCCGGCCTTCTAACCCCACACCCCCACACCCCCACGCCCCGGCACCCGCGATATCGCGTGACATCCTGCGCTGCCCGCGCTCCCACGGGCGTGTTCACGCGGTCGCGGCGCTTCCGAGCTCGGACCCCGACGCGCGCCCGGCCAGGCGGAGGGCACGGGGCCGGCACGCGAAGATCGGGCGGGACCGGCCGGGCGGGGTCACGTGGGGGTCGGTGAGGGGTGGGGGTGGGCTGGCATGCTGGGGAGGCGTGTAAACAGCGGTAGCGTCGAGCGGTGGTTCTGCCCGGCGAACAACGTGAAGCGGAGCGGGTGGATGGAAGCGGAGCGGCCCAGCGCGATCGGGCAGGCGCTGCTGGCGGTCAGCGACCAGTGGACGATGCTCATCCTGCAGCGCGCCTTCCTGCTGCGCCTGCGCCGCTTCGCCGACTGGCGCGACGAGCTCGGCATGTCGGAGTCGGTGCTGTCCAACCGGCTCAAGGAGATGGTCGCGGGCGACCTGCTCAGGCCGGTGCCCTACCGGGAGCAGGGGCGGACGCGGACCGAGTACCTGCTGACCGAGCGGGCCATCGAGCTGTGGCCGGTGCTGGTGGAGATCTGGTCGTGGGAACGGCGGTGGGTGCCCAGGCGGCACGGGCTGCCGGAGCTGGCGCATGATGTGTGCGGGAGCCGTACCGACGTCGAGCTGGGGTGTCTGGGGTGCGGGGCGGCGCCCGTCGGCGCGCGCGACACCGAGACGTCGCGGGGGGCGGCGACCTTCGCCCAGGTGACGGTGCCGCGGCATCATCGCAGGATCGTGCGTGCGGGGGAGGACGATCCGCTGTCGTATTTGCCGGAGACGTTCGAGCTGCTCGGGGATCGGTGGAGCACGGTGGTTCTGGCGGCCGCCTTTCTGGGGGTGCGGCGGTTCGCGGACTTCCAGGCCGAGCTGGGGGTGGCGCCGTCGGTGCTGTCCAGCCGGCTGCGGCGTTTCACCGAGCTCGGCGTGCTGGACGTGGAGGAGCCGGGGGCGCGGCCCCGCTACCGGCTGACCGGCAAGGGGCTCGGCTTCTTCGGGATCTTCGCGTTTCTGGTCGAGTGGGCGCAGAAGTGGTACGAGGGGCCGGCGGACACCGATCTGCGGTTCACCCATCGGGCCTGCGGGCGGTCGTTTCTGCCGTACCTGAGGTGCGGGTCGTGCGGGGTGGCGCTGAGCCGCACCGAGGTGCACTTCGTGATCCCCGAGCGGCGGCTGCCGCTGGCCGGGACCGCCTGAGGTTCGCGGCGGGCTGTGGCATCATGTGCGGGTGCATGTCGGCCGGCCCGTTCTGCGCGCTTTGCGCGCCACCGCGTTCGCGGTGGCCTGCGTGCTGGCCTCGCTCACCCTGCACATGCTGGCCGGAGGCGCACAGATACGGCCCGTCACCCTCGCGCTCGCGCTCGCGCTGACCTGGGCCGGGGCCTACCTGCTCGGCCGCCGGCAGCGCGGCAGGGAACTTCTGCTGGCCACGAGCTTCGCCGCCCAGTACGGCATGCACCACCTGTTCACCGCCGGTGCCGTGCCCGTGGCCGCCCCGGTGGCCGCTCATGGGCACGGCGACGGGCTCGGCAACGGCCTGGGCATGTTCCTCGTGCACGCCGTCGTCGCCCTGATCTCCGCCTGGTGGCTTGAGCGCGGCGAGTGCGCGCTGGCTCTGCTGGCACATCTGGCCGTCGCCTCCGTCGGCGGCCTGTGGGCCCGGCTGTTCGTCCTGCTGACCGCCACGCCGGAGACCGGCTCCGCCGGGCTGGCGCCGGTCGAGGACGAGGGCACGCTCGCCCCTCGTACGCCCTTCGTCACGATCGTCTCCCGGCGTGGACCGCCGCTCATTCTCTCCGTTCACTGAACCCGGGCATCCCCGCCCGGGCGCTCCCGGGCGTCTCCGCCTGGGCGTAAGGCCGTGCGCTCCGGCAGCCGCGGCCTCCGCGCGTGTCCTCCTCGATCAGGGCCGCGTCCGAACCCCCTGACCGGATCGCGCGTACCTCGCTGTGCGCGCCACCGGCCGAACGGAGAAACCACCATGAGCTCCTCCACCGACGTCATCGAACGGACCGAGAGCGTCGATCCACCCCCCGGGCGATCGGCGAGCTGGCCGGCGCTGCGCCCGCTCGTGCTGCGCCTTCACTTCTACGCCGGGCTCCTCATCGCCCCGTTCCTCCTGGTCGCGGCCACCACCGGCCTGCTGTACGCGGCGTCGTACCAGATCGAGAAGATCGTCTACGCGCACGAGCTGACCGCGCCGCCCGGGGGCCCGAGCCTGCCCCTGGAACGGCAGATCGCCGCCGCCCGCGCCGCGCACCCGCGGGCCCCGATCACCGCGGTACGGCCCGCCGCCGAGCCCGGCGAGACCACCCGCGTCCTGCTGGACGTGCCCGGCCTGCCGGACAGCACCCAGCTCGCCGTCTTCGTGGACCCGTCCACCGCCCAGGTACGCGGCTCGCTGGAGAGCTACGGCGGCTCCGGCGCGCTGCCGGTGCGCGCCTGGATCTCCCACCTCCACCGCAACCTGCACCTGGGCGAACCCGGCCGCATCTACAGCGAGCTGGCGGCCAGCTGGCTCTGGGTCGTCGCGCTCGGCGGCCTGCTCCTGTGGATCGGCCGCAAGCGGCGCAAGGGCACCCGCCTGCGCCGCCTGACCACGCCGGAGCGCGGCGTCACCGGCCGGCGGCGGATCCTCTCCTGGCACGGCTCGATCGGCCTGTGGGCGGTGGTGGGCCTGGTGTTCCTGTCGGCCACGGGCCTGACCTGGTCGAAGTACGCCGGTGACAACGTCGACCGGCTCCGCACCACGCTCGGCTGGACCACACCGTCCATCGCCACCGGCGGCGAGCACGGCGCCCACGCCCCCTCCGCCGCCGGCGGGCACCGGCATGGCGGCGGCGACGTCGGCCCCGACCGGGTCACGGCGGCCGCGGCGGGCCGGGGGCTGTCCGGGCCGCTGGAGATCGTCTGGCCGGCCAAGCCCGGCGAGCCGTACCTGGTCAAGGAGTCCGACAAGACCTGGCCGCAACGGCTGGACCAGGTGGCCGTCGACCCCGCCACCGGCCAGGTGCGCGCCGAACTGCGCTTCGCCGACTTCCCCCTGGCCGCCAAGCTCACCCGCTGGGGCATCGACGGGCACCAGGGACTGCTGTTCGGCCTGGCCAACCAGATCGTGCTGATGCTGCTCGCGGCGGGCGTCATCACCATGATCGTGCTCGGCTACCGGATGTGGTGGTCGCGCCGCCCGAAACTCGGCGGCTACCCGCGCGGCGGCTGGCGCGGCGTGCGCTGGGTGGTTCTGATCCCCTTTGCGCTGGTGGCCGTGGGTGTGGGGTACTTCCTGCCGCTCCTGGGCATCTCCCTGTGCGCGTTCCTGCTGCTCGACATCGTGCTCGGCCGGGTTCTCGCGGGCAGGCGCGGCTGACACCATGGCGGATGTGTCCCCTCGGGATCCGAGTCTGCGCCTGATCCGCGCCGCCGTCTTCGGCATGGCGTGCGTCGTGGTCTCCGCGGGAGGACACCTGCTGGCCGGAGGCGGCGCCATCGCGCCGTGGGCGCTCGCCCTCGGCGCCGCCGCCTCCCTGTCGCTCGCCCTGGTGCTCGGCGGGCGCGAACGGAGCCGCGAAGGCGTCCTGGCCGCCACCGCCGGGACGCAGATGCTGCTGCACCTGCTGTTCGCGCAGACGTCGGCGCACGTCGTCGTGCCCGATCACGGGCATCCGCGTCCCGGCATGGTGGTGGCCCACTTCACGGTCGCGCTGCTGACCGGGTGGTGGCTGTATCGCGGCGAGAGCGCCGTGTGGACCCTGCTGCGCCTGTGGTCCGCGCCGCCGCCGCGCCTGCCGCGGCTGCTGGCCGCCGCTCCGGTGCGGCTGCCTTCCGCGATGCGGCCGGCCGTACCGGAAGGTGAACCGGAGCCCCGCGGGCGGCGTGAGCTCGCCGCGGTGGTGCACCGGCGCGGACCCCCGGGGCCGCCGCGCGCCGGCTGACGTGCGCCGGCGCCACAGGCGTCCATCCGGTGTCCCCGGCCTTTCTGCGGGCCGGGTCGTTTCCATGGAGTTTCAGACGATGGCGAAGCTGCCGCGTTCCATCCTGACCGCGGTGATCTGCGGTCTTGTGCTGGTCTTTCTGCCCACCGCCGCTCTTGCCCACGACGCGCTCAAGTCGAGCTCGCCGGGCAAGAACGCCAAGGTGAAGTCGCTTGAGGAGATCGAGCTGGAGTTCACCGCCAAGATCCGCATGCCGGTCGTGGTACTGCGGGACAGCGGCGACAAGCTCGTTCCTTTGAGCAAGCCCGTCGCCGACGACAAGACCGTCACCACCGAGGTGCCCGAGGCGCTGGCCGCCGGGCGCTACGTGATCGGCTGGCGGGTGGTCTCCTCAGACGGCCATCCGATCCAGGGGGAGATCCCCTTCACCGTGACCGCCCCGCCCACCCCCACCTCCGACCCCACCCCCACCGACACGGCCGGCCCCGCTGAGTCCACGGCTCCGGCGCCGCCGGCGGAGAGCGCTTCCGTACAGCCCGCCGATCCGGGGCAGGCGGCGGCCGCGACCCAGGAGGGCCAGGGGCTGCCGGGCTGGATCTGGGTGGTGGCCGCCGTGCTGGTGGTGCTGGGCGCGGGCATGTGGTTCGCGGGCTCCCGCCGCCGCACCGCACCCACCGGACCGGTGTCCGGCAAGCCGGTCGAGGACGGTCCGGAATCCGGCAAGCCCACCGACGATGGGCCGGCGGCTGGAAAGGCGACCGAGGACGGTCCGGAGCCGGGTGGTCCGGCCAGCTGACGCCTTCACGATCCGGGACGTCCAGAGTCGCGACGGGTGAAGGCCGCGGGTGGTCTATGGGACTGGTCTGCGGGGGGCGAGGGTTTGGAGTGTGGTGGTGCCGGCGGGGTCGCGGTCGGTGCTGACCGGCACCAGCGCCACCTCGTCCACGCCCGCCTCCGCGTACGCCGCCAGGCGCGCGGCCACCGTGTCCGCGTCGCCGAGCAGGGCCACCGAGGCGACCAGTTCGTCCGGCACCGCGGCCAGCAGGTCGCGAGGGTGCGGGCCGGTGCGCGCGTAGGCGACCACGTCCGCGAACCCGGCCTCGGCGAACATCTCGCCGTAGCCGGGCGCGGGCAGGTAGCCGACGACGGCGCGGCGGATGCGGTCCACGGCCTCGCGGCCGGGGTCCACGGCCGCGCTCACCCAGGCGGCCACCGAGACCTCGGGGTTGAGGGCGCGTACCTGGGCGGCGAGGCGGCCGGCCGACGCCGGAGTGATCAGGTTGAGCACCATCCGGTCGGCGCGGGCGGCTGTGCGCACCGCCGACGGCCCGAACGCCGCCACCGTCAGCCGTGAGCGCGGCGCGGGCAGCCGCAGCCGGTAGCCGTTGCTGGCCACCGACCCGCCGGTGAACGCCGACCGTTCACCGTCCAGCATCGGCCGCAGAGCCTCGACCGACTCCCGCAGCGCGGCGGCCGAGCGGGCGCGGGAACGTCCGTGCCAGCCCTCGACGACGAGCGGGCTCGAGGTGCCCAGGGCGACGTCCACATGCCTGCCGGTGAGCGCGGCCACGGAGGCGGCGCCCATGGCGATCGTCATCGGGTCCCGTACGGTCACCGCCAGCGGCCCGACCGTCAGCCCGATCCGCCCGGTGGCCAGCCCGATCGCCGTGGCCAGCGCGAACGCGTCATAGGTGGCCATCTCTCCGACCCACAGCGACGGGTACCCGAGGGCGTCGGCCGCCCGCGCGGTCGCCAGCGCCTCCTCAGCCGGCCGATCCTGCCACAACCCGAGCGAGACGCTGAGCCGCAACCCGAGCACGCCGCCGGACCCCAAGGGAGCGTCGTGGCTCATACCCGCTCCAGCAACACGGCCGACCCCGACCCGGCGGCCCCGCTCACCGCGGCCACCCCGTACCGCGCGCCCCTCCGGTGCAGTTCGGCGACGCAGGCGGCCACCAGCAGCGACCCGGTGGCGCCGAAAGCGTGGCCCATGGCGATGGTGCCGCCGTTGACGTTGAAGCGGTCGTCGCCGACCTTGAGGTCGCGCTGGAACTTCAGGCACAACGCCGCGAACGCCTCGGCGAACTCGAAGACCTCCACGTCGTCGGCGCTCAGCCCCGCCTGCGCCAGCACCTTCTCGACCGCCGCCTGCCCGGCCGTGAGCATCGTGACGGGGTCGCCGGTCGCCGTGGCGCTCCCGGTCACCCTGGCCAGCGGCTCCAGGTCCAGGCCGGTTCCGAGGAGCACCAGCCCGGCGGCGTCGCACAGGCTGGGCGAGGTGCCCCGGGTGTGGAGGTGGCGGATCCGGCCCAGTTCGGGCAGGTGGGCGAGGGCGACGGCGTCCTGGCCGGGGGAGCCGGCGAAGGCGGGTTCGAGCGCGGACAGGGCGGCCTGGGTGAGGCCGGGCCGTACGTGCTCGTCGTGGCCGAGGTCGTTCACCGGGACCAGGAATCGGTCGTAGCGGCCGCCCGCCCACGCCTCGGCGGCCAGGGTCTGGGTACGCAGGCCGTACCGGTCGAGTTCCTCGCGCGAGAAGCCCTCCAAGGTGGCGACCACGTCGGCCGCGACGCCCATGTGCAGGGACCCGACCGGCAGCGACCACAGCGGCCCGCGGTCGGAGAACATCGGCACGCGCGAGACGGACTCGACCCCGCCCGCGACGACGACCCGCGCGCTTCCCGAGGCGACGAGGGCGGCGGCGGTGCGCACGGCGTCGATGCCGGAGGTGCAGTACCGGTTGAGCGTCATGCCGGGTGTGTCGAAACCGGTGGTCAGGGCGGCGGTGCGGGCGAGGTTGCCGCCCTGTTCGGCGTTCTGGGTCGCGCAGCCGACGATCAGGTCGTCGGCCCGCGTGACCCCGGTACGCCCGACGAGCGCGCCCAGCAGCCCTTCGAGCATGGCCAGCGGCGTGACCTCGGCCAGTCCGCCGCCGGGGCGGGCCTTGCCGCGCGGGGTCCTGACGCAGTCGTAGACGTAGACGGTCATCGCAGCTGGTCCGCCCGCACCCAGGTGGCGTGGAAGCCGAGCGGCACCCGTCGCGGCAGCAGGACACGGGCGAGAGGCCCCTCGGAGATCCGCGAGGCGGCCAGGATCCGCACCTCGGAGCGGCCTTCGCGCTCGTCGGTGACGAAGGTGACCAGGTAGCCGTCGTCCTCGCCGGTCGAGCCGTCGCGCGGGGCGAAGGGGGCCTCGCTGCCGTAGACGCCGGGGCCGTAGGTGTGGGTCTCCTTGGCGCCGGTGAGGTTGTCGTAGCGGACCAGGCCGTCGAACAGGTTGGTCGCGGCGTCGGCGACCGAGACGTTGTAGGCGTAGCGGCTCGGCAGGCCGGTGGCGCGCGCGTCGATCGAGGGGAACTCGGTGTTGTGGTCGGCGTCCACGTACTGCTCGGAGGTGGCGCCGGTGCGCAGGTCGAAGCGGTAGCGGTACATGCGCGCGTCGAGCTTCAGATAGGCGATCATCCGCGACAGCGCGGAGCCGTTCCCGGACGGCGCGGGCCGCGAGACCCGGCAGACGTCCATGACGATCTCCCCGCCTTCCTCCCAGGCGTTGACGACGTGGTAGATGTAGCAGGGTTTCGCCTCGAACCACCGGATCTCATGCGCCTGCCCCCGGCGCGGGATCACCCCGAAGCGCGAAGGCAGCTCACGGTTGAAGGTGAGCTTGTAGCGGCCCTGCCGCGCGGCGTCGGGGTCCTGGTAGAGCGGCAGATCCATGAGGATCGCGTGGTTCTGGGTGATGGCCATGTCGTGCGGCAGCCGCGCCCCCGGCAGGTCCAGCTCCACACAGTGCTCGACCTGCCCCGACGCGCCCACCACTCCATAGCGCAGGTACGGCGGCCGCGGCCCGTAGTCGAACCAGAACAGCTCCCCGGTCCGCTCGTCCACCTTGGGATGCGCCATGAAGTCGCCGTTGAGCGTGTCGAGGAAGGTGTCGGCCCCCAGCGTCTCCAGCGACAGCGGATCCACGCCGTACGGCGAGCCGCACAGATACCAGGAGGCCAGCACCCGTCCCCGGTGGAAGATCACATCGGTGTTGGCCGTGTCCTTGAACGGCAGCCCGCGCGCGTTCCCGAACGGGTTGCCCTTCGGGTTCTCCATCACGCCGGTCCAGAGCGCCTGCCCCGCGGCGGACTCCGCCTCGAAGGCGCGGGTGCGGATCCAGCGGTTGCGGTAGCGGGCGCGGCCGTTCTCGAAATGGACGGCGTGCACCATGCCGTCCCCGTCGAACCAGTGGTAGCGGCCCTTCATCGGGAAGCGGGCGTTGGGCCCGTTGCGCAGGTAGACGCCGTTGAGGTCGGCGGGGATCCGCCCGATCACCGTCAGGTCGCCGGTGGTGAGCTCTTCCTGGACCGGCGCGTACAGGCCCAGCAGGTACGGGTTCCGCTCGCCCGACTCGTCCATGATCACGACAGTTTCGGCCATGCTTGGAAGCTACGATAGACGAAGTCAGCCGTCAATATCCGGACCGTTGACGACCTGACTTCTGCTTTCGTAGTGTTGCGGCCATCACACCCCTGGGGAGTCGCGATGACGCATTCCGCCGACCGGATCGCCCGCTACGTCGCCGCGGGCTGGTGGACAGAAGAGACCATTGACCAGCTCCTCCGCACCCACGTGGCGGCCCGGCCCGGCGTGCTCGCGATCGTCGACCCGCTCGACAAGGCCGCCCATCTCGACGGCCCGATCAAGCGCCTGACCTGGGAGGAGCTCGACGCTGACGTCGACAGGGTCGCCGGCGTGCTGCGCGGTCGCGGCATCGGCCCCGGCGACGTGGTGGCCGTCCAGCTGCCCAACAGCGTCGAGCTGGCGGTGACCTTCCTCGCCGTCTTCCGGCTCGGCGCGAGCGTCACGCCGTTCCCGGTCCAGTACCGCGCGTACGAGCTGGCCCAGCTCCTCCCGCTGTCCGGCGCGTCCCTGCTGGTCACCGGCCGGGACTCGCGCGCGCCGGCGGGCACCCCCACGCTGTCGTGGCCCGCGGACCTGGAGGGCGTGCGCGCCGCCCCGCCGCCGCCCCGCACGGCCGACCCGGCCGAGCGGGTGACGATCTGCTGGACCTCCGGCACCGAGGCGACGCCCAAGGGCGTGCCGCGCTGCCACTACGACTGGCTCGCGGTCGAATCCGTCTGTACGGCCGCGCCCGCCCTCACCGCCGGCGACGTGATACTCAACCCGTTCCCCATGGTCAACATGGCCGGCATCGGCGGCGTCTTCCTCCCCTGGCTGCGCTCCGGCGCTCTGCTGGTCCAGCACCACCCCTTCGACCTGCCCACCTACCTGGCCCAGATCGCCGCGGAACGCGTCACCTACACCCTCGCCCCGCCCGCGCTGCTCACCCTGCTGCTGCACCAGGAGGCGATCCTCGCCAAGGCCGACATCTCCTCGCTGACCAGGATCGGTTCCGGCTCCGCGCCGCTGCCGCCGCCGATGGTCCGCGGCTGGCAGGAGAAACACGGAATCGCGATCATCAACTTCTTCGGCTCCAACGAGGGCGTCGCGCTGCTGTCGGACCCCGCCCACATGCCCGACCCCGAGACCCGCGCCCGTTACTTCCCCCGCCCCGGCGCGCCCGGTGCGCCCGCCCTGCTGGACCGGGTCGGCACCAAGCTCGTTGCCCCCGACGGCCACGAGATCACCGAGCCAGGAGTGCCCGGCGAACTGCGGCTCAGCGGGCCCACCGTCTTCGCCGGCTACCTGCCGGGCACCGCCGTGGCGGAGCCGTTCGACGAGGACGGGTATCTCAGGACCGGCGACCTGTTCGAGATCGCCGGCGAGCACGGCCAGTACCTGCGCTACGTCGACCGGGCCAAGGACATCATCATCCGCGGCGGCATGAACATCGCCCCCGCCGAGCTGGAGGGGCTGCTGGCCGGGCACCCGTCGGTGGCGGAGTCCGCGGTGGCCGGCTACCCCGACGACGTGCTCGGGGAGAAGGTCTGCGCGGTCGTCGTCGCCAAGGGCGAGATCTCGCTGGAGTCCGTCGTGGCGTTCCTGCGCGACAAGGGCATCGCCTCCTACAAGCTGCCCGAGCGGCTGGAGATCGTCGAGGCGCTGCCCAGAAGCCCGGTCGGCAAGATACTCAAGAGGGAGCTGAAGCTGTGATCCGCGTCCTCGGCGGCCACCAGACCGACTTCGCCCGCTCCGGCGCCAGTCTGTACGACATGATGCGCGAGGCCTCGCTCGGCGCGCTGGAGTCGGCGGGCGTGGCGGCGCGGGAGGTGGAGGTCGCGCACGTCGGCAACCTGGCCGGAGAGCTGTTCGCCGGCCAGGCCCACCTCGGCGGCATGGTCGCCGCCATCGACCCGGCCTGGTCCATGCTGCCCGCCTCCCGTCACGAGGCCGCGTGCGCCTCCGGGTCGATGGCGGTGCTGGCCGCCATGGCCGACCTGGAGGCGGGCCGCTACGACGTGGCGCTGGTCGTCGGCGTCGAGCTCATGCGCAACGTCGGCGCCAAGGAGGCCGCCCAGCACCTCGGCTGCGCGGCGTGGGCCGGCCGCGAGGCGCAGGGGGCGGACTTCCCGTGGCCCGCGCTGTTCGCCGAGATCGCCGACGAGGTCGACGTCCGCTACGGGCTCGCCCACGAGCACCTCGCCCGCATCGCCGAGATCAACCACGGCAACGCCCTGCGCAACCCGCTCGCCCAGTCGCGCTCCTGGACCTTCCCCGACGGCTGCTTCGGCGCCGACGACGTGCTCAACCCGCCGGTCGAGGGACGGCTGCGCAAGTACGACTGCGGCCGCGTCACCGACGGCGCCGCCGCCGTCGTCCTGGCCTCCGACCGGTACGGCAGGCCAGGCCCCGCCATCTCCGGCTGGGGGCACAGGACGGCGCCGATGCTGCTCAAGGACAAGCTGGCCGCGCGCGAGCCGTACCTCTTCCCCCATCTGCGGCGCGCCGTGCTCGACACCTACGAGCGGGCCGGGCTGCGCGGCCCGGCCGACGTGGACGTGATCGAGACCCACGACTGCTTCACGATCACCGAGTACGTGGCGCTCGACCACCTCGGGCTCACGCCGCCGGGCGAGTCGTGGCGGGCCGTCGAATCAGGGGCGATCGAGTTCGGCGGATCGCTGCCGGTCAACCCGTCGGGCGGGCTCATCGGGCTCGGCCACCCCGTCGGCGCCACCGGGGTGCGCATGCTGTACGACGCCGCCCGGCAGGTCTCGGGCGGGGCGGGGGAGTGCCAGGTGGAGGGCGCGCGCACCGCGCTGACCCTCAACATCGGGGGCAGCTGCACCACGGTCGCGCTGTTCGCGGTCACGGCCTGAAGACGTTAGGGCTCGCCGCCCCGGGGCAGCTGCGAGCTCATGAGCAGCATCGAGTATTCAGTAGACGTCATGGTCCCCGTCAGGGTGGCCTATAACCAGTGGACGCAGTTCGAGACGTTCCCCGAGTTCATGGAAGGGGTGGAGTCGGTCAAGCAGCTCACCGACACGCGCAACGCGTGGCTGGCGGAGATCGCCGGGGTCAGGCGGGAGTTCGAGACCGAGATCACCGAGCAGCACCCGGACGAGCGCATCGCCTGGCGCTCCGTCGACCGGCCGCACCAGGCCGGCGTCGTCACCTTTCACCGGCTCGACGACACCACGACCAGGGTCACGCTGCAGATGGAGTACGACCCGGAGGGCTTCGTCGAGACCGCCGGCGACTGGCTGCAACTCGTGCGGATGCGCGTCCAGGGCGACATGCGGCGCTTCAAGGACTACATCGAGGCGCGCGGCGGCGAGACCGGCGCGTGGCGCGGCGACGTCCCGTATCCGCACAGCACCGAAGCCGCACGGCCGCCCGGCGGCCGGCAAACTCCGGGCAACCCGGGCTACCCGCCCACTCCGGGCAACCCGCACGACCCGGGCGTCCCGCCCACTCCGGGAACCCCGCACGTGCCCGGCGATCCGGCCACCCCGGGCACGCCGTACCCCGGCGAGCGGCCGCCCGGCACGGGCTACCCGCGCTCGCCGGACCCGGGCCTGTAGTCCGTCCGCCCTCGGCCCCCTTCCCGGCCAGGGAAGGGGGTTTTCGAGCGTTCTAGCCGGGCTGGGTCACGCCGTTGATCTTGAAGGAGTAGGGCGCGTACTGCTGGACCTGCTCGCCCGGGTCGTCGACCGCCACGATGGCGGCCACCTTCGGGAACGGAGCCAGCAGCGCGAGCTGCAGCCGGCTGAGGCTGAAGGCGAACTTGTCGTCCACCTCCGCGTACAGGGCCACGGACCGCTTGCCGTCGTACCCGATCAGCCGGACGTTCCAGCTGTCGATCGCGATCGGCCTGACCTCGGTGACCGAGTCGAACGGGTCGAGGCTGGAGCCGTCGCTCACCGCGGCGCCGCCCACGGCGATGTCGTCGAGCTTGAGACCGCCCTCGTTGACGCCGCCGTCGCTGACGTAGCGGAAGTTGACGAGGATCTCCTGCCCGGCGTACGCGGCCAGGTCGAAGGTGTGCGGCTCGAAGCCGGTCGTGGTGCCGTTCAGGCCGGGGCCGAGCGGCGCCTGCGTGGTCCTGTCACCGGCGATCGGGGTGTAGGTGGCCCCGCCGTCGGTCGACACCATCACGTACGCGTAGTCGTACCCGGTCTCGGCCCCGTACTTGGCCAGGAAGCGCAGCACCGGGTCGGCGGCCGGGACGGTCACCTTGGCGACGGCCGTGGCGTCGAGGTTGTTGCGGTTGCCCGACCAGAGGACCGGGTTGCCTGGCCGGTCGGCGTCGTCGCCGACCACGGTCCACTGCAGCGGCGCGGGCGGCAGCGACCGTACCCCCTCGAAGGAGAGGGAGCGCAGGTCGCGCCCGCGCAGCTCCTTGCCGGCGGCGTCGCGCAGGGCGAGGTAGTCGGCGCCGTTGGGCGCCGCGCCGGGGGTGGCGTGGGAGTCGGGGTTGGCGAAGTTGACGCTGGAACGCAGGTTCGCCGCGGTGACCCGCTTCTTGGGCACGCCGATCACGACGCCGTGCCGGGACTCGCCCACGATGCCGTCGAGCAGCGTCATCGACTGATAGTCGTGGATGACCCGGTAGAGGTCGTTCTGTCCCTCGGCGGCGAGCTGCGCGGTGACGCTCTCCAGGCCGCGCTTGGCGTCGTTGTGAAGCCTGGTGAGGATGTCGGCGCCGAAGCGGTCGGCCAGGTAGAGCATGAAGGCGTAGGCGTTGCCGTAGTCGGCCAGCACGTCGCCGCCGGTGTTGCCCTCGCCCCACAGCGTCAGCGAGTTCTCCGGGCCGCCGCAGTCGCGCACGTTGGGGTTGGCGGGTGTCTGCACGGTGGCCCAGCCCTGCTGGCAGATCAGGTGGCTGTCCCAGCCCTTCTCGTGCACGGTCTTGAGGCTGTCGGAGTACCCGGTCAGGTACATGGCGTAGTCCGACAGGCCCTCGTTGATCCAGTTACCTTCGAAGGAGTCCGTGTAGTACATCTGCAGGTGCTGCCACTCGTGCGCGAACGTGCCCTCGTAGGAGTTGGGGCGGGCCGGGCGGCTGGTGCAGGGGTCGGAGGTGGGCTCGTCCGGCGGGTTGACCCCGGTGCGGTGGGCCCAGTCGAAGGCGTCGATCGTCATGACGTTGCGGTCGGTGGCCTCGTTGAGCGCCCCGGAGAAGAATCCCGCGGTGTAGGTGGTGTTCGCGGGGAAGTCGTAGAAGTTCGCGTCGCGCACGTTGTCGACCAGGGCGACGGTGTTGTCGCCGTCGCCGGTGAAGTCCCTGGGCACCTGAGAGGCGGTGCCGTCGCGGTCCGGCGGGGTGCTGAAGGCCGCCGTCTCCTTCGGGTACATGTTGGTGTCGAACTCGCTGATCATCCGGGCCACGTTGGCGTCGGTGATCGCGACTGAACCGGCCGGGCGGCAGTCGCCGGCGGGGAAGGCGAGGTCGTTGGCGACCCACACCTCGATCTTGGCGCCGACTCCGCGCAGCGTGAAGTCCTTCAGGTACCAGCCGGTGTTGTCGTCGCTGGCGAACCACTGCCGGACCGTTCCGACGGGCGGCGTGGGGGCGGCCGAACGCGCCTTGGCGGCCGTCTTCGGAGTGTAGGTGGCCGGCATCTCGTAGGTGGTGTCGTCGACCACCATCCGGGCGCTGGTCTTGGCGCCGGCGATCATGTCCCCGGGTGGGGCGGGATCGGGCGCCGCCGCCGCGCCGGAGGGCGCCGCGACGATCAGGAGAGGGAGGGTGAGTACGGTGGCGGCTAAGCCGATGAGGCGGCTACGAGCCATAAAAGGGTTCCCTTCACGTACCTCGGTTGACAGTAGGTACCCAAAGGGCATTTCCCAGAAAGATCAAGTGGATTATTTGCCAATACGCGCCGGCACTATTGGCTCATTCGCCGACGTTGAATATGATCTCCACGCGCCGGTTCTTGGCCCGGTTCTCCTCGATGGCCCGGCCTTCGAGCTGATTGGGCAGTTTCGGCTTGGCCTCGCCGAACCCCTTCGCCTGGACGGCGATGTCCCGGCCGTTCAGCGCGGCCTCAAGCACCCGCTGTACGGCCTGCGCGCGGCGCTGCGACAGGGCCACGTTGTAGGCGTCGGCGCCCTGGTCGTCGGTGTGGCCCTCGACGCTCACCGGACCCGATCCGATCGTGGCGGCGACGGCCGCGACGCGCTGCCGGGCCTTGGCGGTCAACGCGTGCTTGTCCAGGGCGAACAGCACATCGCTGGTCAGCGCCACGGTGACGGTCTGCCCGCGCTTCGACTCGCTCTGGCTGCCGTCCAGCGACTCGACCTCGGCCAGCAGGTCCTCCACGGGCGCGACCAGATCCTCGACCGGGGCGGGGACGGGCTCGGCGCGGGCGGGCCCGCCGGACAGGACCAGGGCGGCCGCGAGTGCCGCGGCGGCCAGCCGTTCAGGAGATCGGGACATCGGTCAGCCCGCCGAGCTCGCCAAGGGTGATGTTGACCTTCCCGACCTCGGGCGGCGGCGCCGCGTAGGTCGCCTGGAACGACAGCTTGCCGCCGGTCTCCACGGTGGTGGGGTCGGTCTTGGTGCAGGCGCAGGTGCCCTCAGGGCCCGTGCTCATGGCCGCGCGGTAGCGCTTGGCGTTCTGGACGTCGATGAGCGAGACGTTGGAGACGGAGTAGTCGGTGTTGTGCCGGCCCATCTTGGTGGCGACGCTCCAGCGCTCGCCCTCTTCCACGGTCAGCGTCCAGCTCAGCGTGGCCATCTTGCCCTCGCGGCGCAGTTCGGTGATCTCGACCTTGATCACGGCCTGGTCGTCGTTGACGCGGCGGGTGGCGATCACGGTCTCGCCCTGCGGCGCGGCCGTCTGTTTCGGCGCGGCCGGAGTCCCGGAAGCGGGCGGGTTCGCCGCCACCTTCTCTTCTCCGCCGCCGCCCTGGGGGAGTCCGCAAGCCGTAAGCGCCGAGGCCAGGACGGCGACGGCGACCATCTGTCGTCTCATGGGCCATCACCTTAGAAGGCCCGTGTTCAGGATCCGTATAGCGGGGTTGCTACAGCTCACGGGCCTTCTGCTCGGCGCCCCACCGCTCCAGCGCCTCCTGGTCGGCGAAGGCGAGCGCGCGCATCATGTTCCCGCCGTCGCTCGCGCGGATCCGCGTCACCAGCCGCCGCCGCAGCTTCGCGGGCAATCGCGTGGTGCCCGCCTCGACCGCGTCGCCGAAGTGGGGCGCGAAGGCCACCCCGGAGAATCCGGTACGGCGCAGCAGCACCGGCAGCGTGGCCGACGAGTAGAACATCAGGTGGTTCTTGGTGAAGCCGCTCCAGCGGGAGCCGTACGCCTTGAGCAGCAGGGAATTGGCGTTGACGGTCAGTACCAGCAGGACCCCGCCCGGCGCCAGCAGCCGGCGCAAGCGCGCGAAGTCGTCCAGCGGGCGCGGCAGGTGCGCCAGCACCGACCAGAGCGTGATGACGTCGAACCCGCCCGCGGCGATCTCCGGCACGTCCTCGGGGTCGCCCAGGTGGGCGCGGGCGGTGCGGAGCGTGGCATTGGCCCGTTCCACGGAGTCGGGCGACAGGTCGACGCCGACCGCGTCGAAGCCGAGCTCCTCGGCCAGGCCCAGGAAGAGCCCGGCGCCGCAGCCGAAGTCGAGCAGCCTGCGGCCGGCGCCGTCGTCGAACACGGGGGAGAACGCCTTCATCGTCAGCTCGTAGCGTCGCCGGCGCTGGGCGGCGTACTTGCCGGTCAGGAAGGAGCTGTAGGAGCCGGCGTACAGGTCGCCGAGGTGCTCGGGGCGGACGTTCGGGTTGCGGTAGAGGAAGCCGCAGGCCGGGCAGCGCACCACCCGGTAGCGCCAGCCTTTGCCGCCGGTCGGCTCGAACAGCGGCTGCTGGCGCTCCTCGCCGCACAGCGTGCAGGCCAGGAACTCCTCGATCTCGCCGAGCGGCACCGACCTGGAGTAGCCGGACAGCGAGGTCACGGGCGCGCGGCGCAGCCTCAGCCGCCACTGCGCCTCGCGGATCACCCGCTCGCCCGGTCGCACGTAAGCACGCTGGCCGTGCGGCAACCGGTCGTAGCGGGAGCCGTAAAGAATCCGGACCAGCATCTTGCGGGGTGTCACCATTTCCGGCTCTTACCCTTGGCTCATCCGTCCTCACCCAGTCATCACACAATGGACCGCCATAAGCTGACTTTCATGGAATATTCGCGTCTCGGTAACACCGGCCTTCAGGTCTCGCGTATCTGCCTCGGCATGATGAGCTACGGCGATCCCGGCAAGATGGAATGGACTCTGCCGGAAGAACAGGCCGAGCCGCTCATCCGGCGCGCCGCCGACGCGGGGGTGACCTTCTTCGACACCGCCGACGTCTACAGCGCCGGCGCCAGCGAGGTCATCACCGGCAACGTGCTGCGCCGCGTCTTCCCCCGCCGCGAGGACTACGTGCTGGCCACCAAGGTCTACTTCCCCATGGGCAAGGCGCGCAACGACCGCGGGCTGTCACGCAAGCACATCATGGCCGCGATCGACGCCTCCCTTGACCGCCTCGGCACCGACTACGTGGACCTCTACCAGATCCACCGCTGGGACGACGAGACGCCGATCGAGGAGACCATGCTGGCCCTGCACGACGTCGTCCGCTCCGGCAGGGCCCGCTACATCGGCGCCTCCTCCATGTGGGCCTGGCAGTTCGCGAAGGCCCAGCACGTGGCAGAGGTGAACGGGTGGACGAGATTCGTGTCCATGCAGAACCACTACAACCTGCTCTACCGCGAGGAGGAGCGGGAGATGCTGCCGCTCTGCGCCGACCAGGGCGTGGGCGTCATCCCCTGGAGCCCGCTGGCCCGCGGCGTCCTGGCCAGGGCCGGATCGGCGCGGCAGACCGCCAGGCAGGGCTCGGACGAGCGCATCGACTTCCTGTACGAGCCGGACAACGACCAGGTGGTCCTGGACCGGGTGGCCCAGGTGGCCAGGGAGCGCGAGCTGCCGGCGGCGCAGGTGGCGCTGGCCTGGCTGCTGGGGCGTACCGGGGTGACCGCGCCGATCGTGGGCGCCACCAAGGACCGGCACGTCGACGACGCGGCGGCCGCGGTGGGCGTGGAGCTGACGGAGAAGGAGATCGCGTTCCTGAGCGAGGCCTACACCCCCCGCGAGGTACGCATGTGAGCGCGGGGGCCGGGCGCCCCAGCGACGCCCGGCCCTCGCCTCATCTCACTGGGATGTGCTGTACAGGGCCCGCGCGACCTGCGCGAACAGCCCCTTCGGGTGGTTGCGGAACATCGGCTCGGTGCCGAACAGCACCACGCGCGCCCCGCGCTCGTCCTGGCCGCTGACGACCGCCGCCTGGCCCTTGGCGGCGTCCTGGCCGCCGGTGCCGTCCTGGTTCGGGCGCCAGTGCCCGGACACGAACGCGTCGTAGGTCTGCTCGGCCTTCACCTCGGGACCCAGCCCGGTGAACCAGCGCGGCGAGTACACGAACCCGTGCTCGCCCGAGGCCATCCTGACCACGCCGTTGGCGTCGCCGCGCCCGGCCACCGAGGTGACGGTCAGGAGCCCGGCCGCTGCGTTGAAGGTCGCGCCCGTGCCGCCGCGGGTGACGACGCCGCCCTTGGCCAGGAAGGCGTCGAGCGCGGCCTTGGCCGCCGGGTTGAGCGCGGTGTAGGACAGGCCGCTGGAGACGAACAGGACGTCCACGGCGTTCCAGTCGAATCCGGCGTTGGCCAAGGTCGTGGAGACCGGGGTGACCGCGAAGCCCATCTCGCGCAGCGTGAACAGCTCGTCGGCCGAGGCCGCCGCGGCGATCCTGACCGGGGCGAGCTTGGGGCCGCCCGCCGTACCGGCCCGGGAGAATCGCACGCCGTAGCGCTGGGCCACCTCGCGGGCGGCGGCGCGCGCCGAGCGGGGCAGCGTGGCGGTGTCGCCCGCCCAGGTGACCTCGACGCCGCGGGCGAGCAGCGCGTTGAGCGCCTGCGCGTCACGGCCGTCGGCGACCTTGAGCGCGAGCGCGCCGTCGCCGTGCGGGACGTAGCCGGTGGAAGCCGCGGAACGGACCGGCTCCGCGAGCACGCGCAGATCGCGCACGGAGGTGACGCCGGCGCCCCAGAGCAGGGCGTGGCTCCAGCCCGAGATGTCGTACATGGCGTCGACGCGCGGGCTGATGTCCGCGCCGGGCTCCAGCATCACGTTGGCCAGGCCGCGCTTGGGCTGGCGCATGTCGACCACGTACGTGCCGGACGGGTAGGTGCGCCCGCCCGCCCGGAAGGGCAGGATCGCCCGCTCCACCTCCACGTCGTTGGCGATCAGATGGTCCACCAGCCGGGCCGCGGCCGGGGTGCCCTCGGGGATCACGTAGCCGCGGGGGTAGGTCGTGGTGTAGACGTCCTCGGGACCGAAGCCGGGCACGATGCCGAGCGGGACCGTCCTGGCCGGCTCGCCCGCCGCGCCGCGGCGGAAGACCTCGGTCTGGTCGGCGATCAGCTTGTCGTGGTTGGCCAGGACGTGGCCGTAGGTGGCGCGCACGGCCGCGGCGGCCACGTCGGTGTTGATCCGGGAACGGCGGCGCAGCTCCTCGACCGGCAGGTTGGTGTAGTCGGAGCCGTTGACGCGCAGCGGGATCTCCACCGTGTGCGCGGCGACCGCGCCATGGAACGGCGCGTACTGAGGGGTGAAGATCGGGGGCCAGTCGTCCCAGCCCTCCTCGGAGTCGCGGAAGGGGATCTGGACGGGGAAGACGCCGTCCTTCTCCGGCGTGTAGCCCAGGCCGTTGACCCCCGCCTCCATGCCGAGGCCGTTGGCGTAGGTGTTGGTGATGAACAGGTCGTACTCGTAGTTGGCGCCGTGGGGTGGGGTGGTCGGCTCGATCAGCGTGCCGTTGACGTAGCCGTGCAGGTCGAGCATGGCGACCGGCTGCGTGTCGATCATGATCTGCCGCATGGCCCTGGCCTCGGGCTGGGAGGCGGTGATCATGTCGCGGTTGAGGTCGAAGCCGTTGCCGTTGGGGCGCTGGCCGAGGACTCTGCCGTCGGGGTTGGCGGTGATGTTGAAGTACAGGCGAGTGCGCTTGAGCAGGGTGGCCGCCTGCGGGGCGGTGGCCAGTTCCTCGATCACCTTCAGGGAGGCGTCGGTGCCCTCCCACTCGTTGCCGTGGATGTTGCCGTTGATGAAGATCGGCGTTTTATACCGATTTTTCGGTACTTTTCTTCCCGATTCGATCTGCCGGCGCAGGCGTTCCTGCTCGCGGACCTCCGCGGGACTCTCCGGCGCGGTGACCGTCACGAAGTAGAGGTCGCGCCCGCCCGCGGAACGGCCGATGACCTCGGCGCTCACGCGGTCGCCGAGCGCCTGCAGCGCGTTCAGCTTCGCCGCGATCGCGTGGTGCGGGATCAGGCCCAGCTTGATCGAGGCGTCCGCGGGGTTCTCCGGCGGGAGGGGGAGCTGGTTCTTGCGGGGATAGCCCCTGGTCTTGTCGTGGTGGTACGGCGCGGCCGCCTGGGCCTTCAGCGCCGTGGTCGCATCCTCGACCAGGGCGGCTTCCTCGTTGCGCTCGGGGCCGTTGCCGAAGTCCCTGACCGGAGGGGTCGGCGTGGGCACGGGGGCGGCGGCAGCCGTACCGGCCGGCAGGAGGAGGACCGATAACAGGGCTAAGAGGGTGGTTCTACGCATGATCGAGCGTGACATGTCCGGGCCGACATGGCGAGAGGAAATGTCGGCCCCACCTCCTAAGCTGTGCACATGGCACGGGCAAATGAGCAGGCGGCGGCCGCCCTTCAGGAATACGCAGAGCTGTTCGCGCTGACCGGCGGCGACGCCTTCCGGGTACGCAGCTACCAGAAGGCGGTCAAGGCGATCGCCGGCTTCCCCGAGGACATCGCGCAGGTCGACGTCCGCAAGGTGCCGGGCGTGGGTGAGGCCATCGCGCTGAAGATCGAGGAGTTCCTGGAGCGCGGCAGCTTCCGGCAGCTCGACGCCCTGCGCGCGAAGGTGCCCGACGGCGTGCGGCGGCTGACGAGCGTGCCGACGCTGGGGCCGAAGACGGCCATCATGCTGTTCGAGGACTTCGGCATCGACTCGCCCGCCGCGCTGGCCGAGGCGATCACCGCCGGCCGCCTCGACGGGGTCAAGGGGCTCGGGCCGAAGACGCTGGCCAATCTGGCCAAGGGCATCGAGCAGATGGAGCAGGCCGGGCGGCGGGTGCACGTCGGCGCCGCGATGTCGCTGGCCGAGCAGGTGATCGCGTCGCTGTCCGACCTGGCCACGCGCATCGACTACGCGGGCTCGCTGCGCCGGATGAAGGACACGATCGGCGACATCGACATCCTCGCGGTCGCGCCGGTGGAGATCATGGAGCGGTTCCGGGCGCAGCCGTACGTGGCCGAGGTCATCGCGGCGGGCGACAAGAAGACCTCCATCCGCACCACCGCGGGCGTCCAGGTGGACCTGCGCGTGGTCCCGGAGGAGTCGTGGGGCGCCGCGATGCAATACTTCACCGGCTCCAAGGAGCACAACGTCACCATCCGCGAGATCGCGGTGAAGAAGGGCTGGAAGCTCTCCGAGTACGGGCTGTTCGAGGGCGATCGGGTCCTGGCCGCCGCCGCGGAGCAGGACATCTACACCGCGCTCGGCATGCAGTTCGTCCCCCCGCCCATGCGCGAGGACGGCGGCGAGGTGAAGCTGGCCCTGAAGGGCGAGCTCCCGGCCCTGGTCGAGCTGGCCGACCTGAAGGGCGACCTGCACACCCACACCAACCTGACCGACGGCATCGCCTCGCTGGAGGAGATGGTCGCCGCCGCGCACGCCCTCGGCTACTCCTACTACGCCATCACCGACCACGCCCCCGACCTGACCATGCAGCGCATGACGCTGGAGAAGGCGCTGGAGCAGCGCGAGCAGATCAGGAAGCTGCAGGAGTCCTATCCGGGGATGCGGCTGCTGCACGGCAGCGAGCTCAACATCGCGCCGGACGGCTCGGTCGACTGGCCGGAAGACGTCCTGGCCGGGTTCGACGTCTGCGTGGCCTCGGTCCACTCCCACTTCACGCAGTCGCGCGAGGAGATGACCCGCCGGTTCATCGCCGCCTGCGAGAACCCGTACGTGGACGTCATCGGGCATCCGACCACGCGTAAGATCGGCAAGCGCCAGCCGGTGGAGGCCGACTGGGACGCCGTGTTCGCCGCCGCCGCGCGCACCGGCACGGTCATGGAGATCGACGCCTACCCCGACCGCAGCGACCTTCCCTCCGATCTGGTCAGGCTGGCCAGGCATCACGGGGTGAAGTTCTCCATCGACAGCGACTCGCATGCCGTACCCCATCTGAAGAACCAGCGTTTCGGCGTCGGCATCGCCCAGCGCGCCTGGCTGACGACCGATGACGTGGTCAACACCTGGCCGGTGGAGCGACTGCTCGCCTACATCCGCCCTTAGGGGGAGACGTGCTTGATCTCCGGGTGGCGGGGTGAGGGGCGGTCCAGGAGCGGCTGGGGCTTCTTACGCAGGTGCAGGTCGAGGAAGGCGCCGACGTAGGTCCGGGTGAGCTCCCAGGAGCGGGGTCCCGGCACCTGGGCGCCGGTGTCGAGCCCCAGCTGCGCGGCCAGCGGCCCGAGGTCGTTGAACGACTCATGCTGCGCGCCCGTCATCAGCAGCCAGCGCTTCCAGCCGGTCAGGCGCTTCCAGGCCTGTTCCCAGGTGGCGGTCTCGGCGCTGCCGGATCCCGGGGTGTAGGTGGCGGGCTTGCCGAGGAACATGAACGGCCGCGCGAGATCGGTTCCCGGTACGCCCGGCGGTACGGTGCCGTCGATGTCGATCCCGGCGCGGATCCTGTCGTCCTTGACCATCGCGGCGAGGCTGCTCGCGCCGCCCAGGGAGTGGCCCGCCATCGCGACCTTGGACCGGTCGATCAGCGCGGCGCCCTTCCACGTGCCCTTGGCGGTCAGCCGGTCGATCACGAACGAGACGTCGGCCGCCCGCCCGTTGACCGCCTTGGTGAAGGTCGACGGCTCGCGCTCGCCCTCGCAGGGCACGCAGGTGGTGACCCGCCCGTCGGGGAAGGCCGTGGCGATGCTCTCGTAGGTGTGGTCGATGCCGGCCACCACGTAGCCCCGGCTGGCCAGGTCCTCGGCGAGCGCGGTCAGCGTGGCGCGGGGCTTCTTGAATCCGGGCGAGAGCACCACGAGCGGCAGGCTGTGCTTGCGTCCGAGCGGTTTCACGTCGGTATAGGCGTTGGTGCGCGTGGTGGCGAGGACGCCGGGCGGCACGCCGGTGATCCCGCCGTCCTTGAGCAGCAGTTCCGACTCCTTCGCCGTCATGTACGGCGCCCGCCGCCTGCCCGGCGACGTCGCCGGGTACCAGACCGAGACCATGAGCTCCCGCATCTTGACGGAGGGCATCCAGGGGTCGGGGCGCGAGGTGTCCTTGAGGTGGAGGGACGTGGTGCCGACCGCCCGCGAGCCGGTCGGCTTCGGCAGGACCGGTGTGGCGGCGGAGATCGTTGTGGAGGCGGAGGCCGGTGTGGCGGCGATGGCCAGAGGTGACAGCAGGCTCGTGACAACCACCAAGCCGCCCAAGGCACGACGATGCATGAAATATCCCCGTTTCTCGTGTGAAGTGGGGACGACGCTAGGGGCGGGGGACCGGTGGGCGCGTCGGCCGTGACGGCGATGTCGGCTCCCTCCCGGGGATGACCCGCCGGGACGTCATCCTCGCGATGTACGTCCCCCGGACTACCGCCCCGGTCACTCGGGACGATGCGCGGTAGCCGGGCAAACGCGACAATACGCAGGTGACAGCTGATGAACGGCGGCTCTGGCGGCAGCACGTGCGCGGCCTGCTGCGCCCGGAGACACCGGCCGCCCGGCCGTCCCGGACGGCGCTCGTCACCGACGCGCTGCTCGCGATCGCCCTGACCGTCATGGCGGTGTTCGCGACGACGAGCCTGGACGAAGCCGACCGTGGTGCCGTGCCCCACCCCGTGTCGGACCTGCTCCGCCTCCGCCACGACGCGGCACCCCGGTCCGCCCATCCGCCGGCGACCCAGCCGCTTCCGCTACCGCCGCCGACCCTGCCGCCGACGGCCACGCTCAAGCCGCCGCCGGCCGCGCCCACGCCGCCAACGACGCCGGCCGCGCCCACGCCCCCGACGCCGCCGGTTCTGCCGGCCACGCCTGATCTGCCGACGCCGCCGGTCCTGCCGGCCGTGACCCCGCCGCTCAACACCTCGCCGCTCAACACCCCGCCGCTCATGACCCCGCCGACCGGCGGGCCGGCGGGCGCGATGCCGTCGCCCGAGCCGGTGGTGCCCGTTTCCGACGAGGACGCCGGTCTGGCGGTGCTGCTGGTGGTGCTCGGCACGCTGCCGCTGGCGGCCCGCCGCCGCCTCCCGCTCACGAGCTTCTGGGCCGTGGTGCTCGCGACGCTGGCCATGGACGGGGGAGAGACCTGGATCACCGTCCTGGCCTGCGTCATCGCCGCCTACAGCGCGCTCGCGCACAGCCGCCACCGGGTGGCAGCGGCGGCGGGGGTCCTGCTGGCGGCCGTGCTCGCGGGCGCCGCCGGCGCGGACATCGTGCCGAGCCTGCCGAGCTGGCTGGGGCCGTACGTGGTGCTGCTCAGCGCGGGCGCGCTCGCGGTGTTCGTGCGGTTCTGGCAGCGCAACCGCGAGCGCCTCGACGCGCTGCGACGGGACCGGGACGAGGCCACGCGCAGGGCGGTCCAGGCCGAACGCTCCCGGATCGCGGGCGAACTGCACGACGTGGTGACCCACAATGTGAGCGTGATGGTGATCCAGGCCGGGGCCGCGCGCAAGGTGATGGACGCGCACCCCGAGCAGTCGAAGCAGGCCCTGGTGGCGATCGAGGCCAGCGGCCGGGCCGCCATGGCCGAGCTGCGCAATGTGATGGGGCTGCTCGCCGCGTCCGAAGAGCGTCCCGGCGGGCTCGAACCGCAGCCGGGAATCGACCAGCTCGACGGACTCATCGAGCGGGTACGCGCCGCCGGGTTCCAGGTGGAGGCCAGGGTCGAGGCCGGTCTCCAGCCCCTGCCTCCGGGGGTGGACCTGGCGGTCTACCGTGTCGTACAGGAGGCGTTGACGAACACGATGAAGCACGCGGCGGGCGCCGCGGCCACCGTCACGGTCGCCCGCGCGGGCGACTTCCTGGTGGTCGAGGTCGGCGACACCGGCGGCGGCACGGCCGCCGGGCCCGGCACCGGCCAGGGCCGCGGCCTCATCGGGCTGCGCGAGCGGCTCGCCCTGTACGGCGGGACCTTGGAGACCACCCGCGGGGCGGACGGCTACCGGCTCAGGGCCCGTATCCCCTGGACCGCCGCGTGAGCCCGCCGCCGCTGCGCGCGGTCATCGCCGACGACCAGGCGCTGGTCCGCACCGGGTTCAGGATGATCCTGACGGCCGACGGCATCGAGGTGGTGGCCGAGGCGGCGGACGGGGCCGAAGCCGTCGCCGCGGTCCGGCGCACCAGGCCCGACGTGGTGCTCATGGACATCCGCATGCCGGGGACGGACGGCATCGAGGCCACCCGGCAGATCGCGACCGGCGGCGCGGACGACACCCGGGTGCTCATCCTGACCACCTACGACCTCGACCACTACGTCTACGCCGCGCTCACCGCCGGAGCCAGCGGCTTCCTGCTCAAGGACGTCACCCCCGAGCACCTGGTGGCCTCGGTCAGGCTGGTCCGCTCCGGCGACGCGCTGCTCGCGCCCACGATCACCCGCCGCCTGGTGGAGCGCTTCGCCCGCCGCGACGACGCCCGCGCGGCCCTGCACCGCGACCTGTCCGGCCTGACGCCGCGCGAGCTGGAGGTCCTGCGCCTGCTGGCCACCGGCCTGAGCAACGCCGAACTGGCGGACCGGCTGACGCTCAGCGCGACGACGGTGAAGACGCACGTGGCCCGCATCCTGTCCAAGCTCGGCCTGCGTGACCGCGTGCAGGCGGTCGTGCTCGCGTACGAGACCGGCCTGATCTCCCCGGGCGGGCGGCCCGGCGACGGCTAGAGCCGCCTGGACTGGGCCTTACGGTGTACGGGTAAAGTGCTGGGGTGCCTCTTTGGACCGACGAAGAATCCGATGAGCAGCCTCGTGTCCCGCTGAGCCGCAGGCGGGTGCTGCGCGCCGCCGTCGAACTGGCCGACCGGGCCGGGCTCGACGCGCTGACGATGCGGCGGGTGGCGCAGGAGCTCGGGGTGGAGCCGATGTCGCTGTACCACCACGTCGCCAACAAGGAGGCGATCCTCGACGGGGTGGTCGAGATGGTGATCGGGGAGATCCTCGGCGCGGTCGAGGTCGCTGAGGGGCCGGATCCGGCCGGTGACTGGCAGGCGGCGTTGCGGGGGCGGATTCTCGCCGCGCGCGAGGTGCTGCTGCGGCACAAGTGGGCGCCGGGCGTGATCCAGACGCGCTCGTCGCTCAGCGAGGCGGCGATCGCCTACTACGAGGGCGTGCTCGGGATTCTGCGGGCGGGCGGGTTCACCTACGATCTGGCGCACCACGCGCTGCACGCGCTGGGCAGCCGGGCGATGGGGTTCACGCAGGAGTTGTTCGAGCCGGACGATCCGGCCGGTGACATGGACGAGGCGATGATGGAACAGATGAGTATGAAATATCCCCATCTGGCCGGGATGATGGCGGCGATCGCCCATGAACCTCCCGAAACCACGCTGAGCTGGTGCGATGACAACACGGAGTTCTCCTTCGCGCTCGATCTGATTCTTGAGGGACTGGAGCGCCGCCGGCTCGGCTGAGAGCCGTCTCAGGCTGGGACTTGACAACCTTACGTCGTACGGCAACCTTATGACGTATGGCAACCTTACGACGTACGAAGGCTTGGGTCTGGGAGCGGTACGGCTCGCCGGACGTCCTGGCCCTGCGCGAGGTCGATGAGCCCGAGCCCGGACGCCACGAGGTCCTGGTCCGGGTACGGGCCGCGTCCGTCAATCCCGCCGACTGGCGCCACCTGCGCTCGGACCCGCACCTGGTGCGGCTCTCCGCCGGGCTGCGGCGGCCCAGGCCGGGGTCGATCCTCGGTGCCGACCTGGCCGGGGTCGTCGAACGGGTGGGGGCTGACGTGCGCGGCCTCGCCGTGGGTGACGAGGTGTTCGGAGGTGTACGGCTGGGCGCCTTCGCCGAGGCGGTAGCCGTACCCCAGGAGACGCTCGTCCTGAAGCCCGAGGACGTGAGCTTCGAGGCGGCCGCGGCCGTGCCCATGGCGGGGCAGACGGCGCTGAAGGCGCTCGACGGGCTCGCGGCCGGGCAGCGGGTGCTGGTCAACGGGGCCTCGGGGGGCATCGGCACCTTCACCGTCCAGCTCGCCAAGGCGCTCGGGGCGCACGTCACCGGCGTGTGCGGCGCCGGCAACGCCGACCTGGTCCGCTCGCTCGGCGCCGACGAGGTCGTGGACTACAACCGCGAGGACTTCACCCGGCCGCCGGAGCCCTACGACCTGCTGGTGGACCTCATCGGCAACCGTTCGCTCAAGGACTTCAGGCGCGCGCTGACGCCGAAGGGCACGCTGGCGCTCGTCGGCGGCCTGACCTCCGGCGGCGGGCGGGTGCTCGGGCCCTTGGCGCAGCTGATCAAGGGCATGGTCGTGACGAGGTTCGTCGGGCAGCGCATCACCGGCGTCTCGTGGAAGCCGGGCAAGCAGGCATTGAACCACCTGGCCGAGCTGCTCGCGGCCAAGGAGATCGTGCCGGTCATCGACCGCGTGTATCCGCTGGCCGAGATCCCGGAGGCGATCCGGTACGTCGAGAGCATGCGGGCCCGCGGCAAGGTCGTCATCACCATCGGACAGGGGGAAACTCGATGAAGGTCTGTATCGTCGGCGCCTCGGGCAAGCTGGGGCGGTACATGGTCCGGCACGCCCTGGAACGCGGCTACGAGGTCGTCGGCGTCTGCCGGAAGAAGAGCGTCGGCAAGCTCGACGCCGTCAAGGACCGCATCACCATCGTCCCCGGCGACACCAACGACCGGCGGGTCATCGAACGCGCGGTCGCCGGATGCGACGGAGTTCTCACGGTCCTGGTGCCGTGGGGCGTGCGGAAGTACTCCAGCGGCACCGCCCAGGCGGTCATGGACCACGCGCGGCCGGGCGCCCGCCTGGTGTTCTCCTGCGGGTGGCACATCACCCGCGACGGCAAGGACGTCTACACCTGGCAGCTGCGGACGTTCGCGGCGGTGTTCGGCGTGCTCGCCCGGCTGGTCCGCTTCGCCGACCTGCGCGACCAGGTGGAGGCCTGCCGGCGTATCTTCGCCAGCGACACGCGGTGGACGGTCGTGCGGGGCAGCGACCTGGAGGAGGGCGAGAGCCAGGGGCTGCCCGTGTGGAGCCGGCACGTGGGCGACCCCGTCCTGGCCGGCAACCTCACCCGGCGCATCGACTTCGCCCTGTTCATGGTGGACGCGCTCACCAACGACGAACTCGTGCACGAGGCGCCGGCCATCGTCGGCCGCGAGACGGCGTCGGCCCGTGCCCACGCGCGGACGCGCGGCTAGCTCGCCGCCGGGACCTGACCGGCCAGCCATTCGTCGAACGTGGTCGGCATGATCCGGGCCCCCTCGCCGGGCAGCATGACCTCGCCCGCCATGTCCGGGCCGAAGATGCCCGACCACGTCGGCACCAGCACGATCTCCTGGCCGCGCGCCGCGTACGTGCGCCGCGCCAGGTCGACCAGGTCCTGCTGGTCGGGCCCCGCGATGTCGGCGTACCGGCCCTGCGGCCCGCCGGTGGCGACCTCGGCCAGGACGGCGGCCACGTCCGCGGGGGCGATCGGCCGCATGAGCAGCGGGGCGACCCTGGCGACGCCGTCCCGCTCGTCCCAGCTCGCGGCCATCGCGGCGAAGTCGTGGAACTGCGTGGCCGGCACGATGGTCCACGGCACGGGGCCCGCCGACACGAGGCGTTCCTGCTCGCGTTTGCCGGCGTAGTGGGCGTTGCCGGCGGTGCGGTGGAGGCCGGCGATCGAGAGCAGCACGTGGTGGCGGACGCCGGCCCGCTGCTCGGCGGCGAGCAGGTTGCCGGTGGCGCCGGCGAAGAACGCCACCGTCTCGGCCTCGGCCGCCCCGGGCATGCTGATGGCGTCGACGACCGCCTCGACGCCGGTCAGCGCTTCGTCCAGGCCCTTGCCCGTGGACAGGTCCACGCCCAGCGAGCGGCTGATCCCGACGACCTCGTGCCCGTCCTTCTCGAGGGCGGCGATGGTGAGGGCGCCGATGTTGCCGGTCGCGCCGGCTACTGCGATGCGCATGATGATCTCTCCTCGTCTCGGTACCGGGGTGACAGTATCACGGACTAAATGGGTCCGTAATATCTCCTATAGACTTATGGGCGTGAAGTTGCCTGTGAGCACGGAATGGGTCCTGCACTGCGCCACGACGCTGGCGCAGCTCGAGCCGGGGACGAGCGCGTCCACGACCCAGCTCGCCCTGTACTTCGACCTGCCCGTGCCCTACCTCGCCAAGCAGCTGAAGGCGCTCGTCAAGGCCGGGCTGCTGAGCGCCAGCACGGGGCCCCGGGGCGGGTTCCGGCTGGCACGGGCGGCTGCCGAGATCACCCTGTTGCAGGTGGTGGAGGCGGTGGACGGGACGTCGTCGCCGTACGAGTGCCGGGAGATCCGGCAGCAGGGACGGGGTGCGTTGCCGACGGAGGAGTGCCGGGCGCCGTGCGTCCTGGCCGTCAAGATGGCCGAGGCGCACCAGGCCTGGCGCCGCACCCTGGCCGCGACCACGCTGGCCGACATCCTCACCGGCATCCCCCCGACAGCCCCCGCCCGCACCCGCCACCGCCTCACGACCCTCACCTGACGCCCGACAACCCCCTTTCTCCGGTACGGCCCGCCGGGCGAGCCGAGCCATGGGACGGAGGCGCGCCGGATCCCGTGTGCCATGCGTGGGCGCGCGGGTGAGCGACGCGTGGGGCGGGATGCTCGGGGGGTGCCCGGCGCGAGGGTGGTCCGGTCGGCTGCCAGCGCGGCCGACCCGGTAGCTCCCATTAGGTGAGGAGGTCGGCGGCGTAGAGGGCGTAGACGGTGGCGCAGCGGCGCATGGCGCTCTCGTCGATGTACTCCTCGGGGCCATGGGAGACGTCCAGGCGGCCGGCGCCGTAGCCGAAGGACGGGATGCCGAGCTGGGCGTACCAGCGGATCTCCAGGATGCCCGCGCACATCTCGAACCGGGCGGGCTCTCCCGAGACCGCGGTCACCACGCGGGCCAGCGAGGCGGCGGCCGGGTGGGCGGGGTCGGTGGCGGCGGAGGGCTGGAGCTGGGTCGTCCGGACGGTGACGTCGGCGCCGATCTCACCGGCGGCGTGCTCGATCAGAGTGGTCAGGCGCTTGAGCTCGCCCTCCAGGTCCTCCTCCGGGTTGTAGCGGCCGTCGACGGTGAAGGAGGCGGAGCCGGGCACGACGTTGAAGTTGGACCCGGCCGTGGACCGGCCGCCGACCACGAGCATGGTGCCGCGCGCGTCGGCGGGGTTCATGGGGTAGGCGGTCAGCCGCCCGGCCATCTCCGTGGCGTAGTCCAGGACCGGGCGGGCCACGTGGAGCATGTGCTCGAAGGCGTTGACGCCGAGGTTCGCCTGCCCGACGTGGGCTTCGCGGCCCGCCACGTCCACGCGCAGCGAGACGGCGCCGCGGGCGGCGTTCCAGATGCCGCCGCCGCTGGGTTCGGCGGTGAGCATGGCCAGCGCGGACGGGTCGATGAGCCCGGCCTCGCGCAGGTGGCCGGAGCCGGTGACGCTGCCGGTCTCCTCGTCGCACACGAGGTGGATGACGATGCGGCCGCCGCTGAGGAGGCCGAGTTCGCGGGCGGCGGCGGCGCCGTACAGCATGCTGACGATGCCGCCCTTCATGTCGGCGGCGCCGCGGCCGATGATGCGGCCGTCGCGGCGTTCCGCGGTGAACTGGGCGCGGTCCTGGGCGGGGACGACGTCGAAGTGGCCGTGGAAGTAGAGGAGCCTGGCGCCTTCTCCGGCGGTGCCGCGCACGACGCACGGTTCCTCCAGGTCGCCGGGGGCGTCGGGGATGGGGAGGATCTCGGGGGTCAGGCCCAGGCGGGACATCTCCTCGCGCAGGATCGCGGCGCACCGGCCCAGCGCGCGGCCGGGCGGGTTCTCGGAGTCCACGGCCACCAGGCGGGTCAGCAGGGCGGCCATGTCGTCGGCGCGGGCGTCCAGCCAGTCCTGGACCTGGGCGGCGGGGTTCGTCATGATCTGTTGCCTTCCTCTGGGCATGCCGGAATCCGGGCTCAAGGCGGGGGTTCGGCGAAATTCTAGTGCGGATGGGGCCTCATATGGTTTCCATTTATGGCGCTATCGTGGCGTGATGGGCAATGAATACGTATTTGATGCCATTGATCGCGAAATATTGTTTCAACTCCAGCAGGACGGCCGGTTGAGCAACGTCGAGCTGGCCCGGCGGGTGGGGCTCACGCCGCCGCCGTGCCTGCGCCGGGTGAAGCGGCTGGAGGAGGCGGGGGTGATCAGCGGGTACCGGGCGACGGTCGACCACGAGATCCTCGGCGCCGGTCTCGAAGTGATCGTCTCGATCGAGGTGAGCGTCAGCGACCTGAAGACGCTGGAGGAGCTGGAGAGGACGATCGCGGCCTACGAGGAGGTCGTGGAGTTCCGGCGGCTGTTCGCCACACCCGACTACCACCTGCGCGTGCTCGTGGCCGACTACGCCGCCTACGAGGCGTTCCAGACCGGGAAGATCATCGGCATTCCCGGCGTCGCCCGCGTGATCTCCCAGCCCACGATGAAGAAGATCAAGGTGCTCGGATGAGCCGCCCCTCCTCCCCGGGGAGTAGGGGGATCAGGGCGGCGGCAGGGCCCTGCCCGGATGCCGCGCGCCCGCCCCCGCCGGGCACCCGGATCCGCTGCGCCCCTACCTGGACAAGGTCGTCGCCTCCGGCTCGGCCGCCGCGATCGCGGAGGTCAGGCGGCCGGGCAGGAGCACGAGGCCGGCCGCGGGGGTGGCCGAGCTCGGCGGCCCGCGCCGCGCCCCGGTCGACGGCCGGTTCCGCATCGGCAGCGTCACCAAGGTCATGACCGCCACGGTCGTGCTGCAACTCGTGGCCGAGGGCCGCCTGAAGCTGGACGACCCGCTCAGCGCCCACCTGCCGAACGTGGTGGAGGAGGCCGGGACGGTCACGATCAAGCACCTGCTCGGCCACACCAGCGGCGTGCCCGAGCACACCGGCGAGGTGATCGACGAGAACGGCATGCTCAAGGAGTGGACGGCGCGCCGCGCGACGTGACCCGGCTCAACCCCACCGTCGCGGGCGCCGCCGGCGGGGTCATGTCCACGACCGCCGACCTCAACACGTTCTTCCGGGCGCTGCTCGGCGGCAGGCTGCTGCGGCCGGGCGAACTCGCGCTGATGAAGACCGCGGGCGTCGGCGGCGGCTACGGCCTCGGGCTGGAGTTGTTCACGACCTCCTGCGGCACCGCCTACGGCCACGGCGGCGGCATCCCCGGCTACGTCACCGGGTCCTTCCACAGCGCCGACGGCGGGCGGCAGGTCACCGTCAGCGCCACCCCGTACCGGGGCGACGCGGTCCCAGCGCTTCAGGCCGTGCTGGAGAAGGGGCTGTGCGGCTAGGGGACGATCATCGTGACGCCGGGCACCGAGCCGATGGCGGCCAGCGCCTTGCCCGCGTCGGCCAGGCCGATGGTGCGGGTGACGAGCTGGTCGGGGTGCAGGATGCCGGCCCTGATCAGCTCCAGCATCCTCGGGTAGGCGTGGGCGGCCATGCCGTGGCTGCCGAGCAGCCGCAGCTCGTGCGCGATCACGCGGCCCATCGGGATCGGCGTCGCCGCGTCCGGCAGCAGGCCGACCTGGACGTGCCGTCCCCGGCGGCGCAACGACTCGACGGAGGCCGCGCACGTGGCCGGGCTGCCCAGGGCGTCGAGGGAGACGTGCGCGCCGCCCCTGGTCAGCTCCCTGACCTGGGCGGCGGCGTCACCGGCCGAGGCGTTGACGAAATGGGTGGCGCCGGCGCGTTCGGCCAGGTGGAGGGCGTCGGTGCTGATGTCCACGGCCACGACCCGGCCGCCCGCGGCGGTGGCGATCATGATCGCGGACAGGCCCACGCCGCCGCAGCCGTGCACGGCCACCCACTCGCCGGGGCGTACGTCGCCGACCTCGGTGATGGCACGGAAGGAGGTGGCGAAGCGGCAGCCGAGGCCGGCGGCCGTGGTGAAGTCCATCTCCTCCGGCACCGGGATGAGGTTGACGTCGGCGTGGTCGATGGCCACGTACTCGGCGAAGGAGCCCCAATGGGTGAAGCCGGGCTGGGTCTGCCGTTCGCACACCTGCTGGTCTCCGGCGGCGCAGGCCGTACAGGATCCACAGGCGCAGATGAACGGGACGGTCACCCGCGCGCCCTCGGACCAGCCGCGCACCAGGGAACCGGTGGCGACGACCACGCCGGCCAGCTCGTGCCCGGGTACGTGCGGGAACGCGGTGATGTCGGGGTCGTGCCCCTGCCAGCCGTGCCAGTCGCTGCGGCACAGGCCCGTCGCCTCGACCCTGATCACCGCCCCGTAGGGCGTGGGCGCTGGATCGGGGAGCTCGCGCAGGTCCAGCTCGCCGCCGAAGATGTCAAAGGCTACCGCTCGCATCTCATGAGCTTAGGGTCACCTGCCGCAACCTGCGCAAGGCCTGGTGAGAGGGGGAGCCGGGTTCGGTGGTGTAGAGGACCAGGCGCAGGTCGTCGCGGTCGGGGACGGGCAGTACCTGGCAGATCGCGTCGATGGTCCCGACGGCGCTGTGGTGGATGCGTTTGCGCTGCTCCCTGCGGACCGCCACCTCGTGCTCGTCCCACAGGGCGGCGAACTGCGGGCTGCAGGCCAGCATCTCCGCCACCAGGGCCTGGATCTCGGGGTCGCCGGGGTAGCGGCCGGCGGCCCAGCGCAGGTCGGCCACGGACGCGCGGGCGAAGCGGCCCTTCTCCTCGTCGCCGAGATGCTCGGCCAGGTCGGGGGCGCGGAAGACCCAGCGGATGACGTTGAGGTCCTCGCGCGGGTGGGAGTCGAGGTCGCCCATCAGGACGCCGGCCATCGGGTTCCAGGCGAGGATGTCGTACTTGGCGTCGAGGACGTAGGCGGGGACCTCCTCCAGGAACGCGATGAGGTGCAGGGTGCCCTCGGGCACGTCGCCGCGCCGCCGGGTGGCCTCCAGCGGTTGCCCGGCCAGGTGGAACAGGTGGGTCCGCTCGTCGGTGTTGAGCATGAGCGCCCTGGCCAGCGCGTTGAGCACCTGGCGCGAGGGGTGCGGGCCGCGGGCCTGCTCCAGCCGGATGTAGTAGTCGATCGACATGCCGGCGAGCTGGGCGACCTCCTGGCGGCGCAGCCCCGGGGTACGGCGGCGCCCGCCCTCGGGCAGGCCGGCCTCGCGCGGGGCGAGGCGGGCACGTCTGCTGCGCAGGAAGCCGGCCAGTTCTTCGCGGTTCATGTCTCTCATCGTCCGTCATCGGCCGCGAGCCAGGGTGGTACCGCCGATCCCAGTCTCGGGAGGTCTCTCCCGCCCGCGCCGCGCCGGCGCGAATCTCGACGGCATGACGACAGCTCTCATCACAGGCGCGAACAAGGGAATCGGCTTCGAGATCGCCCGGCTGCTCGGCGAGCGCGGCGTCACCGCCGTCGTCGGGGCGCGCGACGAGGAGCGCGGGCGGGCCGCCGCCGGGCGGATCGGCCAGCCGTACGTGCGGCTCGACGTCACCGACCCGGCGAGCGCGCAGGCCGCGGCGAAGTGGCTGGAGGAGGAGTACGGCACGCTGGACATCCTGGTCAACAACGCCGGCATCGTCGTGGCGCAGGAGGATCCGCGCCCGAGCGCCACCGACGCTGCGGTGCTCAGGCAGGTGTTCGAGACGAACGTGTTCGGCGTGGTCACGGTCACCAACGCCATGCTGCCGCTGCTGCGCCGCGCGCCCTGCGGCCGGATCGTGAACATGTCGAGCGAGCTCGGCTCGCTGGCCAGGGCGATCGACCCGGACGACCCGCTCTACCCGCACAACTACCTGGCCTACAACTCCTCCAAGTCCGCGCTGAACATGGTGACGATCTCCTACGCCAAGGAGCTCATGGACACCCCGATCAAGGTCAACGCCGCCAACCCCGGCTACTGCGCCACCGACCTTAACGGCCACACCGGCTTCCGCACCGCCGCGCAGGGCGCCGCCATCGCGCTGCACCTGGCGACGCTGGCCGGCGACGGGCCGAGCGGCGGCTACTTCGAGGACGCCGGTCCGGTGCCCTGGTAGGTGTGGACGCCCGCCCCCAGGACAGAAGGGAGGGATGGGACGAGACTTGGACAAGGAGCGGTTCTCCGAGGCGGAGTTCGCCCGTTTCGGAGAGCGGCTGGAAGAGCAGCTCGGCACGTTGCGCGCGCTGCTCGATAGGCCCGGCTTCGGCCAGGGCCCGACGACGCTCGGCGCCGAGCTGGAGCTCTTCCTCATCGACGAGAAGGGCCGGCCGCTGCCGCGCAACCAGGAGGTACGCACCGCCCTCGACGACCCCCGCGTGGTGCTGGAGCTGGGCAGGTACAACCTGGAGATCAACCTGACACCGGTGCCGCTGGCCGGCCGGCCGTTCTCGGCGATGGGGGCGGAGATCCAGGAGACGCTGCTGAAGGCGGACGGCGCGGTCGAGGGCGGCGGGGCCCTGCCGATCGGCATCCTGCCCACACTCGGCACCGGCGACTTCACCCGGCAGGCGATCAGCGACGAGAACCGCTACCGGGCACTGAGCAGGGGCATCAGGCGGCTGCGCGTGGAGCCGTTCCTGGTGGTCATCGACGACCTGGAGCTGCAGGTGGAGGACGTCGTCCTGGAGGCGGCCAACACCTCCTGGCAGGTGCACCTGCGCACGCCGCCCGAGCGCTTCGCCCGGTTGTTCAACGCCGCGCAGCTGGCCACCGGGCCAGTGCTGGCCGCCTGCGGGAACTCGCCGCTGTTCCTCGGCCGCACGCTCTGGGAGGAGACGCGCATCGCGCTCATGGAGGAGGCGGCCGACGACCGGGACGTGGAGCGGCGCTTCAGAAAGGACGGGCGGGTCACGTTCGGCTCCGACTGGGTGCACGAGGGGGCGTATGAGCTGTTCGAGCGGTACGTCCGCGACTACGACCCCGTCATGCCGGATATGTCGTCCGATGGGGAGCTGGCCGAGCTCCGGCTTCACCAGGGCACCGTCTGGCAGTGGAACCGCCCCGTCTACGACCCCGGCGACGGTGGCCACCTGCGGGTCGAGATGCGCGCCCTGCCCGCAGGGCCGAGCTGCGCGGACATGATCGCCAACACCGCGTTCCTGATCGGGCTCACGCTGGCCTGCGCCGAACACGACCTGACCGGCTACCGCTTCGCCGAGGCCTACCAGAACTTCTACCGGGCCGCCCAGAAGGGCCTGGACGCGCGGCTGTCCTGGCCGGGCCGCGAGTGCGAGCTGCCCGCCGCCGACCTGGTGCTCGCCCTCCTGCCCGAGGCCAGGGCCGCCCTGCTCGGGGCGGGGGTCGCGGCCGACGAGGCCGACCGGGCGCTCGCGGTGATCGAGCAGCGTGTACGGCTGCGCCGTACCGGATCGGTGTGGCAGCGCGAGGCGCTGGAACGCTATGACGGAGACGTGGAGCGGCTGGTGCGGCGCTATCGCGAGCTGGCGCTGTCCGGGCTGCCGGTGCACTTGTGGCGCTGAACGCAACTTCTGGCCCGCCCCATTCGTCAAACGGAGACAAAGGAGACGGATAAGCGAGGGGTACATGGCTACCACGGGAATGGTCCCGGCAGACGCGGCGCCCTTCGCGCTGCGGCAGGCGCCCGGCGAGCTCGCCGAGGGCGCGGCCAAGCTGGCCGGCGAGATCGGCAGCACCGGCGTCGAGGCGCTGCTCGCCCAGGCCAACAGGACGGCCGTGCGCAAGGGCGCCCCGGCGGCGCTGGGCGCGATGAGCCCGAAGCCGCACGAGTGGTACGCCTTCGACGCCAGGGACCAGGAGACCGTCGACTGGTATCCGCAGGGGCTGACCGGCGGCGAGGACTCCGGCGAGGCGGGCGTGCCGGTGTTCGCGGTCAGCTGGTACTTCAAGCCGAAGGCGCCGGTGCCCGAGCGGGGCGTCCGGGTGACGTTCCTCAGCCCGTCCACGCTGAAGTACCAGCACGTGCTGCTGGTCGAGGCGAAGCCGGACGGCTCGTACGGGCCGATCGACATCCACGCGGGCGGCATCGCCTGGTACGGCGACCTGCTCTACGTGGCCGACACCAAGCGGGGCCTGCGCGTCTTCGACCTGAACACCATGCTGGACCTGCGCACCGCGCAGAAGGACCTGGGCGACGACAAGCGCGTGGGCCGCCACGGGGGCAGGTTCCACGCCTTCGGCTATCGCTACGTCGTCCCGCAGAGCGACTTCTGGCGGCTGGCCTCGCCGAGCGGCGCGATCTTCTCGTTCGTGGCGATCGACCGCAGCGCCGGCCCCGACCTGCTGATCACCGGCGAGTACGACCCGGACGGGCCCACCGGCCGGGTGGTCCGCTACGAGCTGGCCGGCAACCGGCCGGGCCCGGCCCGCGACTGCTTCCAGATGGGCGCCGCCAAGATCCAGGGCGCGGTCTCCCAGGGCGGCACGTGGTACCTCAGCCAGGCCTTCGACGCCGACAGGAACGGCAGGCTCCTGGTCACCAACGGCGCCAAGCTGAGCGCCCGGCCCTTCCCGATCGGCCCGGAGGACCTGACCGTGCAGGGCGGCAGGCTCTGGAGCGTCACCGAGTTCAAGAACCGGCGCGTGGTCTTCGGGGTCAGTCTCTGAGGTGCTTCATCAGCACCTCGCGGTAGGACCGGTCGAAGGCGTCGTAGCGTTCGCGCAGTTCGGCGCCCGGCCAGCCGGCGGGCAGCAGCGCCGGTGGCAGCAGCGGGTCCTTCAGCAGGTGGCGCAGGACCGCGGCGGAGACGATGAAGCCTTCGGCCAGCCCGTCGGCCCGCTCCAGCTCCCGCTCCAGCGCGCGCGCCTCGGCCGCCCACCCGTCGAGATCCCACAGGAGGGGAGTGGGATCCCGGCGGGGGCGGCCGTCGACGAGCGTGCACTGCGCGGTGACGCTCTCCGGCCAGTCCCTGATGAGGTTGGCCGGGCGCATCCAGGTGCCCTCGCGGAGTTCGGCCAGGCGTAGCGCGCCCATCGCGTGGCGGAAGGCGGCCCGGTCGGCGGGGGCGCGCCGCTCGGCGGTCACCAGCGCGATCTCCCAGGCGCCGTCCCACATTCTGGTGTGCGGGTCGCGGCTCTCGTCCTGCCTGCCCTGCCGTTCGAGCAGGCGTTCCGACAGGGTGTAGCGGCCGTCCTGCTGGACCAGGTCGCCGGCGGCGACCATCCGGGACAGGGCCACCCGGACGGTTCCCTCGGCGATGCCGAACAGCTCGCCGATGCGCACGAGGTGTCGGGCGGCCAGGCGGGGCGGGTGGCTGCCGAGCAGCGCGCTGAGGACGGCGGACCGGGCACTGAGACTATTACGCTCTTCCATCGCGTGTTGAGTATATGTAACACTCCGAGCATGGGCCGCTATCTCATCGAACCGTTCGACAACAGTGACCGCTACGCGACCGAGCGCTACCAGGGCGCCGCCGGGCGCGACTGGTGGGCCATCGACCCCACGCTGCAGTTGCTCATGCGCCACCACCTCGGCGACGGTTACCCGTGGGCGGAGCCGTACCTGCGCAGGCTGGGCGTCGTCACGGGCGGCGTCGTGGCCGAGTGCGCGGAGGAGACCGACCGCAACCCGCCGCGGCTGGAGAAGTACGACAAGTGGGGCCGCGACGTCAGCCAGGTCGTCATGCCGCCCTCCTTCCACACCGCCCGCGCGGCGATGATGGCCGACAACTTCCTCGCGCCCGCCTTCGTGAAGGAGGCGCTCGACCACGGCGCCAGCCCGGCCGCGCTCGGCGCCGCCTGGACCTACCTGCTCAACCAGGCCGACATCGGGATGGGCTGCGCGCTCGGCACCGGCGGCGACATGGTGGTGCAACTCGCCGAGAAGTACGCGCCGGCGGACGTGCGCGACCGGGTGCGCGAGATCTTCGCCAACGGCTTCTACTCCGGCGAGGCCGCGCAGATGTTCACCGAGCGCACCGGCGGCTCCGACCTGGCCGCCCTGGAGACCACCGCCGTCCCCGACGGCGAGGCGTGGCGGCTGGACGGCTTCAAGTGGTTCGCCTCCAACGCCAACGGCTCCGCCTTCGTCGTGCTGGCCCGGCTGCCGTCGGAGGAGGTCAAGCCGTTCCTCGTCCTGTGGGAGCGGCGCGACGGCGTGCGCAACGGCGTGCGCATCCGCCGGCTCAAGGACAAGCTCGGCACCCGCTCGGTCGCCTCGGCCGAGGTCGAGTTCACCGGCGCCGAGGCGTTCCTGCTGTCCGGCTCGGGCTCCGGCTCCGGCCTCGGCACGATGATGAAGCTCACCAACGCCTCCCGGCTCGGCGTGTCCATGATGGGCGTCGGCGTGGCCCGCCGCGCGCTGGTCGAGGCCGTCTGCTACGCCCGCGCCCGCGAGGCGTTCGGCAAGCCGCTCATCGCCCAGCCGCTCATGCGCCGTAAGCTCGCCGAGCTGATCGTCGAGGTCGAGGCGGCACAGGCCATGGTCTTCGACGGCCTCATCAACCGGCTGCGGCTCGGCCCGGCCGTGATCAAGCTGCGCACCGCCAGGCTCGGCGTCACCGCCGCCAGCGACGCCATCGAGGTGCACGGCGGCAACGGCTACATCGAGCAGTGGCCCGTCGCCCGCCTGCTGCGCGACGCCCAGGTCAACCCCATCTGGGAGGGCGGCGACAACATCCTCTGCCTGGACGTACGGCGGGCGATGCTCAAGGAGCAGGCCCACCTGCCCTTCCTCGACCGGCTGCGCGGCGCCGCCACCTCGCCCCTCACCCAGGAGCGCGTCGAGGACCTCGCCAAGGCCGTCGAGGCCTGGCTCGGCGCCCCCGACGAGGCCAGGCTCTACCCACTGGCCCAGTTCATGGCCGACGTCTACGCCGCCGCGCTGCTGGAGGAGCAGGCCACGTGGGGCATCGACGACGAGCGCAAGGCGCTGGTGGCCCGCCTCTACGCCGAGGCGCACCTGGCCGAGCGCGGCCCGCTGCGCGGCCTGGACACCCCCCACGCCGACCACCTCGACACGTTGCTGGCGGGCGCCATCGCGTGATCCGTGCCGGACGAGCGGCTCCATGAGCACGTTACGGCGCCGGCGTCCCGGATGGCCTTGCTTCCCGGCGACCGGGTGGAGATGCTCAAGCTGCTGTGCGACCAGACCGCCGTGCGTGAGCGCGACGACCCCGTTCGGCGACTACGGATCACGGAGGCGAGAGCCATGAGCGTCCGAGTGGAGCGCGCGGGCCCGGTGAGCACGGTCGTGCTGTCGCGGCCGGAAGCGCGCAACGCCGTCGACAGGAAGACCGCCGACGCGCTGGTGTCGGCGTTCACCGAGTTCGAGGAGTCCGACGCGGCCGTCGCCGTGCTGTGGGGCGAGGGCGGCACGTTCTGCGCCGGCGCCGACCTCAAGCGGCTCGACAACCACGTCGGCGAGGAGGGCGAGGGCCCGATGGGGCCGACCAGGATGCGCCTGTCCAAGCCGGTGATCGCCGCGGTCGCGGGCCACGCCGTCGCGGGCGGGCTGGAGCTGGCCCTCTGGTGTGACCTGCGCGTCGCCGAGCGCGACGCGGTCTTCGGGGTCTTCTGCCGCCGCTGGGGCGTGCCGCTCATCGACGGCGGCACGGTACGGCTGCCGCGCCTGATCGGCCTGTCGCGGGCCATGGACCTGATACTCACCGGCCGCCCCGTCGAGGCGGGGGAGGCCCTGGCCATGGGCCTGGCCAACCGGGTCGTGCCCACCGGCACCGCGCGGCAGGCGGCGGAGGAACTGGCCGCCACCCTGGCCGCCTTCCCGCAGACGTGCCTGCGCGGCGACCGGCTGTCGGCTCTGGAGCAGGACGGCCTGCCCGAGCGCGAGGCCATGGTCAACGAGCTGCGCCACGGCATGATCTCCCTGGAGGACGGGCTGGCGGGGGCGGCCAGGTTCGCCTCGGGGGAGGGCCGGCACGGCCGCTTCTCCTAGCGCTGCGTCTGCGGGTTGAACTCGCCGGGCAGGGCCGGATCCAACGGCACGCCGGTCAGCTTCAGCACGTCCAGGCCGGCGATCATGTCGCTGGAGTAGATGTGGCCGGCGTAGAAGTAGGCGGCCCACGAGCCGCCGTGGTCGAAGGGCGACTTCTCCCGCTGGAAGTAGGCGATCTCCCTGGCCCGCGCCGGGTCGGTGAAGTCGATCACCGACACGCCGCCGTCGTACCAGCCCTGCACCATCATGTCCTTGCCCCGGGCCGGGACCAGCGAGCCGTTGTGCGCGCTGCACGTCTTCGGCGCGAGCTGCGGTCGGGGGATCTTGAAGTAGCCGAGCAGCTTGAGCCTGCCGTTCTCGATGGCGTAGACGCCGTTGCCGCCGAGCTGAGGGCCGGTCTTGGGGTCGCAGACCACCGACCGGCCCGCGCCGAACTCGTCGGAGAAGACCACCCGCTCGCCGTCGCGGGTGAAGACCGCCGAGTGCCAGTACCCGAAGTGCTCCGGGTCCTGGACCCGGTCGAGCACCCTCGGGTCGTACGGGTCGGTGACGTCCAGCAGCAGGCCGTCGCCGATGCAGGAGGCGGCGGCCAGCTTCTTGGCGGCGAAGACGGTGACGTCGTGGCAGCCGCCGTAGCCGAACGGCTCGGGCAGCGCGGTGCCGCCGTCGTCGAGCACCACGGGCGTGGCCGCCACCGCCGCCCTGGCCGGGTCGCCCACCGGCACCTTCACCACGGTGAGCCGGCCCTTGTTCCGCTCGCAGGCCGCGCCGGCGCCGCCGCCGAGGCGGCTGGGCGCGGAGGAGGAGTAGAGGATGACGTTCCGCGCGTCGGCCGAGACGAGCGTCGCGGTGTGGGACCCGCACGGCGTCGCCACCGCGCCGACGTACTTCGGGGCGGCCTTGTCGGTGATGTCGAAGATCCGCAGGCCCTCCCAGGTACGCCCGGAGACGCCGGGGTCGCAGCTCGCGCCGCCCATGGGCAGGTCCACCGACAGGAAGAGCAGGTTGCCGCTGACCGTCACGTCGTTCTGCGGTCCGGGGCAGTAGACCTGGCTGACGATCACGGGCCGCTCGGGCGCGGAGACGTCGTAGACGGTGAAGCCCTCGTAGTTGCCGGCGATCGCGTGGTTCCCGGTGAAGGCGAGGTCGGTGCCGATGGCGGCGGCGGTGTCGAAAGGGGGCGGGTTGTTCACCCCGGCGATGGGCCGGAGGTTGTCGCTGTGCCTGATCGTCGCGTCGTGCTTCTTCAGGATGTCCGGGTCGATCGGGGCGCCCGTGGGGGCCGGGGTGTCGGACACCACGGGCAGCGGCGCGGCGCGGAGCGGCGGCTCGCCCGCGCACCCGGACAGGCATCCGGACAACAGGACGGCGAGCGGCCCGATGAGAACACCCCGTCGCACGGTCACCCCGTTCGTCGTAGATTTTGCCCAGATGAACCGTAACGCGGTGATCGCCGCCGTGACAGTGCTCGCCTGCGCGTGTACGGCCCAGCCGCCCCCGGGGGGAGTCGTCCCCACCGGCGGGCCGCCCGTGATCCTGCCCGGCGGCCCCGGCGAGCCCGCGGCCACCGCCACCCCCGGCCAGACCGTCGCCCCGGTCGAGCGGCCGAACGCGGCCGACGTGCGCTTCGCCGAAGCCATGATCGCCCATCACCGGGCGGGGCTGGAGATGGCCGCGCTGGCCCGCGGGCGGACCACCTCGCGGCCCGTCCTGGCGGCGGCCGAGCGGGTCAGGGTCGCGCAGGAGGCCGAGATCACCTGGCTGACGACGTGGCTGGGGCGGCTGGGCCGTACACCGGAGCACTCCGCCCACTCCGGCGGGCACACCATGGCGGCGCTGCGCGGCGCGGACTTCGACCGGGCCCTCCTCACCGGGATGATCGCCCACCACGAGGGCGCGCTCGACCTGGCCGGACGGGTGGTCGAGGAAGGCGCCGACCCGGCGATCCGGGCGCTGGCCGCCGACATCGATCAGGGGCAGGGCGCGGAGATCACCCGGATGCGGGCGCTGCTGCGGGGGTCCCGGGCTTTGTCGGAGTGAGCACGTATGTTGAGTGCATGGACGTGGCTGGGCGAGAGGTGCGCATCACCAACCCCGACAAGGTGGTCTTCCCCGAGGCCGGATACACCAAGCTCGATCTGATCTCCTACTACCGGGCCGTGGCCGGCGGGGCGCTGCGCGGCGTCTCCGGACGGCCGATGATCCTCAAGCGGTTCGTGCACGGGATCCGCGAGGAGGCCTTCTTCCAGAAGCGGGCGCCCGCCAAGCGGCCCGACTGGATCGAGGTGGCCGAGCTCAAGTACCGCTCGGGGCTGAGCGCGGCCGAGGTCGTGGTCGGCGACCTGGCCCAGCTCGTGTGGGTGCTCAACCTGGGCTGCGTCGACCTCAACCCGCATCCGGTGCGTTCGGGGGACCTGGCCCACCCCGACGAGCTGCGCATCGACCTCGACCCCATCCCCGGCGTGCCCTTCCGCGACGTGCTGTCCACCGCGCAGGTGGCGCGCGAGGTGCTGGAGGAGCACGGGCTGACCGCCTGGCCCAAGACGTCCGGGTCGCGGGGTTTCCATGTCTACGCCAGGATCGAGCCGCGCTGGCCGTACGCGCAGGTGCGCAAGGCGGCCGAGGCCGTCGCCCGCGAGGTCGAGCGGCGCGCGCCGGACCTGGCCACCGCCCGCTGGTGGAAGGAGGAGCGTGAGGGCGTCTTCGTCGACTTCAACCAGAACGCCTACGACCGCACCGTCGCCTCCGCCTACTCGGTGCGCGCGGTGGCCGATGCCCGCGTGTCCACGCCGCTGACCTGGGACGAGGTGCCGGGCTGCCGGCCGGAGGCGTTCACCATCGAGACCGTGCCCAAGCGCTACGCCGAGATCGGCGACCCGTGGGAGGACATGGATCTGCACGCCGGCGTGCTCGACGGGCTGCTGGAGCTGGCCGAGTCGCTGGGGCCGGCGCCCAAGGCGCCCAAGGGGGAGGGGCGGCGGCAGCAGACGATGCCGCTCATCGAGATCGCGCGGGCGCAGCACAAGGACGAGGCCATGGCCGGGTTCGAGCGCTGGAAGGAGCGCCACCCGGAGGTGGCCGCCCTGCTGGAGCCCGCTGACGTGCTGGTCGACGGGATGCGCGGGCGCAGCAGCGTGTGGTACCGGATCCGGGTCAACCTCCAGCACGTGCCCGAGGAGCAGCGGCCGCCGCAGGAGGAGCTGGAGGTCGACTACGACCCGTTCGAGGGCGTGGAGTGGCCGGGAGCCGGGCGCTCCTGACCCGGCCGGACGGTCTGTCCGCGGGCGGCGGGGTCGTCGGGCCAGGTGAGCAGGCGGTCCCCGACCTGGGCCGCGTCGCCCTTGCCGCGCCGGCGCAGCAGACCGGGACCGGCCAGTTCGCAGGTCGACCAGGCCAGGTCGCCGACGCCCTCGGGGAGCATCAGGCCGGAGCGGGCGGGCAGGTCGATCCCGCGCCCGCCGAACAGCGGCTCGCCGTCGCGGCTGAGCACGAGTGACTGGTCCACCGGGCTGACGTTCAGCAGGTGCACCAGACGTTGCCCGTCCGCGTCGGCGGTGGAGGTCACCACGATGCCCGGGACCGGCGCGTCGTGGGTGTGGCGGGGCCGGGCGCCGAGCAGGGCGAGCAGGCCGGTCCAGAAGTCCAGATGGCAGGGGTAGTCGCAGGTCAGCACGATCGCCTGGCCGGACCCGGCGCGTACGCGCACCCCGACCGGGGCGCCCGAGACCGCCTCGCGGACCAGGACCTCCGCCTCCGGCGCGATCAGATGCTGCAGCACGCCGACCCGGACCTCCGCGCGCCCTCCCACGCCACCTTCCGCGCGCCCTCCCACGCGGCCTTCCGCGTGGCCTTCCGTGTGGCCTTCCGTGTGGGCTTCCGCGCGGACCGAGGGGAAGAACCCGGCGGAGCCCTCCACCGGCGGCCCGGCCGACAGGCCCAGCGCCTCGGCCAGGATCGTGCAGGGCGCGCCGTCGGTGTCGCGGGCGGGCAGCATGCCGGCCAGCAGCAGCCGCCCGCCGTCCAGGATGTACGCGGCCAGCCGCCGCTGGACCCCCGCCGCGAGCGTGGTCGCGCTGCCCAGCACCAGCACCCGGCCGGGGCCGAAATCCTCCTGCAGGTCGACGGCCGGGAAGGAGAACCCGGCCAGGAGCAGCGCGCGGGCCACGACGTCCCTGGAGCCCATCCCGCGAAAACGCTCCAGGTCGGCCACGATCGCCCGCCGCTCGGCGTCGCCCGGGTAGGCGTACTCGGTCAGGTAGTGGTCGGGCACGAAGCCCAGCGCCACGTCGTCGTGCTCCTCGTCCATGTCGGCCAGCAGGTCCGCCGCCCCGCGCACCGCCGACAGCACCGACCGGATCGCCGCGAACGCCGGGCCGGTGCGTCCCTCCGGGTCCACGGGCGCGGCGAAGCCGTGGCGTTCGCCGGTGAACGCGACGCGGTCGTTGCCGTCGCCCGCGGGGACGTCGAGCGGCGGGTTCACCCCGCCCGCGAACAGGTAGTAGTTGATCAGCCGGTTCCCCTGCGCCACGCACAGCCGGGTCTTCAGCTCCAGCGCCGACGGCGGCACCATCAGCGCCAGGTCCTCGCCGTAGTCGCCGGTGCCCGCCTCGAACTCCAGCGAGGTGAGCGGCTGGTCCGCGTCGTGCACGGCGGCCATGAACGCGTTGCCGACGTACAGGTCGGCGACGTTGCCCACGGTGAGGTCGCCCAGGTAGTGGTCGGAGCCCGAGGTCAGCTGCGGCTGACCCCGGTAGGCGAGGTAGAGCTGGCTGATGCCGATCGGGTAGGTCCTGCCGCGCCCGCCGCCGGTCCCGTGGATGTTGACCAGGTACGGCACGCCGCGCACCCCGTACGCCTCGGCCCGTTCACGCAGGAACGCGAGGTAGCGGGCGTAGCGGTCGCGGTTGTAGGCGCCGAGCGCGTGGTGGAAGGCCGGTGAGCCGGGGCCGGACGGGCTGCGCGGCGACAGGCCGCCGAACGCGCCGCCGCTCCACGCGGCGAAGTCGGTCAGCACGCCGTCGGTGAGGTCGGGGGAGTTGCTCACCCACGACAACATCCCGACCTCGTTGTCGAGCTGCACCGCCGCCACCGGCCCGCCGCGCGGCGCCAGCCGTTCGGCCAGGACCGGCATGATCGCCGCGTACCAGGCGTCCACCTCCTCCAGGAACGCGGGCGCGAGGTAGTCGAGGGTCCCGGTCGGCACGGGCGCGCCGTCCCACGTCACCGGACGTACCTGCGGGTGCCGGGCGTAGACGCGGTAGGGGATGCCCTCGTTCTTGAGCTCGGCCATCACGAACGGCCCCGGCCGGGCGATCACCGCCAGCCCGCGTTCGGCCGCCAGGTCCAGGAACCCGGTCAGGTCCCGGTGCCCGCCGGTCCTGCCGGTCAGGTCGACGGAGCCGTCGGGCAGCTCGTGCACCAGCCACGGCATGTACGTCGCCACCGCCGTGCACCCGGCCTCCGCCAGCCGGTCGAGGCGGTCGCCCCAGTCGTGGGGCGCCAGCCGGAAGTAGTGCACCTCCCCGCTCATGACCAGCGAGGGCACGCCGTCGATCAGGATCCTGCGCCGGCCGAGACGGATGTCGCGCATGCGGACGGGTCCTCTCCGTGGGGGTCTTGCCGTGGTGAGGTTCCTCACATATGGTCGCTGAAAGCGGTTACAGCAACACGTTACGGCGGAGGCGGGCAGATGGGCAACAGACGCCCGACAGTGCGAGAAATCGCCAAGATCGCCCAGGTCTCCGTCGCCACCGTCTCCCGCGTCTCACGGGGAACGGGCCAGGTCAGCCCCGAGATGCGCGAGCGCGTGCTCCGCGTCATCGAGGAATACGGTTACCGCCCCAGCCAGATGGGCCGCGCCCTGGCCGAGCAGAAGCACGGCTCGGTGGCGATGGTCTTCCCGGGGCTGGCGGGGCCGTACTTCTCCGAGCTCATCCAGGGCTTCGAGTCGGAGGCGATGGCGGCGGGGGCCTCGGTGCACATCCTGGCCACCCACCACCGCGCCGGCGCCGGCGAGCAGGTGCTCACCATGGCCGAGCGGGTGGACGGCATGGCCGTCCACGGCGGCACGATCAGCGACGACGCGCTCCGGCGGGTCGCCGAGCTGGTCCCGGTCGTGACGCTGGCCGGGCGCTCCATGGACGGCGTGCCCGCCGTGCGCGCCGACAACACGACGATCGGCGAGCTGACCAGGCACCTGCTGGCCGACCACGGGTACCGGCGGCTGGCGTTCATCGGCAACCCCGACGGCTCGCCCGACGTGACCGAGCGCTGGGAGGCGTTCAAGGCCGCCCACCGCGCCGCCAAGGTGAGCGCGCCGCGCGAGCCGCTGCGGCTCGGGCTGCAGCAGTCCGACGGCGTCATCGCCGCGGGAGAACTGCTCGAAGGCCGCCGCCGCCCGCGCGCGGTGGTCTGCGCCAACGACGAGACCGCGCTCGGCCTGCTCATCGGCGCGCTCGGCCGCGGCCTGTCGGTGCCCGCCGACGTGGCGATCACCGGCTTCGACGACGTGCCCATGGCCTCGCTCGTACAGCCTCGCCTGACCACGGTCCGCCAGCCCATCAGGGAACTCGGCGCGACCACCGCGCGGCTGCTCATCTCCGGACTCGGCGGCCCGGGTGCCGTCATGGACGCGGTCCTCGCCACCGAACCGGTGCTGCGCGAGAGCTGCGGCTGCACCACCAGCAGAAGGAGTGAAAGCAAAGGTGAGAGGACGTAAGCAGATCCTCATCGCGTTAGTGGCGGCACTGGCCGTGGCCGGATGCACCGGCACCGAAGGCATGGCCGCCCCGCAGGACACCGCCCAGGGCATGATCGGTCACCTGGACTACGGTGACTTCGGCGGCGGCACCGAGCCGCAGGCCAACTACAACCCCTACCTGCTCGCCACCCAGCTGGGCGCCACCGGATACCTCTTCGAGAAGCTCGTCGAGTACGACCACTTCTCCTGCACCCCCAAGCCCTGGCTGGCCGCCGCGTACTCCTGGACCGACCCCAAGACCCTCGTCCTGCGGGTACGGCAGGGCGTGAAGTGGACCGACGGCGCCCCGCTGACCGCCAAGGACGTGGCCTACAGCTACTCCCTGATCAAGAAACATCCGGCCTTCGACAACGAGGGCGTGTGGCGCTACCTGTCCTCGGTCGAGGCCACCGACGCCTCGACCGTCACCATGCGTTTCCAGGACGCCGGCGCCTCCGCCTTCACGCTCGCGGTCAACGTCCTCATCGTGCCCGAGCACATCTGGTCGAAGGTCTCCGACCCGACGACGTTCGTCAACGCCGACAACCCCGTCGGCACCGGCCCGTTCACCGTGAAGGCCTTCAACCGCCAGCAACTGACCATCCAGCGCAACCCGAACTACTGGCAGGCCGGCAAGATCAAGGTCCAGGAGATCCGCTTCCACAAGGCCGACGGCGGCGGCCCGATCGACCAGCTCAAGATGAGCCGCGGCGAGTACGACCACAACGCGATGTTCATCCCCGACGTGGACAAGGCCTACGTGGCCCGCGACCCCAAGGTCAACCACTACTGGTACCCGCCGGGCGGCACGATCAGCGTCTACCTCAACCTCACCAGGAAGCCCTTCGACGACCTGGCCTTCCGCAAGGCGCTCACCGGCGCCTTCGACCACAGGCAGATCATCGACAAGTCGCAGAACGGCTACGTCACCCAGGCGAGCCAGAGCGGCCTCGTCGTCCCCGGCCACGACAAGTGGCTTCCGCCGGGCCTGGCCGGCCGGGGCCTCGTCCCGTACGACGCGGCCAAGGCCGACGCCGCCCTCACCGCCGCCGGCTACGCCAAGGACGCCGACGGGACCCGGCTCGGCAAGGACGGCAAGCCGCTGACGTTCACGTTCAAGGTGCCGGGCGAGTGGACCGACTGGCTGGCCGCCGGCCAGATCATCGTCAAGAACCTCAAGGCGCTCGGCTTCGACGTCGACCTGGAGACCCCGGACTTCCCGACCTACGAGAGCGACCGGGCGATCGGCAGCTACGACGCGCTGCTCGGCGTGCACGGCGGCTCGTGCAACATGTTCAGGAACTTCGCCGAGCCGCTCGCCGGCGACCAGAGCGCGCCGATCGGCAAGAAGGCGGCCTCCAACTTCGTGCGCTGGAAGGACGCCGAGACCGACCGGCTGCTGGACGAACTGCGCGTCGCCACCGACGAGGCCACCCAGAAGAAGGCCGTCGCCGGCCTGGCCACGATCATGATGGAGCGGGTGCCGGTCATCCCGCTGTGGTACGGGGCCAAGTGGTTCCAGTACCAGACCGACAAGGCCGTCGGCTGGCCCGACGCGAAGAACCCCTACGCCAACCCGGGCGACAACCTGCTCATCATCACGAACCTGAAGCCGGCATGAGGTACTTCCTGCGGCGGGCCGGCTTCTTCGCGGCCACCCTCTGGGCCGCCGTCACGCTCAACTTCCTCATCCCCCGACTGCAGCCGGGGGACCCGGCCGAGGCCATCGTCGCCCGGCTCAGCGGGCGCAGCCAGGCGATCGACCCCGCCCAGGTCGCCGCGGTGCGCACGATGCTCGGCGCCCCCGACGGCACCCTGCTCACGCAGTACGTCAACTACCTGGGCGCGGTGCTGCGGGGCGAGTTCGGGGTCTCCTACACCTACTTCCCCTACCCGGTCACGCACATGATCGGGCAGGCGCTGTGGTGGACGGTCATCCTGGTCGGGGTCACGCACGTGCTCTCGTTCGCCGCCGGCACGCTGCTCGGCGCGTGGGCGGCCCACCGGCGCAACACCCGCACCGACTCGGTGATCACGCTGGGCTCCACGTTCGTCGGCACGCTGCCGTTCTTCTGGCTGGCGCTCATGCTCATCTACGTCTTCGCGATCACGCTCAACTGGTTCCCCGCCCGCGGCGGTTACGGGCCGGGCTCCAACCCCGGCTGGAGCTGGATCTTCTTCTCCGACGCCTTCCAGCACAGCGTGCTGCCCGCGCTGGCGCTGCTCATCGTCGGCCCGATCGGCTGGATCATCGGCATGCGCAACAACATGGTCCAGACGCTCGGCGAGGACTACGCCCGCCTGGCCCGCGCCAAGGGCCTGCCCCAGCGCAGGATCGCGCTCACCTACGGCGCCCGCATCGCCATCCTGCCCAACGTGACCGGCTTCGCCATGGCGCTGGGCGGCATCCTCGGCGGCACCGTCCTGGTCGAGTCGATCTTCAACTATCCGGGCCTCGGCCGGATGATGCTCGACTCCGTCACCAACCGCGACTACCCGCTCATGCAGGCCCTGTTCCTGTTCATCACGATCGGCGTCCTGCTCGCCAACTTCCTGGCCGACATGCTCTACGGCGTGCTGGACCCGCGCGTGCGCAGGGAGGTGGCCGCATGACCGCCGAACTGGCCGCCACCGAGGCCCGGCGGGCCACCCGGCTGCCCGGCTGGCTGGTCATCCTGTGGCGCAACCGCAAGTGCCGGATCGGGCTGGTCATGCTGGCCGGGTTCGTCGCCGTCGGGCTGCTCGCGCCTTGGCTGGCGCCGTACGGGCCGCGTGACGACTCCTTCGACGGGTCGCTCCCGCCCGGCGCCGGGCACTGGCTCGGCACGACCGCGCGCGGCGAGGACGTGCTCTCCCAGCTCATCTACGGCGCCCGGATCTCCCTGGTGGTCGGGCTGGCCGCCGGGGCGCTGTCCACGGTGATCGCGCTGGCCGTCGGGCTGACCTCCGGATACCTCGGCGGGCTGGTCGACGAGATCCTCTCCTTCTTCACCAACCTGGCGCTGGTCGTGCCCGTCCTGCCGCTGATGATCACCCTCGCGGCGTACTCGCCGGTCAAGGGCCTGTGGCTGATCGTCGCGGTCATCAGCGTCACAGGCTGGGCGTACGGCGCGCGGATCAAACGGGCGCAGATCATCTCCCTGCGCACCCGCGACTACGTGACGGCCGCCAAGTTCGCCGGGGACTCCACCACCCGGATCATCATGAAGGAGATCATGCCGAACATGACCTCGCTCGTCGTGGTCGGTTTCATGGGCGCCTGCCTCGGCGCGATCGGCGGCGAGGCCGGGCTCTCCTTCCTCGGGCTCGGCGACCCGGCCAGCGTGAGCTGGGGCGCGATGCTCAACCAGGCCAACAACGGCGGCGCGATGCTCACCGGCCAATGGGCCTGGCTGGTGGCGCCCGGCCTGGCCTTCGCCGGGCTGATGATCGCGCTCACGCTGGTCAACTTCGGCGTGGACGCGCTGAGCAACCCGCACCTGAGGGAGGACTGACATGGCCCTGCTGGAGGTGCGCGAGCTGTCGGTGACCTACCGGCCGCGCGACGCCGCGCCGGTGCGCGCGGTGGACCGGGTCGGCTTCGACGTGGACGAGGGCGAGTTCGCCGGGCTGCTGGGGGAGTCCGGGTGCGGCAAGTCGACGCTCGGCAACGCCGTACTGCGGCTGCTGGACAAGCCCGCCGCGATCAGCGGCGGGAGCGTCGTCTTCGACGGCGTGGACGTCACGCGCGCGAGCGAGGAGAGCCTGCGGCCGCTGCGGTGGGCCAGGATCTCCACCGTCTTCCAGAGCAGCATGAACGCCCTCAACCCCGTCATCACGGTCGGCGCGCAGTTCGAGGACGCCTTCCGCGCGCACGACGCCCATGGCGACGCGGCGGCGCTGATGGAGATGGTCGCGCTCGACCCGGACGTGCTGCGCCGCTACCCGCACGAGCTGTCCGGCGGCATGCGCCAGCGGGCCGCGCTCGCGCTGGCGCTGGCGTTGCGGCCGAAGTTCGTGCTGCTGGACGAGCCCACCACCGGGCTCGACGTGGTCGTGCAGCGCACCATCCTCGACCGGCTGCGCGAGCTGCGGGCCGAGCTGGGCTTCGCCGTGCTGTTCATCAGCCACGACCTCGGGACCGTCATGGAGATGGCCGACCGGGTGATGGTGATGTACGCCGGGGAGATCGTCGAGGACCAGCCCGCCGCCGCGATGCTCACCCGCCCGATGCATCCCTACACGCGCGGCCTGCTCGGCTCCTACGCCGACCCGCGGGCCGCCGAGGTGAGCGTGGACTACGTGCCCGGCCGCCCGCCGGACCTGTCGCGCGAGCAGAGCGGCTGCCGCTTCCGCGAGCGCTGCCCGGTCGCGGTCGCCGCCTGCGCCACCACCCACCCCCCGCTGGCCCCGGCCGGGCCGGGCGCGGTCCGCTGCGTGCTCGGCGGCGACCTGCCCGAGGCGGGCCGGACCCGCGCGTTCACCCCGGACCGCCCTGAGCCCGCGCCGCGCGAGCCCGTCGTGTCGGTGCGGGAGGTGATCAAGGACTACCGGGTACGCCGCGGGTGGCGCACCACCGTGACGCGGGCCGTCGACCGGGTCTCCTTCGACCTGCGGCCGGGCCGGGTGACCGCGCTGGTCGGACAGAGCGGATCGGGCAAGACCACGCTGGCCAGGCTCGTGACCGGCATCGAACGGCCCACCTCGGGCACCGTCGTCTTCGGCGACCTCGACGTGGGCGGGCTGCGCGGGCGGCGGCTCACCCGCTACCGGCGGCACGTGCAGATCGTCTTCCAGGACCCGTTCGCCGCGCTCAACCCCACCCGCACGGTCGGGTACGCGCTCGCCCGCCCGCTGCGCAACCACCTCGGACTCGGTGAGCGGGCGGCGGCGGAGAAGGCGGCCGGACTGCTGGAGGCGGTCGGGCTGCATCCGGCGGAGCAGTACCTGGACAAGCTGCCCCACCAGCTGTCCGGCGGGCAGCGCCAGCGGGTCGTCATCGCCCGCGCGCTGGCGCCCGAGCCCGGCGTGCTCGTGGCCGACGAGCCGATCTCCATGCTGGACGTCTCGATCCGCGCCGAGATCCTCCAGCTCCTCGACCGGCTGGCCCGCGACCGGGGCATCGCGATGCTCTACATCACGCACGACCTGCTCAGCGCGCGGCTGCTGGCCGACGAGGTGATCGTGCTGCGCGACGGGAAGGTGGTCGAGAGCGGTCCGGCGCCGCGGGTGATCAGGCACGCCGAGCACGAGTACACCAAGCTGCTGCTCGACTCGATCCCGACGCTCACCGGCTCCCTGTAGGAGGTCTCACCATTCGGCGAACGAGCCGTCCTCGTGGCGGAAGACCGGGTTGCGCCAGGCGTGCCCGCGCTCGGCGGCCCGCCGTACCGTCCGCTCGTCCACCTCCACGCCCAGCCCCGGCGCGGACGGAAGCCCGACGTGGCCGGCGGAGAAGGCGAACACCGACGGGTCGGCCAGGTAGTCGAGCAGGTCGGCGCCGGTGTTGTAGCCGATGCCCAGCGACTGCTCCTGGATGAGGAAGTTGGGCGTGGCGAAGTCCACCTGCAGGCAGGCCGCCAGCGCGATCGGGCCGAGCGGGCAGTGCGGCGCGAGCGTGACGTCGTGGGTCTCGGCCATCGCGGCGATCCTGCGCACCTCGGAGATGCCGCCCGCGTGCGACAGGTCCGGCTGGGCGACCGCGATGCCGGTGGTCAGGACGTCGCGGAAGTCCCAGCGGGAGTAGAGGCGCTCGCCGGTGGCGATCGGCACCGACGTGCTCTCCACCACGTGGCGCAGGTCGCGGGAGAACTCCGGCAGCACCGGCTCCTCGGCGAACATCGGCAGATACTCCTCCAGCAGCGGCAGCACCCGCCGGGCCGCGGCGGCGCTGAAGCGGCCGTGCAGGTCCACGCCGACGTCCACGCCGTCGCCGACCGCCTCGCGGACCGCGGCGAAGCGGGCGACGACCGCCCGCACCTGCGCCGCCGACGGCACCGCGGGCAGCGGCCCTTCCCACGCGGCGAACTTGACCGCCGTGAACCCGGCAGCCGCCTTCGCCCGCGCGTCCTCGGCCAGCCTCTCGGGGGTGTCTCCGTGCGCCCAGGTGTAGACGCGGACCCGGTCCCTGACGGGGCCGCCGAGCAGTTCGTACACCGGCACGCCCAGCGCCTTGCCCTTGATGTCCCAGAGCGCCTGGTCGATGCCCGAGACCGCGCTCGACAGCACCGGGCCGCCCCGGTAGAAGCCGCCCTTGGTCATCACCTGCCAGTGGTCCTCGACCCGGCGCGGGTCGGCGCCGGACAGCACGTCCATGAGCGTGCGCACACAGGCGGCGACCGTCTCGGCGCGGCCCTCGACGATCGGCTCGCCCCAGCCGCTCACACCCTCGTCGGTGTCGACGCGCAGGAACAGCCAGCGCGGCTCCACGAAGAAGAGCTCGAATCCGCTGATCTTCACAGGGTGATCTCCAAGCTGGAGTAGAAGGGGTCGCCCGGGGCGATCTGGCCTCTGCGCACGGTCTCGCCGGTCTGCGCGGCGCGGTACATGGCGGTGATCAGCTCCAGGGAGTGGCGGCCGTCGTCTCCGCTGGCCCGCGGCCGGCGGCCGGCGCGCAGGTCGGCGACCAGGCCGCGCAGCTGGCCGAGGTGGGAGCTGGACTCGTTCCGCGGGGGCGGCCAGGGGATCTCCTCGACGCCGGGGGCCGGGGTGCAGGTCCAGTCGTCGTTGGCGTAGCCGTACAGGTGGGTCAGCTCGAAGGTGGCGGCGGCCAGGTCGATGCGCAGGTGGCTGACCTGGCGCGGCGCCAGGGCGGTGTTGACGACGGTGGCCAGCGCGCCCGACTCGAAGCGCACCAGCGCGGTGGTCACGTCGTCGGTCTCGATGTCACGGGCCAGCCGGCCGGCCATGGCGCGCACCTCGCGCCAGTCGCCGAGCAGTTCCAGCAGCAGGTCGATCTGGTGGATGCCGAGCCCCATCGCCGGCCCGCCGCCCTCGGTCGCCCACTTGCCGCGCCACGGCACGGCGTAGTAGGCGGGGTCGCGGTACCAGGTGGTCTGGCAGTGCGCCACATACGGCGCGCCGAGCGCGCCGGACTCGATCAGACGCCTGAGGTGCCGCGCGCCGGAACCGAAGCGCTGCTGGAAGACGATCGAGGCGTACGGCCCGCCGTCCCGCTCGGCGGCGGCGATGGCGTCGTACTCCTCCAGCGACAGGCACGGCGGCTTCTCGCACCACACCCACGCCCCGGCGCGCAGCGCGGCGACGGCCTGCTCGCGGTGGAGGGAGGGCGGGCTGGCGATGTCCACGAGATCGGGCTTGACCTCGGCGAGCATGGCGTCCAGGTCGTCGCTCGCGTGCGGGATCTCCCACCGGCTCGCGAAGGACCTGGCCAGGTCCTCGGTGGCGTCGACGACGGCGACGACCTCGATGTCCTCCGGCAATTTACGAAATGTCGGCATATGGACGGCGTTCGCGATCTGGCCGCCGCCGACGACGGCTACGCGGATGGGGGGCGGCACCGAGGGAACCTCCTGCTTGGAAAGCGCTTACCGTGAGCGTATGGGGAGGCTCCCACCCCGGCAAGGGGCGGGAGCGGATCGAGCGGGCCGGGTGTCGGCGGCCAGGTGTCAGGACGGACCGGGTGTCAAGCGGCCCGAGTGTCAGGGCGGCCTTGGTGTCAGGCGGCCTTGGTGTCAGGTGGACCGGGTGTCAGGTGGACAGGGTGTCAGGCAGCCTGGGTGTCAGGCGGACTGCGTGGAGACGACGCGGAGGTAGGCGGAGGCGGCGTCGCGGGTGCGGATCTCGATGGGCAGCACGATGTGCTCGATCTCGCGGCCCGAGTCCGGCTGGTCGATCCGCTCGGCCAGCAGCCGCATCGCCCGCTCACCCATGTCCCGCGAGGGCAGCTGCGCCGCCGCGACCGTCAGCGGCAGCAGGTCGAACGGCCCCGCGTCGTCCATCCCGGCCAGCTCCACCTTCTCCGGCACCTGCACGCCCATCCGGGTCAGGTCGGTGGCGGCGTGGGCCAGCACGTAGCCGTTCGCGCACAGCAGCACCGTCGGCGGCTCGGCCCGCTCCAGCAGCCCGGCCAGCATGGCCCGCCGCCGCTCGTCCGGCAGTCGCAGGTAGGTGGTCAGCGCGGTGAGCTCGGGGGAGATCGGGATGCCGTGCTCGCGCAGCGCCCGTACGTGGCCGGACAGCCGCTCCTGGACGCTGGTGCAGTCGGTGGCGTCCCACAGCGCCATGATCCGGCGGTGGCCCTGGCCGACGAGATAACGCGTCAGCTGGTACCCGGCGGCGAAGTTGTCGAACAGCACCGCGTCCGTGGGCACCTCGGGCAGGTAGCGGTCCACCATCACCAGCGGCACCTTGCGTCGGCGCAGCTCGTCGAGTGCCGGGGACTCCGCGTGCCCGTCCACCGGGTAGAGCGCGACCCCGCTGGCCTGGGTGTCGAGCGCCTGCCGTAGCGCGCGTTCCTGCGCGGCCGCCGAGCCCTTGGTGTCGGACAGGAACATCCGGTAGCCCAGCTCGGCGCAGACCGACCCGATGCCGTCGATGATGTCGGTGTTGTGCGGTCCGTGCCCGTGCATGATGTAGGCGATCGAGCGCTCCCTGGCCTGGGGAGGCTCGGCGGGCCGCTCCGCCACGAATGTGCCGCGGCCCCGGTGGCGCACCAGGTAGCCCTCGGTGACCAGCTCGTTGAGCGCCCGCACGGCGGTCGTGGTCGAGACCCCGAAGCGCTCGCACACCTCCCGCTGGCTGATGAACGGCTCGTCGGCGATGTACTCCCCGCGGGAGATCGCGGCGACCAGATCCCGCTTCACCTGCTGGTACAGCGGCTCCTGGGTGTCGCCAGCGTCGCTCATCCCGCCCCCTTCGTCTGCCTATGTGATCGTTGACACGTTAACACGCTAAGACTACTGTCGGCCCCCATTCGGCGAAAGGAGCCCACGTGGACCTGGACCAGTTCCTCAAACTCCAGGACGAACGCTACGATCCCGCCGCGCGCATGCCCTGGCGGCTGTCGCGCAGCAACGGATACCACACCAGGATCCCCGCGGGAACCAGGGTTCACGAGACCCGCGAATCCACCGACTACGCGCTCGCGCTACTGAGGGCCGGGCGCCTGGACCGCGCGGGCGAGGTGCTCGCCGCGGTCACCGCCCTCCAGGTGACCGACCCCCTGGACGAGCACTACGGCATCTGGGGCTACTTCCTGGAGGAGCCGCCGCACGCGATGGGCCCGGCCGACTGGAACTGGGCGGACTTCATCGGGGTACGGCTCGCCCAGGTGCTGGCCGTACACGGGGACGTGCTGGACGGCGGGGTGGCGGCGGCCCTGCGCCACGCGGCCATGTCGATCTTCCGCAGGAACGTCGGCCCGCGCTACACCAACATCGCCCTGCTCGGCTCGGTGACCGCGGCCGCCGCGGGCGAACTGCTTCCGGAACCCTTCCTGCTGGAGTACGGCAGGGCCAAGCTGACCGCCCTCCTCGCGCTGGACGCCTTCGCCGAGTACAACTCGCCCGCCTACAGCCCGTTCCTGCTGGAGATCGCCGAGCGGGCCCGGCTGGTCGTGACGGACCAGGAGTTCCTGGCCGGCGTGGAGCGGCTGCGGGAGCGGGTGTGGGGCGCGGTGGCCGAGCGGTTCCATCCCGGGACCGGGCAACTGGCGGGGCCGCACGCTCGGGCCTACGACGACTGGCTGCGGCCCGAGTTGACGCGTTATCTGGCGGAGCAGACCGGGGTGCCGATCGGGCAGCGGGCCGGGGTGCCGGAGGGAGACCCGACGCCTCGGCTGATGCCGGGGCTGGCATGCCCGCCGTACCTGGTGGAGCGGTTTCGCGCGTTGCCCGCGGACCCCGTGGAGGTGCGGACGGTCTTCGACGGCGAGACCGCCGGGACCACCTGGCTGACCGAGGACGCCTGCCTGGGCAGCGTGAACGAGGAGTTCGCGTGGGTGCAGCGACGGCCGCTGCTCGGGTACTGGCGTACGCCCGACGACCCGGCCGTGGTCCTGCGCGCCCGGATGACGCACAACGGGCGCGACCTGTCGGCGGCGTGGTGCCGCCAGGCGCAGGACGGGCCGCGCGTGCTGGCCGGGTGGTGGCTCAGCTACGACTCCGGCGACTTCCACCCCAACCTCGACCTGCCGCCCGGATCCGTCTTTCCCGTGGGGGACCTGCGGCTGCGGGTCACGTTGCGAGGGAACGGGGTGTCGGGGCGGGACCTGGGGGAGGGGCGCTTCGAGCTGGCCGCGGGCGGACGCCGGGCCGTGGTGCACACCGCCGCCGCGTCCTTCCTGGGCGCTTCGGCGGGGTGGGTGCTGGCTCGTGACGGGGACGAGGTGGCGGCCGAGGTCGTCCTGTACAGCGGGGAGGTGCGGCCCGTGGACTTCCACGACGCGATCCTGCGCGCGGGCTTCGCCGTCGAACTGCTCACCGGCGACGAGCGGCCCACCGCCTCCCCTTTGACCTGCCACCTTCCACCGGCCGCCGCTCCAAGCCCCGCCAGCCCCGCCAGCCCCGCCGGCTCGGCCAGCCCCGCCGGCTCGGCCAGCCCCGCCGGCTCGGCCAGCCCCGCCGGCTCGGCCAGCTCGGCCAGTTCCGCCGGCTCGGTCGGCTCTGCCGCTCCCCGGTCCACCTCACCGGGCGGTCGTCCGGAGGACACCGCCGCGGAACTCGGCACGCAGAGCCGAAGGGCGGAGGGCAGCGGTGGTGCGGAGGTGGTCTGGAGCTGGGGCGGTCTCAGCGTCTCCACACCCGCGCACCCGACGCCCTTCCCTCGCTGACCCGCCGCCAAGCCGTCCCATCGCCAAGCCGTCCCACCGCAAAACCGCCCCACGCAAAACCGCCCGCCTCAAACCGTCCCGCCTCAAGACACCCGCTGAAAGGCGATGCCGTGACCCCCTCTCCCGGCCAGGTCATGCCCGAGACACAACCCCCCTGGCAGCCCCGCGACGCCCTGCGCATCACCCGGGTGCGCGCGATCGTCACCGCCCCCGAGGGCATCCCGCTGGTGGTGGTCCGCGTGGACACCTCCGACGACGGCCTGTACGGCCTGGGCTGCGCCACCTTCACCCAGCGCTTCCACGCCGTCGCCGCCACCGTGGACGAGCACGTGGCCCCCCTGCTGATCGGCCGCCACCCCGCCGACATCGAGGACATCGTCCGCATGATCCACCTGTCGAGCTACTGGCGCGGCGGCCCGGTCCTGAACAACGCGCTGTCCGGGGTGGACATGGCGTTGTGGGACATCGCCGGCAAACGCGCGGGCATGCCCGTACACGAGCTGCTCGGCGGACGGGTCAGGGCGGCGGCGCCGCTCTACCTGCACGCCGAGGGCGCCACCGTCGAGGCCACGCTGGAGCACGCGCAGCGGCTCATGGCGGCCGGATACCGCCACGTACGCCTGCAGACCGGCCAGCCCGGCCACGGCACCTACGGCGCGCCCGGCGCCCCCGGCGGCTACCCGGCGGCCCCGCATCCCGACGGCTGGGACGTGCGCCACTACCTGCGCACCACGCCCGCGCTGTTCGAGCGGGCCAGGCAGGTGCTGGGGGAGGAGGTCGAGCTGCTGCACGACGTGCACAGCCGCCTGACCCCGAAGGACGCGGTCATCCTGGCCCGCAGCCTGGCCGACCACCGGCTGTTCTTCCTGGAGGACGTGGTGGCGCCCGAGCACTATGACCGCCTGCCCGAGGTCAGGGCCGCCTCGCCGGTGCCGATCGCCGTGGGCGAGCTGCTGGTGTCGGTGCCCGAGGCGGCCAGGCTCGTCCTGAACGGCGGCGTTGACCTGCTGCGCTGTCACATCTCCGCGATCGGCGGCCTGACTCCCGCGCGCAAGCTCACGGCCCTGTGCGAACTGACCGGGGTGCGCACCGCCTGGCACTCGCCGGGCGACGTCTCGCCGGTCGGCGTCGCGGCCGGCGTCGCGCTCGACGTCAGTACGCCCGCCTTCGGCATCCAGGAGGCGCACGTCTACCCGGAGGCGGTGTGCGAGGTGTTCCCCGGCACGCTCAATCCCGTCGGCGGCCACCTCCATCCCTCCTCCGCGCCCGGCTGGGGCGTGGAACTCGACGAACGGCTGGCCGCGCGGTTCCCGCCGGTCACGCACCTGCACGAGCGGTGGGCGGCGCGGGTGCGCCGCCCCGACGGCGGCCTGGAGCCACCCTAGTTGACGCGTTAAATCATGATATTTCGGCCAAGTTACCATCTTGTGCTTTACACGTTAACGCGTCAAATATAGCGTTCGACTCACCTCGCCCCCCGGCATGAACTGGAGTCCCGATGAACACACACATCGCACGAGGAGCTGCGGGACTGCTCCTGCTCGCCACCGCCGCCTGCGGCGGAGGCCAGGACGGAGCCGACAGCGGCAAGATCGAGATCACCGTCTCCGGCATGCCGCCGAGCACCCAGGCAGAGAGCCAGAAGAACTTCCTGGCCGACGTGGCCGCGTTCGAGAAGGCCAACCCGACGATCAAGCTCAAGCCGACCGAGACCCAGTACGACGTCAAGACCTTCGCCGCGCGACTGGCGGCCGGCCAGCTGGAGACGGTCTTCCGCATCCCGCTCACCGACCCGCCCTCCATGATCAAGCGCGGCCAGGTCGCCGACCTCACCGCCGAGCTGAAGGTCCTGGCCAACAAGGACTTCGACCCGCGCCTGCTGGCCCCGAGCAGCTCCGGCGGCAAGGTGTACGGCCTGCCCACCGAGGCGTACGCCGCCGGCCTGGTCTACAACCGCGACCTGTTCACCAAGGCCGGCCTCGACCCCGACAAACCCCCGGCCACGTGGGACGAGGTCCGCGCCGCCGCCAAGCAGATCAGCGACAAGACCGGAGTGCCGGGCTTCGGCATGCACGCCACCGCCAACACCGGCGGCTGGATGCTCACCACGATGACCTACTCCTATGGCGGCCGGATGGAGAAGGAGGAAGGCGGCAAGTACGCGCCCGCCTTCGACGACGTCCCCACCAGAAGCGCGCTCGACCTGCTCAAGGCGATGCGCTGGCAGGACCGGTCGATGGGCACCCAGCACCTGCGCAACCAGGACGACCTGCTGCGCGACTTCGCCTCCGGCAAGGTCGCGATGATGATGGGCGCGCCCAACCTCTACTCCAGCTACGTCGCGAAGTTCGCCGGCAAGCCGGAGACCTATGGCCAGACCACGCTCCCGTCGGGCTCCGGCAACGGCACCCTGCTCGGCGGCACGGTCGCCGTGGTCAGCCCGAAGGCCACCCCCGAGCAGCGGCAGGCGGCCGTGAAGTGGATCGACTACTTCTACCTGCGCCCCAAGTACGACCCCGCGCTCGCCACCCAGCGCGCCGAGAAGCGGAAGGCCGACGGCCTGGTCGCGGGCCTGCCCACGCTGCCGTTCTACACCGACGCGGTCTCCGGGCCGGTGGTGGCCGCCGAGAAGGCCGCCTCCAACGTGAACTGGGACCACTTCGCCACCTACAACGAGGGCGTGAAGAAGCAGGAGTTCATCTCCGAGCCGCCGGTCGCCGGGCAGGAGCTCTACGCCGCCCTGGACACGGTGGTGCAGGCCGTACTCACGAGAAAGGACGCCGACCCGGCGGGTGAGCTGGCCAAGGCGGCCGGGAAGGTGACGCCGATCCTGGACAGGTCGCAGCGGTGACGGCGGTCCTGCAGCGGAAGGAGCGGGCGGCGGCGCCCGCGCCGGGCCACCCCCGCCGGCGCCGCAGCCCCTATGGCCTGGCCTCGGTGTTGTTCCTGGCGCCGCTGGTGTTCGTCTTCGCCGTCTTCTCCTGGTGGCCGATCATCCAGAGCGGGCTGCTGGCCTTCCAGCGCACCAACCTGGTGGCGGTGGCCGAGTGGGTGGCGTGGGAGAACTTCGCCAACCTGTTCGCCGATCCGCTGCTGGGCACCGCCGTGGTCAACACGGCGTGGTTCACGGTGCTCGCGCTGCTGTTCGGCTTCCCGGTGCCGGTCTTCCTGGCGGTGGTGATGTCGCAGCTGCGGCGGGGTTCGGCGGTGTTCCGGGTCCTGGTGTACCTGCCGGTGGCGGTGCCGCCGGTCGTGGCGATCATGATGTGGAAGTTCTTCTACAACGCCGACTACGGGCTGCTCAACAACCTGCTCGGGGTGGTCGGGCTGGGGCCGTACCCCTGGCTGCAGGACACCGCGTGGGCGATGCCCTCCCTGGTGCTCGAGGCCACCTGGGCGGGCGCCGGCGGCACCGTGCTGATCTACCTGGCGGCGCTGACCGCCGTGCCCAAGGAGCTCTACGAGGCGGCCGAGAGCGACGGCGCCTCGATCTGGCGGCGCGTGTGGCACATCACGCTGCCGCAACTGCGCGGCGTCCTTCTGCTCATGCTGCTGTTGCAGGTCATCGGCACCTTCCAGGTCTTCACCGAGCCGTTCGTCATGACCGACGGCGGGCCCGAGGACTCCACGGTGACGGTCCTGCTGCTCATCTACCGCTACGCCTTCGTCTACGGCGACTACGGCATGGCGGCGGCGCTGTCGGTGCTGCTGGCCGTGGTGCTCGGCGCCCTGTCGGCGGTCTACCTGCGCGCGACCAGAACGTGGAGCAGCTCATGATCTCCAACTTCGACCGGCGGCGCCGGATCGTGCGGGTCGTCCTCGGCTCGACCCAGTTCGCCGTCTTCCTCGGTGTGCTCGTGCTCGGCCTCGGCCCGATCCTCTGGACGATCAAGGGTGCCATCTCGCCCACCCAGGAACTCCTCACCGACCCGCTGCGCCTGTTCCCCGCCAGCCCCGACTGGTCGCTGCTCGGCGAGGCGTGGAGCAGGCTGCGCATCGGCCACTTCATGCTCAACACGGTCGTCCTGGCCGGCGGCTCGTGGCTGGCGCAGATCATCGTCTCCGTCATGGGCGCCTACGCCCTGTCGGTGCTGCGCCCCCGCTACGGCCCCTACGTCTACGGCGCGATCCTGGCCACGTTGTTCCTGCCGGGCAGTGTCTCGCTGGTCGCGCTCTACCTGACCGTCCTGGACCTGGGCATCGCCAACACCACCTGGGCGGTATGGCTGCCGCACGCCTCGCACGCGTTCACGGTCCTGCTCATGAAGCGTTTCTTCGACGGCATCCCACGCGAGCTGTTCGGCGCGGCGCAGGTCGACGGCGCGGGACCGTGGCGGATGTTCTGGTACATCGTGCTGCCCATGTCCAAGCCGGTCCTCGCGGTGACCTCGCTGCTCACGCTGATGGGCGCGTGGAAGGACTTCCTCTGGCCGATGGTCGCGATCTCCGACGGCGAGGCGCAGCCGATCTCGGTGGCGCTGCCCAGGCTGGCGGAGTTCGCCGAGGAGAACATGGTCATCGCCGGGATGTTCATGGCGCTTCTTCCGCCGGTGCTGGTGTTCATCGTCTTTCAGAAGTACATCGTGCGCGGTGTCGGATTCACGGGGGTGAAGGGTTGACCCGAGTGCTGGTCACCGGGGCGGCGGGACTCATCGGGCGCGCGGTCCTCGACCGCTGCGCCGAGGAGGGCGCGGACGTCACCGCCCTGGTGCTCGACGACCCGGGCGACCTCAAGGCCGACCGCGTCGTGTCCGGCGACGCGGGCGACCCTTCGGCGGTACGGCAGGCCGTCCGCGACGCCGACGCGGTGGTCCACCTGGCCGCCATCCCCTCGCCCAACCACGACCCGGCGCCGGAGGTGTTCGGCAACAACACCCGCGCCACCTTCACCGTGCTCGACGAGGCGGGCAGGGCGGGCGTGCGCCGGGCGGCGATCGCCAGCAGCCTGTGCGCGCTCGGCCTGCCGTTCTCCCCCACCCCGGTCAGCCCCGCCTACGTGCCCGTGGACGAGGCGCACCCGCTGCTGATCGCCGACCCCTACGGACTGTCGAAGGAGGCCGACGAGGCCACGGCCAGGATGGCGGCCCGCCTGCACGGCATGTCCGTGGTGGCCTTGCGCTTCCCGTTCGTCGGCGGCGCGGACGAGCGCCTGCCTGAGCGGGCGGCGGAATTGGCCGCCGACCCGTCCGACGGCGCCAGGGAGCTGTGGGCCTACCTCGACCTGCGCGACGCGGCCACCGCCTGCTGGCTGTCGATCACCAAGCCGCTGAGCGGGGCGCACGTGCTGTTCGTGGCAGCCCCCGACACGCTGGCGTCCCGGCCCACCGAGGAACTGCTCGCCCGCCACCACCCCGGCTCCCCGCTGCGCGCGGGGCTGCCGGGCCGGGCCGTACCGATCGATCTGAGTGAGGCCCGGCGCGTCCTCGGCTTCGAGGCCGCGCACCCGTACCGGCTCTGAACAGGAAGGACTCACCCCCCATGAGATCCCGCCTTCCCTCATGGTTACCCTGCGTCGCCATTCTTCGTCTCCGGGCCCGTCACGAACGTCACCTAGGAGTGGCATGCGCCATTTGTCCCGCACCGGCCACGACCTCGTCCTGACCGGGGCGCACCTGACCTATCCACACGCCAACGGCTTCCACGCGGGCGGCGAGCGGCTGCTGGTGAGCACGTACGGCCCGCGTACCGGCGAGCGGGGCATCAGCAGCGTCGCCTGGCGCGGCGGTGAGCCGGACGAGCGCCCGCTGTGCGCGTTCACGGCGGCGGAGCCGGTCTGGCCCGACGTGGCGCCGGCGGCCGAGGTGGCGGCCTGGGTGCGCGACGGCGCCCTGTACGTCCTCGACCTCGGCGGCGGCGAACCCGAGCCGGTCCACCGGGGCCGAGGACTGCAGGGCCTGTGCTCGATCACCGCCGACGGCCGCCGCGTGGTGGTGATGGAGCACGACGGCGAGGCGGTGGACTGCCTGGAGGTCTCGCTCGCCACCGGCGCGGTCACCCGGCTCTTCCGCGAGGAGTGGTTCGCCAACCACCCGCACCACAGCCCGCACGACGAGGACTGGCTGGCCTACTCCCACGAGGGCCCGGCGAACGAGATCGGCGACCGGGTGTGGGCGTACCACCAGGGCGAGCGCCGCCGCGTCTTCGACCAGCGCGGGATGGCCGCCGGCCACGAGCGCTGGATGTTCCACGACCTCGGCGCCCTCGTCTGCGTCTACGGCGTGAGCGAGCGCGGCCCGCGCGGGCTCTACGCCGTCCACCCCGACGGCCGGCCCGCGCGGCTGGTCAGCGAGGGGGAGCGGATCTGGCACTGCGACATCAGCCGCGACGGCCGTCACGCCGTCGTGGACACCACCGGGCCACACGACGAGCCCGGCCGCGGCTGGGACGACGCCCGCCAGATCTCCGACGTGCTGCTGATCGACGTCGCGACCGGGGAACAGACGTTCCTCGCCAGGACCGGCGCCGACACCCACCCCCGGCACCCGCACCCGATCTTCACCCCCGACGGCTCCGCCGTCCTGTACAACCACGGCGACCCCGCCACCGGGCAGGTCGCGGTGGCCGTCCGCACGATCTGACCGTGCCGCCCGCCACGACGACCAGGAAGGGGCGGGCGGTGGCACACGAGAAGGGACCTCGTATGAAGAGCACCTTACGCCGGGCCGCGCTGGCGGTGCTGGCGGCGGTACTGGCGAGCGGGCCGCTGTCCGCTCCGCCCGCGAGCGCCGACCCCGCTCCGCCCGCCCTTGCGGACCCCGGCCGGCCCGGCGCCACAACCATGGCCGCGCCCGCCGCCAGTGCCACGCTCGGGGCGAACCCGGTCTACACCGGGGTCGTGCGGGCGTGGCCGGGTGACGCCGACAAGAACCCGGCCGCCGCCGTCAGCGAGCGCGGCGGCGTGTCGTGCTGGCAGACGTCGGGCACGCCGTACAACCGCTATGTCTACGTGGACGTGGCCGACGCGGCGATCCCGGCGGGGGCGAGCAGGGCGTACGTCGTCGTGCGGTACTTCGACGCCGGGCCGACCGGCATGGACATCCACTACGATGGCACGGCCGGGGCCTTCACCGGCTCGGCCAACCTGCAGCTGACCGGCTCGGGCACGTGGAAGACGCACCAGTACGAGCTCGGCGGCATCACCTTCAAGAACCGCGCCAACGGCGCCGACTTCCGGCTCAACGTCAAGGCCGACGCCGCGTCGATGCCGGGCGTGTGCGTGTCGCGGGTCGACGTCTACTTCACCGACCCCTCGCAGCTCAGCGTGACCAGCAAGTCGCTGGTGTTCACCCAGGGCCAGAACGCGATCACCTTCTCCTCCACCGCCGGCCAGATCGACTGGACGGTCGGGGACCCGAACGGGGTGCCGCTGCGCTCCGGCACGCTGCCGGTCGCGAACGGCGCCGCAAGCCTCGATATTTCGGCATTCGGGCCCGGCTACTACACGCTGACCGCCAAAACCCCGCTCACCACCCGGTCCACCAGCTTCGGCGTCATCACCCCGCTGGCCGCGAAGGACCCCTACTTCTCCGTCGCGATGCACTACGGCTGGCAGAAGGGCTACGAGGAGGCCCTGCTGGAGACCATGGGCCGCATCGGCTGGAGCGAGGTCCGCTCCGACGCCAGCTGGAGCGGCATCGAGAAGCAGCCCGGCGTCTACACGCACGAGGGCTACCCCCTGCACATGGGCCTGAACGAGGCCGCCAAGCACGGCATCAAGACCATGCCGATCCTCGGCTACCGCAACCCGCTCTACGACGGCGGCAAGACGCCCAGCACCCCCGATGGCCTGGCCGCCTTCGCCCGCTTCGGCGCCGCCGTGGCCGCCGAGTACGCCGGGCAGACCCGCGACCTCTCCATCTACAACGAGTACAACTCCACCGGCTTCAACGACGGCGCCTGCGGCATCACCCCGCAGTGCTACCTGAACATGGTCAAGGCCGTCGACCAGGCCGTGCCGGGCACCACCAACCTGGTCGGCCCGACCTCGGCCGGCACACAGCTCGCCTGGCACGAGGAGTTCATCAACCTGGGCGGCCTGAACCACCTCGACACCTTCAGCGTGAACTTCTACGGCTACGCCGCCCTCGGCGCCGGCACCCCGCCGGAGAAGACGGTCCTGGTCACCGAGTTCCCGCAGCTCGTCCAGAAGGTGAAGGCCAAGAAGAACATGCCGATCTGGGTCAGCGAGAACGGCTGGCCCACCCACACCGCGGGTTCGACGGAGGCGCAGCAGGCCGACTACCTGATCAGGGCGCAGACCCTGGCCAAGGCCGCCGGCGCGAGCAAGTACTTCTGGTACGACGTGCTCGACGACGGCGACAACGCCGGCGAGCGCGAGCACCGCTTCGGCCTGTTCCGCCGTCCGGGCTCCGGCATCGGCGCGCCCGCGCCCAAGCCGGCCGCGATCTCCAACGCCGTGCTCCTCCGCCAGCTCGCCGGCCGTACGCTCGGCGCCCGCCAGAACCTCGGCGACCCCGAGATCTACTCCTACCCGATCAGCGGCGGCAAGCGCCTGCTGTGGGCCACCCAGCCCCGCTCGGTCACGCTGGCCGCGCTCACCCCGGTGACGCTGACCGACCAGTTCGGCAAGGTCGGCACCCTCACCCCGCAGGCCGGCAAGGTACGCCTGGACCTGGACGGCAGCCCCGTCTTCGTCTCCGGCGCCCTGGCCGCCAAGGCCGGCGCCTCGCCGCTGTCGGCCGGCGCCCCTGAGAAGTCGGTCACCGGCGAGAAGCTCAAGGTGACGGTCACCGCCGACCGCACCGGCGGCACGCACCTGCCCAGCCGCCTGACCGTCGCCGCCGGCGACGTCACGGCCGACCTGGTCACCCGCAGGGGCCAGAAGACCTCGGTCACGCTGGAACTGCCCGCGACCGGCACCACCGGCACCCGCGCCGTCACCGCGAGCGCCGCCGACGCCCGCGGCGCCATCGCCAGGCTGCGCACCTCCACGCGGGTGCTCAAGCCGTACTCGATCAAGGCGCGGCCGGTCGTCGACGCCAAGAAGGTCAAGGTCACGCTCACCAACAACAGCCCCACGACGCCGCTCACGCTCGGCTCCGTCGGCTGGCGGGTCGGCCCCTGGCAGGGGACGATCGCCGGCCCGCCGCAGGTCGCGCCGTCCGCCACCGCATCGGTCGAGGCCACGCTGCCGCAGGTCGCGCCGTTCGTCGCCTACGGCTACGCGGTCAACGCGGGCGAGGCGGCCGAGAGCGGCTCGATGAGCTTCACCCCCGTGGAGAAGGCGGGCGCGACCACGCTTGACCCGATCAACCTCGACACCCTGGGCCGCTGGGTGGGCCTGCGGGGCGGGACCAGGACCGGGCCCGACGACCTGTCCGGAAACGTCCGCTTCACGCACACTCCCGAGGCGCTGATCCTGGACGCGGTGATCAAGGACGATACGCACAACGCCGCCCGCGACGCCGCGCTCGCCTGGCAGGTCGACTCGATCCAGTTCGACCTGTACTCCGCCTTCCCCAGCGACCTCGACGGCACCCGGGTCGAGGTCGGGGCGGCCCTGCTGCCCGGCGGGCCCGTCGCCTACAGCTGGGGCCCGCCTCCGGGGCAGCCGGCCGGGCCGACGCCCGGCGCCGACGTCCGGGTGACGCGGGACGAGGCGGCCAAGACCACCACGTACCGGCTGGCCGTACCGTGGAAGTCGCTGGGGCACGACGCGCCGCCGGCCGGTCTGGTCGGGCTGTCGTTCCTGGTCAACGATGCCGACGCGGGCACGATCGGCGACGCCCGCGACGGCTACCTGGAGTGGGGCGGCGGGGTGGGCTCCGCGCCCAAGAACCCGGCGCTGTTCCGCTCCGCCCAGCTCGTGGGACTGGCATGAGCGCCCTGTCGCGGCGTACGTTCCTGGCGGCCACGACCACCGCGAGCGTGGCGGCGGCGACAGGCTCTTCCGCCACCTCAGCTCCAGCCTGGGCTTCTCCCTCAACACCATGCAGGGGGACCGGGCGGGCACCTACGACAACCCCAACAAGAACGGCGTCGTGGTGCAGCAGTGGCCGCTCGGCACCGCGGTCATGCACGACCGCGTGGCCTTCTACCCGCACAACCTCGACCGCGGCATCGGCACCTCGGAGAACCTCAGCTGGGCGCTGGCCTTCGGGCTCAACCACGGTGACCGGCACCGATCCGGCGATCACCGAGTGGGACGGCACCGCCGTGGACCTGACCGGCGCCGAGGTGCGATGGGAGGTGAGCGACAGGCGCGTCGTCAAGGTGCGCGACGGCCGGCTGATGGGGTGCGGCGGCAAGGGCTGGGCGACCGTGCGGGCGGTGGTGACCCGCGCGGGCGTGCCCGCCTACACCAGCGTGGAGCGCGTCACGGCCTGACCCGCTCGCGCACGAGGGCTTCGACGCCGTCGAGCAGCCGTGCCAGGCCGAACTCGAAGCTCTCCTCGGGCCGGGGCGCCAGCGCCCCGGCCCTCGCCGCTCTGACCAGCGCCGGGTAGGCCTCCGCCGCCCCGTCGGGCTCGTCGTCGCGCACCGGTGCCGGGTCGAGGGCCGAGCGGGCCATGCCGCGGACGTAGGCGTCGAGGGCCTCCACGACGTCCACCTTCTCGGGCTCGGTCAGGCCGGTGGCCTCCAGCGAGGCCAGCGTCGAGTCGTACCACGCCACGAGGTTCGGGCCTGGCCGTACCTGTGCGACGGCCAGCTGCAGGACCCAGGGGTGGGCGCGGTAGCCGTACCAGTCGGCGCGCGCGCCCGCCTCCAGGCGCTCGCGCCAGCCGCCCGGCAGGGTGTGCGGCAGCGGGCCGGTGCCGATGATCCAGTCGAGCATGAGCGCTTCCAGCGCGGGCTTGCCCGGCACGTACGTGTAGAGGGACGCGGCGCCCGCGCCCAGCGCCTTGGCCAGCCGGTTCATCGTGAGCGCCGCCAGGCCGTCGGCGTCGGCGATCTCGACGGCCATGGTGATCACACGCTCCAGGTCGAGGCCCTGCTTGGGCCCCCGGGTCGGGCGCCGCACGCGCCCCCACAGCAGGTCGTCGATCGTCATCTTGCGGCCATCCTACAACTCCGTATAGCGTTCGGAGTCACGAAACTCCGAACATCAATCGGAGTTATGAAGGGGGAGTGATGGCTTCAAGCGAACGCTCGGCCGCGCCCGACCTGGCGCGTGGCCTGATGCTGGCGATGATCGTGCTGTCGAACGTGGTGTTCCACCTGTGGGCCGCGCCCACGGGACCCTCCGGCTGGCATCCCGCGGACGGGTCGGCGGCCGACCGGATCACGCAGTTCCTGATGATCGTCCTGGTCGACCTGCGGATCTATCCGCTCTTCGCCTTCCTCTTCGGGTACGGCATGGCCCGCCTCATGGACCGGCAGGTCGGCCGGGGCGACTCACCGGCCGCGGCGGTCCGGCTGGTACGCCGCAGGAGCCTCCTGCTGATCGCCTTCGGCCTGGTCCACGCCGCCCTGCTGCTGGCCGGCGACATCCTCGCCGTGTACGGCCTGATCAGCCTGGTCCTCGGCGCCCTGTTCCTGCGCCGCACCGACCGCACGCTGCTCGTCTGGGCCGCGACCTTCGCCGGTCTGCTCGTCGTGCTGGCGCTCGGGCTGAACGCGCTGATGCTCGCGACCGGCGTGTCCGACGCCGCGCCCGGCCACGTCGTCACGCCCGGCCACGCCGAGTACGCCACCGGCGAGGACGGCTGGCTCGCCGCCGCCGCCGGGCGTCTGGCCACCTGGGGAATGCTCCTGCTCGGCGCGCCGGCGCAGTTCGGCATGCACGCCGTCCTCCTGCTGGGGATCTGGGCCGCCCGCAACCGCGTCCTGGAGGAGCCCGTCCGCCACCGCCGGCTGCTGGTCGTCACGGCCGCGGTGGGCATCCCGCTCGGCTGGCTGGGCGCGCTGCCGTCCGCCCTGGCCCACTTCGGCGTCCTGAGCGTGCCGAGCGGGGCGCAGGCCGACCAGGGCGAGCTGTTCCTGCTGCAGGCGGCGACCGGGATCTTCGCCGGGCTCGGCTACGTCGCGGTGTTCGCCCTGCTCGCGACCGGTGGGTGGGTGCGCCGCCCGCTGGGGCTCGCGGTGAGCGCCGCGGGCCGCCGGTCGCTGTCGGTCTACCTCGCCCACTCGGTGCTGCTGGGCCCGGTGCTGGCCGCGTGGGGCCTCGGGCTCGGCGCTCATCTGGGCAGCGCGGGCGCGGCACTCTACGCGCTGGGCGCGTGGCTGATCACGCTCGCGCTCGCCTTCTTCCTGGAACGGCGCGGCCTGCCCGGCCCGGCCGAGGCACTCCTGCGCCGCCTGCTCTACCGGCCTCAGGCCGCGGCCGACGTGCGCACGTAGTGCTCGGCGATCTCGTCACTGGTGGTCAGCCAGATGTCCGGCTGGGCGGCCAGGTACTCCAGCGCCTGGTCCACGTACTTGGCGCGGAAGGCCTGGCCGGTCACGAACGGGTGCAGCGCCAGCGCCATCACCCGCCCGCTGTCCCGGGAGTCGGCGCGCAACTGCTCGTACTGGTCCTTGACGATCCGCAGGAACTCCGGCCCGCTCGTCCCCTTGGAGAACAGCGCCAGGTCGTTGAGCTCCAGCGTGTACGGCACGCTGATCACGCCGGGCACGTTCAGCCGGTACGGCTGGTCGTCGTTGGTCCAGTCGAGCACGTAGCTCAGCCCGAGCTCGGCCAGCAGGGCGGGGGTGTTGAACGTCTCGGTCAGCCCCGGCCCCATCCAGCCCTTCGGCCGCCGCCCGGTCGCCCCCGCGATGGTGTCCACGACGTCGGTGAGGAAGGCGCGCTCCTCCTCCGGTTCCATGCCCGTGTGCAGGATGGAGTTGGTACGCCCGTGCGCCAGCCACGCCCAGTCGCGGCGCAGCCCCGCCTCGATGATCTGCGGGTAGTGCACGGCCACGTCGGAGTTGAGCAGCGCGCTGGCCCGCACGCCGTGCCGGTCGAGGCTCTCGATCGTGCGCCAGATGCCCACGCGCACGCCGTAGTCGCGCCAGCCGTAGTTGAGCGCGTCGGGCACGAGGTCGGCGGTGCCCGGCCAGATGCTGGTGGACGGGCGGTCGATGAGGAAGTGCTCGATGTTGAGCCCGACGTAGGCGGCGACCTTGGCGCCGCCGGGCCAGGTGATCGCGGGCCGATCGGGGATGGGGCTGTAGTCGAAAAGCGTCTGGTTCGTCATGCGAGAACCGTAAGACTTGCCATTGATGTCAGGTTCAAGCCGGCGCGGGCAGGTCGTCGAAGCCGAGGCAGCGCAGGCCCAGCCGGGCGGCCTCGGCCAGCAGCCGGTCGAGGCGGTCCGGGGCCAGGTAGTTGGCCTCGTGGGCGGGGGCGATCGCGTGCGCGTACAGGGTCAGGGCCTCCTCGCGGTCGGCGGCTCGGCGCAGGGCGCCGAGCAGGGCGGCGTCGGTGAGACCGCGGGGCCGGAACATCCGGCCGTTGTCGGCGCCCGCGCCGATCAGCACCCGCCGGCGCGGGAGCTCGGCCACCGGCACGAAGAAGTCGCCGACGTCGGCGGGCTCGGCGCCGTCCGGCACCCCGCGCCCGCCCCGAAGCCGGTCGAAGACCGTCGTCAGGACCGTGTCGGAGGCGGGGGAGCGGGCGCTGTTCGGATAGGCGAAGCTGCGCGCCCGCAGCCCCTCGGCCGCCAGGGCGGCCAGGCACGGCTCGATCTCCTCGCGCAGGTACGCCGCGCCGCTCGCCTCGGCCACCCGCTCGTCGGCCCTGAGATGCCGGAAGCCGTGGGCGCCCACGCTGTGGCCGTCGGCGGCCAGGTCGCGCAGGCCCGCCCAGCTCCGGACCTGCCACGGCTCGCTGACGAAGAACGTCACCCGGGCGCCGTGCGCGCGGAAGACCTCCCGTGCCGCGCGCCACTCCGGCACGAAGAAGTCGTCGAAGGTCAGCAGTAAGATCCCACTCACGCGACCCAGCCTAACGCGTTAACGCGCTCAACTCCTGATCTGGGGGACCATCTGCTCGATCGCGTACGGGATGCTCAGCACGGTGTTGAACGACAGCGCCGCGCCGATCGGCGGGTCCTGGTACGTCAGGAACAGGTCGCGGCCCTCCTTGGCCACCTTCAGCTCCTTGTAGACCGCGTCCTTCTTGATCCGCTCCCACGGCTCCTTGCCGGTGGTCAGCCAGACCAGCCGGTCGACCTCCAGCATGTTCAGCCCCTCCGAGCCGAACTCGGCCACGTTGGACGTGCCCGCCTGCTTGGTGATCTTCTCCGGGATCGTGAAGCCCAGCTCGGCCAGGAACGCCGACTTCGGGTCGCCCTTCTGGAAGGCCGAGTAGGTGCCGGCCTTGAAACTGTCGGCGGCCACCGCCGTCTTGCCCGCCCACTGCGGGTTGTCCTTGCGCGCCTGGGCGAACCGGTCCTGGATGCCGGTGATCAGGTTCTTGGCGTCGGCCTCCTGGCCCAGGGCGCGCCCGGCCAGCAGCGTCATCTCCTGCCACGGGGCGGCGTAAGGGTCGAAGCCCTTCGGCTGCGCCACCACGGGGGCGATCTTGGAAAGCTGGTCGTAGGTCGCCTTCTGGACGCCCGAGTACATGGCGAAGATCAGGTCGGGCTTGAGCGCGAGCAGCTTCTCCATCTTCACGCCGTCCTCGCGCAGGCCGAGCACGGTCGGCTCGGTGCCTGCCCACTTGTCCTTCGTCCACGGCCAGTCGCTGAACGGGCTGCGCTGGAACCAGTCCACCACCCCGACCGGCTTGTGGCCGAGCGCCAGCACCGGCTCGTGGTCGCTGAGCCCGATGGTGACGATCCGCTCGGGCTTCTTCTTGATCTCCGTCGTGCCGTACAGGTGCTCGACCTTCACGGGGAACGCGCCGGCCGCGCCGGGTGCCGCGGAGGCTGTGGCCTGGCCCTCCGCGGTCTTGTCTTGTGCGGGCTGCGTGCCACCGCAGGCGGTCGTCAGGCTCAGCGCCAGGGCGGCGAGCGACACCAGCAGGCGTCGAGGAGTGTCCATGGGACCGTGATAGTAAGGTAAGCCTTCCCTCTTCTTCAATTTGATCGGACCTCGGTGACTCGTCAGAGATCGTTGCTGATCACGGGCACCGTGGTCGTCCTGCTCGGTCTGGTGCTGCTCTCCCTGGCCGTCGGCAGCCGGGCCATACCGCTCGCCGACGTCGCCCGCGCGCTGACCGACCCCGCGAGCGTCGACCCGGAGACCGCGGCCATCGTCCGCGGCACCCGCCTGACCCGCACCTTCGTCGCGATCCTCGCCGGAGCCGCGCTGGGACTGGCGGGCGCCGTCATGCAGGGCCTGACGCGCAACCCGCTGGCCGACCCGGGCCTGCTCGGCGTCAGCGCGGGCGCCGCCTTCGGCATCGTGGCCTCCGCCACCTTCCTGGCCGCCACCGGGCTGCTCACCACCATCTGGTTCGCCTTCGGCGGCGCCGCGCTGGCCGCCGTCGTCGTCTACGCCCTGGGCAGCCGCGGCAGGGGCGGCGCCTCCCCGGTCAAGCTCGCGCTGGCCGGCGTCGCGCTCACGTACCTGCTCGACTCCCTGACCAGCGGCCTGGCCCTGACCGACCCCGAGGCGCTCGACCGCTACCGCTACTGGTCGGCCGGCTCGCTCACCGGCCACTCCAACGAGACCGTGCTGACCGTCCTGCCGTTCCTGGCGCTCGGGGCGATCCTGGCGTTCGGCACCGCCCCCGCGCTCAACTCCCTGGCCCTGGGCGACGACGTGGCCGTCACCCTCGGCCGCCGCCTGGGCCCGACCCGCCTGCGCGCCGCGATCGCCGTCACCGTCCTGACCGGCGCCGCCGTGGCCGTCACCGGCCCGATCGTCTTCGTCGGCCTGGTCGTCCCGCACCTGGTCCGCATGGTCACCGGCCCCGACCACCGCTGGCTGCTGCCCGGCGCCGCCCTGGTCGCGCCCTGCCTGGTGCTGCTGGCCGACATCCTCGGCCGCGTCGTCGCCCGCCCCCAGGAGATCGACGTGAGCCTGGTCGCCGCGCTGCTCGGCGCGCCGTTCTTCATCGCCCTGGTCCGCCGCCGCAGGGTGGCCGAGCTGTGAGCGGCCGTCATGGCCCGGCGTCCGAGGGCGGCCACGCCACTGCGGCTCCGAAGGGCGGCCGCGCCGTGAGCGCTTCCGGCGGTGTGCGGCTTTCCCGGCACCGCGCGGCCTTCCGGCTGGTACGGCCGGCCGTCTCCGGAACCGTGCGCCCGCGTGTCCTGGTGGTCTGGCTGGCCCTGGCCCTCACCGCCTTCCTGACCTTCTGCCTGGCCGTGGGGATCGGCGCCGGGGACATCGCGGTGCCGTTCGGCGAGGTGCTGCCCGCGCTGTGGGGCAGCGGCGATCCCGCCACCCTCTTCCTGGTCCACGAGCTGCGCCTGCCCAGGGCGGTGGTGGCCGTGCTGACCGGGGCGGCGTTCGGCATGGCGGGGGCGCTGTTCCAGTGCATCACCCGCAACCCGCTGGCCAGCCCCGACATGCTGGGCATCACCCAGGGCGCGGGCACCGCGGTGGTGGCCGCCATCGTCCTGGGCTTCACCGGGCTCGGCTCCCAGGCCCTGGGCCTGGCGGGCGCGCTGGCCGCCGGTCTGCTGATCTACGTGCTGGCGTGGAACCGCGGCACCACCGGCTACCGGATCGTCCTGGTCGGGATCGGCGTCAGCTGGATCTGCGTGAGCGTCACGTACTACCTGCTCAGCCGGGCCGAGCAGTACCAGGCGGCGAGGGCGCTCGGCTGGCTGGTCGGCAACCTCAACGACCGCGGCTGGGACCACGCCCGGCCCCTGGCGCTGGCCCTGGCCGTCCTCGTGCCGGTGGTGCTGCTGCTGACGCGCGGGCAGCGGGCCCTGCAACTCGGCGACGACGTGGCCATCGGGCTGGGCGTGCGGGTGCAGCGTGCGCGGGTGGCGCTGCTGCTGTGCGGGGCCGCGCTGGCGGCGTTCGCGACGGCCGCAGCGGGCCCGGTGCTGTTCGTGGCACTGGCCGCCCCGCACCTGGCCCAGCGCCTGGCACGGGCCCCGATGCCACCGGTCACCGCCTCGGCCTGGGCGGGCGCGACGCTCGTGGTGGTCAGCGACCTGATCAGCCAGCGCCTGCTGACCGAGACGGTGCTGCCGGTCGGCGTGGTCACCGGCGCGCTGGGCGCGCCGTTCCTGCTGTGGCACCTGGCCCGCTCGCGCACATAGGCGGTTCTCGCGCACATTTCTCGTGCACGTAGGCAGGGATTTTGTGGGTGTGGGCGGTTCAGGGGAGGCGGGACAGGTGGTCGGCCCGGCGGATCGGCTCAGGGACACGGTAGGCGGGCGACAGGCGCAGGATGTGCGCGCAGGCGTTGTCCAGGCCGACGCCGTGGCCCTGGGAGACGAAGACCGGCTTGACCCCCTCACGGGTGCGCAGCGCCCGGCCGACCACCTCGCCGTCGAGCCGGATCGCCGACCAGGCGCCACGGGCGGGCGGCGGCTCGGCGTGCTCGCCGACGAAGGGCGTCTTGGCCACGCCGATCGCCGGCAGCCCGGTCAGCACGCCCAGGTGGCAGGCCAGGCCGAAGCGGCGGGGGTGGGCCAGGCCGTACCCGTCGCACACCAGCAGCTCGGGACGGACCGACAGCTTGTCCACCGCCGCCAGCAACGGCGGCAGCTCGCGGAAGGCGAACAGGCCCGGCACGTAGGGAAAGCGCGCGCGCTGCCTGACCACCGCCCGGTCCACGACCTCCAGGCTCGCGGCGTCGAGTACCACGACGGCGCCCACGACCTCGTCGTCGTCCCGGTACCCGACGTCGAGACCGGCTACCAGGCCCGCCTCGGCCGGTCCCGGGCTGTCAAGGTCGGTGAACGGCCGCAGGCGATCCTGTTCGGCCTCGGCCTCGGCGACGGTCGCGGGCCAGTGGGGTTCGGGGGCGTGGAAGGTCACCGGCGCCATTCTGCCACGCGCTTTCAGCATCGCTAAAGGATGGTTGAAAGACCTTTTCACTGGTTACCCGGGTGGCCCCCGGTTAGCATCGAATTCGAAATCCCTTTACTCCGTGTTCCGGGACGAAATTCGTGGGGGCCTCGATGAGTATTATCGTGCTGCATAAAAAGAATTTGAGCCGGCGCAGGCACCTGGCGCGCACGCGGAAATACGCCGATGAGCACGGCCACCGGGTCATCATGATCATGAAGGATCCCGAATGGGAGGCCGACTACGTCGACGAGGTCGTGGTCGCCGACACCAGCAGCATCGACGAGACGTTAAGCGCCGCCAAAGCCGTGGCCGCCGCCGAGAGCGCCCCGATCGACGCGGTCGTCACCTTCGCCGAGGCCGCGGTGCCCTCCGCCGCCCGCGTCGCCGCCGAGTTCGGGCTGCCGGGGGTCAGCGAGCGGACCGCGCATCTGGCCAGGGACAAGTACCTGATGCGGGCCGCGTTCGCCGAGGGCGGGGTCGCGCAGCCCAGGTTCGCCCTCGCCGCGACCCTGGAAGAGGCGGTGAAGGCGGCCGACGAGGTCGGCTTCCCGATGGTGCTGAAGCCGATCATCGGCACCGGCAGCATGTACGTGCGCAGCGTCGCCACCATGGCGGAGCTGGAAGAGCACTTCGACGTCATCCGCGAGGGCGCGTGGGCCGGCTTTACCTACGACCCGCTGCACGACTCCGCGATGCGCTCCTACGGGGGCGGCGTGCTGGCCGAGCAGTTCGTGCCGGGACCGGAGATCTGCGTGGAGTCCCTGGTCGTGGCGGGCACGACCCACGTGCTGGCCATCCACGACAAGCCGCTGCCGACCGGGCCGACCTTCGAGGAGGTCTACGCCTGCACGCCGACCCGGCTGCCGGCGAAGACGGTCGAGCGGATCGCCGCCGCCGTACGGGACGTGCACGAGGCGATGGGCATACTCACCGGGCCGACCCACGTGGAGTTCCGGCTGGCCGGCGGGGTGGAGCCGGTCGTGCTCGAGGCCGCGGCGCGCATGGGCGGCGGACCCATCTACCGCTCGGTCCTGCTCAGCACCGGGGTGGACCTGGTGGAGGCGGCGCTGGACCTGGCGCTGGGCCGTACCCCCGAGATCGCGCCGCGCGCGGTCGCGCGGCCCATCGGCTTCTGGAACATCTTCCCCGAGCGGGCGGGCACGCTGAGCGAGATCGTCGGCCTCGACCGGGCGGCCGCCGACCCGCGCGTGGACGAGGTGGAGATCTACCGTCACCTCGGCGACCACCTCGAGGTGCCGCCCCGCACCTTCCAGGGCCACGGCCACCTGATCTTCAAGGTGAACGACGTGGACGAACTCGACCCGGTCTTCGACGAACTGGTGCGCACGCTGCGGCTGCGCACCGACCCCGAGGGGCGATGACATGTCCGACGGATTCCCGCCTGACGACCCCGCCGACCACCGGCCGCTGATCCTGCTGGTCAACAGCGGGATGAACCCGCAGTACCGCGAGTGGGGGCTGCGCGGGCTGCACCGCGAGTTCCGGCTGTGGCTGCTGGACGCGCGCGAGGCCACCTGGGACCGGCCCTACCTCGTCGGCCAGACGAAGGTGGACGCGCTCGACCTGGACGAGGCGCTGGAGGCGGCCAGGGAGCTGTTCAAGCGCATGCCGTTCGCCGGCGTGCTCTGCTACGACGAGATGCGCGTCCACAACGCCGCGCGGATCGCCGAGTCGCTCGGCGTGCCCACCAGCCCCTCCGAGGCCATCCTGGCCTGCAGGGACAAGAGCCTGACCCGCGCCCGCATGACCCCGGACATCCCCGGCTCGGTCCGCTCGACCCCCGTGGCCGACGTGGCCGCGGCCCACCGCGTCGCCGCCGAGATCGGCTATCCGGTGGTGCTCAAGCCGCGGGCGCTGGCCGGCAGTGAGGGCGTGGCCCGGGTGGACGGTCCCGGGCAGCTCGACGCGCAGTTCGCCTTCACCGAGCGCGCCCACTTCGCCGAGGTCGAGCGCTACGCCGAGGGCGTGCTGGTCGAGGAGTACCTGGACGGCCCGGAGATCGGCGTCGACGCCGCCGTCTTCCACGGCGAGGTCGAGCCCGTGTTCATCTCGCGCAAGGAACTCGACCGGCCGCCCACCTTCGAGGAGACCGGCCACTTCGTCAGCACCGACGACCCGCTGCTGCACGACCCGGAGATCGTCGAGGTCGTGCGCGCCGCGCACGCCGCGCTCGGCTTCGACAACGGCGTCACCCACACCGAGCTGCGGCTCACCGCGAGGGGCCCGCGCGTGGTCGAGCTCAACGGCCGCCTCAGCGGCGACCTCGTCTCCTACGTCGGATTGCTGGCCACCGGCGTCGACCTGCTCGTGGCCGCCGCGCGGATCGCCTGCGGCGAGCGTCCCGACGTACGGCCACGCCGCCGCTCCAGCGCCGCGGTGCGCTACTTCTACCCCCCGCACGACATGGTCGTGGACGACCTGCGCCTGGACACCGACCGGCTGCCCCCGGGCATCTGGGAGGTCACCCTGCTGGCCGAGCCGGGCAAGCGGCTGCTGCTGCCGCCGGGCTCGTTCGTGAAGGGCCGGATGGCCGCGGGCTTCGCCGTCGGCGAGGACGCGGCGGCCTGCGACCGTTCGCTGAAGGGGCTCGGCGAGCTGTTCCACGTCCATGGCCGGCGGATCGATGGCTGAAAACCGCGGGACGGAGGCGGAGACCCTGGAGGAGCGGCCGGGTTCGCTGTTCCGGGTCAACCGCTCCTTCCGGTTGTTGTTCGCCGCCGCGGCGGTCAGCATGTTCGGCACCCAGATCAGGCTGCTGGCGCTGCCCCTGGTCGCGGTGATCGTGCTCAACGCCTCGCCCGGCCAGGTCGGCGTGCTCGGCATGCTGGGCACGATCGCCTTCCTGCTGATCGGGCTGCCGGCGGGCGCGTGGATGGACCGGGTGCACGGGCGCCGCAGGGTGATGGTGGTGGCCGACCTGGTGCGCGCCGCGCTGGTCGGGTCGGTGCCGGTGGCGTACGCGCTGGGTGTGCTCTCGCTTCCCCAGCTGTACGTGGTCGTGGTCTTGAGCGGCTTCGCCACCGTGTTCTTCGACGTCTCCTCGCAGAGCTACCTGCCCGCCATCGTCTCGCGCGAGCGCCTGGTGGAGGCCAACTCCCACCTGGGCGGCATGGAGGCGGTCAACAACGTGGCGGGACCGGCAGGCGCCGGGTTCCTCATCCAGCTGATCACCGCGCCGCTGGCCGCCGCCGTGGACGCCGTGGGCTACGTGTGGTCGGCGCTGTGCCTGTCGCGCATCCGCGACCGCGAGGCTCCCCCGCCGCCGCCCGAGGGCGGGAAGCGCCACCTCGTGCGCGAGATCAGAGAGGGCCTGGTCCTGGTCTTCGGCCACCCGCTGCTGCGGGCCATCGCGATCAACGGCGCGATGGTCAACATGTCGGTCTCGATGATCATCGTGATCATGCCGCTGATGTTCCAGCGCGAACTCGGGTTGTCGGCGTTCACGCTCGGCCTGTTCTTCGCCGTGGACGGCATCGGCATGCTGCTCGGCGCCCTGACCGCGCGCCGGGTCACGGCCTGGCTCGGACAGGGCCGCGGCCTGTGGATCATCGGGCTCGCCGTCGTGCCGGCCTGCGCGGTGTTCCCGCTGGTCGACCGTGGGATATGGCTGTGGCTCGCGGGCGCCGCCTGGCTCGTGCTCAACTACCGGATCGGCGTGAACAACGTCATCCTCATCAGCTTCCGCCAGCAGGTGACCCCCACGCATCTGCTGGGCCGGATGAATGCCACCATGCGATTCCTCATGCACGGCGTGCTTTCACTCGGCGCCGCGCTCACCGGGTTGATCGGGCAGTTCGCCGGTGTGCGGACCGCCCTTTGGGTGGGCGCGGCCGGACTGGCCCTCGCGTGGCTGCCGCTCTATTTCTCGCCGATGAGAAAGATGCGGGAACTGCCGCGAGAGGAGCCGGAGTCCTAGGAACCGGTGAATGCGTCGAACGGCACAAAACCACCCGACCGGCGGGGCTGACGGAGGAGGAAGGCCCACGGTTAGGATCGGCACATGATTGAGTTGGCGTTAATGCAGACGTTGCACGCCGTAGCTCGGAGCGGCTCGATCAGCGCCGCTGGGGACGTGTTGCACATCACGACCTCGGCGGTCTCCCAGCGCCTGGCCAAGCTCGAACGCGAGGTGGGCCAGAGCATGCTGGAGCGCCACGGCAGGGGCGTGCGGCTCACCGACGCCGGACGGCTCCTGCTCGGATACGCCGAGCGCATCCTGTCCCTGGCCGACGAGGCGGAGGCCGAACTCGACGGATACCGGGGCGCGGTCGTGGGCAAGCTGTCGATCGCGGGATTCCCGTCCACGGTGCGGGGCCTGCTGCCCCGGGCCGTCACCATGCTGAAACGCGAGCATCCGCAGCTGCGCGTGGAGCTGTCGGAGCAGGAGCAGGAAGGCTCGATGCCCCTCGTGTCCCGGGGGGACCTGGACGTCGCCGTGGTCCAGGACTGGTTCAACGTGCCGCTGGCCGTACCCGATCGGCTGGCCACGAAGCAGTTGCTGGAAGACGTCGTGGACGTGGCGCTGCCGGCCGGGCACCCGCTGGCCGATCGCTCGGTGCTCGACCTGGAGGACCTGGCGCAGGAGGTGTGGATCACCTGGTCGCCCGGCACGGGCTGCCACGACTGGCTGCTGCACACCATGCGCGAGCGCGGGGTGGAGCCGCGGGTGGGACACACCGCCGGTGAGCACCCGACACAGCTGGCGCTGGTGCAGGCGGGCTTCGGGGTCGCGGTCATGCCGAGGCTGGGCCGCGACCAGGTGCCCGACGGCGTGCGGATCGTCTCGGTACGCCCCCGCCTGAGCCGCCGCGTCTACGCGGTCTGGCGCCAGGAGGCCGGCCGTCGTCCCGCGGTCATGGCGGCGGTGGAGATGCTGGCCACGGCGGCCCGGCTGGTGACCCAGCCCGACCACCGGCTGATCGACGGGCCCCTGCCCGCCGGGACGCCGTCCGTCCTGCCCGGACCGCGCGCCCCGGCGGCCGCCATTGGCGCCTAACTCCCCGCGACCTCGCGCGTGAGGTAGGCGAACTGCTCGTCGGTCAGCTCGACGTCGCCCGCCGCGACGTTCTCCTCCAGGTGGGGGATCGAGCCGGTGCCCGGGATCGGGACGATCACGGGGGAGCGGCGCAGCAGCCACGCCAGCGAGATCTGCGCGGTCGTGGCGTCGAGCTGCTTGGCGACCTGCGCCAGCGCGCCGCCGGCGCTGGCGTGGCCGCCCCTGGCCAGCGGCAGCCAGGGGATGAACGCGATGTTCTCCCGCTCGCAGTAGTCGATGACGTCCTCATAGCGGCGGTTGGTGATGTTGTAGAGGTTCTGCACGCTCACCACGTCGATCTGCTTGCGCGCCTGCTCGATCTGCGCGACCGAGACCTCCGACAGCCCGATGTGGCGGATCTTCCCCTCGTCCTGGAGCTGCTTGAGCGCCCCGAACTGCTCCTCCGCCGGGACCTTCGGGTCGATGCGGTGGAGCTGGTAGAGGTCGATGCGCTCGACCCCCAGGCGGCGCAGGCTCAGGTGGGCCTGCTGCAGCAGGTACTCGGGACGGCCGAGCGGCACCCAGTCGTCGCTGCTGGGCCTGCTCTGGCCCGCTTTGGTGCCGATCACCAGGCCGTCGGGGTACGGCCGGAGCGCCTGCGCCAGCTGCTCCTCATTGGTTCCCGGGCCGTAGGCGTCGGCGGTGTCGATGAAGTTCACGCCGAGTTCGACCGCGCGTCTGGCCACGTCGAGCGCGTACCCGGGGTCGTCCGGCAGGCCCCAGTTGCCCTCACCGGTCAGCCGCATCGCGCCGAAGCCCAGCCTCCGGATCGGAAGGTCGCCGCCCAGCGAGAAAAGGGAACTTGGCATCAGACGTTTCTCCATAAGCCGGAATCCGTTTCGGGCCCCATTATGGGGGGTCGCCGCGGAAAGAAGTAGTGAAAGATTCTGTGCCCTGGGTTGAAGCGCCGCTTAAAGCCTCGCGATCCCCCGAAATGCGTGCACAATGGATTTTCCGCGGAAATTGTGGGGGTGTCATGCTGACGCTCGGCTTCTCGGCGGACGACCTCGCCCGCACCCGCTTCGCGACCTCTCCGCTGCAGGAGGTCGTCGCCAGCATCCGGGTGCTCAAGGATCCGGCCGCCCACATCGTGCACGAGCCGTGGGTGGCCGAGACCCGGCCCCTGCTGGCGGCCTCCGGCCTCGACCTCGGCCCGCTGTCCGACCTGGTGCCCGTGCCGAGCTGGTACATTCCGGACTTCCTGACGCCGCCGCCGCTCACGCCGGCCCCCGAGTTCGCCGCCCAGCTGGAGACGCTGCGCGCGACGCCGCCCGGCCAGGTCAGGACCGACCTCGGGCACATGGTCGACGCGCGCTCGCCCTGGGTGGACGCGCTCCACGACGACCCGGTTCCCGGCCTGGCCAGGCTGGCCGGGGTGATCGAGGCGTACTGGGAGCTGGCGATCGCCCCGCACTGGCCGCGCCTGCGCGCGCTGCACCAGGGCGACGTGATCTACCGCGCCCGCCGCCTGGCCGACGGCGGCGCGGCCAGGCTCTTCGCCGACCTGGCCTCCATCGTGCGCTGGCAGGACGGCAGCCTGCACATCGCCCACCCGCGCTACTCCGGCGCGCGTTCCCTGGACGGCCAGGGCCTGCTGCTGGTCCCCTCCGCGTTCGTCTGGCCGTCGGTCTTCTCCAGCACCATCCCGCCCTGGCAGCCCACGCTGACCTATCCGGCGCGCGGGGTGGCCTCGCTGTGGGAACGCCGAGACCGCACCACCGCCGACGCCCTCGCCGCGGTCATCGGGCGCTCCAGGACCCTGCTGCTCATGGAACTCGACACGCCCGCCTCCACCACCGAGCTCACCCATCGGACGGGTCTGGCCGCCAGCAGCGTCTCGGAGCATCTCGCCGCCCTGCGTTCGGCGGGACTGGTGACCGCGCATCGCGCGGGGCGATTCGTCATGTACGCGCGCACCACCGTGGCCGAGTCCCTTGTAATGGCCCCCATCGCGTGATATCCCGCCCCATTAATTTGCCGAGAACATCGGATCACAATGTTGAAGCCCTGCTGAAGGGTGGCGTCCATCGGCGCTTTAAGGCCATCCTGACTTAATGCGATCCACCTGGCTAAATATGTCATGTGTTGACAGTGCGACGACCGGTCGTGTAACACTTGACCAGTGATTTGTGGGGACCTCACATAGATCCGCGTCCAAATGGGTGCGGAGATGAGGCCAGGGGTGAAATCGGGGTGTGATCGATACGGCAAGGGCGGCGCCGGTTGATCGGCACGGATAAACAATCCAAAGGTGTATTCGGCGAGCATGCTCGCCTGGGCGGAGACACTTGAGGATCTCCCATCGCAAGGCGCTGACCAGCGCTGGAGCATGCTTCCTCTGGTACGAGTCGGTTACGGCCAAGAGTGCGGAGCGACAAACATTCGCGCCGCACGTCGACACGTGTGCATGGTAAAGGGGAAAAATGAGTTCGCGGGAACTGGCAATTGCCGGCCGAGTGATCTCGGATGGTTCCGACGCGTATGTAATCGCGGAGATCGGGCACAACCACGAGGGCGACCTGGATAAGGCGGAAGAACTCGTCCTGAAGGCCGCCGCCGCAGGAGCGAGCGCGGCCAAACTCCAGAAGCGCGAGAACACGACCTTGTACACCAAGGCGATGTACGACGAGCCCTATACCGGCAGAAACAGCTACGGCGCCACCTACGGCGCGCACAGAGAGGCCCTCGAATTCGGCCACCACGAATACACGCACCTCGTGAAGGTGGCCGGCGAGGCGGGCATCGACTTCATCTCCACCGCCTTCGACTTCGCCAGCGTCGACTTCCTCGTCGGCATCGGCGTACCGGCGATCAAGCTGGCCTCCGCCGACCTCACGAACACCCCGCTGCTCAGCTACGCCGCGAAGACCGGCCTGCCGCTGATCATGAGCAGCGGCGGCGCGGACATGACCGACGTGCGCCGGGCGCTCGACGTGGTGCTGCCGATCAACTCCAACGTGGCGATGCTCCAGTGCACCGCCATCTACCCGGTCTCGGCCACCGACCTGAACCTGTCGGTCATCGGCACCTACCGGCGGGAGTTCCCGCACGTCGTGGTCGGCTTCTCCGGACACGACCTCGGACCCGACCTCAGCTACGTCGCCTACGCGCTGGGCGCCCGGGTGGTCGAGAAGCACTTCACCCTCGACCGCACCCGGCCGGGCAGCGACCACCACTTCTCCCTCGAACCGGAACAACTGGCAGAACTGGTGGCCGGGCTGCGCCGTACCCGGGAGTCGCTCGGCTCGGGGGACAAGCGCCAGCTGCCCGCGGAGGCGCCGGCCCTGCGGAAGCTGGGCAAGAAGCTGGTCGCGGCCCGTGACCTGGACACCGGCCACGTGCTGACCGAGGACGACATCGCGATCAAGTCACCCGGCGGCGACGGCATGCGGCCGTACCTGCTGGGACAGGTCGTGGGGCGCACGCTGCGCGCGCCGCTGGCCTTCGACGCCGACCTCAGCCCCGACCTTCTCGACTGAGGGTGACTGCGCTGAACATCGACCTCACCGGGGAGATCGCGGTCGTCACCGGCGTCCTGGGCCGGCTCGGCGCGGTCTGGACCGACGCGCTGCTCGGCGCGGGCGCCAAGGTGCTCGGCCTCGACATCCACGCCGAGCTGAGCGCGGAGCTGGCCGAGACCCTGACCCGCCACGGCGACGAGCGATTCGTGCTCGCCAAGGCCGACATCACCGACCGGCTCAGCCTGGGCGCGGCACTGGAGTCGTGCCTGGCCGAGCTGGGCCGGCCGGCCATCCTGGTCAACAACGCCGGGATCGACCAGCCGCCGTCGGCCACCACCGGGAGCTGGACGTTCGAGGACATCCCCGACGAGCGTTCGGCGGCCGTGCTGGACGTCAACCTGCACGGCACGCTGCGCGCCTGCCAGGTGTTCGGCGCCGAACTGGCCAGGAACGGCCGGGGCTCGGTGGTCAACATCGGCTCCCTCTACGGGAGCATGGCCCCCGACCCCCGGCTGTACGAGCACCTGCCGCTCGACCCGCCCTTCCTCAAGCCGCCCGCGTACGGCATGTCGAAGGCCGGGGTGTCCGCGCTGACCCGGTACCTGGCCGCGCTGTGGGGCCCGCGCGGCGTGCGGGTCAACACGCTCTCGCCCGGCGGCGTGCTCGGCGGCCAGGACCCCGAGTTCCGCAGGAAGTTCAGCGCCAAAGTGCCCCTGCAGCGGATGGCCCGCCACGAGGACCTGGCGGGCCCGCTGCTCTTCCTCGCCTCCAACCAGAGCAGTTACGTCACAGGAACGGAGTTGCAGGTCGATGGCGGCTACGTCTGCTGGTGAGACCCGCACGCTGGCCTGGGTGCCGGTCAGCGAGATCACGCGCGTGCTCGGCGGCATCGAGGACCCCTGCCGCCGGGCCCACGCCTTCGCCTCCCTCACCAGGATCAACACCCTCTACATGATCATGCGCGCCGGATCCGGGCATCTCGGGTCCAGCTTCAGCGCGGCCGACGTCATCAGCCGGCTCCTGCTCGAAGAGCTGCGCGAGGACGACCTGTTCTTCTCCTCCAAGGGCCACGACGCCCCCGGCCTGTACGCGGCGCTGATCGGCCTCGGCAAACTGGAGGAGGACCTGCTGCACCGGCTGCGCCGCCTCGGCGGCCTGCCCGGCCACCCCGACGTCGGCACCCCGCACATGCCCTTCAACACCGGCTCGCTCGGCATGGGCATCTCCAAGGCCAAGGGCGTCGTGCTGGCCAACCGGCTGCTCGGCCGCGACCAGCGCGTCTACGTGCTGACCGGCGACGGCGAGCTCCAGGAGGGCCAGAACTGGGAGGCCCTGGCCGGCGCGGCCCGCTCCGGCATGGGCGAGCTGACCGTCATCGTCGACCACAACAAGATCCAGTCCGACACCTGGGTACGCGACGTCAGCGACCTCGGCGACCTGGAGGCCAAGTTCACCGCGTTCGGCTGGGCCGTCCTGCGGTGCGACGGGCACGACCAGGAACACCTGGCCGCCACCTTCGCCCGCCGCGCCGACGAGCACGCCGACCGGCCCGCCGTGATCATCGCCGACACGGTGAAGGGCGCGGGCTGCGCGCGCTTCGCCGCGACCTCGATGCGCGAGGACGAGTGGCGCTACCGCTTCCACAGCGGCGCGCCCGCACGCGAGGACTACCTCGCCGCGCACGGCGAACTCCTCGAAGCCGCCCGCGACAGTTGCGGCCCGTTCGGGATGAGCACCGGCGAGGACCGGCCCCCCGTCAAACTCCAGACACCCAAACTCCCCGAGGTGTACGGCGAAGCCCTCGCCACCCTGGCCGCCAGAGACGCCCGGGTGATCGCCTTGGACGCCGACCTCGTGCTCGACACCGGCCTGATCCCGTTCTGGCGCCGCTTCCCCCTGCGCTTCGTCGAATGCGGCATCGCCGAGCAGGACATGGTCTCGATCGCCGGGGGCCTGGCCTACCGGGGGCTGCTGCCGTTCGTGCACTCCTTCTCCTGCTTCCTGCACGCCCGGCCGAACGAGCAGATCTACACCAACGCCACGGAAGGCCGGAAGGTGATCTACGTCGGGTCGCTGGCCGGGCTGCTGCCCGCCGCGCCCGGCCACTCCCACCAGGCGGTCCGCGACGTGAGCGCGCTGGCCGCGATGCCCGGCCTGGTGATCCTGGAGCCGGCGAGCCCCGAGGAGACGCGGGCCGCGGTCGACTTCTGCGCGAACACCCCGCACAGCGTCTACCTCCGGCTGGTCAGCGTGCCGTGCCCGCCGGAGACCGCCACGCTGCCCGCCGCGCCGCTCGTGCCCGGCCGGGGCACCGTCGTGCGCGAGGGCGGCCGGACGGTGGCCATCGGCTCGGGCCCGATCGTCCTGGCCCAGCTGCTGCGCGCGGCCGAGGCGCTGGCCGCGACCGGCCTGGAGCTCACCGTGGTCAACCTGCCCTGGCTCAACCGCGTGGACGCCGGCTGGCTGGCCGACCTCGCCGGCCGCGCCGACCGGCTGTTCGTCGTGGAGAACCACTACACCAGGGGCGGCCAGGCCGACGTCGTCGCCAGGACGCTCCTGGAGCTCGGCCTGCCCGGCCCGCCGGCCTTCCTCGGGATCGGCGTCGAGGACGTGCCCCGCTGCGGGCGCGACGACGAGGTGCTCGCCGCCCACGGGCTGAGCGCCGAGCACCTGGCCGACACCATCCGCAAGCACCTTTCCTGACCAGCACCCCTCCCTGAAAGGACCACCGTGGAGACCATTTACAACGACGTCGAGCGCCCGCCGCGTGAGCTTGTCGACGCCTTCCGCGAGGTGTTGAAGGAGTACAGTCCGAGCTGCCTGGTGACCGACGCGCGCCGCCGTACCGGAGCCATCGGGGGATTGCTGCCGGTGCTGCCGCACCACAAGATCGTCGGGCCCGCGATCACCGTGAACCTGTCCATCGACGACCTCGTCGACTGCATGCCGGTGCTGAGCAGGGCGCAGCCGGGCGACGTGATCGTGCTCGCCTGCCACCGCTCCACCAGGACCGCGATGTGGGGCGGGCTGATGTCCACGCTCTCGCTGAAGGCGGGCGTCGCGGCCGGGATCGTGGACGGCGCCATCCGCGACGTCGACGAGATCCGCGACCTGAACTTCCCGGTCTGGTACCGCGGCACGGTGCCCAGGCCCTCGCCCACCGCCGTGCACAACCGCACGGAGCCGGTGCAGGTGAACGTGCCCGTCGTGGTGGACGGCCAGGTCATCCACCCGGGCGACATCATCGTGGCCGACGAGAACGGCATCGCCGTCGTCCCCTCCGCCGACGCCCAGGACGTGCTGGAAGGCACGCGGGTGCAGATCGGCAAGGAGAAGACGATCCGCGACAAGATCAACTCGGGGGCGACCGTGTCCGAGCTGCTGGCCGAGTTCGGCCACCTGTAAAGGAGACGCGGGGGAATGCGGATCTACCTCACCGGAGCCGACGGGATGCTCGGCACCGCACTGCGCGCCGCGCTGGCCGCCGACCCGCTCACTGCGGGCTGGGACGTGCGCGGCGTCTCCGTGGCCGACTTCGACATCGGCGATCCCGGGGCGGTGCGCGACTCCGTCGAGGGCTTCGCGCCCGACGTCGTCGTCCACACCGCCGCGCACGCGATCGTCGACGAGTGCGAGGCCGACCCGCAGCTCGCGCTGCGCGTGAACGTGGCAGGCGTCCGCAACGTCGCGGACGCCTGCCGCAGGACCGGCAGCCGCCTGGTCTACGTCTCCAGCGACTACGTCTTCGACGGGGCCGACACCCCCGACGGCGGCTACCGCGAGACCGACACCCCGGGCCCGCTCAGCGTGTACGGGCTGAGCAAGCTGGCCGGCGAGCGCATCGTGGCCACCGTCGACGACCACCTCGTCATCCGCACCTCCTGGCTGTTCGGCGGCAGCGACGAGCGCACCGACAACGTGCTCGCCATGATCCGCCAGACCGAGCGGGGCGAGCGCGTACGCCTCATCCACGACCAGTTCAGCTGCCCCACCTACACCGTCGACCTGGCCCGCGCCATGGTGCTGCTGCTCAAGCGGGGCACCGCGGGGACGCTCCACGTGGCCAACACCGGCTCGGCCAGCTGGTTCGACGTCGCCCGGGTGGCGCTGGGGCGCGAGGGCCGCGCCGCCGAGCCGGTCGCGCTCGACGACTGCGGCTTCCTCGGCCGCCGCCCGCGCAACTCCACCCTGAGCACCGGCCGCCTGAAGCACCTCGGGATCACCATGCCGGACTGGTCCGACGCGGTCTCCCGCTACCGCACCCACCTCTCCACAGGGAACGGGAGAACATGAGCAACCGACCCACCTGGCGCACCTGGTCGGGCACCGCGCGCTGCGCACCCGCCACGTTGCTCGCGCCGACCCGCGAGGAGGAGATCGTCCACGCGGTGCGCACCGCGGCCAAGGCCGGCCGCACCGTGCGCCCGGTCGGCACCGGGCACTCCTTCAACCAGCTGGCCTGCACCGACGGCACGCTGCTCGACCTGACCCGCTTCCGCGGCGTCGCCGGCGTGGACCGCGCCGCCGGGACCGTCACCGTGCGCGCCGGAACCTCCTTACACATGCTCAGCACCGCCCTCGACCGCGCCGGGCTGGCGCTCGGCAACCTCGGCACCATCGCCGCGCAGACCGTCGCAGGGGCGCTGGCCACCGGCAACCACGGCACCGGCCTGGCCCATCCGCCGTTCTCCGGCCAGGTCACCCGCCTGCGCCTGGTCACCGCCGACGGCTCCGTACGCGAGTGCGACACCCGCGAGGACCCCGAGCTGTTCCGGTGCGCGCGCACCTCGCTCGGCGCCCTCGGCGTGATCACCGAGGTCACGCTGCGCGTGGTGCCGCGCTTCAACCTGCGCGCCGTGCTCGGCCGCGAGCCGCTCGACGGGCTGCTCGAACGCTTCGGGGAGTGGGCCGGCAGCGCCGAGCACGTCTCGTTCTCCTGGCTGCCGTGGGCCGACAGCGCCGCCACCCGCGCACTGGACCGCACCGCCGCGCCGCCCACGCCGCGCGCCGCGCTGCACCGCTACGACAGCACGCTGGCCGAGGTCCGCTGCGGCCTGTCCGGCCTGGCGGGACGGCTGCGCCCCGGCATCGTCCCGCGCCTGGGCCGTACGCCCGCCACCGGCGAGCGCGTCTCCTACGTGGACACCGCCCACCGGGTCTTCGCCTTCCCGCAGCCGATCAAGTTCCTGGCCATGGAGCACGCGCTGCCGCTGGAGAACATCCCCGCCGCGCTGGCCGGGCTGCGCGGCGCGCTGCGCCGCTTCGGCCACTACTCGCCGTACTCGGTGCTCGTGCGCGTCGGCGCCCCCGACGACTCCCCGCTCAGTCCCGCGTACGGCCGGCGGACCGGTTACGTCAACCTGTGCGTGCCCAGGACGGCGGGCTACATCGAGATCCTGCGCGTCGCCGAGCCCGTCCTGCGCGACCTCGACGCCCGGCCCCACTGGGGCAAGGCGCACACCGCCACCGCCGAGATCCTGCGCCCGCGCTACCCGGAATGGGAGAGCTTCGCGCGCGTGCGCGCCGCGCTCGACCCCGACGGCGTGTTCGCCAACGACTATCTCGGCCGCGTCCTCGGCCCCGTCCACGCAGGGCAGCCCGCGTGATGGCCGTCCGGGGACTGTTCTTCGACTTCGACGGCCTGCTCTGCGACACCGAACGGGCCGCCAGGCAGTCCTGGCGCGACCTCTACGCCCGCTTCGGCCTCGCCTTCCCCGAGTCGGTGTGGGCGGCGATGACCGGACGCTCCTCCGGCGCCGAGATCGCGGCCGGGCATTTCGGGCGCACGCTCGGCCGCGCGGTGACCGAGGAAGAGGTCGCCTGGCGGCTGGCCCGCAAGCAGGAGCTGTCCGACGCCGAGCCGCTGCGGCCCGGCGTACGGGCGCTGGCCGGGGAGGCCGCGCGGCGCGGCATCCGGCTGGCGGTGGTCTCCGGCTCGCCGCGGACCTGGGTGGCCGGGCACCTCGGGCGGCTCGGGGCGCTCGAGTGGTTCGACCACCTGGTCACCGCCGACGGCGGCATCGCGGTGAAGCCCGCTCCCGACCTGTACCTGCTGGCCCTGCGGCGGTGCGGGCTGCGGGCCGAGGAGGTGCTGGCGCTGGAGGACTCCGAGGTGGGGGTCGCCGCCGCGCGGGCCGCCGGACTGCGCTGCGTCGCCGTGCCCAGCGCCGCCGGCCGCCACGCCGACCTCGGCGCCGCCAGCGCCGTTCTCGACACCCTGTACCAGATCTCGCTCGACGGCCTGGAGGTGGCGGCCGCATGACGCACGCACTGGAGAGCCAGGCACTCGACTCCCTGGCCGCCCGCGGCAGCGGGCACCCGGAGTGGATCTGGCGCGACGGCGCCCTCGTGCCGTGGGAGCAGGCCACCGTGCACGTCAACGCGGTCGGCCACGCCTCGGTCGCCGCCGTCTTCGAGGGCATCAAGGCCTACCTCGCCGCGGACGGGCGCCGCCTGCTGGCCTTCCGGCTCGACGATCACCTGCGCAGGTTGTTCGACTCGGCGCGGCTGTGCCGGCTCGACCTGCCCGGCAGCGTGGACAGCCTGCGGGAGGCCATTCTCGGCCTGCTGCGCGCCAACGCCTGCCGTACCGACACCTACATCCGGCCGTGGGCCTTCCCGCGCGGCGTGATCCGCGAGCAGATGGTCCCGGCCGGCAGCCGCTGCGAGATCGTCGTCGACAGCTGGCCCTTCCACAGCCACCTGCTGACGCCGCGCGGCTGCCGCGCCGCGGTCAGCTCGTGGATCCGGGTCAGCGACGCGTCCATGCCGCCGCGGGCCAAGACGTTCTCCAACTACCACAACGGCCGGCTGGCGATGATGGAGGCCAGGGAGAACGGCCACGACTGGCCCATCCTGCTCAACGACCGGCACAAGGTCAGTGAGGGTCCCGGCGCCTGCGTCGCCCTCGTGCGCGACGGTACGGTGATCACCCCGTCGCTGACCAGCGGCCTGCTGGCCGGGCTGACCAGGGACAGCGTCTGCGCGCTGACCGGCGACCTCGGGCTGGCGCTGGAGGAGCGGGAGGTGGACCGCAGCGAGCTCTACCTGGCCGACGAGGTGTTCTTCATGGGCACCGCCTGGGAGATCCTGCCGGTCACGACCGTCGACGGCCGCCGCGTGGGCGACGGGACGATGGGACCGGTGACGGCGCGGCTGGAGCGGGAGTACGCGGCGATCGTGCGCGGACGCTCCGAGCGCCACCCGGAGTGGCTGACCGAGATCCCGCTCGACCCCGGCTGAGGGGGCCCGCCCGGACCGCCGGGCCCCCTCGCCGTTCAGATCGCCGTTCAGATCGCGAAGGACTTCACCATGTCGACCGTCTCCCGCGCGCACCCCCACGAGAAGCTGAACCCGGCGCCGCCGTGCGCGTAGTTGTGCACGATCCGGGTCCCCGGCTCGCTCTCCAGGCAGACGTTCTGCTTGCGGAAGGGCCGCAGGCCGGCGCGTACCGGCTCGACCGGGTCGATCTCCGCCTTGCCGATCGCCGGCATGAACTGCACGCACCGGTTGTACATGTCGCGTACCGGCTGGTGGTTGTCGAGGTTGATGTCGGTGCTCCACTGGTCGGGCTCGGCGAGGCCGCCCAGCACGACGAGGTTCTCGCCGCGGGGCACGATGAACACGATGTCCTGCTCGTCCCCGTTGCGCTCGTCGTGGGAGACGCAGTGCGCCTCCTCGATCTTCGGGATCCGGGTGCCGTCGTTGAGCACCCGCACCAGCGCGCCGCGCAGCGGGTACATGGGTACCCCGTGCAGTTCCGCCGCGCCGAGGCCGGTGCAGTTGACGATCGCGTCCACGCCGTACGCCTGGTGCAGCTCGCGCTCCTGCTCACGCAGCAGGCCCGAGACCCGCGCCCGCACGACTTTGACCCCGGCCTCCTCCGCCTGCCGCAGCAGCCAGCCGGTGTAGGTGTCGGTGTCGATCATGGGGGCGAGGTGCCGGTAGGCGTCCTGGATCCCGTACGTCGGGTTCACGCCGTTGGCCGAGGCGAGGCCGGGGTCACGCTCGAACCCGCGTACCCTGACGGCCAGTTCGTTCATCTTGTTCTGGTCGTGGACGTGCTGCTCGACACGGTGGGTGAAGTAGAAGTTCGAGACCCGCATGAACACGCCCGTCGACGAGTCGGCGGCGAGGCCGTCGAAGATCTCGTACGACTCCATGCACCACCCCTTCGAGCGCGACAACGAGATCTGGTCATGGTGGTAGCCGCACACCGCCGGCGGCCACTCCCACAAGGCGCCCGCCACCACGGACACGCACTGCGAGGCGTCCTTCTCGGCGGCGACGACGACCTCGAACCCGGCCCGCGACAACGACAGGGCCGTGGTCAGGCCGCTCACCCCGGCGCCGATCACAAGGACGCGCTCGGCCCGTTTCCTGATGATCTCGGTCATGGCTGCAACCCCTCATTCGTGCGGAAAGGTGAAGACGCTGGTGGTACGCATCGGCGGCTGCGTGGACGGGCTGATGATCGGCCCCGAGCCGGCCGGGATGGCGCGGATGAACGACGAGCCCGCGTAGCCGCGGTCGGTGAAGAAGAAGCTCCAGGCGGCGATCCAGTCGGCCACCTCGCCGCTGCCGGCGTCGCAGACCGGCTCGGACTGCGGCGTCACCCGCCGCTGGACGATGTAGCCGTCGCCGGTGTGCGCCGCCACCGCCTCCCGCCACTCCCGCTCGCCGGCCGCCCACCCGGCGACCGTCCCGGTGCCGGCGTAGCCGACGCGCGGCTTGAGGATGAGCGAGTCGCGCTCGGCCAGCGCCTGCTCGACCACGTCCGCGCCCGACAGGGCCCGCGTCCACGGCAGCACCCGGTCGATCAGCGCGGACTCCTCGGCCGTGAACGCCTCCCGCCAGCGCGGGTCCGACAGCAGGTACATGCAGCCCTTGTTGGAGTAGAGATAGCTGTCGAGCGTTGAATGGAGAACAGTCCGGCCCGATTCGTGGGCCCGCACAATCGGCTCCAAGAGCTCTTCCCCTGACGGGTCAGAGCATATTTCGTCGACCGAGAAATAGCGCAGGACCATGTCGACCGGCGTGCCGTCCAGAAAGAGCTTTCCGGCTTTTTCCTTGAACTGCCCTGCCTCGGCGAGCCGTACGTCGAGACCGGCCGCGCCCATTTGCTCCCGCAGCACCTGCATACGGTGCCCATAGGCGGCCAGGCCGTCCGTCCATTCGGTCATGGCCACCACCGGGCTGTCGCCTTCCGCCACGGGCGCGGCGATGTCGCGCAGGGCGGCGGCGAACTCGGCGGCCGTGTCGGAGAACCCGAGCCGGTGCTCCTCGGCGAAAGCCCGGAACTCGGGCACCTCCAGCAGCGCCCGGTTGACCGCCGCCTGGTCGAGCCCGCCGAGCGCGCTGCAGATGTTGAGCTCCAGCAGCTTGAACGCCGAGCCGTCGAAATACACGTCAGGCCGGGCGTACCTGGGCGGATTGCGGGTCGCGTTCCTCGTCATGACCGCGGCGTGCCGGGGACTGACACCCAGCGTCGCGCAGTACGCCGCCAGGTCGCCGTCGAACAACCGCCACGGCAGCGACACCAGCAGATCCAGGAACGGCCGCAGATCGGCGGCGAACTCACGCAGCCGGGCCTCGCCGGCGAACCACGGCCGATCCGCCAGCCGCTGCCCGTAGGCGTGGGCGAAGGCCGGGGAGAACGGCGCCCGCCGTACCGCGTCACGCAGGCCGGAGCGCTCGTCCAGACATTGATCGATGTAATGCTTGGTCACGGAATTCGGCATGGCGGAATCCCCTTCTGAACATACGTGGGAAAACGGCGCGCCCGTACGGCGTGCGCCAGATGTTCATCCCCGATTACCCCTTGGACGCGACGTTATGGGCCCCGGCGGCGGCTGCCAATCTATTCGGGCTGAGCCGAATCGAGGGCCTTTCAGTATTCCTTAAAGATGCACCGCAGAGTTTTTCGCTGGTCGTCGGGGGTGGGGCTGGATAAACTCGGCGCGGGCGTCGGCCCTGTATCCATCGACTTTCCGACGGCTTTCCATCGACCCAGACAGGGGCTCACCGCATGTTGCGCACCTTCATGAATTCCAAGATCCACCGGGCCACGGTCACCGACAGCGACCTGAACTACGTGGGCTCGCTCACGCTCTCGCCCGAACTGCTGGAGGCGGCGGGTATCGGCGTGCACGAACTGGTGCACGTCGTCAACGTCAACAACGGCGCCCGGTTCGAGACGTACACGATCCTTGGGACGCCGGGCGCCAACGAGGTCGTGGTGAACGGCGCCGCGGCCCGGCTCGTCCAGCGCGGCGACACCGTCATCATCATCACCTACGCCCAGCTGGCCGAGAACGAGATCGCCGAGCACCGGCCCCGCGTCGTCCTGGTGGACGAGCAGAACCGCATCCTCGAACCCGCCTTGACCTGACCATCCAGGAAAACCCGGCGCCGGCCCCGCCCGCCGGCGCCGGGGACCCCTCCTGGGGGCATCCTGTCCGGGTGACGACTCACGGGGACCGTTCCGCTGCTCCGCTCCGCCCAGGCGGTCCGACCGGCGAGGTGCGGTTCAAGGGCGATGAGGGAAAGAGCGGGCGCCGGCCTTCCGGATGATCCTGCTCTGGGGAGCTGCGTGCCTCCGAGATCACCGGACAGTGGCACGGGATGGCGGCGTCCGGAGGCGCGTCGAAGGTGAGCAACCAGGTGCGCGAGCGGGGCGAGGATCCTGGACGGGCTGAGACTGGCCCGGTGGCCGTGCTGGTGGACGATACTGGGATTGAACCAGTGACCTCTTCCGTGTCAGGGAAGCGCTCTCCCGCTGAGCTAATCGTCCTGGGATTATTCAGTTGTTCACGAGCGGAAGACGGGATTCGAACCCGCGACCCTCACCTTGGCAAGGTGATGCTCTACCACTGAGCCACTTCCGCATGGCGCTTGACCTACTTTAGCGGATCCTGGCGGTCCGCTGTACAACCGAGGTGGAGACGGGATTTGAACCCGTGTGGACGGCTTTGCAGGCCGCTGCCTCGCCTCTCGGCCACTCCACCAGGAGATCGCACTCCGAGCGGAAGACGGGATTTGAACCCGCGACCCTCACCTTGGCAAGGTGATGCTCTACCACTGAGCCACTTCCGCGTGTGTCCGGCGGCGAGCGCCGGTCACGGGAAAACCATATCGCTTCCGTGGAGTGCCCGTGCGCAACGCGCGTGTGCGCGCCTCACCTGACGACCCGTACGTCCTCCGCCCGTACGAACATCACCCGGTGCCCGAGCTGGATCTGGTGGTAGCGCAGCCGGCCCTTGACGGTGTCGTGGTGGGCGGGGTGGATGGAGTCGGCGCGGTGGTAGGTGCCGGTCAGGGTGAGGTCCGCGGAGTAGGACTGGCCGCGGCGGATGACGTAGTTCAGGGGGACGTGGCGCTGGAAGCGGCTCCTTGACCCGGCATAGGCGGATTTTTCGGGGTACGCCCGGCCGTACACCCGCACCTTGTCCTTCACCGGCGTCACCAGCGGGCCCTCGGCCGGGATGGCGGTCGGTGCGGACGGCGGGTTGCGGAACCAGGCCCTCTGGCCCAGGTACCAGATCGCGGTCCACTCGCCCTCGCGCCCGGCCACGGCGAAGCGCTGGCCGGTCGAGGCGCGGGCGCTGTGGTCGTACACGCTGTAGGTGCTGTCCTTGCCCACGCGCTTGCCGATGTCGTCGACGAGCGGCGCGTCCTCGCGCGGCGCGGTGCGCAGCCACACCGACGCCGAGCCCTGCGACGGGCAGGCGCGGGCGGGGCGCTTGCTCGAACAACCGGTGTAGCGCTCGCGATGCTCGTCGAAGTCGGGGCGGATGATCACCGAGTCGCCGTTCCCCGCCGGCTTGAGCGGGGCGTCCATGAGGGCGAAGTAACGGGCCCAGTCCCAGTACGGGCCGGGGTCCTCGTGCATGCCGGGCACGGTGCCGGGGGTGGTGCCCGGCACGTTGTCGTGGCCGATGATGTGCGCGCGGTCGAGCGGCACCTTGTACACCGACGCCAGGTGCTTCACCAGCCGTGCCGACGAGCGGTACATCGCCTCGGTGTACCAGGTGCCGCCCCGCGCCAGATAGCCCTCGTGCTCGATGCCGACGGAGCGCGAGTTGATATCCCAGTTGCCCGCATGCCAGGCAATGTCGCGATTTCGCACGTGTTGGGCGACATGTCCGTCGCGGGAGCGGATGGTGTAGTGCCAGCTGACGTATCGGGGGTTGTCCACCATGGACGGCACGCCCGCGTAGGAGCCCTCGGTGTCGTGGATGACGATGTAGTCGACGCGCCGCGGCCGGTTCAGGCGGTCGTGGTTGCCGTAGTCCTTCTTCTTGCCGAACTTCTTGAAGGCCGCGGGCATCCACTCGCAGTCCAGCGACGCCGGGCACTCGGCCGGGTTGGCCGCCTTCCGCATCGGGCGCGCGGGCGGCACCGCCTCGGGCGCGGCGGTCAGCCGGACGAGGGAGCCGTCCTCGGTACGGCGGGCCGCACCCGTCCTCATCAGCGCGAACACCTCGTCCGCGAACCCACGCGACCCCGCGTACCGCACCACCGCGTCATACCAGTCGGCCGGTGCCGTGCTGGGCCGCGCCTGATAGGAGGCCAGCAGCGCCGCCCCGCCCTTGATGTTCGCGGCCGGATCGCGCCGCAGCCGCGCCGCCCCGATCCCGCTCAGCCGCGCCGCCTCCCGCAACGTGTCCTCGGAAGCCTCGGAAGCCTCGGGAACCTCGGGAACCTCGGGGGTCGCGGTCAGCCGCATGGGGCGGGCGTCGTCGCCGCGCGGGTCGCCGTCGTGATGACGGCCTTCCGGTACGGCCGCGCCCCCGTCCACCAGGTGCATGGGCCCGTACCCCCCGGACACGCTCGGCCGCCCGGCATGGTCGTCCCACCGCGACTGCAGGTAGGAGACCCCGAGCAGAACGCTGACCGGAACGCCGTACTCCCGGGCCGCCTCGGCGAAGTCGCCCTGCCGTCCGGGCTGGGGGGTGGGTGCGGTCAGGAGGCCGGTGGCGAGGGTGAGGGCGATCCAGTGTGGCATGAAAACTCCCACGGAAAGGCAGCATACAACTACATAGAGTAATCATGCCCTGTGAGAAGAGTGTCACCCGGGGCGTGCGATGCGTATGTGGTCCGATTTTGCGGCCTTGCGAGGCAAAGGCATGGGACGAAGTCACCAATTCCTGCCCGATTTCGGGCAGGAAGTTGTTTGAACGGTCCCCAGATGCGTAATGTCCTCGACTGTGTCCACGGCACGGCATCCCTACGAAGAGCTCATCGCGCACCTGACCAGGACCAGTCCGCTGGGCCCCGGTGAGGCGGCCCGCGTGGTCGCCGAGGTGCTGGCGTACTTCTCCGAAACGGTGGAGGAGTTCGTCCGGCGGCGGCACGCCGAGTTGAAGGCCCGCGGCCTCACCAACGACGAGATCTTCCCCAGGATCGCCGCGGAGTTGCCGGGACGCCGGGTCGCGGCACCGGAGCTGTCCCTGCGCCAGCTGCGCCGCATCGTCTACGGATAAGAGAGGACGCCCGTATGTGCGGAATTGTGGCTTATGTCGGTCCGAAGGACGCCGCCCCCATCCTGCTGGAGGGGCTGCAGCGCCTGGAGTACCGCGGGTACGACTCGGCCGGGGTCGTCGTCTCCAACAAGGGATTCAAGGTCCGCAAGGTCAAGGGCCGGGTGGCCGACCTGGCGCAGGCCGTACCCGCGCGGTTCAAGGGCACGCTCGGCATCGGTCACACGCGGTGGGCCACCCACGGCGTGCCCAGCGACGTCAACGCCCACCCGCACCTTTCCGCAGACGAGCGCGTCGCGGTCGTCCACAACGGCATCATCGAGAACGCCACGGAACTGCGCGCCAAGCTGGAGGCCGACGGCGTCGCCTTCGTCTCCGAGACCGACTCCGAGGTGCTCTCCCACCTGATCGCCCGCACCGTCGAGGAGACCTCCAGCCTGGAGGAGGCGGTCAGGAAGGCGCTCAAGAGCGTCGTCGGCACCTACGGCATCGCCGTCCTCGACGCCGAACGGCCCGGCGAGGTCGTCGTGGCCCGCAACGGCAGCCCGATTGTGCTCGGCATCGGCGAGAAGGAGATGTTCGCCGCCTCGGACGTGGCCGCGCTGGTCCGCTACACCCGCCAGGTCGTCCACCTGGAGGACGGCGAGCTGGCCGTGCTCAAGGCCGACGGCTTCCACACCTTCGCCAGCGGCGGCCTGGAGACCGCGAAGGAGCCGCTGACCGTCGACGTCGAGGCCGGGCACTACGACACCGGCGGCTTCGAGCACTACCTGCTCAAGGAGATCTCCGAGCAGCCCGAGACCGTCGCGCGCACGCTGCGCGGCCGCCTCGACGAGCGCTTCCACATCGCCCACCTGGGCGGGCTCAACATGGACGCGCGCGAGACCCGCTCCTTCCGCCGCGTGAAGATCATCGGCTGCGGTTCCGCCTACTACTCCGGCCAGATCGGCGCCCAGCTCATCGAGGAGCTCGCCCGCATCCCCGCCGACGCCGAGCCCGCCTCGGAGTTCCGTTACCGCAACCCCGTCGTCGACCCCGACACCCTGTACGTCGCGATCAGCCAGTCGGGTGAGACCTACGACACGCTCGCCGCCGTCCAGGAGCTCAAGCGCAAGGGCGGCCGTGTCATCGGCATCGTCAACGCCGTCGGCAGCGCCATCGCCCGCGAGGTGGACGGCGGCATCTACCTGCACGCCGGGCCTGAGGTCTCGGTCGCCTCCACCAAGGCCTTCACCTCGACGGCGGTGGCGTTCGCGCTGCTGGCCCTGCACTTCGGCCGCGTGCACGACCTCTCGCCCGCCGACGGCCGCCGCATCGTGGACGGCCTGGCCAAGCTGCCCGACCAGATCGAGGAGATCCTCAAGCAGGGCGACCGGATCAGGGACTTCGCGCGGAAGTACGCGGGCCGCCCGTCGATCATGTTCGTCGGCCGGGTGCGCGGCTATCCCGTGGCCAGGGAGGGCGCGCAGAAACTCAAGGAGATCTCCTACATCCACGCCGAGGCCTACCCGGCCAGCGAGCTCAAGCACGGGCCGCTCGCGCTCATCGGCCCCGAGATGCCGACGGTGGCGATCGTCCCCGACGACGAACTCCTGGACAAGAACCTCACCACACTCGGCGAGATCCGCGCCCGCGGCGGCAACGTTCTCATGATCGGCCACCGCGAGCCCGACGCCAAGTTGGCCGACGACGCGATCGTCGTGCCGAAGAACGAGATCGAGCTGGACCCCATCCTGCTGACGATCCCGCTGCAACTGCTGGCCTACCACGCCGCCGTGGCCCTGGAGCGGGACGTCGACAAGCCCCGCAACCTGGCCAAGAGCGTCACCGTCGAGTAGGGGCTACCTGCGCACGGGCAGGTGGAGCGGGCGGACCATGATGCTGCCCACCGTCCATTCCACCTCATCGGCCGGTACGGCCAGCCGCAACCCCGGCATGCGCGCGGCCAGCACGCCCAGGAACTCCTGCACTTCCGCCGTGGCCAGGTTGGCGCCCGCGCAGTAGTGGGCGCCGCGGCCGAAGGAGAGGTGCGACTGCCCGGCGGCGCGGTCGAAGTCCATGGTGGCGGGGGAGGGGAAGACCTCGGGGTCGAAGTTGGCCCCGGAGAAGGAGGCGATGACGCCTTCGCCCTTCCTGATCGGGCCCGAGGGCAGCTCGACGTCCTCGGTGGCGACGCGGATGAGCGGGCTGTCGCCGGGCTGCTCCACGCGGAACAGCTCCTCGGTCGCCTTCGGGATCACGCCGGGGTCGGCGACCAGGCGTGCGAAGCCGTCGCGGGGAGCCAGCAGCCGCAGTGCCGCCCTGGACAGGATCGAGCCGGTCGTCTCGTGCCCGGCCAGGAACAGCCCGAGCGTCATACGGACGAGCTCTTCCTCGGTGAGCCGGTCGGCGCCGTCCCTGGCCTCGATCATGGCCGCGAGCAGGCCGTCGCCCGGGGAGTCGCGGTGCTCGGCGATCATCGTGGCGCAGTAGGCGTAGAACTCCGCGGCCGAACCGGCCTTCTCCTCCTCGGTGAGTCCGGAGGAGGAGAGCATGGCGTCCGACCAGCGCCGCACGCGCTCGCTGTCGATGCCGGGCACCCCCATGACATCGCAGATCACCTGGACGGGCAGCGGGAAGGCGAACTCGGTCACGAAGTCGAACTCGGCGGGCAGCCGGTCGGCGAGATCGGTGGCCAGCTCGCGCAGGCGGGGGCGCCAGCCGTTCACCTGACGCGGGGTGAAGGTGCCTGACAGCAGGCGGCGCAGCCGGGTGTGGCCGGGCGGGTCCATGCCGATCAGGCCGCCGGGCGCCTCGGCGATCGTGAAGCCGCTGAACATGCGGGGCGCGCCGGGGTAGGACAGGTCGCGGCTGAAGCGCGGGTCGGTCAGCACCACGACGGCGTCCTCGTAGCGCGTCGCCAGGTGGACGTGGTCGCCGCTCGGTACCCGGACCAGGCCGAGCGGTTCCTTCTCGCGGCGGACGGCGTACAGGTCCGATGGGGCACCCCTCGGACCGGACGGAAAGGGAAAATGCTCTAAATCGGCCATGAATCGGACGGTATCCAGTGAAGTCATGGCTGAGAAGACCTAAGATCATGATGTGGCCTTCGACCCGCAGACGCCGAATCTGGCGCGGATGTATGACTACATGCTCGGCGGCAAGAACAACTTCGGCGTCGACCGCGACGCGATCGACCAGCTGTCGAAGCACATCCCCGAGGCCATCCCCATAGCCAGGGCCAACCGCGCCTTTCTGCAGCGGGCGGTGCGGGCGCTGACCGAGGCGGGTGTCAGGCAGTTCCTCGATCTCGGCAGCGGTCTGCCCACGCAGGGCAACGTGCACGAGATCGCGCCCGAGGCCCGGGTCGTCTACGTCGACAACGACCCGGTCGTGGCGGCCCATGCCCGCGCGCTGCTGGAGGAGTCGGGCCGGGTCGTCTTCCTGCGCGCCGACCTGCTGCGGCCCAGAGAACTGCTGGCCAGCCCCGAGGTGACCGGGTTCCTCGACCGGACGGAGCCGGTCGCGGTGCTGCTGGTGTCGATCCTGCACTTCGTCCAGGACGCCGACGACCCGGCGGGCATGGTCGCGGTGCTGCGCGAGGCCGTGCCGCCGGGCAGCTACCTGGTGCTCACCCACGCGGTGCCGACGCTCGGTGACCCTGAGGCGGAGGAGGAGGCCAAGAACATCTACCGTGGCTCCTCCGCCGGCGGGGCCGTGGGGCGTACCGAGGCGGAGATCCTGGGCTTCTTCGGCGACTTCGAGCTGGTCGAACCGGGACTGGTCGAGGTGACCGAGTGGCGTCCCGACGCGCCCCGGCTGGTGGGTGAGGACCGGCTGCCGCCGTACCTGCGCGCCGCGATGGGCCGCAAACCGGGTCACAGCACGAGCCGTCCCCACTAGCCCGGTCACGGCGCCCCGCCCCCACCCGTCCGGTCACGGCGTCAGCAGTCCCCAGTAGAGCGCCCAGGGCAGGAAGGCGGCGGCGCCGGTCAGCAGGACGGCCAGCCGTACCCGCTCGGAACCGCGGGCCCGGCGCGCGGCGGGCACCGTGAGCACGGCCGCGACCAGCGCGAGCACCGCGAGGGCCTGCAGGACCAGCCAGACGAGCGGGCGGCCGGCCACCAGCGGGCCGGGCGAGCCCAGCTTGCCGCCCGTCATGACCGAGTAGAACAGGTAGGCCAGCGCGCCGAAGGCCGCCACGGGCGCGGCGATCGCCACCGTCCGCGGCCAGCGCGCCCCCGCTTCCGCCGGGGTACGGCCCCGCACCCGCCTGACCAGCGCCCACACCGGGTAGCCCAGGAAGGCCACGAGGAACAGCAGGAGCGCCCCCACCTGCACCGCGGCCGACTCCCACCAGGCCGGCGGCGGGACCGCGACGGTCATCGACGCCTGGCCGGGCAGCTCGCCCACGCTCTCCGCGGTCGGCAGCCGCCCGGCGGCGACGCGCTTCACCCAGGTCCCGACGGCCTCGGCGTAGCCGGGCGCGAGCTCGGGGGAGCGGGTGACGCCGCGGTCGGGCGTGAGGTGGGCGGCGTGGTCGGCGCCGGCGAAGTAGCGCAGCGTGTAGTTCTCGTGCGCGAGGCCCTCGGCCAGCAGCCCCGGGGTCTCCCGCGGCGGGGTGAGCAGGTCGTGGGCGCCCCAGATGCCGAGCACGGGCTGGGTGACCCGGGCGAGCACGGCCTGCGCGTCGTGCCAGGGCATCGGGAACTGCCCCGCCCCGGCCAGCAGCCGGTAGACGGCGGGTACACCGCGGTCGGGCACCGGGCCGCTGACGCCGGCGTTGCGCAGCCCGGCGGCGACCGCCCAGGTCTGCTGGCGCAGCGGCTGCATGGCGTTGCCGCCGACGATCACCACGAAGGCGACGTCCTTGGAGCGGGTGGCGGCCAGCGGGGCGACCCAGCCACCCTCGCTCAGGCCCCAGATGCCGACGTTGCCCCGATCGACCCCCGCGAAGGCGCGCAGGGCCGCGTGCGCGCCGAGCGCGTCGCCGGCCAGTTGGCCGTAGTCGCGGACGGTCATCGAGTAGCCCTCGGAGCGCTTGTCGTAGACCAGCACGGCCAGGCCCTGGCGGGCGAAGGCCTCGGCCTCGGTCATCAGCTTCGTACGCGGGGTGCCGCCGCCTGATCCGTGCACGAGCACCAGGCCGGGCAGCGGCCCGCGCGCGCCGGAGGGGACCAGCACGCTGCCGTGCATCTGGAGCCCGCCGCTGCCGCGGAAGGAGACCTCGGTGACGGTCAGCCCGTCGGCGGCCAGCGCGGGAACGGCCGGAACGAACGCGCAGACGAGCGCGAACAACATGATCACTAACCTCTTCATGCTGCCGACGCTACTCTGCAGAGATCTGTCGGCAAAGACATGTCTGCAGAAATCATCCGGCAGGACTAAGCTCTCTCCTCATGAGGGATGAGGATGGGGCGCCGCTGTATCTCGACGATCACGAGCGTCTGAAGGCCCTGGCCCATCCGATGCGCCGGCGCATGCTGTCGCACCTCAACGTGCACGGCCCCGCCACCTCCACCACGCTGGGCGAGCTGCTCGGCGCCAAGACCGGCACGACCAGCTACCACCTGCGCCAGCTGGAGAAGTACGGCTTCATCGAGGAGATTCCCGAACGTTCGGCCGGCCGCGAGCGCTGGTGGCGCAAGGCCGACATGCCGCGCGACATCCGCACGCCGAACTTCCGCGACGTGGCGCCGGAGAGCCGCGCGGTGCTGGAGGAGTTCTACCGCATCGGCATGGCCGAGGACCGCGCGCTGATGGACCGCTTCGGGGCCGCCTACCGGCGCGATCCCGACTGGGCCAAGGCCTCACGGGGGTTCGGCCGGATGACCAAGGAGGGGTTCGACGCCTTCTTCGAGGAGTACATCGCGCTGCTGTCCAAGTACAGTCACCAGGCCGACGACGCGCCCCCGGACGCCCGCCCGCTCTACATCAGGTTGTTCGCGCTGCCGGCCGATGAAACGTGAAGAGTGCCCCCCGATGTGTAACACCGTGTGATCTGTCAATAACCTCATGTAATGGGAGGTCTATCGGGGTTCGGGGAGGGGCATCATGCGGCGTCGGCAGTTCTTCGCACTCGGGCTCGGCCTGGCCGCCTGTGTCTCCGGATGCGCCGGCGCGGGTGGCGGCGCGAACGGCCTCGGCCCCGTCGGCGTCGTCCCCGGCGGTGAGCGATGGGCCGCGGTCGCACAGGCGCTCTACCGCACCCTGCGCAGGACCGGCTACCCCGCCACCGGCACGGGCGGCACGACCACCGTCACCGTCACCGGCCTGCCCGCGCTGGCCGCCGCCGAGCTGAACGACCAGCGCCCCATGCACATCGCCACCACGCCGCTGGCCAGGCTCACCGGCAACGTCGAGGTGCTGGTGGTGCCGGCCAACTCACGGCTGAAGGACTTCGACGCCTTCGCCGCCCACCTGCTGGCCCAGCCGGAGCGCACCTACCTGGCCGGCGGGCCCCTGGGCGAGCCCGATCACCTGCTGTTCGGCCTGGTGGCGCAGGGGCTCGGCGTGGACGTCAGGAAGATCGACTACACCGGCTACCCGGGCGCCCAGGAGGTGGCGGCGGCCATGCAGGGCGGCAAGGTCGCGGCGGCCACCGGGCGGCTGCGCGACTGGCGGGCCCGGCTCGACTCCGGCCGGATCAGGCCGCTGGCCGTCTCCTCGGCCGCCCGGGTCCCCGGCGTCGACGCCCCCACGCTCCTGGAGTGCGGGGTTCGCGTCGACTTCGCCGACTGGTGCGCGGTGGTCGGGCCCGCGGCGATGGACGGCGAACGGCGGGGCGCCGCGGTGCGCATGATGGAGGAGGCGACCCGGTCGGCGCCGTGGCACGAGGCCTGCCGTAACGGGGGCTGGGAGGCCATCCCGCTCAGCGGCGACGACTTCTCCACATGGCTGGCCACCGAGTCCGCCCGTACCCGCAGAGTACTCCGTGAACTCGGCATGCTCGACACGCCGAGCACAACATACCGGGGATAGTTGCGGGATCGGCCACTAGATGTAGGATCCTGCACTGTCGCTGGTTCGCCTCCCCGGAGGCGGAGCAAAAGGGAACCTGGTGCGATTCCAGGGCTGCCCCGCAGCGGTAAGCGGGAACGACCGCCGTCATCAGCACTGGACCCTGGTCCGGGAAGCGACGGCCAGTAGGACTCACGCGTTGAGACGCCCGCGAGCCCGAAGACCTGCCAGCGGTTGTCCTGTCCATTGGGCCTCGAGGGAGGGCCCGGGGGCTGCGCGGCCGGGGGATCTCCGTACTTGCCGTGTGCGCTCTCGCGTGCCCTCGCAGGGGGAAAGCTCGCTCGCGAGGAGTGTTGCACGTGACGCAGATCGTTGAGATGGATCGGCGGCTGGCCATCGAGGAGGCGGCGGCGCGCGTGATCGCAGACCCGGCCAACTCCCGGGTCGCCGCACGGTTGCTGGCCGAGGAGATCGCCGACGAGGCGGCGGGCCACGGTGTCCGCTCGTTCTCGGACTCCGTCGCCGCCACGCACGCGGCCGGGCTCATCCAGGACGCGCTCGCCGGTTTCGTCCGGGAAAATCGTGAAGAGCTGGACGCCCTCATCGACGCCGACGCCGACGAGCGGTTCGAGTACTTCGGCCTGCGCACCGTCTACGACCGCTACCTGCTGCGCCACCCCGAGACCCGCAAGGTGCTGGAGCGCCCGCAGCACTTCATGCTCCGCGTCTCCTGCGGCCTGTCCCAGACGGTCGGCGAGGCCGCCGAGCTGTACGCCTTGATGTCGACGTTGTCCTATCTGCCGTCTTCTCCGACCTTGTTCAACTCCGGCGCGCGCCGGCCGCAGCTGTCGTCGTGCTTCCTGCTGGACTCGCCCCGGGACGAGCTGGAGTCCATCTACGACCGGTACGGGCAGGTCGCCCGCCTGTCCAAGTACGCCGGCGGCATCGGCATCTCCTGGACCCGGGTCCGCTCGCGCGGATCGCTCATCAAGGGCACGAACGGGCACTCCAACGGCATCGTGCCGTGGCTGCGCACGCTCGACTCCTCCGTGGCCGCCGTCAACCAGGGCGGCCGGCGCAAGGGCGCGGCCTGCGTCTACCTGGAGACCTGGCACGCCGACATCGAGGAGTTCCTGGAGCTGCGGGAGAACACCGGCGAGGACGCCCGCCGTACCCACAACCTGAACCTCGCCAACTGGGTGCCGGACGAGTTCATGCGCCGCGTGGAGTCCGACGGCGTGTGGTCGCTGTTCGACCCCAAGACGGTCCCGCACCTCACCGACCTGTACGGCGACGCCTTCGACACCGCCTACCGCGCCGCCGAGGCGCAGGGCCTGTACACGCGGCAGATGCCGGCCCGCACCCTGTACGGCCGGATGATGCGCACGCTCGCCCAGACCGGCAACGGCTGGATGACCTTCAAGGACGCCGCCAACCGCGTCTCCAACCAGACGGCCAGGCCGGAGAACGTCATCCACCTGTCCAACCTGTGCACCGAGATCCTGGAGGTGACCAGCGACGGCGAGACCGCGGTCTGCAACCTCGGCTCGGTCAACCTGGCCGCCCACGTCACCGGCGCCGGCCTGGACTGGGAGCGCCTGGCCGGCACCGTCCGCACCGCGGTGCGCTTCCTCGACCGCACCATCGACCTGGGCTTCTACCCGACGCCCGAGGCCGAGAAGGCGAACAAGCGGTGGCGGCCGATCGGGCTCGGCGTCATGGGCCTGGCCGACGTGTTCTTCGCGCTGCGCCTGCCGTTCGACTCGCCGGAGGCGCTGGCGCTGTCGACCAGGATCGCCGAGGAGATCGCCCTCGCCGCCTACGCCACCTCCGCCGATCTGGCCGTCGAGCGGGGCCGGCACCCGTCCTACGACGACACCCGCGCCGCCCAGGGCGTGCTGCACCCCGACCACTACGGCGTCGGCGCCTCCGAGCGCTGGGACGCGCTGCGCGCCAGGATCGCCGAGACCGGGCTGCGCAACTCGCTCATGATCGCCATCGCGCCGACGGCGACGATCGCCTCCATCGCCGGGTGCTACGAGTGCATCGAGCCGCAGGTGTCCAACGTGTTCAAGCGCGAGACGCTGTCGGGCGAGTTCCTGCAGGTCAACCGGTACCTGGTGCGCGACCTTCAGGAGCGCGGGCTGTGGACGCAGGACCTGCGCGACGCCATCAAGCGGGCCGACGGCTCCGTCCAGGACATCCCCGGCATCCCGGATGAGCTGAAGGTGCTCTACCGCACCGCGTGGGAACTGCCGCAGAAGGCGCTGATCGACCTGGCCGCGGCGCGCACGCCGTACATCGACCAGTCGCAGTCGCTGAACCTGTTCATGGCGACGCCCACCATCGGCAAGCTCTCCTCGATGTACGCCTATGCCTGGAAGAAGGGCATCAAGACCACCTACTACCTGCGCTCACGACCGGCCACCCGGATCGCGCAGACCACCGTTCAGACGACCCCCGTCCAGGAAGCGATCGCCTGCTCCCTGGAGAACCCCGAGTACTGCGAGGCGTGTCAGTAATGCTGCTAGACCCCGGAATGGACCTGACGCTCCGTCCGATGCGCTACCCCGACTTCTACGAGCGCTACCGGGCGGCCATCCGCAACACGTGGACGGTCGAGGAGGTGGACCTGCACTCCGACCTGGCCGACCTGGCCAAGATGTCGCCGCAGGAACGCCACCTGATCAACCGCCTGGTCGCCTTCTTCGCCACCGGCGACTCCATCGTGGCCAACAACCTGGTACTCAACCTGTACCAGCACGTCAACGCTCCTGAGGCGCGCCTCTACCTGTCGAGGCAGCTGTTCGAGGAGGCGGTGCACGTGCAGTTCTACCTGACGCTGCTCGACACCTACCTGCCCGACCCGGACGAGCGGGTCAAGGCGTTCGCCGCGGTGGACAACATCCCCTCCATCCGCGACAAGGCCGAGTTCTGCTTCCGGTGGATCGACTCGCTGTCCAGCCTGCAGCGGCTGGAGACGCGGGAGGACCGGCGCACCTTCCTGCTCAACCTGATCTGCTTCGCCGCGTGCATCGAGGGCCTGTTCTTCTACGGCGCCTTCGCCTACGTGTACTGGTTCCGCTCCCGCGGCCTGTTCGGCGGCCTGGCCACCGGCACCAACTGGGTCTTCCGCGACGAGTCGATGCACATGGAGTTCGCCTTCAGCGTGGTGGACACCGTGCGCGCCGAGGAGCCGGACCTGTTCGACGACGAACTGGGCGAGCAGGTCACCCAGATGATCGAGGAGGCGGTCACGGCCGAACTGGCCTTCGCCCGCGACCTGTGCGGCGACGGCATCGGCGGCATGAACGTCGAGCACATGCGCGAGTACCTGGAGTACGTGGCCGACCAGCGGTTGTCCAGGCTCGGCCTGAAGAAGAAGTACGGCACCGCCAACCCGTTCGCGTTCATGGAGCTCCAGGACGTGCAGGAGCTCGCCAACTTCTTCGAGCGCAGGGTGTCGGCCTACCAGGTCGCGGTCGAGGGCAACGTGTCCTTCGACGAGTCCTTCTGAGATCTCCGGCACCATAGGGGGAGTGTGATTTTTCGCGACAGGTGAGGAGTGACTGTGTCGACCTGGGCGATCCTGGCCCTCTCGGTGGCAGGGGCGATCATCGTCGTGGAGGTGGCCCGCAGGCTGCTGTCCAGGGCGGGCGCCAAGTGGGGCCTGGCCAGGCACCTCGTCGAGCACTGCACGTGGGCGGGCTACGCCACGGCCGTGGTCATCGCGGCCAACGTGGCCTTCGTGCCCGCCATGTTCGGCGGGACGCCCCAGGAGCGGACGATCGGCGAGAGCGTCGACCGGGTGCTCGGGCTGATCACGATCGCCTGCGTCACCTGGCTGATCGTCGGCGCCTCCTACGCCGTCACGGATGTCATCCTCGACCGCCTCGTGCTGGTCGAGGGCGAGCGCAACCGCCGCGCCCGGCGGATCATGACGCAGATCGCGCTGGTCCGCCGGGTCGCCACCGCCGTCATCATCGTCGTGGCGCTCGGTGCGATGCTCTTCTCCTTCCCGCAGGTACGCGCGCTCGGCGCCGGTCTGCTCGCCTCGGCGGGCATCGCCGGCGCGATCGTCGGCATCGCCGCCCAGTCCACGATCGGCAACATGCTGGCCGGGCTGCAACTGGCCTTCAGCGACGCGCTGCGCCTGGACGACGTGGTCGTGGTCAACAACGAGTGGGGCCGCATCGAGGAGCTCACGCTCACCTACGTCGTCCTGCGGCTGTGGGACGAGCGGCGGCTGGTGCTGCCGGTCTCGTACTTCACCACGAACCCCTTCGAGAACTGGACCCGGCACGGCAGCCGGGTCCTGGCGGTGGTTCACCTGCGGGTGGACTGGGCGGTGCCGGTCGACGCCCTGCGCGAGGAACTGTACCGCTTCATCCAGGAGAACCCGCTCTGGGACCAGAAGGACTGGACCCTCCAGGTGACCGACGTGCTGCCCAACGGCCTGGTGGAGCTGCGCGCGCTGATGAGCGCCGCCGACTCGGCCTCGGCGTGGGACCTCAAGTGCGACGTGCGCGAGCACCTGGTCGGGTACGTGCGCGAGCACCATCCCGAGTCGCTGCCGCGCTTCCGCGTGGACCTGCCGACCGGCCCCCAGACGACGTCCTGGTCAGCCGAAGCCTGACCCGCCCTGCTCCTGTTCCCGGGCCTCGTCCCGGGCTGGCTTCTGGCCCTGGTCAGCCGGAGCCTGGCTGGGCCGTCCCCGTCCGGTCATCGGCGGGCGCGGGCCAGACCCCAGACGGTGGCCGCGACGAGCGCCACCGCCCCGGCCCCGACCAGCACCAGATCCGGTACGCCCGCCGCCCACGCGCCGACCCGGTCCTCGAAACCCTCCGGCACCGGCCCGGCCAGCGCGGCGGTGCCGTCGGTCACCAGGAACACCACGCCGAGCGCCACGAAGACCAGCCCCGACAGCGTGGAGGTCGTGTGCAGGCGAACGGGGCCGATCCGCAGCCGGCCGATCCCGACCGGCCCCAGCTCGACCCCGCGTCCGCGCAGCCACCGGCGCCGCCCCAGGTCGTAGCGCTCCCACAGCAGGGCGAGCAGCAGCAGCGGCGCCGCCATCCCGGCCGCGTACACGGCCAGCAGCACCGCCCCCCGCACCGCGTCACCCGAGGCCGCGGCCACGGTGAGCACCGCGCCCAGGATCGGGCCCGCGCAGAACCCGGCCAGCCCGGAGACCGCGCCCAGCCCCAGCACCGCCCAGGGCGAGTCGCCGCCCAGCCGGGAGCGCAGCCGCTCCACCGGCCCGAGCGTCCAGCCCTGCCCGGCGATCTGCAGCACGCCGAAGCCGATCAGCGCCCACCCGGCCACCGTGACCAGCAGCTCGCGGTGGCCGTAGAAGACCCGGCTGGCCAGGGCCGAGCCCATGCCCAGCGGGACCAGCACCGCGCACAGCCCGGCGTAGAACAGCGCCGTCCTGCCCGCCAGCGCCCGGCCGGTCGGGAAGGCGTAGCAGAAGAAGGCCGGCAGGAGCATCGCGCCGCACGGGCTGACCAGCGAGAACAGGCCGCCGAGGAACGCGGCGGCGTAGCCGATCTCGGTCAACGCGCCCGCCTGGCCTTCTCGATCGCCTTCTGGAAGGCGGCCACCGGCTGGGCGCCGAACAGCAGTTCGCCGTTGATGAGGAAGGCGGGCGTGCCGGGCAGGCCGAGCTGGAGCGCGAACTCCAGGTCGGCCTGTACGGCCTGCCGTACCGACGGATCCTTGCGGTCACGCTCGAAACGCGCGACGTCGAGCCCGGCCCGAACGGCGGCCTCGCGCAGACCGGCGTCGCTCAGCGCCACCTCGCCCGAGTAGAGCACGTCGTGAAACGGCCAGAAGCGGTCCTGGCGGGCGGCGGCCCGGCCGGCGTGGGCGGCGCGGGTGGAGTCGCGGCCCCTGATCGGATAGTCGCGCCAGAAGAGGCGGGCGATGCCGGTGTCCAGGTATTGGGTCTTGAGCGCCGGGGCGATCTCGCGGGCGTAGCGGCGGCAGCTCGGGCACTTGAAGTCGCCGAACTCCTCGATCGCCACGAGCGCGCCCGGCCGGCCCAGGGACAGGCCCGCCTCGACGCCGGGCGCGGTCGGGCCCACCCAGGTGGGCACGTCCGAGGCGGTGGGGGAGGGCGTGGAAGGGGAGGGCACGGAGGCGCCGGAGGAGGGAGCGGGGCCGGGCGTGGCGGGCTCGGCGGGTCCCGCGCTCGGACCGGGGTCGCGGCGCAGCGCGGCCACTCCCAGAACGGTCAGCGCCGCCGCCCCCGCGAGCGCGCCTGCCAGCACCCGCCGCCGTGATCGCTCCCGGGGCAGGTCATCAGTCATCCCCTCCATCTTGGCATCCGATGAGCCCGCCATCGACGCGATATATCTTGACTCTCTCCGAAGACGCGATATATCGTCTCTCACGATACGCCGACAGAGTGGGTGATCGCGCATGACAAAGCTCGCCTCAGCGGACGGGACGCTGATCAGCTACGAGAGCATCGGAACCGGACCCGGGATCGTCGTCCTCGGCGGCGGCCGGGTGGCCGGGCGCGGATACCGGGCGCTGGCCTGGTATCTGGCCGACTCCTTCACCGTGCACCTCCTGGACCGCGACACCCGCCTCGCCGGTTACAGCATCGACCGGGTCTGCGACGACGTCATCACGGTCATGGCGGAGACCGGGTCCACGCGCCTGTTCGGGCACAGCTCCGGCGGGCTGGTCGCGCTCGAGACCGCGCTGCGGCACCCAGTGGAGAAGTTGGCCGCCTACGAACCGGCCGTGAGCGTCAGCGGAGGGCTGCCCCGGGACTGGCTGCCCGCCTTCGAACGGGCGGTCGCCGAGGGCCGCACGCTGGAGGCGCTCGCCCGGCAGATCAAGGGGCTGGAGATGGCGGGGCCGTTCGGCGGGCTGCCGCTCTGGCTGATCAAGACCATGATCGCGCTCACGCTGCGCGGCGAGCGCCGCCAGGGGTACGTGGAGGTGCTGCCCCGGGTGCCCGCCGAGATGCGGGAGGTGCTGAGGCTCGACTCCGACGGCCTGCGCTACCGGGACACGGCCGCCGAGACCCTCCTGCTGACCGGCGAGCGCGGGCCGGCGTACCTGCTGAGTGCCGCGGCCGTCCTGAACGACGTCATCCCGGCCTCGCGGCTGGTCGAGCTGCCCGGACTCACCCACGACGCGCCGAACGACAGCGCCCCGGCCCAGGTCGCCCACGCGATGCGGGGCTTCTTCGCCGCCTAGCGGTTCCGGCGACGGGGCCGGGCGGCGCGCGGGGGCGGCCGCCCGGCAACGCCGGTCGCGCGGAACGCCGGTCGCGCGGAACCTCGGTCGCGTGGCCGCACCGGTCGCGTGGCTTGCATCGGTCGCGCGGCCTGGCAACGCCGGTTGCCGTATCCGGGACAATGGGGGTATGGAAGACGTCATCGCCCAGGTGGGGCCCCGGCTCAAGCGGCTGCGGACCGAGCGCGGGGTCACGCTGTCCGCGCTGGCCGAGGCCACGGGCATCTCCAAGAGCACGCTGTCACGGCTGGAGTCCGGCCAGCGCCGGCCCAGCCTGGAGCTGCTGCTGCCGATCGCCCAGGCCCACCAGGTCCCGCTGGACGAACTGGTCGGCGCGCCCGAGGTGGGCGACCCCCGGGTCAGGGTGGTGGCGCGCACCGTCAACGGGCGCACCGTGCTGCCGCTGACCCGCCAGCCCGGCGGGCTGCAGGCCTACAAGATGGTGATCCCCGCCGACCAGTGCATCCCGGAGCCGCGCACGCACGAGGGCTACGAGTGGATGTACGTGCTGTCGGGACGGCTGCGCCTCGTGCTGGCCGACCACGACATCGTGCTCGGCTCGGGGGAGGCGGCGGAGTTCGACACCCGGCTGCCGCACTGGTTCGGCAGCGCGGGCGACGGGCCGGTGGAGATCCTCAGCCTGTTCGGCCGCCAGGGGGAGCGCATGCACGTACGCGCCAAGCCCGCCGGGGTCACACCTGAACGATCCGCACCCCGGACTCCGCGAACCGGGCGGTGAGGTCGGCCGGCGCGGTCGAGTCGGTCACCAGGACGTCGATCTGGGCCAGCGGGCAGATGCGGGAGAAGGCCCGCTTGCCCAGCTTCGACCCGTCCGCGACGATGATCACCTGGCGGGCCTTGGCGGCCATGAGCTGGTTGATGGCGGCCTCACCCTCGTTGTGCGCGCTTGCGCCGTGGTCCACGTCGAGGGCGTCGACGCCGAGCACCGCCACGTCCAGCGCGATGCGCTCCAGCATGCCGGTGGCCACCGGGCCCACCAGCTCATACGACTGGGCGCGGGCCGAGCCGCCGGTGGTGACCACGTGCAGGTGGGGGCGTACGACCAGCTCGTGGGCGATGTTCAGGGCGTTGGTCACCACGGTCAGCGCCGGGCCGCGCTGGTCGCCGCCGAGGTCGCGGGTGGCCAGGGCGCGTGCCACCTCGGTCGTCGTGGTGCCGCCGTTGAGGCCGACCGTCGAGCCCTCCGGTACAAGGGCGGCGGCGGCCGAGCCGATGCGCTGCTTCTCCGGCGCGTGCTGGGCGACCTTGTAGCGCAGCGGCAGGTCGTAGGAGACGCTGTGCGCGATCGCGCCGCCGCGGGTCCTGGTGAGCAACTGCTGCGCGGCCAGCTCGTCGAAGTCGCGCCTGATCGTCGCGGTCGACACGTCGAGCTTCTCGGCGGTCTCGACGACGTCCAGCTGCCCGGCCTCGGCGACCATCTCCAGCAGGACGTTCCAGCGTTCGTACCGGTTCACCTGGCCAATCATGCAGCTAATGCGCGATATGTGCAAAGATATGCCGAAATGCTGAGCATCTCCTCTGTCCGGCTCCCGGTTTCGCCGCTCGGCCCGGAGAACCCGCTGCCGCCGCTCCACACGCTGACCGACCCGCGCGGCGGCCTCGAGACGACCGCGGCCGACGCCGAGATGGCCGCTCAGCTGGCCTATGGGCATGCCGGGTCGCTGCTGCCGTACACCTTCCAGGACGGCTACGGGCGTGAGCGGGCCGAGCGGGAGCTGAAGACGGCTGTGCTCGACAACGGCGTGCTGCGCGCGGAGTTCCTCCTGGAGTACGGCGGGCGGCTGCGCTCCCTGATCCACCAGCCGACCGGCCGCGAACTGCTGCACCGCCCGCCGCACCTGCAACTGGCCAACCTCGGCCTGCGCAACGCCTGGTTCGCCGGGGGAGTGGAGTGGAACCTCGGCACGTTCGGCCACACCGCGCTGGCCTGCGCGCCCCTGCACGCGGCCCGCGTGACCAGGCCGGACGGCGTGCCGGTGCTGCGCATGTACGAGTGGGAGCGGCTGCGGCGCCTGGTCTACCAGATCGACGCGTGCCTGCCGCCCGGCTCGCCCGTGCTGCTCGTGCACGTGCGCGTGTACAACCCGTTCCCCGTGGACGCGCCGGTCTACTGGTGGTCGAACGCCGCCGTGCCGCAGACCCCGGGCACGCGCGTGCTCGCCCCCGCGAGCCAGGCCTACCACTTCTCCTACGACGGCCGCCTTCGCCGCGTGCCGGTGCCCAGCTGGCAGGACTCCGACCAGTCCTACCCGGGCCGCAACGAGCAGGCCGCCGACTTCTTCTACGAGCTGCCCGACGGCGAGCGCCGCTGGATCGCCGCCGTCGACGAGTCCGGCGCCGGGCTGGCGCAGGTCTCCACCGATCTGCTGCGCGGGCGCAAGCACTTCCGCTGGGGCGCCAGCCCCGCCGGGCGCAACTGGCAGGATTGGCTGTCCGGCCCCGACCGCCCCTACCTGGAGATCCAGGCGGGCCTGGCGCGCACGCAGCTCGAACACGTCCGCCTCGCGCCCCGCTCGGCCTTCTCCTGGACGGAGGCCTACGGGCTGGCCGAGGTCGAGGACGCGCACGGCGAGTGGGAGCGCGCCGCCGCCGGTGCGGGCGAGGCGGTCGAGCGGCTGATCCCCCGCGACCGGCTGGTGTCCGAGCACGAGCAGGCGGTACGGCTGGCGGCAGCCGTACCGGAGGAGACGCTGCACGTCGGCAGCGGATGGGGCGCGCTCGAACGCCGGGCCCTCGCCAAGCGGCGCAGCAGAGCGCTGAACCTGCCCGCCACGCCGTTCGCCGACACCACGATCGGCCGCGACCAGCAGTCGTGGCTCTCGCTCGTGCGCAAGGGCTTCATCCCGACCCCGGCCCCGGCGTTGCCGCCCTCCTCCTACACCGTCGGACCCGAGTGGCGGGCCCTTCTCGAGGCGGCGGAGCCGACCTGGTTCACCCGGTTCCACCTGGGCGTGAACCTCTACCACGACGGCGACCACGACGGCGCGCGCGCCGCCTGGGAGGCGTCGCTGGAGTGCGCGCCCAACGCGTGGGCGCTGCGCAACCTGGCCGTCCTGGAGCCGGAGCCCGGCGCGGCGGCCGAGCTCTACCTGAAGGCGCACGCGCTCTCGCCGCGCCTGCGCCCGCTGACCATCGAGACGCTCTCGGCGCTGCTGGCCGGCGGCCGCACCGCCGACGCGCTCGCGCTGATCGACAAGCTGGGCCCGGCCGACCGCTGGCACGGGCGCATCCGGCTGCTGGAGTGCCGGGCCGCCCTGGACGGCGGTGACCGGGCCAGGGCCCGGCGCATCCTCGACACCGGCCTGGTCGTCGACGACCTGCGCGAGGGCGAGGACTCGCTCGACGCCCTGTGGTGGGACTACCACGGGCAGCCGCACACGCACGCCTCGCGCCTGCCGTGCCGCTACGACTACAGCGTCAAGCAGTACTGACCGTCTTCGCCTCCTGAGGTCTTTCAGCACCTCCAGTGCAGCTTTTCTCGCACTCCTTGCAGGAGTGTGCATCTTTATGCGCAAAAAGCGTCGCTTAGTGCACGATGTGATCAAAGCGTTGCATGTACTGCCTTGTTTGGCGCTTTAAGCCGGTTCTAGGGTGCCGCAACAGGTAATCGCGAAAGGTGAACCGATATGCGCGCACCCAAGGTCCTGGCGGCCGGTGTCGTGGCCGCCGTGGCGCTGACCGCCTGCGGCGGCGGCGACAAGAGCACCACGGAGGAGAAGGGCGGCCAGTTCACCTACTGGTCGATGTGGAAGGAGAACGAGCCGCAGGCCAAGGTCATCAAGGCCGCGATCGACAAGTTCCAGGCGGAGACCGGCACCAAGGTCACGGTCGAGTGGCAGGGCCGCGACATCCGCACCAAGATCGGCCCGGCGATCGCCGCGAACAAGGCGCCCGACCTGGTCGAGAACGGCTTCGACGTGATCAGCTCGCTGCTCGCCTCGACCGGCCAGGCCCGGGACCTCACCCCCGTCTACGACAGCGAGGTGCCCGGCGAGGGCAAGAAGGTCTCCGAGGTCATCCCCGCCAAGTACCTGGACGCGATGCCGAAGGACCCCGACAGCGTCACCCGCTGGATCGTCCCCTACGTGCTCAACTCGGCCGTGTTCTACTACAACAAGGCCGACGCCGACCTGGCCAAGACCCCCGCCACCTGGGACGACTTCGTCAAGCTCTGCGAGACGCTCAAGGCGAAGGACAAGGCGTGCGTCGCCTCCGACGGCGACAACACCTGGACCAACTTCCTGTTCATGGACTACCTGCTGGTCCGCGACAACGGCCCCGGCACCATGGGCAAGATCGTCAACGACAAGAGCGGCGCCGCCTGGGACCAGCCGGGCATTCTGGAGACGGCCAAGCGCATCGAGGCGTTCGTCAAGGCGGGCCACATCCTCAAGGGCTACGACGCCAGCAAGTACCCCGCCCAGCAGACCAACTGGGCCACCGGCAAAGCCGCCTTCCACCTGGACGGCACCTGGGTGCCCAGCGAGGCGCAGAAGAACCTGGCGAGCGGCTTCAAGGTCGGCGAGTTCGCGGTGCCCACGACCAAGGGCAACAACACCGAACTCGACATCATCCCCCTCGGGTTCGCCATCCCCAAGCGGGCCAAGAACCCCGAGCCCGCGCAGAAGTTCATCGCCTACTTCCTGAAGAAGGACAACATCTCCGGCATCTCGACCGAGGCGAAGAACATCACCCCGCGCGCCGACGTGCCCGCCCCCGAGGAACTGCTCGACGCGCAGAAGCTGCTCACCGACAGCCCGAGCCGCCTGCCCATCGACGGCGTCTCCGGCGACTACCTCGACAAGGCGCTCTTCCCCGCCTTCAGCGAGCTGTGGCTGGGCAAGGCCACGGCCGAGCAGTTCATCACCAAGGCCAAGGAAGGCCACCTCGCCTACTGGAAGGCCAACGGCTAGTGGCGGTCACCTCCATGGCCGCACCCCGGCGGGCCCGCGCGGCCCGCGGGGGCCCGCTGGAACGGCAGGCCAGCCGCCTGTTCTGGCCGTTCGTCGGCCCGGCGCTGGCCTTCTACGCCCTGCTGTTCCTGGCTCCGATCGCCTACGCCGCCTGGACGAGCCTGTACAAGTGGGACGGCATGGGCGCCATGCAGTGGCGCGGCCTGGGCAACTACCAGACGCTGCTGGACGACCAGGCCTTCCACCACTCGGTGATCAACACCGTGAAGATCCTGGTCGTGGGCGGTGTCGCCACCTTCGCGATCAGCTTCCTGCTCACGCTGGCGCTGCGCGAGATGGCCGGCAAGATGTTCGCCCGCTCGGTGCTCTTCTTCCCGTGCCTGGTCAACGCGCTGGTCTTCGGGATCGCGGCCGGGTTCCTGTTCGGGCCGACCGGGCCGGTCAACAAGATGCTGAACCTGCTCGGCATCGACGCGGTGCCCAAGTGGCTGTCGATCGACAACCTGCCCGCGATGATCATCGCCACCATCGTGTGGACGGCCACCGGCTACTACACCACGATCATCATGGCCGCCGTCGACCAGATCCCGACCTACCTGTACGAGGCGGCCGAGCTCGAAGGCGCCAACGCCTGGCAGCGGTTCCGGCACGTCACGCTGCCGCTGTCGTGGGAGGTCGTCAGCGTCTGCGCGGTGCTCTGGACGGTCAGCTCGGTGAAGGTCTTCGAGATCGTGCTGCTGTTCGGCGGCGGCGCCACCGTCAGCAGCGCGCCCATCCAGACCTGGACCACGGCCATGTACGTCTACTACTCCGCCTTCCCCGGCAGCTCGGTGCCCAAGCTGGGCCTGGCCGCCGCGGCCGCCGTCGTCAGCCTGATCATGGTCGGCGTGTTCGTGCTGATCCTGCGGCGGATGATGCGCAGGGAGCGGGTGTCGCTGTGAGGCGGATCGGGCACACGATCGTCTGGCTCCTGGTCGCCGCAGACCTGGCGCTGCTGGCCTGGATCTTCGTCACCTCGCTGCGCGACACCCAGTCGATCTTCAACGAGCCGTTCGGGCTGCCGGTGCCGCCGCAGGGCGGCAACTGGGCCAAGGCCTGGGCCGACGGCGGCTTCAGCAGCGCCGCGATCAACAGCGTCGGGGTCGCCGCCGTCTCCTCCCTGATCGCCGTCGCGCTGGCCGCACCCGCCGCGTACGCGCTCGCGCGCCGCCGTACCAGGACCTCGAACGCGCTGACCATGACCTTCGCGCTCGGCCTCGGTGTGCCGGGGCAGGTGCTGCTGGTGCCGTTGTTCGTCGGGCTGGCCGCGGTGGAGCTGACCGACAGCTTCGTCGGGCTGACCGTCGTCTACATCGGCCTGGCCATGCCGTTCACCGTCTACCTGCTGACCGGATTCTTCGCCGGCATCCCCGTGGTGCTGGAGGAGGCTGCGGCCATCGACGGGGCCTCCGGGCTGCGCGCCTTCGTCAGGGTCGTGCTGCCGGTCGCGCGGGGCGGGCTGATCACCGCGTTCCTGCTGCAGTTCATCGGCGCGTGGAACGAGACGTTGTTCGCGATCGCGCTCATGACCAGCGACGACAAGATCACGCTGCCGGTGGCGCTGGTCAACTTCGTCGGCCTCCAGCAGTACGCCGGGCGCGACTGGGGAACCATGTTCGCCGGCATCTGCATCATCCTCGCCCCCATGGTCGCGCTGTTCTCGTGGCTGGGCACCCGCATCATCCAGGGCATGACCGTTGGCATTGGGAAATAAGGAGATTTTTCGCGTGAAAGCTCTGCTTGTCGGTTTGGCGCTGGTCGGGCTCACCGCCACGCCCGCACTGGCCCAGCCCACCCCCAGCACGCCCACCCTCGGCCACGGCCGCGCCGTTCACGTCGACTGCCAGTCGCGCAAGACGCCCAAGGGCACCGTCGGCCGTCCGCTCACCTCTCTCGCCCAGGTCAACGCCCTCGCCCTGCGCCCCGGCGACCGCGTGTTGTTCAAGCGCGGCTCCACCTGCACCGGCGCCCTCGCCCCGCAGGGCTCGGGCCAGGCCGGCGCGCCGATCCGCGTCGACGCCTACGGCCGCGGCGCCAAGCCCCGCATCCAGGGCGGCGGCGCCGACGACGCGGTCAAGCTGCACAACCAGCAGCACTGGGAGATCGCCAACCTCGACGTCGCCAACACCGGCGCCACCGCGGGCAAGCGCCGCGGCGTGCGCGTCAGCGCCCGCGACGCCGGTACCCTCCGGCACATCGTGCTGCGCGACCTCGACGTGCACGACGTCAACGGCGACGACTCCAAGGACGAGTACGGCTCGGCCGGCATCACCATGTGGGTCGAGGGCAACACCACCCCCACGCTCTTCGACGACGTCCTGATCACCGGCAACACGGTCACAAGCGTCGACCGCTCCGGCATCTTCCTCTTCTCCACCTGGAACCTCTCCGGCTGGGGCCGGGAGCCGGGCAACCGTCACGTTCCCTGGACCGGCGTCAAGGTCGAGCGCAACACCGTGACCGACGTCGGCGGCGACGGCATCGTGCTGGGCAGCGTCACCGGCGCCCTGGCCGAGCACAACCGCGTGCACGGCTTCCAGCGCCGCTCCCAGGGCTACAGCGTCGGGCTCTGGACCCACAACTCCGACAACGTGGTCATCCAGTTCAACGAGGTCAGCGGCGGCGAGACCACCCGCGACGGCATGAGCTTCGACGTGGACGAGAACGGCTTCGGCACCGTCTTCCAGTACAACCGCAGCCACGACAACCAGGGCGGCTTCCTGCTCCTGTGCAACGCCGCCGGGAAGATCAAGGACGCGGTCGTGCGCTACAACCTCAGCGTCAACGACCACTTCCGCGGCGTCGAGAACTGCGGCGGCGGCATCGAGAGCGCCGCGATCTACAACAACACGTTCGTGATCGGCGACGGCGTCACCCAGACCGTCATCAACGAGAACAACGCCAACCCGCGCAACGTCCTGTTCGCCAACAACATCGTCGTGACCAGGGGCACCGGCAAGGCTGCGTTCAAGCTGCGCTCCGGCGGATACAAGCTGGAGAACAACCTCCTGAACGGCGTGGCCGTACCGGACGGCGCGACCGGAACCGTCACCGGCGACCCGCTCCTCACCGACGAGGGCAAGCTCCAGCAGGGCTCGCCCGCGCTCCAGAAGGGCCGGGAGATCGCGGCCAACGGCGGCCGCGACCACTTCGGCAACCCGGTCACCTGCACGCCCGACATCGGCATGCACCAGCTCACGACCTGCAACTGACGATCCACCCACTCGGGGACCACCACATGACCAGCACTCTGCGCGGCGGCACGCTGCGCCTGCCCGCGACCGATCCGCCCCGGCACGGCCCGCTGCCGATCCTGCACGGAACCCGGGTCAGGCCCGGCATCACCGGCGCCGATCCCGAGATGACCGCGCAGATCGGTTACGGCCAGCCGTACTCGCTGCTGCCGTACACGCCGCAGGACGGTTACGCGCGCACCCGCCGCGAGCGCGAGCTGCCCGTGGTGGTCCTCGAGAACTCCCAGCTCACCGCCACCTTCCTGCCCGGGTACGGCGGGCGGCTGTGGTCACTGGAGCACCGCCGGAGCGGCCGGGAGCTGCTGCACCGCAACCCCATCCTCCAGCCCGCCAACCTGGCCCTGCGCGACGCCTGGCTGGCCGGTGGCGTCGAGTGGAACCTCGGTGCCACCGGCCACTGGCCCCTGACCTGCTCGCCTCTCCACGCCGTCCGCCTGACCAGGGCGGACGGGACGCCGATGCTGCGGCTGTACGAGTTCGAGCGGATGCGCCGCCTGCTATTGCAGATCGACGCGTGGCTGCCGGAGGACTCCCCGGTGTTGTTCGTCCGGGTCACCATCCGCAACCCGGCGCCCGCCGAGGTGCCGGTCTACTGGTGGTCCAACATCGCCGTCCCCGAGGGGCCCGGCGTGCGGGTGGTGGCGCCCGCGGACCGGGCCCACCACTTCGACTACACCGCCGAGCTGCGCGTGGTCGGCTTCCCGGTGCTGGACGGCATCGACCGCAGCTATACCGACGAGGTGCCGCGCTCGGCCGACTACTTCTTCGAGATCCCGCCGGCGGAGCGGCGCTGGATCGCCGCCCTCGACGCCGGGGGCCGGGGCCTGGTCCAGACCTCGACCGACCCGCTGCGCGGGCGCAAGCTGTTCCACTGGGGCACCGGCGCCGGCGGGCGGCGCTGGCAGGAGTGGCTGAGCGGGCCGGGCTCGCGCTATCTGGAGATTCAGGCGGGGCTGGCGCGTACCCAGCTGGAGCACGTGCCGATGCCGGGCAACACGTCGTGGACCTGGGTGGAGGCGTACGGGCTCCTGGAAGCCGACCCCGACCGGGTGCACGGGTCGTGGGACGAGGCGCGTTCGGCGGTGTCGGAGGCGCTCGACCGGCTCGTTTCCCGGGAGACGCTGGAAGTGCAGGCCGAGGGCTTCTCCGGGGAGGCGGTACGGCTGGCCCACGGGTCCGGGTGGGCCGCGCTGGAGGCCGCCGCCGGGGCGCTGCCCGAGCTGGACGGCCTGCCGTACGGGGAGATGGGGGAGGAGCAGGCTCCTTGGGCGGAGCTGCTGGCGACCGGCAGGCTGCCGGTCGGCGACCCGCCCGCCGCGCCGGTGACCGGGCCGAGGTGGCGCGCGCTGCTGGAGGCGCACCCCGCCGACTGGCACGCCCGCTACCACCTGGGCCTGGCCCGCTATGCCGACGGCGACACCGAAGGCGCCCGCGCGGCGTGGAAGGAGTCCCTGGCTCTGCGGCGCACCCCGTGGACGCTGCGCTGCCTGGCCGAGAGCCTGCGCCTGGAAACAGCCGAGAGCCCGCATCCGGAGACGGACGCCGGCTCGCGCCTGGAATCGGACGGCGCGGCCTCCGCGACGGATGGCGCTCGGTCTGAGGTGGCTGAGCTGCTGGCCGAGGCCTGTTCACTGGCGCCGCAGGTGCCGGAACTCGCCGTCGAGACCCTGCGCGCGCTGCTCGCCGCCGGGCGCCCGGCCGATGCGCTGGCCCTCATCGACGCGCTCCCCGCGGAGCAGCGTTCCCGCGGCAGGGTTCAGCTGATCGAGACGCAGGCCGCTCTGGACGCGGGCGACCTGGAACGTGCCGGGAACGTTCTCACCAGCGGCATCGAAGTGGACAACCTTCGCGAAGGTGAGATATCCCTGGACGCCGTCTGGTTCGCCTACCACGAGCGCCGCCTGTCCGGCACCGGCCCGGTCACGCCGGAGCTCGCCGAACGGGCACGCAGGGAGAACCCGCTGCCCAGCCGTTACGACTTCAGGATGCAGGTGTCCGAATGAGATGGGGTATCGCCGCCACCGGCGGAATCGCGCGGACCGTCGGCAGGGTCATCGCCGCCGAGCCGGGCATGCGCGTGTCCGCCGTGGGCTCGCGCTCGAAGGAACGCGCCGCCGTCCTGGCCCAGGAGCTGGACGCGGAGCTCGCCTTCGGCTCCTACGCGGAGCTGTGCGCCGCCGACGAGGTGGACGGGGTCTTCGTCGCCACCCCGCACGCCCAGCATCTGGAGATCGCCGCCGCGGCCATCGCCCACGGCAAGGCCGTGCTGTGCGAGAAGCCGCTCACCGCCCGCCTCGACGAGGCCGAGCGCATGGTCGCCCTCGCCCGCGAAGCCGGGGTGTTCCTGATGGAGGCGATGTGGATGCGGTTCAACCCGCTCATCCAGAAGATCGCCGCCGACGAGCGCTTCGGTGAGATCCGCGGGGTCCAGGCGGCGTTCGGGTTCCCGCAGCCCTACGACCCCGCCCACCGGCTCTGGGATCCGGCCCTGGGCGGCGGCGCCCTGCTCGACCTGGGCGTCTACCCGTTCGCGCTGGCCCAGCTGCTGCTCGGCACGCCGGTGGACATGCACGTGACCGGCTCACTCGGCCCCTCCGGCGTGGACGCGGAGGCGGGCGTGCTGCTGGCCTACGGGGGCGGCCGCCGGGCGCTGCTGGACACCTCGCTGCTCAGCCCGCACCCCAACAGCGCCACGGTGATCGGCACCGAGATGCGCGCCGACATCCCCGCCGCCTTCTGGGCGCCCCGCCGTATCGTCCTGACCAGGCCGGGCGCCGAGCCGGAGGAGCACGTGCTGGACCCGGAGGAGAACGGCTACCGCGGCGAGGTCCGCGAGGTCGCCCGCGCCGTCGCGGAAGGCCGCACCGAGAGCACGATCATGCCGCTGGACGACAGCCTCGCCGTCATGCGCCAGCTGGAGGAGGCCCGGCGCCGGCTCGGCGCCCGATGATCCCCTCGGCCGCCCGCCGCAGCCTCGGCAGGAACGCGCGCACCTGGTCCGCGCGTTCCTCCAGCGACCCGATTCGCAGGTCGGCGAGCATCTCGTGGAAGCCGGGGGCGTCGCCGCCCAGGATGAGCAGGCTGCGCGCATAGGTGACGGCGATCCAGAACATCGCCTCGCGGTGCAGCCCGCGCTCGATCAGCTCCCGGCTGCCGTCCACTGCGATATGCCTGGCCTGCGGGGAGATGTCCGAGGCGAAGGAGTACGGCGAGCCCTCCACCCGGGCCGCCTGGTCGAACACCCTGGTCATCGCCGCCAGGTGCCGTTCGACCCGGCCCGGGGACAGGTGCTCGCTGCCCAGCAGCTCCAGCAGCCGCTCGTAGAGCGCGGCGCGGCCGTACGGCATGAGCATGATGCGCACCGCCGGATAGCGCAGCCGCACCGTCGGGTTGCGCAGCCCCGCCGTGAGCAGCACGTGCGTGGTGACGCCCGTCGCGAACAACAGCCGCAACACCTTCATCGGGTACGGCTGCGCCTCGTCCATGGCCGCCAGCCCCTTGAGTATGCCGCTCTCCGCGTGCTCGCGGCGTTCGCGCACCCAGCGCGGCTCGGCCCAGGCGGGCTCCACGGCGGCCTGCAGCTCGCGCAGCCGCCCGGTGGGGTCGGCCAGCACGTTGTCGTCCTTGAACGCCCCGGCCAGGTGGTAGTCGCCGAGGATCGCCGCGGCCGACGGAATGCGCTCCCACGTGAGGTAGGTGGCCTCCAGCAGGGCGCCCTCGAAGCGGAACTTGCCCAGCTTGCGCCGCTCCTCGGCGACGAGGACGAAGACGTCCACGTCCGAGGCGGGCGGCAGGTCGTCGTCACGGGCGAGCCAGGTCGCCGACCCGCTGAGGAACGCTCCCTCGCACTCGATCCCCGCCACCCAGCGCGCCGCCGCCTGGCGCGCTTCTTGCACGTTCACGCGTGTTTCCTATTCGTCCAGGGACCGGGCACTCTACCGATTCGGCGGGGTTTGGGGGAGAGTTTCGGACGCCTGGATACGCGAGGGGCCGGTGTGGCAGTCCACACCGGCCCCGGCGAAGATCAGCCCGCCTTGGCGATCGACTCCTCGAACTCCTTGCGGATCTTGTCGCCGCCGCCGCTCTTCCACTCCTCCACGACCGACTTGAAGTCCGTCAGCGGCCGGCGGCCGGTGACGGCGTCCTCGATGTACTCGTAGACCTTCGAGGTGAGCGACTGGCCCTTGTCGATGTTGGTCTCGGAGTAGTGGCCGAGGATCGGGCTCGGCTGGGAGATCTCCAGCAACTGCTGCTGGGCGGTGTGGATGGCCTTGGTGGTCTCGTCCATGCCCGGGTAGTAGAGGAACTCGGGCGACTGGGTCATGAACTTCAGCTGGTTGCTGAAGGCCAGTTGGGTCTCGCCCTCCTTGGTCTTGACCGGCGCGCCCTTCTCCATCTTGTGCTGGGTTCCGGCGACGCCGTAGTTGAGGAAGAACCACTCCTCGCTGCCGAACGGCGCGGCCAGGTAGTCCAGCACCTTGAGCAGCATCTTGGTCTTCTTCTCGTCGTTCTTGTTGCTGATGCCGGTGAAGCCGACCGAGCCCCTGGCCAGGTTGTGCACGCCCTTGCCGCCGTCGTGGCCGAAGGGGACGAACGTGGTCATCTCCCAGGCGGTGCCGTAACCCGGCTGGTTGGGGACGCCGACCCAGCCCGCGCCCGACAGGACCTGCGCCGCGACCGTGCCCTGCGCGACCTTCGACGCGATGTCGGTGATCTTCGGGTCCGGGTAGAAGACACCGGCCTGGAACGCCTTGATCGCCATCTCGATGGCCGAGACGTACTCCTGGGTCTCGAACATGTGGGTGAGCTTGCCGCCCTCCAGCTTCCACGTGTTGACGCCGCGGAAGATCTGGTTGAACTGGGCGACGGCGTTGACGTAGGCGGGCTCCAGCGCCCAGCGTCCGGCCTTGGCGTCGGTGAGCTGCTTGAACTTCTCGATCAGCTCGTCGGGGGACTTGGCGGTGAAGCCGTCGACGGAGTCCCAGGACTTCTTGTTGCCGGCGTAGACCTGGCCGAAGAAGCTGTAGGGCACCGGGACGCCCCAGATCTTGCCGTTCATCACCGCGGCCTGCCAGGTCATCTCCTGGAAGTTGGCCAGGTTCGGGTACTCCTTGACCGCGTCACCCGAGACGAACGGCGTCAGGTCGACGAACTTCGCCTCGGCGAGCTGGGCGATCTTGGTCAGGCCCTGGTTCGGGGCCACCCACATGAAGTCCTTGATGTCGCCGCCCGCGACGATCGTGTTGAACTTCGTCGGGTAGCCCTCGTCGTTGCCGGTGTCGAGCTGGAAGGTGACGCCGAGGCGCTTGTTGACCTCCTGCCAGAAGGCGTTGCCGCTCATCTGGGGCACGATCGGGCCGTCGTAGTAGGTCAGGCCGGTGATCGTGGAGCCGTCGCCGGGGACCGCCTTGACCGACTTCACCGGGCTCGCGGGGAACTTCAGGAAGCCCGGGTCCAGGCCCTGGGCGTTGCCGGGCAGGTCGGGGGTCGGGCCCGCGAACGGCACGTACGTGGGCATCTTCAGCGGGCCGCCCGCGGCCCCGGCCTTGGAGCCCGCAGTGCCGCCGCCCGAGGTGGAGCAGCCGGTGACCGCGACGGCCGCGGTCAGCCCGGCCAGGCCCAGGAAGGAACGCCGGTTGAGGTTCATGTGCAGGCTCCTTTTAGCCCTTGATGGCGCCCGTGAGGACGCCCTTGACGAAGTACTTCTGGAGGAAGGGGTAGACGCAGACGATGGGGGCCACGGCGCAGACCAGGACCGCCATCTTGATCGCCTGACCCGGAGGCAGGTGGGCGATGCCGAGGTCACCGGCGTTCATCTCGCCGGCCTCGATGATGTAGGAGCGCAGGATCATCTGCAGCGGATACTTGTCCGACTGGACGTAGAGCATCGCGTTGAAGAAGGCGTTCCAGTAGCTGACGGCGTAGAAGAGGCCGACGACCGCCAGCACCGCCTTCGACAGCGGGAGGATCACCTTGCGCAGGATCGTCATGTCGGTGGCGCCGTCCATGCGGGCGGCGTCGAGCAGTTCGTCGGGCACGTTCATGAAGAACTGCCTGACCACGATCACGTTGAAGGCGTTGAGCAGTACCGGAAGGACCAGAGCGGCGTAGGTGTCGAGCATGCCGAGCTGCTTGACCATGAGGAAGCTCGGGATGATTCCCGGTGCGAAAAGGAACGTTCCCAGCATCATCAGCACGATCCAGCGGCTGCCGAGTGAGCCGGGGCGGCTGGTGCCGTAGGCGATCATGATGGTGGCGAGCATGCTCAGCGCGGTGCCGATCACCGTGACGCCGACCGTCACGAGCGCGGCTTTGGTCACCACGCCGCCCGACATCAGGACCTGGTAGGCCTCCAGCGTCGGCTCTGATGGGATGAGCACCCAGCCGCCGGCCGCGCGCAGTTCGTCGGCGCCGGCCAGGCTGGTGCCGACGGCGAGCACGAACGGGTAGAGGACGAGCACGCAGATGATCGTGAGTGCGATGCCCTTGGTGGCGCGGCCGAGGATCGTGGGCTTTTCCATCCACGGCGGCATCGGGGGCAGCGCGAACGGATTCCTCATCGGTTGTAGACCCCCTGCTCTCCGAGCCGGTGCGCGAGTTTGTTGGCCGCGAGCATCAGCGCGGCGCCGATGATGCCCTTCATCAGGCCGGCGGCGGTGCTGATCCCCCAGTTGCCGTCGATCACGCCGTTGTAGAAGACGTAGGTGTCGATCACCTCTGAGGCGTTGGCGCCGACGAATTTTCGTTGCAGCAGGATCTGCTCGAAGCCGACCGAGAGGATGTCACCCAGCCGCAGGATGAACAGCATGATCAGCACGGGCCTGATGCCGGGCAGCGTCACGTGCCACAACCTGCGCCACTTGCCGCCGCCGTCCACGGCCGCCGCCTCGTAGAGGTTCTGGTCCACGGCGACCAGGGCGGCCAGGAACATGATCGTGCCCCACCCGCAGTCCTTCCAGATGACCTGGCTGGTCATCAGCAGGGAGAACGTGTCGGGGTTGTTCATGATGTTCAAGATGCCGATGTCGTTCTGGCGCAGGAACATGTTGAGCGAACCCGCGCCGCCGAAGACCTGCTGGAACATGGCCACGACGATGACCCACGACATGAAGTGCGGCAGGTAGACCACGGTCTGCACGAGGCGCTTGAGCCGGTTGCCGAGCATGCCGTGCAGCAGGAGCGCCAGCGCCAGCGGCGCGGGGAAGTACAGGAACAGCTGGAGAAGGGTGATCTCCAGCGTGTTGCCGACCGCCTTCCAGAAGGCCTCGTCCGCGAGCATCGCGGTGAAGTTCTCGAACCCGACGAACGAGCTCCCGGTGAACCCCAGGAACGGCGCGTAGTCCTGGAACGCCACGACGTTGCCGAGCAGCGGGATGTAGAAGAACAACACGAAGTACAGCGCACCCGGCAAGGCGAGGAAGAACAGGGTCTTGTCCCTACGCCAGCGCCCGGCGCGCTTCCCGCTCGCCTCGCCCTCGGTACGGCGTTGCCCCTGTGGGGGGCGCACTGCCGACTCGACCGTCGTCACGTCTCACCTTCGTCCGGATTATTGGGGGATTGATCCGACATCGTGCGAGATGCCAACCGCCCTGGTCAATAGTGTTCGCAGTATTTATGAAAGAGACATCTTTAATCACCGTTGGGCACACGTTAGCCTGTCCGCCATGCTGCAACCCCACGAGGCCGTCTCCTTCTGGGCTCCCGCCGAGCTCGGCAACCACCGCGTGACCGTCCTGGTCGAGACGGAAAGCCCGCTGGTGACGGTGCCCGTGCCATGGATCCCGCCCCAGCGCCACCGGGGCTCCGGCCTCGTGCGAACGGCCGGCGGCGAGGAGGCCGGCCGCGCGCACGCCGTCCCCGGCGGCTACGCCTTCGCGCCCACCCATGGCAGGGGACGCTACGTTCTCTACTACACTGCGTACGAGAACGCGGCGACCCCGCAGTACCCTCAGCACGAGTACCTCCCGCCCGCCGGTGACCTGCCCGAAGGCCCCTCGGACACGTGCGTGGTGGAGTCCTACGAGGCCCGCACCGAGCACGACCGCTACACCGACATGGAGCGTCCCGCCCCCGCGCAGGAGGGCTTCCTCGCGTTCGGCGAGAGCCGCGAGCACCCCATCCGGATGCGCGCCCTGCCCGCCCGCTGGCTGGAGCGCGAGCCCGGCCCCGTCCGGCTGCGGGCCGACCGCGGCGACCACCTCGCCTTCCAGATCGGCGTGTACGGCTCCCGCCCCCTGCGCGACGTCCGCGTGGAATGCGACCTGCCGGGCTTCACCTGTCACACCCTCGGCGGCACCGACCACCTCGGCCGCGACTTCACCCGGCGCCTGGATGTGAGCGCGCACACAGTGCAAGCGCTCTGGTGCGGAGCGCTCATTTCCGAAAGCGAGTTCACTGTCCGGGTGTTCACGGAGGGTGAGCAGCCGCTGACGGTCGACTTCGTGGTGGAGCTCAGCGATCGGACCTCCGACGACCACGGCGACGGCGATCCGGCCAAGCTGTCACGGCTGCGCTGGCTCGACTCCCGGCGCTTCGCCGACGACACCGTGGTGCGCCCGTTCACACCGGTCACCGTGGACGGCGCGCGGCTCGGCGTGCTCGGCCGCACGGTCACGCTCGGCCCCGACGGGCTGCCCGCCGCCCTGACCTCGTACTTCACGCCCGAGGTGACGCTCGGGCAGGAGGCCGTGCAGGTGCTGTCGGGGCCGATCGGCTTCGAGGTGCCCGGCCACGCGTGGGCGAGCGACGGATGGCGGATCACCTCCCGCAGCGCCGCGGCCGTGACCTGGGTGTCGCGCTGGCGGGCCGGGGACCTGACGCTCGACCTCGACGGGCGGCTGGAGTTCGACGGGACGCTGGACTACCGGCTCGACCTGTCCGCGCGGGCCGATGCCGACCTGGACGACACCCGGCTGAGCGTGCCGCTGGCGGCGCTGCCGTACCAGATGGGGCTGGGGCGGCCCGGAGGGGCGCGCGCCGAGCTCGACTGGCGCTGGGACGTCAGCCGCAACCAGGACGCGCTATGGGTCGGCGCGGTCAACGCCGGCGTGCAGGTCAGGCTGAGCGACGAGCACTACACGCGCCCGCTCAACACGAACTTCTACCACCAGCGTCCGCTCGTGCTGCCCGGCTCGTGGCACAACGGCGGGCGCGGCGGCGTCCGCCTCGACGACGAGCGACTGCTCTGTTACGGCGGGCCGCGGCGCATGGCGGCAGGGGAAAGGCTCCGCTTCGACGTACGGCTGACGCTGACCCCGTTCAAGCCGATCGACACCGCCGCCCACTTCCGCGAACGCTACTTCCACGCCTACCGGCCCGCCCGCGAGGTCCTGGAGGCCGGGGCCACCGTGGTGAACACCCACCACGCCACCGAGGTCAACCCCTACATCAACTACCCGTTCCTGGCCGTCGACCGGCTCAAGGAGTACGTGGACGAACTGCACGCGGCGGGCCTGCGCGGCAAGGTCTACTACACGGTGCGCGAGCTGACCACACGGGCGCCCGAGCTGTGGGCGCTGCTCAGCCTGGGCGACGAGGTGCTCGCCGCCGGGCCGGGCGGCGGCGGCGCCTGGTCGCGCGAGCACGTCGGCGACGGGCGGCTGCCCGCCTGGTTCGCCACCGCCACCGACGACTCCTCGCTCATCACCAGCGGCCAGTCGCGCTGGCACAACTTCTACGTCGAGGGCCTGGACTGGCTGGTGCGCAACGTCGGCGTCGACGGCATCTACCTCGACGACCTCGGCTTCGACCGCGAGGTGATGAAACGCGTCAGGCGGGTGCTGGACCAGCGGCCCGCCCCGCTGATCGACCTGCACTCGGCCAACCAGTTCAACGCCAAGGACGGCTACGCCAGCAGCGCCAACCTCTACCTGGAGCACATGCCGTACGTGGACCGGCTGTGGTTCGGCGAGTACTTCGACTACAGCGCGCACCCCGACCAGTGGCTGGTCGAGACGTGTGGCATCCCGTTCGGCGTGATGGGCGACATGCTGCAGGACGGCGGGCACCCCTGGCGCGGCCTCGTCTACGGCATGACCAGCCGGGTCTACGGCGGCGGCGGCGACCCGCGGAGCATGTGGCGGCTCTTCGACGCCTGCGACCTGCCGTCCGCGGCGATGTACGGCTACTGGTCGCCCTCGGCGCCGGTCCGGGCCTCGTCGCAGGCCCGCGCGACCACCTACGTCGGGCCCGCCGGCTCCCTCGTCGCCATCGGCAGCTGGCACGACGGGCCGGCCGAGGTCAAGCTGGAGATCGACTGGGACGCTCTCGGCCTCGACCCGCGCACCGCCGTGGTGCGCTCGCCCGCCGTCGAGGGGCTGCAGGAGGCGGCGCTGTTCTCCGCCTACAAGCCGGTGCCCGTCGAGGGCGGACGGGTGCTGTGGATCAGCGGTCCACGATCTCGTTCTTCCCGATGATCACCACGCCGCCCCTGGTCACGGCGAAGCGCGTCCGGTCGTAGTCCAGGTCGAAGCCGATCCTGGCGCCGTCCGGGATCACCACGTTCTTGTCGACGATCGCCTTCCGCACGATCGCGCCCCGGCCGACCTTGACGTTGTCCATCAGCACCGAGTCCTCCACCAGCGAGTGCGAGTGGAGGACCACCTTCGGCGACAGGATCGAGCGGACCGCGGTGCCGCCGGAGACGATCACGCCGGGGGAGACCAGCGAGTCGATCGCCCGGCCCACCCGGTCGCCGTCGTTGTGCACGAACTTCGCCGGAGGCAGCGGGTCGTGGCCGGTGAAGATGGGCCAGCGGTCGTTGTACAGGTTGAAGACCGGGTGCGCGGCGATGAGGTCCATGTGGGCCTCGTAATAGGCGTCGAGCGTGCCGACGTCGCGCCAGTACCCCCGGTCGCGCTCGCTGGAGCCCGGCACCACGTTGTTGGCGAAGTCGTAGACATCGGCCACGCCCGACTTCACCAGCATCGGGATGATGTTGCCGCCCAGGTCGTGCTTGCTGGTCGGGTCGAGGGCGTCCTCGCGCACCGCGTCGATCATCGCCTGGGTCTTGAACACGTAGTTGCCCATCGAGGCGTAGACCTCGTCGGGCGAGTCGGCCAGGCCCACCGCGTCCTTCGGCTTCTCGCGGAAAGCCACGATCTTGCGTCCGGCCGGGTCGGTCTCGATGACCCCGAACTGGTCGGCCAGCGACAGCGGCTGCCGGATCGCGGCCACCGTGACGTCCGCGCCCGACGCCTCGTGCTGGGCGACCATCTGGCGCGGATCCATCCGGTAGATGTGGTCGGCGCCGAACACGATCACGTGCTCGGGCATCTCGTCGTAGATCAGGTTGAGGTTCTGGAACAGCGCGTCGGCCGAGCCCGAGAACCAGCGCGGGCCCAGCCGCTGCTGCGCCGGGACCGGCGTCACGTAGTTGCCCAGCATCGCCGACAGCCGCCACGTGCGCGACACGTGCCGGTCGAGGCTGTGGTTCTTGTACTGCGTGAGCACCACGATCTTCAGGTAGCCGCCGTTGGCCAGGTTGGACAGCACGAAGTCCACCAGCCGGTACATCCCGCCGAAGGGCACCGCCGGTTTCGCCCTGTCCGCCGTCAGCGGCATGAGCCGCTTGCCTTCTCCACCGGCCAGCACCACCGCGAGAACCCTGGGGGACGTCATGACCAGGAAGCTACCCCGAAATCCGGCAAGTACGAACAACCTCGCGGACCGAGCGCTGCGTCCTGCCGCCGACCTTGGTTAAGGTGGGCTCCGTGCGCGTCGATCTGCTCAGCCGGGAGTATCCGCCGGAGGTCTACGGCGGAGCCGGAGTCCACATGGAATACCTGGCCCGCGAGCTGCGCCGGCTGGCCGACGTGCGGGTGCGCTGCTTCGGCGCGGCCCGCCAGGAGCCCGGCGTGTCCGCCTACCGGGTGCCGGGCGGGCTGGAGACGGCCAACGCGGCGCTGCAGGTGCTGGGCGTCGACCTGGAGATGGCCGCCGCCTGCGAGGGGGCGTCCGTCGTGCACTCCCACACCTGGTACGCGAACTTCGCCGGCCACCTGGCCAAGATGCTCTACGGCCTGCCCCACGTCGTCACCACTCACAGCCTGGAGCCGTTGCGGCCGTGGAAGGCCGAGCAGCTCGGCGGCGGCTACACGGTCTCCTCCTGGGCCGAGCGCACCGCCCTGGCCTCGGCCGACGCGGTGATCGCGGTGTCGGAGGGCATGCGCGCCGACGTGCTCGCCGCCTATCCCGAGATCGGGCCCGACCGGGTGAGCGTGATCCACAACGGCATCGACACCGTCGAGTACGCGCCGGACCCGGGCCTCGACGTCCTGAAAAAGCACGGCATCGACCCCGCGCGGCCGTACGTGATCTTCGTGGGCCGGATCACCCGCCAGAAGGGGCTGGTCCACCTCCTGCGCGCGGCGCGGTCCTTCGCGCCGGGCGCGCAGATCGTGCTGTGCGCGGGCGCGCCCGACACACCCGAGATCGCCGCCGAGGTCACCGGCCTGGTCGAGGGCCTGGCCGGGGCCCGCGACGGCGTCGTCTGGATCTCCGAGATGCTGCCCAAGCCCGAGGTCATCCAGCTGCTCACGCACGCCCGGGTGTTCGTGTGCCCGTCGGTGTACGAGCCGATGGGCATCGTCAACCTGGAGGCCATGGCCTGCGAGACCGCCGTGGTGGCCACCGCCACCGGCGGCATCCCCGAGGTCGTGGCCGACGGCGAGACCGGCCTGCTCGTCCCCCTCTCCGGCGGCCCCGACGGCGAGCCCCACGACCCCGATCGCTTCGCCGCCGACCTCGCCGAGCGTGTCAACGCCGTCCTCGCCGACCCGGGCCGCGCGCGCGACCTGGGCCTGGCCGGCCGGGCCAGGGCCGTCGAGCACTTCTCCTGGGGACACATCGCCACCCGCACCCTGGATCTGTACTCGTCCCTGGTGTGAGCCGACGTCAGCGGGAGATGTGGTGGAGGATGACGTTGTGCACGTGGTGGGCCTTGTTGTCGCCGCGGAAGTCCACCTCGTAGGTGTGCGTCCCGACGTGGATGGCGATCGCCCCCGAGGAGAAGAAGCTGCCCGCGAACGACTTGTTGCTGACCACGCTCACCGCTGAGATCTTGCTGTACGGGATGCTCGTGATCGCGATCCGCTTGCCCACGAACGACTTGTCCTGGACGATCACCCGCCGGTCGGTCAGCCCGAGGAAGCCGGTGCCCGCCCCGATCGCGTCGTAGACGGCGATGATCTGCTCGCCGGGCATCAGGCCACTCTCGATCTGCTTGAACTGTTCTTTCCGGTCATAGGGGATGTCAGCCATGCCGGGCCAACGAACGACCCGGCGACCGCGGTTCCATACGGCCAAATGGGTCTTGTCCGCCTCGGGGTTCGGGATCACCCTGAAAACCAGGAGGCCTGCCATGACGCATCCCCTCGGAGTCAGCCGCCCCGATCTCACCGTCGCCGACCTGCCCACTCCGGAAGAGGTCTTCAAGGTCGCCCGTATCGGGCCGAAGGAGCTGGTCAAGTACGCGGTCGGCCCGAGCCTGATCGCCCTCGGCATCTCCATCGGCAGCGGCGAGTGGCTGCTCGGTCCCCTCAACGTCGGCCAGTACGGCTTCGTCGGCGTCGGCTGGGTCATCCTGGTCTCCGCGCTGCTGCAGACGTTCTACAACGTCGAGTGCTCCCGGTACGTGCTGGCCACCGGCGAGACCCCGGTCGTGGGGTGGGGCCGGGTGCCGCCGGGCTGGTTCCTGTGGGTGCCGCTGTCCGTGCTCGTGGTGATCTTCGCGTTCATCGCGGGCGGCTGGGCCGCCTCCGCCGGTCAGGGCGTCTACGCCCTCGTCCACGGCACGATCGCCCCGGCCGGCGCCGAGGAACCGCGGTTGTGGGCCATCGCCCTGCTCGTCCTGGTCTTCGTCATCGCCGCCTCGGCCCGCCGCATCAGCCGCGCCCTCGAACTGGCCAACTGGGTGATGGTCGGCGCGATCCTGCTCGGCCTGCTGGCGATCGACCTGTTCGTGGTGCCGTTCTCGCTGTGGTGGGAGGGCATCCGCGGCTTCTTCACCCCGGCCGCGCCGCCCGCCGGCATCACCGCCACGCAACTCGGCGCGCTGGCCGGGTTCACCGCGCTGGCCTCGGGCCTCAACTGGTACGTGATGGGCCACTACCGCGACAAGGGCTACGGCATGGGCTTTCGCGCAGGCTTCATCTCCGGCCTGCGCGGCGGCCGCAAGGAGATCCTGGCCAGCGGCGTCACCTTCCCCGACGACGACCGCAACCGCGGCCTGTGGCGCCGCTGGTACCGGCTGCTGCTGACGGACATGTGGGGCGTCTTCTTCGTCGGCGCCATGCTGGGCATGCTGCTGCCCACGATCCTGATGGCCCAGGCCGTGGCCCTGTCGGGGGAGAAGCCCACCCGGGCCAACGTCCCGACGTTCGTGGCCGCCGCGCTCGGCGACGAGTACGGCCGCGCGCTCTTCTACGTCGCGCTCGTGCTCGGCGTGCTGATCCTCTTCTCGACGCAACTCGGCATCTTCGAGGCGATGGTCCGCGTGACCACCGACGCCGCCCACGCCACCAGCCCGCGCCTGCGCGCGCTGATCGAGGGCGACCCACGGCGCTTCTACTACCCGTTCATGATCGTGCTGCTCGTGATCATCTCGATCGTCATCCATCTGGCGCTGCCGGTCGGCCTCGTGGAGTGGTCGGCCAACCTGTCCAACCTGGGCGCGCTCATCTACCCGTTCATGCTCATCTACCTCAACAGCAGGCTGCCGCGCCCGGCCCGCCCGCGCCCGTGGCACTACGTGATCCTTGTCCTGAACTTCCTGTTCTTCGGCTTCTTCTTCGTCAATTTCGTCGCCGACACCTTCGGAGCGCCGCTGGTCACGTTCTAGGCCACGATGGCGGGATGCGACCTTCTGACGACGTGCTGGCCGCCTTCGGGCTCGCGGGACCCGCCCGCCCGACCGACGGCGGCCGGGGAGAGGGCTTCCGCGCCGGCGACGCGGAGGCGGTGATCGTCGCCGACGGCCTCCTCTACCACGGGGCCGATCCCGCGCTGGTCGAGCAGGTGGACGGCGGGGCCCGCATGGTGGCTCGGGCGCTCGTCTTCCGGCTGGCCACCTCGGTGCTCCTGACCGGGGCCGTCCCGCGCGAGGAGGTGGAGCGGTTCGCGCGGGCCACCGGCGTGGTGGAGGCGGCCGTCAGGTGACGGGTTCGAGCACGACCACCGGGATCGGGCGGTCGGTCTTTTGCTGGTAGTTGTCGTAGTCGGGCCAGACCCTGGTCATGGCGCCCCACATCCCGGGCTTCTCCTCGTCGGTGGCGGTCCTGGCCCGCGCCTTGAAGAGCCGGTCCTTGACCTGCACCTCGGCCTCCGGGTCCGCCAGCAGGTTGGCGTACCAGTCGGGATGGTCCGTGGCGCCGCCGTTGGAGGCGACCACCGTGTAGGCGTCGCCGTACCTCTGGTAGATGAGCGGGGTGGTGTAGGGGCGGCCCGACCTGCGGCCGCGGGTGGTCAGGAGCAGGACCGTGGTGCCGTTCCAGTCGTGGCCCTCGGCCCCGCCGGTCTGCTGGTATCTCTCGACGTGTTCCTTGCCGTACAGCATGTGATCGCACCTACCCGCGGCGGCGTGACCTCACCGTTACTCGCCGGGGTCTGTACGAGAAGTTGACGCGGCTGGCACACTCCTTTCCTGTAAGCGCTTACACGAGGTTGTGTGTAACCGCTTACACAGCGAGGGAGACAGACGATGGACGTGACGATCTACGAGGTGGCCCAGCGGGCAGGGGTGTCGATCGCGACGGTGTCGCGAACGCTGCGCGGCACCGGTCCCGTGGCGTCGAAGACGCGCGAGAAGGTGCTCAAGGCCGTGGAAGAGCTCAACTTCACGCCCAGCAGGCTCGGCGTCAGCCTGGCCGAGGGCCGCCACGCCGCCAACGGGATCGTCTTCCCCAATCTGTCCGGCCCCTACTACACCGAGGTCCTGCTCGGCTATGAGGAGGTCGCCTCCGAACTCGGCCGCTCCGTGCTCATCCTGTCCACGACCGGGCGTACGCGGGTGCGGGACCTGGTCAAGGATCTGGCCGGGCGCGTGGACGGGCTGCTGATCTTCGGCCACACCGCGCCGGACGACGTCATCGCCGAGCTGATCCAGGTGGGGATGCCGCTGGTGTTCGTCTCGCGCGAGCCGCTGGCCGGAGCCGACACCCTGCGCGCGGAGAACACCGCCTCGGCCCGGCTGCTGGCCGAGCACCTGGCCCTGCACGGCTACGAGCGCTTCGCCTTCCTCGGCGCGCCGCTGGTCACCGGCGACGACGTGGACGAGCGCTGGCAGGGCGTGCGTTCGGTGCTCGGCGCCGCCATCGAGGCGGTGCCCACCGGCCACTACACCGTGGACGACGGCCACCAGGCGGCACTGCGCCTGCTCAGGTCCGGCGACCGGCCGCGGGCCATCATCTGCTCCGACGACGAGGTGGCGCTCGGCGCGCTGCTCGCCGCCGAGGAACTGGGCCTCGCCGTACCGGATGACGTGGCCGTCACCGGCTGGGACGACATCATGGCCGCCCGCCACGCCCGCCCGGCGCTGACCACCATCAGGCAGCCGATGCGCGAGCTCGGCGCCCGCGCGGCCCGCGCGCTCGACGAGCTGATCACCGCGGCCCGCTCCACCCCGAACCACCTCACTCTGACCACCGAGCTGGTGATCCGTTCCAGCTGCGGTCATCACCCCCAGGAGGAACCCCGATGAACACCACCACCAGGCGCTCGGCCGCCGGCCTGCTGGCGCTGGCGATCCTGGCCGCGGGATGCGGGCGCGAGGCGAACAAGGCGCCGGAACAGGCCAAGGACGTCGCCGCCGGCAAGGTCGCGGGCGAGGTCACGGTCTGGGCCATCGGTGAGGAGGGCAAGGCGCTGGGCGCGTTCGCGAAGGACTTCGAGTCCGCCAACCCCGGCGTGAAGGTCAACGTGACCCCGATGGGCTGGGACGTCGCCCACGACAAGATCACCTCGGCGATCGCCGGATCCGCCACCCCCGACGTGAGCATGATCGGCTCGACCTGGGCGGGCGAGCTGTCCAAGACCGGCGCGCTGGAGCCCACGCCCGGCAACCTCATCGACAAGGCCGCGTTCTTCCCCGGCGCCTGGCAGACGGTCGACGTCAACGGCACCGCGTACGGCGTGCCGTGGTACGTCGAGACCCGCGTCCTCTACTACCGCAAGGACCAGGCCGAGAAGGCCGGCGTCGAGCCGCCGAAGACGTGGGCGGAGTGGAAGACGTTCATCAAGGCGCTCCAGGACAAGGGCGGCGCCAAGAAGGGCTTCAACCAGGGCTACACCGAGGGCTCCTGGCAGGAGATGGTCCCGCTCATCTGGCAGGCCGGCGGGGAGATCGTCAAGGACGGCAAGTACACCTTCGACACGCCTGAGGCGATCACGGGGCTGAAGCAGTACGCCTCGTTGTTCCAGGAGAAGCTGGCGCCCAACGACACCCCGAAGGGCGGCTTCCCGCAGAACTTCATCAAGGGCGAGGTCGGCGGCTTCGTCTCCGGGCCCTGGATGGCCGGGGTGCTCAACAACGACGGGGGAGCGGGGTTCAAGGACAAGTTCGACGTCGTGCCGTACCCGAAGGGGCCGGTCAGCGGCACCAGCTTCGTCGGCGGATCCGACCTGGTGGTGTTCAAGAAGGCGCGGAACCGGGACGCGGCGTGGAAGTTCGTCCAGTGGCTGAGCGAACCCAAGGTGCAGGCCAAGTGGTACACGACGGTGAAGGCGCTGCCGGCCGTACAGTCGGCCTGGCAGGAGCCCGAGCTGACCGCGGACCCGCAGCTGAAGATCTTCGGCGAGCAGCTGAAGGACGCCAAGACGCCGCCGCCCTACCCGACCTGGGAGCAGCTGGCCAAGGTCATGGAGGGTGAGCTGGAGAAGCTCGCGCTCGGCAAGTCCACGCCCGAGCAGGCGGCCAAGGCCATCCAGGCGCAGGCCGACGCGATCGGCACCGGCCTGTAGTCATGATCCACGCTCGGAGGACCGGGCTCGGCTGGGTGTTCGTGCTGCCGTTCCTGCTCATGTTCGTCGTGTTCTACCTCGGGCCGCTGCTGGCCGGCCTCGGGATGAGCTTCACCGACTTCCGCAGCACCGACGTGGCCGACGTGCTCGGCGTCGACCCCGTCGGTGTGCGGAACTACATCCGCCTGGCCCAGGACGAGGCCATGGTCAAGGCGGCGGTCAACACGCTCGTGTTCGTCGTGGTCTGCCTGCCGCTGACGATCGGGCTGGGCCTGGCCGCGGCGGTCGCGCTCAACTCGGGGATCGGACGGCTGCCGGCCGCCTTCTTCCGGCTCGGCTACTACCTGCCGCACATCACCAGCATCATCGGCATCGCGGTCGCCTGGAAGTTTCTGCTGGAGCCCGAGGCCGGACTGGTCAACCGGCTGCTGGAACTGGTCGGCGTCCAGGGGCCGGCCTGGCTGCAGGACCAGCGTACGGCGCTGCCGTCCATCATCGTGATGACGGCCTGGCGCGGGTTCGGCTTCGACATGGTCGTCTTCCTGGCCGCGCTCCAGGGCATCCCGCGCGAGCTGTACGAGGCGGCGGAGGTCGACGGGGCCGGGCGGTGGCAGCGGTTCTGGTCGGTCACGGTGCCGCAGCTGCGGCCGGTGATCCTGTTCTGCACCATCTACAGCACCGTCGGCTTCCTGCAGTTCATGGAGGAGCCGCTGGTCATGACCGGCGGCGGGCCGCTCAACTCGACGCTGTCGGTGTCGCTCGCCATCTGGAAGCAGTTCGGAGTCGGCAACTACGGCTACGCCGGCGCCGCGGCCACCGTGCTGTTCACGGTGATCATCGCGCTCGCGGTGCTGCAGCTCAGGATCGGGAGGTCGCGGTGAAGCGCACCCGCGGGCAGCACGTGGTCACCTACATCGGGCTCGCCACCGGCCTGCTCCTGGTGATCGGGCCGTTCCTCTGGGCCGGGCTGAGCTCGTTCAAGCCCGAGCCGGAGATCAGGCGCGACCCGCCGACGTTCCTGCCCGAGACCTGGACGCTGGGCAACTACGCCGAACTCCTCGAACGCGTGCACATCGGGCAGGCGTTCTTGAACTCCATGATCGTGGCGCTGGCCATCGTGGCGGGCAACCTGCTGTTCGGCTCCATGGTCGGGTACGGCTTCGCCAAAACGAACTTCCGCGGCAAGAACGTCGTCTTCGCCCTGGTCCTGGCCCAGATGGCGGTCCCGGCGATCGTGCTCATGATGCCGCAGTTCGTCCTGATCGCGAAGCTCGGCATGGTCAACACCTTCCTCGGCATCATCCTGCCGGGACTGGTCAACCCGCTGGGCGTCTTCCTGATGCGCCAGTTCATCGCCGACCTGCCCGACGAGCTGATCCACGCCGCGCGCGTGGACGGCGCGGGCGAGTTCCGGATCTTCTTCAGGATCGTCCTGCCCCTGTGCAAGCCGGCGATGGCCACGCTCGGCCTGATCACCTTCCTCGGCGCCTGGAACAACTTCCTGTGGCCCGCGGTGGTCGCGCAGTCCGAGGACCTCTACACCCTCCCGGTCGCGCTCAACATCCTCAACTTCGCCGAAGGCACCCACTACAACCTGCTGGTCGCCGGATCGGTGATCGTCATCGCGCCGATCCTCATCCTCTTCGTCTTCCTGCAGCGCTTCTTCATCCAGGGAATCGCCACCTCCGGCATCAAGTAAGGAGCACCCGGAATGCTGCTCAACACCCTCATGGCGGGCCTGCTGGCCGCCACCCCCACGCACGTGACGAACCCCGACTTAACCCTCTACAAGTACGCCAAGGACACGTGGCGCTCCATGAACGCCATGGTCGAGCCCGCCACCGGCCTGCCCGCCGACAAGGTCACCGGCGACCTGCGCACCCGGGCCAAGGTCACCTCGCCCACCAACATCGCCACCTACGTCTGGAGCACGCTCACCGCCCGCGACCTCGGCCTCATCGGCTCCGGCGACGCCTCCAGACGCGTGGCCAGGGTCCTGGACGCGCTGGAGAAGCTGGAGCGCAACACCCCCACCGGCCAGTTCTACAACTGGTACGACCCGGCCACGCTCAAGCTCGTGCGCGTCTGGCCCGACAGCGGCAACCCCATCCAGCTCTTCGCCTCCAGCGTCGACAACGGCTGGCTGGCCACCGCGCTCATGATGATCCCCAAGGCCATGCCGCAGCACGCCGGCAAGGCCGGCCGCCTGGCCCGCTCCATGAACTTCGCCTCCTACTACGACCCCGCCGCCCGCCCCGACGCCGGCACCGGCCTGCTGCGCGGCGGCTTCTCACCGGAGAAGCCGGAAGGCTGCTCGGTCGAGAGCGACTACGCCGGCACCGGCACCGTCGTCTACTCCACCTGCCACCACTACGGCGCGCCCGCCGAGACCCGCATCGCCACCTACGTCGGCATCGCCCTCGGCCAGGTCCCGCGCGAGCACTACTTCGGCATCTACCGCACCTTCCCCGACAACGCCTGCGACTGGGCCTGGCAGGACCAGAAACCGGTCGGCTCCTGGAAGGAGCACCTGGGCGTCAAGGTCTGGGAAGGCACGTACGGCTACCGCGGCATGCGCTACGTCCCCAACTGGGGCGGCTCGATGTTCGAAGAGCTGATGCCCGACCTGGTGGTGCCCGAGTCGAAGTGGGCGCCGCGCAGCTGGGGCCGCAACCACCCGGTGTTCGTCCAGGCCCAGATCGAGCACGGCCTGCGCGAGGCCAGGTACGGCTACTGGGGCTTCTCGCCCTCCAACGACCCGCACGGCGGCTACCGCGAGTACGGCGTGGACCCGCTCGGCATGGACGCCGCCGGCTACACCACCGACAGGGAACGCACCGCGACCGACCCCGGCTACGAGGGCTGCCGCCCCGCCCAGCCGGAACCGGCCGCCTACGGTGACGGGATCGTCACGCCGCATGCCGGCTTCCTGGCTCTGCCGTACGCGAAGAAGGCGGCCATGGAGAACCTGGCCGGGCTGAAGAAGAACTTCGACGCCTATGGGCCCGGCGGCTTCTACGACGCCGTCGCGGTCAGGTCGGGCGTGGTGTCGAAGTGGTACCTGGCGCTGGACCAGGGGATGGTCATGGCCGCCCTGGGCAACGTGCTCGCTCGCGACAACATGCGCCGCTACTTCGGCACGCCCGCCGTCGAGGCGAAGCTCCGTCCGGTGATGGGGCTCGAAGAATGGGACGTCGAGGGCGTCCCGCCTGTCTCCCAGTAGAAGAGGAAACCAATCTCGATGAGTACGGCCGATGCCGCACGCCGTGACTGGCAGGAACGTGTCTACCAGGCCTCGGGGGAGGTCACACCCGTCGGCGAGATCCGGCTGCCGGCCCCTGAGGGGCTGCGGGCGGATCCCGGCGCCGGGCACGTGACGCTGACCTGGGAGCCGGTACCGGGCGCCATCGGGTACCTGGTGCACCGGGACGGAGAGTCGGTCAAACAGCCCGACGTCGACGTGCCCGCCGTCCCGGAGTGCCGCTATGTCGACACCGGACAGGGTCCCGCCGCCTACACGGTGGCGGCGATCGCCGCCATGGAGGTGACCGGCGCCTTCTCGGCTCCGGTGCGGGCGGCGCCGGAGCAGGGCCCGGCCGCCGTCACGGTCGTGGTCGAGGCCGGCCGCGTCACCCGCGCGCTGCCGCGCCCCTGGACCGCCATGATCGGCTCCGAGCACCTGTCCCACATGCTGTCCGGGGACACCACCGGCGGCCGTCCCATCGGGGCCGAGCTGACGGCGGCGCTGCGGACGATGCGGGAGGAGTTCGGCATGGAGAGCGTCCGGGCCCATGCCATCCTCTGCGACGACCTGGGGGTGTACAAGGAGGTCGACGGCACGGCGGTCTACGACTTCACGCGGGTCGACCGGGTCTACGACACGATCATGGAGTTCGGGCTGCGGCCGGTCGTGGAGCTCGGCTACATGCCGCGCGACCTGGCCACCGATCCGTCCAGGACGGTCTTCGGCTACGAGGCGATCATCTCACCGCCCAAGGACTTCGAGGCGTGGAGCGACCTGGTCAGGGCCCTGGTGGAGCACCTGGCCGAGCGCTACGGCATCCAGGAGCTCATCGATCGCTGGTCGTTCGAGGTCTGGAACGAGGCCAACCTGGCCGTGTTCTGGTCCGGCACGCCGGAGGAGTACTTCCTGCTCTACGACGTGACGGCGGCGGCGGTGAAGAACGTCCACCCGGACCTGCGCGTCGGCGGCCCCTCCTCGGCCGCCAACGGCTGGGTCGAGGAGCTGCTCGCGCACGTGGCCGAGTCCGGCGCCGCGCTCGACTTCGTCTCCACGCACACCTACGGCAACGCCCCTCTCGACTGGCGGCCCGCCCTGGCCAGGCACGGCCGGGAGGGCGTGCCGATCTGGTGGACTGAGTGGGGCCCCACGCCGACGCACTTCCACGGCATCGGCGACGGCCCGTTCGGCGCGACGTTCCTGCTGCACGGCATGAAGGCGGTCGCGGGCCGGATCGAGGCGCTGTCGCACTGGGTGGCCTCCGACCACTTCGAGGAGCTCGGCCGTCCGCCGCGCCTGTTCCACGGCGGCTTCGGCCTGCTGACCGTCGGCAACCTGCGCAAGCCCCGCTACCACGCGCTCACCCTGGCCCACCGGCTGGGCGAGGAGGAGCTGGCCGCGCGCGCCGAGGGCGACGCCGGTGGCGTGGAGGTGTGGGCGGCCCGCCACGGCGACGGCCGGATCGGCGTCCTGATCTGGAACGGCACGCTCAACCAGGCCCAGGCCGACGGCGCCGCCGAGCTGGCCCGCACGGTCACGCTGTCGATCCCGGGACTGGCGGGCGAGCACGTGGTGACCCATCAGCGCATCGACGAGCGCCACTCCAACATCAGGGCGGTGTGGCAGGCGATGGGCGGCGGCGACTGGCCCGCCGGCGGCCAGTGGGAGGAACTGGCCTCGGCGAACACCCTGGACGAGCTGACCCCGCCCGCCCGGGTGTCCGGCGCGCTGACGCTGGAGTTCGACCTGCCCATGCCCGGGGTGTCCTTCGTGGAGCTCACCCCGGCCTGACCTCGTCCTTCTCGTCGTGACCGCCGAACCCCTTGCGCTGGGCGGACTGCACCTTCCCGGCGAACAGCGCCGCCCCCTGCGAGGCGAAGCGGCTGTAGAGCGCGGCGGTCAGGACGGGGGAGGGCACGCCCTCCTCGATGGCGGCGATGCTCGTCCAGCGCCCCTCTCCCGAGTCCGACACCCGGCCGGCGAACCGCTCCAGGTCCGGGTCGGCGTGCAGCGCGGCGGCGGTCAGGTCGAGCAGCCACGAGCCGATCACGCTGCCGCGCCGCCACACCTCGGCCACCTCGGCCAGGTCGATCCCGTCGTACTGGTAGTACTGCGGTTCGCGCAGCGGCGCCGTCTCGGCGTCCGCCTCACGCACGTGCCGGCCCGCCCCCGCGCCGCCGAGCACGCTCAGCCCCTCGGCGTAGGCGGCCATGATGGCGTACTCGATGCCGTTGTGGACCATCTTCACGAAGTGTCCCGCTCCGGGCGGCCCGCAGTGCAGCCAGCCCAGCTCGGCCGGCGACGGCTCACCCGTCCGTCCGGGGGTACGGCCCGCCGCGTCCGCCCCCGGCGCCAGCGCGACGAGGACCGGCTCGACCAGCTTCACCGCCTCGTCGTCGCCGCCGACCATCAGGCAGTAGCCGCGATCCAGGCCCCAGACGCCGCCGCTGGTGCCCACGTCCACGTAGTGGATGCCCCGCGCCCCGGCCGCCCGCGCGCGGTCCACGTCGTCGCGGTAGTAGGAGTTGCCGCCGTCGATGACCACGTCGCCCGGCTCCAGCAGGCCGAACAACGTCTGCGCCGCCTGACCGGTGACGGCGGCGGGCAGCATCAGCCAGACGACTCTGGGGGCCGGCAGCGCGCGTACCAGATCCTCGATCGAGGCGGTCCCCTGGGCGCCCTCGGCGGCCAGGGCCTGGACGGCGGCGGGGGCGTGGTCGAACACCACGCACTCGTGGCCGGCGCGCATGATCCGGCGCGTCATGTTCGCGCCCATCCGGCCCAGGCCCACCATTGCGATCTTCATGCCCGTCACCCTCCCCGCGGGCGGGTAATGGCATGTCCGTGTATGTCCCTTAAGGTGATTGACCCCAGCCCGCCGCGACGGAGCGGTGGCAGCGGTCCCGCTCGTCACCCGCGCTGACGAACAGCGCGGTCAGCAGGGGTACGGCGTGCCCCAGCGCCTCCGGCGGCAACGGCCCGGTGGCGACCAGTGAGGTCAGCCCGTGGCCGATGACCCAGCAGCGCGTGGCCAGCTCCAGCGGGTCGGTGCCGGGGCGGAAGCGGCCCTCCTCCGTGGCCCGCCCGGCCGCGCTGACGAGCATGTGGAGGGAGGCGTCCGCCGCGGCGGCGTCCTCCAGCTCGAAGCCGGCGTCGAACATGACCCGGTAGAGATCGGGGTCGCCGAGCGCGGCGGCGGTGTAGGCGGCGCCGAGCGCGGCCAGGTCGCGGACCGGGTCGTCGGTCAGCACGACCGCCGAGAGCCGGGCGGCCAGCCGGGTGAACCCCTCCTGCCGCGTCGCCGACCACAGGCCGTCCATGCCGCCGAAATGGGTGTAGACGGCCATGGTGGAGACGCCGGTGCCCTCGACGAGGGAGCGGAGTGTGACCGGCTGCCGGGTCCGCAGCATGTGCGCCGCCCGGTCGATCAGGAGTGAGCGAACCGCCGGGTCCTTCATCCTTGGCATGCCGTCTAGCATACATAGCATAGCTATGTTATGTTACGGGACATGGCCGTTACCTTGCACAACCCCGACGGGCTGCCCAAGCCCGACGTCTACCGTCAGCTCTCCGTCGCGACCGGCTCGCGGCTCGTCTTCCTCGCCGGGCAGGTCGCCCGCGACGCCGACGGCTCGAAGGTGGGGGAGGGCGACCTCGCCGCCCAGGTCGAGCAGTCCTACCTCAACATCGCCACCGCGCTCGCCGGCGTCGGCGGCAGCTTCGACGACGTCGCCAAGCTCACCGTCTACGTCGTGGACTGGACGCCCGACAAGATGCCGCTGCTGGGCGAGGGCGTCGCGCGGGCCGCGGCCAAGCTGGGCGTCGACCCGGTCAAGCCGATCACGCTGCTGGGCGTGGCGGCGCTCGGCGAGCCCGACCTGCTGGTCGAGGTCGAGGCCACCGCCGTGCTCCCCTAGGTGCCGGCGGGCAGGCGAAGGACGCCGCCCTGGTCCCTGACGTCCTCCAGCACGCGCATGTCACCGACCGGGTTGCCCTGCGGATCCACCGTCATCGCCAAGGCCTCGTCGCCCTGGCACTTGGCCTGCCGGGTGTCGCAGAACAGCACGTACCCCATGAGCCGGTCCACGCGGCCCGGCCGCAGGCGCCACAGCCCGACCACGCCGCCGACCATCGCGCCGGGACGGTTGGCGGCCAGCCACTCGGTCGCGCCCGCCCGTGCCCGCTTCTCGAACTCCTGCCGCTGGTCGAAGGGCCGTACGATCCGCGCGGACGGCTCGTTGGCCGGCGAGTAGGAGGCGACCAGATAGGGCTCTCTGGACAGCGCCGCGAGCACCTTCGTCTCGGTCATCCGCAGAAACGTCGGCAGCCCCTCCCCGCCACGGGGGCGTTTGGCGGCGACGGCGGGAGTGGCGAAGTTCACCGCGAGCGCCCTGTCCGTGGCCAGGCACCCGCGTACCGTGCCGAGGAACGACGCGATGGTCGCGTTCGTGGGGGCCGCCTCGATCCAGACCTCCGACAGCGGCGTGTCGGCGGCGATGATGGGGTGCCCGCACCTCTGGAACCCCGCCGCCAGCCGCCGCCAGTTCTCCCCGAGGTCCTTGCCCTTCTGCACCGCCGCCGCGAGCTGGCTCTCGCACGGCTTGCGGTCGCAGGTGCCCTTCTTCGCGTCGATCCTCAGGCGTACGACGGTGTCGGGGTCGCCGGTCAGCGCGAACGTGATCTCCGACCCGTTGGTCTCGGGGAACAGGTTGCGCGCCCCGATCACCTTCAGCTGCCCCGGGTAGAGCTTGCCCGCCAGTTCCTCGGCACGGCTCCGGTCGTCGCCGGTGCCCAGCGAGCACCCGCCGGCCAGCACGGCCATCCCCAGCAGGCCGGCCACCCACCGCCGCCGCCGTCTAGAACGCTCCATGACAGATCACCTTAATCCCCCCGGGGCGACCTGGGACAGAGGTCCAAGGCCTTGTCTGCCTACTACGATCGTCCTAGTACGGGTGCCGCTACCATGGCCGCATGCCGCCGACCAACCCCGGCCGTCGCAGGGCCCTGACCGACGCCGCCATCGAACTCCTCGCCGGGTCCGGGGCGCACGGGCTGACCCACCGCGCGGTCGAGCAGGCCGCCGGGCTGCCCCAGGGCACCGCCTCGAACTACTTCCGCACCAGAGAGGCGTTGCTGCTGGCCGTGGCGGAGCGCGTCAGCGAGCTGCACCTGGCCGACATGGCCGAGGCCACCCGGCTGGCCGAGGTCTCCGCCGACGGCATCGGGCAGACCGTCGACCTGCTGGCGGAGTCGCTGTTCGGGGCGGCGACCGTGCTCCGTACCCGCTATCTTGCGATCTTCGAACTCCAGCTGGAGGCCGTCCGCCGCCCGGCCATGGCCCCGGCTCTGGCCGGTATGCGGGCCACCGCCCTGCGCCTGACCGCCGGCCACCACGCCGACCTCGCCCTGCCCATCCCACGGGACAGGGTCGCGACCCTGATCACGCTGTACGCGGGCGCGCTGTTCACCCTGGTCACGGCTCCGCCCGAGTCGATCACCAGGGAAGGCGTCCACGAGGTCGCCCAAGCCATCGTCCAGGGCTCCCTGCCCGGCACACCGGCCACATAGCCCTGCGCGGGGTGGTCCGTCGAGAGGCGGCGGCCTGCGGGGCGGTCTGCGGACGCGGCCCAGGTGGTCACAAAGCGCCCCAACCTGCCCGAACGTGCTGCGGGTGACGGTGGCCCGTACGGCGGCACGCCCGCCCGCACGCGGCGTGTGCGGCGTCCGGGTGAAGCCCTCGTCCCGGAGGCGTCGCGGGGTGGTGGGGGCACACAAGGTGGGCTGGCCGCCTGTCCCGGGTGTCGTGTGCGTGGTGCCCGGAGACGCGCGTCCGGGGCGAGGGCGCGCAAGGCGGTCGGCCCGCTCGGCCCGGGCGCCGGGCGCGGTGTCCGGAGGAGGGGTTGGGCGGTCGTGGAAGGGGCGCCTGGGTTAGAGGTAGGCGCGGGTGGCGGTGATGAGGTCGGGGGTGGCGTCGCGGGTGTCGACGTAGAGGGCGGTGCCGGGGGTGCGTTCGCGGATGTCGCGCTCCCTGATGGCGAAGACGGCCGGGGCGGCGGCGCCGTTGCCGTAGCGGGAGGCGATGGCCGACGTGGCGGCTCGCCGTACGTCGGCGACGACCTGGCGGGTTTCGTGCCCGGTGCCCGAGGCGGCCGCGTACCCGAGCATCGCCGCGAAGCGGAGTTCGGTTTCCGAGGCGGGCCGCTGCTGGGGCAGGACGGGGCGGTCCAGCCAGAAGACCTTCCCGGCGAGGAAGGCGTCGTAGGGCAGCTCACGCGCCGTCTCCGTCAGGAGCGCGCCGAACTCGGCCAGGTCGGCGTCCGGCGGCAGGTCCGTCGTGACGAGCAGCGGCACGATCAGCGAATCGAGCATGGCAGGCACCCTTTCGTGAGGTCGCTCATCGTAGGGGGCGGCACTGACATTCTCACGCCGGGCGGGGCGGTGTTGGCAGCGGTTTGGTCCAGGTGAGGGAGTACCGCCACAGCAGGTGCCGTCGCCACCGTGCCCCGGGCAGCAGGGTCAGGGCTTCGCGGCGGACGGCGGACCAGGTCATCGTGGGCGCGGCGACGGGAGTCTTCTGCTCGGCGCCGCCGTGGACGCGGGAGACGATCTGGTGCTTGACCACGCTCATCCCGTCGATCACCCAGTCGAGGAGCGTGGCGTTGGTGGCGATGCCGATGACGACGAGCCGGCCGCCGGGGCGCAGCAGGCGCGCCATCCCGGTCAGGGCGGGTTCGAAGTCCATGTGGTGGAGGGTGGTGACCGTGGTGACGAAGTCGTAGGACGACTCGGGCAGGTCACTGGCCAGGAAGTCGGCCTGGAGGTAGTCGGGGCGGCCGCCGGTGGCGCGGGCCTCGGCGATCATCTCGGGGGAGACGTCCACCCCGGTGACGTGCCGGGACAGGGCGGACAGTTTGCGGGCCAGCAACCCGTCTCCGCAGCCCACGTCCAGCGCTCGTGCGCAGTCCGCGGGGACGTTCGCCAGGACGAAGGGGTGGAAGGCGATGTTGTGGTTCCACATCGGCGTCACTCTAGACGTAGAGGGAGTTCCATTCGTCCACAATGGCCGAGTGGACGACGGAGTCGCGCCAGCCGTCGGGCGCGAGCACGTGGTGCCGGATCCGGCCCTCTTCGATCATCCCCGCCGTGAGCATCGCCAGCTGGGCCGGGATGTTGGCCGGTGCGCGCGCGCCCCAGATCCGGTGCAGGCCCAGCGACCGGAAGCCGAAACCTAACAGGAGCCTGATCAGGTCGGTCCCGATCCCGCGCCCCCACTGGTCGGGCCGCAGGCCGAGACCGATCTCCGCGCTGTGCGGGTGGTCGGCCTCGACGTGCAGGCGGGCGACGCCGATCACGCCGTGATGGTCGGGATCGGTGACGGCCAGGAGGTAGAGGCGCCGGGGTTCGGTCGCTGCCGCGGCCATCGCTTCCTCGACGATCCCGGCGACCTCGTCGAGGGAACGTGGATTGAACGGCAGATGCTCGGTGGCCGCGCGGTTGCCGTAGATGGCGTGCAGGGCGTCGATGTCGGCAGGCGTGACGTCCCGCAGCCCGAGACGCTCGCCGACGACGTTGACGCAGTGCATGCGCTGACGTTAACGCCTATATAGTGATCTTTACAAGTGTTGTCAAGTCGCTAGTTGACTACCGTAAGCTCGGGCGACAAGTTCGGCGATCGCGCCGTGCGCTCCCAGGAGGTCGGCGTGGCCGGCGCCGATCTCTGTGGCGGCCTGTTCGACCAGGCCGGAGGGCGCGTCGATGGCGCACGGGGCGATGGCGAGGCGTTCTGCGCCGGCCGCCCGCAGGCGTTGTGCGGCCACGGCCACGCCGGGCTCGCTGTCGAGTGAGGCGGCCACCACCGGCATCGTCAGGCGGGAGGCCAGCAGCACGGCGGTGGGCTGGGCGGCCGCGACGGCCCGCTCGCCGCCGAGCGTGCCGAGGATGACGGCGTCGACGGGGCTGCCGACGTTCAGCAGGCGCACGCGGTCGGCTCTGGCCAGGCCGCGCTCGGCGAGGCGGATGTGCAGGGCCTCGGCCAGCAGCGGGTGCGGGCCGAGCGCCTCGGTGACGGCGGCCTCGGCGCCGCTGGCGGCCACGGCTTTCCCGATCTCGCCGAGGACGGTGGGATCGTCCCAGGTCAACAGGGGTACGACGACGCTTGCCCGGCTGCCGGTCAAGGCCTGGGAGAGCTCGGTGACGGCGGTGAGGCGTACCTCGATCTGCGGGTTGTCGACTCTCACCACGGCCGCGATGTCGGCGGCGGGTCCGTCGGTGCCGCCGGGACAGGCGAGCACGAGCACGGGGGCGTCCGGGGGTAGCGACGCGGGGACCGGACGACGGTGCCGGCCGCCACCGGGCCGGGGGGAACGTTCACGTACAGGCAGGCTCACAGGCGCGCATTTTATGCGTATTCGCCGATCCATGTAACGAAACCGGGCTGCGATTCGATCACGAGGCGAATGTGATCGAGATCACATCGTGACGTTCGCGAATGTTGACGGATGGTGACGAATGAGAGCAGGGTGAAGCAACTAGAAACGCGTTCTAGAGCGACAGTTCAACCCCGGAGGACTTGGGATGAAGCCGTTCTATGTCCGCGAACTGCACGTGTATCCGGTGGGCGGCAACCGCATCCGCCTGCTGGCCATCGCCGTGCTCGCCTCGCTGGTCGCCAACTTCGAGACCACGATCGCCACCATCCTTCCCCTGCTGCGCCAGGACCTCGGCATGACGCTGGAGGTCTACGGCCTCATCGCGGCCGCCTCGGTGCTCGTAGGCGGCCTGTCGGCCGGGTTCGGCGGCATCCTGTCGGACCGGTGGGGGCGCGTCACGATCCTCGTGCCCACCCTGACCGTCACCGCCGCCTGCAACTTCCTGCTGGCGACCGTCGAGACGACCACGGGACTGTTCGTGGTCAGGTGCCTGATGCTCTTCATCGAGGGCGCGGGGATCACCATCACCGCCTCGCTCGTGCGCGACTTCTCGCCGCGGCTGGGGCGGGCGCAGGCGTTCGGGTTCTGGACGTGGGGACCGGTCGGCGCCGCCTTCCTGGCCTCGCTGATCGCCAGCGTGACCCTGCCGATGTTCGGCAACGCCTGGCAGTCGCAGGCGATCATCATGGGCGTCGTCTCGCTGGTGCTGTGCGCGGTGATCATCTGGCAGATCGCCGAGCCGTCGGCCGCCCTGCGCGCCCAGGTCATGCGGGCCGAGTCGGCGGTCCGCGTCGAGGAGAAGATCGATCCCGGCCGGGTACGCGAGCTGTTCCGCCATCCGCACCTGTGGGCGCACGTGCTGGGCAACACCGCCTGGCAGGTGCTGTACTGGACCTTCGCGATCTTCGGCCCGACCATCCTCAACGAGGCCTTCGGGATGGAGACCGCCGCCGCCAACGGCGTCGTGGCCATCGGCATCCTCCTCAACGCGCTGGCCGTGATCGTCGTCGGCCGCTTCTCCGACCGGCTGCAGACGCGTAAGCCGTTCACCGCGGTGGGGACGGTCCTGACGATCGCCGCGCTCGGCTACTACGTCAGCCTGATCGGCTCCGCCGTCTCCGCCACCCAGATCACCGTCGTCTACGCGCTGATGTTCCTGTTCATGGGCGTCGCGTACGTGCCCTGGATGGCCAACTTCTCCGAGGACGCGGAAGATGTGGAGTCGCGGCTGCAGGGCGCGGCGCTGGGCATCTGGGGCATGGTCGTCCGGGTCATGATCGTGGTACTGCTGATCGTCTCGCCGCAGGTCGTGGCCGGGGGCGGCTGGCGGGCGTGGTTGCTGGTCGGCCTGGCCGGCCAGGTGATCTTCCTGGTGTCGATGGCCGCCTTCAAGGGCGGCTGGCGGCCCGCGCGACACGGCGCGAAGACCGCGGCCTGACCCTGAATGCCGGGCGGCGTTGGCAGCCGCCGCCCGGCGCCCCTTCCGCGGTGGCTCAGGCCCGCTGGGCGACCCGTTCGTCCTGGTCCTGGGCGGACGGCGCGATGGCCAGGCCGATCGCGGTGATCGCCAGCGCGACGACCACGTAGATCGACACGGCCAGCGTCGACTTGTAGGTGTCGAAGAGCTTCAGCGCGATGATCGGGGCCAGGGCGCCGCCGACGATCCCGGCCACCTGGTAGCCCATGGAGGCGCCGCTGTAGCGCAGCCGTGTGCTGAAGAGTTCGGCGATGAAGGCGGCCTGCGGGCCGTACATGGCGGCGTGGGTGATCAGGGCGACGACGGCGGCGAGCGCGATCAGCGGGAACGACCGGGTCTCCAGCAGCGGGAAGAAGGCGAAGACCCAGACGGCGGCGGCCACGACGCCGGCCAGGTACACGGTACGGCGGCCGACGCGGTCCGACAGGGCGCCGAACGCCGGGATGAGGAACAACTGCAGCGCCGAGCCGATCAGCACCGCGTTGAGGCCGACCGAGCGGTCCATGCCCAGCGTGGTGGTGATGTAGACGAGGATGTAGGCGGTGAAGGTGTAGAAGGCCACGTCCACGCCGATGCGGGCGGCGAAGGCGGACAGCAGCGCCCGCGGGTGCGTGCGGATGACCTCCAGGAGCGGCATCTTGGCCTTCGCGCCCTTGGTGTCGATCTCGGCGAACTGCGGGGATTCGGAGATGCGGCGCCGTACCCAGAAGCCGACCAGCACCAGGACTCCCGACAGCAGGAACGGCACCCGCCACCCCCACGACAGGAACGCCTCGTTGGTCAGCGTCAGGGACAGGACGGTCAGCAGGGCGGTGGCCAGGACGTAACCGGCGGGCACGCCCACCTGCGGCCAGCTGGCGTTGAAGCCGCGGCGGCGCTGGTCGCCGTGTTCCATGGTCATGATGACGGCGCCGCCCCACTCGCCGCCCAGGCCGAGGCCCTGGATGAAGCGGAGGGTGACCAGCAGGACCGGGGCCAGGATGCCGACGCTGTCGAAGCTGGGCAGCGCCCCGATGAGGAACGTGGCGACGCCCATCATGAGAAGGGTGACGACGAGGACGGTCTTGCGTCCCACGCGGTCGCCGAAGTGGCCGAACACGACGCCGCCGAGCGGCCGGGCGACGAACGCGACGGCGTTGGAGGCCAGCGCGGCGAGCGTGGCGTTGAACGGGTCGAGCGTCGGGAAGAACAGCTTGCCGAAGACCAGCGTGGCCGCCGTCGTGTAGAGGAAGAAGTCGTACCACTCCAGCGACGTGCCGACCAGGCTGGCGAGGATCACCCGCCGCGTCTGTTGGGGGGAGCCAGACATCGCATCGCCTTTCGTAGGTGTATCTCTCAACGTAAAGATCGTTGAACAATTCGACAAGAGGTTTGTGGGGTGATTGTCTGTTACATGTGGATGACGCGGTTGCGGATCTCGAGCGCGAGCGATCCAGGCTCGGGCGTACCAGCACGGCGGAGCGGGTGGCCGACATCCTGCGCGACCGCATCATCGAGGGGTTCTTCGAGCCGGGGCAGCGGCTGTCGGAGGAGTCCATCTCCGAGGCGCTCGGCGTCTCGCGCAACACGCTGCGCGAGTCCTTCCGGCTGCTCGGGCACGAGCGGCTGCTGGACCACCGGCTCAACCGCGGCGTCTTCGTCCGCGTGCTGTCGGCCGAGGACGTGGCCGACCTCTACCGCGTCCGCCGCGTGCTCCAGGACGCGGCGGTGCGCCGGCGCCCCACGGGGGCGGCGCTGGCGGTCATCAGGGAGGCGGTCGCCGACGCCGAAAGGTCGGCCGCGGCCGACGACTGGCGCGGCGTCGGCACCGCCAACATCCGCTTCCACCAGGCGCTGGTCGCCATGAACGGCAGCCCCAGGCTCGATGAGACCATGCGGCAGCTACTGGCCGAGCTGCGGCTGGTCTTCCACGTGATGAAGAACCCGCGTGCCTTCCACGAGCCGTTCGTCGTGCTCAACCGCGAGCTGCTCGAGCACATCGAGGCGGGACGCACCGACGAGGCGGCCGCCTTCCTCGCCGGCTATCTGGACCACGCCGAGCGACTGCTCGTCCACGCCTACGACCCCAGCCGATAGCGTGCGGTCATGGAGCGGACCTTCACCCTCGACGAGGCGCGCGCGATGCTGCCCGGAATCCTCGACGAGGCCGGGCGGCTGGTCGCCGCCCGCGCCGACCTCGCCGAGATCGCCTACGACCGCGAGCAGGAAGGCGTCTCCCCGCTGGGCGGCCTGGCCGAGCTGAAGGCCCTGGAGGCCCGGATCGAGGAGATCATCAGCGGCTGGCACGAGCGCGGGCTGCAGGTGAAGGGGATCGCGCCGGTGCTGCTCGACTTCCCTTCGGTGATCGGCGGGCGGCCGGTGGGCCTGTGCTGGATCGAGGGCGAGCGCGAGCTGGGCTGGTACCACCGCGACGAACTCGGCTTCGCCGGCCGGCGGCCCCTCCAGCGCGAATAGTGGCCGAGCTGTGACCAACTGTCCTGCTTCCTCACGGGTCCAATCCTGTGAGCGAAAGGAGGACGAGGATGAGGCACAGCTCAGCGGCCGCCACGGTCGTCGCGGCGCTGCTGGCGGCCGGATGGGCCGCGACACCTGCCACCGCGCACACCGGGGCGGCACCCGAGGTGAGGGCCGCATGGATCAAGTCCTGCACCGACAAGCAGGACGTCTCCTACCCGTGCGGGCAGTGGCGGCTGATCATGCGCGACGGCCGCACGGTCACCGTGCCCGGCGCCGCGGCCGCGGCCGCCGACGGAAAGGGCGTCCCGCAGTACCAGGAGGCGCCGTTCGCCGTCAGCGGTGACGGCCGCTGGATCGGCTACCTGCGCGCGAGCGACCACCGCCTGGTCGTACGGCGCGCCGCGGGCGGCCGGGTCACCGCACTGCCGAAGTCCCTGACCCCGAAGGCGTCGGGAAGCATGGACCTCACGCTGCGCCTGTCGCCGCACGGCGACCGGATCGCGATCGACCACACCGACGGCAACAAGCCCGGCAAGATCGTCACCGTCAGGACGGGAGCGACGGTGAACCTGCCGGCGGGCGACGTTCCGCAGGCCTTCAGCTCCGACGGGGACGAGCTGCTGGCCACGCGCAACCTCACCGACAACACCACCGCGCTGGTCGTGCACCACACCGACGGCCGGCCGCCGCTGCGGCGCACGCCGCCGCAGGTCATCGGCGCGGCCGGCGTGTACGCCCTGGCCGCCGACGGCAGGAACGCCGCCGCCCTCATCCCGGGCGACTACGACGGGGTCAAGCCGCCCAAGCTGCGCGAGTACGACATGACGAACGGGGAGATGGGTCCCTCGCTGAAGCTGGCGGCGCCCAAGGGCTACGTGCCCGCGGTCGCCTCCTACGACCGCGACGGCGGCCTCGGCGTGCTGTTCTACCAGGGGGAGAGCGGCACGGGGCACGCGTGGTCGGCCGGCGTGGACACCTCGGCGGGCACGCTCACCAAGCGTGACCACTACACGATCAGCGCGGCCAGGTACGCCGCGCGGCTGGCGGGGGAGTGAAGGCCATGAAGACCAGGTTCGCCGCCGCGCTGGCCGCGGGCGCCCTCGCCCTGAGCCTGTCACCGGCCGCCCCCGCGCAGGCGGGCCCGCACGACCACGACGCCGTCCGCTACGCCTCGCTGAAGGGCTGCGCCGACAAGAAGGACGAGCGGCGCCCGTGCGGACCCTGGCGGCTGGTCACGCACGACGGCGGGCAGCGGCCGCTGCGCGACGCGCAGACCGTGGCCAGGCACGCCGACGGCACCTCCTCGGGCTACCAGGTGGCGCCGATCGCGGTCAGCGGCGACGGCAGCCACGTCGCCTACTTCACCAAGCGCGGCCGCCTGGCCGTCCGCACGATCGGCGGCGGGGTGAAGCTGCTGGCCGCCGACGCGCTGCCGCGGGTCGCGCAGTACGACGTGACGCTCCTGCTCTCCGACGACGGCGCCAAGCTGGCCGCGGCGATCACCGGGAAGAAGACGCGGATCTTCGACACCGCGAGCGGCACGCAGGTCGGCTCGGCCGGAAGGGGCGAGGCGGTCTCCGGCTTCAGCGGCGACGCCGACGAGCTGCTCACCTCCTCCGAGGGCGAGGAGCCCGTGACCGACCTGGCCGTCTACCGCGACAGCGGCGAGCAGGTGCGCCGGGTGACCCCGCCGCAGGTCGTCGCCTACAACGGCCCCTACGCCCTGGCCGCCGACGGCGCGACGACCGCCAACGTGATCCAGGGCGGGAAGCCCGCACTGGTCCTGTACGACAGCGCGGTGGACCAGGTCACCGCGAAGATCCGGCTCACGCTGCCCAAGGGCGAGGTGCTGAAGGCCGACTGGACGGGCGAGAACCAGGTGACGCTCCACCTGGCGGACGTGCCGGAGAGCGGGCCGACGAAGATGACCGTCGTGCGGGTCGAGGTGCCTTCCGGCAAGGTCACGGTCAGGGACCGCTACAGCGTCCTTGCCGACTCCTACGTCTTCGCCGCCTGCGGCGGCTGACACCGTACCCTGCAGGGATGGAGGTGCATTCGACCAGGGCGATGGCGGCGCGGGCGGTGGCGTTGTGCGAGGCCCTGCTGTGGGAGGAGCCGACGCCCGGGTCGATCGCCGGCGTCCTGCGGGCCCACGGGGAGCGGGGCCCGCTGGAGCTGTCGCCGGACGACGTGCGCGCGATGCGCGCGGCCGCCGGGCGCCTCATGGAGCTGTTCGCCGCCCCGTCGGCCGGCGCGGCGGCGGGGCTGCTCAACCGGCTGCTGGCCGGCGCCGCCTGCCCGCCCCGCCTGACCGACCACGGCGGCACGACGACCTGGCACCTGCACGTGGACCGCGACGACGACGCGCCGTGGGCGGAGTGGTTCCTGGCCTCCTCGGCGATGTCGATGGCGGTGCTGCTGGCCGATCATCAGCGGGTTCCGGCGGGGCTGTGCGCCTCGGTGAGCTGCGGCCGGCCGTTCCTGGACATCTCGGGCGGCAGCCCCAGGCGCTACTGCTCGCCGCGCTGCGCCACCCGGGAGCGGGTGGCCGCCCACCGCGCCGCCACCCGGGGCATGTAACGTCTCTTTCATGTTATGGCGTTACATGCTCGGGGCGGCCTCGGCGCGTACCGGCGACGACATGTCCGGGCCCGCGCTGCTCGTCCTGGGGCTCGCCGTCAGCGGGTCGCCCGCGGTCGCGGGATGGCTGCTCGCCGGGCTGACGGTCTCGGCCTCGGTGGGCGGGCCGCTGCTCGGCGTGCTGCTCGACCGCGCGCGGCGGCCGGGCCGGCTGCTGGCCTGGTGCCTGACGGGGTACGCGGGCGGGCTCCTGGTGATCCTCGCCCTCCTCGGCCGGGTGCCCGACGGGCTGGTGATCGGCCTCGCGGTGCTGACCGGGCTGCTCGGGCCCGCGCTCAGCGGCGGCTGGACGGCGCAGCTGCCGCTGGCCGTGCCCGCGGGCTCGCTCGCGCGCGCCAACGCGCTCGACTCGATCTCCTACAACGTCGCCGCCCTGCTCGGGCCCGCGCTCGCCGGGCTCATGGCGGCCTTCGGCGGCGGCTCCACGCCGGTGATCGCCGCCTGCGTCCTCATCGCCGCCTCCCTGCCCGTCGCCCTGTCGCTCCCGCCGCGCGAGCGCGTGGAGAAGGGGACCTCGGTCGCGGCCGAACTCCTGGCCGGCGCGCGGGCGATCACCGGCAGCCCCTCGCTGCGCCGGGCCACCGTGACCTCGATGATCTCCATGGCCGGGGTCGCCATGCTGGTCGTGTGCACGCCGCTGCTGGGCGAGCGGCTCGTGGGCAGCGCCGGGTTCGGGGCGCTGCTCCTGGCCGTGACCGCCGCCACCGCCCTCGGCGCCAACGCGGTGCTGGCCCACCGCGCCCCCGCCGCCGGGACGTGGTGGCCCGACGGCGTGCTCGTCGCCGCCACCGCCGTGGTCGGGGCGGGCATCGCCGTCGCGGCCCTCGCCGGCTCCTTCGCGCTCGCCGTCCTGGCCGCAGCGATCGCGGGCGTCGGTGAGGGGCCGCAGCTCACCGCCCTTTTCGCGGTACGGCACCGCGACGCCCCCGCCCGGCTGAGGAGCCAGATCTTCACCACCGGCGCCAGCCTGAAGATCACCTCGTTCGCCGCCGGGTCCGCGGTGGCCGGGCCGCTGGCCGTACACTCCGTGCCCCTCGCTCTCGCGGTCGGCGCGGCGCTGCAGGCGGCGGCGGTCGCGGCCTACGGTGCCATGTCGCTCAGCGCACCCCGCGCGGACGGAACTGAACGCTGATCCGCGGCCCGCACGGCCGCGCGGTCTTCGGCACCGCGTGTTCCCAGGTGCGCTGGCAGCTGCCGCCCATCACGATGAGGTCGCCGTGGCCGAGCTCGCGGCGCACCGACGGACCGCCGCCCCGGGGACGGAGCAGCAGGCTGCGCGGCGTGCCGACCGAGACGATGGCGACCATCGTGTCCTCGGCGGCGCCGCGGCCGATGGTGTCGCCGTGCCAGGCGACGCTGTCGCGGCCGTCGCGGTAGAGGCACAGGCCCGCGGTGCTGAACGGCTCGCCCAGCTCCTCGGCGTAGTGGGCGTCGAGCGCGGCCCTGGCCTCGGCCAGGACCGGGTCGGGCAGGGGCTCGGCCTCGCCGTAGAACTTCTGCAGGCGCGGCACGTCCACCACCCGGTCGTACATGACCCGGCGCTCGGCCTGCCACGGCACCTCGCGCAGCAGCCGCTCGAACAGCGCGTCGGCGCCGCCGAGCCAGCCGGGCAGCACGTCGATCCAGGCGCCCCGCGACAGCCGGGTGCGCACCGGCGCGAGCGGGCCGGGGCCCGGCTCCTCGCCCACGTCGAGCAGCGAGCCCTGGTAGAGCACATCCATGTGTTCGAGTATACGTGATCGCCTGAACACACATTCGAAACTCGCTAGGCTCTCCTCATCCCCGACGCCGTGTGCGACGCTGAGAAGTGGCGTCGCCCTCAATCCCCTCCGCACCGTGAGGCGGCGGGCCGACCATCATCCACACGAAGGAGCACGCCATGCTCACCACGAAGAACCTTCCCGGCACCCCGGTCTGGCTCGATCTCGGGAGCCCCGACCTCCCCGCGACGGTGGCCTTCTACACCGCGCTGTTCGGGTGGAGCCACCACACCATGCCGGGCGGCGGGGACTACGGGTCGTTCCAGCAGGACGGCAAGACCGTCGCGGCGGTGGGCAGGCTCACGGAGGAGGGGGCCGACCCCGCCTGGATCCTCTACTTCCGCAGCACCGACGCGGAGGCCACCGCGAAGGCCGTCGAGCAGGCCGGGGGCACGGTCCGGATGGCGCCCTCCAAGGTCGGGCCCGAGGGCCGCATCGCGCAGTTCAGCGACCCGGCGGGGGCGCAGTTCGCGATCTGGGAGCCGGGGCGGCTCAAGGGGCTGGAGCTGGTGACCGTGCCGGGCTCACTGTGCTGGGCCGAGCTCTACACGCCCGACGCCGGCGGCGGGCAGGCGTTCTACCGGTCGGTGTTCGACTGGAGCTTCGAGGACATGCCGATGGGCGAGATGACCTACACCGTCGTCACCCCGCCCGGCGGCGACGCCGACGACAGCATGGCCGGGCTCGTGCCCATGCCGGGCGTGGCGCCGCACTGGCTGCCGTACATCGAGGTGGGCGACTGCGACGCGGTCGTGGCCAAGGCACGGGAACTGGGCGGCGCGGTCGCGGTGGCCGCCGAGTCGGTGGAAGGAGTGGGCCGCTTCGCCACCCTGACCGACCCCCACGGTGTCCGCTTCGCCGTCATGACCAGCTCCGGCTGACCGGGTCCGGCCCTCTGCCCTGTCCTGGCGGCTGGGCAGGGGGCCGGTGGCGTACCCGGGTGGTCAGCGGCGGCCGAGGGCCAGACGGGCCACCCTGCCCTGCTCGCCCGCGGCCCAGCAGCTCAGGTCGGGCGTGCACGACACGGTGTCGAACGAGCCCGTGTCGAACGTGTGCCACGTCCGGCCGCCGGTGAAGGAGATGTCGCTGCCGCTCGGGCCCACGGCGATCGCGGCCAGAGGGAGCAGCGCCACGCCGGAGCGGTAGGCGGGCGGCGGCACGCGCGAGGGCCGCCAGGTGGCGCCGCCGTCGGCGGAGTAGGCGCCGGCCGAGGGGGAGGCCTGGCCGGGCCGGTAGTCGCCGCCGACCGCGATGCCCTGGTGCCGGCCGCGGAAGGCGAGGGCGAACACCCCGCGGGCGGGGTCTCCCGCGGGGATGGGAGTGTCGGTCACGGTCCAGGTGCGGCCCCGGTCGCGGGAATGGAACACGCGCGACCGCTCGGCGCCGCCACTGGCCAGCCACGCGTCCCGGCCGCCCGACGTCACCAGGCACTGCCCGCTGGCCGCGAACCCGGCCTCACCGGGCAGCGCGTCCGGCATCCCGGCGGCGGGCAGGACCGCCCAGCTCCGCCCGCCGTCCGACGTCGACAGAATCCTGAACCTGCCGTCCACCGGGTCGCTCATCGCCAGCCCGTGGCGGCGGTCGAAGAAGGCCATGCAGTCGTAGAAGGCGCGCGGCTCGTCGTTGCGGAAGGTCTCCGTCCAGGTACGGCCGGCGTCGTCGGTGCGGTAGACCCGCGAGTCGGTGCCCTCGCCGATGGACAGCGCCACGGCGGCATCGGGCCCGAACGCCTCGATGTCGCGGAACTGCAGCGCGCCCGCGCCGGGCGGCGAGACGTTCCGCCAGGTACGCCCGGCGTCGGTCGTCCTGAGCACGGTACCTTCGCTGCCCGAGGCCCACACGACATCACGGCTCACCGGAGCCAGTCCGCGCAGGCGGCCGGTGACGCCGGTCTGCTTGAGATCCCAGCGGAGGAGGTCGCCTCCGGTGAGGCCGCCGAGGTCTGGGGTGTCGGCCTGGGCTGGCAGGGGGGTGATCAGCGCACAGGCCGCGGCTACGGCCGTGATCGCGATACGTAACTTCATGCCGAGCAAGCTAAGCCCGCCCCTCCCACCCCGTCCACCATCCACCCTTACCCCCACCCTCACCCCCACTCCCACGCCGCGGTTCCCACGCCCCGGTCTCGGGCTCCGAGTCCCGCGCTGCTCCCGAGCCCCGCGCTGGTCCCGGTCTCCGGGTCTCCCACGTCCCGCGCACCGGGTCCCGCGCGTGTCGGTTCGGGGTCTCCGCGTCCCGGGGTCCCGCGCGTCGGTTCGGGGTCCCCGGGTCTCCCGGGTCCAGGGTGCCGGTCTGGTTGGCAGGTGGCCTTCCTCGCCCGGTGGGCGGGAGGTCCCCGTGCGTGGTCGGGGCGCACGGGGACTCACGGGGTGGTCAGTCGCCGGACTTCCACTGGGCGATCAGCTTGTCGTAGTCGAGGGTCTCCGGCTTGCCCCTCTCGTCGGCCAGCTTGGGCGCGGGTGCCCCTGGCTGGTCGAGCCACGTCTGCGCGGCCTGTTCAGGGTTGAGCTTGGGTGCGCAGGCGCCGCCGTAGCCGCGCCGTTCCAGCCGGGACAGGATGTCGTCCTGCTGCTTGGCCAGGTTGTCCATGGACTGCTGGGCGGTCGTCTCGCCGGTCACCGCGGTGGCCACGTTCTGCCACCACAGCTGGGCGAGCTTGGGGTAGTCCGGGACGTTGGTACCGGTCGGGGTCCACTGGACGCGCGCGGGTGAGCGGTAGAACTCGATGAGCCCGCCGTACTTGGGGGCGTTCTCGGTGAAGTAGGCGCTGCGGATGTCGGAGTCGCGGATGAAGGTCAGGCCGGTGATGGACTTCTTCAGCGACACCGTCTTGGAGGTGACGAACTGGGCGTACAGCCAGGCGGCGGCGCGCCGTTCCGCGGGAGTGTTCTTCAGCAGGGTCCAGGATCCGGCGTCCTGGTAGCCGAGCTTGTTGCCGTCCTTCCAGTACGCGCCGTGGGGGCTGGGGGCGATGCGCCACTTGGGGGTGCCATCGGCGTTCACGACGGGCAGGCCCTGCTTGGTCATGTCGGCGGTGAAGGAGGTGTACCAGAAGATCTGCTGGGCGATGTTGCCCTGCGCGGGCACGGGGCCGGACTCGCTGAAGTTCATGCCGGCGGCTTCCTTGGGCGCGAAGCGCTTGAGCCAGTCCACGTACTTGGTGAGGGCGTAGACGGAGGCGGGGCCGTTGGTGTCGCCGCCGCGGGTGACCGAGGAGCCGACGGGACGGCAGTTCTCGACGCGGATGCCCCAGTCGTCGACGGGCAGGCCGTTCGGGATGCCGGGGTCGCCGTTGCCGGCCATGGACAGCCAGGCGTCGGTGAAGCGCCAGCCGAGCGAGGGGTCCTTGCGGCCGTAGTCCATGTGCCCGAAGACCTTCTTGCCGGCGATCTGCCCGTTTCCATTGACCTTGTTCGTGAAAAAGTCGGCTATATCCTCATAAGCCGCCCAATTCACTGGTACGCCCAGGTCGTAGCCGTACGCCGCCTTGAACTGCTTCTTGATCTCCGGATCGGTGAACCAGTCGTACCGGAACCAGTACAGGTTCGCGAACTGCTGGTCGGGCAGCTGGTACACCTTCTTGTCCGGCCCGGTGGTGAAGCTGATCCCGATGAAGTCCTTGAGGTCGAGCGTCGGCGAGGTGACGTTCTTGCCCTCCCCGGCCATGTAGTCCGACAGCGGCACCACGTAGTCGCCGCGCGCGTGCGTCCCGATGAGGTCGGAGTCGTTGACGTAGGCGTCGTAGATGTTCTGGTTGCCCTGGATCTGGGTCTGCAGCTTCTCGACGACGTCGCCCTCCTGGATCAGGTCGTGCTTGATCCTGATCCCGGTGATCTCGGTGAAGGCCTTGGCGAGCTGCCGCGACTCGTACTCGTGCGTGGTGATCGTCTCCGACACCACGTTGATCTCCATCCCGCGGTACGGCGCCGCCGCCTTCAGGAACCATTCCATCTCCGCCAGCTGCTGATCCTTGGCCAGTGTCGACGGCGTGAACTCGGTGTCCACCCACCTCTTGGCGGCCGCCCTGCCGTTCTCCTCACGGAAGTCGCTCGACGGCTTGCTCCCGCTGGAGCACCCCGCCAGCAACAGGGCGAGTACGCCCAGCGCGGCCGCGTGCCTCTTGAGTGTGTGCGACATGTCCGACTCCTCTCGCGAGCAAGGGGGCGCAGGTCAACCCCATATCCCGATCACGGCCACGACGACGAGCGCGCACCCGAGCGCGAGCCACATCGACAGGTCCGTGACGGCGATCCACCCGGCGAGCACCACCGCCGCGCTGATCAGTCCGATGTAGAGCCGGTCGCCCCTGTCGGTCTCGATGCGCAGGAAGCCGCGCCGGGCCGGCGGCGGCGACAGGCGTGCCCAGACGGTCATGGCGACCAGCAGCAGGGCCAGACCGGCGAAGACCAGTGCGGTGGGCGCGGTCCAGACCATCCACTCCAGCACCTGTCACACCCTTCCCAGCGCGAAGCCCTTGGCGATGTAGTTGCGGACGAACCAGATGACGATCGCGCCCGGGATGATCGTCAGCACGCCCGCGGCGGCCAGCAGCCCCCAGTCGATCCCGGCGGCGCTGACGGTGCGGGTCATGGTGGCGGCTATCGGCTTGGCGTTGACCGAGGTGATCGTCCGGGCGATCAGCAGTTCGACCCAGCTGAACATGAAGCAGAAGAACGCGGTCACGCCGATGGCCGAGCGGATCATCGGCAGGAAGATCCGGAAGAAGAAGCGCGGCAGCGAGTAGCCGTCGATGGCAGCGGTCTCGTCGATCTCGCGCGGGATCCCGGACATGAACCCTTCCAGGATCCACACGGCCAGCGGCACGTTGAACAGCATGTGCGCGATGGCCACCCCGAGATGCGTGTCGAACAACCCCACGCTCTGATAAATCTGAAAAAAGGGAAGAAGAAAGACCGCCGGCGGCGCCATCCGGTTCGTCAGCAGCCAGAAGAACAGGTGCTTGTCCCCGGCGAAGCGGAAGCGCGAGAACGCGTACGCCGCCGGCAGCGCCACGATCAGCGAGAACACCGTGTTCAGCGAGGTGTAGACGATCGAGTTGAGATAGCTGGAGTACCACGCGGAGTCCGTGAAGAACGTGACGTAGTTCTCCAGCGTCACGTTCTGCGGCAGCAGCGAGAAGCTCCCGAGGATCTCGTCGTTGGGCCGGATCGACATGCCGAACATCCACAGCAGCGGCAGCATGAGCGTCGCCACGTACAGCCAGAACACGGTCCGCGCCCAGGGCAGCCGTCTCATCTCCCGCTCCTCGTCAGCACGGTGAAGAACACGTAGCAGGCGATCTGCACGATGAGGAAGTAGAGCAGCGAGAACGCCCCGGCGGGCCCCAGGTCGAACTGCCCCACCGCGATCTTCGACAGCAGGATGCTCAGGAACGACGTGGCGTTGCCCGGCCCGCCCCCGGTCACCACGAACGGCTCGGTGTAGATCATGAAGCTGTCCATGAACCGCAGCAGGATCGCGATCGTCAGCACCCCGCGCAGCCGCGGCAGCTGCACGTGCCGGAACGTCGCCCACGCCGAGGCCCCGTCGATCTGCGCCGCCTGGAAGTACGGCTCGGGGATCGAGCGCAGCCCCGCGTACGCCAGCAGCGCCACCAGCGGCGTCCAGTGCCACACGTCCATGGCCAGCACGGTGACCCACGCGTCGGTGGAGTCGAGTGTGTAGTTGAAGTTGATCCCGAGCACGTTGTTGACGGCCCACCCGCCGAGCCCGATGTCGCCGCGGGCGAAGATCTGCCAGATCGTGCCGACGACGTTCCACGGGATGAGCAGCGGCAGCGCCACCACGACCAGCGCCACCGACACCCACGCCCCGCGCCGCGGCATGCACACCGCGAGCAGCACGCCGAGCGGGATCTCGATGGCCAGCACCTGCGCCGAGAACATCAGCGTGCGCAGGAACGCCGCCCGCACCTCGGGATCGCGGGTGACCGACCTGAACCAGTCCAGCCCCACGAAGATGCGGTCGGTCGGCGTGAAGACGTCCTGCACCGAGAAGTTGACCACCGTCATCAGCGGGATGACCGCGGTGAAGGCCACCGACACCACGACCGGCAGCACCAGCCACCACGCGCGGTTGTTCTTGGGCTTGACGTCCCTGGGGGCCCGCTCGTCGCCGGACTTCGACGGGGGTACGGCCGGCGCGACGACCTCACCGGCCACCTGGCTGCCGGCGACCTTGGCCGGAACGTCGCCGGCCGTCATGCGCCGCTCCCTTCGAGTGCCGCGAGGGTGCCGCACCTGATCTGGTCGCGGAACAGGTAGGCCCGCTCGAAGTGCAGATGCTCGGCCGTGCCGTGCTCGCCGGGATCGGTCTTGGCGACCAGGTCGCCGCCGTCGGCCCGCGCGTGCACGAGGTGGTAGGAGCCCATCCGGTCCACGCCGGTGACGCCGGCCCGCAGCCCGGGGGAACGGGGGAACGGGCTGATCCTGACGAACTCGGGTCGTACGCCGAGCCGTACCGGACCGTCGGGAAGGGCGCCGTCGTCGCCCACGGCGCGCCCGACGACGGAGGTCCCGACGCGCACGACGCCGCGCTCGACCGCGGCGTCGAGCACGTTCATGCCGGGCGAGCCGATGAAGTGGCCGACGAACTCGTGCGCGGGGGACAGGAACAGCTCCGCGGGCTCGCCGCTCTGCACGATCGCGCCGTCCTTGAGCACGACCACCTCGTCGGCGAAGGTCAGCGCCTCGGTCTGGTCGTGGGTGACGTAGATGAGGGTGTGGCCGGTGTCGCGGTGGATCTCCTTGAGCTTGCTGCGCAGGGTCCACTTCAGGGCGGGGTCGATGACGGTGAGCGGTTCGTCCAGCAGGACCGCCGCCACCTCGGGCCGCACGAGGCCGCGGCCGAGGCTGACGATCTGCTGGCGGCCGGGGTCGAGGCGGCGCGAGCGGCGGCGGAGGTGATCCTCCAGGCCGAGTAACCGGGCGACCTTGCGCACCCGCTCGTCGACCTCGGCCTTCGGGTACTTGCGGTTGCGCAGGGGGAAGGCGAGGTTGTCGTAGACCGACATCTCCTCGTACAGCACCGGGAACTGGAAGACCTGCGCGATGTTGCGGGCCACGGGCGGCAGGCCGGTGACGTCGCGGCCGCCCAGCAGCACCCGGCCCTGGGAAGGGGTGATCAGGCCGGAGATGATGTTGAGCAGCGTGGTCTTGCCGCAGCCGCTCGGGCCGAGCAGCGCGTAGGCGCGGCCGTCGGACCAGGTCCAGGTCATGGGGTTGAGCGCGTGCGTGCGGCCGCCGTCGTAGCTGTGGCCGACGCCCTCCAGCGTGATGTCAGCCATGCAGGTCGACCTCCGTGGCGGTGTCGGCCACCAGTTCCCCCGTTCCGGAGAAGATCAGGATGTGCGCGGGATCCACGTAGGCCACCGCGGGCTCACCGGGCGTGAACAGCTGGGTGCCCGGCAGCTGCGCCACCAGGTGGCGCCGCCCGGCCAGCAGCAGGTGCAGGAACGTCGTGCTGCCAGTGACCTCGGCCAGGCGGATCTCGGCGGGGAACTCGACCTGGCCGGGCCGGGTGCGCTCGATCGTCACCTGGTGCGGGCGGATCCCCAGCACCATGTCGTCGCCGGAGAAGTGCGTGCCGGGCGTGGACAGCGGGACGCCCAGGCATTCCAGGCGGCCCTCGTTCACCACGCCGGGCAGCAGGTTGAGCGGCGGATCGGAGAGGGTGGCGGCCACCGCCAGGGACGGCGGCCGGTCGTACATGCGCGCCACGTCGCCCACGTGCTGGACGCGGCCCTCGCCCAGCACCACCGTCGGGGCCGCGAACATCAGCGCCTCGGCCGGATCGGAGGTGGAGTAGACCACGGTGCCCGGCGAGTCCTTGAACATCGCCTTCAGGTCGGCGCGCAACTGCTCGCGGAGTTTGTAGTCGAGGTTGGCCAGCGGCTCGTCCAGCAGGAGCACGTCGACCGGGCGGGCCAGCGCGCGGGCGATCGCGGTGCGCTGCTGCTGGCCGCCCGACAGCTCGGCCGGGCGCCGCTCCAGCAGGTCGGCGATGCCCATGAGTTCGGCCACGTCGCGCACCCGGCCGTCCACGTCCTTGCGGGGGAATCCGGCTGCCAGGCGTAAGGGAGAGGCGATGTTCTCGTAGACGGTCAGCGACGGGTAGTTGATGAACCGCTGGTAGACGAAGGCCACGGAGCGCTTGCGCACCGGGACCGAGGTGACGTCCTCGCCGTTGACGACCACGCGGCCGTCGGCCGGGGTGTGCAACCCCGCGATCACCCGCATCAGGGTGGTCTTCCCTGCCGCCAGCGGCCCGATGAGGGTCGTCATGCCGCTGGAGAGTTCTAGGTTGATGTCGTCGAGCCACACTTCACCGCGTTGCCGTACGCGGACGCCATCGAGTCTCAGCGCCACATTTCCTCCGGCGGTAGGTCGTGGCTGTCCTGAACCAACATGCTCTTCCATCTAACATCGCCATCAACTCTGCGCAAACAGCACAGGTGATTCAGGAAAGAAGTCCTAGTTCGTAACCCACCGCCAGTGCCTCGGACCGGTTTCGGACATCCAGCTTGCTGAACAGGCGTGACTGAATGTTCTCCACGGTCTTGGTGGTTATGGCCAAGGCCTGGGCCGTCTGCCGTACCGAATGGCCCGTCGCTATGGACCGCAGGATCTGCAGTTCGCGGTCGGTGAGCGCCGAGCGCGCCGCCGCGCGCCTGCTCATCTCCGGGTGTACGGCCCGGCCCAGCTCACTGATCGGCACCACCGCGTCCGGCGCCGGAGACGTGATGACCTGGCCGAACGCGGTCTCGGTGACCACGACCACGCGGGCGCCGAGCGCGTGCATGTGGTGCCAGGCCCCGGACTCGTCGATGATCACGGCCACCAGCGGGCGGCGGAGCATGAGCGTGTCGTCCTCGTGCGTCCAGCGGTCGCCGGCCACGAAGACCGGTAAGTGCTGCCGGATCAGGTTCTCCACGACTGCGTCGCGGCAGCTTCCCGGCCCGCCGAAGACGACCGCCAGCGGAACCGTGGCCGGCCGGGCCCCGGACCGGAACAGCAGGCCGAGCCGGGCGGCCAACGAGACCAGGTTGACCCGGCTGTGCACCTCGGTCTTGGCGAAGATGCGGCGCATGTGGTTCTCGACGGTGGCCGGGGCGATGCCGAGCATCCTGGCCGCCTCCTGCACGCTGTGCCCCGAGGCCGCCAGCGCGAGGACGTCCAGGTCGCGCCGGGTCAGGACCGGCGGGTGGGCGGGGCGGGCGCGTGGTTCGAACGGGCAGCGCCGTACCGCTTCGAGGAGGGCGGCCAGCCCGCGTGAGTAGGGCACCAGCGTCAGTCCCGCGCCCACCGCCCGCACCACGTCGCGCACGTCCATGCTCGCGTAGGTGAGCACGAGGCCGCGGCCGTGTAATCCCGGGAGCTTGGCCATCACCTCCTCGAAGTCGTCCGCGACGTCGATCACTGCGACGTCGACGTCGCGGATGCGGCAGAGTCGTTCCAGGTCGGAGAGGTACTGGGTGAGCCCGGACATGCTCAGGCCGGGCTGCCCGGTGAGGGCGGTGGCGAGCGCTTCGCGGAGCAACCGGTTGGCGGAGTGCGCGGCCACGTGGATGGCCATACGCAGAATGTACTCAAAAGAAGCTTTCTTGTCTGTAAACAGCTCTTACCGGAACTTGTCAGGGTGTCATTGTCCCCGGCTGGCCGGATCGAGCTTGGCGAACCGCAGCAGATCGACCATCGTGAACGTCCCCGGGCTGCGGCTCGGCAGCGTCGGCCGCCAGTTCGGACCGGCCGCGAGGTAGGAGCCGGGGTCCTTCTGCAGCAGGCCGACGAAGACCTCGCCGATCAGCCGGGCGCCGACCCCGGCCAGCTGGATGCCGTCGCCGAGGTCCTGGCCCTCCTTGAGCACGTAGTACCAGAGCGGCGCGTTCGTGCCGAAGCCGAGCGGGCCGAGCTCGGAGGTGTCGACGTGCGGGATGCCCATCGTCGTGGCCAGGCGCTGACCCGACGGCAGCGACCAGGTGAGATGCCGCAGCAGGTTACGGGTGGCCAGCGAGATCGGCGGGTCGCCGCTCGGGATCGAGCGCAGCGGAAGCTGGAAGAGCGGCGTGGACAGCTGGGTGTCCATGCGCTTGTTCGGGCGTACCTGGCCGTCGCCGAAGTTGAAGAACGTCTGCCAGCCGATGAAGCGCCGCCCGGCCCGCGCGCCGCCCCGCAGGTCCACCGGGTCGGCCTGGCCCTCGGCCACCGGGTCGAAGATGAAGCCGAAGAACGGCCGGCCGCCGTCACCGGCCAGGTTGGCCCGGTAGGACGGGCGGATCATGCTGTGGCCGAAACGGTAGGCGATCTGGAATTCCACCGGGATCGACGGCGCGCCGGGCGGCCGGTAGAACTGGCGGCCGAAGCGCAGGATGTGGTCCACGAGCGGCCGGCCGATGATCTGCGGCAGGAACTCGTTCAGGATGATCCACTGGTAGTGCCAGAGGACCGTACGGCGGGCCGTCTCGAACAGGGCGCTCTCCGGTGTGCCCTGGGCGCGCAGGCGCTCGACGACCTTGTTGTGGAAGACGAGGAACGCCGCGTGCAGACCCGAGATCATCAGGTTCTCGTCGTTGCGCGGGTCGCCGATGATCGCCCGCTGGTCCGGCTGCCTCGGCACGTCCTCGAACAGGCCGCCGCTCTCCACGCGCATCGTGATCCGGTCGGCGTTGAAGAGGTGCGGGCTGGCGGTGGGGCCGCCGCCGTACACCGTGTCGAGGTCGAAGGCGGGGGTGCGCAGGTTCGGCGAGGACTCCGGCCGGGTCGGCACGCCCAGCGGCGAGGCGTTGTCGAAGGTCATGTCGTGGTCGAGGAACTGGCCGAAGAACGTGACGCCCGCGGTGTGGAAGGGGTTGTCGCGGTTGTTCGGGCTGAGCTCCGGGTTGGTGATCAGCCGGATCGGGCCCTCGTGCAGCGGGTCCTTCGCGTCCAGGATGCCGCCCAGCTTGCCCATCTCGGTCAGCGCCGCCCGTACCTGGGGCGTCGCCTGGGCGAACGGGGGCAGGTTGAACACCCGGCCGAAGTTGTTGACCAGCGTGCCCTCCTGCTCGGCGCGTGCTGAGGCGGCGATGGCGGCGTCCAGGTCGAGCGCGACGATCGCCGCGCTCGCTCCGAAGCCGCCGAGGAAGGTCCGCCGGGTGACGGCGGACGAGTCCGTGATGGGTGGGGGTAACCATCCTCGACGCATCTTGCTTCCTCCTCTGTACGGGGGGTTCGACGGGAAGCTTCGTCGCGTCGGGAGTGTGAGCTTGGCCGGAAGAGTGGCGCAATGACCCCAAGGTTCACCGGGTTTCCCAAGGGCTTCCCGCCCTCCCAGGGGGTACGCGGGGCCCTGGGGGTGCTCGGCCCTCCCAAGGGGTCTGTGCGCATGACTGGTCGATCCGGATTTGTGGAGTTATGTTCGGGCTCCCCGGATCTCCCCGCAGAGGAGTGGCATGAGATCACGTCTGCTCGCCGTACTCGCCACGCTCACCCTGGTCTTAGCCGGAGGCCTCCACCAGGCCACCGGCGCGACCGCGCTCGCCCCGCCCGACATCCCCCTCGCCAACGTCAAGGCGCACCTGACCCAGTTCCAGAGCATCGCCACCGCCAACGGCGGCAACCGCGCCCACGGCCGCCCCGGCTACCTGGCCTCCGCCAACTACGTCAAGGGCCGCCTGGACGCCGCCGGATTCACCACCACGCTGCAGTCGTTCACCTACAACGGCGCCACCGGCTACAACGTCCTCGCCGACTGGCCCGGCGGCGACCCCAACGACATCCTCATGGTCGGCGCCCACCTCGACAGCGTCACCGCGGGACCCGGCATCAACGACAACGGCTCCGGCAGCGCCGCCATCCTGGAGACCGCGCTCGAGGTCTCCCGGCAGGCGCTGCAGCCGACCAAGCACCTGCGCTTCGCCTGGTGGGGCGCGGAAGAGCTGGGGCTGCGCGGGTCGCAGTTCTACGTGACGAACCTGGCCGCCACGGAACGGGCCAAGATCAAGGCGTACCTGAACTTCGACATGGTCGGCTCGCCCAACGCCGGCTACTTCGTCTACGACGGAGACAACTCCGACGGCGTCGGCTCCGGCCCCGGCCCCGCCGGGTCGGCCGCTCTTGAGCGCACGCTGCAGGACTACTTCACCTCCGTCGGCGTCCAGACGCGTGGCACCGACTTCGACGGCCGCTCCGACTATGGGCCCTTCATCTCACGCGGCATCGCCGCCGGCGGCACCTTCACCGGAGCCGAGGGCATCAAGTCGAGCGCCCAGGCGCAACTGTGGGGCGGCACCGCCGGGCAGGCCTTCGACGTCTGCTACCACCGCGCCTGCGACACGACCTCCAACATCAACGACACCGCGCTCAACCGCCACGCCGACGCCGTGGCCTATGCCGTGTGGACCATCGCCACCGCCGTACCCCCCGTCGTGGTCTGGGAGGACACCTTCGAGACCGACAAGGGCTGGACCCGCCTGACCGGCAGCGCCACCACCGGCCTGTGGGAGCGCGGCGACCCCGAGGCCACGACCTCCAGCGGCGCCAAGCAGCTGGGCACCACGGTCAGCGGCGTCAACGACCTGGTCACCGGCCGCCTCGCCGGCGCCGCGGCGGGCGATCACGACATCGACGGCGGCACCACCGCCATCCAGTCACCCGCGGTGACGCTGCCCAGCGGGACGGTGAAGCTGTCCTTCGCCTGGTACCTGGCCCACGGCAGCAACGCCACCAGCGCCGACTACCTGCGGGTCAGGGTCGTCGGCACGACGACCGGCACGGTCTTCGAACAACTCGCCGCCGCCACGGACCGCGACGGCGCCTGGACCACCTCGACGGTGGACCTCTCGTCCTTCGCCGGCCAGAGCGTCCGCATCGTGGTCGAAGCCGCCGACGCCGCCACCGCCAGCCTCGTCGAGGCCGGCGTCGACGACGTCAAGATCATCCGCTAGCCGGTACGGCGCCGCCCCACCGCTCCGGGGGCGGCGCCCACCCGCTCACCTTGCACCGCGGACATACGATGTTGCCCATGGCGCAAGATGACGGCGAGCTGGACAGCCTCGTCCGCAAACGGATCCGCGCCCTGCGCGTGGCACAGGGCTGGTCGCTGGAGGAACTGGCCACCCGCGCCAACGTCAGTCAGTCCACGCTCTCGCGCATCGAGAACGGCCGGCGCCGCCTCGCCCTGGACCAGCTGGTCACCCTCGCCCGCGCTCTGGACACGACCTTGGACCAGCTGGTCGAGACCGCCTCCGACGACGTCGTCACCAGCCCGATGATCGACGGGGCCCACGGCCTGATGCGCTGGCCCGTGAAGGGCGACCCGGGCATGAGCGTCGTGCGCCAGCGCATGACCGAACCGCCGCCGGACAACCCCGCACGTATGCGCGCGCACCCCGGCCGGGAATGGCTCGTCGTCCTGTCCGGCACCGCGATCCTCATGCTGGGCCACCGCCGCATCCGGGTCGAGACCAACCAGGCGGCGGAGTTCCCCACCATGCTCCCGCACGCGATCGGCGCCGAGGGCCCCTGCGAGATCCTGGGCATCTTCGACCGCGACGCCCGCCGGGGCCACCAGCGCGACGGCGGCGGCTCCTCCACCTAGGCCCCTGCGGACGAGTCACGGGCCCGCGCCGCCGTTGCCCGCCGAGCAGCCGAACCGTCCATCGTCTTGCCTTATACGCAAGAGGTGATGCTCTCCGCGCATACCGCTCGTAGGTTGGGTGGCCACGGGCCGCGTAACACCACCACGTTCGCGGCCGGAGAAGAAGGGAGCCACTCATGGCCGCACAGCAGTCCTTTGCCTATCAACATGCACCAGAGGCGCGCGCCGGGTACGAAGCCTGGCGCGAGGAACGCTGGGAGGAGGTCGCCGGCCCGAACGGCAAGGCCAAGGTCGTCGCCAACGGCACAGTGACCGATCAGGACCTTCACACCATCGCCGGCATCCCCGGCACGTGGTCCACCAGCGCGACCGGCGCCCTGACCGTGACGGCGAGCGCCGGCGACGGCGTGCGGGTGGGCGGCGAAACAGTCGACGGAACCGCGGAGGTGGCGCCCGGCAGCACGCTGGAGTTCCCCGGCGGCCGCGTCGGCTTCGCCGCAGGCGGCGACGGATCCTACGGTCTGGTCGTCATGGACCACCAGGCGGTCGAACGCTCCGGCCTCGCCGGAATCGACACCTTCCCCTATGACCCGGCCTGGGTCTTCGACGGCGAGTACCGCGAGGCCCCCGAGGGCCGCCGCATCGAGGTGGAACGGCTGACGTCGCCGCGCAGCACCGAGGCCATCCGGGCCCCCGTCGACCTCGTCGTGACCGTCAACGGCACCGAACACGTGCTGGCCGTCCTCGAAGACATGCCCGGCCAGCGCCTGGTCGTGTTCACCGACGAGACGAACGCGGACACCACGCCCGAGATCGGCCGCTGGCTCGTCCTGCCGCTCCTGGAACCCGGAAGCAAGCTCACCGTCGACTTCAACAAGGCGACGCTCTCCCACCACCACCTGCGGCCGTCCGTCTTCGTCTGCCCCCTCTCACCTCCCGGCAACCACCTGCCGACGCGCGTCGAAGCAGGCGAACGCGCCCTGGTTTACAACACAGGCATCACCGCCATGAGCCAGGACCTCAAGGACAAGGCCATCACCTACCTGCGCAGCCTGGAGAAGGCCGACTGGGACACCGCCCGCGCCATGTGCGCGCGGACGGCCACCGTCTGGCACAACGACGGCAAGGGCGAGTCGGGCATCGAGGAGAACATCGCGGGGATGAAGGAGCAGATCCACACCATCGAGTCGATGCGCTACGACATCACCCGCCAGTTCTCCCAGCCCGGAGAAGTCCTTCAGCAGCACGTCGTGCACGTGGCCGCCAGGAACGGCGTACGCGGCGAGGTGCACGCCGCGGTCTACTTCCGCTTCGACGACGAAGGACTGATCACCCGCATCGAGGAGTACGCGAACTTCATCCCCGCCGGCTAGGTTCCGCCGTCCGGCCTCACATCCGGGCTTTCAGCACGTCCACCTCGCAGCCCGGCGAGGACGGGTCGAAACCGTGCTCGATCAGCCAGCGGATCGCCCGCAGGCTCCGCAACGACCACCACCCGCGGATCACGTCGAGGTTGACGTCGGTGCCGTAGCCGGCGACGACGTCACCAAGACGCTCCTCGTGTCCGAGCGTCAAGCTGGCCAGGTCGTACAGGGCATCGCCCCGGGCCGCCTCGGACCAGTCGATCACGCCGGTGACCTTGTCACCCTCGACGAACACGTGGGTGATCTGCAGGTCGCCGTGCGCGAACACCGGCGTCCACGGCCGGAGCGCCGCCTCGGCGACCTGGCGGTTGCGGGTGACCAGGTCGAAAGGAAGGACGTCGTTCGCGACGAGCCACTCACATTCGCCGTCGAGGTTCGCGGCGATCTCGTCGAGGCTCCGACCGGGCCACGGCGGCAGCGGCGCCTCATGCAGTTTCCGTACGGCGGCGCCCGCCGCTGCCCACGCCGCCGGTGACGCGGCCGACGGCTCGCCCAGGCGGCCGAGGGCGGTCCCGGGGACGGCGGCGAGCGCGAGCACGGGCGGCCTGCGCCACAGCACCTCCGGCGTCGGGACCGGCGCTATGGCCATCGCCTGGACCTCGACATCGGTGCGCGTCTGATCAGCGTCGATCTTCAGGAACACATCACCGACGCGCAGGGTCGCGCGCTCGCTATGGGCGACGACGACTTCGACCTCTTCCACGCCGGCCATTGTCGCGGGGATGGCCAAGGATGTCGCCAGAATTTTCCCGAGCTCCCGAGCTCCCGAGCTCCCGAGCTCCCGAGCGATCGTGCGGTCCGTGTGTCCGCCCGCCCGTCTGGCCGTGCGCCCGAGCGATCGTGCGGCCGGTGCGTCCGTCTGATCGCGCGCCGGTCCGACCGGCCGAGCGGCCGTGCGCCTGACCCCCGTCACGCCGACCGGCGGCCTCGTGCGCGGCAGTGGTCGCCGGCCGGTGCCGGAGATCGACGTTCTCGGCTGCCTGGCGCCGCCGCCTCGGCCACGAAACTAAAAACGGCCCTGCCCGCACGCCCAAAGGGCGCGGAAGGCAAGGCCGTGCTGGTGGACGATACTGGGATTGAACCAGTGACCTCTTCCGTGTCAGGGAAGCGCTCTCCCGCTGAGCTAATCGTCCGGGTATTCAACTAGAGGTGGAGACGGGATTTGAACCCGTGTGGACGGCTTTGCAGGCCGCTGCCTCGCCTCTCGGCCACTCCACCGAGCGAGGCCCCAACCTGCGGCCTCTCCGAGCGGAAGACGGGATTCGAACCCGCGACCCTCACCTTGGCAAGGTGATGCTCTACCACTGAGCCACTTCCGCGTCCGCCGCTGCTCGCGGCGACACAGCAACTCTAGCGGGTTTTTGGAGTGGATGCTCACTTGCGCAGCTGACGGGCCACGCTGCGTTCGGTCGCCGGGAGGCTGAGGAAGATCTCCAGGATGCGGGTGAGGCGGTGGACCTCGATCCGGTGGAAGGCGGGGCCGTCGGCTCTGGCCAGCATCAGCGTGAGGGCCAGCGGCGGGAGCGGGGCGTGGATGAGGTGCAGGCCGGACTCCAGGGTGGTCGCCACGGGGCGGGGCGGGTTCTCGGGCGGGAGGACGATCTCCTGGGGGGCTCGCCAGCTGGAGTAGACGGTCGCGTCGGCGGTGGACGCGGCGGCCCAGTCGGCGCTGAACAGCACCGGCAGCGAGTCGATGAGCGTGGTCAGCGCGCGCTCGCCCGCGGTGGTGATGTACTTGAGGATCTCCAGCTCGGGGTAGGTGCCGGCGGCTTCGCGGGTGGCCCAGATCGCCTCGACGCGTACACCTTGGACGGTCAGCAAGCCCTTGGCCAGCGTCTCCTTGGGGGTGCCGTCCGGGCAGAAGACGGTGATGTCGTCCACGGCCCGCCCGCCGCCGCGCTCCAGGACGGTCAGCTGCGTGATGTCGGCTCCGGCCACGCCCAGCACCCGGGTGACCTGACCGAGCGAACCCGGCCGGTCGGGCAGCGTGAGCCGTAGTCGAAGCAGCATCGTTCGCCTCCCCATCGATCGCAGCTCACAGCGTATCGGCGATGGTCGTTCGGGGTGCTGTCATCACGAATCTGCGCGACTTTCTGGTACGGCACACACCCCCGGATACCGGCCATTCCCCCACGGGATGAACCGCCACGCCTCCCATGACGTCGTTGCGCGTGAAGGCGGTGGTGAGGATGGCCCCCAGAAGCGCACTGGCCGCGCTGGCCCTGCTCGCGGCGGCCTGCGGCGCGGGCCCCGTCACGAGCGCGGGCTCCACCGCCGGCGCGGGCCTCACTCCCGGGCTCGCCCCGTCCCCGTCGGGTTCGGTCGTCTCGCCGTCTGCCGTGTACGTCTGTCACGACCACAAGGTGCCGCTCGGCGTGCTCACAGAAGGCAGGCCCGCGACCGAGCTCGGTCCCGACGGGCTGGCCGCGCTCGGCGGTGAGGAGGTACGGCGCCCGCCCGACCTGGAGCGGTGGCGGGTCGTGGAGGAGGGGCCGGAGCGCGTGGCCCTGATGGCCGACCGGGAGGTCCGGCTGCTGATCGGCGTGGCCGGAGCGCCGGGCCGGGCGCAGACCTGCCAGGGCAACCCGCGCACGCCGTTCACGGTCGAGCTGTCCGCGCCGCTGGGCGATCGCGTGCTGCTGGACGCCGCGATCCACCCCGTCAGGCGGATCCGGTAAAGGTCGGGCGGATCCGGGGAGGGTGGGGTCAGGCGGGTTCGGTGATGGCCAGGCGGTCGGCGGCCCACAGGACGGCGGCGTCGTAGTCCACGGTGCCGAGGACGGTCAGGCCGCCGGGGCCGGGGTTCTCCACGAGGTCGGCCAGTGACGGGGTGGCGACCACGCTGACGTAGCCGACGCACCACTCGGCGATCTCCGCCTCGCGCTCGGACCAGAACGCGTGGATGATCTCCAGCGCCCCCTTCTCCGGCGCCTGGCGTTCGCGCTGGTCCACGACGACGGCGAAGCGGCGGTTCTCGGCCCTGGCGCGGGCGAGCACGTCGAGCATGCCGGCGTTGAGGCGGTCGGCCTCCGCGACGGTGAGGCGGCCGTTCTGGGCGGCGGTGACCAGAGGCCACCGGCCGAGGTCGACGTTGTTGCCCATGGGCATGGCTCCTTCAGTGACATTTAGCTGCAAAACCGGTCAAAACTATCGCATGAAGAGGATGTGATATTAGGTGAGGCTAACCTAAATTACAGCAGTGGAGGAAGAGCATGAGGCCACGCGTCCCCGCCCGCCCGGCCCACGGCACGGTCTACGCCGAGGCCGCCGGGGTGTGTTTCGGCTATGGGAGTGAGCCGGTGCTGCGCGGCGCCGACCTGGCCGTGTTCGCCGGGGAGGTGCTGGCGCTCGTGGGGCCCAACGGCTCCGGCAAGTCCACGCTGCTGTCCGTGCTGGCGGGCGACGTGCGGCCGCGGGCGGGAGCCGTACACCTGGATGGGCGGCCTGTGGCCGCCTGGACGGCGCGTGAGCTGGCGCTACGGCGGGCGGTGCTTCCCCAGCGGCTCGATCTGGCCTTCCCGTTCACGGTCGAGGAGGTCGTGGGCATGGGACGGGCGCCGTGGGCGCGCACGCCGGGGGAGGAGCAGGACGCGCAGGTCGTCGAGGCCGAGCTGGAGCGGGCCGATGTCGCGCGGTTCAGGACGCGCGCCTTCCAGGAGCTGTCGGGCGGCGAGCGGGCGCGGGTGGGGCTGGCGCGGGTGCTGGCGCAGCGCACGCCGATGCTGCTGCTCGACGAGCCGACCGCCGCGCTGGACATCCGCCACCAGGAGGCGGTGCTCGGGCTGGCGGGGGAGCGGGCGCGCGCGGGTGACGCCGTCGTCGTGGTGCTGCACGATCTCGCGCTCGCCGCGGCCCACGCCGACCGGGTGGCCGTGCTGTCGGAGGGTGTCGTGCGGGCGTGCGGGACGCCCGCGCGGGTCCTCGGCGAGGAACTGCTCAGCCACGTGTACGGCCACGCCGTCGAGGTGCTGCCCCACCCGCGCACGGGCGTGCCGCTGGTCGTGGCCAGGCGCTGAGTTTCCGTCCGAGGGGGGAAGTCGGCTACAAATGAACGGGTGAAGATTGGGCCGATGGGGGTGTGGCCGCCGGTCGTGCTGGCGCCGATGGCGGGGATCACGAACGCGCCGTTCCGCGTGCTCTGCCGTGAGCAGGGCGCGGGGTTGTTCGTGTGCGAGATGATCACCACGCGGGCGCTGGTGGAGCGCAACCCCAAGACGCTCAGGATGATCAGGTTCGCCGACGGGGAGCGGCCGCGCAGCATCCAGCTCTACGGCGTCGACCCCGAGACCGTCGGGCGCGCGGTCAAGATGATCGCCGAGGAGGACCTGGCCGACCACGTCGACCTCAACTTCGGCTGCCCGGTGCCCAAGGTGACCAGGCGCGGGGGAGGTTCCGCGCTGCCGTACAAGCGCAATCTGCTGCGGCGAATCCTGCGCGAGGCGGTGCGCAACGCGGGCCCGCTGCCGGTCACCATGAAGATGCGCAAGGGCATCGACGACGACCACCTCACCTACCTCGACGCCGGGCGCATCGCGGTCGAGGAGGGCGTCGCGGCGATCGCGCTGCACGCGCGCACCGCCAAGCAGCATTACGGCGGGCAGGCCGACTGGGCGGCGATCGCGCGGCTCAAGGAGGCGGTGCCCGAGGTGCCGGTGCTCGGCAACGGCGACATCTGGAGCGCCGACGACGCGCTGCGCATGGTCGCCGAGACCGGTTGCGACGGCGTCGTGGTGGGGCGGGGCTGCCTTGGGCGGCCGTGGTTGTTCCGCGATCTGGAGAACGCCTTCAACGGCGATTCGTCGCGCGCGAAGCCGTCCCTGGGCGAGGTCGCCGACGTCATGGAACGGCACGCCGGAGGGCTGGCCGCCTGCTTCGACACCGAACGGTACGCGGTGGCCGACTTCCGCAAGCACGTCGGCTGGTACCTCAAGGGCTTCACCGTCGGCTCCGAGCTGCGCCGCGCGATGACCACGGCCGAGTCGCTGGAGGAGCTGCGTACGGCCCTGGCCAAGCTCGACCGCGACCAGCCGTGGCCGCCCAACACCGACACCCCGCGCGGCAAGTCGGGCGAGCGGGACCGGGTGCACCTGCCGGACGGCTGGCTGGACGACCCGTGGGACAGCCACGTGCCCGCCGACGCCGAGTCGGACATCTCCGGCGGCTAGGTGTTCTGTCCTGAGAGGCTGGGTACGCGGTTGGCGGGTGGCTGGCCGCCGAGTGCGGTGCGGCCGCGGTGGTGATGGCGGGTGTGCAGCCATTGCGAGAGTGGTCGTCGACGGCGTTGCATGAAGGGCTTTCTGGTTCAGGGGTAGATGTCGCAGTCCACACCGAACCCGGAAGCCCTTCGTCATGCCACAACGATCAACCCCTGTACCTAACCTCCGTGGTCGGAACAGCTAGTGCGGTCCCGACGCCTCGGTGCCGCACGGCCCGCCGCCCTCGGCGGCCGCGAGCGGGTGGGGCGCGCCCGCCATCGTGAGCGTCGGGTAGTAGGCGGAGATGCGCTCGGCCGAACGGCCCGCGTAATGGAAGATGAGGCTGCGGCGGAAGCGGTCGGCCGTGGTGTTCGGGCCGGAGCCGTGCACGAGGCTGCCGTTGAAGAACAGCACGTCGCCCGGCTCCATGTCGACCGGCACGCGCTCCAGGCCGGGCGGCGGCGGGACGTACTCGCGGGTGAAGGAGATGGACGGGTCCGCGTCCTCCGGGCAGAACAGGTCCATCTTGTGCGTACCGGGCACGACCTCCAGGCCGCCGTTGGCCCGGTCGACGCGGTCCACGGCGATCCAGGCCGCCACGCAGGTGCCCGGCTCGACGCGCAGATAGAAGTTGTCCTGATGCAACGCCTGCCCGCGGGCGCCCGGCGGCTTGAAGTAGAACATGCTCTGGGCTGCTATCGGCTCCTCCTCCAGCAGCTCCCGCAGGACGGCGGCGATCCTGGCGTCCAGGAGATAGCGCAGCGCGACGTCGTTGATCTGGTGCGGGTGCATGATGCGCGGATAGGCCCGCAACCCGTCGTACGGCAGGCCGGGTTCCTGGGGCTTCGGCGAGAAATGACCTGGGACGGGGCCCGCGGCGTGCAAGCGCGTGAACTCCTCCCGCAGCAGATCCGCCTCGTGCGGGGCCAGCAGGCCGCGGATGACGATGTAGCCCTGGTCGTGGAAATCCTTGGTGTCCATGCCTTCGAGCCTAAGAACGCGGGCTGTGGGAGGGTATGCCGGTGAGCGCCGACGACATGTCTATTCCTGCTGCCGAGCTCGTCATCGTGGGCCACTACGACAAGGGGCCCGGCTATGCCACGCGGCGGCCGTCGGGCTCGCCGAGCTGGCTGCTGATGTGGACACAGGAGGGGGCGGGGCTGGTCGAGCAGGGCGGGGCGGCGCTCACGGCGGGCGCGGGCGACCTCGTGGTGCTGGCCTCACGGGCGGCACACCACTACCGGACGGAGGGGGAGCGCTGGCGGTTCTGGTGGGTGCACTTCCAGCCGAGGCCGTCCTGGGTGACCTGGCTACGCCCCTACGCCCTCTCACCCGGCTGCCACCTCGCCCCCGGCCCCCACCAGCGCACCCCAACCACCCAGCCCACCCTCCCGCCTGGCACCACGCTTGGGCACGGCGACAACCTCGGGTCCCGCACCAACCTCCCGCCCGGCAGCCCGGGAGCGGCGGCGGGTGAACCCCCGTCGGTGTCCGGCCGGATCGAGCGGGCGTTCCTGCGGGCGCATGCCTATGCCCGCTGGAGCGGCCGGGGTGTGCCACCGGAGCCGGGGGAGACGTCCCGGCCGGTGGCCGCCATGGCGGAGCGGGCCCGCGAGCTGGTGCTGGGCGCGGTGGAGGAGATCCTGCTCCTGGCGACAGCCGCTCCGGACGCCTTCGGACCAGAGCTGGGCGACGGCGAGATGGGGCCGGGCGCATGGGGCGCGAGCGCACCGGATGCGGGTGGCGTGAGCGCGCCGGGACCAGGCGGGTTGGGCGGGCCGGGGCCGGGTGGGTCGCGTGGGGTGGGCGGGTTGCGTGGGGTGGGTGTGGATCGGAGGGTGGCGCGGGCACTGGAGTTGATCGCCGCGGAACCGGGCGCCCCGCACACCGTCACGTCGCTGGCGGCGGCCGTGGCGCTGTCGCCGTCCCGCTTCGCCCACGTGTTCGCCGAGCGCACCGGCCGCACCCCCATGCGTGCGGTACGAGCCGCCAGGCTGGCCCACGCCGCCCAGCTCCTGGAAGCCACCGACCTGGACATCGGCCAGGTGGCGGCGGCCTGCGGCTTCGTCAGCCCCTTCCACTTCAGCCGCACCTTCGCCCAGGAGTACGGCCTGCCACCCCGCGCCTACCGCCGGCGCCTGAACTCCTAGAGTTCGACCGGCCCGCCGCTGCGCCAGTACACGTTGCCCTCCCGCGACAACAGATCCGCGTCGACCAGATACCGCCGCAAAGCCGCGTAGTCATCGTGGAAGGCCCGCAACGCCACGTTCACATCTTTCTCCGCGTACCGCACACCCGGCTCGAACACCCGCACGATGTACCGCAGCACCACCAGCCGCTTCTCGTGCTTCATCGGCATCGTCTGCAGCCGCCCCTCCACCAGGAACGTCTGCAGCACCCGCTCCTCCTCGCTCAGCCGCGGCGAGGGCTCGGCCAGCGCTTTCAGCAGCTCACGGAAGCGCTCCGGCCGCGCCCGCCACCGCCCCTCCCCATCCGGTACGGCCAGCCCGCCCGCCCGCAACCTCTCCAGCACCTTCGGGGGAAGCTCGGCGGCACCGGCGTCCAGCACCAGCGCCGAGAAGGCCCGCAGGGTGTCGTCCTGAGCCAGCAACCCGAGAACCCGCTTGACGTCTTCGTCGCTCATTCCCCCTATTTTGAACCATGCTGAAGACGATTCTCGTCGCCTCCGTCATCGCCGGAGCGATCCCCCAAGGCTTCCTGCTGTACGAGAAGGACGCCGCGAAGAAGGACAAGAACCCCGAGACCAGCTGGGCGGTGAGCAAGAAGAAGACCGCCAAGTCCGTCGTGAACCCCTGCGACCGCGCCGCCCTCGGCCAGGCCGGCCGTACCTCCGCGAAGACGATCATCTACACGGCGGTCCCCGACTACTCCAAGTCGGAACAGGTGATCCTCTACACCGGCGCCGCGTCGGCCGGCGCCGCCCTGGCGGGGATCAAGAGCGCGGCCGCCTCGTGCGGCACGAAGGGCTACCGGTTCTCCGCCCGCGCGGTGAAGCTCGGCGACGCCGCCCTCGCGGTCACCGGCCAGAGCTACTACAAGGGCAAGGCCGCGGTCGGCGGCGAGCGCGCGATCGTGGTCCGCCGGGCGAACGCGCTCATCGTGTACACGCAGGCAGGGGAGTGGGGCAAACCCGCCACGGCCGACTTCGCCCGGCAGACTCAGGACGCCAGGCGCATGCTGGCCAAGGTCTGCCAGATCGCCTCGTGCTGAATGTCTCGATCTTGAGACATTGTCATGACACGACGGCGAACCTCGTGACCGGACACTAGAGGAAGAGGCGTGTGCCGGGGCGCCCTTGCCAGTCCGTCCCGGCGCACGGCTTAACCATCTCCCGCGGTGGCCGGCCCGTCCACCGCCCGAGCCCCCGGGCTCCCGCCGCGGTCGAGCACTCCCCGGAAGAGCACCGTCGCCTGGACGTTGACCGCACCTCCGGCGATCCAACCGCCCACCCGGCCCCCATAGAGCGAACGCGAGCCATACCACGCCTCCGGCGGCACCCCCCGGCGCTGCCGAGCGCAGGGGAGTACCGCACCGCATCAGGGGCGATCCCCGCGCTCGCGTGTCCAGACGCCTTGGCGGGGCGCTGCGACGCGCGTGCTGCGGTCGCGAAGGGCGCGGGCGCGGCCCGCGCTTGCGCGCCGCACCGCGCCTTCGGCGGCGACGAGGGGGCCGCGGGACGGGTTGCGGGCTGTCGTGGGGTCAAGGGGTGGCGGTCGCTGCGGCGGTGGGGCGGTCAGAGGCGGTTCAGGCCCTGCACGTGCAGGACGGCCCGGCCCTCCTCGTCGGAGGCGGTCAGGTCCACCTGGGCGTCGATGCCCCAGTCGCCGTCCCCGGCCGGGTCCTTCACCGTCTGGCGGACCTTCCACAGCCCGCTCTCCTCCTCGATCCGCAGCAGCGCGGGCCCCCGGGCGTCGGCGCCGGTGAGGATCTCCTCGTGGTCGTCGTAGTACGCGTCGAGCGCCGCGGGCCAGTCGACGTCGGGAGCCAGCTCGGCCAGCTCCTCCTCCTTCTCCAGCGCGCACAGCTCCACCAGGCGGAACATCGCGTTGCGCACCAGCACCCGGAACGCGCGCACGTTGGCGGTGACGGGACGGACCTTGGTCTCCAGCTGGTTCTGCGCCTCCAGCGCCTCGGCCGGGTTGGCCAGCTTCTCCCACTCGTCGATCAGCGAGGAGTCGACCTGGCGCACGAGCTCGCCCAGCCATTCGATGAGGTCGACGAGGTCCTCGGTCTTCAGGTGCTCGGGCACGGTGCGCGACAGGGTCCGGTAGGCGTCGGCCAGGTAGCGCAGGACGGTGCCCTCGGAGCGGGCCAGCTCGTAGACCTGGATGTACTCGCTGAACGTCATCGCCCGCTCGTACATGTCACGCACGACCGACTTGGGGCTGACGGTGTAGTCGCCCACCCACGGGTGGCCGCGCCGGTAGGTCTCGTAGGCGCCGAGGAGCAGCGTCTCCAGCGGCATCGGGTACATGACCTCGGTGAGGGCGTCCATGCGCTCCTCGTACTCCATGCCGTCGGCCTTCATCTGCGCGACGGCCTCGCCGCGGGCCTTCTTCAGCTGGGCCGCGAGGATCTGGCGCGGGTCGTCGAGGATGGACTCGACGATGGAGACCATGTCGAGGGCGTAGCTGGGGGAGTCCTGGCCGAGGAGTTCGAAGGCGGCCAGGGCGAAGGTGGACAGTGCCTGGTTGAGGGCGAAGTCCTCCTGCAGCTCGATCGTCAGGCGGGCGCGGCGGCCCTGCTCGTCGGGGTCCTTGAGCTGTTCGACGATGCCGCCGGCCAGCAGGGAGCGGTAGATGGCGATGGCCTGGCTGATGTGCCGGCGCTGCCACTTGCGGTCCTCGTGGTTGTCGGTGAGCAGGTGCTTCATGGCGGCGAAGCAGTCGCCGGGGCGGTTGATGACCGCGAGCAGCATCGCGTTGCTGACCTTGAAGCGGGAGTTGAGCGGCTCGGGCTCGGCGGTCTGGAGCTTCTCGAACGTCTCCTCGCTCCAGCCGACGAAGCCCTCCGGCGGCTTCTTGCGGGCGTAGCCGCGCCGCCGCTTCGGGTCGTCGCCGATCTTGGCCAGCGCCTTGGCGTTCTCGATGTCGTGCTCGGGGGCCTGGCAGGCGACGTAGCCGATGGTGTCGAACCCGGCCCGGCCGGCGCGGCCGGCGATCTGGTGGAACTCGCGGGCGCGCAGCCTGCGCACCTTGTTGCCGTCGTACTTGGACAGGGCGGTGAACAGCACGGTGCGGATCGGCACGTTGACGCCGACGCCGAGGGTGTCGGTGCCGCAGATGACCTTCAGCAGACCGGCCTGGGCCAGGCGCTCGACCAGCCGCCGGTACTTGGGCAGCATGCCGGCGTGGTGGACGCCGATGCCGTGCCGTACCAGGCGCGAGAGGGCACGCCCGAAGCGGGTCGTGAAGCGGAAGCCCCCGATCATGGCCGCGATGGCTTCCTTCTCCGCCTTCGTCGCCATGTTGATGGACATGAGGGACTGGGCCCGTTCCATCGCGGAGGCCTGCGTGAAGTGCACCACGTAGACCGGCGCCTGGCCGGTGGAGAGCATCTCCTCCAGCGTCTCGTGCAGCGGCGTCATCCGGTAGGAGTAGATCAGCGGGACGGGGCGTTCGGCGTGCTTGACGACCGAGGTCGGTTTGCCGGTGCGGCGGGTCAGGTCGCGCTCGAACATCGACACGTCGCCCAGCGTGGCCGACATCAGGATGAACTGGACGTTGGGCAGCTCCAGCAGCGGCACCTGCCAGGCCCAGCCCCGGTCGGGCTCGGCGTAGAAGTGGAACTCGTCCATGACGACCTGGCCGACGTCGGCCGCGGCGCCGTCGCGCAGCGCGAGGTTGGCGAGGATCTCGGCGGTGCAGCAGATGATCGGGGCGCCGGGGTTGACGCTGGCGTCGCCGGTCATCATGCCGACGTTCTCGACGCCGAAGACCTCGCACAGGTCGAAGAACTTCTCCGAGACCAGCGCCTTGATCGGCGCGGTGTAGAACGTGCGGATGTCCCTGGTGAGGGCGGCGAAGTGCGCGCCCGCCGCGACCAGTGACTTGCCGGAGCCGGTCGGGGTGGCGAGGATCACGTTGCTGCCCGAGACGACCTCGATCAGCGCCTCCTCCTGGGCGGGGTAGAGCGTGAGCCCGCGGTCGGCGTTCCAGCCGACGAACGCGTCGAAGATCTCATCGGGCTCGGCGTCGATCTCTTCCGGCAGGCGGTCTACGAGGAGGCTCACCCCCCTATCCTGCCGAATTCCCGGACCTGCTCGAACACCCCCGCCCGGATCCGTCGCAGTTCGGAGCGGATGATTACATAGTGTTATGAGTCGATCGCTTTTGGTGGCCGGTGTCCTGGTAGTGGCGTTGAGCGCCTGCGGTACGACCAAACCGCAGCCCTCGGTGCCCGCCGAGCCGCCCGCGGCGGGGGGACAGGCGAACCCGAGCCCGTCCGCCAGCCCGTCGCCCAGCGCTTCGGCCAGTCCCTCCGCGAGCCCGAGCACCCCCGCGTTCATCCCCTCCTACGTGGCGCCCGAGGACAAGGACCTGAGGCCGGCCGAGAAGCTGATGCGCGACCACCACCTGCTCCAGGAGTGGGCCGAGTCGGCCTCCGACGCGTTCATCCCGCCGCGCGACATCCCCCTGAAGGCCGAGCAGTGCGACACCGTCAACGCCTTCTACAGCCCGGAGGATCGGACGATCACCATGTGCTACGAGATGGTGGCGTACCTGCAGAGCCTCTTCGCCGCGCCCGAATCCGGCCAGAGCGCGACGCCCGACCCGCAGGACGTCGACGAGAGCGTCGTGGGCGCGATGAGCGGCATCTACTACCACGAGCTCGGCCACGCCCTCATCGATCTGTACGACCTGCCCTCCACCGGCAGGGAGGAGGACGCCGTCGACCAGCTCTCCGCCCTCGTGCTCATCAGCTCGGCCGAGGACCAGCGGGACTACTCCGAGATCATCAGCACCATCCAGGCGTGGGGCCGGATGTCGCAGCAGGAGGTGTCGCAGCCGCTGGACAAGACCGTCTTCGCCGACGAGCACTCGCTGAGCGTGCAGCGTTATTACAACATGATGTGCTACCTCTACGGCTCCAACCACAACGCCTTCCTGCCGCTGATCGCCGACGGCGCGCTGCCGGTCACGCGGGCGGTGCGCTGCGAGGAGGAGTACGCCAAGATGGCCAAGGCCTGGGCCACCCTCCTGGCCCCGCACATGCGCACCGACCTGCCCGACATATCCCCCAGCCCGAGCCCGAGCCCCAGCCCGAGCACCACCCCGTCCCCCTCGGGCACGCCCGGCTAACTCAGGTCCAGCTGCATCAGCACGGTGTCCAGCCAGCGCCCGTGCTTGAAGCCGACCGCCCGCAGCCGTCCCGCCTCCTGGAAGCCCAGCGCCCGGTGCAGCTTCGCCGAGGCCGGGTCGCCGCCGTCGGCGATCACCGCGATGATCTGGCGCGCCCCGCTGTCCCTGCAGGCCGCGACCAGCGCCTCCAGCAGCGCCCTGCCCAGCCCCCTGCCGGTGAAGCCGGGCGCGAGGTAGACCGTGTCCTCCAGGCTGTGCCGGTAGGCGGGCTTGGGCCGGTACGGCCCCGCGTAGGCGAACCCGCCGACCGCGCCGTCCGCCTCCGCCACCAGGAACGGCAGGCCCGAGGCCGCCTTCGCCCGCCAGAAGCCGGGTTCCGGCGGATTCTCCTCGAAGGTGGCCACGGTGTTGAGCACGTAGTGGGCGTAGATGTCGGCGACGGCGGGCAGATCGGCCTCGGTCACCGGTCGGATGACGCTCATGCCGCCCGATTGTGCCCGAGAACGCCTCACCACCTGGCACGCGGCCCGGTGAGGAGCAGGCCGCCGAGGATCGCCACCGTGCCCAGGACCGGCGCGAGGCCGGGGGCGAAGCCGTACACCATGAGCAGGACGAGTCCGACGCCGATCAGCGCCGCGGCCGGGCCCGAGGCGGACCACGACGGCTTGCCGTACGGCAGCCCCGGCGGCTCCTCGAAGCGGGCGAAGCACCGCACCAGCGGCCACATCACCAGCGTCAGCAGCCCGAACCAGATCGGCCACCCCGCCAGCCAGCCGAAGCTGCCCGGAGCCGGCGTGTCGACGCCCAGCACCACCACGACCACCCCGGTCACGGCGAACAACGCCGGCATGTGCCACAGGTACACGGTCATGATCCGCGGCCCCGCCCAGGCCAGCACCTTCCCGGTACGCAGTCGCACCAGCCACGGCCGCAGCAGCATCGCCAGCCCGATCTGCCCGAACGAGACCGCCAGCATGGCGAGCGTGGGCGGCGCCATGTTCGACACCGCGGCGCCCGGCATCCCGATCATGCTGCCCGGGTACGGGCCGAAGGCCACCAGCAGCGCCGCCGCCCCGAACCCGGCGGCCGCCATCAGCGCCGGCCCGCGCAGCCGTCCCTCGGCGTAGAAGAAGCCGAGCTGGTGCACGGCGATCCAGACGAACACGACGTTGGCGTAGCCGAGCGCCTCCACCCCCGAGGAGAACCGGACCACGTCGCTCACGACCGCCCCCGCGGCCAGCACCGCCACGACCCGCCAGCCGAACCGCTCGTGCGCCTTCATCATGGGCGGCGTGATGGTGACCGCGATCAGGTACACGGCCAGGAACCACAGGAGCTGCCCGGTCAGCCGCGCCCCTGTCTCCAGCGGCTGAGCGGGCACCCCCATCGCGGCCAGCATCTGCGGCAGCGGAATCCACACCGCCGCCAGCGGCAGCAGCGGCCAGGCCAGGCGGCGCAGCCGTACGTTCAGCCACTGCGGCGCGCCGGCGTGGGCGCGGCCGAAGCTGATGGCGTTGGCCGCCCCGCCGGCGAAGAACACCAGCGGCATCACCTGGCTGATCCACGTGACCACCCAGACCCCCGGGGTGGCCAGCGCGTTGCCGGTGGTGAGCCGGCCGCCGTCGTAGCTGAGCACCGGGATCGTCCAGTGCTGCAGCACCACGAGCGCCATGCCGAAGACCCGCAGCAGGTCGATGAAGGTGTCGCGGCGTGCGGGCGCCTGGACGACCCGCCTGGGTGGGTGGTCGAGCAGGACGGTCATGGGGGCCTCGATTCGGTGGATCATTCGGTGGAAAACGCGATGAACCAAGGCTTCCGGCCAGGCGGCCGCTGCACAGTGACGCCCGCCTCCCTCTTCGGGTCAAGATCCCACCACCAGGCTCGGTAGTGCTGGCCCTACCCCCAAAGGCGGGCGTACCCGGTCGTCTCAGCGGGGACGGGGCCGTAGCGTTGACGGCATGCGCTCCCTGATGAGACGAGTCCTCCTGGACTCGCGCTACACCCTGGTCGGCTTCCCGACAGCCGCCATCACGTTCGTGCTGATGGTGGCCGGTCTCGCCGCGGGCGTGGGCACCGCGGTGGTGTGGATCGGGCTGCCGATCCTGGCGGGCACGCTGATGCTGGCCCGTGCCTTCGCGGAGGGCGAGCGCGGCTGGCTGTCGGACGTGCTGGGCCGCCCGCCGGTCCGCCCCCGCTACAAGCCGGCCCCTCCGGGCGCGGGCCGCCTGCGCCGCCTGGTCAACCCGCTGACGGCCGGGCAGTCGTGGCTCGACCTGCTGCACGGCATCCTGAACTTCCCGGTCGCGATCGCGTCGTTCGTGATCACGATCGTGTTCTGGGCCATCCCGATCATGGGACTGACGTATCCGATCTACGGGATCTTCACCTCGCGCATCCCCGGCAACCAGGAACTGCCCGAGCTGCTCGGGTTCGGCGACGGCTACGGGGTCAACGTCCTCTTCCACGTCGGCCTGGGCCTGATCGGCGTGGTCCTGCTGCCGTTCGTCACCCGGGGCGCCGCGCTGCTGCGCGCCGCGCTCGGGCGCGTGCTGCTGACCGGCGTCGCCGAACTGCAGGAGCGCATCACGGACCTGTCGGAGTCCCGCTCCGCCGCCGTGTCCGCGGAGGCGAACGCGCTGCGCAAGCTGGAGCGCGACATCCACGACGGGCCGCAGCAGCGCCTGGTCTCGCTCGCGATGGAGCTGTCACGGGCGCAGCGGCAGATGCAGAAGGACCCCGAGGCGGCCCAGGTCACCATCAAGGAGGCCATCAGCGCCACCCGCGAGACCCTCGACGAGCTGCGCGCCCTCTCGCGCGGCATCGCCCCGCCCATCCTGTCCGACCGCGGCCTCGCGCCCGCGCTCGCCGCCCTGGCCGGGCGGTGCACGGTCCCGGTCGACCTCGACGTGCAGACAGTCGAGCGCTACCAGGCCGCCGTCGAGAACGCGATCTACTTCGTCTGCGCGGAGACGCTCACGAACGTCGCCAAGCACAGCCGGGCGCAGAGCTGCACGATCCAACTGGTCAAGACCGGTGACACGCTCATGCTGATCATCGGCGATGATGGTGTCGGCGGCGCACACGTCGCCAAGGGACACGGTCTCGCCGGACTGGCCGACCGGCTGCGCGCCGTGGACGGCGAGCTGACGGTGCAGTCACCTGACGGCGGGCCGACATTGATCGTGGCGGAGGTTCCGTGCGGGTAGTGGTCGCCGATGACGCGGTGCTGATCAGGGCGGGCCTGGTCAGGCTCCTGGAGGAGTTCGGCTTCGAGGTGGTGGCGACGGTGGGCGACGGTGACGCGCTCGTCGAGGCCGTCGCCGAGCACCGGCCGGACGTGTCGGTGGTGGACGTGCGGATGCCGCCGTCCTTCACCGACGAGGGGCTGCGCGCCGCCGTCGAGGCGCGGCGCCGGGTGCCTGGGGCGCCGGTGCTGATCCTCTCCCAGTACGTGGAGGTCTCCTACGCCGACGACCTGCTCGCCGACGCCCGGGGCGCGGTGGGCTACCTGCTCAAGGACCGGGTCGTCGACGTGGACGAGTTCCTCGAGGGCCTGCGGCGGGTCGCCGCGGGCGGCACGGTGTTCGATCCGCAGGTGGTGTCCCAGTTGATGGTGCGCAGGCGAAGGGACGACCCTCTCGCCCAGCTGACCCCGCGCGAGCGGGAGGTGCTCGGGCTGATGGCCGAGGGCAAGTCGAACCCGGCGATCGGGCGGCAGCTCGTGATCAGCGACGGCGCGGTGGAGAAGCACATCCGCAGCATCTTCGCCAAGCTCGGGCTCTACGCCGAGGACGGTGACCAGCATCGCCGGGTTCTCGCCGTCCTGGCCTATCTGCGTTCCTGACGCGTGGCGTGGGGTTCGCCTGTGGAGGGGTGGCGGGGGGTGCGGGCCGCCCGCCGTACGCGCACAGGGGATTCTGCGCGCCCGCACCAGGCGGGCGCGAGGCGCCGGCCGGTCCGCGCGGCAGTGCGCGCGGACCCTGGCGGCTCGGCTGTCTAGCCGAGCGCGTCGACCAGCTTCTTGCGCTGCTGGGCGCCCAGGCCGCCGAGGCGGCGCTTCTCGTCGACGCCCGCCTCCTCCATCAGCGCCGTCGCCTTGGCCGGGCCGACGCCCTTGACCGCGCGAAGGGCCTGGGAGACCTTGATCTTCTTGGCGATGTCGTCGTCGCGCTCCAGCAGCTGAGCGAACGACAGCTCACCGGCCTTGACCTTGGCGAGCAGGGCGGTGCGGGCGGCGCGAGCCTCCGCTGCCTTCTCCAGCGCTGCCTTGCGCTGCTCAGGGGTAAGGGTAGGAAGTGCCATCGGATTTCTCTCCTCGGGGATTTACGGACTGTTACCCGTAGTGCAGTGGCTAATCATGGCGGATACCAGGGGTTCGTGTTGCGGAAAGTGGCCGCTCAGCCCGTCCGCCAGACTTCGGCGGCGGCTTCGGCGCATGCCACGTCCTGCGCGACCGTCCCTCCGCTGACCCCTATCCCGCCGACCACGCGTTCTTCCTCACCGTAGTCCGCCCAGAGGGGTATGCCACCTCCGAAACAGATGAATCGGTCACCCGCCAGCCCGAAAAGCTCCCCTCCCGGCGCCGTCAGCGGGGCGAGCTCAGCGGTGGACATGCGATGGGCGACCGAGGTGTACGCCTTCCCGGGCGCAAGCACGGGACCTGCGATCTCAGCGCCTTCCATGCGCTGAAACGTCACCAGGTTCCCGCCCGCGTCGACCACCGCGACCGACACCCGGGCCCCTTCCCGCCCCGCCTGCTTCAACGCCGCCTCGCACATGCGTAATGCGATCTCCAGGTTCACGCGACTCTCCCCAGGTCCCGAAATCTCCAGATCCATGTGTACGGCTCGCGCCGACCTCCACGCAAGATCATCGAGCACCAGTTCGGAAGTGTGGTTCATCCCTTGTCGGTGGTTTTCATCACATCGCGGATCTCGGGCGTGTCGCGGCAGGTGACGCTCATTTCCCACAGTGAAATTTTTTAGTATTGTCGCTACATGTCATTGCGGATGGCCCTGCTGACGCTCATCGCCGGAGCGCCACGGAGCGGGTACGACATCGGGCAGGAATTCGACGGCGTCCTCACGTTCGTCTGGCACGCCAAGCCGACGCAGGTCTACCCGGAGCTGAAGCGGCTGGCCGCCGAGGGGCTCATCAGGGAGCAGGCCGAGGGGTCGCGGGGGCGGCGGCCGTACGAGATCACCGAGGAGGGGACGCGGGCACTGCGGGAATGGCTCGTGACCACCTCGGCCGACCACGCGCAGCGCAACGAGACCGTGCTGCGCTCGTTCGCGCTGTGGGTGGTCTCGCCGCGGGAGGCGGCGGACTTCCTGCGTGAGGAACTGGAGTACCACCGGGCGAGGCTGCGCGGGCTGCGCGCCCTGCGCAACGGGCTCGACCTGCGGCTCGCGCAGGACCGGGCGGCCCTGCTGGGGGTGGAGGCGGGCGTGCGGCGGCTGGAGGCCATGGTGTCCTGGGCCGAATGGGCCATCGAGACCGTCTCCCACTGGCCCGCGCCGGTCGCGGAGGGACGCTCGTGAGCGGGCTCGGGTGGGCGGAGTTCGGCGATCCGGCCGGCCGGCCCGTGGTGTTCGTGCACGGGTACGCCTCGTCGCGGTGGGCCGCGGGGTGGACGCTGTCGGGCGAACGGCTGGTCCGGGAGGGGATCCGGGTGCTCGCGCCGGACCGGCCCGGCTACGGCGGCACGCCGCCGATGCCCCCGGAGCGGTGGACCGCGCAGGTGGCGGCACGGGCCGAGGAGGTGGGCCCGGTGGTGGTGGCCGGCGTCTCCATGGGCGCCTCGGCCGCCCTGCGCCTGGCCGCAACCCGGCCCGACCTGGTGACGGGGGTGGCGCTGCTGTCGGGCATGGCCCCCGTACCGGCTGAAAGGTGGTCGCCCGCGGCCAAGGCCGACGCCTTCTACTGGCGGCTGGCCCGCCGCGCGCCCTGGCTGCTGCGCCGCCTGTGCGCCGTGTCCGCCCGCGCGATGGCGTCGGCCGACGCGAGCGTCATCCCGCGCATCGAACGCGCCCTTCCCGCCGCCGACCTGGAGGTCTTCCGCGCCCGAGCCGGTACGGCCCAGGCCGCCTTCCTGTCCGACGCCAACGAGAGCGGCAGGCAGGGCGGCGACGCCATGGCCGGTGACCTGCTCCGGCACCTGCGCCCCTGGGACGTCGTCGTGGAGGAGGTGAAGACCCCGGTGTGCCTGATCCACGGCGTGGACGACCACAAGGTCCCGGTGTCGCTGGCCCGATCCCTGGCCGCCCGCCTGCCGCGCGTGGAGGCGACGTACCTGCCCGGCGGCCACTTCGCCCCCTTCGCCGACCAGGAAGCCCTCATGGCCGTTCTCGGGGGCGCCAGGTTCTGAGACCCTCCGGGGTCAGGAACGCGTCGAACACCGACTCCATCGCCCCCACCAGCGCCCCGCTCCACCCCAGCTCCGACGGCGTCAGCTCGGGCGGCCGCTCGGCCCGGATCCTCATCAGCCCGGCCAGGTACGCCTCCGACAGCGCCGCCCGTCCCTGCGTGAACAGCTCGACGCCGAGGCCGGACAGGGTGACAATCTCCGGGTCGTGCGCGTTGACCAGGGCGGCGACGCCGCGGCCAAGGGCGCGCGCGCCCGCGTCGACCGCCGCGGCCGCCTCGGGATCGCCCTTCGCCGACCTGGCCAGGATGGCCTGCGCCTGGTCGCGCCCCCTGCCGCCGCCCGCGGCCAGGCCCAGGTGGCGCAGCAGCGCGTTGGCCCCCACCTCCATGGCCCAGCACCCCCGGGCCCCGCACGGGCACGGATCGGTACGCCCGGTCAGCGGCATGTGCCCGAACTCCGCCCCGACACCCGTCGCCCCGCCCAGCGGCCGTCCGCCGACCACCAGCACGCCGCCGAGGTCGAAGTCCACGTGCAGGTGCAATCCCACCCGAACCCCCGCCATCCGTCCCCTGCGCGCCTCGGCCAGCGCCGCGAACGCCGTGTCGTTGCCCACGTGCGGCCCGATGCCCGCGGGGATGCCGGACGCCAGCCCGGCCGCCGCGTCCACGGCGCGCCAGCCCAGGTGGGAGACGTCGACGAGGCGGTCGTCGCGCACCGGTCCCGGGACGGCCAGGCCGATGCCGACGGCGCGGGAGCCGTACCGCCGGAAATGGGTGCGCAGCGCCGCCGCGAGAGGACCGAACGCGCCCTCCGGCGTGCCGTCGTGCGGGCGAGCGGCGAGCGGCGTGATCCGGCCGCCGAGCTCGCCCGCGGCGATCTCCCACCCGTCCTCGCGCAGGTCGGCGGCGAGGGCGACGGGGCCGCACGGGTGCGGTCCCGGGATCTGGGTGGGACGGCCGCGGCCGTGCTCGGCGGAGGGTTCCTCATGCAGGAGCGCGTCCTCGCTCAGGCGGGTGACCAGGACCGACGCGGTGCCGCGGGCGAGGTCGAGGTCCTTGGTGAGCTGTGATCGGGTACGGCTCGCGCCGCAGTCGTGCACCGCGCGCAGCAGCCGCGCCCTGTTGTGCTCACGCAGCTCGACGCTGGTTGTGGCCCCGGTCACGGTTCGCATCTCGTCATTGTGGCGGCCTCCTCGTTCTTATTATGCTCTAGTCGTGAACAAAATGGTGGCGAGGCGTGCGCGGCAGGGTGTGTTCGGACTCTTTTTTCTCAGCGGGCTCGTGGTGGGCGTGTGGGCGGCCGGGCTGCCCTCGCTCAACGACCGGCTCGACCTGGGACCGGCGAAGCTGGGCACCGCGCTCCTGCTGATCTCCCTGGGGGCGCTGGTGTCGATGCTGGTCGCCGGCCCCGTGGTCGACCGGTGGACGAGCCGGCGGGTGTGCTGGTTCGCCGGCCCGCTGTCGGCGCTGGCCCTGCTCGCCCCCGCCGTGGCGCCGTCGTACGGCCTGCTGGCGGTGGCGGCCGTGGTGTTCGGCATCGGGATCGGGGTGGTCGAGGTCGGCATCAACGCCCACTCCGTCGAGGTCGAGCGTGTGTACGGCCGGCCGATCATCTCCGCCTTCCACGGCACCTGGAGCCTGGGCGGCGCGGCGGCCGGCCTGATCACGTCGCTGGTGCTGAAGCTGGGTGTGAGCGGGCAGGCGCTGCTGGTGGCCACCGCCCTGATCGTGCCCTTCCTGTACCTGCCCGCCGTGATGCGGCTGCTGCCGTCCGCGCCGCCCGCCTCCCCCGAGGGTGGTACGGCCCCCGCCCCCGGCAAGGCGGTCGGGCTGCGGTGGGGACTGATCGCGCTGCTGGGGCTTGCGGCGTTCGCCGGACACCTGAGCGAGGGCGCGGCCATCGACTGGGCCGCCCTGCACGCCCGCTGGATCCTGGGCACGGACCCGGCCGCCGCGCCGCTGGCCTACACGATCTTCGCGGTGGCGATGACGACGGTGCGGCTGCTGGGCGACCCGATCCGGGCGCGGCTGGGATCTGTGCTGACCATTCGGCTGGCAGGCGTGCTGGCCACGTGCGGGTACGTGCTCGTGCTCTGCGCGCCCCTCGTCGAGGGTGTGGCGCAGGTGGTGGTCGCGTGGACCGGGTGGGCGCTGGCGGGCGTCGGGCTGGCCACCGTGGTACCGGTCATCTTCAGCGCGGTGGGGGCCGCGGGTGGGCCGGTGGGCAAGGCGTTGTCGCTGGTCACCGCCTTTGGGTACTCGGGGTTGCTGATCGGGCCAGCGGTGCTGGGGTTCGTGGCCGAGGCGTCTTCCTTGCCGGTGGCGCTGGTGATCCCGGCGGCGTTGGCGGCGGTGGTCGCCTTGGCCGGCAGCCCCTCCATCCGAGCCCTCACCACCCGCCCCACCCCCACCCCCGTCCCCGCCCGCGACTAGCCTCCACACCTGGGTGATGGCGCCTGGGTAGTGGCGCTTGGGTGGCCGGGCTCGGTGCGCGTTGCGCCGGTCGCGTCCGTGCCACCTCCCGCCGCACCGGAGCCCAAAGGCGTGGTCAGGTGGCCGAGGGCCTGTGCGTGCCCGTCCCGTGCTCGGGGGCGTGCCCCTGTGCCCGGAGGGTGGCGGACGTCAGGTGGTTGCGGTGGTGATGCTGGGCGGTGGTGGGGGTGGGTTACGGAAAGTCGGGTTGGGCTACTGGTGGGGTGACAAAGGGTCAAATAGGGGATGACCTGGTGTTATTCTATCGTGACTTGACCCCAAGGTTACGGACGGGTTTCATGAGGCCAACTCAGTAAACGTTTACAGATGGCTTTCTGTCACCGTTTACCCCCATGGAAGGAAAGCCTTGGCCGACGGACCCACGATCAACACGATCGCCGAGCGTGCGGGCGTCTCGATCGCCTCCGTCTCGCGGGTCCTGAACGGCCTGCCGACCCGCCAGGAAACCATCCGCAAGGTCCTGGCCGCCGCCGAGGAACTCGGGTACGTGCGCAACGCCGTGGCCCGCAGCCTCAAGTCGCGGCGCACCAACCAGGTCGCCTTCGCCATGGCCGACATCGGCAACCCGGTCTACCTGGCCATGGTCCGCCAGATCCAGCCGGTGCTCAAGGCGGCCGGCTACCGGCTCGTACTCCACTCCACCGACGCCATCGCCGCCGACGAGATCGACGTGCTGCACAGCCTCGGCGAGCGCTACGTCGACGGCCTCATCATGAGCCCCCTGCGCGTCACGGACGCGCACCTGGAGACGCTCAAGGCCGCCCGCGCCCCCGTCGTGATCATCGGTTCGGTTCCGGACGGCACCCGGGTCGACAACGTACGCGCCGACTCGCGCACCGGCGTCCGGCTCGCGCTCGACCACCTGCACGCGCTCGGCCGCCGCCGGATCGCGCTGGTCAACGGGCCTCTCGACACCGTGCCCGGCGCGTCCCGCGGGGCCGCGTACACGGAGGCGCTGGAGGAGCTCGGCCTGCCGTACGACGAAGGGCTGGTCGAGATCGGCGACTTCTACCGGGCGGACGGCGCGCGGGCGGTGGCCGCGCTGCTGGCCCGGCGGCCCGACCTCGACGCGCTCATGTGCGCCAACGACCTCATCGCGCTCGGCGCGCTCGACGTGCTGCGCGCCGCGGGGCGGCGGGTGCCCGAGGACGTGGCCGTGGTCGGCATGGACGACACCGAACTGGCCGCCGCCTCCTACCCGTCGCTGACCAGCGTCTCGCTGGGCTCGGCCGAACGTGGCAAGGCCGCCGTCGAACTGCTGCTCGACCGGCTGCAGCGCGGCGACCGCGAGCCGCGCCTGGTGACGGTGCCGCCGCGCCTCGTGGTGCGCGCCTCGACCTCGGGTGAGGAGCCCGCGCTGCCGTACGACCTCACGACCAGAACGCCGTACGACCTCACGACCCAACCACCGGGAGCCCTGGCGGGGGCGGCTCCCGGCGACAAGAGCTCGGCACACGAGGGAGGCGCCGGATGACGGCGACCGCGACCAGACCGGCGCCACCCCGACCGCGCTCGCGGCGCGGCGGTGGCGGCTCGCGCCGCAACCGCGAGATGTGGGTGCTGATGTTGCCGGCGCTGGTGCCGGTCCTGCTGTTCAGCGTGGGACCGCTGCTGTACGGCGTGGGCCTGGCCTTCACCGACGCCCGCGCCACCAGGAACCGGGACATCAGCTTTACCGGTCTGGAAAACGTTTACGAACTGTTCGGCGACGCCGACTTCTGGTCCTCGTTCAAGATCGGCCTGATCTGGTCGGTGTCGGTGACGGTGCTGCAGTTCCTGGCCGCGCTCGGCCTGGCGCTGCTGCTCAACCAGAACCTCAGGTTCAGGGGCGTGGCCAGGGTGCTGGCCGTGGTGCCCTGGGCGATGCCGCCCGTGGTCATCGGCCTCATGTGGAAGCTCGTCTACCACCCCGACGCCGGAATCCTCAACAGCATGCTCGGCACGGACGTCAACTGGCTGGCCGACTTCTCGCTCGCGCTGCCCGCGATCATCGTGGTCGGCGTCTGGACGGGCATGCCGCAGACGACGGTGGTGCTGCTGGCGGGCCTGCAGAGCGTGCCGAAGGAGCTGTACGAGGCGGTCGAGGTCGACGGCGCCGGCCGCTGGCGGCGCTTCTGGAACATCACGCTCCCGCAGCTGCGCCCGGTCATCGTGGCCATCACCTCGCTCGACTTCGTGTGGAACATCAACCAGTTCGGCCTGGTCTACGTGCTCACGGCCGGTGGACCGGGCGGTCAGACAAGGCTGCCGATGCTGTTCGCCTACGAGGAGGCGTTCCGCTACCGCTTCTTCGGCTACGCCTCCATGCTCGGTGTCGCGTTCGCGATCGTCGTGCTCGCGGTGCTCGGCCTGTACCTGTGGCGTCAGATGAAGGAGGCCAAGTGAAGCGCCTGCCGAGCTACGCGGCCCTGCTCGCCTACATCGTCTTCCTGGCCTTCCCGCTGGTCTGGCTGCTGTCGACGGCGCTGAAGACGCCGCAGGAGATGGCCCAGCTGGACCCCACGTGGATCCCGCGCGAGCCGACGCTGACCAACTTCTCCGACGCCTTCGGCGAGCAGGACCTGACCGGCGCCGCCCTGCGCAGCCTGGTCGTCGCGGTCTTCAGCAGCTTCATCACCGTGCTGATCTCGCTGCCCGCGGCGTACGCCATGGCCCGCTACCGCAGCCTGGTCAACCGGGTGGCGATCGGGTGGGTGCTGGTCAGTCAGGTCTTCCCGTTCATCCTGATCATCATCCCGCTGTTCATGGTGCTGCGTGAGCTGGAGCTGGTGAACACGCTGCCCGGCCTGGTGGTCGTGCACGTGACGTTCACGCTGCCGTTCGCGCTGTGGATGCTTCAGGGATACGTGCGGGCGGTGCCTCCGGAGCTGGAGGAGGCCGCGTCCGTGGACGGCGCCGGCCGCCTGCGCGCGCTGGTCAGCGTCGTCGCCCCGCTGCTCGCCCCCGGTGTGGTGGCGACCTTGCTCTTCTCGTTCATCTCCTCATGGAACGAGTTTCTGTTCGCGCTCGTGATCCTTCAGGACCCCGACGTGATGACCCTTCCGCTGACGCTGGTGCGCTTCACCGGCCCGGAGGGGGTGGCCAGGCTCGGACCGCTGGCCGCGGCGTCGCTCATGGCGACGATCCCGAGCCTGATCTTCTTCGCAATCATTCAGCGGCGATTGAGGTCCGGCCTGATGGCCGGCGCCGTCAAGGGCTAGGAGGCTCATATGCGAATCAAGTCCGCTCTGGCGGCAGCGGCGCTCGTCGCTGTGGCCGCGGCCGGCTGCGGAAGCGGCGGCAGCGGCGACAAGGGCGAGGCGGCCAAGCCCGGCGAGCCGGTCAAGCTGAACTTCCTCAGCCTCGCCTGGCAGAAGGAGTCCCTCGCGGCGAACAAGGAACTCGTCGTGGAGTGGAACAAGGCCAACCCCACCATTCAGGTCACCTACGTCCAGGGCAGCTGGGACAACGTCAACGACCAGCTCGTGACCCAGTTCGCCGGCGGCACCGCCCCCGACGTCATCCACAACGACTCCCCGGCGCTGTCGGGCTTCGCCGCCGACGGCTACCTGCTCGACCTCAAGGACAAGATCCCGGCCGAGCTGAAGAGCGACATCCCGCAGGCCTCGTGGGACACCACGACGTTCGACGACGGCAAGGGCAACCAGGGCGTGTACGGCGTGCCGTTCCTGCAGGAGTCGCAGGTCATCATCGCCAACAAGAAGCTCCTCGACGAGGCCAAGGTGCGCATCCCCACCGCGGACAGCCCGTGGACGTGGGAGGAGTTCTCCGAGGCGGCCAAGAAGATGACCAAGGGCGGCAACTTCGGCGTCGCCTGGCCGATGAAGTCCCCGGTCAACAAGACGCTGAACCTGGCGCTCAACTTCGGCGGCAAGTTCTTCGAGACCGGAGCCGACGGCAAGACCACCGTCAAGGTCGGCCCCGAGGAGCGCGAGGTGCTCCAGCGCATCCACGACCAGCTCTGGAAGGACAAGTCGGCCGACCCGGCGGCGCTCGGGCAGGGCACCGCCGACCCGCTCCCGGCCTTCTACAAGGGCAAGTTCGCGCTGCTGCCGGTCGGCGTCTACCTGCGCCAGCAGGTCGTCGAGCAGGCGCCGGAAGGCTTCGAGTGGGTGACGCTTCCCGGCCCGAAGGGCACCACGACCGAGCAGGGCGCCGTCTCCCAGACGCTCTCGGTCGCCCAGGACAGCAAGAACCCGGACGCGGCGCTGAAGTTCATCTCGTTCTTCCTCAACGGCAAGAACCAGGCCAAGCTCGCCAAGGGCGACTGGCTGCTGCCCACCTCGCAGGCCGCCGCCGCCGACCCGTCCATGACCACGAAGGAGAACGGCTGGGACGTGGCGACCGCGTCCGGCAAGAGCCTCGTGGTGGCGCCCTTCCTCAAGGTGAAGGGCTTCGACGAGTGGAAGAGCAAGGTGGCCACGCCGGTGCTCCAGCAGTACTTCGCCAACAAGATCAGCCTCGACGAGGCGGCGAACAAGCTGGTCACCGACGGCAACTCCGTGCTGGAGCGGTACCAGAAGTGAACCATCGCGACAGGGCCCGCGGGTGTCTGCTCGGCCTCGCGGCCGGGGACGCCCTCGGGGCCCCTGCGGAGAACATGACCCCCGAGCAGATCACCGCCCGGTGGGGCCGCCTCACGGAGATCGAGGGCGGCGGCACCGACGACACCGAGTACGCCGTCTTCGCCGCATCCCTGCTGCTGCGCCACGGGCACGCGCTCACCCCGGCCGACGTGGCCGCCGCCTACCGCTCCGAGATCATCCCGCTGGTGACCGGGCCGATGCGCGGGGCGGGGTTCTCCGAGCTGGGAACGGTGCAGGCGCTGCGGCGCGGGCTCGAACCGCCGCTGACCGGCCGCGTGCACGCGCACGGCTGGTCGGACGGGCTGGCCATGCGGGCGGCGCCGTACGGGATCTTCTGCCCGGGAGATCCCGCCGAGGCGGCGCGGCTGGTCGAGCAGGACGGGCTGGTGAGCGGCGACGGCGAGGGCATACTCGGCGGCCGCGCGGTCGCCGGCGCGGTGGCCGCGGCGATGGCGGGCGCGCGGCCGCGGGAGGTCGCGGACGCCGCGCTCGCGGTGATCCCCGCCGACTCGTGGACGGCGCGCGCGATCGTGCGGGTTCGCGACGTGCTGGGCGACCTGTCCGGTACGGCCGGCGACCTCGGTCCCCGGCTGCACGAAGCCGTCGTGGTCCGGCACTACCCCTGGACCGACGTCGCCCCGGAGGCCGTCGCCCTGGCGCTGGCCGCGTTCCTGGCCGGCGAGGGCGACGTCGAGGCCTCGGTGACGTTCGGCGTCGGCCTGGGCAGGGACGCCGACACGATCGGCGCCATCGCCGGCGCCATGTCCGGCGCCTTCCAGGGCGAGGCGGGCGTGCCCAGGCGATGGGCCGAGCGCATCGGGCCCGCCACCGGGAAATGCCTGCCCGTCGTGAAGGGCAGACACGTGCTTGACGTCGCCGACGAACTGGCGAAAGGACGCTGAACATCGATGTCGGGGGACAGGATCAGGGGAGCCTTCATCGGGCTCGCCGTGGGGGACGCCGCCGGGTGGCCCGCCGCGCGCCACAGGTCGGCGCTGCACGCGCCGTGGAGCAGACGGCTGCACCGCGAGCTCGACCTCTTCGCCGAGGAGCACCGGATCACGACGCTGCCGGTGCCGTTCGCGCTGAACCAGCCGACCGCGCCGCTGGCGCTCGGCCCGTCGGACGACGCCGAATGGCTGGCGTGGACCGTTCTCACGCTGCGCCGCCCGCGGGCCGAGGCGTTTCGCGAACTGGCCGGCCGGGACGACGTCCGGGCCCGGATCTCGGTGGCGAGCGCGCTGGACAACCTGGCCAAGGGCGTCGAACCGCCCGCCAGCGGCCACGACAACCCGCACTTCTTCGACGACGCCGCCGCGATCAGGGCGGTGGCCTTCGGCGCGGCCGGGCTCGACCCGGCCGAGGACGCCCGGGTGACCAACGCCGGTGACGGCGTTCTCGGCGCCCAGGCGGTCGCGGCGGCGATCGAGGCCGCCGTCGGCGGCGCGCCGGTCGCGGAGGCGGTCGAGGCGGCGCTGGCCGTCCTGCCGGAGGACACCGCGATCGGGTACAACGCGCGGCTGGCCGTACAGGCGGGCAGGAAGGCGGGCGAGGCGTTCGGCGCCGTGCCCGCGCTGGACGCGGCGCTGCTCGACCACGTCTACAGCTACGCGGTCGGTGCGGCGCAGACCGTGCCGATCGCGCTCGCGCTGGCCGAGGCGTCGGGCGGCGCCGTCGGACCGGCCGTGTCCGCGGCGGCGTGCCTGGCCGCCACCGCGGACTCCGCGCCCGCGCTCGCGGGCGCGATCACCGGCGCGTGCGGGGGGTACGGCGCGATCCCGGAGGGGTGGACCGCGCCGGTTCGCACGCTCGCCGGTTGCTGCTTGCCAGAACTGGCGGGCAGGGATCTCCTGGAACTCACGGAAGGACTGACATGACGCCGCTTGAGGACAAAGCCACTGGCTGCGTGGCGGGGGCCGCGGTGGGTGACGCTCTGGGCGGCGCCACGGAAGGCTGGACTCCCGAGCAGATCACCACACGGTACGGCGGGCCGGTCGAGGGCATCGTGCCGCCGTACAACGAGGACTGGCGCAACGCCCGCCCGATCGCCCCGTACCACAAGGGCGACGGCCACATCACCGACGACACCCTGATGACGCACGCGCTGATCCGCGTGTACGAGAAGTCCGGCCGCCACCTCGACGCGTACGCGATGGCCGAGCACTTCGTGCCGGAGCTGATGGGCGAGCGCGTGTGGATCCCCGAGCTGGAGGCCGAGGCGCTGCCGCTGCAGCGGATCTTCCTGGCCGAGAAGTGGATCGTGGCCCGCCTGCACTACGGCCACGCCGACCCGCGCGAGGCCGGTGTGGGCAACATCGTGAACTGCGGCGCCGCCATGTACGTCGCCCCGGTCGGCGTCGTCAACGCCGGCGACCCGGACGCCGCCTACGCCGAGGCGATCGACCTGACCGGCGCCCACCAGTCCAGCTACGGCCGCGAGGCGGCCGGCGTCATGGCCGCCGCGGTCGCCGAGGCCATGCGGCCGGGCGCCACCGTGGACAGCGTGATCGCCACCTCGATCCGCCTGGCCAAGGACGGCACCCGCGCCGCCATCGAGGCCGTGTGCGGCGCCGCGGTGGATCTCGGGCACTGGGACGGCTCGTTCGAGAAGCTGCGCGCCGCCATGCGGCCCTACGACACCGTCGCCGACACCTACCGCGACCAGGGACTCGGGGCGCGCCGGCCGAGCCGGGTGCACAGCATCGAGGAGCTGCCGCTGGCGCTGGCCTTCCTGGTGATCGCCAAGGGCGACTTCAGGGAGACCGTGCTCGGCGGGGTGAACTACGGGCGCGACGCCGACTCGATCGCCTCCATGGGCGGGGCGATCGCGGGCGCGCTCGGCGGCCTCGACGGCGTTCCCGCCGCGTGGGTCGAGGCGGTCGGCACGGCCAGCCGTACCGACATCGTGACGCCGGGCCGGGCGATCGCCCGGGTCGCCACCGGCATCCACACCGCCGACCTGGCCCGCAGGCGCGCCCACGAGGACGCCTTCGCCGAACTGGCGGGCGAATGATCCGCCTCACCTGGGTACAGCCGGAGGACCTGATCGGGCACGAGCTCCGGCAGGCGGAGGAGGACGGGCGGGCCGCCGCCCACCCCGCCCAGCTCACCCGCATCACCGGTGAGTGGCACGCGGCGGGCGGGCACGACGCCCCGCCGCGCGCCGGCGCCTCCGAGCCTCGGGCGGCGCGGCTGCGCGGGCTGGCCGGCGACCTGATGGACCAGCTCGCCGCGCTCACCTCGCCGCTGGAGGAGCCCGGCGAGCTGACCGACATCATCGCCGCCTGCCCCGCCTGGCCCGCACCGCGGCCCGCCGAACCCGACCCGGCGCGCCTGCTGGCCGCCTGGCAGGGACGGGCCGCCGGGTGCGTGCTCGGCAAGCCGGTGGAGAAGATCCCGCGCGCGGGCATCAGGGAGATCGCCGAGGCCACCGGGAACTGGCCGATCCGGGGCTGGTTCACCGCGAAGGGCCTGCCCGCCGAGGTGGCCGGGCGGTGGCCGTGGAACCGGCGCAGCGCCGTCAACTCGCTGGCCGAGAACATCGACGGCGTCCCCGAGGACGACGACCTCAACTACCCGCTGCTCGCGCTCACCGTCCTGGAACGGCACGGCCACGGGTTCACCACCGACGATGTCGCCAAGCTGTGGCTGGACGAGCTGCCCGCCGGCCGTACCTTCACCGCCGAACGCGTCGCCTACCGCAACCTGCTCGACGGCCTGGAACCACCGGACACCGCCACCCACCGCAACCCGTTCCGCGAGTGGATCGGCGCCTTCATCAGGGCCGACGTCTACGGATGGGTGAACCCGGGCGACCCGGCGATGGCCGCGATCCACGCCTACCGCGACGCCCGCCTGACCCACACCGCCAACGGGCTCTACGGCGCGATGTTCGTCGCCGCCATGTGCGCCCGCGCCCTGGTGAGCGCGGACGCCGAGGACGTCGTGGAGACGGGCCTGTCCGTCGTGCCCGCGCGCTCCCGCCTGCATCACGCGGTACGGCAGGCCGTCGAGTCGGCCCGCGCGGCCGGCGACTTCGAGCAGGTCGTGGACGGCCTGTACGAGCGCCACGGCGGCCTGCACTGGGTGCACACGATCAACAACGCCGCCCTGACCGCCGCCGCCCTGGTCCACAGCCGTGGCGACTTCACCCGGGCCATCGCCGGGGCCGTCGCCGGCGGCTGGGACACGGACTCGGCCGGCGCCACCGTCGGCTCGATCGCCGGCGCGCTGGCCGGCCGGGTACCCGAGCAGTGGCTCATGCGCGACCGCCTGTCCACCAGCCTCACCGGCTTCGACGGAGTGGGGCTGGCAGAGCTGTCCCGCCGCACGCAGGAGAGGATGAAGGCATGATCTCGGTCTTCGGTAGTGCGAACATGGACCTGGTCGCGTATGTGGCGCAGGCTCCCAAAACCGGGGAGACCGTCACCGGGCGCGCCTTTCGTACGGTCCCCGGTGGTAAGGGGGCCAACCAGGCCATCGCCGCGGCGCGTGCGGGTGGCCGGGTGGCGTTCCTGGGGGCGGTGGGCGACGACGGGTTCGGGGCCGAGATGCGGGCCACGCTCGCCGAGGCCGGGGTGGATGTCAGGGGGCTGCGGCAGGTGCCCGGCTCCAGCGGCATCGCGCACATCGTGGTCGACGACGACGGGGGCAACTCGATCATCGTGGTTCCCGGCGCCAACGGCGCCGTCGGCGGGCCCTCGGGCGACGACCTTGCCGTGATCGCCGGGTCGCGGGCGTTGCTGCTGCAGCTCGAACTGCCCATGGAGGCGGTGATCGGGGCCGCCCAGGCGGCTCAGGTGTCCGGCGCGCCGGTCGTCCTCACCCCGGCGCCCGCGCGGCCGCTGCCGGACGAGCTCCTGGACGCCGTCACCCTGATCGTCCCGAACGAGCACGAGGCCGCCGCCATCACCGGCGCCTCCGGGGCGGAAGAGGCGCTCGACGCGCTTCTGAAGCGGGTGCCCGAGGCGGTGATCACGCTGGGGGCGGCCGGCGCGCTGTACGGTTCGCGCTCGGGCGAGCGGCTGCGGGTGGCGGCGGTGCCGGTGAAGGCGGTGGACACCACGGCGGCGGGGGACACGTTCGTGGGTGCGCTGGCGGTGGCCCGGGGGGAGGGGCTGGCTCCGGCCGAGGCGTTGCGGTTCGCGTCGGCGGCGGCCGCTCTGTCGGTGCAGCGGGAAGGGGCCAGTACCTCGATGCCGGCCCGTGCCGAGATCGACGCCTTTCTGCGCGGCTGAATCCCTTCAGGGGCGGGGGGAGCGGGTCGGGAGGCCGGCGGCGATCCAGGCCGACACCTCCTCGACGAGGCCGGGGTCCACGGGCTTGGCGTACTGCCTGCCGTACGTGCTCTGTGAGGCGGGGCCGGGGTCGCGGCGCAGCAGGTGCGTGAGGTCGGGCAGGCGGCGGACCTCGGCGGGGCCCGGGACCACCGAGGCGAGTACGTCGAGGTCGTCGGGGCTGACCTGCACGTCCTTGGCCCCCGTGACGGCCGGCAGGGGCACGCGGACCTCGGCGAGGTCCTTCTTGGGGTCGTAGGTGAGGAACTCGCGCATCGACCGGGCCGGGATCTTGAAGCCGTAGAGCCGCGCCACGTCGCCCTTCGTGGCCTTGATCCTGGCCGTCAGCTTCGCTGCCACGCCGCGCATCGTGCGCCGCCCGAGCAGCAGCGCGATGAGCCGCATCGGCCATGACAGGCCCTCGGCGTCCTTGAGTCCGGCGAACCAGAGGAGCGTCTCCTCGCCGGTCATGGTGTGGCCGGAGATCATCACCACGGCCGCGGCGCCTTCGTGCGCGCCGAGCGCCGCGGCGTGCAGTGCGCCCTCGCTGTAGCCGATGGCGCCGACGGCGCCGATCTCCGGGAGTTCGGCGAGCTGGCGCAGGGCCGCGGCGGCGTCGGCGCGGTGCTGGTGCAAGCCGGTCGCCTGCCAGTCGCCCGGGGTCGCGCCGACGCCGCGGCGGTCGTAGCGGTAGGAGGCGACGCCCTTGGCGGCCAGCGCGGCCGCGAGTGGCCCGCCCAGTTCGATGCGGCCCTTGCCGAGGGCCGCCCTGGTTCCCCACCTGGGGAACGAGCCGGTGCCCGGACGGCGCCGCTACCTCATCAGCCCGATCCAGTTTCCGCTGGAGGACTGAGGAGCCCGTCAGGAGGCCAGGTGGTGGGCGCAGTCGTCGCGGTAGCGCAGGGTGATCTCGCGGATGCGGGCCGGGTTCTCGGTCACCGCGCGGGACACCGAGGGGATGACGGCCTGCCGTACCCCGGCGAACAGGCGCGCGAGGTCGGACGGAGAGGCGCCCTGGGCGCCCAGGCCCGGTGCGAGGATGGGGCCGTTCAGCCGGGAGAGGTCGAAGCCGGGGTCGGCGACCGTGGCGCCGACCACCACGCCGATCGAGCCCAGCGGGGTCGCGCCCTGGTTCAGGCCGGACACCGCGTCGAAGATCTGGCCGGCCACGAGCGACTGCAGCCGCTCGGCCTGCGGGTTGGAGGTGCGGGCCAGGATGAACAGGCCGGCGTCGTTGGTGTGGGCCTGGCGGATCGCGGGGGCCAGGGAGGCCAGGCCCAGGTACGGGCTGACCGTCAGGGCGTCGGCGGCCAGGGGGCTGCCGGGGTCGAGATAGGCCTCGGCGTACGCGATCATGGTGGACTCCACGTCGCCGCGCTTCGCGTCCAGGATGACCAGCGGGCCGGCGGCGCGCAGGTCGCGGACCGTGCGCTCCAGCACCGCCACCCCGCGGCTGCCCCAGCGCTCGTAGAAGGCCGACTGCGGCTTGACCACGGCCGCGACGTCGGAGATCTCCTCCACGACCGTGCGGCTGAACTTCTCCAGGCCCGCGGGTGAGTCGTCCAGGCCCCAGGCGAGCAGTTGCGCGGGGCTCGGGTCGATGCCGACGCACAGAGGTCCGTATTTATCCAGTCTGGAGCGCAGGCGCGCCCCGAACGTCTCTTCCATCACAGTGACCCCCCTTACGCGCCGCAGCCTAACCGGTTCGTGGCGCGGGCAGAACGGAATAGACGACCACGGTATGAGTCGGGGGGTAGGGCCCCGGCCGGATGCGGGGGCCCGCTCGTGGGTAGGTCGCAGGCATGTACGAGATCGCCAGCCGGACCCTCACCCTGCGCACCATGCCGCCCAGGGAGGTGACGATCACGGTCGGCCTGCCGTACGAGGAGCCGACGGGGGAGTGGTCGTGCCCCTACCGGATCGACGGCCTGGACGGATGGGAACACGAGCGCAAGGTCACCGAGGCGGACGCGGTGAAGGTCGTGGAGATGGTGCTCGGGGTCCTGCGCACGGCGGTGGCCAACTCGCCGGAGGGCCGCGAGGGCCTGCTGTCCTGGGACGAGGAACCGTCCGGCCCGAGGACCGTCTACCTGAGGCTGGACCAGGAGGTCAACGCGGCCTACATCGCGATGAAGCGGGAGATCGCCCCGGGCGAGGCGGTACGGCAGGCGGTCGCGGACGACGTGGTCCTCGACTTCGGCGAGTCGGGCGAACTGCTGGGCGTCGAACTCCTGAACGCCGGCACCGCCCTGCCCTCCGAGATGCGCGCCTGACGCCCCGGTCTCAGCGGAGTGCGTTGGCCATGGCCACGGCGGTGGTGCGCCAGATGGGGGTGGCGGGGTCGATCACCGCGAAGTGGTCGCCGGACATCTCCAGGTACGTGAGGTCGTCGCCGGACTCCTTGGCGGCTCTGGCATAGCGGCGGCTGAAGTCGACCAGGTCCAGATCGTCGCCCGAGCCTTGGACCACCAGCTGGCGTACCTTCAGGGGGAGCCTGGCCAGGGGGCTGGCCTGGCCGTACACCTGGGTGTCCGGCCCCAGGGCGGAGGCCACCGCGCCCGAGCTCAGCCACCGGCGCCCGGCCTCCACGACGTCCAGGACGCCCGCCAGGGAGACGGCCAGCGCCACCCTCGCGCCGTCGGCCGCCGCGCGTAGCGCCAGCTGGGCGCCCGCGGAGTGCCCGGCCACCGCCACCCGGCCCAGGTCCAGGGCCGGTTCCGCGGCGCCGGCCAGGGCGCCGACGCCCGCCGCCACGTCCGCGGTCGTGGCCTGCCAGCCGTGGAGGTCGGGGCGGCGGTACTCCAGGTTCCACACCGCGAACCCGCGCCCGACCAGGTCGGCGGCGAGCGGCTCCATCAGGTCGGCGGCCCAGATCGAACGCCAGTAGCCCCCGTGCACCAGCACGATCACCGCAAGCCCGCCGGAGGACGCGACGGCGGCGGGCGGGAGGTAGAGGTCGGCCCACTGGTCGGGGTGGGGGCCGTAGGGGACGCGGCGGGCGCTGTGGCGAGTGCGGTGCACGGCGTGCCTGATCGCCCACGCCAGGCCGTCCACGCCGCGTCCGTGCAGGTGGCGGGCGTCCTTGCCGGGACTCACCCGGTCGTCGCGCGTGAGGTCCAGCCAGACGACCGGGCCCACCGGCTCGCTCATGAGGGCCCGCGCCGCCGGATCCGGTCCGGGGATGATCACCGGGATGCCGCCGTCGGGGCGCAGTTCGCCGACGGTGCGGGCGTACCTGATGTGCCCCTTCACCCCCAAGGCCGCGAACTCGCGCTCGGCGACCTCCGACAGAAGGGTGGGATCGGCGACGACCCCCGGCCCCACGACCACGCGCACGTCACTCACGAGTCCGACAGTACTTGTTCACATACGCGACATGCGAGGGCTGAACGCCCATACCGCCAGCCACACGCTGAGCCCGAAAATCGCCAGCGCCAGCGGCACGTGCACCGCCGTGGCCCCCGACCCGCCGGTCATCGACTGCGCGAACCCCAGCAGCAGGATCGCCACCCCCACCAGCGCCGGCCAGCCCGCGCCGCGTCCCGGCTTCCACGCGAGTATCCCGGTGATCGCCACCAGCAGCCCCGCGACGTGCACGGCGCCCGCGCCCATGCCGTGGGCGGCGGTACCGGTGCCGCTGAGCAGCTGGCCGGCCGTGACCCCCTGGGCCAGGACCGCGAGAGCGTTGAGCACGATGGCGGCCTTGAAGGCGGTCCTGAGCCCGCCGCGCTCCTTGACGACCTGCTGGGTGACCACGGGGTTCTCCTTCGATCTCGGCTGAGGCCACCAGACTCGCGGGTCCCGCGCCGCCGGGCATCCGCCCGGTGTCGCGATCGTCCGTACTACAGATGGGGTATGCGGGGCTCAGCCGTACAGGCGTTCCAGGACGGCGGCGACACCGTCCTCGTCGTTGGACAGGGTGCGGCGCTCGATCGATTCCAGGAGGAGGGGGTGGGCGTTGCCCATCGCGTAGCCGTGGCCGGCGTAGGCGAGGACGGCCAGGTCGTTCGGCATGTCGCCGAAGGCCACCACGTCGGCGGCGTCCACACCGCGGGCCCTGCACACGCGGGCCAGGGCGGCCGCCTTGTCGACGCCGGTGGCGCTGATCTCCAGCAGGCTCCGGCCGCCGGAGTGGGTGATGGTGACCTGGTCCCGCACCGCGGCCGCGGCCAGGCTCGCCAGCTCGTCCACCGGATGACCGGCCGCCCAGGCCAGCAGCTTGGCCACCGGCTCGCCCGCGTCGCAGACAGAGGGGACGTCGCGGTAGAAGTCAAGCTCTTCGGGGATACGCCGGGAGTAGCCGGGTTCGCACAGGACGTTGTGCCCCGTCTCCGCGGCGAACACGATGCTCGGCACACTCTCCGCCAGCGCCGCCATGATCTTGCGGAGGATGGCCGGGTCGAGGTCGACGCGTTCGGTGACGGTACGGCCGGCCAGGTCGTAGACGATCGCGCCATTGCTGCAGACCGCCGTCCCCGCCACCCCGGCCACGGCCGCCACCCGCTCCGCGCCGCGCGGCGGGCGGGCGGTCACGAACACGATCTCGGCACCGGCCCGCTCGGCCAGGCGCAGGGCCGCTCGGGTGCGGGGGGTGAGGGAGCCGGTGGAGTCCAGGAGGGTGCCGTCAAGGTCGGTGGCCACGAGGCGAGGAGGAGTCACCCACCCAAGTATCACCAACCCACCCAAACCCCACCCAACCGACCCATCAAGCCCCCAAGCCCCCAAGCCCCCAAGCCCCAAGCCCCCAAGCCCCAAGCCCCCAAGCCCCCAAGCCCCCAAGCCCCAAGCCCCCAAGCCCCCAAGCCCCAAGCCCCCAAGCCCCCAAGCCCCCAAGCGTCACAACTCCGGGCCCCACTCTCCAGCCAGCAGCCAGCAGCCAGGCTCCGGCTTCCCAAGGTCCCGACGCCTACCTGCCCTCGGCCCCGGAAGTCCGGCCCCGGAGGTCCGGGCTTTGGGGGTGCGGCCCTGGAAGTCCGGGCCTTGGGGTTCGGTCCGGGGGCTCGGTCGTGGGATCCGGTTCTGGAAGTCCGGTGCCCGCGGGGCTGGGGTGCTTCGGGGCTGGGGGGTCTCCGAGGGTGGCGGGGTGGTGGGCTTCTGGACATCGGGGGTGGCGGGCCGTACCAAGGGAAGATGGAGGTTACCGTCGTCGGTGCCGGGCTGGTCGGGTGTCTGCTCGCCTGTTTCCTGGCTCGCCGAGGCCACCGGGTCACCGTCCACGAGCGCCGCCGGGACCCGCGCGTGGCGGGCGCGGACCGGGGCCGGTCGATCAATCTGGCGATCTCCGAGCGGGGCATCGACGCGCTTCGCCGCCTCGGGCTGGACGGGGAGGTGCTCGCGCGGGCCATTCCGATGCCGGGCCGGATGATGCACGCCGTGGACGGTTCGCTCACCTTCCAGCCCTACAGCGCCGGCGGCGCCCACGCCATCAACTCCATCAGCCGCGCCGACCTCAACCACCAGCTCCTCGACGCGGCCGGGAAACACGACGGCGTCACCGTCATCTTCGGCCACCGCGTGGAGGCGGAGCTGCCGCCGGGCGCGGTGGTGATCGGCGCGGACGGCGCCCACAGCGCGGTGCGCGCGAAGCTGCAGGCGCTGCCGGGCGTGGACTTCAGCCAGTCCTACCTCGACTACGGCTACAAGGAGCTGTCCATCCCGCCGCGCGACGGCGACTACGCGATGGATCCGGGAGCGCTGCACATCTGGCCGCGCGGCCGCTCGATGATGATCGCGCTGCCGAACCCGGACCGGTCGTTCACCTGCACGCTGTTCTGGCCGCACGAGACCTTCGCCCGCCTGCGCACAACGGACGAGATCGAGGCCTACTTCGCCGAGCACTACCCGGACGCCCACCTGCCCGCGCTCGCGGCCGGCTTCCGCGCCAACCCGGTGGGCCATCTGGTCACGATGCGCTGCGCCCCCTGGCACGCCCGCCTCGGCGACACCACGGTGGGCCTGATCGGCGACGCCGCCCACGCGATCGTCCCGTTCTACGGCCAGGGCGCCAACTGCGGCTTCGAGGACTGCGTCGAGCTCGACCGGTGCCTGGACGAGACCGGCGACGACTTCCCGGCCGCCCTGGACCGCTTCGAACGCCGCCGGAAGGACACCGACGTCATCGCCCGCCTGGCGTTGGACAACTTCGTGGAGATGCGCGACAAGGTCGGCTCGAAGACGTTCCTGGCGGGCAAGCGGCTTGAGCACGCGCTGGAGCGGGCACTGCCGGGCCGTTACGTCTCCCGCTATGAGCTGGTCTCCTTCTCCACCACGCCGTACTCGCAGGTGGAGCGCCGGGTGGCGCGCCAGCGCGGGCTCGCCGCCGCCGCGGGTCTGGGCGCCGCCGCTCTGTCGGCCCTTCTGGTACGCCGCCTGCGGGCCCGCTCAGGCTGACGGTCCGTAGCGGGTGGCGATCGCGGTGGCACGCTCGCGCAGCGCGTCGCGCAACCACGGCGGGGACAGGGCTTCCGCGCTCGTGGTGAGCTGCCAGAGCGCCCATTCGGCGTGTCTCCGATCTTGGAAGGTCACCTCCATGAGCAGCCGGCCGTCCGCGCCGGTCTCCTCGGACAGGACGGCCAGCGCGGTGCCCACCAGGTCCTCCCGCCGTGCCGGGTTCAGCCGCACCTGCACGGCGACCTGGTCGCCGCCGGTACGGAACCGGGTGCTGCGTTCCTGCCAGGCCCGGTCGAGGTCGACCCGGTCCGGTCGCTGCGCGGGCTCGTCGAGCTCCTTGGCGGCCAGGACCCGTGACAGCCGGTACGTGCGGTCCGCGCCGGACTTCGTGGCCAGCAGGTAGCCCCGGTCGCGGACGGTGACCAGGCCGATCGGGTCCACCGTGCGCCACTCCGGGGTCTGGCCCGCGGCCGCGTAATGGATTCGAAGCTTGTGCCCGGCGAACACCGCGCGCAGGACCTCGGCCGCGATGGCGTCGGGCACCTCCTCGTCGACGAGCCGGCGTGAGAGGAGGTCGGTCTCCGGGTCGATGAGCAGCCGCTCGGCCGCCCCGGCGGCGGTGTCCCGGTAGCTGTCGGGCAGCGCGTCGACCACCTTGAGCATCGCCGACGCGAGCGCGGAACCGAGGCCGAACGCCTGCGCGCCGCGCCGCGATCCGGCGACCAGCAGGGCGAGGGCCTCGTCCTGGTTCAGCCCGGTGAGCTCGGTACGGAAACCGGGCAGCAACGCGAACCCCCCGTGCCGGCCGCGTTCGGCGTAGACGGGGACCCCGGCCGCGGACAGCGCCTCGATGTCGCGCAGCACGGTGCGGGTGGAAACCTCCAGCTCGCGAGAGAGCGCGGCGGCGGACAGCCGGCCGTGCTGCCGCAGCAGCAGGACCAGCGAGACCAACCGGTCGGCGCGCATACGAAAACTTAACAGGAATACGCGACAGAGGATGTCGTGATTTGCCGGGAGGCTGATGAGCACGACGACGGCCACCGAGCCGATCGGCGTACGTGATGAACGAAGCGAATGGAGCGGATATGGCAATCGAGCGAACGGCGGTCAACCCGTGGGCGTGGTCGACGGAGCTGGGCTACAACCAGGGCGAGGTCGTCTCCGGGCAGGCCAGGACCCTGTACTGCTCCGGGCAGACCGCGATGAGCGCCGACGGCAAGCCCCAGCACGCCGATGACATGGCGGCGCAGCTGGCGCTGAGCCTCGACAACCTGGAGGCCGTGCTCGGCGAGGCCGGCATGTCCCTCGCGAACCTGGTCCGGCTCAACGTCTACACCACCGACGTCGACCGGCTCTTCCAGCACTACGGCGTGCTGGCGGGACGGCTGGGCGCCGCCCGGGTGGCGCCGTCCACCACGATGCTCGGGGTGACCCGGCTGGCGGTCCCCGACCTGATGGTCGAGCTTGAGGGGACCGCCGTCGCGTGACCTGGCCCGCCGCCTCCGGCAGAGCGCCGGAGGCGGCACGAGGAGTGGGAGGACGGGTGATTCTCCGGTGTTCAGAATGGTGACGGTCGGCGTCTACGGCTTCGACGGCGACTCCTTCCTGCGACGGCTGCGGCAGGCGGACGTCCGCCTGCTGCTCGACGTACGCCAGCGGCGCGGCGTCCGCGGACCCGAGTACGCCTGGGCGAACTCCCTGCGGCTGCAGGCGGCCCTCGCCCATGCCCGGATCGGCTACGAGCACCACCGTGAGCTCGCGCCGACCACCGAACTGCGCCACCTCCAATACGCAGAGGACGAGCGCCAGGGGGTCGGCAAGCGCTCGCGCCGCGAACTCGCCGCCGAGTACACCCGCCGCTACACCGGCGAGATCCTCGACCGCGCCGACCTCACGCCGATCGTTTCGGTGCCGGCGGGTGGTGGGACGGTGGCTCTGCTCTGCGTCGAGCGCGACGCCGTGGCCTGCCACCGCTCGCTGATCGCCCGGCGGCTGGCCGAACGGCACGGCGTCACGGTCGACCACCTGCTCCCGGAGCTTTAGCGGGGCAGGTGGAGGCGGAAGCCGTACAGGCCCGCCTGGCCCACCGCGTACAGGCGGGTGCCGCCCGGTGTCCAGGCGCACCCGGTCAGCTCGGCGTCGAGGTGGATGGCGGCCACGCACCGGCCGGCGCGCACGTCCCACACCCGCACGGCCGCGTCCTCGGTCGCCGTGGCCAGCCAGGACCCGAACGGCCCCGCCGCCAGCCCCACAGCCGCGGTCTGCTCCTCCAGTTCGTCGCGCAGCCGGCCGGTGCGGTCCCAGCGCCGGATGGCGCCGTTGGTGGAGGAGGCGGCCACCCAGGCGCCGCCGGGCGCGACGGCCAGGCCGGTCACCGGGGAGCTCGGGGTCAGCACGGGCGCGATTCTTCGGCCCGAGGGGTCGAGCAGCAGCACGGACTCGCCGCCCGCCGCCAGCCACGCGCCGCCCGGCGCCATGGCCAGGTGGCCGGGTTCCTTCATCGAGGTCTCGGCGGCCGGCCGCCCGTCGGGGCGCCAGAACTGCACCGCGTCCCGCGCGGCGGTGGCCAGCCAGGACCCGTCCGGCGCCATGGCCACGGAGCGGGCGGGGCCGCGCAGCCGTACGCGATGGAGGGGTTCGCCGTGGCGGTCCAGCAGCCACAGCAGGCCCTCGTCGTCGGTGGCGGCGAGCAGGGCGCCGTCCTCGGAGCTCGCCACGGCGGTGAACGTGACCTGCTCGTGCAGCGTGCGCCGCGCGCTGCCCTCCGCGTCCCAGAGCGTGAGGCCGGGAGCGCCGCCCGCCGTTACCAGGGCGCTGCCGTTGGCCACGGCGGCGATCGCCCGCAGCGGGCGGCGGCGCAGGTGCTCGTCCGGCGCGGGCAGGCCCGGGGCGGCGTCCCACAGGCGGATGCTGCCGTCCAGGCTGACGCTGGCCAGCCAGCTGCGATCGGGGGCGAAGGCGACGCCGGTGACGCCCAGCCGGTCGAAGTGCTCGGCGGCTCGCACGTCCGCCAGCGGGTCGGGGGGCGGGGGAGCCGCGCCGGCCGAGGGCAGGCCGTCGCGGGTCCAGGTGTGCTCGCGGTAGGCGAGCGTGCCGCTGTCGGGGGTGATCACGGGCGCCGGCCCGTCCTCGGCCGCCGCCGCCCGCCACAGCAGGCGGCCGTCGGGCGCCCACGCGATGAGGTCCTCGGCGCACGAGGCCAGCCAGGAGCCGTCCGGCGCGATCACCACGTGCCTGACCGGGTCGTCGTGGCCTTCGAGCACCTGCCGCTGGGTGCCGTCCGGGGCCCATAAGCGCACGGTGCCGTCGTCGCTGCCGGTGGCCAGCCACGTGCCGTCGGGGGCGACGGCCACGCAGGTCACGTCGTCCTCGTGGCCGGTCAGCACGGTGCGGACGGTGCCGTCCAGGTTCCACATGGTCGCCGTGCAGATCTCGTCGGCCGTGACGAGCCAGTCGCCGCGGGGGCTGATCGCCACGCCGTAACGCTCCTCGCCGCGGGCGCCCATGATCCGGCGCAGCGCGGGCGGCGGCAGGTCCGGCGGCGCCCACAGGCACTCCAGCCATGGCGAGCCGGAGCCGCCGAGCAGCGCGGCGATCTCCCGCGCGGTCGCCGGCACCGCGAACAGCCGCCCGGCGAGGGTGGCCGCCGCCGTGGGCGCGGCGGGCGCGGCGTGCTCGGTCCTGGCCAGCACCAGCGCGCTCTGCGCCAGCGTACGGCGCAGCCGCTGCGCCAGCGGCGTCGCGGCCAGCTCCAGATCCTGTTCGACGGCGGCCACGCCGTAGCTCTGCAGCTTGGTCGCGATCCACCCGCCGTCGCAGACCAGCTCGGCCACGTTCATGCCGGCCTGCCGCAGGTGGCCGGGCAGCCGGGCGAGCACGTAGGCGATGTCCTCGTGGGAGGCCTCGCCGTCGGCGCCCCGGTCGATGCCCTCGACCAGGGCCCGGTTGACGCGGCGCAGCCCGTCCGGGCCGAGCGCGGCGCGCAGGTAGCCGCGCACCACGTCGGGCACGAGCAGCACCTCACGGTCGGGGGCCTCGGTGAGCAGGCCGAGCGCGCTCAGCCCGGCGAGCGTGAGGTCCGACTCGATCGGGCTCAGCTCGGCGGTACGCGCCCACAGCAGGCGGGCCAGGCCGGTCGGGATGTTGCGGTCGGTGGCGAAGGCCCCCAGCTCCAGCAGGCGGGCGACGCTGTCGGGCAGCTCGGCCCGCACCAGTCCGGCGTCGAGCAGCTCGTGGACCGCGCTCTCGCGGGAGGCGGGCTCGCGCAGGTCGGGCTCGCGGGCGGGGCGGGTCTTGAGCGCCGCGGCGAGCCGGTCGAGGAGCGGCCAGCGCCGTACCGGGAGCCGCACGACCGTCGCGCTGCCGGGCAGGCCGCGGGCGGTGCGCGCGGTGACCAGGACGCTGGCGCGGTGGGCGACGATCATCGCGAGCATCGACACGTGCGGCGCGCGCACGCCGTCCAGCACGACCAGCCCGTCGCCCGGCGCGGCGGTCAGCTCGTCGGCGGTCAGCAGCACCTCGATCCAGTCGGCCGGGTCGGCGCCGCCGCTGACCTCCAGCGCCCGCTCCAGCAACTGGTCGCCGAGCGACTGGCGGGGGTCGGCGCCCACGGTCAGCCAGGCGATGCCGCCGGGGAAGCGGGCGCGTACGCGGGGATCCTCGCAGGCTCTCGTGGCGGCGGTGGTGACACCGGCGCCCTCCAGGCCGTCGATCTCCGGCACGACCGCGATGAGACCGCTGTTTCCCTCGGTCAGCGCCGTGATCAATTCCTCCATGCATTGAGAGTTGCATCCGATGTGGCGACTGTCACGTTGCCTTATTGGCATTGAGTCCAAAAGATAAGGACATGTCTGATCTTCCGCAGTCGGCGGTGGCCCGGACGGCGAAGCTCGCCGCCCTTCCTCTCGGATACGCGGGCCGTACCGCGCTCGGTCTCGGCAAGCGGGCGCTCGGCAGACCGGCCGAGCTCATCGCGGACGAGGTGCGGACGCGCACCGCCGAGCAGCTGTTCAAGGTGCTCGGCGAGCTCAAGGGCGGCGCCATGAAGATCGGGCAGCTCCTGTCGGTGCTGGAGTCGGCGCTGCCGCCCGCCGTCATCGGCCCCTACCGGGGGTCGTGGCCGCCTCGGAGCACGTGATCGTCACCGAGTGGCTCGACGGCACCCCGCTCGCCCAGGTCATCGCCGACGGTCCGCAGGAGGTCCGCGACCGCGCCGCGCTGCGCCTGGTCCGCTTCTCCTTCTCCTCGCCGGTCCGCTGCGGCTACCTGCACGGCGACCCGCACCCCGGCAACTTCCGCGTCACCCCCGACGGGCGCCTCGGGGTGCTGGACTTCGGCGCCGTGAAGGCCTATCCCCACGGCCACCCGCCCGCCGTGGGACCCATGCTCAGGTACGGCGCCGCCGACGACATCGAAGGCGTCGCCCGGGTCTTCCGCGAGGAGGGCGTCATCCGCGACGGCGTCGAGATCGACCTGGCGGCCCTGGGCTCCTTCGTTCGCCCGTACGCCGAGCCGATCGCCGCCGAGTCGTTCACCTTCACCCGCGACTGGATGCGCGAGCGCGGCCTGTACATGCTGGGTGACGGCACCAGCATCTTCCGCACGCTCAACGTGCCGCCCGACTACGTGATGAGCTTCCGCGTGCTGACCGCCGGCTACGGCCTGCTGAGCCAGCTGGAGGCCACCGCCCCCTTCCGCGCGGAGGCCGAACGCTGGATCCCCGGCTTCACCGCCTGACCCCCGGCGCGGGCGGGCCGGCGGCCACCTCCTAGCATGTCGGAGGTGATCGAGGTGCTGGGACTGCTCGGGGTGGGGATCGCCGCCGGAATCGTCAGCACGGTCGTCAGCCTCGCCTCGGTCGTCTCCTACCCGGCCCTGCTCGCCTTCGGCCTGCCGCCGCTGACCGCCAACGTCACCAACACCGTGGCCCTGCTCTTCACCGGCATCGGCGCCGCCGCGGGCTCACGCCCCGAGCTGCGCGGCGAAGGCGCCAGGGTGCTGCGGCTGGGGTGGCTGACCGCGCTGGGCGGCGCCTCCGGGGCGGCCCTGCTGCTGGTCACACCGGCCAGGACGTTCGAGCTGATCATGCCGTGGCTCATCGCCGGCGCCTCGCTGGTGCTGGTGCGCCCGCCCACCGCGAGCAGGCTGCACGAGCACGGGGTGATGGCCAAGCTGGCCATGTACGCCGTCGCGGTCTACGTCGGCTACTTCGGGGCGGCGGGCGGGATCCTCATGTTCGCGATCCTCTCCGCCGTCCTCGACCATCCCGCGGCCAAGGTCAACGCGGTCAAGAACGTCCTGACCGGGCTGGCGAACGCGGTGGCGGCGATCGGGTTCGCGGTGTTCGGGCCGGTGGACTGGGTCGCGGTGGGCCCGCTGGCCGCCGGGTTCCTGCTGGGCGGATGGGTCGGGCCCAAGATCGCCAGGCGGCTGCCCGGCCAGAGCCTGCGCTACCTCGCCGCCGCGTGCGGGCTCGCGGTGGCCGCCAAGCTCGGCTACGACACCTACACCTCCCCGTGACCGGCGCCGGACAACGGGGTAGGTTATGGCACTAACCGGAACGGGGGTCAGAGATGTCTAACGGTGCGCGGCACGGACTCGGAGTAGTGGCGGGGCTCCTGCTCGCGCCGTTGCTGGTGGTGGTGCTCTCGTTCGGCCTGGACGGGTTCAACTACGCCATGCGGACCTTCACGCCCCCGTGGATCGGGCTCGCGGTCATGGCGGGCGCGGGCGTGCTGGTGGCCTTCATGTTCAGCTCGCGGATCTCGCCGGTCGCCACGCTCATCGGCGGGCTGATCTACACCGTCGTCGGCCTCTTCCCGATCCTGGAGATGTCGCTCGGGCTCCGGCTGCTGCCCGACTTCCTGCCCAGCATGTTCAGCCGGGGGCTGACGACGCTGATGTACACCGGCATCCTCCTGACGCTCGGCGTGGGCATGCTCGTGGCCTCGTTCTTCCCCTCGCGCTGGCGGGCGGCGCGGCGGCCCGCGCACGCCGCCCACGGTACGGCGGGGCCGTACGGACCGGGCGCCTACCAGCCCGCGGCCGGTCCCGAGCAGCCCTACCAGCAGCCCCCGACCTTCCAGCCGCAGGAACGCCAGCCGTCGGCCTTCCAGCCGCAGGAGCATCAGCCGTCGGCCTTCCAGCGGCCCCCCGGCCAGGAGCCGGGCTCGGTCTTCCAGCCTCAGCAGCCCGCCGGCGGAGAGGACGCCACGCGTCCGATGCACCGCGAATGACCAGGTGGGTCTGCCCCCGCTGCGACCGTGAGTTCGGACGTGAGCGGCAGTCGCACGTGTGCGTGCCCGGCGTCACCGTCGAGGCGGTGTTCGCGCCGTGGCCCGAGGCCTACCGGGAGATCTACGACCGCCTGGTCGAGCCGCTGGGCCCGCTCGGCCCGCTGCACGAGGACGCGGTCGGGGTCGGGGTGTTCCTGAAGGCCGAGCGCAAGTTCGCCGAGATCCGCCCCAAGGCGCGCAGCCTGCAGGTGGAGATCACCCTCGCCCGGCCGATCGCGCACCCGCTGCTGGCGCGGAGCTTCGCGATGGGCTCCGGGCGCTACGCGCACTTCTTCAAGCTCACCCGCCCCGAGGACGTGGACGGGCGGATTCTCGAGTGGATGGCGGAGGCCTACGATGCGTGACGTCCTGATCGTGCAGAACAGCCGGAGCGGCGGCCCCGGCCGGTTCGGCGACTGGCTGGCCGCGCGGGGGCTGCGGCCGGACGTCGTGCACGCTCACGAGGGCGCGGCGCTGCCCGAGACGCTGGAGCACGACGCGATGGTCGTGCTGGGCGGCGGCTACCTGCCCGACGACGACGCCCGCGCGCCCTGGCTGGCCGAGACCCGCAAGCTGGCGGTTCAGGCGATCGAGCGGGCGGTGCCGTACTTCGGGATCTGCCTGGGCGGGCAGCTGCTCGCGCACGTGGCGGGCGGGGTGGTGACGGCCGACGCCGGCGCGCCCGAGAACGGCAGCACGCCCGTGACGATCCGTCCCGAGGCCGCGGCCGACCCGCTCTTCCACGGACTGCCGGAGGTGGTGCCCGCGATCGAGCACCACGTGGACGCCGTCACCGCCCTGCCGCCGGGCGCGGTGTGGCTGGCCTCCACGGAACGCTGCCCCTACCAGGCCTTCCGGGTGGGCGAGCGGGCGTGGGGCGTGCAGTTCCACCCCGAGGTGCTGCCCGAGCGGATCAGGCAGTGGGAGGTGGACGGCTTCGACCCCGGCGAGGTGTACGCGCGGGCGGTCGCCGACGAGCCCGTCTCCACGCCGATCTGGCACACGGTGGCCACCCGGTTCGCCACGCTGGTATCCATACAGTAACCGGACAGGTGCACAGGGTGACCGTCACAATGGGCGGGTGCTGCTACCTCTGATCCTCGTGGCGGGCCTGGTCACGGCGCCCGCCTCCGATGTCCGCGAGTACGTCGCGCTGGGCGACTCGTGGAGCGCCGACGTCTCCATCGTCCACCTGACGACCAAGCACGTGCCGAGCGGCTGCGTGCAGAGCTCCAAGAACTATCCCAAGCAGGTCGCCGCCGCCCTCGGCGTCACGGTGTTCCGCGACGCGACCTGCGGCGGCGCGACCACCGACCACATGACCAGGCCGCAGGACGTCACGCGGATCAGGGGCCTGATCGACGGGGTGAACCGGCCGCAGTTCGACCGGCTGAGCGCCACGACCGACCTGGTGACGCTGGGCATCGGCGGCAACGACGCGGGGCTGGCCGCGGCGGTCGGAGACTGCATCAGCCTGCTGCCCACGCTGACGTTGCCCGGGGGCACGCTGCCCGCGCCGTTCGGGGCGCCGTGCAAGAAGCGGTGGGTGGTGGACGGCGTAGACCGCATGTCCGGAAACATCCGTGCAACGGAGCCCAAGGTCGTGGCGGCCGTGAACGGCATCAAGCAGCGCTCGCCCCGCGCCGAGATCCTCCTCGTCGACTACCTCGCCGGCCTGCCCGACGTCGGCGGCTGCTACCCCTACGTCCAGATCACCGACCTCGACATGGACTGGCTGTCGGCCAAACTCCGCGAGCTCAACGCCATGCTGACCCGCGTGGCCAGGACCACCGGCGTACGCCTGGCCGACACCTACACCACCAGCCGCGGCCACGACGTCTGCCGCCGGCCCGGGGTCCGGTGGGTCGAGGGCCTGCTCCCGCTGTCCACCGACCCGCTCGGCCCCGTCATCCCCTTCCACCCCAACCAGCGGGGCGCCGACCACCAGGCGCGCGTCGTCTACAGCATGGTCAAACCCTCAGACCTCTGAGCCGGTACGGCCCGCGCCGCCGTACCGGAGGAAGGGTCTTCGAGGCCCGCGACCGGGTGGGCGCGGGCGGTCAGGGCTCCCGGGTCAGGGCGGCGAGCTGCTCGGCGAAGGGGACCAGCCGCTCCTCGCGGGCCGGGGCGCGGTGGCTCATGAGGCCGGACAGTTCCGTGGCGGCGCGCCGGATCCGGTCGGGCAGGCCGTCGTCGTTGCCCCAGTCCTCGGCCGCCGCGTACACGGCGGTCGGGGCGACGACCGCGTGCAGGTAGGCGAACATCGGCCGCAACGCGTGCTCCAGCGCCAGCGAGTGCCGGGGCGTGCCGCCCGTGGCCGCGATCAGCGTCGGCTTGCCCTGCAGCGCCTCGGGGTCCAGGACGTCGAAGAACGACTTGAACAGCCCGCTGTAGGAGGCGGTGAAGATCGGGGTGACCGCGATCAGCCCGTCGGCCGAGGTGACCGCCTCCTGCGCGCCGCGCAACGCCCGCCCGGCGAAGCCGGTGACGAAGTTGTTGGCGATCTCGGTGGCCAGGTCGCGCAGCTCGACAACCTCGACCTCGACGTCGACCTTGTCGCCCGCGGCGCGCACGGTGGCCTCCACCAGCCGGTCGGTCAGCAGGCGGGTGGAGGACGGCTGGGTGAGTCCGGCCGAGACGGCGGCGAGCTTCATGAGTTCTTCTCTCCAAGTCGGGACAGGTGGGTGGGCGCGTCGGGGACGCCGGCGGGCCGGCCGATCGCGAACTCCTTGCGCAGCACGGGCACGACCTCCTCGCCGAGGATGTCGATCTGCTCCAGCACGGTCTTCAGCGGCAGGCCGGCGTGGTCCATGAGGAACAGCTGGCGCTGGTAGTCGCCGAACGAGTCGCGGAAGGTCAGGGTCTTGTCGATGACCTCCTGCGGGCTGCCGACGGTCAGCGGCGTCTCGGCCGTGAAGTCCTCCAGGGAGGGGCCGTGGCCGTAGACGGGGGCGTTGTCGAAGTAGGGGCGGAACTCGCGGACGGCGTCCTGCGACCTGGCCCGCATGAACACCTGCCCGCCGAGCCCGACGATCGCCTGTTCCGGCGTGCCGTGGCCGTAGTGGGCGTAGCGCTCCCGGTAGAGCTCGATCAGGCGCTGGAAGTGCTCTTTGGGCCAGAAGATGTTGTTGGCGAAGAAGCCGTCGCCGTAGTAGGCGGCCTGTTCGGCGATCTCCGGGGTGCGGATGGAGCCGTGCCAGACGAACGGCGGGACGCCGTCCAGGGGTCGAGGGGTCGAGGTGAAGCCCTGCAGCGGCGTGCGGAAGCGGCCCTTCCAGTCGACGACGTCCTCGCGCCAGAGTTTGTGGAGCAGGGCGTAGTTCTCGATCGCGAGCGGGACGCCCTGCCGGATGTCCTGGCCGAACCACGGGTAGACCGGGCCGGTGTTGCCCCGCCCCATCATCAGGTCCACCCGGCCGTCGGCCAGGTGCTGGAGCATCGCGTAGTCCTCGGCGATCTTCACCGGGTCGTTGGTGGTGATCAGCGTGGTCGCGGTCGAGAGGATCAGCCGCGAGGTTCGCGCGGCGATGTAGCCGAGCATGGTCGTGGGGGAGGAGGGCACGAACGGCGGGTTGTGGTGCTCGCCCGTCGCGAAGACGTCGAGGCCGGCCTCTTCCGCCTTCAGCGCGATCGCGACCATCGCCTTGATGCGCTCGTGCTCGGTCGGAGTCCGGCCGTCTGTCGGGTCGGTCGTCACGTCGCCCACACTGAAGCTGCCGAACTGCACTTTCATCACCAACCTTGACTATTGAACGTTCAACTCTACTGCTGTTGAGCGCCGATGGCCAGCCCCCTATTCCCCAGGAGCGAGGCGTGGGTGGGCGCGCCGGGCACGTTCGCGGGCCGGCCGATCGCGAACTCCTCGCGCAGCACCGGGACGATCCGCTCCCCAAGGATCTCCAACTGCTCCATCACCTTGGGCAGCGGGAGGCCTCCGCCGTCCACGATGAACAGTTGCCGCTGGTAGTCGCCGAACGAGTCGCGGAAGGTCAGGGTCTTGTCGATGACCTCCTGCGGGCTGCCGACGGTCAGCGGCGTCTCGGCCATGTACTCCTCCAGTGAGGGGCCGTGGCCCATCACCGGGTGGTTGTCGAAGTAGGGGCGGAACTCCGCGATCGCGTCCTGCGACCTGGCCCCGACGTGGACCTGCCCGCCGAGCCCGACGATGGCCTGCTCGCGGGTGCCGTGCCCGTAGTGCTCGAACCGGTCGCGGTACAGGCTGATGAGGCGCTGGAAGTGCTCTTTGGGCCAGAAGATGTTGTTGGCGAAGAAGCCGTCGCCGTAGTAGGCGGCCTGTTCGGCGATCTCCGGGGTGCGGATGGAGCCGTGCCAGACGAACGGCGGGACGCCGTCCAGGGGTCGAGGGGTCGAGGTGAAGCCCTGCAGCGGCGTGCGGAAGCGGCCCTTCCAGTCGACGACGTCCTCGCGCCAGAGTTTGTGGAGCAGGGCGTAGTTCTCGATCGCGAGCGGGACGCCCTGCCGGATGTCCTGGCCGAACCACGGGTAGACCGGGCCGGTGTTGCCGCGCCCCATCATGAGGTCCACCCGGCCGTCGGCCAGGTGCTGGAGCATCGCGTAGTCCTCGGCGATCTTCACCGGGTCGTTGGTGGTGATCAGCGTGGTCGACGTGGACAGCACCAGTCGCGACGTCCGGGCGGCGACATGGGCCAGCAGTGTCGTCGGCGACGACGGGATGAAGGGCGGGTTGTGGTGCTCGCCGATCGCGAAGACGTCCAGCCCCACCTCCTCGGCCTTCACCGCGATCTGGGTGATCGCCTTGATCCGCTCGTACTCGGTGGGCGTGTGGCCCGTGTTCGGGTCCGCCGTCACGTCGCCCACGCTGAAAATGCCGAACTGCATTTTAGTCACCAATCTTGACGATCCATTTTGGTGACTTTAGCGCGGGACTCTCCCGCCTTATTCCCGTCCGCCACAATCAGGTTCATGCGCATCGATCTGCACAGCCACAGCGACGCCTCCGACGGCACCTCGCCGCCCTCCGAGGTGGTACGGCGGGCGCGCGCGGCCGGAGTCGACGTCCTGGCGCTGACCGACCACGACACCACGGCCGGGCACGCGGCGGCCGAACGGGCCGCGCGGGAGGCGGGCCTGGTGCTGGTACCCGGCATGGAGATGTCGTGCCGCCGCGACGGGCGCAGCGTGCACCTGCTGGCGTACTGGTTCGACCCCGGGAACGAGGCGCTGGTGCGCGAGTGCGAGCTGATCAGGCAGGGGCGCGACGGCCGGGCGGAGGCCATGGTCGGGCGGCTGGCCGAGCTGGGCGTGCCGATCACCATCGACATGGTCACGGCCGTGGCGGGCGCAGGCGTGGTCGGGCGGCCGCACGTCGCGCGCGTGCTGGCCACGCTGGGCGTGGTGGCCGCTCCCGCCGACGCCTTCACCCCGGAATGGATCGGTACGGGCGGCCGCGCCCACGTGACCCGCTACGCCCCCGATCCGGTCCGGGCGGTGGCCCTCGTCCGGGCCGCGGGAGGCGCCGCCGTCCTGGCCCACCCGAGGCGCGGCCACCTGATGCCGGACGCCTGGATCGCCGAGCTGGCCGGGTCCGGGCTGAGCGGCGTGGAGGCCGACCACCCGGACCACGACGAGGAGGACCGCGCGCACCTGCGCCGCCTCGCCGCCGGACTCGGGCTGGTGGTGACCGGCTCCAGCGACGACCACGGCGAACTGACCGGCCACCGCCTGGGCCGCGAAACCACGACAGAGGAGGCCTACGAGACCCTCCGTGCCGCTGCGAAGCGTCCATGACGAGGGAGAAGCGCCCCGCGCGGGTCGTGGGGCGCTTGCGGCGGGGCCGGACAGAGAGCGTGGAGGCGGGCCGGTAAAGGGCGTGGAGGCGGGGCCGGTCAGACGGCGTGGATCTCGCCGACCGGCCTTCCGCCGCCGAAGACGGGGATCCGGGTGAAGGACTCCGCCCCCGACACGTCGCACCCCATCCGCGCCAGCACCGACACGGCGATCGCCGACGTGGCCCGCGGGCTGCCGTCGATGACCTTGACCGCGGCCGTGTGCCCCGACGCGAGCGCCGCGACCAGGACGCCCTCCGCGCCGCCCTTCACCACGGCTCCGGGCAGGGCGCGCATCAGGTCGGTGTTCTGGTGCCCGGTCCCGCCCACGTACTCGGGGTGCTCGCGCATCGCGTCGGCCACCTGCCGGGGCGCGGTGCCGGGCGCGGCCAGGACCAGGGCCCGCACGGCGCGGGCCAGCCCGGCCAGCGACATGCCGAACAGCGGCGCCCCGCACCCGTCCACGGCCACCGCCGTGGCCTTCTCCCCGGACAGCTCCTCGACGGCACTGCGGACCGCGAGCTGGAGCGGGTGGCCGGGGGAGAGGTAGGAGGCGGTGTCCCAGCCGTTGGCCACGGAGGCGGCCAGCATGGCGGCGTGCTTGCCGGAGCAGTTCATGCGCTCGCGGGTCTTGGCTCCGCCCTCGCGGATCAGGCGCAGCCGGGTCGCCTCGTCCTCCGGCCAGTCCTCGGGGCAGAGCAGGTCGGCGGGGCGCAGGCCGTACTCCTCAAGAAGCTCGGTGACGAGCCGCACGTGGAAGTCCTCGCCGGTGTGGCTGCCCGCGGCGATCGCCAGGCGCGCGCCCGGCAGGGCCGCGCCCGAGGTCAGGCAGGCCAGCGCCTGGAACGGCTTCGCCGAAGAACGCGGCAGCACCGGCGCGTCCACCGGCCCGAGCACGACCTCGGGGCGGCCGTCGGGGCCGAGACCGACGGCGCTGCCGTAGTGGACGCTTTCCACGAAGCCGGAGCGGACGACCTCGGCGAGTGCGGGGAAATCAGGCACGTGCGGAACTCCTTCGCTCCAGAACCCTGGCGAGCTTGGACAGGGAGGCGTTGACCACGAGGTAGATGAGCGCGATCACGATGTAGGTCTGGATGAGCAGGCCGTTGTAGGCGACGAGGACCTTGCCCGAGTAGAACAGCTCGCCGTAGCTGACGATGAAGCCGAGCGAGGTGTCCTTCAGCAGGCCGACGGACTGGCTGACGATGGACGGCAGGACGCGGCGGGCCGCCTGGGGCAGCACGATCATCCGCAGGGTCTGGCCGCGGGTGAGGCCGACGGCCAGGCCCGCCTCGGTCTGGCCGCGCTCGATGGACAGGATGCCGGCGCGGAAGATCTCGGCGAAGGCGGCGGCGTTGGAGACCGTGAGCGGGACCACGAGCTTCCAGAACAGCGGCAGGTCCAGGCCGTACTTGGGCAGCGCGAACAGCACGACGTAGACGAGGAGCAGCGCGGGGATGGTCCGCACGACCTCGATGTAGGCGGTGGCGGGGCCGCGCAGCCAGCGCCGCGAGGACAGCCGGCCGAGCGCGAGCAGCAGGCCCAGCGCCATGGACAGGGCCGCCGCGACGACGGCCGAGAGCGCCGTCGACCACAGGCCGTCGAGCAGGTACCGCCACATGGGCCAGGTGGCGTACGGCTGCCAGCGTTCGGCCGTGAGCTGCCCGTTGGCGGCGAACTGACGTACGGCCAGCGCGGCCAGCGCCAGCGTGGCCAGCACGCCGAGGACGGTGGCGATCCGGATCCGGCGTTTGGCGCGCGGTCCCGGCTCGTCGAACAGCACGGTGCTCATCGCACGATCACCAGCCGCCGCTCCAGCCGTCCGGTGACGAAGCCGACCGCCGCGGCGATGGCCGCGTAGGCGAGGCCGGAGCCCACGAAGATCGCGATGGGCTGGGCCTCCTGGAGGTTGACCCGCTTGGCCGCCTCTGTCAGGTCGACGACGCTGATCGCCCCGGCCAGCGCGGTGGACATGATGAGCTGAATGGTGAGGTTGCCCAGCGGCTGCACGACCGTGCGCAGCGCCTGGGGCAGGATGACCAGCCGCAGCGACTGGCCGAAGGTCAGCCCGAGCGCGCGGGCCGCCTCAGCCTGGCCCTTGGACACGGAGTTGACGCCGGAACGCAGCGCCTCGGCCATGTACGCGGCCTGGTAGACGGCGATCACCACGATCGCGGTCGCCATCGGCGGTCCCTTGATCCCGATCTCCGGCAGTCCGAAGAAGACCAGGACGAGCAACACCAGCAACGGCAGATTCTGAAAGGTCTCGACGTAGGCGGTGCCCAGCGCCCGCAACACGGGAACCGGGCTCACCCGCATCGCCGTGACCAGTACCCCGAGCACCGCCGCGCCGAGGAACGACGCGACGGTGAGCTGGAGCGTCACGAGGAGGCCCTGCCACAACTCCGGCAGGTGGTCCAGGAGGACGGACATCAGGAACCCGGCACCGAGCCGATCGCCGGCGGCGCGGGGGCCTCACCCTTGACGACGGTGCCGAGGGAGTCCTTCCACGCCTGCTGCCAGACCCCGGCGTCCTGCATCTTCTTCAGCCAGTCGTTGACGAACTTCTTGAACTGCTCGTCGCCGTGCTTGAGCCCGATGCCGTAGGGGTCCTCGGTGAAGGGGTTGCCGATCACCTGGACGGTCGGGTCCTTCTGCGCGTTGGCCGCCAGCAGGGTCTCGTCCTGGACGTAGGCGACGCCCCGGTCCTGCTTGAGCGCCTGCATGCACTCGGGGTCGGAGCCGAAGGTGATGATCTCGGCCTGCGGCGCCAGCTTCTTGATGGCCGCGATGGCCGGGGTGTTGGCGCCCGCGATGACCTTCTTGCCGTTGAGGTCCTCGGGCTTGGCGATGCCGGTGGCGCCCTTCTTGACGGCGATCGACAGCCCGGAGGTGTAGTACGGCCCGGCGAAGGCGACCTGCTCGGCCCGCTCCGGCGTGATCGTGTACGTCTGGAAGACCACGTCCACGGTGCCGTTGCCGATCAGCGCCTCACGCGTCTCCGACGCCGAGTTGACGATCTTCACCTTGGGCTCGCCGATGATGTACTTGGCCAGTGCCTTGCCCATCGAGGCGTCGAAGCCCTCGACCTCGCCGCTGACCGGGTTCTCCTGCGACAGCAGCGGCGCGTCGAGGGAACCGCCGACGAGCAGCTCGCCGCGCTTCTTGATCTTGTCCATCGTCGAGCCGGGCACGATCGCGGCGGCGTCGGCGACGGGCGCCTTCGCGAGCAGGTCGCTCGCGGCGGGCTTGGCCTCCCCGGGTACGGCTGGGTTCGAGCCGCCACCGGTGCTGGAACACGCGGCCAGGCCGAGCAGCGACACGGCGACGACAGCGACCATCTTTCTCATGGACACCATCCCTTGCGTTAGTGAGTCAGTACTTTGGCCAGGAAGTCCCTGGCCCGGTCCGTCTGCGGGGAGTCGAAGAACGCCGCGGGAGCGCCCTGTTCGACGATCTGGCCGTCGGCCATGAACACCACACGGTCGGCGGCCTTGCGCGCGAAGCCCATCTCGTGGGTGACCACGACCATGGTCATGCCATCGGCGGCCAGCCCGGTCATGACGTCGAGCACCTCGCCGACCATCTCGGGGTCGAGCGCCGAGGTGGGCTCGTCGAAGAGCATGACCTTGGGCCTCATGGCCAGCGCGCGGGCGATGGCCGCGCGCTGCTGCTGGCCGCCGGACAACTGGGCGGGCAGCTTGCCCGCCTGCGCGCCGATGCCGACGCGCTCCAGCAGTTCACGCGCCGTCTTCTCGGCGTCGGCACGGCCGGCGCCGCGCACCTTCATCGGAGCGAGCGTGACGTTGTCCAGCACGCTCATATGCTGGAAGAGGTTGAAGGACTGGAACACCATCCCCACGTCGGCCCGCAGCTTCGCCAGCTCGCGGCCCTCCAGGGGCGCGGGCACGCCGTCGATGACGACCTCGCCCCGCTGGACGGTCTCCAGCCGGTTGAGGCAGCGGCACAGCGTGGACTTGCCGGACCCGGACGGGCCGACCACCACGACGACCTCGCCCCGCGCGACGTCGAGGTCGACGTCCCGCAGCACGTGGTGCTCGCCGAACCACTTGTTCAGCCCTCTTGCCCGAATCATCCAGCTACTTCCTTCGATATCGAAGATAGAGCGGACCGTAATAGATGATTTCATGCGAAGTCAACACGTTGTCGAACAAAGCCGAACCGTGGTATTCATCTCCACATGTCTGGCAAAGAGCGACTGCCGGTGACGGGGGCGCAGGGGGACCTGCTGCGGCTCGTCGCCACCGGGCAGGCCGAATCACGCGCGGAACTGGCGCGCCTGTCGGGCCTCGCGGCCTCCAGCGTGTCGCTGCGCGTGGAGGAGCTGCGTGACGCCGGGCTGCTCGTGGAAGAGGGCTCGGGCACCTCGCGGGGCGGACGTCGTCCCCGCCGGCTCAGGCTGTCGCCGAGCGCGGGCGTGCTCACCGTCGCCGACCTCGGGGCCCATCACGTACGGCTCGGCCTGCTCGACCTCAGTGGCACGCCGCTGGCCGTACAGGAGCGTGAAGCCGACATAACAGCTGGGCCGGAAGCGGTCCTCGACTGGCTGGCCGACGCCTTCGACGACCTCCTGGAGACGCACGCGCCGCCGGGAGTCCCGCTGCGCGGCGTCGGCACCGGCATCCCCGGCCCCGTCGACCCCGCCACGGGACGCGTGGTCGGCCCCTCGCGGATGCCCGGCTGGAACAACTTCCCCGTCGCCGACCACCTGCGCGCCCGCTACGACCTGCCCGTCCTGGTGGAGAACGACGCCAACCTCATGGCCGTCGGCGAGGCCCGTTCCTGGCCCGGCGCCGACAACCTCATGGTCCTCAAGGCCGGGACCGGCATCGGCTGCGGCGTCGTCGTCAACGGCCGCCTGCACCGGGGCAGGGGCGCCGCCGGGGACATCAGCCACGTCAGGGTCCGCACCGACTCCTCGATCGTCTGCGCCTGCGGCCACCGCGACTGCCTGGAGGCCTACGCCAGCGGCGCCGCGCTCCAGGCGGCCCTGGCCGAGGCGGGCATCGCCGTCGAGCGGCCCGCCGACATCGTCGGCCTGGTGGACGACGCGGTACCCGAGGCCACCAGCCTCGTGCGCACCGCCGGGCGCATGATCGGCGAGGTGCTCACCGTCCTGGTCAACTTCTTCAACCCCGACGTGATCGCCGTCGGCGGCAGCCTGGCCGCGGCCGAGCCGCTCATCGCCTCGATCAGGGCCGCCGTCTACGAGCGCTGCCTGCCGCTGGCCACCCGCGAACTGGAGATCGCCCCCGCCCGCGCCGGGCAGGACGCGGCGCTGCTCGGCGGTGGAGCGCTCCTGCTCGACGCCGTCCTCTAGCCGTCATCCGCCGTTCACCGGCCGTTCCCGCGCGAACGCCACACTCCGCGCATGCGTACCCTCCTGCTCAGCCTCGCGCTGGTCGCCGTCAGCGCGGCGCCCGCGCTGGCCGCCGACCTGCCGCGGGCGACCCCGGTCGCCGAGACGCCGGCCCTGTTCGACGACGCGGCCGGCGGCAACGCCAACGGCGACGACCCCGCCATCTGGGTCAACAAGAAGAACTCCGCGCGCAGCCTGGTGATCGCCACCGCCAAGGAAGGCGGCCTCTACGTCTACGACCTCGACGGCAGGCAGCTCCAGCACCTCGCCGCCCCGCCCGCGCCGGGCAAGGACGACGAGCCCGGCCGCTTCAACAACGTCGACCTCGTCTACGGCTTCCACGGCAAGGACCTGGCCGTCGTCTCCGACCGGGGCCGCGACCAGCTCCGCTTCTACGCCATCGACCCGGTCACGCTGCGCCTGACCGACGTGAGCGACCCGGCGGCGCCGTACGTCTTCAACAAGGACCAGAAAGAGGTCAACGAGGCCCGCACCGCCTACGGCCTGGCCACCTGGCAGGACGGCGGCGGCGACTACGCGCTGGTCAGCCGCCGCCACCAGACCCGGATCGGCCTGGCCAAGCTGACCGAGCGCCGCGGCAGGGTGAGCTACAAGGTGGTGCGCACCCTCGACCTGCCCCGCGCGTTCGAGCTGCCCGACGGCTCCCGCTGGCGGCCGTGCGGCGAGCCCGGCGAGCTGGCGCAGGTCGAGGGCATGGTCGTCGACCGCGGCCGGGACGTGCTCTACGCCGCGCAGGAGGACGTCGGCATCTGGCGGCTGCCCGCCGACCTGTCCGGCGCGCCCGTCCTGGTCGACAAGGTCAAGGAGTACGGCCGGCAGGACACCTACGACCCCAAGACCGAGGAGTGCCTGCCCGGCGAGGACCGCGGCCACGGCGGCGAGCACCTGGCCGCCGACGCCGAGGGCCTGACCATCTGGTACGGCAAGGGCGGCGCCGGCTACCTGCTGGCCTCCAGCCAGGGCGACAACACCTTCTCCGCCTACCGCCGCGAGGGCCGCAACGCCTACGTCGGCTCGTTCCGCGTCGGAACCGGCCGGGGCATCGACGCCACCGAGCACAGCGACGGCGCGATGGTGGTCGGCGAGCCGCTCGGCCGGTTCCGCGAGGGCCTGCTGGTCGTCCACGACGGGCAGAACACCCCGGCGGACGGCGAGCGGGAGAACACCAACTTCAAGTTCGTCCCCTGGGACGCGCGGCTAGTCCGCTAGCTTCTCGAAGAAGAACTCGTGCTTGAGGAACGACGTGTCGTACTCGTGCCCGGGATAGGGCGGGATGAGCTGGGAGGCCTGGAACAGCCGCCAGCCGTCCCGCAGGGCCGCCACCCCGTTGTCGTAGGGCGGCTCGTCGCCGTCGCCCGTCGTCGGGGTGGTGCGCCCGGTGCCGTCGTAGGACGCCCAGCCGACCACGGGCGCGTCCAGGGCCGAGGTGGCCAGGTACAGAACCAGAACCTGCTGCTTCACGCGATCCTCCGGGGGCGGTTGCTGACACGGGTGGCCCAGTGGTCGACGTCGAATCCGTCGAAGCCGGTCATCGCGCGCCACATCGCGACCCGGTTGTAGACCTCCAGCCGGCCCGTCGCGGGCTCGTACCAGGGGAAGCGCGTGGACAACTCCTCCGCCACGGCCGGGTCGTCCAGGCCGGCGGTGTCCCAGAGCCGCACCTGCCGCACCGTGGGGTTGAAGCGGATCTTGAACATGTAGCGTCGCTCGTCGCTGTCGTTGCGCCGGCCGCCGTGCCAGATGCCGTGGTGCAGGAGCAGCACGGTGCCCGCCGGGCAGGTCAGCCTGATCTGCCCGCGCAGGTTCTGGTAGCGGCCGGTGTCGCTCTCGTTGGTACGCCGCAGGTGGCTGCCGGGCACCAGCAGCGTGCCGCCCATGGCCGGGCTCACCTCGTGCGGGAAGTACATGAGCTGCACGTCGAAGGCGTCGGCGCGGGTGTCGATGATGGCGTCGCCGTGCAGCGGCTGGGCGCTGCCGCCCTGGGGCTCGCGCACGTGCACGGCGTGGTGGTCGACGGTGGGATCCGGCCCGACCAGGCTGCGCAGCGCGCCGGCCACCCGGGGGACCTCGACCAGGCGGCGGGCGAACGATCCCTCGGGGAAGGCCAGCGGCAGCGGCGTGCCGTACGGGACCGGGGGGATGCCCGCGGAGAGCACGCCGATCGCCTCCGCGTTGAGCTCCTCCGGCACCGCGGCGTCCAGCCGCAGGAACCCCTGGGCCACGAACCGCGCCACCTCCACCGAGGTGAGAAGAGTGGTTTCCATGCGTCAACCGTAGGATCGCGGCCCCTGCTCGGTCGTGGGTCTGGCTCACCATTACTGGTAGATTCTCACCATGGACCGCGTGACCCCGCACCTCGGCGCGCCGCCCGAGGTGGCCAACGCCGGGGTGGGCGTGCACGGGGTCGGCCGCCGTCGCGACATCTTCCGCCTGCGCGGCCTGTGGCAGCTGCACCTGTACTCCTACTCCGCCCGGCTGACCGTCGGCGGCCGCACCCACGAGATCCGGCCGGGCCGGGTGAGCCTGATCCCGCCCGGCGAGCTCGTCCAGTACTTCTACGAGGGCCGCTCCGAGCACCTCTACGCCCACCTGCTCCTGCCCGAGCGGGGCGAGCCGGTGACGGTGCCGCTGATGCAGGACGCCGGCGCCGACACCCCGTTCCTGCGCGACCTGCTGCGCCAGGCGATCACCGCCGCTCCCGCGACGCCCGCGATGGCCGCCGCCGCGGCCTGGACGGTGCTGTGGCGGGTCGCCCGCCTGGCCGAGTCGGAGGGCCCGCACGCCGCGGTGCGGCTGGCCATCGCGCACATCGAGTCACACCTGGCCCAGCCGCTGACCATCCCCGAGGTGGCGGGCGCCGCGGGCATCTCGCACAACCACCTGACCCGGCTGTTCCGCGCCGAGACCGGCGACACCGTCGTCGCCTACATCCGGCGTCGCCGCCTGGAGCAGGCCCGCCACCTGCTGCGCGAGACCACGCTGCCGATCCCGGCGGTGGCCGCCGCCGTGGGCCTGGCCGACCTGCAGGCCTTCAACAAGGCCTGCCGCCGCGAGCTCGGCGCCGCCCCACGCGCCATCCGCCAGTCCGGCTGATGGGCTGTGGGCCTTAGAGCGGCGCGTACGGCCGGCGTGGGTCGGGACCGATCGCGCCGTCGAGTTCGGCCAGCAGGTCCGCGACCAGGTCGGGCCGCGAGGCCGCGAGGTCGCGCCGCTCGCCCGGGTCCTCCCGCAGGTCGTACAGCTCCACCCGCCCGCGCGGCCCCGCCCCCGCGATGCCCGGCGCGAACCTGACCACCTTCCACCGCCCGCGCCGGATCGCCTGGATCTTGCGCGGCCGGTTCCAGATCAGGTGCCGCCGCTTCGGCACCCCCGCCCCGGTCAGCGCGCCGCGCAGCGACACCCCGTCCAGCCCTTCGGGCACCGGCATCCCGGCGAGGTCGGCCAGTGTCGGCAGCACGTCCCAGAACGCCACCGGCCGCCGCTCCACCCGCGCCCGCACACCCGGCGACCAGGCGATCATCGGCACCCGGATGCCGCCTTCGTACAGGTCGCGCTTGTCGCCGCGGAAGGGGCCGTTGGAGTCGAACAGCGCGGGCGTCACGCCCTTCTCGCTGTGCGGCCCGTTGTCGCTGGTGAACAGCACCACCGTGCGCTCGGCCTGCCCGCTGTCGCGCAGCGCCCGCACCAGGGCGGCCACGTCCGCGTCCAGCCGGCCGACCTGCGCCGCGTGCCGCCGGTTCGGGCCGGTCCACGGCCGGTCCTCGTACGGCCCCGCGTCACCGCCGGGCACCACGCTCGGCGAGTGCGGCAGCGTGGTCGGGTAGTAGAGCAGGAACGGCCGCTCGCGCTCCTTCTTGATGAAACGCACGGCCCGCTCTCTGAACAGGTCGGGCGCGTAATAGTGCCCGTTCAGGGGCACCGTGCGGTCGTTGTGCCAGAGCCGCCGCGGGTAGTACCGGTGCGCGTCCCGGTGCCCGATGAAGCCGAAGAACTCCGCGAAGCCCCGCTCGTTGGGGTGCGAGGGCTGGCCGGGCAGGTCGGGGCCGAAGCCCCACTTGCCGATGCACGCGGTGTCGTACCCGGCCAGCCGCATCATCCCGCCGAACGTCAGGTCGGCGTCGGTGAGCGAGCGCTGGGGGCCGCCCTCCGGGTTCTCCCTGACCGTTCCGTGCCCGGCGTGCAACCCGGTGAGCAGAGCGCAACGCGACGGGGCGCACAGGGGCGCGCCCGAGTAGGCCGCCTCGAAGCGCACGCCCTCGGCCGCCAGCCGGTCCAGGTTCGGGGTCGCGATCGTGCGCTGCCCCTGGAAGCCGACCTCGCCCCAGCCCAGGTCGTCGGCGAGGACCACCACCACGTTCGGCCGCGCGGGCGGTCCGGCGCTCGCGTGAGTGGCCGCGCCGCCCAGGAAGGGGGCGGCCACGGCGCCGGTGAGCAGGGTGCGGCGAGAGGGCCCGGAGATCATGTCGGACACCTTGGAGGCCGTGGGGGAACGCCGGGCCAACGACCCGTGAACCCCGGGCGAACTCACAGGTAGCGCCACCGGCGGCAGATCTCCCAGAGCTTCTCGGGCACCTCGTCCGGCGCCGGCAGCGGCCGCCCCTCGACCACGCTGCCGGTGCGGATCTTGTCCCGCCAGTCGCCGATGCCCTTGACGAACCCGCCGTGGTCGCGCGTGCCGTACTCCAGCATGGCCGGCTCCCACGCGACCTCCAGGAAGTCGCAGACCTTGCGCAGCACCGGCCCCGGCTCGGCGACCAGGTCCTCGTAGGTGACGGTCAGCCCGGGCAGGTGCTCGCGGGCCTCCTGCAGGTAGACCATGTAGTTGAGGGTACGGCTGACCGCCTCGTCCATCGGCCGGTTGTCCGGGTCGGCCTCGTGCCAGGACTGCGCGATCGACATCGGGTGGCGCAGCAGGAACAGGAAGCGGGCGTCCGGCCAGCAGGTGGCGATGCGCCGCCAGGCGAAGACGTTGCTCGGCGTCTTCTCCACCATGATCTGCTTGCCGCTGCGGGCCAGCTCCCGGTGCAGGAGGCGGTCCCAGATCAGGTGCTCCACGTCGCTGTGGGTGTGGCCGAGGGCGGCCACGGCCTGCCGTACCGGATCGGTGGGGAAGCCGGCCGTCACGCGGCGGAAGTGCGTCTCGATCGGGGAGTGGATCAGCGAGTGGCTGTTGAGCAGGACCCGCAGTAGCGTCGAGCCCGAGCGCACCGACGAGAACAGGAAGACCGGAGCCCGCAGCAGCCGGTCGTGCACCGGGTCGGCGGGGCTCCTGACCTCGTCGTCCGGCAGCCGTACCAGCGCGGGGTGCGGCTTCGGCGGGGGTACCGGACGGGGCACGCGGGTGGCCCGCGAGAGCGTGTACCCGGTGAGGCCTTCGAGCGTGGCGTTCGCTCGGTACTTCCAGTTCATGCCCGGCACCGTAGAGGGAGCCGGTTAACCACGCGTTAACCCCGGCTGAGAACGTGTTCGGCTTGCCGCCATTCATTACTTTTCCCGACATGCCGCGCTTTTGGGGGAGCTGCCCGACAGACTGGGAGGCATAGCACCGTCGAGGGGGCTGGTGGACATGCGGACCTGGGGTGGGTCCGGGCGGGGATCCGGTCATCTGTGGGTCGTGGCGATGTGGGGGCTGATCTGGTTGCTGGACACGGCGGAGTTCCTTCTGCGCATCTAGCGGGGCAGGAACACGAGGAGCGCGACCAGGACGACGGCGGCCGGTATCCCCCAGGCCAGGACCTCGGGGACGGCCGCGGCCGTCGCCTGCGGGCTGTTCTCGAGCTCGCGGGTGAGCAGGTTGCCGAAGGCGGCCACGCCGAGCGAGAGGCCGAGGCCGCGCGCGGTCATCGTGGCCGAGGTGGTGGCGGCCAGGTCGGCGGGGGCCGCGGCGTTCTGCGCGACGACCACCAGGTTCTGCATCAGCAGCCCGAACCCGGCGCCGAGCACGCCGAGCGTGACGGCCGCCGGCGCATAGGGCGTGCCGGGTTCCAGCCGGCTCAGCAGCACGAACCCCAGGACCACGATCGACGCCCCGGCCAGCAGGAACGGCTTGAACCGGGTCCCGACCCCGGCGCCCGCCACGAACGACACCGCCGTGAACGTCAGGACGTACGGCGTGAGCGCCAGCCCCGCCGCGGTCGCGCCCATCCCGTACGCGGCCTGCAAGAACGTGGGCAGGTAGACGAGCGAGCCGCCGAGCAGCGCGCCGAGCAGGGCGGTGGCGGGCAGGACCACGCGCAGCGCCGGGACGGCGAACAGCCGGGGAGGCAGCATCGGGTCGGGCGCGCGGCGCTGCCACCACACCGACAGCGTCAGCAGCACCGCGAAGGCCACCCCCGCGCCCGCCGGCGACTCGGTCACCAGCAGCAGGCTGACGGCGGTGCCCGCGATCAGCAGCGCTCCGGCGAGGTCGAGCCCGCCCGCGGCATCCGGCTTGGGCAGGCGCAGCGCGTACCCGGTCAGAGCCATGCCGACCACGGCGAGCGGCAGGTTGACGTAGAAGATCCAGCGCCAGCCCGCGGCGTCGGTGATCAGCCCGCCCGCCGGCGGGCCGCCCACGCTGGCCAGGGCGAAGACGCCGCCGGTGAAGCCCTGGACGCGGCTGCGCAGGTGACGCGGATACAGCTCGGACAGGGCCACCGCCGGGATCACGAACAACGCGCCCGCTCCGATGCCCTGGAGCGTCCTCGCCGCGATCAGGTGGGGCGTCGTCTGGGCCAGGCCGGACAGCGCGGAACCTACGGCGAAGACGGCCAGCGCGACCAGGAACACCGCGCGCCGGCCGAAGCGGTCGCTGACGCGGCCGTAGAGGGCGCCGGTCGCGGTCGAGGCCAGGACGTAGGAGGTGACGATCCAGCCGATCGCGTCCATGCCGCCCAGGTCTTCGGCGATGGCGGGCAGCGCTATGGCCACCACGGTCTGGTCCAGGACCGAGAGCAGCATGCCCAGCAACAGGCCGGCGGTGGCCATCGTCTTCCTGGTCAGGTTCACGGACATCGCGCTCAGCCCTTCGGGGCCGCGAACGCGGGCAGGCCGAAGTCGGCGCTCAGCAGGTCCTGGTCGATGGCCGCGCCGGCGACGGTTCCGCCGGCCGCAGCGGCTATGACCGCTGCCAGCGGGACCGGGACGGTGGCCCTGCGCGCCGTGTCGCCCGCCGCGTAGACGCCCGGGACGCCGGTCTGGCCGAACTCGTTCACCTCCACGCAGCCGTCGGTGAACGTGGCGCAGCCCAGCCGGGCGGCCAGGTCCGTCCTGTGCCTGCGCGGCACGTTGACCACGAACACCGCCTGCCGGGGCAGCGGCGGGCCGTCCTCGAACACGATCCGCTCCAGCCTGCCGCCGGCCGACTCCAGGCGGGCGATCCGCTCGTCCCTCACGGCGACGCCCTGGGCCAGGAGCTTCGCCCGCGAGGCCGGGTCGAGCGGTTCCCGGCCGGTGCACAGGGCCACGTCGGCGAAGCGGCTCAGCTGCAGCGCCAGCCGTACCCGGGCGGGGGAGGCCCCGATCACCGCGACCGGCCTGCCCGTGACCTCCCACCCGTGGCAGTACGGGCAGTGGAAGGCCGATCGCCCCCACAGCGACTCGACGCCGGGCGGGCCGGGAAGGTCGTCGGACAGACCGGTAGCCAGCAGGAGCCGGCGCGCGCCCGCCGTTCCCCCTCCCGACAGCTCCACCCGGAAGCCGGGGCGGACATCGGTGACCGTCTCCTCCCGGATCTCGACCGACGGGTAGGCCGACAGCTCCTCGCGGGCGAGCTCGCGCAACTCGGCCGGTGGTATGCCGTCCCTGGTCAGGAAGTTGTGAACGGCCTCGGCCGGGGCGTTGCGGCCGTGCCCGGCGTCGAGCAGGAGTACCCGGCGGTGCGCCCGCCCGAGGGTGAGGGCGGCGGCCAGCCCGGCCGGCCCGCCTCCGATGATGACCACGTCGTTGGTTGACATGCGGGAAAGTCTGCAAGTTAATGTCAACATGAAGTCAATGCGTATCGGGGAATTGGCCGACCGGTTCGGTCTCGGGACGCACGTCCTGCGCCACTGGGAGGCGATGGGCCTGCTGACCCCGGCCGCCCGGGTGAACGGCCGCCGCCGCTACACCCGCGACCACGTCATCCGCGTCATGACGATCATTCGCGCCAAGGGCGGCGGCATGAGCCTCGACCAGATCGGTGAGGTCCTGTCGGCCACCGGCAGGGCCGAACGCCGGACCCTGCTCCAGCGGCACCACGCGGACCTGGAGCGGCGGCTCGCGGAGATCACGACGTCCAAGCGGCTGATCGAACACCTCATGGAATGCGGCGCGGACGACTTCACCCAGTGCCCGGACTACCGGCGCATGGTGGAAACCGCGGCCGGCCTCTCCGGCTGCGTGGCCGATTCTTGAACGTGCCGGGGTAGGGCGACCAGATCCCTGGGGGCACACTCCTGGCCATGCAGACTCTCCAGCTCACCCAAGCCCCCGCCGCGTACGCGTGCATGATCGTCCGCACGCCCGCCGAGACGGCCTTCCAGGCCTTCGCCGACCCGGCCGTCACCACGCGCCTGTGGTACTCCAAGAGCAGCGGGCCCATGCTTCCGGGGGCGGAGTTGCGCTGGGAGTGGGAGACGTACGGCGCGAGCGTCCAGGTCTGGGTCAAGGCGGTGCAGGAGGGGCGGCTGATCAGGTTCGAGTGGGGCAACTACGCGCAGCCGACCACGGTGGAGCTGCGCTTCACCCCCATCGCCGGGGACGCCACGTTCGTCGAGGTCACCGAGACCGGCTACCAGGGCTCGGGCGACGACACCCTCCAGTGGGTCAACGACACCGTCGGCGGCTTCACCACGGTGTTGTGCGCGCTGAAGGCCCTGCTCGAGCACGGCATCGAGCTCAACGCCGTCTCCGACCACCACCCGGCGCCTCTCTGACCCGTTGTCATATGCGTACATGAATATCTATAATGCGAGGGCCACCGAGAGGGGAGACGATGACGCACCCCGACCCCCCGTCACACGGCCACGGGCACGGACACGCCCCGTCGAAGCTGGGCCGCCTCCTCAAACCCCACAGCCACGACACCGCCGACAGAACCGACGCGGCCCTGGAGTCCAGCAGCCGTGGCATGCGGGTGCTGGCCGTCTCCTTCGCGGTCCTCATGGTCACCGCCCTCGTCCAGGCCGCCATCGTCGCCCTGTCCGGCTCGGTGGCCCTGCTGGGCGACACGCTGCACAACTTCGCCGACGCCCTGACCGCCGTCCCGCTGGCGATCGCCTTCTCCCTGGGGCGCCGCGCCGCCACCCGCCGTTTCACCTACGGGTACGGCCGCGCCGAGGACCTGGCCGGCATCGTCATCGTCGCCCTGATCGCCGCCTCAGCCGCACTGGCCGCGTACGAGGCCGTGAAGCGCCTGATCACCCCAGAGGACATCCGCGCCGTGGGCCTGGTGGCCGCCGCGGGCGTCGTGGGCTTCGTCGGCAACGAGTGGGTGGCCCGCTACCGCATCAGGGTGGGCCGCGAAATCGGCTCGGCCGCGCTGGTGGCCGACGGCCTGCACGCCCGTACCGACGGCTTCACCTCCCTGGCCGTCCTGCTGAGCGCGGGCGGCGCCGCCCTGGGCTTCCCTCTGGCCGATCCGATCGTCGGCCTGCTCATCACGGTCGCGATCTGCTTCGTCCTGCGCGACGCCGCCAGGGAGATCTACCACCGCCTGATGGACGCCGTGGACCCCGCCCTCATCACGCGGGCGGAGAGGATCCTGACCGTGGTACCCGGCGTGAAAGGCGTGGGCGCGGTCCGCATGCGCTGGATCGGCCACACGCTACGCGCCGAAGTGGACATCACGGTCAGCCACCAGTTGTCGCTGATCGAAGCCCACGCAGTGGCGGTGGAGGCCGAACACCGCCTGATCCACGACCTGCCCCGCCTGAGGGCCGCGACCGTCCACGCCGACCCCGACGGCCCACCGGACACCGACCACCACGCCCCCTTGCTCACCCACCGGTGAAACGGGACTACGGCGTGGGACTCAAAACTGGTGGACGATACTGGGATTGAACCAGTGACCTCTTCCGTGTCAGGGAAGCGCTCTCCCGCTGAGCTAATCGTCCGGGTATTCAACTGGAGGTGGAGACGGGATTTGAACCCGTGTGGACGGCTTTGCAGGCCGCTGCCTCGCCTCTCGGCCACTCCACCGAGCCGGAAGCTCCGAGCGGAAGACGGGATTTGAACCCGCGACCCTCACCTTGGCAAGGTGATGCTCTACCACTGAGCCACTTCCGCGTCCGCCGCGATCGGCGGCGACGAGAGAACTGTAGCGAATCTTCCCCCTCTCCCCCAACTCAGTTCTTCGCCCTGGCCCGGAAGGCGGCCGTCTTCACCCGGTTCTGGCACGCGGTCGAGCAGAAGCGCTTGGTGCCGTTGCGGGAGACGTCCACGTAGACGCGGTCGCAGGCGGGCGCCGTGCACACGCCGAGCCGGTCGGCGAACTCGCTGCCCAGCACGATCGCCAGCGCCGTCGAGCAACTGGCGCCCCAGTCGCCGGCCACGGTGCCGCCGGGGCCGTGGAAGTGCAGGTGCCACGGCTCGCCGTCGTGGCGGTCGAGGCGGGGACGGGCGTTGTGGTCGTCGAGCAGGCGGTTGAGCCGGGCGGCGGCGGTGTCGTTGTCCTCGGCGGCCACGGCTTCGAAGACCGCGCGCAGCCGTACGGCCACGCCCGCCAGTTCCTCCGCCTCCGGGGTGGTGAACGGCCGGTGCGCCGGATAGATCTCGCGCGCGCCGGCCGTGGCGGCCTCGTCGAGAACGGCGGGTGTGAAGGGACGCCCGCGCCGCATGCCGGGCGTCAGCGCGTTGACGAAGCTCACCGTCACCCGCGTGACACTGTCCGTGTGACTGTTGAAGTTCACTTGACCGGTTACAACCTCTCGGTTAGCTTGTGACTATCCAAAGTGTAGACGACAGTTACAAGGAGCCGGTTGTGCTTACCTATGACGCCGCCCGTCAGTGGATCGACCGCTGGGACCTGCAGCAGGCCGGATATCTGCCCGACCGCGAGGAGCGTTTCACCGCGCTGATCGACGCCGTTGAGTCCCTCGGCCGCCCCGACCCCCTTGTGCTGGACCTCGGCTGCGGTCCCGGATCGCTCTCGGCCCGCCTGCTTGAGCGCCTGCCCAAGGCCACGGTGATCTCCATCGACGCCGACCCGCTCCTGCTGGGCCTGGGCCGCGCCGCGTACCCGCGACTGACCTTCGTCTCCCGGGACCTGCGGGTCCGGGGCTGGAGCGAAGGACTCGGCCTTGACCGCCCCGTGGACGCCGCGGTCAGCACGACCGCCCTGCATTGGATCACCGGCTCCGAACTGGCCGGCGTCTATGCCGAGGTGCACCGGGCGCTGCGGCCCGGCGGCGTGCTCCTCAACGGCGACCACCTCAACACCGACGACGCCAGCCCCGCCCTGGCCGAGCTCGAGCGCGCGATCCACGAGAAGGAGACCGAGCGCCGCTTCCGCGAGAACCGGCCCGAGGACTGGCAGGAGTGGTGGAAGGCCGTCGTCGCAGACCCCGATCTGGCCGAGCTCAACACCGCCCGCCACGACCAGGGCACCACGCACAACGGGGAGGAGTCCGAGCTCCTGTCCACGCACGAGCGGGCGCTGCGCACGGCCGGGTTCGCCGAGGTCGGCACGCTGTGGCAGCGCGGCAACAACCGGCTCGTGTGCGCCGTGAAGAGCCGCGATGCTTAGACCGGGGCCGAAACGTCGGTGGGTTAGCGTCGCATCATGGCCGCAGAACATCTCACCCGAGACGCCGACATCGCACCGGTCGCCGCGCTCATCGCCGACCCGACCAGGGCCGCCATGCTCAACGCACTGCTCGACGGCCGAGCCCTGGCGGCCGGGGAACTGGCCAGGCTGGCCGGAGTGAGCGCCGCCACCGCCAGTTCCCATCTGGCCAAGCTGCTGGAGGGCCGCCTCGTGGAGGTGGTCAGCCAGGGCCGCCACCGCTACTACCGCCTGGCCGGGCACGACGTGGCCGAGGTCCTGGAGGTGCTGGCCCGGGTCAGCGCGCGGCCCGCCGTACGGTCGCTGCGGCAGTCGCGCCAGGCGCGGCTGCTGGAAGAGGCCCGCACGTGCTACGACCACCTGGCCGGACGGGCGGGCGTGGCGCTGCTGGACCGGCTGCGCGCCGACGGGCACCTCGACGGCGGCGAGCTCACCGCGGCGGGGGAGCGGGCGCTCAAGCTGATCGGCGTGGACGTGGACGCGGTGCGCAGGACACGCAGGAGGTTCGCGCCCGACTGCCTCGACTGGACGGAACGGCGGGCCCACCTGGGCGGAGCGCTCGGCGCCGCGCTGACCGATGTGCTGTTCGAGCGGGGCTGGATCGTCCGCGGGAACATCCCCCGCGCGGTGACCGTGACAGAAGAGGGCAGAAGGGAGTTGTTCGATGGTAAGGAGCTAACATCACATACGCCGGTTACCCAACACCCTTAAACGAGAGAGTGGCAGCATGCGCGACAACGTAGTCGTGAACGTCGGTCCCGAGCCGCTGAGCTTCGAGGACGTCATCCGTGTGGCCCGTGGCGGCGCCGCCGTACGCCTGACCGACGACGCGATCGCGGCGATCTCCGCGGCCCGCCAGCGCGTGGACGAGCTCGCCGAGAGCCCGACGCCCGCCTACGGTGTGTCAACCGGGTTCGGCGCGCTGGCCACGCGGCACATCGATCCCGCGCTGCGCGCGCAGCTGCAGCGCTCGCTCGTGCGCTCGCACGCCGCGGGCAGCGGTCCCGAGGTCGAGACGGAGGTCGTGCGGGCGCTCATGCTGTTGCGCCTGCACACGCTGGCCACCGGCCACACCGGCATCCGCCCGATGACGGCCAAGACGCTCGCCGCGCTGCTGAGCGCGGGGATCACGCCGGTGGTGCACGAGTTCGGCTCGCTGGGGTGCTCGGGCGACCTGGCGCCGCTGGCCCATGTGGCGCTGACGTTGATGGGCGAAGGCGTCGTACGCGACTCCTCCGGCACCCTCACCCAGGCGGCCGAGGCGCTCAAGCAGGCCGGCATCGAACCGGTCGAACTGGCCGCCAAGGAGGGCCTGGCCCTCATCAACGGCACCGACGGCATGCTCGGCATGCTCGTCCTGGCCATCGACGACCTGTCCAGGCTGCTGAAGACCGCCGACCTGAGCGCGGCCATGAGCGTGGAGGCGCTGCTCGGCACCGATCGCGTCTTCGCCCCCGAGCTGCAGGCCCTGCGCCCGCAGCCCGGCCAGGCGCTCGCCGCCGCCAACATGGTCAGAATCCTGGCCGGCTCCGGCGTCATGGCCAGCCACCGCGACCCCGAGAACTGCGCCCGCGTCCAGGACGCCTACTCCCTGCGCTGCGCCCCGCAGGTCGCCGGCGCCGCCCGCGACACCGTCGCGCACGCCGCCAACGTCGCCGGCTGGGAGCTGGCCAGCGCCGTCGACAACCCGGCCGTGCTCGACGACGGCCGCGTGGAGTCCAACGGCAACTTCCACGGCGCCCCCGTCGCCTACGCGCTCGACTTCCTCGCCATCGTCGCCGCCGACGTGGCCTCCATGTCCGAGCGCCGCACCGACCGCTTCCTCGACGTGGCCCGCAACCACGGCCTGCCCGCCTTCCTCGCCGACGACCCCGGCGTGGACTCCGGCCACATGATCGCCCAGTACACGCAGGCCGCCATCGTCTCCGAGATGAAGCGCCTGGCCGTCCCGGCCAGCGTCGACTCGATCCCGAGCTCGGCCATGCAGGAGGACCACGTCTCCATGGGCTGGTCGGCCGCGCGCAAGCTGCGCAAGTCGGTGGACGGCCTGACGCGGGTCCTGGCCATCGAGATCCTCACCGCCGCCCGCGCCCTCGACCTGCGCGCCCCGCTGACGCCCGCCCCCGCGACCGGCGCCGTGGTGTCCGCACTGCGCGAGGCGGTCCCCGGCCCCGGCCCGGACCGCTTCCTCGCCCCGGAGATCGAGTCCACCGTCCGCCTCGTCGCCGACGGCGCCCTGCTCTCCGCCGCCGAGGTGGTCACGGGTCCTCTCTCGTAGGGCCGCCCGTTGTGGCTCTCCTTGAGAGCCCTCCGTCCGTTACGGCTCTCTTGGAGAGCCCCTATCCGTTACGGCGAAGCCGCAGCCACCCCCACCCGCCGCACGTGGATCCCTCCGTCCAGGGAGACGCTCGTCCGGCGGGGGTGGCCGGCCGCCGTGACGAGCGCCCCGCCGGCCGCCCGGCGCTGGGTCAGGAGGGCAGCGCCACGATCGCGTCCACCTCCAGCACCAGCCCCGGCATGAACAGCCGGGACACCTCCACCGACGTGCTGGCCGGAGGCGTGCCCGTGATGTAGCGCTTGCGCACCTCCCGGTAGGCGGGAGCCTGCGCCATGTCCGTCAGGTACGACCGGATGAACGCGATGTCCCCGAACCCCGCCCCCTGATCGGCCAGAATCCGCTCCAGGCACGCGAACACATGCTCGGCCTGCGCCGCCATGTCCCCGGGCGCCACCACGTTCCCGTCGGCGTCGAAGGCGGCCTGCCCCGAGATGTACAACGTGTCCCCGGTCCGCACCGCGTGCGAGTACATGCCGTTGGTGGCGGGCACGGTCGCCGGGTTGACCGGCGTGACCCGGGACGGACGGCCCGCGCCGACGTGCCGCGCGATCGCGGTCACGTCCTGGTCGCCGAGACCGGCCGCCTCGGCCGCGCGCAGGCGCAGGCGGGCGGCGGTGGCCAGCGTTCCGCCCTCCCACGCGGCCAGTTCCAGGTCCTTGGCGGCCAGTCCGAGCGCGAAACGGGTTTCCGCTGCGGGATCGCGCAGGCGTTCCGACAGGCCGCCGAGCGGGGTGCCCGCCAAAACGTCCAGCACCGCCTCGCGGGGGACGCCGTGCGCCTCGCCGTACGCGAGAGACTCGGCGACGAGCACCTGCGCGGGCAGGAACGCGCTCATGACGGCGAGTTTCAGCGCCGCCCCCGACCCCAGCGGCCCGCACTCGCGCACGGTCCCGAAGACGGACAGCACCTCGCGCACCGGCGCCACCGCGCCGCCCGCCAGCACCGTCAGCGTGCCGTCGGTGGCGGGTCCCACGCTGCCGAGCACGGGCGCGTCCACCAGCCCGACCGAGGACGGCAGCAGCTCGCGCACCCGCGTGACGGCCGGCGGCCCGATCGTGGACATCTCGATCACGATCGCGTCCGGCCGCAGCCCCGGCAGGGCCGACTCCAGCACGTCGAGCACGGCGGGCCCGTCGCGCAGCATCGTGATGACGACCGAGGCGCCCTCGACGGCCCGCTCCACCGGCGTACCGGTCCCGCGCCGCCACGTGGTCACCTCGTGCCCGGCCGCCTCAAGCCGCCGGGCCATGGGGACGCCCATGCGCCCCTGTCCAAGAAAAGCAATCATGTTCCCCTTTATAGGAGAGATGCGAGCCATTCCACCACCGACTACATTGCATACCAGCCATGCTTGAGACGAATGACTTGCGACTGTTCGACGAGGTAGCCCGCTCCGGCTCCTTCACCGCCGCCGCCGAACTGCTCGGATACACCCAGTCCGCGGTCTCGCGCCGCATCGCCGCGCTGGAGCGCGAGGCGGGCGGCGCGCTGTTCGAGCGCCGCGCCCGGGGTGTACGGCTGACGCCCGCCGGCCACGCCCTGCACCGCCACACCCTCGCCGTCCTGGAGCGCCTGGACCAGGCGGGGGAGGAGCTGGCCGCCATCCACGCCGGGGGCGGCGGCAGGCTGCGCGTGGGGGCGTTCGCGACCGCCAACGTCGAACTGGTGCCCGCCGCGCTCCAGCGCTTCGCCGACCGGAGGCCGGCCGTCGAGGTACGGCTCGCGGAAGGGCTCAGCCCCCGCCTGGTCGAGCGCCTGGAAGCCGGTGAGCTCGACGTCGCCGTGATCAGCGACTACCCGGCCGGGCTGCCCACGGGCGGCCACACGGTGCCGCTGGGGGAGGACCGGCTGCTGGTGGCGCTCCCCGAAGGCCACCCCCTCGCCGCGCGTACCACCGTCGACCTGGCCGACCTGCGCGAGGAGACCTGGATCGAGGCCGCGCCGAGCGGTCAGCCGACGCTGCTCGTGACCGCCTGCGCCGCGGCCGGGTTCGTACCGCGCGGCGGCCTGCGCGTGGCCGAATGGTCGGGCAAGTTCGGCTTCGTCGCCGCCGGGCTGGGCGTCACGCTCGTGCCGGAGCTGGCGGCGCGGGCCGTACCGCGGGGAGTCGTGCTCCGCCCGCTCGGCGCCGCCGTCCCGGCCAGGCGTTACTACGCGGCGCTCCCCGGCGTCCCGTTGCCCGCCGCCCTGGCCTTCGTGGACTTGCTGTGCGAGGTGGCATCACGCACTGGGACAATGGCCGCGTGTACGACAGCTTCGCCTATGTCGGCGGGCGGCTCGCCACCGGCCTGCGCGACCTGACCACGGACCTGGCCGCCCTCGACGGCGAGGGCTGGTGGGCCGTGGTCGTCGACTACGAGGGCAAGGTCAGCTGCGCCCGCTTCGACCAGGTACGCCCCGCCCCGCTGCCCCCGGCCGGACCCTGGCACGGCCCCGGCGCCCGCCAGTGGCGCAGTTCCCTCGACCAGGCCGCCTACGAGCGCGGCGTCCAGGCCATCCGCGAGCACATCCGCCGGGGCGAGGTCTACCAGGCCAACCTCACCCGCGTCCTGACCGCGCCCCTGCCGCCGGAGGCCGACCCGCTCGCCCTGGCCCACCGCCTGGCCGAGCGCAACCCCGCCGCGTACGCCGCGGTGATCAGCCTGCCCGGCCGCGCCGTGGTCTCCGCCTCGCCCGAGCTGTACCTCTCGCGCGACGGCGCCGTCGTCGAGTCCCGCCCCATCAAGGGCACCGGAGCCACCGAGGCCGACCTGCTCGACAAGGACTACTCCGAGAACGTCATGATCGTCGACCTGGTCCGCAACGACCTCGGCCGGGTGGCGGCGGTCGGCTCGGTGCAGGTTCCCGCGCTGTGCGTGCCCGAGGCCTACCCGGGCTCGGTGCACCTGGTCTCGACCGTCCGCGCCCGGCTGGAGCCCGGCAAGGGATGGCCCGAGCTGTTCGCGGCCACGTTCCCGCCCGGCTCGATCACCGGCGCCCCCAAGTCCTCGGCCCTGCGCATCATCAATGAACTCGAACCCGAGCCCCGCGGGCCGTACTGTGGGGCCGTGGGCTGGGTCGACGCCGACCGCGGCACGGCCGCGCTGGCCGTGGGCATCCGGACCTTCTGGATCTCCGGCCAGGAGATCCGGTTCGGCACCGGCGCGGGCATCACCTGGGGCAGCGACCCCCGGCGTGAATGGCAGGAGACCGAGCTGAAAGCATCCAGGCTCATCGCACTCGCATCTCGCTTTGGAGGAGATAGATGACAGTCCCTGTCTGGGTCAACGGGGAGATCCTCGACCCCGCCCGAGCGAGCGTCTCGGTCTTCGACCACGGTCTCATGGTCGGCGACGGCGTCTTCGAGACCATCAAGATCGTCAACGGCGTCTCGTTCGCGCTCACCCGCCACCTCGACCGGCTCCGGCTCTCGGCACGGCGCATGGATCTGCCCGAGCCCGACACCGACGCCATCGCCGACGGCATCGGCAAGCTCCTGGCCGTCGCCCCCGCGTGGCCGCTCGGCCGCATCCGCGTCACCTACACCAGCGGCCCCGGCCCGCTCGGCTCCGACCGCGGCGACCAGGGCGGCACCTCCGTCGTGATCGTGGACGAGCAGAAGCCCTTCCCCGGCACCGCCGCCGTCACCGTCGTGCCGTGGCCGCGCAACGAGCGCGGCGCGCTGTCCGGCGTCAAGTCCACCTCCTACGGCGACAACGCCAAGGCCCTGGCCTACGCCAAGGCGCGCGGCGGCGGCGAGGCGATCTTCGGCAACCTCGCCGGGAACCTGTGCGAGGGCACCGGCTCCAACATCTTCATCGTCAGGGACGGTCGCCTGATCACCCCCACCCTGGAGGCCGGGCCGCTGGCCGGAGTCACGCGGGCGCTGGTCGTCGAGTGGTGCGGCGCCGAGGAGGCCGACGTGCCGCTGCGGGCCCTCTACGAGGCCGAGGAGGCGTTCCTCACCTCCACCACGCGCGACGTGCAGCCCATCAAGCTGGTCGACCAGACCACGCTGCCGGTCGCGCCGGGACCGATCACCGCCAAGGCGATGCGGGTCTTCGCCGAGCGCTCTGCCGCCGATCTCGACCCGTGAGCTAGTCTCGTGCCCCGCATACCGATCATGTGAGGCATCGTGGACATCGGCCCGTACCGCATTCTCCGCGAGCTCGGCCGAGGCGGTCAGGGCACCGTCTACCTGGGCCGGGACGACCGCGGCGAGCTCGCCGCGGTCAAGGTCGTCCACGGGTTCGACCGTGCCTTCGACCGCGAGCTCGCCGCCGCCCGCCAGGTGGCCGAGTTCTGTACGGCCCGCGTCCTGCGTGCCGACCTGGACCACAACCCGCCCTACGTGGCCAGCGAGTTCATCGACGGGCCCGCGCTGCACCAGGTGGCGCCGCTGCGCGGGGCGGCGCTGACCCGGCTGGCCATCGGCACCGCCACCGCGCTGACCGCCATTCACCGGGCCGGAGTCGTGCACCGGGACTTCAAGCCGGGCAACGTCCTCATGGGCCCGGACGGCCCGCGGGTGATCGACTTCGGCATCGCGCGGCTGGTGGACCTGTCCCAGTCGCAGGGCGCCGCCGGGACGCCGCCCTACATGGCGCCGGAGCAGTTCGCGGGCGGGCAGGTCGGGCCCGCCGCGGACGTGTTCGCGTGGGGCGCGACCATGGTGTTCGCCGCCTCCGGACGGCCGCCGTTCGGCTCCGACACCCTCGCCGCCGTCGCCTACCGCATCATCCACGCCGACCCCGACCTGGGCGAGCTGCCCGAGCCGCTGCGGACGATCGTGGCCCGCTGCCTCGCCAAGAACCCCGCCGCCCGGCCCGCCGCCCGCGACCTGCTGCTGAACCTGCTGGGCGAGCGCGCGCCCGCACAGCCGGACGCCGCCCTGCGGCAGGGCGTCGCCGCCGCCCAGCCCGCGAGCCGGCCCACGCCGGGCTTTTCGGGTGCCGTGCCGGGCGCCCAGGGTGCCATGGCGGGGACGCCGGGCGCTTCGGGTGCGGTGCCGGGGGCGTCCACGGCGCCGGGTTCCGGGGGCGGGGCCGTACCCACGGACGGGGCGCCAGGGCAGGCCCGCGCGGGAGGAGTGTCGCGGCGGGCGGCGCTCGCGGGGGGCGTGGCGGTGCTGGCCGCGGCGACCACCGGCGTGGTGCTGTGGCGCGGCGGGTTCGGCAGGGGCACCGGCACGCGCGCGGACCCCACCGTCGGCAGCACGCCGACCGCCACCCCCACCACCTCACCCACCTTGAGCAGCACCCCTGGCGGCACTCCGAGCGGCACCCCCAGCGCGGCCGTCCCGCCCGCGGCCGGGCAGCTCGCCGACATCATGGAGAGCGCGGTCGGGCTGGCGCCGATGGCCGACTTCACCCTCGACGCCCGCATCACCCAGGGCACCTGGCACACCACCGCCACCGGCCGCCTGGCCTACGACCCGCAGATCTCCGACGTCCGCATGGACGCGCGGGTCACCGCCGAGCACGTCGAGCCCGCGCTGACCGGGCGCGTGCTGATGGCCGGGCAGGACTACGTCGGCGGCAAGCTCGTCACCGACCAGGCCAAGACCCCGATCATGCTGTACGCCCGGTTCGTGCACGCGGTCGCCTCGATCGCCAACGTGGCCGACCTGGCCAGGCTCACCTCGGGCGTGCAGTCGGAGGGCCGGACCTACACCGGCTCGCTGCCCACCACCAAGGGCCCGGAGTCGCTCTGGCGGCAGATCAGCGCCATCAACAACGACGAGATCCCCGAGGCGCAGCTCGCCAAGACCACGCTCTCCTGGGTGCTCAAGCTGGACGAGCACAACCGGCCGCGCTCGCTGCGGCTGTCCTGGCACATGCTGCTCGACCAGGGCGCCCGGCTGACCTCCCCGTTCGACGTCACCTACAAGGGGTGGCGCGACGGGGAGATCAGCGAGCCCGGCTAGTACGACTTCTGCGTCTGGACGTTGAAGTCGTCCATCTTGACCTGCTTGGCCGGGTCGGTCAGCGGGTCGTCGATCTGGATGACGTCCAGGCCCTTGAGGATGTCGCTGGAGTAGATGTAGCCGTTGTAGTAGTACGCCGACCAGGAGCCGGCGATCGAGTGGTCGCCGCCGGCCGGGCCGCGGTCGAAGAATCCGACCTCGCGCGGGTTGTTGGAGTCGGTGAAGTCCCAGACCGAGACGCCGCCCTGGTACCAGGCCTGGACCATCACGTCCTTGCCCTCGATCGGCAGCAGCGAGCCGTTGTGGGCGACGCAGTTCTCGTTCGACGTCTGCTCGCGCGGCATCTTGAAGTAGCCGCGGCGTTCGAGCTTGCCGTCCACGATGTCGTAGATGGCGTTGGCGCCCTTCGTCTTGGGCGTCTTGCTGTCGCAGGTCGCCATCCCGCCGCCGCCGAGCTCGTCGCTGAAGACGACCTTGGTGGCGTCGTTGTTGAACGTGGCCGAGTGCCAGATCTGGAAGTTCTCGGTGTCGCGTACCTGCTGCAGGACCTTGGGCTTGACCGGGTCGGCGATGTCCAGCAGGACGCCGTCGCCGAAGCAGGCCGCGGCGGCGAGGTTCTTCTCGGGGTAGGCGGTGATGTCGTGGCAGCCGGCGGCGAACATGCCTTCGCCCTGGCCATCAGGGAAGATATTCGGCTTTGCCACGATTTTTGCGGACTTCGGGTTCTTTACTGGAATCTCTACGATCTGGATGAGTTCGTGGGGCGGCGGGCAGGTCTTCGAGTCCGGCTCGGGGCCGGGGGAGGAGACGTACACGTACAAGGTGTCGGGGTTCTTGCCCGGGACCATCGTGTGGGTGTGCGAGCCGCAGTCGGTGCGCACCGCTGAGACGTACGTGGGGTTCTTCTTGTCGCTGATGTCGAAGATGCGCAGGCCTTCCCAGCCGCCCGACGCCGGCCCGGTGCCCTGCCCCGAGTCGCACTTCTCGCCGCCGCGTGGCTCGTCGATCGACAGGATCAGCAGGTCGCCGTAGACGGAGACGTCGTTCTGCTGCGCCGGGCAGGAGACCTGGCTGACCGGCTTCGGCTGCGCGGGGTCGCTGATGTCGAAGATCGAGAACCCGCCGAAGTTGCCCACGAACGCGTAGTTCCCCTGGAAGGCCAGGTCGGAGTTCCAGCTCATCGGACCGTCGAGCGGAGCCGTCCGCGGCATGTTGGCGACCAGCTTCACGTTGTCGCTGGTCGTCACGTCGGCCATGGTCTTCGCCGAGGGCGACGCGCTCGATGGCGCCTTGCTCGCCGCACTCGGACCGGGCCTGGCGGCCGGTGCCCCGGCGCAGGCCGCCACCAGCATGACAGCCGCGCCGACCACCGCCGCTCGTAGCTTCGCAGGGATCACGCGTGCACTCCTTCAATGTCGTGGCCCAGTATGGAAGCTATGTCAGTACAGTTCCGGCCGCGTCTTCTCTTCATCACAGTTCTGCTGACATTCGCCCTGGCCGCCTGCGCGACGGAGAGCGCCGGACCCTCTCCCGTCGGCACCGACGCGCCCGTCCTGGTCCCGCACGCCCCGGGATCTCCCGCGCGTACGGCCACGCCCGGCGAACGCCTCCCGCAGCCGGAGCAGCAGCCGTCCGCGGCCGACGTGCGATTCGCCGAAGGCATGATCCCGCACCACCGCCAGGCCCTGGAGATGGCCGGTCTGGTCGCCGAACGCACCCGCACCCCCTCCATCCGCCGCATCGCCGATCAGATCACGCTGACGCAGGAACCCGAGATCCGCATCATGTCCGCCTGGCTGTCGGCGCTGGGCCGGGCCGTACCCCGGACTCACGGCCACCCCACGGGACAGCCCGCGAACGGCATGGCCACCCTCACCGAGATGAACGCCCTGCGCGCGGCCCGCGACGGCCCGTTCGACCGCATGTTCCTGCGCCTCATGATCAGGCACCACGAGGGCGCCCTGACGATGGCCGACGCCGCCCTGCGCGAGGGTACCGACCAGCGTATGCGGATGCTGGCCAGAGACGTGTCCGCGGGCCAGAGCATCGAGATCGCCCGTATGCGCGAGGCCTTGAGGTCATTACCTGCTCTTTAGGTTTCTGCCCTTAGGCTTCAACCATGGCAATCTGGCGCACTTCCGACGGGATGCAGGTGGAGGCGGTCGTAGTCGACGATCAGCCCGTCCTGCGCGTGTCGCGGCGCGTCGAGGACAAGCTGTACTTCCGCGGCTACGTGGCCAGTGTGGACGATCTCCACAAACACGGTGTGGACCTGGCCGACCTCACCGAACACCCCGCCGCCTGACCTCTGGCGGAGCGCGGGCCCTTGCTGGTTAAGTGGTTGGCCGCGCGTCCGATCGCCAGGAGGCCCCCACGATGTCCCAGGTTCCGCGCACGCGGGTCGCCCTCGCCGCCGCCGCGCTCGTGCTGGGCGTCGTCGCCGTGGTGTTCTTCCTGCGTTCCGGGACGTCCGCGAACATCGGCCAGGCCGTCACGGACGGCGGCTTCACGATGACCGTGACCAAAGTGGAGCAGCTCGACCGGATCGGCGGCGAAAGCCTCGGAAAGACCGCGCGGGGGCGGTTCGTCGTCGTCCACCTGTCGGTGAAGAACACCGGCACCCGGGCGCAGGCGTTCATCAGCGACTCCCAGAAGCTGCTGGCCGGCGGCGCCGAGTACCAGGCCGACCCGGGCGCCGCCGTCTACGTGGACGGAGCGGACTCGAAGCTCCTCTACGAGAAGATCAAGCCCGGTGACACGATCGCCGGCGCGCTCGTCTTCGACGTCCCCAAGGACGCCCGGCCGGGCAGCGTCGAACTGCACGAGCGGGCGTCGTCCGGCGGCGCCGAGGTGAACCTCCAGCCCCAATAGCCACTGCCACGGGCCTGCAGACAGTCCCCGGGCCCGGACCTTCGGGCGGTCCTCAGCCCGGATCGCCTGCGGTTGCGGGCGCAGGGATGGCCCCGCGAGGAGTCCCTCGCGGGGCGGTTGACGCGGACGATGTTCGCCGCCAGGCGCGGCCTAGTGGTTGTTGTGGTGTTTGTCCTTGCACCACTTCTTGATCCAGCGGTGGTGCTTCCAGCAGTACCAGCACTTGCGGTCGTGCTTGTCCCACCGCCACTTGCACTTGGGCTTCGCCGCCGACGTCGAGAGCTGCGTGGTGGACGCCACCGAGCAGCTGGTCTTCGTCTGGGTCGACGCGCTTGCGGCCTGCGAGGTGACCGTTCCGGTGACCGCGAACACGGACGCCGCGATCGCGGTGCCGACGAGAATGCGCTTGAGCATCAGAGATCCATCCCTGATTTGAGGCCCAGCAGATGTCTGGGCAGGTGGATGGCGCCGAATTCCGGTCAACAGGACACACGAGAACGGCGCTAACGGAACGTATCCGACGCTAACCGGCGACACCCCGCACGGTCACCCGCCAGGAAGCAAAGCCTTATTTCCGACATTTCACTATTTAGCCGGAAAGACCCTTTTTTGCAGGATCTGTGGCTTGGATGAACTCTGTCTGAACAGGCATTTCATCGCCGATCCGACTCCCGGGGCCAGGTATCCAAGCACCCCGGCGCGCCCTTGTACCCCGATGTGACAAAAGCAATCACATCAAGTTCAACAAATGGTGGGAAAGCGCACCGGCCTTTCGGAAAAGCCAGGGCGCGGCTCTTTCTCATGCTCTCCAGTCCCGGCGCCGATCGCCGCGGACCGATTCTCCGGCCACCCCTGCGGATCGATCACAAGGGCGGTCCGGCGCCGGGCTCCTGGAAGGATGACGGCATGGATCGACAACTGCTGAGCGCCATCGCCCACCGTGACCACCCGATCGCCGCACCGATCTCGGAGTCCAGCCTCGACAGGCTGCTGCGCCGGGCAGCTTTGCCGGACCGGGCCAGAATTCTCGACCTGGGCTGTGGTGGGGGAGAGTGGTCGCTGCGGGCACTCGAACTGGCCCCGACGGCCGTGGCCGACGGCGTGGACATCTCACCGCACGCCGTGGCGGCCGCCGAGCGGGCCGCCGCCCGGCGAAACCTGTCGGGCCGCATGTCGCTGCACACGATGCCCGCCGCGGACTTCTCCGCTGCCGAGCCGTACGACCTGGTGCTCTGTGTGGGCTCGACGCACGCTTTCGGCGACCTGAAGCAGACGATGGAAGCGCTCGGGCGCTTCGTCCGCCCCGGCGGCCTGGCCCTGGTGGGCGAAGGCTTCTGGGACCGGCCCCCCGCACCGGAGATCCTCGAAGCCATCGGCCAGTACCCCGACCTGGCGGGCACCGTGGAGACGGCCGAATCCGACGGCTGGCTGACCGTCTACGCCCACGTGAGCGAGCCGGCCGAGTGGGACGAGTACGAGTGGTCATGGACCGGCACCCTGACCCGCTGGGCCGCGGCGACCTCCGGCCCCGACGCCGACCAGGCCCTGGCCGCCGCGAGAGAACACCGCGACCTGTGGCTCAACGGCTACCGGAACACGCTGGGCTTCGTCTCCCTGCTCCTCCAGCGCAGCTGACCAGGACACCAGGTCCTTGAATGCCGTGCCCATCGGCCTTCGCCCCAGTCCGCGAAGCGCCGGGCGAGCACGAAGCACGGCCGGCGCCAGGAACCCGACGAGGGAAACCCTGCGCGTCACAAGCCGATCACCGGCTCGCCTCCCTCGTCCACGAGGCGGCTGATGCGATCCACGATGGTGTAGTTGAGCCCGAGCCGCCGCGACGGTGCTGCGTGGCTGACGTCGACGGTGATCACGGGGGCCACCCCGTCGATCCGGAAAAGGGCCTGCGTCGACCGCGAGGACAGCCGGATCTCCACGAGGTCGCCTGCCCACGAACGGGCGTACACGGTCCAGGGATCCAGTCCGTAGGCGATCATTTTGATGATCCAGGCGTGCTGGATCAGGGGTGGATCGTCGTCCGCGGGCATGCCCATCGACCCGTCGTCCGGAGCGGCGGCGCGGAGCGGGACGCCCTGCGCGGCGAGCGCGTCGCGCAGGGCGTCCCGTGAAGAGATCGAATAGCCGACGTCACACTCGACGGCGGCGCCGCCGGCCGGTATCACCGTGCATCGGCCGGCGTCGTCGTCGAGCCGGATCGAGGCGAACCTCAGGCTGTCCGCGGCGTTGGCCCGCTGCGTCGCGGCCAGGTCGTACGACAGCCGTAGATGTGCGACCAGCTCAGGCTGGTCTTCGGTCCGGGCGTCGATCCGCATGGGGAGGTTCCTCGGCTATCCGGGCATGGGCAGGAGTACGGCTCCGAACGATCGTTTCATCCACGGCGGGCACACCGTAATCCCCTCGCAGTACGCGGTGAGAACCCCCAGGGTGCCCTGATACTTGTTCGGCTCCGTGTTGAAGTCCACGATCGTCCTGGTGTCGCGGCTCTGCGTCACCCTGCAGGTCCGCCACCAGAGGAAGCCGCTGCACGTGTGCCGGTAGGCCGTGGCCTGATAGTGGTAGCGCGTCATGATGAACGGGTCGGGGACGATGCCGCGATGCGGGTGCTTCGTCATCTGATGAGCGGACAGGTAGTCCAGGTCATGCTTTTGCACGATCTTGACGTTGCCGAACCCCTCATCCCGGGATCGGTCCCAGTACCCCTTGCGGTAGTTGATCCGCTTGCCGTCCTTGCTCTGCCAGTTACCGAGCAGGGCGAACGCGTCGGCCGGCGGCGCCGCGGCGGTCACGACGTCGTTCACGGGCGCGCCGGTCTGCCGCCACGCGGACCACGCGCCGGTCGCGACGCGAGCCCGCCAGTGCGCCTTGCCGGTGACCTTGCCGACCGGGATCCTCAGCCGCGCGACCGTGCCCGTCCGCACGGCGTCCGCCGTACCGGACCACAGGAGTGCCGCGCCGCTCTTGGCGGCGGACCTCACCTCGACCATGACACGGTACGGCCGGCGCGCCTCACCACCCACCTTGACCATCAAGGTGCGCCCGTCCGGACGGGTCCAGGCGCGGTCGACCGCGGGAGCGGCGGTCTTCACGGCGGCCTTCTTCGGAGGTTCCTCGCCGAACCTCCACGTGTGCGGGTTCATCGTGTTGCCCGCGGCGTCTCTCGCCCCGGACACCGTGACGGCCATGAGGGAGTCCATCCACGGTTCTGACGGGGTGAACGTCAGCACCGTACGCTCCGGGTTCAGCTGCGTGGCGCCGGGCACCTGGTCCTCGTACCACTCGTCCAGAACGCTGATCTGCGCATCGGTCACCGGCTCGCTGAACGTGACCGTGACGGGTGCGTCCGCCGGCACTCCTGTCGCCCCGGCGGGCGGGTTCACCGCGGTGACGGCAGGCGGTGTCGTGTCACCGGGGCCGGACGGCGACGGGTCCGGCCCGCCGGCCACGGTCACCTTGAGAACCGGGGGATGGGTCGCTTCCGAGGCGTCGAACCCGCGGTCGTACATCCCGGCGGTCACCGACTCGTCCGCCGCCCGCAGCAGTACGCCGTGGTCGGGCTGTCCCGATGCCCACGCCGCGGCGATGTCGGTCAGCCGCCAGATCCAGGGCACCGACTCCGCGGGGCAGGCGCCGGGGTCGGTGGCGCTGCTCTCCCCGGCGGTCGTGGCGGCCGGCTGATCGCCCCAATCGAGGGTCTCGGCCTGCCAGGCGCCGGTGACACGCTGGGCCTTGATCGCCCCGCCGCATCCGTAGGAGTCGTTGTTCCAGAGTTCGAGCCGGGCGTCGGTGACGGTCCGGCCGGCGAGCGCGGCGGTGTCGAACTTCAGGTACGTCCGCTCGGTGATCGAGACGTCACCATCGTCGTACTTGCCCGCCCACAGCGTCGTGTCGTCGTGGCCGGACGAGCCCGAATCATCGATCCACGTGTCGGCCTGAAGCGGCAGGGCGATCGTCTGCTCGCCGGACGTCGGGGAGGGGGAGGGCGTCGGAGTGGGCGATGGGGTCGGGGTCACTTCCGGCCGCTCTCCATGCTGCACCTCGTAGTACCTGGGTGGCGCCTCCCAGTCACCGGTGAGCGGCCATTCGGTCGCCGGTTCCGCCACCACCGGCGACCGTGTCGCCTTTCCGGTCTGCGCGAACTCGGAGAGATCGTCCTCGCGCATGCCCGGCAGATTCATCAAGGAATGGAACTCGTACGGCGTGCCGTCGAGAGGAACCGACGCCTCGCCTTGATAGGTCGTGAGCTCGACCTGTTCGGGCCCGGGATGGGTGAACAGGATGAAGAGCACCGGCCCGATGGCGCCGCTTTCGGAGGAACGGTACATGCGCCAGTTGGTCGTGTCCGACTCATTGGCCGCACGCAGTTGGAAGCCGAAGTCGGCGGCGCCGTCGGCCCACGATTGGACGATGTCCTCCACGGAGTAGTAGAGCTCGGCCTCCGAACAACCGGGCTCACCGGCGGCCGCGCCTTGAACGATCGCGCCGCTCGTGGTGGTCGAGGGCTGGTTCGACATGGTCAGCGTGCTCGGTGTCCACGAACTCGTGATGCGACGCACCTGAATGCCCGACCCCACGGAGGAGCCACACGTGTTGGACCGGTAGTTCCACAGACGCAGGTCGGCGTTCAGAATCGTCGCCCCGCGCAGCGGCAGTCCCGCGTTGAACCGGATATAGCTTCTGGCGGTCTTGGAGCCGCTGCCGAACTTGCCCGCGTGAAGCCAGGTGGCCGAGGTCTGCGAGTTCGGATAGTCCGAACTGATCATGGTGTCCACCTTGAGCCCGGCGCCCACCCAGTCGGACATGCCGAGCGTCACGGGGTAGCTCACCGTGGAATCGGTGAGAAAGCGCTGATCCGGCCGCAGGATCAGCGTGCTTCCCGCACGCGTCTGCCGGATCTCCACGGCGACCGCGGAGGTCGCACCGGAATCCGGTGAGTCGAGGGACCTGGCATCCCCCAGACGCAGGGGCGCGGACGTGGCCAGGACCTTCCCATCGGCGCCGACCAGGTTGAGCCGCCCGCCGTCGGCCTGACGATACTTCTGGCCATGGGGCAGCCCGACCGGAATCGAGATCTCCAGCGCCTTGGCCGGTCTCGCGCGCAACACCAGCGCCTGGTTGAAACCGCTGGGTGTGGCGGTCAGGACCAGATCCCCGCCGGGAACCGCGTCGCGATACGTGGCCGTATCGCCGCTGACCACCGGAGCGGAAAGGGCCTGCGGCCATCTGATCGTACGGTCGGCCGTGCCGTCGGTGAATTCAACGAGAGGCCCCGTTCCGCCGCCGGAGAAAGTCGTCATGTTTCTGGCGGCCTTGGGCGTCAGCCGTCCGTTCTCCGCAATCAGGTCGGTGTCGATCGGCACATATTCCCGTCCTTTCTTGACACGGATCGGGCCGGCGTGCATCTCGACTCCGAAAGAGCCGTCCGGCATCGCGTAAAGCGTGGAGTCCTCACGTCTGGCCGAAACAACCTCGACCCGAGTGCCTTTCGCCTTGGCGGCCGCGACGGTGGCGGACAGGTCGCTCTGCGCGGGGGCTGGTGTGGGCTCCGCGCTGACCGAGCCACCGTTCACCAGGAATCCCGCGATGAGCACGGCTGCCAGGGTGAGTGCGCGGCGTTTGCCGGATAAGAAGGGTAAGCTCATGCGCTTGATCCTCCGGAGAATTCGGTGCGATTTTGCTGATGATCCATCGCACTATCTGCCGGAGGTGGGGCGAGGTCAAGGCTGGAAAAGTCGCCTTCCCGATACTCAGGGTGAGTTATGAAGGCATGTCCGCTGGCCGGCGGGCAATCTTTATCAAAGCATGGGTGTGACGTATATCACCATGTCAAATATGAGTGCTATTCAAAATGTAGTAAGAATGTAGAAGCCTCTTTCACTGATATGCGCCGGCCAATCGCGGCGCGAACTGTCCGCCGGTAACCTCGCGATCGAGGCCGACGACCAGATCGGCGTCACACGCACGCCCTCCTCACCGGCAGCCGCGGTGCATTGCCGCACCGGAGCCCCCGTCGCAGACCACGGCGCCGGGTTGCCGCACAGGCGTAGAAAGGGACCGCGATGCGCGTGGCGTGTCAGCGTCCATTGCGCCGGCGGATGCCGGCCTCAGCCGGAGCGAGGCCTGAGGAGGTCGTCGCAAAGGGCGTTCACCAGGCGGCTGGGGACACTCGACCCGGTCAGGGCCCGATAGACGATCGGCCCGATCAGCGCGTCGATCGTGGCGTCGGGGCCGAGGCTGGGCGAGACCGTTCCGGCGTCGATCGCGCGCGCGAGCATGTCACGTTCCTGTTCACGGCGTGGACCGAGGTAGCGCTCGTGAAAGAGCTTGGCCGTAGCGGGATCGTGCTGTGCCTCGGCGATGAGGGCGAGCAGGACCTTGCCGGCCGGATCGCTGGTGACGAATCGCGCGAAGGCCCGCATGTAGCCACGGATGCCGTCCGCCGTGGGCGTGTCCGCGGGGATGGGCAGGCGCTTGCCGCTGTCCTCGATGAGCGTGTCAAGGAGAACCTCGACCTTCGAGGGCCACCAGCGGTAGATCGTCTGCTTGGCGACACCGGCACGACGCGCGATCGCCTCGACGGTCAGTGCGCCGAAGCCGTGCTCGGCGAGCAGGTCGTCCGCGGCGTGCAGTACTGCCAGGCGGGCGGCCTCGTCGCGTCGGCTACCTGAGCGCGTCCTGCGGGGCTGGGAGTTCGCGACGGGCATGCGGGACACGATACCCGTCCGGCGCTGCCGCGCATTTGTCTGGACGCAACGTTGCGTCTATGGTGACAGCTCCACGACGAAGGAGCCCATGTGTCCACCACGCCCGACCGCCAAGCCCTCATCCTCGGAGCCTCCCGAGGGTTGGGACTCGCCCTCGCCGGCGAGCTCACCCGGCGCGGCTGGCGCGTCACCGCCACGATGCGCCAGAGCACCGCCGAACTACGCGCGAGTGCCGAGGCCTCGAACGGCCGGCTGACCATCGAGTCGCTGGAGATGACCAGGACCGACCAGTTGGCCGCACTACGCGAGCGCCTGGCGGGCCGCCGGCTGGACCTGCTCTTCGTCAACGCCGCCATCGACCGAGGCGACCTGCCGATCAACGAGGTCCCGACCGGCATGTTCACCGAGGTGATGATCACCAACGCGTTGAGCCCGTTGCGGGCCCTCGAAACCCTCCGCGACCTCGTCGTACCCGGCGGAACCGTCGCCGTCATGTCATCCGAGCAGGGCAGCGTCTCGCGCAACACCGAGCCCGGCTACGAGCTCTACAAGGCCAGCAAGGCCGCCCTCAACCAGCTGATGCGCAGCTACGCCACCCGCCATGCCGACGACGGACAGACCAAACTCCTCATCGACCCCGGCCACAACCAGACCCGCTTGGGCGGCCCCGACGCGCCACTGACCGCTCAGGAGAGCATCCCAGCGGTCACCGATGTCCTCGAAGCACAGACCGGCATCCCGGGCCTGCGGTTCCTGGACCGCCACGGCAAGATCGTCCCGTGGTAGCGGTCAGTCCCGGCATCTCGCTCCGCTGGGATCCGCATGATCGCCTGGAACCCCTCCGCCTCAACGACGCATGACGAACCACAACAGCAGGCCACCGGCACTCCATCGATCGGGGGATCGAGCACCTGACGGCATCGCTGGACCGCGAGGGCGTTCGGCGCCCTTGGTGTGTTTTCGGGCCTCCGGTAACGTGGATTATGCGCGTTCCGCCAATACCGCCGAGGCATCGCCCGGCGGGGGAACGGGGCCATATGGCAGAGCAGAGCCTTCTCGCCGGAGCGTCGGCCGTAGGGGCCACGCTGACGCTTCTCGCGCCCCTCTGCCCGGCAACGGCCGGCGCCGGCACCACAGGGTCCGGCACGGCGGCACGTGGCACTGGGTGGTCCCGCGGTCGCCCTGCGCCCAGAAGGTGCTGGCGTCCTTCCCGGCCCACCCGGCCGCGTCCGACACCGGCTGTGTGGCAGGGCTTCGGTGGGAACCGTTCACGATCATCCCGAAGTGACGGGGAGGGCAGATGGCACGGTCACGCGCGAGTTTGCGCACCACGTCGGCCGCGGCGGCGACCGGAATCCTCTTCACCGGTCTGCTCACGGCGACACCGAGCGTGCGGGAAGCGACCGGCACGGTCGCCCGGACCGTGGGCGATGCCCGATTCGAGCCGGGCCCCTGCCCCAGGACGCCGGAGCCGGTCGCCGTTCTCGAAAGAGCTCGCTGTGGAACGCTCACCGTGCCCGAGAACCGCACCAAACCGGACAGTCGCCCGATCAAGCTCCGTGTCGCGATCGTGGCGGCGGCGGCCCGCAAGCCGGAACCCGACCCGATCGTGTGGCTGGCCGGCGGGCCCGGCGACGACGCCGTCGGCGAGGCGACGATGGCGGTCGACGGCGGCCTGAACCGCGACCGGGACGTGATCTTCATGTCTCAGCGGGGAACGTACTCGGCCGACCCCGTGCTCACCTGCCGCACCATCGACGAGTTCAACGCCCGCGCCGTCGGCCTGGTCTACGACGCCCCGGCCACCGGGCGCCGCCACGTCGAGGCGACCCGGAGCTGCCGCGACCAGCTGGCGGACCGCGGCGCCGACCTCGCCGCCTACAACGACATCGAGAGCGCCGCCGACTACGCCGACCTGCGCCGCACCCTGAACATCCCGCGATGGAACGTGTTCGGCATCTCCTACGGCACCCACCTGGCGCTCGTCTACATGCGTGACCACCCGGAGGGAATCCGCTCGGTCGGCATCGACGGCATCCTGCCACCGTCCACGGCAGGGTCGGCGCTGACCTGGAGCAGCGCCCGGCAGGGCTTCGACGGCCTGTTCAAGGCCTGCGCGGAACAGCCCGCCTGCGACCGCCGCTACCCGAACCTGTCCGCCACCTTCGACCGCCTGGTCCGCGATCTGGAGGCCAAGCCGGTCGCCACCGTCGTCACACCCCCCGGCAGCCCGAACCCCGTCAAGGTCGTTCTGGACGGCGGAGCGCTGGTCAACTGGCTGACCTCCGCCACCCACCTGGCCACCGGCGTCCCCCGCTCGCTCGACGAACTGGCCCACGGCGAACCGCGGCGCATCGCCGAGCAGTGGGCGGGCGGCAAGATCAGCCCGCATTCTTTCGGCCGCACCTCCCACGGCCTGGCCTACGGCGTCTTCTGCAGCGAGTGGGTGCCGTACGAAACCGAGGCGGAAGCCATGCGGGCCGGCCGGGCGGCCTTCCCGGCGTTCCCCCGCTCGGTCCTGGCCCAGGCTCCTCAGCTCACCTTCCTCCGACCGGACTGCGCGGTCTGGGACGTCCCCGCCGCCCCGCGCTCGATCCGGGACGTCACCCGAAGCGACATCCCCACCCTCGCCCTGTCGGGCGGCTTCGACTCCCAGACCGGCGCCGCCAACGGCCCGTACGTGGCCCGCACCCTGCCCCGAGCCACCGTCGTCACGGTGCCGTACGAACCCCACGTGGTCTTCGCCACCTCGAAGTGCGCCCAATCCATCACCGCCTCCTTCTTCGACACCCCCACAGCCCCGATCACCGGCTGCCTGAAGGACCTCAAGCCCCCGGAATTCGAGATCGCCCCCTGAGCCAACCTCAAATTCGTCCACTCACTCCGACCTGGAACGCTCTCTTCTGAGCACCTACTCGCGGGCTGTCGCGGCCTATCGGTGCGGTACGCGCCGCGCCGGCCGCGACCGCCGGAGGGACGCCCGCCGCCTACGACCCCGTCGCAGCACGACGAGAAGGTCAAGCGGGCCCTTCGCTCCTGGAGCGCGAGCATGGCGGGCGAAGGCCTGCGCTACCCCGATCCACTCACCGCGATCACCCCGGACCGGTCAACCGCGAAGATCTGAAAACAAGCCAGACGAACAGCCGCGGCGGAACGGGCTCGACCGGCCCACGGCGGCGAGGGCGTGGTCCAGGTGCAGACGCCCTGGGGTACCTGGTCTGAAGCCGTGAGGCCCGAGCCATCTTGGGTCAAGCCTGAGGGGGATGGCTCCCCGATTGGCTTCCCAGACATGCGAAAAGGGGCCTCGGATGGCTCCGAAACCCCTTCTGAGCTGGTGGGCGATACTGGGATCGAACCAGTGACCTCTTCGGTGTGAACGAAGCGCTCTCCCGCTGAGCTAATCGCCCGCCCTGCCTGGCCCCTTTGCGGTGCCCGACGGGGAAAACCATACCGCACTTCCGGAGCAGGTGGCGAAGCGGCGAGCTGCCCCGAGAGGATTCGGGGGGAAACGCGGTGGTTGCCCGTCGGCGTGGCGGCTGGTTGGCATAGCATCGGTCATGTTCGGAAGGCGCTGGGAAAGGGGATCTTTCGCCCGAAAGGTGCCGAGGGCTCGCCGGGGTGGGCTCTACAGCTCGCAAAACCCTTGCAAACACGGCCCGATTGATGCCGTTTAGCCTGGTAGATGCCCAAATGTCCTGCTGTGATGTGCGTTACAGAAGGCCTCAGGAGCGGAATCTTTCCTACAGGTTTCTTCGTTCCGCGTCATAGCTCAGGACGAAGCCCGTCAGAGCAGTAAGCCCCGAAGAGGGGACCCTACGACGAAAAGGTTTGGCTGACGATGAACAGCACCACCGTCTCTGCCGAGCTTGGCCTTCGGCTTGTGGTCCCCGACCGTACGACCGTCCCCCTGCTCGCCGGACTGAGCTACACAGCCGACGACCCGTATGCCATCCGCATGGCCTTCCACGTAGGGAACGACGAACCGGTCGAGTGGATCTTCGCCCGCGAACTCCTGACCGTTGGGATCGTGCGGCGTGTCGGCGACGGCGACGTGCAGGTCTGGCCTGCCCGCGCCGACGGCGAACGCACCCTGCACATCAGCCTGACGTCACCGTTCGGGCAGGCGCTCTTCGAAGTCCCGCTGGCACCTCTCACCGAGTTCCTGCATCGCACCTACGAGAAGGTGCCCGCAGGCAGGGAGACCGACTTCATGGACCTCGACGCCGAGCTCACCAACATGCTCTGGCCGTCCTGACCCCCTCGGCCGCGCCTGCCCGGCCGTACCAGACCCCCATGGCAGGATGGGAGGCGCCGTGAACCTCCTCGAAGTCTTCAGCGAACCCGCCGCGCGTGAGCACGTGGTGCGCTGCCGCGCGTGCCGGCATGTTCTGCGCGCACCCGAGTCGCGCTGGGCCAGAATCGGCCCGGAATGCGCCGAACGCCTCGGTCTTGCCAGGCGTAAACCGGTGCGGATCCGGGCCGCCGCGGCCCACTGGATGTGCGAGGGCCAGCTCGATCTCCTGGCTCAGAGGCAGGAGACCGAGTCGCGGTAGCGCCTGACGACCCGGTGCCGCCGTCGCGATCAGGGGCGGAGCCGTACCACGGAAGGGTCGAGAGAGCCGCCGAGCAACTGGATCGTGCGGGTCAGTTCGGCGCGGACGAGGTCCAGCACGCGGTCCACCCCCGGCTCGCCCGCGGCCATCAGCCCGTAGAGGTAGGCGCGGCCGATGAAGCACGCGCGCGCCCCCAGCGCGAGCGCGGCGGCGACGTCGGCCCCGCCGCGCACGCCGCCGTCCAGGTACACCTCCGCGCGGTCGCCCACGGCCTCGGCCACCCGGGGCAGCAGTTCCAGGGGCGTGGCCGCGCGGTCGAGCTGGCGGCCGCCGTGGTTGGAGACGGCGATCCCGTCGATCCCGGCCTCGGCCAGGGCGACCGCGTCGTCCACGCGTTGCACGCCCTTGACCACCAGCGGACCGCCCCACGCCCCGCGGATCCACTCCAGGTCGGCGAAGGTCACGCCCGGGTCGAACATGAGGTTGGTGATCCCGGCCAGATCGCTGCCGCCCATGGTGGCGAAGGTGAGGGGTTCGCTGGTCAGGAAGTCGAACCACCAGGCCGGATGCCGCACCACCCGCAGCGCGCTGCCCCAGCGCAACGTCGGCGGCATGGTGAGGCCGTGCCGTACGTCACGCAGCCGCGCGCCGGCGACCGGCACGTCGGCGGTGACGACCAGCACGTCCATGCCCGCGTCGCGGGCGAGGTCGAGCGCGGCGCGGCTGCGTCCGCGATCGCGCGCCACGTAGAGCTGGAACCAGTTCCACCCGCCGGGCGCGGCGCGCGTCACCTCGGGCGCGGGCGTGGTCCCCATGGTCGACAGCGTGTACGGCACGCCCGCCCTGGCCGCGGCCCGCGCCACCGCCTTCTCCCCGTCGCGGTGCATCATGCGTGTGAACCCGGTCGGCCCGAGAACGAGCGGCATGCTGATCTCCCGCCCCAGCACCCGCGCCGTCAGCGGCACCTCGCCGACGTCGCGCAGGATCCGCGGCCGGAACTCCACCCGAGCGAACGCCTCGCGCGCCCGCGCCAGGGAGATCTCGTCCTCCGCCGCGCCGTCCACGTAGTCGAAGACGAGCCGGGGAGCCCGTCGCCTGGCCAGCAGCCGGATGTCGGCGACGTCGGCCGCGGCCAGCAGCCGGTCCCGCCTGCCGAGGGGCGGCAGCACCGCCCGCAGGTCGCGCCACCGGGGAAACCGCCGTCCATCGCCCATCCGACCATTACACGAAATTTGCCGTCACTCGCGATAGCGTTGAAGCCATGATCGGGGAGCTCGTCGCCGACACGCCCGCCGCCCAGGCGCTCCACGCCGAGCTGGTGGCCCGCTGGTCGGAGCCGCATCGCCGCTACCACACGCTCACGCACCTGCGCGCGGTGCTCGCCGCCGTCGACGACCTCGCCGACCTGGCCGGCGATCCTGTGGCGGTACGGCTGGCCGCCTGGTTCCACGACGCGGTCTACGACGGCCGGCCCGGCTGGGACGAGGAACGCAGCGCCCAGATGGCCCAGCGCCGCCTGCCCGCCTGTGGCGTACCGGCGGAGCGGGTGGCCGAGGTGGCCAGGCTGGTCCGCCTGACCGCCGCCCACGACACCCTCCGGGACGGCGACGCCAACGGCGCGGTCCTGTGCGACGCCGACCTCGCGGTCCTGGGCCGGCCCGGATACGAGGTGTACGCGGCCGACATCCGCCGGGAGTACGCGCATGTGCCGGACGAACTGTTCGCGGCCGGGCGGAGCGCGGTGCTGGAGCGGCTGCTGGCCGTACCCAACCTCTACCGGACGGAACGCGCCCGCGCGCTGTGGCAGGAGCGCGCCCGCCACAACATGAGCGCCGAACTGGCCGCGCTCGGGGGCTAGGCGGCGTAGTTGCGCAGGACGGCCAGGGCCTGGGCGGCGTGCGGGCCCGTGGCCTGGAGCGTGGAGTCGGCCGGGGCCAGGCGGCGGGCGCCCACCAGGCAGAACTCGGCCGCGGGACCGGTGATGACCGACGGCGAGCCGGGCTCGCCGTAGTGCCACGAGCCGCCGTCGGGGGCGGTCAGGACGCAGTGGACGGGTTGGGGTTCCAGGCCGGCCAGGGTGAAGGCGTAGGGCAGGGTGCGGTGGCCGAGCCAGGCGATGTGGCGCAGCCGCGCGGTGGCGGGGTAGGCGAGGCCGAGCGGCGCGGTGACGTCGTAGGCGTGCGCCCAGTGCTCGGCCAGGCGGGTGGTGGCCAGGGTGCCCGGCGACAGGGTGCCGGCCACCCACGTCAGGCGGGATCGCGGCGGGTGTCCGGCCAGGGCGGGCGGGGTGGCGAAGGCCGCCGCGCGCCAGCGGGCCAGCAGCGCGTCCGGGGTGATGTCGCGCTGGGCCGCCACGAGGCCGGCGGCCATGCCGTCCACGTCGCTGACGGCCGGGTCGCGGGCGAACAGGCCGTCGTGGCCGTCCAGGGAGGCGGTGACCAGCTCCTCGGTCTGGGCGAGGTGGAGCACGACGTCGGAGACGGTCCATCCCTCGGCGGCCGAGGGATGGGACCACTGCGCGGGGGTGAGGGCGGCGAGGACGGAGTCCAGCTGCCGGTACTCGGCTTCCAGGTCGCCGAAGATGTCCGTCATGGACTCACCGTACCGAATAATGTTCTGGCTTACGACGATCGTTTACGGCGCCGCAGCCCGCCCTCGGTCAGCCGCCTCAGCAGTTCCCGGCTGCTGACCGCCTCGGCGCCCAGCGACACCGCCTGGGCGTGCACGGTCTCGGGGACGTCGTAGTGGTCGCGGTCGAAGGCGCGCACCGGCACCCCGAGGCGCCCCGCGAACGCGTGCAACTCCTCCAAAGAGGTGTCGCTGACCAGGTGGGACCACATGAGGCCACGCGGCCCCGGCCAGTTCGGCGGATCAATGAGGACGGTCATCCCTCACATTGTCTACGAAACCGGCACCCGCCCGCGTACCTCCAGCTCGCTGAGGTCGGCCACCACCAGGTCGGCGCCCAGTTCGCGCATCTCCGCCGCGCGGCCGTTGCGGTCGACGGCCACGACCAGCCCGAAACCGCCCTTCCTGCCCGCTTCCAGGCCCGGCAGGGCCGCTTCGACGACGGCGGCGCGGGCGGCCGGAAGGTCCAGGCGGCGGCAGGCCTCCAGGAACAGGGCGGGGTCGGGCTTGCCGGGCAGGTTCATGAGGGCCGCGTCGTTGCCGTCCACGACCAGGTCGAACAGGTGGGCGACGCCCGCCCCGGTGATCAGCCTGCGGCCGTGGGTGCTGGAGGTCACCGCCGCGGTGCGGCAGCCCCGGCGGCGCAGCTCGTGCAGGAGCGCGACGGCCGAGGGGAAGGCGGCCACGCCGTACTTGTCGACCTGGGCCTGGAACTCCAGATCCTTGGCCCGTCCCAGGCCGTGCACGGTCGGCGCGCCCGGCTCGTCGTCGGGCGAGCCCGCGGGCACGGTGATGCCGCGCGAGGCCAGGAAGGTGCGCAGCCCGTCCAGGCGGGGGCGTCCGTCGACATGGCGCACGTAGTCGGCGCGGATGTCGAACGGCGCCGAGCGGCCACGCAGGAATCCGTCGAAGACATGTTTCCACGCGGCCGCGTGCACCCGCGCGGTGTCGGTCACGACGCCGTCGCTGTCGAACACGACGGCGCCGATGGCGCTCAGGTCGATGGCGTGTCCGTTCACATACGTGACGTTACGCCGCCGATCTGCCGTCTACCAGGCGACGGGGAGCTTCTCCAGGCCGTACACGATCGCGAGCTTCCTGAAGGGCACCTCGCCGTCCACCCGGAGGTTCGGGAAACGGCGCAGCAGCGCCGGATAGGCGATGCGCATCTCCATCTGCGCCAGCGGGGCGCCGATGCAGCGGTGGATGCCGTGCCCGAAGGCCAGATGGGAACCGGCGCTCTCCCGGGTGGGCACGGCCGTGTCCATGCTCTCGCCGAGCGCGGGGTCGCGGTTGGCGGCGGTCAGCGAGCACAGCACGAGCTGGCCCTTGGTGATGGGCGTGCCGAACAGGTCGAGGTCCTCGCGGGCGAAGCGCGGGAAGGCCACCTGCACGACCGTCATGTAGCGCAGCAGTTCCTCGACGACATGGTTGACGTAGCCGTCGACCTCGCGGACCTTGGCGGCCTCGTCCGGGTTGTTCATCAGCCAGAGCGAGCCGAGGGCGAGCATGCTGGTGCTGGTGTCGTGGCCGCCGGTCAGCAGGCCGTCGGCCATGCTGGCGAGCGTGCGGTCGTCGAGCTCGTCGCCGTGCTCGCGCAGCAGCTGGCCGAGCAGGCCGTCGCCGGGGTTCAGGCGCTCGCGGGCGACCAGGTCGGTCAGGTACGTCATCGCGTCGTTGATCGCCTGCAGCGACGCCTCGGGTCCCGCCGTGAAGTCGAAGCGGTCGGTGCTCAGCTTGAGGAAGTCCGACCTGTCCGCGTACGGCACGCCGAGCAGCTCGCACACCACCAGCGACGGGATCGGCAGCGCGAACGCCTCGACCAGGTCGGCGGTGTTGCCCGCCGCCTCCATGCGGTCCAGGTGCTCCTCGACCATGGCCTCGATCCGGGGCTCCAGCCTGCGCAGGCGGCGCATGGTGAACTCCGGCGTCAAGTACTTGCGCAGCCGCGTGTGCTCGGGCGGGTCGCGGAAGCCGAGGCCGCCCGGGTCGTCCTGGTTGGACCCCAGGCCGATCACACCGGCGAAGTCGTTGCTGAACCGCTCGTGGTCACCCAGCACGGCGCGGACGTCGTCGTAGCGGGTCACCAGGTACACGGTCTGGTCGCCGGGGATCTCCATCGGGAACACCGGCTGTTCTGTGCGGATCCGGGCCAACTCGGCCACGGGGTCGAAGCCTTCGCGCATGAACTGCACGAGGGGAAACTCTGACTCAGACATCAAACCCATCCTGCCGGAGGCGTCATCGCATTTTGTCGGGATAAATCCCGTTATAGATGGTCCCACCTGCTGACGGGCCTTCGTCCACCCCCATCCACAACCCTCAGATTCGGTACGGCAGGGCGCATCCGCACGCCACGTTACGCACGCCGGACGCCCCGCGCCTCCGGTGTGCCCGCAAGCCCGGGGCATCTGGGGGGAACGGCGGCCCGAAATGGGGGTACGACCGGGGTTTGCCCCGACCCAAGCCCCCCGCCGGCCACCGTGAGCAACCTCTCAACCCGCACCCGCCCCAGGGAAGCCCCGACTCCCACCCTCCGCCCTCTGGCTTCCGAGGCCCAGGATCGCTCCCGCCCTCTGGCCTCCGGCTCCAGCCCTCGGGGCGTGACCGCTGCCCAGGAGGGGTGCGGCGATGCCGGGCGGTGGCCGGGCTACGGTCGACGGGCTCGGCCTTCCGCTCACGGGTTGTCCCGGCTCGGGCCAGGGGGTGATGGCTGCTCGGGAGCGGTGTGTCGGCCGTGGCGACGTGGGGCGGTGGCGGGTTCGGGTCAGGGGGTGTCGAGGAGGGGTTGGATGAGGGGGGCGTACCAGGTGACCAGGTCCTCGGGGGAGGCGGTGGCGGGGCCGGGGAGTCGGAGGCCGTAGCGGGCCAGGGCCAGGCCCAGGAGCTGGGCGGTGATGAGCTGGGCGCGCAGGGCGGTGTGGGGGCCCTGGAGGTGGCCGGCCAGGCGGGTGGTGAATTCGCGTTCGACGTACTCGCGCACCATTCCGGGTGACTGGCCGGAGCGCAGGAGCGCCAGCGGGCCCATCCCGCCGGCCTCGTCGAAGGCGGCCAGGAAGCCGCGGACGATGCGGGCCGCGGCGCCGTCGAGGCCGTCCGCGAGCAGGTCGTCCAGCGGGTCGCGCGGGCTCACCGGCCCCTCCAGCGCCGCCGCGAACAGCTTGTCCTTGCTCCCGAAGAAGTAGTGGATCATCGCCGGATCCACTCCGGCGTCGGCGGCGATGGACCGCACGGTGACGGTGTCGTATCCGTGGGAGACGAAGCGGGCCCGCGCCGCGTCGAGGATGCGCCGGCGGCTCTCTTCGCCGCTGCGCCACCTGCCGCGCCGCCCGGCGCCCGTCCCGCTCATGGTGAGAGTGATCCTACTTTTCTCCATCGCTGTTGAAGAAAGCATGTGAACTCTGGCAAAATTCTTCACCAACGACGAAGAAATGAGGCCGGCATGCCGTACCCCTTCATCGCGACCTTCGAGGAGCCGGACCGTGAGCGGGTGGGCGGCAAGAGCGCCAATCTCGGCGAGCTGACCCGTGCCGGGCTGCCGGTGCCCGGGGGCTTCTGCCTCACCACCGCCGCCTACGAGGCCTTCGCCGGGGACGGCATGGGAGCCCTCCACGCCGAGCTCGACGCGCTCGACCACACCGACCTCGCGGCGCTCGCCCACGCCGGCGCCCGGGTGCGCGCCCACCTCATGGACCTGCCCGTGCCCCCGGACGTCGAGGCCCAGCTCCTGGCCGCCTGGAACGAGGCGGGCCCCGGGCGCGCCTACGCCGTGCGCTCGTCGGCGACCGCCGAGGACCTGGCCGGGGCGTCCTTCGCCGGACAGCAGGACACCTTCCTCAACGTCGTCGGCCGCGAGCAGCTCCTCGACGCCGTCCACCGCTGCTGGGCCTCGCTCTACACCGACCGCGCCATCGCCTACCGCGCCCGCCGCGGCTTCGGGCACCGCGGCGTCCGCCTCGCCGTCGTCGTGCAGCACATGGTCGAGCCCGAGGTGTCGGGCGTGATGTTCACCGCCGACCCGGTCTCCGGCGATCGCCGCGACATCGTGGTCAACGCCTCGTGGGGGCTGGGCGAGTCGATCGTGTCCGGGCTGGTCGACGCCGACCTCTACCGGGTACGGCACGGCGTCGTCACCGACCGCGTCCTCGGCGGCAAGAAGGTGACGATCGAATCGCTGCCCGGCGGCGGCACGCGTACCGTCGAAAGCACCGAACGCGGACAGGCGCTGCCCGACGCCCGGATCCGCGCGCTGGCCGAGCTGGGCGCGCGCATCCAGCGCCACTTCGGCACGCCCCAGGACGTCGAGTGGACCTGGGCGCGCGGCCGCTTCCACATCGTGCAGTCGCGGCCGATCACCTCGCTGTTCCCCGTTCCCGAGGGGGCGGGGCCGAGGGTGTACTTCTCCTTCGGCCACCAGCAGATGATGACCGACGCCATCAAGCCGCTCGGACGCTCGGTCCTGCGCACGTTCTTCCCCTTCGGCGGCTCGGCGATCGGCCAGGAGAGCCCCTACCTGGTGCCCGCGGGCGGCCGCCTGTACATCGACGTCACCCGGGTCCTGGCCACCCGCCTCGGACGGCCGCTGCTGCTCCGCGCCCTCGCCGGCATGGACGAGCAGGCCGCCGCCGCGCTCGCCCGGGTGGCGGAGCGGCCTGAGTACCGCCGGAGCGGCCTCCGCGGCGAACTGGCCGTCGCCCGCTTCGCCGCCCGGACCCTCGGCAAGATCGTCAAGAGCCTGCTGCGCCCCGGAGCCGCCCGCGCGGAGGCGGAGGCGTTCATCGCGCGCACGCTGCGCCGGGCCGGGGCGGAGATCGGCGCGAGCACCGGAGCCGAACGCGTGCGCCGCATCCAGCGCACGATGCGCCACGTGCCGATCCGCATGTACACCGAGGTGCTGCTCAAGCCCGTCGCCGGCATGCTGGCCGGGGCCGTCGCCGCCGCCCTGAGCAGGCGCTGGCTCGGCGACGACGCGGAACTGCCCGCGCTCACCAGGTCGCTGCCGGGCAACGTCACCACCGAGATGGGCCTCGCCGTCGGCGACCTCGCCGACCTGGCCCGCGACGACCCCGGCGTGCTCGCGTTCCTGCGTGACCCGCCGCACCCGCTGGTGTGGCCGGAGGGCGCGTTCACGCGCGCCTTCGAGGACTTCCTGCGCCGGTACGGCATGCGCGCCCCCGGCGAGATCGATCTCACCAGGCCGCGGTGGCGGGAGGATCCGGAGCAGTTGTTCGCCGGGATCCTGGCCAACGTCGAGACGACGGAGCTGGGGGAGCACCGGCGGCGCTTCCGCGACGGCGAGCGGGAGGCCGTGCGGGCGGCGCGGCGGCTGCGCGCCCGCCTCCTGGCGACCGGGGGCGGGCAGGCCAAGGCGGTGGTGATGGCGCGGGTGGTGCGGGTCTACCGGGAGTTGCTGGCGCTGCGGGAGCACGACAAGTACTTCACCGTGCGGCTGTTCGACGTCTTCGGTGCGGCGGTGCGCGAGGAGGCGGCAGGGCTGGTGGCGAACGGGCTGCTGGAGGCCGTGGACGACGTGCACTACCTGACGCTCGGGGAACTGCGCGGCCTGCTGGCCGAGGGCGGGCCGGCCGTACCGGTGAAGGAGCGGCGGGAGGCGCACGCGGCGGATGCGCTCCTGCGCCCGCCCAGGGTGCTGACCGGCGACGGCGAGGCCGTCGCCGTGGCGCGGGCGGCGCCGGAGCGGGAGGGCGTGCTGGCCGGGCAGGCGGTCTCGGCGGGGAGCGCGGAGGGACGCGCCAGGGTCGTCCTGCGGCCGCGGGACGCGCGGCTGGAGCCGGGGGACATTCTGGTCGCGCCGTACACGGATCCGGGGTGGACGCCGTTGTTCGCGGCGGTGAGGGGGCTGGTGCTGGAGGTGGGCGGGATGATGACGCACGGCGCGGTCGTGGCCCGTGAGCTGGGGCTGCCCGCCGTCGTCGGGGTGGACGGGGCGACGACGGCGATTCCGGACGGGGCGCGGATCCGGGTGGACGGCACCCTGGGTACCGTGCACCTCCTGTGACGGGAGAAAATGATGGGGCGAGACCGGTTTGGCGTACAAGAGGGCGACATTCTGCGATGATCTCGCTGTATACAGTCGGACATCCAACCTGACGGACAGTGACTGATGCCCCCATTTGAGGAAATCGCCGCTTTTGTCGCGGAAAAGCCGGTCGTGACCGTGATCATCTCCGTGCTGGGACTGATCGTGCTCGCGCTGGCCTTCATGCTCATCAAGATCGGCTGGCGGGCGGGAGCGTGGTTGTTCAGCCGCTACGTCTCGCCACGGCCGATCGAGGACGTCCTCACGGTCGTGGCCGCGTGCATCGCCACGGGCGTGTCGGCGCAGGGCATGTGGCGCTTCTCCGGCGACGTACTCGGGCTCGACGGGCCGCTGCGATTCCTGCTGTTCGCCTTCATCGAGGTCGCGATCATCACCTCGGCGGTGCGGGCCAGGCGCAACATGCGCGAGAACTTCTCCGCGGGCATCGACGGCATCGCCGTATGGGCGCTGACCTGCCTGACCGCGGTGCTGTCCAGCATGGACGCGCGCAGCCTGCCCGAGGCGATCTTCCGCCTGGCCGCGCCGCTCGTCGCGGCCTGGCTGTGGGAGCGCGGCATGGCCATCGAACGGCACCGCATCCGCGGCACCGGCCGCATCAACTGGCGCCTCACCCCCGAGCGGCTGCTGGTGCGCATGGGCCTGGCCGAGGTCAGCGACCGCACCGCCAGCGAGGTCGACGCCCACCGCCGCCTGACCCGCGTCGCGCTGGCCGCCAAACGGGCCAAGGCGCTGCGCGAGGGCGGAGGCTCCGAGCGGAAGGTACGCGCCGCGCTGGCCAAGCTCGACAAGGCCATGGACCAGGCCGTCGAGCACACCGGCCTGGCCGTCGACCCGCAGCGTCAGGAGGCGCTGCTGGCACAGATCGCCGCCCTGTACAACACCTCCAAGCTCGTCGACGCCGACCCGCGGGTGCCGTGGGAGCCGGAGCACGACCACCAGCCGGTGCCCGCCCGCGCGCTGCCGCCCGCGCTGACCCAGCTGCACGACGACGAGGACGACGACGTGTTCGACGCGACGCCGCAGGTGCTCGACACGGCCGAGCGGGCACGGCTGATGCGCGCCGCCCGGCGGTACTGGGACCGGCAGATCGAAAAGCGCATCGTGCCGCGCACCGTGGACATCGCGCAGGAGGTCGGCATCGCGGTGGGCACGGCCCGGGAGTGGCGCGCCCTGTGGAAGCTCGAACCGCAGGCGCACGCCATCATCGAGGCCCTGTACCAGGAGCACGGCATCGTCGACACCGGCTCCTTCCCCGCGGTCAAGGACGACGACCGCATCCTCACCAACACCCCCTGACCTCGGGCGGGGTGTCGTGGGTTGCACCTTCCGCAGCGGTATGTGGTCCTGTGGACCTGCGTCCCGCCCCACTGAGGAAGGCTCCCGCTTCATGTACTCGTCCTTCGTCCCGCCGCGTCAGGTCAAGATCGGCGACGCGGCGGCCTTCGCCGGCACCACACCGCGGGCGATCCGTCACTACCACGAGATCGGCCTGCTCCCCGAGCCCGTGCGGGGCGGCGACGATCGCCGCCGCTACGGCTACGACGACATGATCCGGCTGCTGTGGATCCGCAAGATGGCCGACGCCGGGATCGCCCTGGACGACATCCGTGCCGCCTTCGCCGGCGGCGACGACGGCATCGCGAGCGTCCTGGAGCGGCTGGAGGAAGCCCTCGTCGCCCAGGAAGCGGAACTGCGGCGGCAACGGACCGCCGTGCGGCGCATGCGTACCGAGGGCAGCAGGACGGGTCTGCTCTCCGGCTTCGTCACCGGCCGGCTCAGGAGCCTGCCCGAGGGCTCCCTGCGCCAGGCGGACCTGGACAGCCTGCTGGTCACCGAGCGGATCTTCGGCCCACTCGGCGCGGCCGTCCAGGCCACCCGTTTCATCGCGCTGGCCACCCACCCGGATCTGCGCGAGGACTCCGACCGTGTCGACGCCGCCGAGGAGGCACTCGATGACACGGTCGCCGTCGACGACCCCCGCGTGGCCCGGGTGGCCGCCGAACGGCACGCCTTCGAACAGGCGCTGCGGGCCGTCATCGAGGACTCCGGCCTGGCGGAGGACGACGAGGCGCTCTTCGGCTCCTGGGACGCTTCGCACCCCGCCACCGCTGATGAGGCCGGGCACAAGTCCATGAGCGCGTTCGAGGCCCTCGGCAGGATGCCCTACGACTTCTCCCCGGCCCGCCTGCGCTGCATGGAACTGGCCGGAGAACTCGCCGCTTCCTCGGACACGACCTAGGTCAGGGCGGCGGAGACCACTGCTCTGGCCTCCTCCTGGACCTCGGCCAGATGGTCGGGGCCCTTGAAGGACTCGGCGTAGATCTTGTAGACGTCCTCGGTTCCGGAAGGGCGGGCGGCGAACCAGGCGTGGCCGGTGGACACCTTCACCCCGCCCAGCGCCGAACCGTTGCCCGGCGCCTCGGTCTGGACCGCCGTGATGGGGTCGCCGGCCAGGGTGCGGGCGGTGATCTGCGAGGCCGACAGCCTGCCCAGCACCGCCTTCTCCTCGCGGGTCGCGGGCGCGTCCACCCGGGCGTAGGCGGGCGCGCCGAAGCGCTCGGTCAGCTTGGTGTAGTGCTCGCTGGGCGAGGACCCGGTCACGGCCAGGATCTCGGCGGCCAGCAACGCCAGGATGAGCCCGTCCTTGTCGGTCGTCCACACCGAGCCGTCCCGCCGCAGGAACGACGCCCCCGCGCTCTCCTCCCCGCCGAACCCGAGCGAGCCGTCCAGCAGCCCCGGTACGAACCACTTGAACCCGACCGGCACCTCCACCAGCCGGCGTCCCAGCGACTCCGTGACCCGGTCGATCATGCTGCTGCTGACCATGGTCTTGCCGACCCCGGCCTCGCCCGGCCAGCCGGTGCGGTGCTCGTACAGGTAGGAGATGGCGACGGCGAGGTAGTGGTTCGGGTTGAGCAGCCCCCCGTCCGGCGTCACGACGCCGTGCCGGTCGGCGTCGGCGTCGTTGCCGGTGGAGATGTCGTAGCGGGAGCGGTTGTCGATCAGGGAGGCCATCGCGTAGGGGGAGGAGCAGTCCATGCGGATCTTGCCGTCCCAGTCGAGGGTCATGAAGCGCCAGGTCGGGTCGACGAGCGGGTTGACCACGGTCAGGTCGAGCCGGTGCCGTTCGGCGATCTCGGCCCAGTAGGCGACGCTCGCCCCGCCGAGCGGGTCGGCGCCGATGCGCACGCCCGCGCCGCGGATGGCGTCGAGGTCGAGGACCGAGGGCAGGTCGTTCACGTACGCGCCCATGAAGTCGTGCCGGCGTGTCGTCTCCGCCTCAAGGGCTCGGGTGTACGGCACCCGCCGTACTCCCTTGAGACCCGCGGCGAGCAGCGCGTTGGCCCGCTCCTGGACCCACCCGGTGGCGTCGGTGCCGGCGGGACCGCCGTTGGGCGGGTTGTACTTGAAGCCCCCGTCGGCGGGCGGGTTGTGCGACGGCGTGACCACGACCCCGTCGGAGCCCGGGTGGGTGAGGATGGCGTGGGAGACGGCGGGCGTCGGCGTGTAGCCGTCGCGGCTGTCGATGCGCACCTCGACCTGGTTGGCGGCGAAGACCTCCAGCGCGGAGACCCGGGCGGGCTCGGACAGCGCGTGCGTGTCGATGCCGAGGAACAGCGGCCCCGACACGCCCTGCGCCGCCCGGTACTCGCAGATGGCCTGGCTGGTCGCCAGGATGTGATCTTCGTTGAACGCGCTCTTCAGCGCCGACCCGCGATGCCCCGAGGTGCCGAACGCCACGCGCTGACCGGGATCGCCGGGATCCGGATGCAGGGCGTAGTAGGCGGTGACCAGCCGGGAGACGTCGACCAGGTCGGCCGGCCGAGCGGGTTGTCCTGCGCGATCATGGGTCATGGAAGCAAGCCTATGATGGTCGGAAAAACTAGAATGGAGTTCGGTAGCGATGCGGATCGGACTGTTCCTCAATGAGCCCCGGGGCGATGACCCCATCGCCGAGCTGCGCGAACGCCTGGCCGGCGTAGCCGCCGACGGCTTCGCCTCGGCCTGGCTGTCCAACATCTTCGGCCTCGACGCGCTGACCGCCCTGGCCGCCGCGGGCGGCGCGGCGCCCGGCATCGAACTCGGCACCGCCGTCGTGCCGACCTACCCGCGCCACCCGGCCGTCCTCGCCCAGCAGGCGCTGACCGCCAACGCCGCGCTCGGCGGCCGCCTCGCGCTGGGCATCGGCCTGTCGCACAAGATCGTCATCGAGAACGTGTACGGCTACAGCTTCGACAAGCCCGCCCGCCACATGAGCGAGTACCTGTCGGCGCTGCTGCCGCTGGTGCGCGAGGGCGAGGTCAGCTTCCAGGGCGAGACGCTCAAGGCCGACGTGCGCCTGAGCACCCCCGGGCGTGGCCTGCCGGTCCTCATCGCCGCCCTGGCCCCGCGCATGCTCCACCTGGCCGGCGCCGTGGCCGACGGCACCGTCCTGTGGATGACCGGCCCCAAGGCCGTCGCCGAGCACATCGCGCCGGCCGTGACCGCCGCCGCCGAGGAGGCCGGACGTCCCGCGCCGCGCATCGTCTGCGCCCTGCCCGTCTGCGTCACCGACGACCCCGCCGCCGCGCGGGCGCGCGCCGAAGAGGTCTTCTCGGGGTACGGCGAGCTGCCCTCCTACCGGGCGATGCTCGACAAGGAGGGCGCCGGCGGCCCCGGCGACGTGGCGGTGGTCGGCGACGAGGACTCCGTCCGCGCCCAGATCGAGCGGCTCGCCGAGGCGGGCGTCACCGACTTCGTCGCCTCGGAGTACTCCGGGCGGGAACGTACGCGACAGTTCCTCAAGGGCCTAGTTCAATAGGGCGTACGGCGCGGCGCGGGGCCGGCCGGAGGATGGCTCAATAGGATCCGGCAAGGTGAGCGGGCGAAACGGCGGGCAGAGCAGGACAAGCTTCGCCGCGCCGACGAAAGGGGCGCGGTGAAGCGCTTGCTGCATGGCATCGACGTGTCCAACTGGCAGGGGGCGGTGGACTGGGGCGCGCACGCCAAGTCCGGCGTCGCCTTCGCCTTCGCCAAGGCCACCGAGGGCGGAGACTGGAGCGACCGGTTCTTCCGCCGCAACTGGAACGGCATGCGCGAAAGCTGGATCGTCAGCGGCGCCTACCACTTCGGGCGGCCCAAAGGCGATCCGGCCGAGCACGCCCGGCACTTCCTGCGCACCGTCCAGGCCGCCGGCGGCCTGCGCAGGGGCGACCTGATCGCCCTCGACCTGGAGACCAACGACGGGCTGCCGCCCGACCGGGTGGCCCGTTACGCGCGCCGCTGGTGCCGCTTCATCGAGCGCGAGGCGGGCGTGCGGCCGTTCATCTACACCTTCCTGTGGTTCGCCAAGTCGGGCAACTGCGCGGGCCTGGGCGAGTACCCCCTGTGGATCGCCTCGCCCCAGCAGCCGCGCGGCCGGCCGATCGTGCCGGGACCGTGGACCGCGTGGACGATTCACCAGCACTCCAACAGCCCGCTCGACCGCAACGTCTTCCACGGCAGCCGGGAGGAGCTGACCAGGCTGGGCTTCGACCCGCGATAGCATGCGGTGCACCCGTTTCACCGCCATCCAAGGGAGTCACCGTGTCAGCCGAGCTACGCATCACCCTCGCCGGAGCCGAGCGTGTGGTCGCGGCCGGCACGACGTACGGCGACGCGCTGGAGGCCGACGGCCGCACGGTCGTCGCCGCCCGGGTCAACGGCGAGCTGCGCGACCTGGCCGCGCACGCGGTCCCCGGCGACGTGGTCGAGCCGGTCGAGGCCGGCAGCGCCGACGGGCGGGCCATCGTCCGCCACTCTGCCGCGCACGTCATGGCGCAGGCGGTTCAGGAGCTGTTCCCCGAGGCCAAGCTGGGCATCGGCCCGCCGGTCGAGAACGGCTTCTACTACGACTTCGACGTCCCGCAGGCCTTCCACCCCGACGACCTCAAGCGCGTGGAGAAGCGCATGCGGGAGATCGTCAAGCAGGGGCAGCTGTTCTCGCGCCGCGTGGTCTCCGACGACGACGCGCGGGCCGAGCTGGCTGCGGAGCCGTACAAGCTGGAGCTCATCGGGCTCAAAGGCGGGGCGGCCGACGAGGAGAGCGTCGAGGTCGGCGGCGCGGAGCTGACCATCTACGACAACCTCGACCCCAAGACGGGCGAGCTGTGCTGGAAGGACCTGTGCCGCGGGCCGCACGTGCCCTCCACCAGGTCGATCCCGGCCTTCAAGCTCATGCGCACCGGCGGCGCCTACTGGCGGGGCAGCGAGAAGAACCCGCAGCTCCAGCGCATCTACGGCACCGCCTGGGAGTCCCGCGACAAGCAGGACGAATACCTCAAGCTGCTGGAGGAGGCCGAGAAGCGCGACCACCGGCGTCTCGGCGCCGAGCTCGACCTGTTCAGCTTCCCGCCGGAGCTCGGCTCCGGGCTGCCGGTCTTCCATCCCAAGGGCGGGATCATCCGCAAGGAGATGGAAGACTACATGCGCAGGCGGCAGCTGGAGGCGGGCTACGAGTTCGTCAACACGCCGCATCTGACCAAGTCGTCGCTGTTCGAGACCTCCGGGCACCTGCCGTGGTACGGCGAGGACATGTTCCCGCCCTTCGAGCTCGACGGCACCGAGTACCGCGTCAAGCCGATGAACTGCCCGATGCACAACCTGATCTTCCGGGCGCGCGGGCGGTCCTACCGGGAGCTGCCGCTGCGGCTGTGCGAGTTCGGCTCGGTCTACCGGTATGAGAAGTCCGGTGTGGTCCACGGCCTGACCCGCGTACGCGGCATGACGCAGGACGACTCGCACATCTACACCACCAAGGAGCAGATGGGCGATGAGATCAAGTCGCTGCTGGCTTTCGTGCTGAGTGTGCTGCGCGACTTCGGCCTGGAGGAGTTCTACCTGGAGCTGTCCACCCGCGACGACTCCGACAAGTTCATCGGCGAGCAGGCCGACTGGGACGAGGCCACCGAGTCGCTGCGCCAGGCGGCCGAGGAGTCCGGCCTCGAGCTCGTGGCCGACCCCGGTGGCGCCGCCTTCTACGGCCCCAAGATCTCGGTGCAGGCCAAGGACGCCATCGGGCGTACCTGGCAGCTGTCGACCATCCAGCTCGACTTCAACCAGCCCAAGCGCTTCGGCCTTGAGTACCAGGCCGCCGACGGTTCGCGGCAGACGCCGGTCATGATCCACCGGGCGCTGTTCGGGTCGGTCGAGCGGTTCATGGGCGTGCTCGTCGAGCACTACGCGGGCGCCTTCCCCGCGTGGCTGTCGCCGGTCCAGGCGGTCGGCATCCCGATCGCCGAGGCGCACGTCGCCTACCTGCAGGACGTGGCCAAGAAGCTGCGCGAGCGCGGCATCCGGGTCGAGGTCGACAGCGCCGACGACCGCATGCAGAAGAAGATCAGAAACGCGCAGAAGGCCAAGGTGCCGTTCATGCTGCTGGCCGGTGACGAGGACATCGCGGCCGGCGCGGTCTCCTTCCGCTACCGCAGCGGCGAGCAGAAGAACGGCGTCCCCGTCGACGTGGCCGTCGCCGAGATCGTCGACGCGGTGGAGCGCCGCATCCAGGTGTGACGCGCCGGGGCCAGGCGGGAGACGACCGGATGGAGGAGCGGGCGCGCGAGGCCGCCATGGCGCAGCACACGCGGCTGGCGGAGGAACTGCGGGCCTACGGGGCCAGCTTCAACGAGCTCGGGCGCCGCTTCGCCGACCGGCTCGGCATCCACCTCACCGACGCCTTCGCCCTGATGGAGATCGCCAAGGCCGAGTCGGCGGGCGCGCCGCTGTCGCCCGCCCAGCTCGGCAAGCGCGTCGCGCTGTCGTCGGGCGCGATGACGGCGCTGGTCAACCGGCTGGAAGAGCACGGCTACGTCTCCCGGGTGCGCGAGCACGCCGACCGGCGCGTCGTCACCCTCTACGCGCGGGCGCGGGCCAAGGAACTGGCCGAGGAGTTCTTCGGCCCGATCGTCCAGCGGCAGGAGCAGCTCCTGGGCCGCTACACCCAGGAGCAGCTCCACCACGTCGAGACGTTCCTGGCCGGGATGCGCGCCGCCATGGACGAGCAACTCGGCTGATCACTGCGGGTGGCAGTGGCCGCCGGTCGAGCGCGGCACGTCCAGCGTCGGGTTGCGGTCGAAGAAGCCGGTCGGCTTGAGCGAGAACCCGATGTGGTCCACCGGCATGACCGGCCAGTCCTCGGTGCGCGGGAAGTGCGTCACGCCGAAGGTGTGCCACAGCACGATGTCCTCGCCGTCCAGGCTCCGGTCGGCGGCGGTCCAGTCGGGCAGGCCGCCGCCGCCCGGATGCTGGTTGATCAGGTCGCCGGCCGGGAAACGCTCGTCGTCGGCGTGCCGGGTGACCCACAGGTGGCGGGTGGCGAAGGCGGCGCGGGCGGCGATGGAGGAGGCCGGGTCGGCCAGCAGCGTCGGGCGGGGCTCCGGGATGAGGGTGTAGCCGACCGGCGCGCCCAGACGGTTGGTGACCCGCGGGTTGACGACCTGCCAGACGCGGCCGCGCGACGGGTCGGCCAGGCGCTGGGCCTGGCTCTCCGTGGCCAGGCGGGTGACCTGGCGGGCGAAGGCGTTGCCGTACGGGTTGCCCTCGCCGATCGGCACGCTCACGGCGTCGATCTCGTCCACCGCGTTGGTGTGGCCGTCGACCGCCATGTCCAGCCGGGCGGAGAACAGGTGCTGGTGGAAGGGGGCGGCCAGGCCGGGGGCGACCTGGGCGGCGTACTCGCGGCCCTCGGGCGGGTAGGCGGAGGTGAACAGCACGCCGGTGGCCTTGCACTCGCAGCCGATGGTGCCGTCGAGGTAGAGGTACCAGTAGAAGCCGTAGTCGTAGTTGCCGACGGTGGTGAAGAAGGAGATCACCAGGCGGCGCTGGCGGCGGGTCTCGTTCGAGCCGGCGAACATGTCGGAGTGCTTCCACAGCACGCCGTAGTCCTCTTCGTGCATGCAGATCGCGTTGCGGATCGTGGCGGGCTCGCCCTGCTCGTCGGCGACGACGACGTCGGTGTAGTGGATCTCGCCGAGGCAGTCGCAGCCCAGTTCGAGGGAGTTGGTGAAGCGGCCGAACAGGTACTCGCCCTGGTCGAAGTAGTTCTGCCAGAACCGCACCGGTGACGGGTCGGCGTAGGGGACGACCATCTCGGCGATCGAGGCGCGGTGCACGACCGGCCGGTCGCGTCCCTGGTCGCGGAAGCTGATCTGGTGCAGCGTGAGGCCCTCGCGCACGTTGAAGCCGATGCGCAGGCTCCAGTTCTCCCAGTGCACGAGCCCGTCCTCGACGGTGAAGCTCGGGCCCTCCGGCTGGGTGATCTCGATGGGGCGGAGACTGGTGCGGGCGGGGCCGGTGTAGTCGGGGTCATGGAAGTTGCCCGGCTCGCGCGGTACCTCGGTCAGCTCCTCGTCGATCACCTTGATGACCGTGCCCGCGATGAGGTCGACGTAGGCGACCAGGCCGTCGACCGGGTGGGCCCACGGGTGGTCGTGCTCGTGGTCCTGGTGGAAGCCGAAGCTGCGGATGATGCGCCGGCCCGACTCCTCCGGGTAGGCGTAGTGGCCGGCCGACAGCGGGCAGGCGCGTACGGTGTCCGGGGTGAGGCCGCGCCTGGCCAGCGCCTTGCCCCACCCGGGGTCGGTGTCGAGGATGCGCTGTACCGCCTCGAACTCCTCGACCATGATGGGCGGCTGGCCGGACACGGCGGGGTCGAGCTTCTCGACGTGGTCCACGACGCCGCGGGTGACGGAGACGAGCAGGGAGGAGGCGGCGCCGGTGGCCCGGTCGAGCAGCAGCACGCGCAGGCGCCGGTCCACGAGGTCGCCCGGGTTGTGGGCCAGCAGGTCGGCCTTGGCGGGTTCTTCCGGGCCGAGGTAGGCGAAGCGCACGTCCGGGCCGAGGTGCCCCGCCGTACCCAGGATGCGGCGCGCGGCGTGGACCTCGTCAGCGGTGATCATCGCAAGCGGGTGCACGGTCATGAGGCACTCCTTACGTCAGAGGGGACTTCCATCGTGCGCGAAATGATGTTCCCGGTGAAGTGCTGGATGCCCGGAAACGATGGTTAAGGTCATTCGCACGGCATCCCGATCTACGGAGAGTGTGTGATCTCGCTCGTTCCCACCCCGCACCGGCTGAGCGCCGACGGCGCCCGCCTGCGCCTCGGCCCGCACACGACGATCAGCCCCGGCGCCGGGCCGCTGCTCGCCGAACTGCGCGCCGCGACCGGGCTGCCCCTTCCCGAGCGCGAACGCGGCGCCGACCTCGAACTCACCGCCGACCCCGCGCTCGCGCCGCAGTCCTACGTCCTGGAGATCGCCGACCGGGTCCGGGTGCGGTACTCCGACCCCGCCGGTGCCTTCTACGGCCTGCAGACCGTGCTGAAACTGCTGTCCGGCCCGGAGCTGCCCAAGGTCACGATCGCCGACGGCCCGGCGGTCGCCGTCCGCGGCGTCATGCTCGACCTCGGCCGCCGTCACTGGGACCCCGCCTACCTGCGCCGCTTCGTGCGCCGGATCGCCTGGCTCGGCTACAACCGCCTCCAGCTCCACCTCACCGAGTGGAACGGCTTCCGCGTCCGCCTGCCCGGCCATGAGGATCTGGCCACCGAGCCCGCGTACAGCCTCGACGAGCTGACCGAGCTGATCGGCTACGCCCGTTCGCTGCGGGTCGAGGTGGTGCCGGAGATCGACCTGCCCGCCCACGCCTCCCACCTCATCGCCCGCCGCCCCGAACTGCGTCCGGCCGACTCCGCCCTCAACGACGGCGCCCACTGGACCGGGCACACCACCGACGCCTGGACCATGGACATCACCCGGCCCGCCAACCGCGAGTGGATCAAGGGTCTGCTGGCCGCGTTCTGCGCCGCCTTCGACACCCCCGCCATCCACATCGGCGCCGACGAATGGCCGGTCGAGCCCGCCCTGTCGGCCGCCCCCGCCCTGGTGGCGTACGCTCGCTCGATCCACCCGGACCACGGCCCCAGCGACGCGCTCATCGCCTTCGTCAACGAGCTCGCCCAGGTCGTCCGGGATCATGGAAAACGGCCGGAGATGTGGAACTGGTGGGAGTACGCCTCCGGCGGCACCCACCGGATCAGCCCCGCCCGCGACATCCGCCTCACCGCCTGGCCGGACACCGAAGCCGAGGTGCGCGCCTTCTCCGACGACGGCTACGACGTGATCGCCGCCCCGGCCGTCAGCCACTACGTCACCCCGCGCACCGCCCCGGGCAACCGCGCCGGCATCAACTACGTCACCGCCGACCCGCGCCACCTCTACCACGACTGGACGCCGTCGCAGGTCACCGGCTACCAGCTGTGCGTGTGGGCCGACTGGGCCGAGGAGCAGTCCGACGCCTACTTCGACTGGTACGCCACCCGGGCGCTCGACGTCCTGGCCGACCGGTTGTGGGGCGGGCCGCTGCTGGGCGACGTGGACGACTACCTGGCCGTGGTGGACGCGCTGCCGTACCCGGGAAGCGCGCAGCTACGGCCTGTCGGCGAGTTGCGGCCGGTCGGCGGGGTACGGCCGACCAGCGGCTTGGGGTCGGTCGGTGAGGTGCGGTCGGCAGGCGAGGCATGGCCCGTTGTGGCGCCGACCGTGCCCGCCCGCGTCCGGCGTGTGCGCTTCCGGCCCGCGGTGCCCTCCGGCGCGCGGGCCGTGGGCGGGAAGTGGCCGGAGCCGGTGTGGCGGGCGCTGGACGCGGTGCGCGGGACCAGGTTCCAGGGCGCGCCCGCACCCGATGGGCCCTGGGAGGATCTCGCGGTGGTCGAGTGGCTGCCCACCACCACCTGGAACGTGCTGGACGTCGAAGCCGGTGAGGCTCACGCGTGCCTGCGGGCGTTCGGCGCGCCCGGCGGCCTGGAGATCGAGTGGTGGAGCGAGTAGCGTCGCCGGCTGGTGACGACCTCGTCCGGCTCAGGGCAGGGCGGGCACTGCGGGAGCGGTGTCCGTCCAGCCGGCCCGCAGGACGAGATCGGTAGCGCTCCCGCCCGGGTGCGCACCCGCGGACTCGTCCGACAGCAGGATCATGGTGGAGGTGTCCACGATCAGCTTCCTGGTGATCTTCCCCGCTTCGGTCTTCGGGCCGGTGGGCTGTGGCCGGCTGATCGACAGAGCGGTGCCGTTCCTGCCCAGGTCATCGCGCGCCGCGCCCTCGACGCGCACGCCGGGCATGGTCAGCAGTACCTGGTACGCCGCGGCGCGGACCTCCTTCGGCGCCGGGAGGCGGTGGAGCAGGTCGGGCAGCGAGCCGGCGATGAAGGGGTCGATCTGCCCGCCCTCCGACGCCTGGGCGGCCTTCGTCAGCCAGGCCTTCAGCGCGGCCGGGTCGGCCGGCAGCCGCTGTACCTCCTCGTAGGTCAGAATCTGCCCGGCGAGGAAGAAGTTCGCGCCCTGGCCGCGTACCGGGGTGACGTGACCCCTGGTCGGCCGCGTGGACAGCACCACGGTCTGGCCGGCCAGATCGCGAGTCCACTTGACGGGCGAGCCGTCGCGCCGCCATGCCTCGCGGTCCTTCGCACTCCTCGGGTACGCGCCCGGTTCCCGGTATCCGGTCCAGCTCCTGCCGTCCGCCGTGTGCCACTTCTCGGTGAGCCGCTGCTGAACCACCCAGTAGGGGTTCGCCCGGCTGCCGACCTGGCGGAAGCCGGTGCTACGCGACAACATCCGGGTGTGCCAGTAGGCGCCCTCCGGCCCTGACGCGGCCACCGGCCTCGTGAGCGACGTCTTGGCCGCGCCCGGCAGCGTGAGCAGCACGGCGGCCGCAACCGCCAGGCCGGTCCCCGCGACGGTCAGCCGCCACCCTGGTACGGTCGTCAGCTTCATATGCATCCTCCGTGATTCCGTGGTGATGCCCCCACATACGCTTGGACGCCCTGCGAGGTTGCCTGCGACATCCGGGCAACTGTACGGGCGCCCGAGGCGTATAAGGGGGCGTGAAAAGGGACAGAGAGCCGTGAGCAGCAGCGCGGAACATGACTTCGGCGCGTTCGTGGCGGCGAGGGCCACGACCCTGTTGCGGGTCGCCTACCTCGCCTGCGGGGACCGGCTGGAGGCGGAGGATCTGCTGCAGACGGCGCTGGAGCGTACCTTCAGGCACTGGGACAGGGTGCGGCACGACAGCCCCGAACCCTACGTACGCCGTGTGATCGTGAACACCGCCATCAGCAGGGCCCGGCGCCGGGCGATCCTGCGGATCATCCCCGTGCGGACGCCGCCGGACACCCCCGTGCGTACATCCGACACCGACCTGCGCCAGGTGCTCATGGACGCGCTGCGTGCCTTACCGCCCCGGCAGCGCGCGGTGGTCGTCCTGCGGTACTGGGAGGACCTGAGCGAGCACCAGACGGCGGAGGTGCTTGGCTGCACGATCGGAACGGTCAAGAGCCAGAGCTCGAAGGCGCTGGCCAAGTTGCGTACGGCGCTCGGCGAGGAATCCTTGGAAGGAGTGATCGGCAATGCCCGCGCTTGAGGACCAGATCCGCCACCTCATGGCGGAGGAGACGGCGAGCATGCACGCCGCGCCCGACCTCGGGGAGCGGGTAATCCGATCCACGAAGCGGAAGAGGAGACGAGGCGCGCTCGCCGCGCTGGCCGCCACGGTGGCCGTCGTCGCCACCACTCCCTTCTACCTGGCGGTGGCTCCGGGCTCCGGGCCGGCGCCGATCGTCACCGAGACACCGGCCCCGCCCGCCATCGACGATCTTCCACCCTCGGCCACGCCCACGAGCAAGAGCCTCGGGGACCTGGGCGACGGAAGAGCATTCGGGCACGTCAGGCTGGGCTACCTGCCTGAGGGCCTCACGTGGCATCGCTGGTCTCTGGACCTTGGCGACGCGTACACGACCTCCTTCGACTACGACGGCGACAAGAACGGCTTCTACTGCGTCCAGATCTTCGTGTACGAAGGCGATGCCGTACTGGAGGTCGACGACCGCATCAGCGTTCACCGGCAGGAGGGAGAGGGCCAGGAGGTGACCGTCGGCGGCCGCGGCGGTTACGCGGTCGTGGCGAACGTCGGCGAGGACGGGATGAAGGGCACTCCCACGTTCTTCCTGAACATGGGAGAGCGGCGGCGGGCCGAGATCATGTTCAGCCCGGTCTACGCGAAGGACCTGCGCACCTCCGAGGCCGTCAACCGCGAGCTGCGCAAGATCGCTGAGGGGCTGTCCTCGACGGACTAGCGGCCGCCGCCGTCAGAACCGCGGTCCCACCCGCCTGAGGCGGCCAGGTCTGAGACGCAACACGAAAGGTCGGACACCCGCCGTTGCCGATACCGTCCTGCGGCGGGCCCGCATCACCCAGGGCAGGCGCCTGTACCCAGCGGCGGGGTTGTCCGGGCAGGGCGGGCCTGGTGGCCGGTCGGATCGTCAGCGGGGGTAGAGGCGGAAGGTGACGGCGGGGCGGTCGCCGTACTGGGGGGCGCTTTCCTTGGGGAAGCGCTCGACGATCGAGCGGGCGTAGGACTCCACGTCCTCGTCTGTCAGGGCTTCGATGTAGGCGCGGTGTTCCATGAGGGAGGTGACTCCGCGCTCCAGGCCCGTGGTGACGTCGACGGCGTGGGTGGGGTCGGGGGTGCCGTTGATGGCCACCCAGCGGACGCCGTCCCAGCGCTCGCCGGCGTCCGGGAAGATCCATCGATTTCCGGCGTCGCCGGCGGCGTCCAGGACCGCTCGGCCGACGGCTCGATGGTCGGGGGTGTTCCAGATCGTGCCGCCCCAGGTGTCGTCGGGGTTGAGCGTGATCACCAGTTCCGGACGATGCCGGCGGATCGCGGCCGCGATGTCCCGGCGCAGGGGGAGGCCATATTCGATCACTCCGTCCTGGTAACCCAGGAACTCCACGCTGGACACCCCGACGACGGCCGCGCTGGCCCGCTCCTCCCGCTCACGCAGCGGGCCCGACTTGGCCGGTTCGATGGAGTCGATCCCGGCCTCGCCGCTGGACACGATCACGTACGCGACCTCGCGGCCTTCGTCGGTCCAGGTGGCCACGGCCGACGCGCACCCGTACTCGAGGTCGTCGGGGTGCGCGACGATCGCGAGCGCGCGGGTCCAGTCCTCGGGCATGGGCTCAAGCTGATCAACCATGCCCACACCTTAGACGCCCGCCCCTGCCCCCGCGCACCCAAGACCGCCCACCCCGCAGGTGGGTTCGACGCTCCGGGTGACGACTGGCCACGGCCGGGGGTTTCGTGCCGCGTTACGGCGGCGCGGCGTCATCACCGGAGGAGCGTGGTCCGGCGGAGCCCGGCCATGGTCGGCGGGAGGCGCCAGGGCGGCTTGCCGTAACGGATGGGCGGGACAGAGGGACGCCGTAGCGGATGGAGGGACCTACGGCGGCGCGCCGTAGCGGATGGGAGGGATGGAGGGACCTACGGCGGGGTGGAGATAGGGGCCAAAGATCAGGAGGTGGGGAGCGGGGCGGAGACGAAGGCAAAGGGTCAGGCGGGAAGGTCGTCGGGGTCGGGAGGGGTGGGGCGGGGCTCGCCGGGGAGGCGGACGTCGTCGACGGTGACGTTGACTTCGGTGACGCGCATGCCGAGCATGCGGCTGACCGTGCGGGCCACGTTGGTCTTGACCTCGGCGGCGACCTCCATGACCACGTGGCCGTACTCCACGACGATCACCAGGTTGACCGCCACCTGCCGGTCCTGGATCTCGGCGCTGACGCCCTGGTTGCCGCGGCGGGAGCCGATGCCGATCCGGTCGCGTACCGACTCGAAGGCCCTGGCCAGGTCGCCGCCCATGTCGGCCACCCCGGCGACTTCCAGGGCGGCCAGGGCGGCGACCTTCTCCACGACCTCGTCGGCTACCTTGATCCGGCCCTTCACGACGGCGGGGGTGGACGTGGGCTCCGTCTGTTCCGCTAATACTTCGCTCATGGGGGGATTGTGACGGATATGTGCCCCAGTTGTCCGGTAAGCCGGGGGCCTATGCTGCTACCTATGCACGATCAGGCAGGGGCCGGGGAGCCCGACAACTTCCAGCGGCTGTGGACTCCCCATCGCATGGCCTACATCAAGGGCGAGAACAAGCCGTCCGGATCCGGTCCAGGCGACGGCTGCCCGTTCTGCGAGATCCCCAAGATGAGCGACGAGGACGGCCTGATCGTGGCGCGCGGCACCGTCGTGTACGCGGTGCTGAACCTCTACCCCTACAACTCCGGTCACCTGATGGTGGTGCCGTTCCGGCACGTCTCGGACTACGACGAGCTCGACCCGGCCGAGACGGCGGAGCTCGGTGACTTCACCCAGCGTTCGCTGCGCGCCCTGCGCAAGGCCAGCGGCGCCCAGGGCTTCAACGTCGGCATGAACCTCGGCCACGTCGCGGGGGCCGGCATCGCCGCCCACCTGCACCAGCACGTGGTGCCCCGGTGGGGCGGCGACACGAACTTCATGCCCGTCGTCGCGCAGACCAAGGTCCTGCCGCAGATGCTGCGCGACACCCGCGACCTGCTCGCCGGCGCCTGGGACGCCTGAAACCGGCCTCAGGTGGCGCTGGTGGCCAGGTGCTCGTCGGGGTCCTTCACGGGCTCGCGCGTCCCCGGCAGTACGGCGATGCCCACCGACAGCAGCAACGGGATCGCCATGGCCAGCGCCATCGACAGGATCGCCGCCCCCGAGTCGTTGACCAGCATGCCCACCACGCCGCTCACCAGCGTTCCGATCAGGCCGGCCTTCAGCGCGGGGGAGTAGGTGAAGGCGGCGGGCACCACGCCCGCGGACGCCTTCTCGGGACGCAGGATCGCGTAGATGAGGAATCCCAGCGCGGCCAGCACGATCGGCACCAGGTTCGGGTTGATGAGCGTGCTGATCATCGCCTCGAACTTGCGCCAGACCACCTCGACGGCCTCGCCGTTCAGGACCTGGCCGACGAAGCGCCCGAGGTGCGACTGCTCGCTGGGCGGCCTCAGGTAGTTGGCGACCGCGAAGGCCGTGACCGCCAGCCCGCCCGCCACGCAGAACAGCGCCAGCTTCAGCACCGAGATCCGCTTGCCCAGAATGAGCAGGGCGGTCACCGCGATGCCGGGCACGAAGGCGATGACGCCGCCGAAGTCGCTGCCGAGCCCCGAGCCGCCCAGCACCATGGCGAACGCGCCGAGCACCGCCACGACGGCGGCCCCGATCTTGCCGGGGAAGCGGTGGGCGATCACGGTCGTGGTCAGCAGCGTGCCGGTGGCCAGCAGCGCGAACGGGATGTTGCCGAGGCCGTAGTAGCGGGCGCCCTGTTCGGCGCTGAAGCCCATGAAGCTGTTGAGCTGCAGCGTGGTGCCGGTCAGCAGGTCGCCGGCGAGCGTCAGCGCCGTGACGCCGGCGACCACGGCCAGCGGGCCCAGCGGGTGGCGGCGCCACGGGCCGGCCAGCGCCAGCACGGTCAGCGCGGCCCAGAAGGCGGCCATTCCGCCGAACAGCTCCACGTGCGACGACCACGGCAGCAGGTTCACCAGGAACGAGGTGACCGGGAGTGCGGCCAGGGCGACCGCGGCCAGCCGTACCCAGGAAAGGCCCTTGCGGCGGCGCAGCAGGAGGAAGGCGAGCACGTAGAACAGGACCTGCAGCACGGCCAGGACCGTGAAGTAGGGGCCCTTGACCGAGCGCATGGTCTGGGCGCTCTCGTCGGCGTCGGCCATGTGCCGCGGGGTCGCGCCCGTGGCTCCCGTCTCCCACAGCTGCCCGATGATCGTCGCCGGTACGGCCACGCCCAGCTTGGTCAGCACGGTGGTGGTCAGGTCGGGCAGGATCGAGATGTCGTCGCGCCGGGTGGAGGCGGCGCCCAGCGCGCGGCCCTGCGCGCCCGGCTCGCTCAGCATCGCCGCCCGCAGGTGCGGGACGCTGCCGTGGTCGGAGACGCCCGCCAGCATCACCGTGGTGCCGGGCGGGAGGATCGACAGGAGCGCCTCGGCCTTGGCGTCGGCCAGGTGCAGGGCGTTGCGGCGGTCCTCGGCGCCGAGCAGGTCGGGCACCCGCGCGATGCGGCCGCCGGGCAGATAGGGGCGGATCAGGTCGTCGACGTCCATGGCGACGAGGCGGGCGCTCTGCAGGTCGGCCGTCTTCACCTGTAGCGGCGAGGAGCGGTAGACGGGCACCGCGCCGGTGGTGTCGGCCAGCGCCAGCGCGGCCCCGGGGCCGATCGCGATCGTGGAGGTGCCGGCCTTCTTCAGGGTCTCGCCCAGCGCGCCGGCGTTCTTCTGCCCGCCCACGTCGATGAGGGAGCGGAAGCCGGGGACGATCGCGCCGGCGCCGCGCTGCTCCGGCACGGGCGGGGCGCCGCAGCTGCCGCCCGAGGCGGAGCGGATGCCCGCCGAGATGGTCAGCCAGCCGTCGTAGGGACAGGTGACGCTGCCCACGGTCCGGACGGACATCGACCCGATCGCGCTGCTCTGGGAGAGCCTGAAAAGGTTGGGGGTGTCCTGCGGGGTGATGTCGTTCCAGTGCAGACCGGGGACCCCGATCAGCGCCACCCGCGCGGCGGGAGGTGGGGCCGCCAGCCCCGCGGGGGCGAACGCCCCCGCCAGCAGCAGCTGACCCATCAGCATGGTCACGATGACCAGCGCCCGCCTCACCGTATGTCCTCCCGCGGTCGAGCCCGTGTGTGGCACGACATAGTCTCACGCATCGCCGGACCACGCGGGCTCACCGCAAGACCGGGAGGAGGTCAGACCGGGCTGACCGTGACCTTCACCGGCTTCGACTCGTTGTGGAGGCGGTCCAGCGAGGTGATCAGGTACGTGCCCGGCCGCGCCGCCGCGAAGGACGGGGCGGTGACGACCGCGGCCAGGCTGCGGGCGTCGGCGCCCTGGCAGGCCTCGCCCTTGTCCGGGACCCGGTAGACCGCGTACGCGCGGGCGCCGGGCGAGGCGGTCCAGGTCAGGGTGCCGCCGCTCGCCTTGGCTCCGGCGGGCTTGGCCGGGGCCTGACCGCCGCGCTCCTTGATGAGGGGCAGCAGGGCGGGGCGCGCGTAGTGGTCGGCGGCGACCTTGTCGATGGCCTTCAGCGGGTTGGTCAGGAACTGCTTGGCGCTGAAGTAGACGTCGCCGTCGATCTGGGGGTGCTTGCGGTTGAGCGTGAGGTGGGCCGACAGCTCGCCGGGCCTGGTCCAGGCCTTGTCGTCCTTGGCGCCGACGCGGTAGAGGGCCTGGCCGATGTAGAGGTCGACGCCGGTGCCCTTGACCTCCTTGGCCCACCAGGGGGCCAGCGCCTTGTAGTCGGCGACCTTGAGCCCGCGCGGCCAGTACAGCTGCGGCATCACGTAGTCGACGGTGCCGTTCTTGATCCAGTGTCGCGCGTCCGCATAAATCGAGTCATAGGCCGACATGCCGGAAGTGGCGGAGCCGGTCGGGTCCTGCGCCTTGTTACGCCAGATGCCGAACGGGCTGATGCCGAACTTCACCGACGACCGGGTCTCGTGCACCGCCTTGTCGACCTGGGCGATGAGCTTGTTGACGTTGTCACGCCGCCAGTCGCCGAGGTTCTTGCCCGAACGATACTTCGTAAAGGCGGCCTTGTCGTTGAACGTGCCGCCCTCGCCCGGATACGGGTAGAAGTAGTCGTCGAAGTGGACCCCGTCCACGTCGTAGCGCTTGACCACGTCGGTGATGACCTTGGTGACGTGCTCGCGCACCTGGGGCAGGCCCGGGTTGTAGTAGAGGCGGTCGCCGTACTTGACGATCCAGTCGGGGTGCACGCGCGCCGGGTGGCCGGCCGGCAGCTTGGCGGCGTTGGCGTCGTAGGAGGCGCGGTAGGGGTTGAACCAGGCGTGGAACTCCATGCCCCGCTTGCGCGCCTCGTCGATGAGGAACGGCAGCGGGTCCCAGCCGGGGTCCTTGCCCGCGGTGCCGGTCAGGTACTGCGACCAGGGCTCAAGGGAGGACTTGTACAGCGCGTCGGAAGCCGGGCGGACCTGGACGAAGACCGCGTTGAGCCGCCGCTTGGCCGCCGCGTCGAGGATCTTCACGTACTCGGCCTTCTGCCGGTCCGGGCTCAGCCCGGTGCGCGAGGGCCAGTCGATGTTGCGCACGGTGGCGATCCAGACGCCGCGCAGCTGCCGCTTGGGATAGCGCGCGTCAGGCGTGCAGCCGGCGGGTGCGGCGGCCGTCGTGGCCTTCTTCGCCGCGCCACTGGCGGTCTTCTCCGCGGTCCCCGGCCCAAGGGCGTAGGCGGCGCCGGCGGTGACGACGGCGATCGTGACGGCGGCAAACAGAGGTCGTCCGGTTCGCATGGTTCCTCAGTCTGGCATCGCCGCTGACGTGCTTTGGCCAAAAAACGAAATGGATTCGTGATGATTGTGTGACTGTTGGTACGGCCGTGCCGCGTGTGACGGCGGCCGGCCGTACCAACAGACACACCGAGCCTCACTCGGCGGCGGCCAGTTTGCCCGCCAGGTGCGACGGCAGCGGCTCGTAGCGCAGGAAGGTGCGCGTGAACATGCCGGTGCCGTGCGACATCGACCGCAGGTCGATGGCGTAGCGGACGAGCTCCAGTTCGGGGACCTCCGCCTTGACCAGGGTGCGGCCGGTGCCCACGGGTTCGGTGCCGAGCACCCTGCCGCGCCGCGACGACAGATCGGACATGACGGAACCGACGTAGTCGTCGGCCACCAGGACCGCGAGCTCGTCGACGGGTTCGAGCAGGAGGGTCGGCACCTTCGTCGCGGCTTCCTTGAGCGCCAGCTGCCCGGCGATCTGGAAGGCCATGTCGGAGGAGTCGACCGAGTGCGCCTTGCCGTCGTAGAGGGTGACGCGGACGTCGACCATCGGGTATCCGGCCACGACGCCCCGCTCCATCTGGGCCCGCACGCCCTTTTCGACGGAGGGGATGAACTGCCGGGGCACCACGCCGCCCACGATCTTGTCCACGAACTCGAAACCCCCGCCGGAAGGCAGGGGCTCGACCTGGAGATGGCAGATGGCGTACTGGCCGTGGCCGCCGGTCTGCTTGACGTTGCGGCCCATGGCCTTGCACTGGCCGCCGAAGGTCTCGCGCAGGGGCACGCGTAGCTCTATCCGTTCGACCTCGACGCCGTGCCGTTTGGCCAGGCGGTCGAGCAGCACGTCGGTGTGGGCCTCTCCCATGCACCACAGGACGAGCTGGCGGGTCTCGGCGTTGTTCTCCAGTCTCAGCGTCGGGTCCTCGGCGACCAGGCGGCCCAGGGCCTGCGAGAGCTTGTCCTCGTCGGCTTTGGACCTGGCCTGGATGGCGACGGGCAGGAGCGGGTCGGGCATCGTCCAGGACGTCATGAGCAGGGGGTTGTCGACCTCGGAGAGCGTGTCCCCGGTCTCGGCGCGCGACAGCTTGGCGACCGCGACGATGTCGCCGGCCACGCCCTTGGCCACGCCGCGCTGCTGCTTGCCCAGCGGCGAGGTGAGCGTGCCGATGCGCTCGTCGACGTCGTGGTCCTCGTGTCCGCGGTCGGCCAGGCCGTGGCCGGAGACGTGGACGGTCATGTCCGGGCGCAGGGTGCCGGAGAAGACGCGGACGAGGCTGATGCGGCCCACGTAGGGGTCGGAGGTGGTCTTGACCACCTCGGCCACGAGCGGGCCGTCGGCGTCACAGGAGATGCCCTTGACCGGTTTGCCGTCGAGGGTGGTGATCTCGGGCATCGGGTGCTCGGCCGGCGCGGGGAAGCCCTGGGTGATGATCTCCAGGAGCTCGATCGCGCCGACGCCGGTCCCCGAGCACAGGACCGGGTAGAAGCTGCCGCGGGCGACCGCCTTCTCCAGGTCCTCGATGAGGACCTTGGTGTCGATCGGCTCGCCTTCGAGGTAGCGCTCCATGAGCGACTCGTCTTCGCTCTCCTGGATGATGCCCTCGATGAGCGAGTCCCGGTGCTCGGCGATCTGCGCCTGGTACTCCGGGCCCGGTTCCTTCTCCGAGCGGTTGCCGGTGGCGTAGTTGAAGAACTTCTGCGACAGCAGCCCGATGAGTCCGTTGACGTGCCCGTTGGTGATGACGGGCAGGTAGAGGGGGGCCACGCCGTCGCCGAAGACGTCCTGGCAGGTGGCCAGGACCTCGTCGAAGTCGGCCCGCTGATGGTCGATCTTGGTGATGACCACCGCTCTCGGCATCCCGACCTGGGAGCACTCCTCCCAGAGCATCTGCGTCAGGCCGTCGACGCCCTCGGCGGCCGAGACCACGAACAGGGCGGCGTCGGCGGCGCGCAGCCCGGCGCGCAGGTCCCCGACGAAGTCGGCGTACCCGGGGGTGTCCAGAAGGTTGATCTTGATGTCGTTGTAGACCAGGGGCGCCAGTGCGAGGTTCACCGAACGCTGCTGGCGTACCTCGACCTCGTCGAAGTCGGTGACCGTGTTGCCGTCCTCGACCCGGCCGGTGCGCTGGATGGTGCCCGTCGCCGCCAGCAAGTGCTCGACCAGGGTCGTCTTGCCCGCTCCTGAATGGCCGACCAGCACGACATTGCGTATGGCGTCCGCACTGTCGGCCGTGGGTGCCCTGCCCGCGGCTCCCGCATGGCCGCCGGGATTCTTTTCTGCCACATCGCCTCCCGCGTCGTTGGGTGGGGGTTCCAACGCCGCGCCCGCGCGGAAGGGTTCAGAAACCGCATGGACGCGGTGTGTTCACCAAATACCCCTGTGGCGAATATCACAAGGGGGGTGAGGCAAAGAAAGTCCAGCGGGCTCTTATGGCCTACGATCGGAGCGCGATGCTGAAACTCCTGCGCCCGGCCATGACCCGGATCCTCACCCCGCTGGGCAGGGCCCTTGTCCGCCGCGGGATCGGCCCTGACGCCGTCACCGCGATCGGCACGCTCGGCACCGTGGTGTCGGCCCTGTTCTTCTTCCCGATGGGCATGCTCACCGCGGGCGCCCTGGTCATCACCGTGTTCGTGCTGTTCGATCTGCTCGACGGCGTGGTGGCGCGCCTGGGCGGCAGCGGCGGCACGACGTGGGGTGCTTTCCTCGACTCCACGCTCGACCGGGTGGCCGACGCGGCCATTTTCGGTGGTTTGACCCTCTATTTCGCGATTGAGGGCAATATCACCATGGTGGCGGTCACGTTGTTCAACGTGGTCGCCGGCGTGCTGGTGTCCTATGCCAAGGCGCGGGCCGAGGGGCTCGGCATCGAGTGCGACGTCGGCCTGGCGGAGCGGCCGGAGCGGCTGGTCGTCGGGCTGGTGGCGGCGTGCTTCTGGTTCGTTCCTCACGTGCTGGCGATCGGCATGTGGGTGCTGGCCGTGGCCAGCGCGATCACCGTGGTGCAGCGGGTCGTGCACGTCTACCGACAGTCGGGGGTGTCATGAGCGAGAAGACGTCCGTCGCCGACCGGGCGGTGGCCGCCGGGTTCGCCGCGGGGTGGACGCTGGGGCCGTACCTGCCGCACAGGCCGACGGCGGCGGTCTTCCGCTTCATGGCCGACCGGGTGTGGCGCGGGCGCGGCAAGTCGGTACGCCGCCTGGAGTCGAACCTGAGCCGGGTCACCGGCCTGCCGGTCGGCAGCGCGGAACTGGGCGAGCTCACCCGCCGGGGCATGCGCTCCTATTTCCGCTACTTCCACGAGATCTTCCGGCTGCCGTCGATGGACCGTGCCGAGGTGGTCAGGCGTACCCACGTGACCGGCGCCGAGCACGTCCACGACAACGTGGCCGCCGGGCGCGGCGTGGTGCTCGCGCTGCCGCACATGGGCAACTGGGACCAGGCGGGCGCGTGGCTGGTCGGGGTCGGGCATCCGTTCACGACCGTGGCCGAGCGACTCAAGCCCGAGTCGCTGTTCCGCCGTTACGTGGCCTTCCGCGAAGGTCTCGGCATGGAGGTGCTGCCGCTCACGGGCGGCGACGGCCACAACTTCGGGACCCTGGCGACGCGGGTACGGCGGGGCGGGGTCGTCTGCCTGCCCGCCGAGCGCGACCTGACCAAGAGCGGCGTCGAGGTGCGCTTCTTCGGGGCCACCACGAAGGTGCCCGCCGGGCCGCCGCTGCTGGCCGTGCAGACCGGATGCGCCCTGCTGCCCGCCATCGTCTACTTCGACGGCGACGACTGGGGGATCGACATCCACCCCGAGGTGCCGGTGCCCGGTGAGGGCACCCGCCAGGAGAAGGTCGCGGCGGTCGCGCAGGGGCTGGCGGACGTGTTCGAGAAGGGGATCGCGCAGCACCCGGAGGACTGGCACATGCTGCAGCGACTGTGGCTGGAGGACCTGACGCGATGAGAATCGGCATTGTCTGCCCCTATTCGTGGGACATGCCGGGTGGCGTCAAGCAGCACATCGACGACCTGGCGCAGGCGCTGATCGCGCAGGACCACGAGGTGTCGGTGATCGCTCCGGCCGCCGACGACGACGAGCTGCCGCCGTACGTGACCGGGGCGGGCCGGGCGATTCCGGTGCCGTACAACGGGTCGGTGGCGCGGATGTCGTTCGGGTTCATCTCGGCGGCGCGGGTGCGCAGGTGGGTGCGTGACGGCGGGTTCGACGTGCTGCACATCCACGAGCCGCTGATCCCGAGCCTCGGGGTGCTGGCCTGCTGGGCGGCCAAGGGGCCGATCGTGGCCACGTTCCACGCCTCCTTCACCCGCTCGCGGGCGATCGCGGTGGCCGAGCCGCTGCTGCGCAGCGCGCTGGAGAAGCTCCACGGGCGCATCGCGGTCTCCGACGCGGCGCGCAAGAGCCTGGTGGAGCAGTTCGGCGGTGACACGGTGCTGATTCCCAACGGGGTGACGGTCGCGCGCTACACCGAGGCGGAGCCGCTGGACGGCTGGGGCCCCGACGGCTCGACGATCGGCTTCCTCGGGCGGGTGGACGAGGAGCGCAAGGGCCTGCCGATCCTGATGGAGGCGCTGAAGTCGATCCCGGACGCCAAGCTGCTCATCGCCGGGCCCGGCGAGGTGAAGGTGCCCAAGGAACTGCGTGACCGGGTGACCGTGCTGGGCATGGTGAGCGAGGCGGACAAGATCCGCGCGTACCACTCGGTGGACGTCTTCTGCGCGCCGAACACGCGCGGGGAGAGCTTCGGCATCGTGCTGGCCGAGGCGATGGCCTCGGGGGCGACCGTGCTGGCCAGCGACATCCCGGCCTTCCGCCGGGTGCTGGGCGAGGGGCAGGCGGGCGCGCTGTTCAGGAACGGCGACCCCGCCTCGCTGGCCGAGGAGGCGCGGGCGCTGCTGGAGGCGCCGGAACGCCGGGCCAAGCTGGCGGCCGAGGCGCTGGTGGCGGTGCGCAAGTACGACTGGTCGACGGTGGCACGGGACGTGGTGCGGGTGTACGAGACGGTGACGGCGGGCGGCGCCGGCCGGGTGGAGGAGGACGCGTCGTGACCTCCACGGTGATCATCCTGGTCGTGGGCATCGTCGTGGTGCTCACGGCCGTCTACATCTCCTGGCGGGCCGGGCGGCTCGACCGCCTGCACATCCGGCTGGAGCTGGCGGGGCAGGCGCTCGACGCGGCGCTGCTGCAGCGCCGCTCGGCGGTGCTGCTGCTGGCCGGTTCGCGCATCCTCGATCCGGCGACTTCGCTCATGCTGGCCACCGCGGCCCAGGAGGCCAGGATCGCCGGTCCCGAGGAGCGGGAGCGGGCCGAGAGCGACCTGTCGCGCACGATCCGCGCGGTGGTGGACCAGGACCGCTTCAGGGAGAAGCTGGCCGAGGCGCCGGGCGGCGCGGACCTGCTGGAAGAGCTCGACGCGGTGGTGACGAAGGTGGTCTACTCGCGCCGCTTCCACAACAACGCGGTCGGTGTCACGCGTACGGCGCAGCAGCGCTGGCTGGCCAAGACCCTGCGCCTCGCGGGTCACACCGATTTTCCCAGATTTTTCGAGATTGATGATGATCCGCCGAAGAGTATGGCAACTGAATGACCGAATTTGTTCATCGCCGGTAAGCTTCGTCCGTTCTAGGAGCTAAAGGCGGAGGAGTGGACAGGTGCGGCTACCGCGGATGATCACCGTGACGCTGGCGGGAACGGCGGTCTTGCTGCCGGTCGCGGCGTGCTCGTCGGAAAAGCCCGCCCCTCCCGCGGCGCCGCAGGCCGCCACGGCCGCCCCCAGTGAGACGCCGGACGCCGGTCCCGGTCATCCGTTCACCGGGCTGCCGGACGAGGCGCGCAAGCCCGTACTGGCGGTGAAGATCGAGAACACCGCGGCCGGAAAGCCGCAGATGGGCCTGAAGAGCGCGGACATCGTCTACGTCGAGCAGGTCGAGGCGGGGCTGACCCGGCTCATGGCCATCTTCTCCTCGAAGATCCCGGCCAAGGTGGGCCCCGTGCGCAGCGCCCGCATCTCCGACCTGCACATCGCGCCGCAGTTCGGCAAGCCCGCCTTCGCCTACTCCGGCGCGCAGACCAAGATGCTGCCGCTGATCGCCCAGGCGTCCCTGTTCGACGTCGGCGACACCAGGAACGGCGGCGCCTACTTCCGCCAGCCGGGCCGCTTCGCCCCCTACAACCTGTTCGCCAACACCAAGAAGCTGCTGTCGGCCGCGCCCAAGGCGTCCAAGGCCAAGGACATCGGCTTCACCTTCGGCGACGCCCCCGCCGAGGGCGGCGTGGACAAGAAGTCGTGGACGGTGCGCTGGCCGGCGGCGCGCTTCACCTTCAACTGGTCCGATGCCAAGAAGCAGTGGATGATCTGGCAGGACGGCAAGAAGGACATGGCGGCCGAGGGCGGGCAGCTGAGCGCGCCGACCATCGTGATCCAGTACACCAAGACGGTCCGGTCGCAGTTCCACGACAAGAACCAGAGCTACACGCCGCTCGTGCACAGCACCGGCAAGGGCTCGGCGATCGTGCTGCGGGACGGCAAGGCGTACAAGGCCAAGTGGGAGCGGGAATCGGAGGAGTCGGGCACGACGTTCACCACTGCGGAGGGTGAGCCGATGAACTTCGCGCCGGGTCAGGTGTGGATCGCGCTGGCCAGCCGCAAGCCCGTTACTCCCTGACCGCCCGCCGACGTTTGGGCGGGCCGTACAAAAGAGCGGACAAATCCTGACATGGTGGCATGTCGGGGGAGGGGCGCTCCAGGACCTACGATGGGCTTGATAGCTTACCGTTCGCCCAGGCGGGTGCGCCGGGGCGCAACCCGTCCGAGAGCCCGCATGTGTTCGCGCAGGCGGACCAGCCGAGAGAGCCCGTGAGGAAGACCGTGTCCAGCAGCACGCCAGAAACCACTGCCGTCACCGGAACCGCCCGCGTCAAGCGCGGCATGGCCGAGATGCTCAAGGGCGGCGTCATCATGGACGTCGTCACCCCGGAGCAGGCGAAGATCGCTGAGGACGCCGGCGCCGTCGCCGTGATGGCCCTCGAGCGCGTGCCCGCCGACATCCGCGCCCAGGGCGGCGTCTCCCGGATGAGCGACCCCGACATGATCGAGGGCATCATCAGCGCCGTCTCGATCCCCGTGATGGCCAAGGCCCGCATCGGCCACTTCGTGGAGGCGCAGCTCCTCCAGGCGCTCGGCGTGGACTACGTCGACGAGTCGGAGGTCCTGACCCCGGCCGACTACGCCAACCACATCGACAAGTTCCGCTTCACGGTGCCCTTCGTCTGCGGCGCCACCAACCTCGGCGAGGCCATGCGCCGCATCACCGAGGGCGCGGCCATGATCCGTTCCAAGGGCGAGGCCGGCACCGGCGACGTCTCCAACGCCGTCACCCACATGCGCACCATCCGGGGCGAGCTCAAGCGGCTGACCACGCTGCCCGAGGACGAGCTGTACGTGGCGGCCAAGGAACTGCAGGCCCCGTACGAGCTCGTCGCCGAGGTCGCCAAGACCGGCAAGCTCCCCGTCGTGCTGTTCACCGCGGGCGGCATCGCGACCCCGGCCGACGCGGCCATGATGATGCAGCTCGGCGCCGAGGGCGTCTTCGTGGGCTCGGGCATCTTCAAGTCCGGCGACCCGGCCAAGCGCGCCGCCGCCATCGTCAAGGCCACCACCTTCTTCGACGACCCCGACGTCGTGGCCAAGGTCTCGCGCGGGCTGGGCGAGGCCATGGTCGGCATCAACGTCGACGAGATCCCGCAGCCGCACCGCCTGGCCGAGCGCGGCTGGTAGAGCGTTGCCGTGGCCCCGCCCCCCGCGGGGGGGGGGGGCCCCCCGGGCCAACGAGGTCTGGCGCGCGCACAGGGGGGTGGCCCCCCCCCCGGGCCCCCCCCCGCCGGAGGGCACCCGGGTGCC